>NZ_CM132681.1:4800000-6186881 GCF_053890575.1 Pedobacter sp. NJ-S-72 | reverse complement strand
AGTTATTCTATAAATTAATGGTATTCGACTTAAACAACGACCAAACACTCTGCCGTTTTGGGAGGGCGAAGATCCTAAAAATTACCAACAAAAAATCATAAAATCTCACCTAATTCATAAGTCGCTAACAGGCAAAAAGATAGCCCAGGAAAAAGCGCCTTTTTTGTGGATAACTTATCCACACTGAAAAAATCAGTGTTTATAACTATTGCTTAAACAAAAGGTTTTCATTCCTTAATACAGGACAATAGTAGTAAAAAATCAGGAATAAATGAGACCTGATTATAAGTCATTTTTTAAAGCACAAAATAGCAGCAAGACAATTTGTCATTCATTAATTATTTATATAACATCTATATACATCTGATTTAAAATATAATATAGTAATACAACAATTACCATATTGACTAATTGGAGGAGGACCCACAAAAAAAACTGAACAGAGTGAACAATTAAATGCACTTAAAAGCACAATCAGGAATGTTTGGATCAATAAGAAAATATAAAGGCAAAAAAAAACGGGCAACGTTTTACACATTCCCATATTGGGCTTATCAGCGCTCTGGATATCCAACCGAAATAAAGCTTCTCTAAACACTAGTTTTCACAAGCCATACACAAACCCGCATTCAGACAGATTGTCCCGCAGAAAGGAGATTACAAGTACGTATAACAACAAGAAACACGGAAGCAATATGAAGCAAAAATCAACCTGTCCGCTAACTGTTTTTCGTAAACATACGGTTCGGCTAAAGAAACCCGTTTAAACAGGGGTCTGAATCGCTGTTGAAAGGGCATTGAAAGGGGGTTGGAAGGACGTTGGAAGGACCTTGCAATGACCTGGGTCCTTCCAACCCCCTTCCAATGTCCCTTTAACACCCTTTCAACAGCGATTCAGACTAGTCCACTACCCCTATTCAACTACTCAATGAGCAATTCAGCCAGGGATAGCAATCAATTGCTTAAACATTTTCAAGCTCTACCTCAATATTGCCCCGGGTAGCATTCGAATATGGGCATACATGATGTGCTTTCTCAGTCAATGCCTGAGCTACCTCAGTCGTAACCCCAGGCACAGACACTTTTAGCTTTACAGCTAATTGAAAACCGCCTGTAGTATTTTTACCAATGCTCACCTGTGCGGTCACCTTAGTTTCACCAGTCTGCACTTTCTCCATTTTGATCACCAAATTCAGCGCACTATCAAAACAAGCAGCATAACCAGCCGCAAAAAGCTGTTCAGGGTTAGTATAAGCCCCTGCCCCACCCCCAAGCTCTTTAGGCATTCTTACTTCGAGGTCTAAAACGCCATCCGATGATTTTACGTTTCCATTTCTACCACCTGTAGCACTAGCTTCAGCAGTATACAATTTTTCAATTTTATCCATTTTGTTTATTTATTGTATTTAAAATTCCTGTTAGTTTTTGTTGTAAGCTGACCATTTCTTTCTCCGTAATATCCAATGCACAGAATAATGCCCCCGGTATTCCAGCTGCTGAATATTTCAGTTTCTGCCCGCTGCTGGTTAATTCAATCAGGACTATACGCTCATCTTCTTCACTTCTTTTCCTGGTCAGATATTTCTTTTGCTCGAGTCTTTTCAGCAAAGGAGTCAAAGTTCCGGTGTCCAGTAAAAGCTTCTCACCAATTTCTTTGATACTGATTTTGTTCTTATCCCAAAGCAACAGCATCACCAAATATTGCGGATATGTGAGATCCAGTTTATCCAGCAAAGGACGATACAAGGCGGTGATCTGTCTTGACAAAGCGTAGATCGGGAAGCAGAGCTGCTGCTCCAGTTTTAGCATTTCCATATACACTAAACGCTTTGTACACAACTATATTGTGTAAAATACAATTGTACAAAATATAAAATAAATAACAATCTAATTATCAGTGAATAAAATCAAAAAATACATAAAAAAAAAAGGGCTCCCAATTGAATGGAAGCCCTCTTTTTAATAGAATAACCCAGATTTAAACTAATCCTGGCACTTGTTTCATTTCATCAGATTCAACTTCATAATCTACCCCAGCTACATCAAAGCCAAACAGATTAAGGAAGTCATGTTTGTAACCAGCAAGGTCACCAAGTTCTGGTAAACTATCTGTAGTCACACCAGCCCATAGCTTGTTAACTTCTGCCTGAACAGTTTCATCCATTTCCAAATCATCAACACGAATCCTGCCATTCATCATCAGTTGGAATTTCAGCGCCGGTGTATAATCTATCCTGAAATAAACGCTGAATCTGTTCGATACAACCTTCATGTGTTCCATTTGCTTTCATCACTTTATAAAGCAATGAAATATACAATGGAATAACCGGGATAGCTGAACTAGCCTGAGTTACCAGCGCTTTGTTTACAGAAACGTATGCTTTTCCATTCAGGTCTTTTAACTTTTCAGTAATGCTGAACGCAGTGGCTTCCAGATCATCTTTAGCACGGCCAATTGTTCCTTTGCGATAAACCGATTCAGTTACTATCGGGCCGATATAAGAATAAGCAACAGTAGTAGCTCCTTCAGCTAATAAACCAGCGGCTTTAAGATCCTCGATCCAGAAACCCCAGTCCTCCCCTCCCATTACGGCAACGGTATTTTCAATTTCTTCTCCATTAGCTGGCTGAATCGAGATGTCAGAAACTACACCAGTATGAAAATCTACAGTTTTGTTTGTAAAAAACTGACTGACCAATTGGTTTCAATACAGAATTATAGACAACTCCTGTTTTAGGATGTGTTCTGCGAGGCGAAGCCAGGCTATAGATCACTAAATCAATCTGACCTAAATCAGCTTTGATAAGATCTAATGTTTTTTGTTTGATTTCGTCAGAAAAAGCATCACCATTGATACTTTTAGCATATAAACCAGCTTCATGAGCTTTAGTCTCAAAAGCAGCAGTATTATACCATCCCGGCGAAGCAGTTTTTCCTGGTGCAGGTGGTTTTTCGAAATACACACCTATTGTAGATGCGTCCGATCCAAAGGCACTGGTAATTCTTGATGCCAGTCCAAATCCTGTAGATGCGCCAATAACCAACACACGTTTAGGGCCTGCAATAGCTCCTTTTGATTTCACGTAGTTAATTTGATTGACAACATTTTGCTCACATCCTTCAGGATGAGCAGTCAGGCAGATAAAACCACGTATTCTTGGTGCAATAATCATAAATATTTCTTTAAAGAAGGTCTAAAGTAAGTAATTCTTTTTTATTTAGTGTTTTTAGGAATCTCTTTCAGTATCGTAAGCAGGAATCCCCAGAATTTTTGAACAGAAGAGATTTGTACTCTTTCATCCGGTGAATGTGCTCCTCTGATTGTAGGTCCGAACGAAATCATGTCCATTCCAGGCAGATGACCACCTAAAATACCACATTCCAATCCGGCATGGCAAGCATCAACTTTAGGCTCTTTTCCAAAAGCGGTCTGGTATAAACCTGTCATTAATCTTAAAATATCGGAATCAGGGTTAGGCTTCCACCCAGGATAATCTCCTGCCTGTTCAACCTCACAACCCATATTTTCAAAAGAAGCGCGGATCGCATTTGACACATCGGTTTTGGTACTTTCGACGCTGCTGCGTTGTAAAGATTGTGTAATAAACTGACCATCCTTAACAATTACTCTTGCCAGGTTACTTGAAGCTTCTACTAAATCCTCAATATCAGGACTCATTCTGAAAACACCATTCGATTGCATAAATTGCATTCAGGATCTTTTTGAAATCAGCTTTCACCATGACCTGTGCAGGTAAAACAGTTTCAGTCAGAATTACAGTTAATCCAGGTTCTACAGTCTCATATTCTTCTTTAAGCAATGCAGCGAATTCTTTTATAAATTCTTCAAACAATACTTTTTCACTATTAGTGACAATCGCTACTGCTGAAGATTCTCTTGGAATCGCATTTCTTAAACTTCCACCATTGATCGTACTCAATTGCAGGTTTATAGTTTTAATCGCTGTATAGAACAACCGGTTCATCAGTTTATTTGCATTTGCTCTGCCTTTGTGGATATCCATTCCTGAATGTCCGCCTTTTAATCCCTTAATGGTGATTTCAAAAGCTGTACCTGAAGCAGCAGTTGCTTCCTGCTGATAATTGTAAGTAGTATTGGTATCTATTCCTCCGGCGCAGCCGATAGTTAATTCATCATCTTCTTCAGTATCCAGGTTCAATAAGATAGAACCAACCAGAGAAGTTAGCCGGATCAAGCTCTTTAGCGCCCGTCATGCCAGTTTCTTCATCAATAGTAAACATTGCTTCCAATGCAGGGTGTGCGATCGTCTCAGAAGCTAATAAAGCCATGATTGTTGCTACCCCTATTCCATTATCAGCACCCAGTGTAGTACCTCTGGCCTTAACCCAGTCTTCATCAACAAACATTTCAATACCTTGTTCGTCAAAATTAAACACGGTATCACTGTTTTTCTGATGTACCATATCAAGGTGAGATTGTAAAACTACTGTTTTACGATCTTCCATTCCCGGAGTAGCAGGTTTTTTGATCACTACATTTCCGATAGGGTCTGTCACTGTTTCCAGACCAAGGCCGTTTCCAAAGCTAACCATGAATGCAATCACACGTTCTTCTTTTTTTGAAGCACGTGGCACAGCGTTCAGCTTTATGAAATTACTCCAAAGTTCCTGAGGTTCTAAATTTTTGACTTCCATGTAAAAGGATATATGGAATAAGCTATATGGCAGATTCCCTGATTAAAATTATATGTAATTTAAGGATTGGCGAATTTAAGGATTACCAAAATCATATCCTTGTTATAGTTTTGCCAAGATACCAGAATATGTAACTAAATACCGGCGCAGCAAGTACATCTGCTGTATAATGTACATGCTGAACTAATAATAAGACGCCCAATACAGTCGTAGCACAGAAAATGATCATCTTTTCGGTTTTGTTTTCCAGACAAAGACCAACCAGGCAAAGTGTAGCAGTATGCCCTGAAAAGAATAAATCTTTTGTAATCAGATTTGAACCGTAAAAAATGATAGAAAAAGGATCTTTGAGATGGACAAGATTCAGTGGTGCATCCAGCGGGATCAGCGAAATGGTAATCATTCTGGCCAGACATAGAAAAATATAGCCCCATAAAGCAGTGATGCACATGGAAGAATTTTTGATTACCCGCCAGATGAAAAAGCCTGTTGCCGGATAAAGTATCAAAAAGATATAACGGGACACACGTCCTGAGCGGGTAAACGGCTCAATACCCAGTCATTCATTAAAACTCCGTTTCTGGCCTGTACAAACAAGAAAAAATCCTGTAAGTAAAAAAGTATCAGGAACATCATTAAGAATCCTAATATGAATTTCACTCTGAAGGCCGGATACTCCCAGGCGAACTGCCAGGTCAGCTGTTTAGTCTGCATTAATATTAATCAGGTTAGATTTTATCGCAACAAATATAATATTACTTTTCCCGGCTTTATATTTTTGGAGCAAATATTGATGAAATACGAGTAAAAATCATGTTTTATAGTGAAATTTGACCATATTATATCCTTTATTAAATATCCATTCTAACAAAATACCATGCGTATAAAAGACATATTAATATTTTCTGCCTGTGTTTTAGTCCTGCTGATTAGTGCCTGCCAGGATAAAGTGATCAATTACGGTAACAACAAAAAGACTGGAAAATACTTTAATATCCGGGGTTTCAAAATGTATTATGAGACCTACGGTTCCGGTAAACCTTTACTGATGATTCACGGAAATGGTGGTGATATCAGCTCTTTTGCCGGGAACATCCCCTATTTCTCAAAAAAATATAATGTGATTGTGGCTGATAGCCGTGCACATGGTAACTCTTCAGATACACGAGATTCTTTGAGTTTTGAAATGATGGCAGACGATTATGCAGCACTGCTCGATTCAATGCATATGGATTCAGCTTATGTAATCGGATGGAGTGATGGCGGGATTAACGCTTTGCTCATGGCAATGAGGCACCCTGATAAGGTAATTAAACTGGCTTCCACCGGAGCAAATCTGTGGCCTGATTCTACTGCACTGAAACCAGAATTCTGGAAATCTGAACAGGAGACTTATTTAGCTGGCAAAGACAGAAAATTTAAAACACCAAAGGAACAAAATGACTGGAAGGTCTTTTTACTGGACTGGCAACAACCGAATATCTCCCTGACCGCATTACAACAGATTAAATGCCCCCCCGCCTTAATTATTGGCGGTGACCATGACCTGATCAATACCGAACATACTGTTTTAATTGCAAAGCATATCCCGGAGGGCCAGCTATGGATCGTTCCTAAGTCCGGTCATGCCACTTTAATTGAACACAAGGATGAATTTAACAGCAAAGTGGATGAATTCTTCCAACCCACTGTTAAGCAATAATATATATTTACCTATATTCATCACCATGAAACTAAAGCTCCGCTCCATTTTTTCAATTTCAGGCTCTCCATTCCTGCTATTGATGATCATGACTTCTTTATTTTTAATACAGTGTCAGCGAAAAGAGGTAAAAAAAATAGCCAGAGATATAACTATTACCCCTAAGAATGCAGTAACTAAACTATTAATTGATAGTATCGAGCTGGAAAAATATATCGTTGATACTAAATTAGAAGATAGCTCAGCTTTACGGCTGCGGAATTTTTACAACAGCAGGAACTTTCAATTTGCCTGGATTACAGAAAAAGGACTTGCAGAGCAGACCAGGGTATTTTATGAGCTGGATAAAAGCTATGATTCAACTTCCAGGGACAGCACCAAAAATGATCAGACTTTACGTAATCAGCTTAGTGGATTAGTGAGCAAAGATACTTTGATTCGTGCAGTGAGTCCATCGCTGATTAAACTGGAACTCGAACTTACCCAGCATTTTTTCAGTTTCGTAACTGATGCTTATGCAGGAAAAGTTGATCCGGCTGCATTACAATGGTACATTCCCAGGAAAAAAATTGATGCAGTAGCTTTGCTGGATTCACTGGTGGCCAAAAAGGGAGCCGGAATAGAGCAATGGGAACCTGTAAACGGATATTATAAAACATTAAATAAAGAACTGATCCGCTGGTACAGTATTCAGAAAAGAGGCAGCTGGCCACAAATTGATCTCGCCGCACTTAAACAATTAAAAGAAGGTGATTCCGGATTAGTAGTTTCACAGCTTAAACAAAGACTGGTTGATTTCGGGGACTTGAAAACCGGAGATTCAACTCTATTTATTTATACAGCGGACGTAACCGCAGCTATCAAAAAAGCACAATTACAATTTGGATACGGACAAACCGGGAAACCTGACCGTACATTAATGACAGCTTTAAATGCTCCTGTTGAATCCCGTATCCAGCAAATGCTGATCAACCTGGAAAGAATTCGCTGGTCACCACTGATGCCAGAGGGAAAACTTATTTTAGTGAACATCCCGGAATATAAACTACATGTATTTGAAGCTAAAAAAGAGGTCCTTAATATGGGGATTGTGGTTGGGAAAGCAGCAAACAAAACGGTAATTTTCAGTAACAACTTAAAGAACATCGTTTTTAGTCCATACTGGAATATTCCTCCAAGTATAGTTCGTGCAGAAATACAGCCTGCAATGCGTAAAAACCGCAATTTTCTTGCACAAAAGAATATGGAACAGTACGGGTTTAGTGATGGCTTACCGCTGATCCGTCAAAAACCAGGAAATACGAATTCTTTGGGTCGTGTCAAGTTCCTGTTCCCAAACAGTTATAATATTTATTTGCATGATACACCTGCAAAAGCTCTGTTTGCAGAGAGTAAACGTGCATTTAGTCATGGTTGTATCCGTCTGGCGAAGCCAAAATCATTAGCTGAATATTTATTGGCAGACAGACCAGAATGGACAACCGAAAAAATGGATAAGGCCATGAATTCTAAAAAAGAAGTGTGGGTAACGATGAAAGTCCCTGTTCCTGTAATCATAGCTTATTTTACGAGCTGGGTGGATAAAAATGGGCTGATTAACTTCAGAGAAGACATTTATGGTCATGATCAGAAAATGGCAGAACAGTTATTTCCTGCTCAGTAGATGTAAATGCAAAAGCTAAAAGGATTATTAATTTGAGATTATAAAAAAACAGGCTATGTTTATAGCGGAAATAATCATTTCAAATGAAACTTATTCTAAGAAACATATCTATTCTATTGCTTGTACTGGCAAATGCAGGCTGCGATCAGTTATCTAAAAATGTTGCCGTAAAAACATAGCTTACCATGAAACAATCAATGTAGTCGGTAATCATTTGATATTAACTAAGGTTGAAAACTCTGGCGCATTTTTAAGTACCGGCGATTCCATGACCGACTCCGTTAAGTTTATCTTCTTATCTTTAATTCCTCTGCTGGCACTTTGTTATGGAATCTATTATCTGCTAAGAAATAGTCAGCTGAATAATCTTTTAGTACTGGGTATTTGTTTTGTAATTGGCGGAGGGTTAGGGAATCTGTACGACAGGCTGCTTTATGGTTCAGTAACTGATTTCCTGCACATCGATTTCTATATTTTAAAAACCGGAATTTTCAACCTGGCCGATGTTTCTATTATGATTGGAATGATTATGCTTGTCATCCATTTATATGTTAAAAGAACGCTTCAGTTTACATAAAAACTCTATATGAGATTACTAACCCCGACTATCTTTTTATCTTTTCTGATTTGCACAATTACAGTTAAAGCCCAGACTAATTACGTACAGCTCTCAACTTCAAAGGGTAAGATACTGATCATGCTTTATGATCAGACGCCAAATCACCGGGATAACTTTATCAATCTTGTCAAAAAAGGCCTTTTTAAAGATCAGGAATTCAACAGGGTTATTAAAAATTTTGTTAGCCAGGGCGGTGAACTGGATGACACCATACTAGACAGGGAGAAGCTTAATCCGCAGCAGCCTGTGGAACGTCTGGCAGCAGAAATAAAGCCTGAGCTGTTCCATAAAAAAGGGGCTCTGGGAGCGGGAAGAAATGACAATCCAGAAAAGAGCTCTTACCTTGATCAGATCTACCTTGTAGAGGGTAAAATACAAACTGATGCTGAACTGGATGAGCTTGAGGTAAAAAAAGGAATTAAGTTTTCTGCAGAACAGCGTAATGTTTATAAAAAGATAGGTGGTATACCACGTCTTGACAATGACTATACAGTATTTGGAGAAATAATAAAAGGGCTGGACGTTGCCAAAGCAATTAATCATCATGTGTGAATACTGATCAACATGACCGTCCGTTAAAAAAAGAAAGCTTCACGATCAGTATTCTCAGTAAAGAGGGCGTTAAAAAAAAGAAATAGCTATTAGATCCTTACAGCGACAGTAACATCGTAAGCTCGGCTCTTTCCTCTTCTTCCAGATCAACAATGTTTTCCAGAAGATGGAGCAGACTGCCACGCTGATCTGAGACAAGCAGTGCATCAATTAAGGCAATAAATGTTCTTTTCTGATCTATACTCAGGTTACTGAATATTTTAGGTTGTATTTCATATATTGCTTTTAAAGTACTCAGCAATATATGTTTCCTTTTCGCGTCCAGAGGTTCCTTATCATTCAAAGAAAGCACACCTTCATTTTCAAAACGCTGGAGAAGTTTACTGGAATATTCTTTCAGAAAAAGCTTTCTTTTAGCCCGCAGCAGTTCATTCACCTTTTTACTCAGTAATTTGTATTCTGGTGATGATTTTGACCGGTTATATAATTTCACCTGTGTATCGAACTCAGTTCCGCTAAAGTCAAAATCTGTAAAAAACTCACTTTCAATATAAACACTGTGAAAATATTCGTCGGCTTTCTTGTTCAGGGTTGTATACTCTTTAAACTTCTCCTCCCCCCTTTCATTGATATAATAAACTTTGGATAACTCTTTATGTAAAGATTCTTTCCATTGTACAAATTTTAGTTTAAATAAGGTTTGGGTAGTTTCGTCTTTTAACATGATGTCTTCTTCATAACACTGGATGTTATCCGTATAATCAAGTGGAACACCATTTACTATAATAGAATAGTTTTTTTTCTTGTTCAGCTCCAAAAACCAGCAAAACTCCGCCTTTAAAAAAGGGATAATCTCCTGTTCCATGTTCTCTTCTAAAATCTTAATGTTAGAGAACAATACTCTTGTACCTTGTTTATCACTCAATGGCATGTCCAGTAAACCCGCCTGATAGTTATTCAATGCAGATACGCCAATCCTGATTCTCCCGCTCTTTAGCTCGTTATTATGCAAAAATGTAGTTTGCCATTCTGCATCGTTAGCAAACTTGAAAAAGGTCAACCTCCCTACTCCATTTTTACCGTGCATCACAGACCGGTTCCTGTTAACAGCCAACTGCAAGGCCTTTTCTGATTCATAAAAAGGATCAAACTTAACTTTCAGGTTCTTGAAATTTATCCCGTATCCATTATCATAAATCTCCAGCCTGTCCATAAAACCAAGCTCATTAGCGGTATAATTGATTTCAACGGTATCAGCATTGGCATCAAAACCATTCCAGATATACTCAGCAAGCGCCTGCTTTTCATTGTAATTCCGCAAAACCTTTTGTATGCCGCTGGAAGTGATATTTACGTTATTTGCCATAGAACCGGTGGGATATAATTGGCTGCAAAACTAAACAATTTTACGATCTGATTTTAAACAGCTGCTTAATTAGCAGCTTTAATTTCTTCTTCGATTCTGAGACTTTCTTTGTGAATAGCGTTCATCATCTCAGTAATAAAGGTGGCAGACAAGCCCTCTTTTTCACCCGCTGCAATACTTTTCTCCAGGACTTGTTTAAAACGATCTGCCTGCAAAGGTGGAATATTGTTCTTAGCTTTATATACCCCAATCTCTTTCACAACCCTTTCACGTTCCCCAATCACCTCCATTAACTTCTTGTCCAGCGAATCAATCTTCTTTCTGCTGATTTGCAGACCATTAGGCTTATCGTCCGGAGATTTCGTGATCGTATCCTGTGAAAAAACAAGTGTATGACTAAACAAACACACAGTAAATAAAAATAGTATCCGGCTATATAATTTCATAATTAACTGATTTGAAGGCTAAATTAATATTTCCTCTGTTATCAAAATATAAAATGATAACAGATTTATTTTTGTGTTTATACAATAAAGCTTAAATATGAGCGTCTGTATATATGAGAGCGTTAATTTAGATAGCGGGGATGAGTCGGAGACTTATCCCCGTTTCTTTTTTACAGCCCTTTAATAATCGCCCTTGTCACCTGCGGTATATCATCATCAAACCGGTGAGACCCCGGAATGATAACTTTATGTATCTTATCTGTAGGTTTGATAGCTTTATAAAATTCACTTTCTTCATCCTTACCAAAGATACACCAGACCGGAATTACGGATTTCTGCAACTCAGGGTTTACTTTATATTTTTCTTTATCAGTAGAACCGAAATTCAGTAAATTTTTTAATTTCACTACATACCCGGTCGAAAACCCTGGAGAAAGTAGCACCAATGAGTTTTGTTTCTGTGCTAAGTGATCTGGTAAACGGGGAGGAACGAAAGCAGCCACATCTGCTCCAAAAGAATAACCAATCATAGAAAAAGACTCCTTATTCCAGGTTTTAAGATAGGAAGACAAAATCACCTGCATATCTTTTGCGAACTGATCAGGTGTTTTCTGAATCCAGAAATATTTACGGGTATCCAGAGCAATAGTAGCATAACCGTTTTTAACCAGTTCTTTTACAGTTGATTCCGAAAATTTATTCCAGCCACCATCACCGGTCAGAAACACCAGCATTGGTTTACTGGAACGAACATAATGGGCAGATAAAGGAAATTCTGACAATTCACGTGTGGATTGTGCATTGACGTTCATCAGGCTGCATACAGTAATTAGCAAACAAGAACTTAAAATGTTTATGATCTTCATTATTTTGATTTTGTCTGAAGACAAGAGTCATCCCTCATCGCCTGACTACAAAGTTAAGAAAAAGCCACATAGATGCGATTATGTGATCTCAATCATTTTTTAAAACCAGGTACCGTTTTATATTTGGACAGATAATTTATTCCATACCGGTGGATGCCGGTTCTCATTCAGGGGGTTTTACCGGGAAGTTCAACCCCCTTTATTTAATAATAACCAATCTTTGGTACAGGGTTTGTCATCAATTATTTCAATAGTATAAGCTATCAGCCTGCAATCAGTATTTAAACTGAAAAACGGGCTTATTTCTATTAGAAAAACCTATTGAAAAATGATGAAGCAAATACATGTTGTAGAAGATGATCAGGATATCAGACAGATAATAGAATTTATTTTGGAAGATGAGGGTTATAAGGTAAAACTCTTTCCAGATATTTCTTCCTTCCACGCAGCCATGATGGATAGTATCCCGGATCTGTATCTATTGGATGTAATGCTTCCTGACGGTAACGGTCTGGAATTATGTAAAGAGATCAGAACTACTCAAAAAACAAAAGACATACCGATTATCGTAATGTCTGCACATGCTTCGGCGGATACCGTTTTTCAGCAATGCAGCCCAAATGATTTTATCAGTAAGCCTTTTGATTTAAATGATATCCTGTTCAGAATTAAGAAACAGATAACATTACATTAGATTCTGCTATTTCCCCAACTAACTGATCAATTTGATATTTAGTTACATTAGGCATGCAAATGATATGGCACCAGCCATTTTCTAAAGCTAATTGCCACTTGATCCTTACTTGCGCAGCTGGTTCAGGCAAAACTTAACTGTAATAGAATCCGGATTTCTCCACGCATTAATCCCAATCTCTTTTAACCGCATTTCGGCATAGGCTGCTACCTCCAAGCTATGCAGGGCTCTTTTTTTAAATCCCTCTAACCCCAATGTCTTAATCATATACCACAAAAACAATGGGGTATGTCCATTTCTGGAACCAGTTATAGTGGTATCCATACTTCCTGTATAAGAAACTGAGCGGGCAATACGGTCGCGATTGTTCTTTTTAACAACGACTACCCCGCAAGGAATCGGAGATCCGATAAACTTGTGTCCGCTGATTGCAATACTATCTGCCCCATCGGCAAAATCAAATGCAGGACGAGGTTCTATAAATGCACTGTAACTGCCAGACAATGCACCATCAGCATGTATATAATAATGCTGAATAGCCAGTTCCTGTAAAATACCTTTAATTTTACTTACATCGTCACGGGCTTCGGTCATTGTGGTTCCAATATTCGCAAAAATAATTACGGGCATATGCCTGTTCATTTTTATAGTATCTCTAAGATCCTCATAATCAACCTCACCACTCGGCTGGGTACGGATCACAATATTGGGCATATTTAACAGGTGCAGGTTCTTTTGTACACTATAATGTGTAGCCTGCGAAAAGTACACCATTCCCTTTGGGTGAATTTCTCTTGCCAGATATAAACCATAAAGGTTTCCTTCTGAGCCCCCGTTAGTCACATATCCCCACCAGTTATTCACCGGAGCCCTGAATAGCTCTGCAAAAAACTCCAGCACTTCTCTTTCCATTTCACGCGTACCTACATTATAGGTCGAGGCCACAAATGGGTCACCAAGGTTGTTTATTGGAAAATTTAGAAACTTTGCAAGTTCAGAATAATCAAAATCTTTCGACACGGGGTACCCAAGCATTAACGCTGAATCAGCTGTTAATCTTTCCATTAAGTCCTTCAGTTTCCCTGCATTTTCGGGAGATAAGTTATTCTGTTCCATTTTACAATACAATTGTTGAAATGATATGTAAAATATGTAAAATAAGTTATCTTAATTTTATAAAACTATTATTTGGTTTAAATTAGAAAACAAACACTATTATATGGATATTTACAGGATTTTTAAACCTTTTAAGAGGTTAGAAATTAATCAATACAGTATAAAAAAACTACGATGGACACATTTGACCCTATTGACAAGAAGATTTTAAAGGTTTTGCAGGCCGATGCCCGCCTGAATACAAAACAGATTGCAGCTAAAATAGGTCTGACTGTTACACCGACTTATGAACGGCTCAAAAAAATCGAACAATCTGGTGTAGTCAAAGAATATGTGGCCTTACTGGACCGTGATAAAATCGGCAAAACAATTGTTGCTTTCATTAACGTTTCTCTGCAACTGCATTCCAAGCCATTAATTAATGTTTTTGAAAAGGCTATTGTTAAAGTTCCCGAAGTCATGGAGTGTTTCCACGTGGCGGGTAATTTTGACTACCTGCTGAAGGTAGTCGTGAAGAAGGATATGAATAGTTATCAGAATTTTCTTTCTAATAAACTAGCTACCATTGAAAATATTGCACATGTTCAAAGCTCATTTGTAATGACTGAAATCAAGCACCAGACAGCCTACGTGTTCGACTAATCTGTATTGTGGAAGCAGCAGGCGCCATGAGTATTAACCTATCTGGTTTGGTCCTGCTGATCCCCTTTCCCCCATATTAATCCGGAGGTTCTTTAATCAATTGATTAGAATGGACAATTAATTTCCGCATATTGATGTGTAATCCTGTAAACTCTAAATGCACAATTTATACTAGAGTTGTACAAAACCGATTAATCTCCTACGGTAAAATTAGTTTTACACTTATAGATGTAAATCCAATTCCTGCATCAATAATATTGATCTGCTAATTTTCACAAATAATACATTCACTATTTTCTACATTTAGATATTTTAAATTTGTTACAAGAACATTTTATAATTCATGTAAACATTTATTTTACATAAAAATAACATTGCGTATATATTAAGACAATTAATAATCATGACCTTGCACCCGTGGCAGAAAACGATAAAAGTGCATTAAAAGAATACGGTAACCGTGTGAGGACCTTTAGAAAAGAGGCAAATATATCGCAAGAGGCATTAGCTACTTTTGCGCAATTGTATCAATCCTATATTGCTTCCATTGAAAAGGGGGATGTTAACATAGGTATACTTGCTCAGCAGACACTGAGTAATACCTTTGGGGTTAAACATTATCAATTGTCTGATCCTGATTTCCCAATTCCACCAAAAAAAGTTTTAAGAGAAAACATCAGGCGTTACATTACCTCAAAAAATATAGATCCGGCTTCTTTAAAAGACAAGATGCCCAATTATGCGGGGAATATGGATGAGTTAATACAATCAGGATTTTTGAATGAGGCCAGGACAAGTAAACAAATTGCTGAGAAGTATAAGCAGGAATATGAACTGGAGATCTCTGCTGCCCGTATTGCTAATATATTAAGCCGGGGTGTCAGGAGCAATAAGATTAGTACAATTAAATCTGCTTGTGGCAAACAGAATAAGTACAGGTTGATTTAAACCTTAGATCCTGTTTTTTTATAAAATCAAACAGGATCTAAGGTTTGGCACTTTAAAAATAGAATTCCTGGTTAACCCTTTTCTGTTAAATTTTTCCGGTTTAAGAGCTCTTTGATGGCTTCCAGATCTTTGGAAAGAATATCCACAATGGTTTTTACCACCTCAGGTTTTTTCACCAGTTTACTCACCGTTTTTTCTGCCGTTTTGTTTCCCATGATTATTGAATAATATCATTTAAATGACTCGGAATAATTATTTTACAGGTCTAATATACCAAAATTATGTTTCGTTGTACTTCTTTTATTTTCAACCACTTATAGATCTGTTTCAAAAGCCATCCCTTCCAAAACAATAATATTTGGTTTTAGTGTAAAAAACATAAAAAAAATCAAATAATCAGTAAAAATACTGCTTCTGAATTATTATAAAAAAAAACTACAATTTTACAGCAAAAAAAATTCGCCCTAAGCTTACGCTTAAGACGAATTCGAGAGACATTATTCAGAGTTAAAAGTTAGGCTTGTTTACATCCCACCACAACCTTGTACCACCATTGTCAGGACCATTCAATAATTGAACAGCTTTTGCAATTTCAGCTCCATTGGTTGAATACTCATTTTGTGGGAATGCCAGTCTGCGAATCTGGATTTTAGTATCCACAGTTCCGTTACTATTGTTATTTACTACAGGGAATAGTTTAGGATATCCTGTACGACGGTATTCTGTCCAGGCTTCCTGACCTTCAGGGAACATCGCAATCCATTTCTGGGTAATGATACGTTCAAGTTTCTGCTCATTTGCAGCTCCACCATCCCATTGTATAGTGATTGTTGAAACCGCAGGTGAATTGTTAGCTGCATTTCCAGGGTCAACATAAGCAATCGGCAAACTTGTATTATCATTAATATACGTACTGCCAGATACTCCCCATTGCGCCATTGAAGTCTGGATACCAGTTGTATAATTAGTTTGTGCATCACCTGCGCCAGTCCATCCGCGTAATGCAGCTTCAGCTTTCAGAAACCATACCTCTGCAGCAGTCATCATCATCATAGGTGAAGTACTTTTTACAATTGTTGAACTATTTAATAAAGCGTAACCATTATAACCAGGCTTAGCTGTCATGAGTGCTCCAATACGGATACCTTTGTACTGCCCGGCAAAACGAGGATCTTTAGCTGGTGAAGCATATACTGGTAAACGAGGGTCATTGTAACCTACAAGGTACGATTCTATTGGCGCACCCAGCGCAATATCTGTCCAGCTGTCCGTGATTACCTGTAGTGGATTATGAGTACCTCCACCCGAAATACCAGCATTATCTGCATTTGTTGTCAATACACCTCCGTTAGCTGGATCTAAGGCCTTCTGTGCTTGTGCCTGCGCTGTGGCCGGATCTGCCTTTACAATGTGCATGGCTAAACGTAAACGCAGGGAATTTAGCAAATTTAAGCCACTTGGTATAATCACCAGCATATACAAGATCGTATGGCTGGAATGGAATCTTGCCTGGGTTAGCTTTGATAAAAGTGTTCAGGTTAGTTACTGCTGTATCCAGCTCAAGGAAAAACTGCTTGTAGATATCTTGTTGAGAATCGTAAGGAGTATTGATTAAAGTTTTCCCTGCTGCACTATAGGCAACCGGACCAAATTTATCAGTCACCCTGTTCATAGTTTGCACTTTAAGAATTAAAGCAATACCCCAGAAATCAGGCAGTGAAGTTCTTGTACCTGCTTTTGCTATCGCATTAATAGCAAAAAAGGAATTGGTATAAGAAGTCACAAAAAAAACATTCTGATTCCATCCATCTACCAAGCTGTAGTTCAAATTATTGACATTCCCCCTGAAAGGGTTTGGAGACATCATATAACCTGAATAACAATCTGCATTTAAGTTTTGGTTCAGCTGATAGTCACCTTCCCCTCCAAACATCGCAGCCTGAATACCTGGAAATACCAATCCTATCGGAAATTTCCCGGTACCAATACCTGTATTATCGGTGTTGTATTTTTCAAAATCCTTTTTACAACCGGTAAATGTGAATACTATTAGTGCAAGAAAAGCAGATAATGCATACTTATAACCGTTGCGTATCATATATTGAGTTTTCATCTTTTTAATTTTAATGGTGAATATTTTACAAAGTAAGATTCAGGTTGAAACCGAAACCACGTGTAGCTGGCTGACTAAATACATCCACACCAGATAATCCATTGCCTGTAGACATTGTAATCTCAGGATCGAAAGGTGCTTTTTTATAGAAGTAGAAGAGGTTTCTGCCAACAACAGAAAATCTTAAACTTTTAATTGCTCCTTTAGTAAATGGAATAGTATAACCTAAAGACGCCTCACGCAGACGAACTACAGTTGCACTATAGATATAGTTTTCGGTAATACCATCACGACCACCTACCGTAGTGTACCATTTATTAGGATCAACACTGGTGACTGGCTGACCTGTCACCGCATCTACACCATTAACTTTTACACCACCCTGATCTCTGGCTTCACCTGATACTTTTGAAACACCATATTTATCCAGTACAGCTTCTGTAAGGGACAATACCTGTCCTCCAAATTTTCCGTCAACAAGAAAACTCAATCTGAATCTTTTGTAATCAAAGCTGTTATTCCATCCCAGTTGAAATTTAGGGTTCGGATTTCCAATGTAGTTAAAACCAGTGGCTGGCAATGGTTTACCATCAGCACCAATTAGAATACGCCCCTGATTATCACGCAGGAAAGTCGTACCAAAAATATCGCCGAATGAACCACCTGTCCTTAACTCTGACTGGTAGGTATTGTTACGGTTAGGAGTCAATACAAATGCATTGATCCCATCTTTTGAATCTACATCGATTACTTTATTCTTATTTGCTGATCCATTAAATGAAGAGTTCCAGGTCAGGCTAGTATTTTTGATGATATCATAACCCAATAAAAAACTCAAAACCTGAATTCTGGATATTTCCCGCATTTACATACCCCTGTGAGTAGGTTGTCGTAAAGGAAGGAATAACCTGGATATACTGATTTTTTGTATTGGACTTATAGTAAGTGAAACTAACATTCAGTCTGTCCTTCAAGAAACGTAAATCCGTTCCTAACTCAAAAGAGGTTGTTTTTTCCGGTTGCAATTCAGGGAATGGGGCAACAGCATTTAACCTTACACCACCACCGCCATTAAAATGTGTCTGAGGGTTGGTTACATAATTAGGTACTGTATTACCCACTTTTGCAAAGGTACCTCTTACTTTTGCGTATGAAATAACTTCAGGTAAGGTAAACATCTGGTTCAGGATAAATGATAAACCAGCTGAAGGATAGAAATAATTGTCATTAGGTGTAAACGAAAGGTTTGACGACCAGTCATTTCTTGCAGTAAGGGTCAAAAATATCATGTTTTTATAACCCACATTAGCGTTTGCAAATATCGATTGTATCTGGTTATGATTGTTTGGTAAAGTTGTAACCGGCGGCCCGCCTGCTCCTGTAACAATATTTTCAGGAAGAAAAACATTAGGCACAGTTAAACCTGTTCCCAGGTAAGCATTATCCGCATTAGGACCAATCACAGTACCAACAGTATTATTGTCAGTTATACTTGTTCCTAATACACCATCAATTTTAAAATCAGATTTAGTAGGTATTGAAAAAGTAAGTAATAAATCAGCATATTTTTGCTGGGTGGTTTGGTTACTCAATAATAACTGTCCTCTTTCTTTAGCTAAAACAGCACTGGTACTGGCATATAAATTCTGCTCATATACATCTGTGAAACGATCAATATTTCCACGTGCCTGTATGCTTAACCAACTGGTAAAATCATATTTAGCACTCGCGTTTAACAGAATACGGTTACGTTTAGCTTCATTCAGATTTCGGTTAAGTATCCACCATGGGTTCTGCTGTATATCTTCATTGAAAGCCCAGTTTTGTTTAGGCCGAAACACCTTCTATTGTTCCTGGTAATTCAAACTGATTTCTGTATCCTGAAATATCTCTTCCTCTTGGAAACAAATAAAGACCAGTTAAAGGATTTAGGTAAAGGCCCAAACCAGGACTGTTATTAACTTGTTGAGATATGTAATTAACGTTTGCGTCTACGGTTAGCTTATTATCCAGAAAACGAGCAGTCTCACGGAAGTTAAGGTTATGACGGGATAGTTTATTAGCTGGCTGTATACCTCTTGCAGCAGTATTCGCATAAGAGAAATAAGATTGCGCAATATCATTTCCACCAGAAAGACTTAGAGAGTTTGTCAGGTTTGTACCTGTCTGAAAAAAGGAACTTACATTATCCTGCGCTGATGAGATTTTATCTCCCCAGCTATCTGCTCCATCTTTTGTCTGACCATAACTATTTTGAAATTTAGGCTTGTAAGCAACTTTTTCAAGGGTAAGCGCAGAAGAGAAACTGATGACGGCTTTTCCCGCTTTTTTCTTTTTTAGTGGTGATTAAGATAACCCCATTTTGCGCCTGACTGCCATATAAAGCAGAAGCCGACGCACCTTTTAAGATAGTAAGACTTTCAATATCATCAGGGTTAAGGTTAGATATACCATCACCACCATCATTACTTGAGCTTACAGCAGTTGTTCCGCCCCCCCCTTGTCCTACATTACTTCCAAAAGTATTGTTAGGTTGTCCATTAGCATTTGAACCGTTTGAAATCGGAACCCCATCAATTACATACAATGGCTGATTATTCCCACCAGCTGATTTATTACCCCTTAAGATAACTTTAGCAGAACCACCCACTCCCGAAGCACTTGGTGAAATCGTTACGCCTGATACTTTACCATTCAGGGAATTCATTAAGTTATCAGTTTTCACTCTGGTCAGTTCCGATCCGGATACCTGCTGTGTAGCATAAGTGATTGTCTTTTCTGATTTTTTGATACCTAATGCAGTTACCACAACTTCTCCCAGTTGTTTTTCGAATCTTCCTGAAGGGTAATATTCACTACAGTAGAGCCTACAGTAGCTTCCTGACGTGCAAAACCGATATATGAGAAGACTAATACATCGCCAGTATTTGCCAGTATGGCAAAATTACCGTTTGCATCTGTTTGGGTGCTGATTTTAGTTCCTTTAACCTGGACACTTACGCCAACTAAAGGTAATCCGCCTGCATCTTTTACTGTTCCTTTAATGGTTGCTTTTGTTATTAACGCATTTAAAGAACCGGCCTTATGCGTTGGCCAGCTAATTAACACCGAGTTACCTGCATTGGTGAGATTTGCTCCCATTGCCAGGCCAGGCATTAATAATGTGAATAGTAATAATTTTTTCATGTTTGGTTTTTTAAAAGTTAAGTTGAAATATTCTTTGTTTGCTTTAATTTTTCTGATGTTTCACCATATCTAATCGTTTAGTATTTATTGCTAATTGTTCATTGTCAAAGTTTTCCATTACCAATGCTGCTGCACCAATAATTTCCGTCAAAGCCGAGTTTTGAAATCAGTAACTCTGTATTAGCAGCCAATCGTGGGATACAGTATTTATTTAAGGCTTGCTGCATTGGGGCCATCATAATTTTACTGGCTTTTGCTCCTCTTCCACTCAATACAATTGTTTGTGGATTCATGATGTGAATCAGAATAGAAAGTGCTTTCCCGATTTTATAACCTGCGTCTGAGAGTAATTCAATTACAAACTGATCACCATTATTAGCGGCCTCAAAAATCGCATCACTCATTATTTTCAGCGGATCACCGATAAAAGAATGCAAAGTGGATAACCTGCCTTGTTTAACACCTTCTATAGCTTTTTTAACAACAACAAGCATAGAAGCTTCTGCTTCAAGACAACCTTGTTTACCACAGATGCATAATTCTCCATCTTCAAATAAGGGGATATGACTAAATTCTCCTGCAAAACCACTATAACCTCTAAAAATATCGCCATTAACGATCATCCCAAGACCGATTCCCCAGCCCAGGTTAATCACCATGACTTCTTTAAGAGATTTGGCTACTCCGAATCTTTGTTCTGCAAGCGCAATAACGCTCGAGTCATTATCAATGTAAGTAGGTAAACCAGTTGCATTGGTGATATAATCAGTCAACTTTTCGCCATTGGCATCGAGATAAGAATAATTCTTTCCGTCTTTGACACTGACAAATCCGGGCATTCCTATACCTATTCCTAATATGCTTTCTTTATTGACTCCTGATTTTAAGATGTGATTCTCTATATAATTGATTAGTTCAGCAAGAGCGGCCGGATTATTATTCAGCACCATCTCTACAGTTTCGATTTCTGCTACTGCTTTATTATTCAGATCCACAATGGCAATCCGGGTAGAAAGCTGATCCATTGCAATGGCCATAATATGCATTGCATCTGGTTTTACAGCATACATTAATGGCCTGCGGCCTCCGCTTGATGGCGCATAACCCACTTCAATAATAAATCCCTCTTTAATTAACTCGTTTATTGTTTTAGTTATGATTGGGATGCTCTTATTAAATAAAACGCTCATTTCAGCACACGAAAGTGATTTTTCGAGATACAATTGCTTTAAAATCTCACTTTTCAACTCAGTGCTTTTGACTAGCTTCTCCGTTACTTCCATTTTATATTTGATTACTTCCATAAACTTACTAAAATGTTTTAATAAGTTTTACAAGTAATTAAAATAAAATATAAATAATCTAATCTTTATTATTTAATATACACAAGATTCAGTTTAAAGAAACAATCCGATATTATGTTTCCAATACTAGAAAAACGTTTTAGCAAATTTAACGGAGAATTAAATTTTATCCAGATGAGCTGGATGATTTAAATAGAAATATTGTACAACCTGCTGAAAGCAGGCTGCACAATTGATTTCACAAAACACACACAATTTATATTATAACAATTTTGGTTGCAACGGTTTCTTACCAAAACGGATACCTACAGAGATTTCATGGGATCCTTTACTGATTTTACCAAGATTGGCATTACCAAAACCCGTTTGATAACTATACCCCAATTTCAGGTTATTATTAAAGATTACTGATATGATACCAGCAACTTCACTTGTAGTTTTATAATTCACCCCGAATCCGAATTTATCCTTTAAATAAACGGTAGCTGATATATCAGCCTGGGTATCATAAGTTCTGCTATAAGCCACCATTGTAGCAGGTTTGAACTTCACATCTTCATTTAAATTGAACAGGTACGCCCCACTAAAATAATAAGTGTTACTGTAATTTCTTTGTTCATCGGCCGATGCCGTTCCCAAACTACGAAAGCTTAATCTTGGCAAAGAAGCACCGATATAATACTTTTCTGGGCTGTACAACATGATTCCAAGACCTACTGTTCCAACAGTTTCCCTGATATCATTGCGAAAACTTACATCATTCGGGTCAACTTCCGAATAACTTGCTATGTAATTTCTGAAACCCGCATTCAGGGAGGCAGCAAAGAAGTTCTGGTGGTCTGATAGCTGTACCGCTTTGGCAAAAAAAGCAGAGACTTCAGTGAGTTTCTCTATATTAAATTTATCATAGGTCAGTGACAGGCCAGCTGCACCATTTATCTTTTCGATAGGCAAACTTCCATTTAACTGAAAAGTATACGGCGCACCTTCTATTCCTGCCCACTGTCTCCTGCTGTTCAGGTTAACTGATCCTGCTTTATCTAATAAGGAATAGGCAGAATTGAAAGGGACCTGATTATCGTGATATTGAGTGAAAGAAGCAGATTGTTGCGCCTGGCTTACGCTGAACACCATAACGAGTGTAATGGTTAATAGTGCCTGTTTAAAGAGTTTCATATATCTGTTTTATATTTTGATAAGGCCGGAAGCAAATTCCGGCCTGTTAAGAATTAGTATTTAAGGATAAAATAACCCGTTTTACGTTTGACATGACTATCTGTTTGATACTCGATCAGGCAGAAATAAGTACCCTGAGGCAAATTCTCTCCTGATTTTGATTTGCCAAGAAATACATGCTGATCATTATCATAACCCTCGATATCAAAGACTTTAAGCCCATTACGATTGATAATCGTCACCTTATTTAACGGAAAATCTTTTATTCCATCAATAGAAAGGAACTCATTTACTCCGTCTCCGTTAATAGAGAGTGCCGGGTGAATTTTAATTGCTTCACCTGCACCATCAGTAACCTGGATATCCTGTACAACGAGCTGAGCAGCTGCATAGCGGCTATCTCCAGCCTGACTAGCCGTGATTTGTGTTTTACCTATTCTTAATCCTTTAACCTGGTTACCAGTTAGTGAAACAAAATCCGGACGGGCCACGGTAAAAGTCACAGGTAAACCCGCACTTGATGATGCTTTTAAAGCATATGTTCCGTTTATTTGCAGGGCAGGTATATTTTCAAAAGTAATGGTTTGTGCTACTTTGCTCACCACTAGCAAACGACTTGCGAATGGCGTAGTGGCATAGTTTGGATTGACTGGAGCAGTCGCTGTGATCATTACATTTCCTGCACCTACCAAATGAACTTTATTATCGACGATAGTCGCAATTGTTAGATCAGCACTACTGAATACTGGTGTTTCACCACTGGTCAACACTGCATCCGGGGTAAAATCAGCATCACCTACAGACTTTGTACTGATTATATCCAGAGTAATTGTTCTGGTTGTAGAAGTAACCGTTAATACTCCATTTACGTAATTAAAGGTATAGTTAGCTGCCGAAGCACCTGATAATACAATCGGATAGGTACCCGCAGCTGAGTTTTTTACTGCTGCAGTTGAAGCTAATGGTGGATTCTGTACAACCGATTCTCCTTCTGCATTTACAAATCCGCTGTATTTAAAGGTGAAAACCGGATTATCAATTCCAAATACTCTTGTTTTATTATCTGCAGTTACGTTTAGTACAGCTTTATCAACTGATAAAATCCCCGGTTCATAACTGATATTATAATTCAATGCGGAAGCTGCACTTCCAGAAATTGTATAAGTTTGAAGGAGATAATGGTTGAGCAATTGTAGTTAGCAAAGCGGGTGCAGCTATAGCGGTCGCTAAAGTTTCTCCATTTACAAAACCATCATAAGTAGCAGTTAAAACAGGATTTGATTGTCCATATAATCTTGCTTTATTGTCAGCTCTGACAATCAGTGCTCTTTTTACAATAACAAGTGGCTTACTTACAGCAGTGGCGACAAAATCAGCCGTTGCTGAAAATGAAGCATTAATATTCACTGTTCCTGTACCTACAATTTTCACTTTCCCATTCTCTATGACAGCAATATTTACATTATCAGAAGAATAAACTGGTTGTACACCTGAATCTGAAGAAGCAGCAGGGTCAAGATTTGCATCTCCATAAGTAACTGCTGGTAAATTAGCATAGGTTATAACCTGTAAACTTCTGATAAACAAAGTTCCTGGAGTATAGGTAATTGCATAATTTGCAGATGCAGCATTACTTACAGTAATCGAATAAGTTCCTTTACCTGAAAGTTGCCGTTGCTGTAGTTACAGCTGATGGAGGTGTAGTTAAGCTGGCAGCCTGATCTCCATTCACAAAACCTGTATAAGTAAAGGTAAAAACAGGATCAGCTTGCCCGGCTCCGCGTTCAGCATTGTCTGCTTTAATATTTAAAGGAGCTGGTTTGACCGTTAATAAGCCTGGCTGATAACTAACCAGGTAATTTGTAGTAGCTGTTAAACCTGAAACTGTTACTGGATAAGTATCCACGCCTGAACCGGCAGTTGCTGAAGTATTTATTACTGTTTTCAGATTTAGATCTGTTATATTATCCTGAGGTGCTAAACCCGTATACGCAAGTGTAAATTCAGGATTTGCCTGTCCATAAACTTTAGATTTGTCTTCAGCTTTAACAGAAAGGCTGGCTCTGTCTATAGTCAATACACCTTGCTGATAACTGAACCTGTAATTTGAAGCAACGGCTCCGCTTGCATTAATTGCATAAGTACCCGCAGCAGAATTTAATAGTAGTAGCTAAAAGTTGACACCTGAGGTTTCACTGTTAAAATGCTTTCTGTTTCTCCATAAGCGAGGCCACTATAACTGGCAGTCAGTACAGGATTTATCTGTGCGTAGATTCTGCTTTGCGAAATTGAAGTAATCATTGCTGTTTTCTGGTCTACTGTAAGTGTTGTAGCTCCGGTAGCACCTGAGGTAAATGTTGCTGTAACTGTAGTAGAACCAGTACCCTTGATTTCCAGTAAACCAGCTGCGTTAACTTTAGCGATGGCTGGATTGGCGACAGTATAGGCTGGTGTACCACCCGAACTAATCGCACCCGGATCAAAGGCAGCATCTCCATATGTTTTATTGATAGGCGAAAAAGCAACACTTCCTTCCGTTAATTTTCCATTGACAAAAGTGATCACGTAATTTGACGACGTTAAACCTGAAGGTATAATCAGAAATCCGTTTCCGTCTGCTTGTTTGGCAAATGCAATTGTACCGGTTAGTTTATTAACATCATCATCTGCATTCACAAAACCTTCATAACGGGCTGTAAAGACAGGGTCGCTTTCGCCAGTCAGTTTAGATTTATCTTCTGCGATTACCTTTAGGGGTACTTTTGCAATGCTAATGTGCTGACTGGCTATTGCCGGACCATAAGTAGCATCCTCTGCCTGTAGAGCTGTAATATCAACTTCACCTGCACCAGTAATTTTCACAGTCCACTCTCCTACTATATCCTTTTCAACTACTGCAATGGCGGGATTAGAACTGGTAAATGTAATTGGATTTGCAGTATTGCTGATTGCCTGAAAAATCAGTGGATGATCTCCGTAGGCAGCAGCAGAAGGAAGGTTTTTAAGAGTAATAGTCTGATCAGTTTTAGCGATGATGGTCAGTTTTCCTTTTACAGGAATAAAAGTGTATTTATCTGAGGTTAACCCTGAAATATCTATCAGGATATCATATATACCCGCTGCAGATGTTTCGTCTGCCTGAATTGTTAATGCTGGGGTACCGGTAATAACATTTTCATCATCTGTACCTTTAAAAGTACCATAAGTGAATGTAGCAACGGGATTTGCGCTTCCATGTGTTTTGGTTTGATCTGCTGCAATGACATCAAGTGTGGCTTTTGCAATAGTCAGGGTGCTGACTACCTCGGCAGCAGGAGAATAATTTGCGCTTCCTGCCTGGTTTGCTCTGATAATTACTGTACCTGATTTTTTGATGATCACCTGGTTACCAGAAGATATTTCAGCAATTAACGGATTATCTGAAGTATAAATCACTGCGTTTCCGCTTGCTCCGCCAGTTGCTGCAAGGGTTACATTTGCATCGCCATAAACTGGCGAAAATGTAGCCGGTAAACCCGTTATGATTTGTGGTGTTGCGGTTACAGTAATATTTTTTGTTGCTATTCCAGGGTCTGTAGCTGCATTTCCTGGTTCAGTTACAGTAATTACTGCCGTTCCTCCTCCTATTATTTTCACCGTGCTCCCGGTAAGCTGAAGAATTCCTGCCGGAGCTACAGTATATTGAAAAGCAGTTAAACCTGCAGTACTGTTTGCTGAAAGGGTGAAGTCAGCATCCCCTACTTTGAAGGTAGCTGGAAAGGTATTGGTAAAAGTTACTGTTTGTGGCGTTTTTGGAAGAGCGAGGGTAACTTTAGTTCCGTCAAGGACTAATGCCTGTGTTCCATCAGCTCCTGAACCAAGATTAGACAATGCTGTTGAAACCGTTCCTCCTGCATTTAAACCATCAGCCCATGTACCATCTGCAGAAGTATTGTACCCTACCAATGATCCGTCTGCTAAACTACGTTGTTCAATGCGACGGATACCAGTTGTACTGCTATTTACAATCATTGTTCCCCATGAGCGAGGTGTTCCATTTACGTTATCAAAATAAAACGGGGCAAGTCCTGAGGATCCGGCAACTCTGGCCGAGGCAACTCCATCGTCTTCAATAAAAGTCCCGGCAACAGGACGTCCCGTCCCCTCAACATTATCATACAGAAAAAAAAAAATTTTAGCTATACCGGCAGCCGCAGCAGTACTTCTTATAGCTGTACTTGATTTAGTCGTACCTGTATTCATGCTCAATATATTGAGTGGATCGGTCGTAGGTGAATGTAGTTTATAAGCAATTGCTGTCAGATCTGCAGCATCAGGATCATTCAGTGATATTCTTAAGAACAAGGCTGCTCCAGCTGGAACTGGTGAGCGAACTGTTTCCTGAATAAACCAGCCAGTATAATTACCAGAAGCATCAGCCGTTAAAATTCCATAGTCAGAAAGCAATGTGCCGGCAATAGAAGATCCATTTCTATCACCCGAAGCACCCAGTACTGGTCTGTAAAAATCACCTTTAATGTAACCGGGTGTAGCCGGATCTACATTGTCAGGAGGTAATATATATAGATAACTTGATGCTGTAAGACCAGTACTGATTGCTCTTACAAGGTTATTTTCATATCTGTAAGTTCTACCCGGCTTCAGTCCGGTGATTCTGGCACGGTACACATAGGGATACCATTACGGGTTCCGCTATTTCCTCCTTCTATATATTTTGGAAAAATTAGCATTTCAAGAGCAGGCTGCCCTTGTCCAAATGCCGATATGGAAAACAGAGTGAGTAAAAGTAATAAGAGTTTTTTCATTTATATTTATGTTAAAATGATTCTTTTTTAAGGAGCTTATTTGCTCATAAGAGTTGTAATACCACCTTTATCATCTGCATAAAGCAAATAAACACTATTGGCCAACTCTTCTAAATTTGGTTTTAGCGGTAATGTAAAAGGGATTTTAGCCAATACATTCTGATTAGCAATATCCTTAATCACCAGTGTAAAAGAATTTACCGGATGTAATAAATTATCTTTCCCAGGGATTACTTTTTTAAATCCTGAAAAGGAACCTGATACGTTAAGAAATTCACCAACCTGTATTTCTTGAGGTGCAGGAGCTTTGTAAGTAGTCGTTATCAGATAAATATTAACTTTATCTGGTAAACCTTTAGAGAAGTTAGCAGCAAGGCTGATTTTAATTGTACTAGCCTGCGGCAATTCTTCCAGATCAAAACCATTCAGTTTTGTATCAAAAATCTTAAAAGTAGAGCGCTCATTTGGTTTAAACATAAAATAAACATGTTCTTTAAAAGGCTCAACTTTTAATGAGGTATCTAATAATAAAATCTCTTTATCATAAAACCTGAACCGGTTTTCACCTGAAATCAGGCTGATATTCTTTGCCGGAACAGGTAATTGGTTTACCTCTCCTTCTACAATAGTAACATTACGTTCAGGAGTAATAAAATTGTTAATTGAAAATTTGCCGAACAGGGGCTCATTAACCAGATCACCTTTAGAACAGGATGAAGCACTACAGATAATCAATGCAGAAAAAATCAAGTAAAAACTTATTCTCATAGAGTTGGAATAATGAAAAAGCAGCCCCCAAAAAGGGACGCTGCTTTTTCTTAAATATTAAATTAAACTGATAAGATCAATTGCTTAATCTTGAGAAGTCTGTGGAGCAAACTGGATCCATCCAGAATTCCATTCATCAACGTTTGAAGCAAGAACAGCACCCTTAGTACTCGTTGCAACACGTGGAAATAAATTGTCAATTGAATAAGAAGCTGCAATAGCTGAAGTATAGAACGGACTTGCATTACTAAGACCTAATCCAACAAATACGTCTGGATTAGCATCGGTAGAAGTAGTGTTTGTACTTCCTGATAATGAAATAGCAGTTGCCGGGCTAAATACCGCAGTATAAGCATGAACAATATTGTTTGTGAATCCACCAGAAGTTGCACTGGTTTCAGTACCTGACTGAAACTCTGCTCCTGTGTTAAAACCTGCAATAATTGAATTAGTGATAGAAAGGTCAGTATTTCTTCTCCAACGGTTTCCTGCACGTAATCCAGTACTAGTAGATGAATAACCTAGTAAAGTAAAGTTTGAATAAGTTGGTTTTGTTCTTGGTGAAGCTGTAGAACCAGTACCATCATTATCAGACTCAATACCATTTGAATCAGATACACCACCACTAGTACTATGAGTTGAATTAGGATCTTTCAAACCGATTGCATACTGGATATTTCCGCTGTATCCAAAATCAGTATCGAAATCATCATCATCATTAGCAAGGGCTAATAAATATTTAGGACTTACAGTACCACCAAAGAATTCAAATGCATCATCAGCACCATAAGAAACTTGTACGTGATCGATAATAGTGCCTGATCCGACACCACCCATAGTTAAACCATTGATTTCATTATCAGGTGCTAATTTGTAACCAGCATACTCAATGCGTACATACTGAAGTTTTCCTGAATTATCAGCAGGACTACCACCACCATAAGAGATATCAACACCCAATGAAACCCCATTCTCATCATACTTAGGTAAACCTTCGATTTCCTGAGTAGTTGGTTTGTTTGTAGTTGAAGCTCCTAATAAGATTACTCCACCGAAATCACCTGCAACGCGTGTATTAGCTGCTTTTGGTGAAGTGTGAACACGATTGGTTCTGCTGGTGTTCCTACTGCATTTAAAGATGATCCTTTTGTAACAACTAAAACACCTGCAATAGCATTTACTACTGAAGATGAAGGGTTCACTTTGTAATTTACAGTTTCACCTGTAGTAATTACAGTACCCGGCTGAATGGTAAGTTTAGCTCCGCCAGTCACATAAACTACACCTTTTAATTTGTAAATTTTTCCTGGGCTTAATGTTCTGTTTGCTGAGATTTTTCCAACAATTACAGAATCAGGTCCTGTAAATGGGCCGCCAGCCCCAGTACCACGATCAAAATTTCCTTCAGATCCTTTTTTACAGCCAGTAACTGCGAATGCTGCAATTGTTACAATTGCAAGCGCCTGTTTTGTGAATTTTTTCATTGTTTTTTTTTAATGGTTTTTGGGTTTTTATTATAATATAAAGTTAATATTCCAGTGTTTTCATAAGCATTATTTCATGTTAAGTTTTCATTAATAATTAAATGATTAAAAGATCTTTATAATAATTATATGAAGTATTAATTCACAAAAAAAAAAAAAACGAATACTGTTAATGAAATATAAAAGCTAAAACTTATAGGTGAATGCCAAACTTATATTAGCTCCTGTTTTTGCCTGATAAGTAATAAAGTCACCTTCATCTTTGTTATATCTATCAGTTTTCCCAGGCACTTTGGTGTATCCTGTACCTCCACCACCTTCATATCCTTCCCAGTTTTTATAAAAGGTAGTTTTTGCATTCAAAAGATTTGCTATGTTGAGCTTTAATTCACCTTTTTGTTTAAAAAGGCGGGCAAAAAATTGTACATCAACCAGATCTCGTCCCATTTCGAATTCTATGAGTTGCGGATTTTCGTTGATTGTATTTGTACGATATCCTGATTTATTATAAACCATATTTACACCGTACATGTCTTTTGTGTAGGATAACCCAACATTAACAATCCATGGAGACTGACCAAAAAGAGCTCTTGTAGATTCAACTTCAGTAACTTCTTTATTATCCGCCCACCATACTGAAGAGCTTTCACTTTAGATCTGATTATCGAACCGTTTCCAAAAACAGAAAGATTACGCAACCAGGGCTGATCAGCGACGAAACTCAAGGATTTTCTGATTTCCATTTCCAAACCATAATTAACCGCGGATTTCTGATTCTGGAAAGCGTATTGGTCTACAGCCATATCCTGAACAAAAACCAACTCAATAGGTTTATCAAATTTCTTGTAGAATCCAGAAACAGATATAATTTCGCCAGGAGCAGGATACCATTCAAACCTGATATCTGCATTATTTACTTTTGTGCTTTTTAGATTAGCTCCCCTTACTCTGGCATCCAGATCAGCCGCGTATGAATTAAAAACAGATGTCTCTCTAAAGTCAGGCCTTACAACAGTCGTTGCATAAGAAGCTCTGAAATTTATATTGTCAGTCAGGCTGTAAGTAATATTTGCCGAAGGAAGAAAATTCTTATTATCATCTTTATTTACATCTCCATCTTTAGTTTTGTACTGTATATTGGTTAGTTTATAAGTTTCATATCTTACGCCATAAACTAACCTTAGTTTTTTGAATAACCGCTGATCGAGCATAGCATAAACACTATGAGAATTTGATTTGCCACTGAACTGCGCCCCAAATTCTGCAGGTACATTATAAAATACCTGACCAGGGCCAGTCCCTAAAACTTCTGGCCTCAGACTGTACTCAAATGGTGCAACCTCCAAAAGGTCATGTGAATCATTGTAAATCTCAACAGTAGCACTTGATAGATCCCTTTTCTTATAGAAACCACTGTAACCAATCTTCACCAGTGTTTTATCTTGCAAAAAATCAAATGACCGGGAAAGATTCAGCCCCCAGTTATAATCCTTTTCTTTAGTGTCTGTATACAAACGGTAGTCAGGATTACCATCGTTCAAATATGGATTGGCTACCAAATAACGCTGATAATATGACTGGCCATTTATAGTTCCTGAGTTATTTGCAGTGAATTTACGCTGGTCATTAATCTGCTGACCAACATTAGTATACGAGCCATTCCATGTTAATTTAAAACTAGCATCCCCTAAAGAATGTTCACCTTCCAGTTTATGCTGCAGAACTGTTGTACTTTCTGGTATCTGAAGATTAAATTTGATTCTGCGGCCTGGTGCAGCGTCAAGCTCGTCATGAGGCTGTCTGCTGGTGTAGTTATAATAATCATTTTTATAAACATGAGAATACATGTTTCTAAGACTGAGTTTAAATCCTTTCCCCTGAAGCCCCAGATTTAACAACCCACTTAAAGCTGAATTAGATTTATAAGTATTCCCGTTCTGACGAATATCTGCACTATCAATCATCTTTACAGTAAAACCTGCCCTTGTACTTATGTAATCACTAATTTCCTGGCTATTACGTAAGGTTAACCCGCCAACAAAACCGAAATTCATTCCGTTTTTTAATGGATAAGTACGTCCCAGAGAAAAACGGAAATTCTGATTAGGAACAAATCCGTATCTGTATCTGTACATTCTAAATCCTTCAGAATCAAAAGCCCTGCTTTGAGCTGTTACATAGTCCGGCACACCGCCTTGATTGCTGCTTACCCAACTGCGTAATCCATGTGGTAATTTATGACCATCAGCCATCACACCAAGCCACTCTGCTCCCCCCCTTTTTCCAGCCCGCAAAAAATCTTTGCCTATTGTATTACTGTTATAGCCTGTCCCTACTTGCAACTGCGTAAAATTCTGTACAGGTATATCCAGTGTATTGACAATAACCTGCCCTCCCGCAAACTCTGAAGAAATATCCGGAGTAGCAGTTTTATTGACCACTATGCTGCTCACCATCTCTGCTGGTATAACATCAAATGCGAAATTTCGCTGAGTCATATTTGTACTAGGCTGAGTAACTCCATCAATTTGTGCCTGATTATACCTGTCACTTAACCCACGAACTACCACATAACGGTTATCTACCACGTTCAAACCACTTACACGTTTTTTATAGCTCCCCACATTTATTATCATGTACGGGCAATTTGTGCAGCGGAAATGCCATCTGTAACCCCGGCTGCGGTTTTCTGCCTCGCATACAACCCTGCTGTTGAAGCTTTCTGATAACCAGACGTCACGACAACTTCCTTTAATGCATTTGCTGAAGGCTTCATTGAAACATCAAGCTTGGTCACCCCTGCTGCTTTAATCTGAACTCCTGTGATTTTTTGTGTCTGATAAGAAATATAACTGATTTCAAAAGTATAAGTCCCCGGAGGAAGCGACATTGTATAAGTACCATCAACTGAACTTTGTATCCCTGATCCTAATTCAATTACCCGAATACTTGCGCTTGGAAAAGTTTCCCCCTTTTCATCGCTGACTGTGCCGGTAATTTTTCCCGGCTCCGGCTTTTTTACCGGAGGTTTTACGGTTAAACGGACAGAAATATTTGAATTTAACATAGAAAAATCCAGATTAGTCTTTTTTTCAAGATCTTCCAGAACGAGTTTTAGCGGTAAGTGATTATAGCTGATATTTTGAAGCTGAACCCCACCCATCTGGGCCGGATCGAACACGAAAGTGAAAGAAGATTGTTTGCCCAGTTCCTTTAACAGGGTCTGTGCGGTGCAGTTTTTATAATTCAGGGTAATTGTCCCAGTCTGCGCCTGAGCTTTGGAAATACTATAAAATGATAAGAAAATAACAAGAAAACTTATAAGAAATAAGGGTTGAAGAGGATATACTGTATATTTTATTTTGGACAGTAAATATATAATCATACTTTTGGAATGGTTTATTGCGCCTGTGAATCGTGATTTATCATTGTTTTTTCCGGTCTGACCGGTAATTAAGAGAAGTACTGCCGCCAGCGGTACTTCTCTTTTTTTGTACATCGTACCTGGTTTATTGAGCGCTCAATTCATAATAACATACCCCGCAGGGATTTTTTTAAACTTTAAATGGTGAGTAAATAAAAGTGTATGGATTACATCTTTAACAGGCTCATTTCTAAATTTGCCGCCGCTAATAGCAAAGCCTTTCAGATCTTCTTTTTCAAACTGTAGCGTAATATTATAATAGGAAGCGACACGGGCCAGAGCTTCTGTCAAACTGGTATTATCAAATTCCAGTGATCCATCTTCTGCATAAGGCTTGATTTCGCCCTCAGCATCAAATACTCCTTTTGTACCCACATCGCCAACCTGGCTATATTGCTGACCAGGGATAAGCCTTAATGGGGGAAACCCTTTTTCCTTGCTTCCAATTTCAACTTTACCTGTATATAAGCGTATTTTTTCCATCTGATAGGCTTTGTAATTCTCTACAGTAAAAGAAGTACCCAAAGCAGTAGTCGATAACTTCGCAGAATAAACTGTAAAAGGTCTGGTCTTGTCTTTAGCGATCTCAAAAAAAAAAACTTTTCCTTTAATCAGAAATACTTTACGGTTATTTGAAGCGAATGATGCAGGGTATTTAAATACAGAACCAGAATTAAGCGTAACTACTGAATGATCTGTTAGTGTGTAATAATCCTGATTGATCCTACAGGAACTCTTACCGTAGTAAATAAAGACTGTTGCTTTAAATTTTCCGTTCTACGGTAAGCTAAATATCCTATGGCAGAAACAAACAGCAAAGAAGCTGCTACAGTTAGTTTGATTAAAGCGCTGAATAAAGGCCGTATTTTAGTTTTTGGAATCTCTTTTATCATAACCGGTTCTTCAACTACTGGCATGACATCCTGGTAGTCCAGATCAAATTCTCCATTTTCTACCAATAGGAAAAACTCATCCAGCTCTGCTGCATTCAATTCCTTTTCAAGAAACCTACGGTATAGATTCTTTTTCTCGCTCGACTTCATACTACTATATACTATCGGGCGGGAAGTTTAGGGGGGATGGTAATTAAAAATAATTATCTAAAGAAAAAAGCAGGGGTAAAAGAAAGTAAAGATAGTCAGCCGCATCAGCCATTTTGCTTAGGTCTCTCTTCGCTAAGCTCATATGTTCCTTTATTGTTTCTTTACTTACTGAGAGCAGGTTTTGCTGCCTCGGCATAAGTGAAACCATCAATTTTACAGAGCTCAAAAGTCTGTCTTCTTTTGGAAGGCATCCTGCCCATAATTTTACGGAGTAAAGCAAGATCCATAGCCGCAGTAATGGCAATATGCTGACTGGCATCTTCCTGAGCAGAAAGATACCTGCCGCGAAATACATTCTTCATCTTCTGATCAGTAAGCGTACGCTTTAACCAGGTGAAGGTTACATTTTTTGTAATGGTAAACAGGTAAGGTTTTACTTCGCGTTCCGGATCCAGATTTTCACGCGCTTCCCATAAACGTAAGAACACATCGCTGGTAAGCTCATCAGCCAATTCAGCCGAACGGGTATGTTGAAAACAGTAGGATCTGATATCTTTATAGTATACCCTGTAAATCTGGGTAAAAGCATATTCATCACCATTAATGAAATCCTGAATGATACCTTTTGTCAACACTGTCATACCGTACAAATCTAAGTTTCAAAATGACGTAGTATATATAAACTACAGATTAATAAAATGTTAACTTAAATGAATATATATTAATATGGTCTTGATATAGTCAAACCCGCTCTTAAATCAACCGGAACCCTGGAATCAAAGATTAATTTTGGTTTTTCATTGATGGATTCAACTTTCCGCTGACTTGCAATCACAGTATTTTTTTGAAGGCAGCTCTGAACAAGCGGATCTGAAAGATCACCGAAACGCTTTAAAGGAAGAGTAGTCAGCTCATCTGCGATTTGATCAGGCACTAGTCCGTTACTGTAATCCCCCCCCCCGGAAGCATTGTATAATTTAAAAATCATTGGATAGATTTCCCATTTCGGAACAATCTGAGGATTCCGGTAATCTTTGATCACAAAGCTAGCCATATCTTTTCCCAGCGTTTGCTGTCCTGACTGAACTACAGTAATATAAGGTCTGAGTGAATTAATCAGAAGCTCCGCTGCCGATGCTGTATGACTTCCTGTTAACGCGTAAACTCTGTTCAGATTTAACCTGTAACCAGAAAGCCCTGCAAAATCAATATGCTGATCCGCTGGCAACTTGTTCAGTTCTGCACCAAAACTACTCTTCCTTGATCCAGCCTTCGAATTCCCTCTGTATTCTACAAAAGTTGCTCCTTCTGTTGTATTCTGTGCAATCATCGCTGCCAAAGCAGCTGCAATAGGGACGCTCCCCCCAGGATTATATCGCAAATCCAGAATCAGCTCCTGTACCTGTTGCTGTTTGAAATAAGTGAAGGCTTTTTTCAATTGTGACAGCGCAGTATTCTCAAAGGAATTCAAGAAAAGATAACCATATGTTTGACCACCGGATTGAAAAACCTTATAGGTATAAACCGGCACTTCAGCATAGGTTAACCGGGAAACTTTGATAATTCCGGTTTTACCTGCCAGCTCCAGGTCAACATTTTGTTTTGTAATACTATTTGTAGTCAGGGATGCAATATTACCTGCAGAGGGTACAATTCCATTAATCGTTTTAATAATGACATCGCCACGACGAACCATTCCCTGATCCGCAGCACCTGAACCAGGGACAACAAGACTGATCATTGTCTGTATCTGTCCATCGCTGGTTTGTAAAGTGACCCAGTCGAACCCCAAAGTATGAACTAAAGATGGCGGGTAACTCTCAGGAAAATCTGGATTTACTAATGCAGAAAAACGGTCAGCACCATTTTTTATTCCCTTAAAGAAAGCAGCAGGATCTATACTTAAACTGGGATTCCCGGGTAAACTGGTATTCCAGTAATAATATACTTTCATACTATCCAGTATCCAGGAATTAATATTTTCCTGACTGCCCGCAGGATAATCCGGCCTGTCATTTGATTTCCTGCAACTGTAAAGCGAGAAAATCATCAGGTATAACAGCAGCGTTTTGTTAAACAGAGAGCATGTTTTCATAAAAACGTTATCATCGATGTGTGGTAAAAGTAATCGCCCTGTATAAAGTTTATATTAAGATAAAAACATCTAATCTTGCGAAATCTTATGATGCATTTCAGGTTAGCCTATTATCATTATATTCGTCACATTCATTTAACAAAGTTTTGCAAATTGACGCATTAAACAGATTTAGTATATTCATAAAATCATGATCAGAAAAACCAGTATCACAGCCCTTTTCCTTTTATTTTTAGGTACACAGCTCTTCGCACAACGCCTTATTATCGGAACTTACAACCTGCGTAATGATAACAAAGGTGACATCGGGAACCTATGGGTACAAAGGGCACCAATTGTTGCTAACCTATTGCGTTTTCATCAATTTGATATCTTCGGAATTCAGGAAGGATTTAAGAATCAGCTGGATGATATCAATGCTGCCTTACCAGAATACGCGTATTATGGCAAAGGCCGGGACGATGGAAAAGACAGCGGCGAGCATTCATCCATTTTTTACAGAAAAGACAAATTCAAACTCTTAAAAAAAGGTGACTTCTGGCTGTCGGAAACTCCTGATAAACCTGGTTTAGGCTGGGATGCTACCTGCTGCAACCGTATTTGTAGCTGGGTTGAATTACAGGACATAAAAACAGGCCGTAAATTCTATTACTTCAATGCACATTTTGACCATCAGGGTAAAATTGCAAGAGTAGAAAGCAGTAAACTCATCGTCCGCAAGATGAAAGAAATTGCTGGGAATGAGCCTGCTGTATTTACCGGGGATTTAAATGGCGGACAGGATAGTGAATGGTATTTAACATTAGCCAAATCGGGCTATCTGAAAGACACTTACAAACAAGTGGTTCATCCTTATGTAAACAATCCTTCTTTTAATGAATTTGGCGAACATCTGGATGGATTTGAAATCATCGATCATGTTTTTGTCACTAAAGATTTCAAGGCAGACAGATGGGGTATTTTAACAGATTCTTATCATGGTAAATATCCTTCTGACCACTTCCCTGTTTTAGTAGAAGTAACCCTTAAATAGTAACAATTTTGTGAAATAAGGATGTTAATACTGTCTTAATACGTTTTACCACCACATTTCCGTATACTTTTGTGTATGGATTCACGTAGAGATTTTATCAAAAAAGCAGCACTGCTTTCTGGCGGTGCTGCTTTAATCAATACTTTGCCACCTGTCATTCAAAAGGCAATGGCTATTGACCCTGCTGTCGGCAGTACGTTTTATGACGCTGAACATGTCGTTTTTCTAATGCAGGAAAACCGTTCTTTTGATCATGAATTTGGTATGTTGCAAGGTGTAAGGGGCTTTAATGATCCAAGGGCAATTAATCTGCCCAATAAAAACAAAGTATGGCTGCAATCCAATAAGGAAGGCGAAACCTACGCTCCTTTTCATCTCAGTATAAAAGATACAAAAGTTGCATGGATGGGTGCTTTACCTCATAACTGGACAGATCAGACTGACGCCAGAAATGGAGGGAAGTATGACCAGTGGCTAAATGTAAAAAAAGCCTACAATCCTACTTATGCTCATATGCCACTCACCATTGGCTATTGCAAAAGAGAAGATTTTTTCTTTTTATTATTCACTGGCAGATGCCTTTACAGTATGCGACCAGAATTTCTGTTCCGTAATTGCCGGTACACATCCAAACCGGTATTACTGGATGACTGGTACAGTACGTGAAAAGAACAGTACCGAAGGAATGGCCCATCTCTGGAATATTAGTAATTATGATAAACCCACTTTAAACTGGAAGACATTTCCTGAACGTCTGGAAGAAAATGGCGTACCCTGGAAAATTTACCAGAATGAACTGACTTTAGGGTTTGGTCTTAACGGGGAATCGAGCGCATGGCTAAGTAATTTCGGTACGAATGTGATGGAGTATTTCGAACAGTATAATGTACGTTATCATCCGGGCGCAATCGCTAATCTGAAGGCAAAAAAAGAAGAACTGCTGGCACAAATTGCAGCGGCAGATCACAAAAACCTAAACCAGGAAGAACAAACAAAGTTTGAGGCGCTCAAAAAGCTGCTGAATAAAACAGAAAAAAAGAAGAAAACAATATACGCGCTGGCTAATTATGAGGCGCTCTCAGAAAAAGCCAGGAATCTGAATGCAAAAGCTTTTGGAATTAATTCAAATGATCCCGACTTCCATAAACTGAATCCTTTAAAGTATGACGAGAATGGTACGGAAAGAGAATTGAACATTCCTAAAGGTGATATTCTGGATCAGTTCAGGAAAGATGTAAATGAGGGTTCCCTGCCAACTGTTTCCTGGCTGATGACCCCTGCAAATTTCTCAGATCATCCGGGTGTACCCTGGTTCGGTTCGTGGTTTGTAAGTGAGGTGATCGAAATTCTGACTAAAAACCCTGAGATCTGGAAAAAAACTATTTTCATCCTTACCTATGATGAAAATGATGGGTATTTTGACCATGTCCCTCCTTTTGTCCCACCACATCCTTATAAAGAACATTCGGGTAAAGTATCTAAGGGCATTGATCCTAAACTTGATTTTGCGACTAAAGATTACCAGACGAATCCTTCAACAAAGGAGGATCGGATCAGGGAAGTCAGATCGGTTTAGGTTATCGCGTGCCTATGGTCATTGTTTCTCCATGGACAAGAGGTGGTTATGTTTGTTCTGAGGTATTTGATCATACTTCTTCACTTCAGTTTCTGGAGACCTTTATAGAGAAAAAGCTGAATAAAAAAATTGTAGAAGAAAATATCACACCATGGAGAAGAACGGTCTGCGGAGATTTGACTTCAGCTTTCAGACCTTATCATGGAGAAAAGATTGAACAACCTCAGTTTCTGGAAAAGACACCCTTTATGGAGAAAATCTATTCTGCCAAATTTAAAGAGTTACCGGATACTTATAAAAAACTAAGCGCGCAGGAGATTAATTTGATCAATACAAATCATGCTGAATCACCTTATTTTCCACAGCAGGAAAAGGGTGTCCGTTCTTCTTGTGCATTACCTTACGAGTTAAACGTTAATGGAGCATTTGAACCGGGTCAGTTTAAAATCAGCTTTAATGCTGCAAATAAAACATTTGGAAAAAAATCCGCAGGCTCTCCTTTTACTGTTTATGCAATGAACCCTTATCAGGACGAAGTCTTACGCAGCTGGGATTATACTGTAGTTGCGGGTGATACTATACAGGATGAATGGTTATTGAAAGATTTTACCGCCGGTAAATACCATTTGAGAGTGTATGGGCCTAATGGCTTTTTCAGGGAATTTATCGGGGATGATAAAAATCCATCCTTAACAGTATCATGCAGCTATGAAAAGGATAAAATATATCCATTAAGATTAAGCGGAAATGTAATTGTTACGATTACCAATATTGGAAAACAGGCGCAGGATGTTGAAATTAAGGATATCAGTTATAAAACTGGAAATAAAACATTAAAAGTACCTGCAAATAGCAAGACAAGTCTTATATTGGATCTGACAAAAAACTATAACTGGTATGATTTCGATGTAAGTATTGCTGGAAATACTAATTTCATAGAACGATTTGCCGGAAGAGTAGAAAATGGGACGATTACTAAAACCCTTTAATGGGAAATATACTTTAGCCAAATAGAAGATGAGTAAATCAAACAGAAGAAAATTTATCGGAACGGCAGCAGTTCTGGTTGCAGGAACGGCGGCAGCAACGGCATCGCCATTAATATCGGCCGTGCCGGCGATCAAAGATGCAGAAGAATTTCCTGTAGTACATCATGTTTTCTTCTGGTTGAAAAACCCTGCTTCAAAGAAAGATCGTGATCAGCTGGTTGCAGGTGTAAAAACCCTTTCAGCTATAGAGACGGTACATAAACTCAAAGTAGGTATAGTTGCAAGTACAGAAAAACGTGACGTAGTTGACAATAGCTGGGCCGTATCTGAATTGATTTTCTTTAAAGATTTAGCTGGTCAGGCTGTTTACCAAACTCATCCTGTACATCTGCAGTTTATCAAAAAAATTGCAGTCATTTATGGGAGAAAGTTATTGTTTATGATGCTATAGATGCTTAAATTAAACAATTAGTTTATCCTTGAAATTTATCCTGTAAGAACATCTTCTATCTCCTGAAACAATATGATCTAACCGGTTAATATTCACTTCCTCACCCAATACAAATCTGAATACATTTAGCTCTCCGGAACAAAACCCCTGGCAAGACGTTGCTGCTGCACAAATCGGGCAATGGTTTTCTACAAATAAATAGCCATCTTCATCTTTAAGATATTCGGCCATATAACCTTCTCTAGTCCTGATTTCAGTTAGTTTTGCTATTCTTCCTTCCAGATCATCAATAGGATTTAACTCCGCCACATACCGATCCCTCCCGGATTGTTCAGCTGCATCCATTATACTTTGTAATGCATTATCTCCCAGGGTAGTTCTGATCGTATTAATCAGTTTTACGGTGAGTTCAGCATGTGTATCCGGAAATTTAGAATTCCCCAAAGCAGTAAGACTGAAAAACTGTTTTGGTCTGCCCACACCACTTGATTCATGTTCAGCATGAATCAATCCTTCATCCGTATACTTTAATAATAATTGCAGCCTTGCTCCTCCCTTTTTGTCATCCCCAGCTCCTGAGCAATTGCTGAAGCTGTTAATGCACCCCGTGTTTTAAGCAGCATTAGAAATCTGTTTGTCATCATAAGTTAATAAAACAAGCGTTTGATTGTTTTATTAACAAAAATACTAACTTTGCTGAACTTATTAGGATATACCGATCATAATTATAGCTTTTCTAGTGTAGAATCCGGTTTATTTATTCAAATTTTAAATAATAGTTATGTCTTTAAAATTACAAGCCACTACAGTCCTATTGCAACAGGAAAACCAGCCAGTATTCCTTGTCGCTTACTGGAATGTCCTGCGAAAGGCCAGCTAGTCAATTGGCTTGATTGCAAATAACTAACTATCCCCTTATAATCAAGCAATTGATCCTTCTTAAAAATTCCCGTTAAAAAATAAAAGGCCGCTGATAAAGCCTGTATATTTTTCACCCCTTGAAAATTAATTTTAAGCGGGCCGGGGAGTTCCTATGCCCAGAAAAAATCAGCTTATATAAATTCTCTCACCCCATAAAACACATCTGCCCAACAAAAAAAGAAATGGAAGAAATTATCAATAAAGTAGATCTGAGTGGTATTGTTACCCTTGATCTGATTAATTACAAACCTCTTAAAAACGAATATGCTGCTTTTGACCTTGTCCCCTATCTGTTCAAAGGATACCTGCTAAAGGAAAAAGTGTTCAGAGTAGATATGATCCAGATTGACTGGAGCAAGTTTAAAGCTAAAGAAGTCATTCTTTATTGCTCAAATGATGCGATTGTCCCTTACTGGGCCTATGTATTTATTACGTCACTACTCAAGCCATTTACAAACAGAATACACTATGCTGAACAGGAAAACCACGATGAGCTGATCTGGATTGAAAGGGTAAAAAAAATAGACTACAAGGTATTTAATGATAAAAAGGTGGTTCTCAAAGCGAGTACAATAGTACCTCCGGAATTGTATGTATGCGCCACAGGTTACCTCATGGATCATGTTCAGCTGATGTGGGGAGAAGCAGGCTCACCCATCATGATTTACAAAAAGAAAAAAACATTATAAAAACCAAACAATGAAAACAACGCTAATTTACTCTTGCCTCTCAGCCTGCCTGATCTTATCCTCTTGTGGAGCTTCTAAAAGCCCGGATCAACAGGAAAACATACAAGAATTCCCCGTATTATCAATTACGCCACAAAAGGCTGATCTTTTTGCAGAATATCCAACTACGCTCCAGGGAGAACAAACGGTAGAAATCCGTTCTAAAGTAGATGGCTATATAGAACAGGTTTATGTTGCCGAAGGTACAATCGTCAGTAAAGGACAACCCTTATTTAAAATAGATGCCAACAGCTTTCAACAGGAAATGAATAATAAAAATGCAGCGGTACTCGCTGCTGTGGCAAATTTAGAAACTGCCAGTATTCAAACTGAAAGAACTAAGGTGCTGGTAGAAAAGAAAATTGTAAACTCTTTTGAACTGACCTCTGCCAAAAATGTAGAGCTGGTAAAAAAAGCAGAGTTAAACCAGGCAAAAGCAGATCTTTCTGCGGCAAAGTCCAAACTTGCATATACCAATATCGTAAGCCCGATAAACGGAGTAGTGGGAAGTTTGCCTTATAAAATAGGCAGCCTGGTAAGCAGTACTTCTGAAACAGCGTTAACTACCATTGCCAACACGAAACAGATCTATGCTTACTTTTCTCTCAGCCAGCAACAGCTAATTACTTTTTTGAATAAATATAATGGTCAGAAGATCAGTGAAAAGTTCAGGAACATGCCAGAGGTATCCCTGATTATGCAGGATGGTGAAATGTATAATCCAAAAGGCAAAATTGAGACCTTGAGCGGTGTATTGAATGCTTCCACAGGAGCCGCTAATTTCAAAGCAGTCTTTCCTAACCCGGAAAGCAAATTATGGAGTGGTGCAAGTGCAACAATCAGGATTCCAACGCAGTTAAATGAAGCCATCATGGTACCCAAGTCAACAACTTTTGAGCTACAGGGAAAATACTTTGTCTTTAAAGTTGACCAGAAAAACATAGTTCATCATACAGCAATTGACATTATGGATGCCGTAACTGACAAAGATTATGTGGTCACCAAAGGATTATCCGCAGGCGATAAAATAATTACTGAGGGTCTTGGTAATTTAAAAGACGGTATGAAAATCAAACCAAATCTTTCACCCTCGAAATAAAAAGACATGCTAAAGAAATTTATTGAAAACCCGGTATTGTCAACGGTCATATCGATCATTATCGTCATCCTGGGGATTTTAGGATTAACGTCCTTACCTATTTCCCAATATCCGGATATTGCCCCTCCTACCGTTTCTGTAACTGCAGCTTATCAGGGGGCCAATGCCAATGTGGTTATGAAAAGCGTAATTGTTCCACTGGAAGAGCAGATCAATGGTGTAGAAAACATGACTTATATGACTTCTACCGCAAGTAATAACGGAAGCGCCACGATCACCATATTTTTTTCAAACAAGGTACAGATCCTGATCAGGCGGCCATCAACGTACAGAACAGAGTAACTAAAGCAACCAGTTTACTACCTGAAGAGGTGATTAAAGCGGGGATCACAACCAGTAAAGAGCTGAGCAGTCAGGCTTATAGTTTTCTGTTATACAGTAATAACCCTGCTTATGACCAGAAATTCCTGGATAATTATCTAAGGATAAACATCATGCCGCAAATGAAACGTGTCAATGGTGTTGGTAGTACACAAATTTATGGAATGCAGGAATATTCTATGAGAATCTGGTTAAAACCCGATGCAATGGCTAGCCAGGGCTTAATCCCTGATGATATTGTGGCTGCCCTGAAAGAACAGAACATTGAAGCTGCTCCTGGTAAACTGGGAGAAAACAGCAACCAATCCATTCAATACACTTTAAAATATACCGGCCGTTTAGAAGAGGTCAGACAATTTGAAGATATTATTCTTCGGAGTGCTAAACAAGGTGGCTTACTGCGCCTTAAAGATGTAGCACAGGTAGAATTTGGCGCACAGGATTATACCACTTCACTAGTTACACAGGGGAAAGTTTCTTCTGGTGGCGCGATCAGCCAGACTTCTGGTGCAAATGCAAGGGAGTTAATTATAGCCTGCGAAAACATCTTAAAAGAAGCTTCAAAGGACTTTCCTCCGGGTGTAGTCTACCATACATTTTTGAATGCCAACGACTTTCTGGATGCTTCGATTGAGAAAGTGATTTCTACTTTAGTGGAGGCGTTTATCCTGGTTTTTATAGTTGTATTTATCTTCCTTCAGGATTTAAGATCAACATTAATTCCGGCCATTGCCGTACCGGTAGCAATTATCGGAACATTCTTCTTTCTTAAACTCTTTGGTTTTACGATCAACCTGCTTACTTTATTTGCCCTGGTACTGGCTATTGGAATTGTAGTGGATGATGCGATCGTAGTAGTCGAGGCAGTACATGCAAAACTTGATCAGGGTGCAAAATCTGCTAAAAAAAACGCGCTGCATGCCATGAGTGAAATCAGCGGTGCAATTATATCGATCACGCTGATTATGTCGGCCGTTTTCCTTCCGGTTACTTTCATCACAGGTTCTGCAGGTGTATTTTACAAACAGTTTGGGTTAACGCTGGCAGTTGCTATTGTAATTTCTGCCGTGAACGCCCTGACACTAAGCCCCGCCTTATGTGCAATATTCCTTAAACCTCATGGGCCAGAGGAACACACCCGCCCAACTGGTTTTCTGCCCAGATTCTATGCCGGCTTTAACACTGCATTTGAGACAGTAACCAATAAATATGTTGGAGGAGTTCGGTTTTTAATTCGTAGAAAATGGATATCTATGGCAGGAATCGCGGTATTTGCAGGCATATTTTATTTCCTGATCAAAACCACTCCTACAGGATTTGTTCCTAATGAAGATAGTGGGGCTATTTTTGGAGATGTCATCCTTCCTCCAGCTTCCACGTTACAGCGAACAGAAGAAATCACTAACGTAGTGGATGTAGTATGCAAGATCAATACCGGAAGTAGAATTATCTTCAAGATTGGCGGGTATGGATTTAATTAATGGATTTGGAGGTTCTTATGGAGCGTTGTTTATCCGTTTAAAACCGTGGAAAGAAAGAAAAGGTAAAAACCAGGATGTAACCAGTATTGTCAACCAGTTATTTGCAAAAACCGGTCATATTAAAGGGGCAACAGTCATTTTCTTTGCTTCTCCAACCTTACAGGGTTTTGGGAATAACAATGGTTTTGAAGTACAGCTTCAGGATAAAACGGGTGGCAGTTATGCAAACTTTGCTGAAAATATAGGGAAGTTCATGGGTGCTTTAAATAAGCGTCCGGAGATTATGTATGCCGCAACACCATTTAATATTGGCTTCCCCGAATTGGAGGTGAATGTCAATGTGGCTAAATGTAAAGATGCTGGTGTAAATGTGAAGACCGTACTGACTACACTTCAAGGGTACTACGGCGGGTTATACGCGTCAGACTTCAATTCAATAAATTTGGTAAACAATACCGGGTAATGATGCAATCTCATCCAGATTTCAGAGGGAAGGAGGCCGATATCAATAAAGTATTCGTCAGAACTGATAAAGGGGTAATGGCTCCGATCACAGAATTTGTGACCCTGAAGAAAACTTATGGGCCTGAGTTTATCAACCGTTTTAACTTATTTACTTCAACTACGGTCACAGGAACTCCAAATAAAGGTTTCAGCTCTGGAGATGCAATTAGAGCGATTAATGAAGTAGCAGCGCAAACTTTAGGCCGCGGTTATTCTCATGAGTTCTCTGGTTTGACTAAAGAAGAGCTTTCCAGCGGTAGCCAGACAACCTTGATTTTTGCACTCTGCCTGATCTTTATTTATTTCTTACTGAGTGCTCAATATAAGAGTTATATACTGCCGCTAGCTGTATTATTATCCTTACCTATCGGACTGGCAGGCGCATTTATATTTGCCAGAATATTTGGTGTAGATAACAATATCTTCCTCCAGATCAGTTTAATTATGCTGATCGGACTGCTGGCCAAGAATGCGATTTTGATTGTTGAATTTGCTTTGATGCACAGATTAAGCGGCAGAAGCATTACACAATCAGCTATCTATGGAGCGAGAGCGAGGCTAAGACCCATATTAATGACCTCTTTCGCTTTCATTTTCGGACTGGTTCCATTAATGCTGGCTACAGGTGCAGGTGCACTGAGTAATAAATCGATCGGAACGGCCGCTGTTGGAGGGATGCTGATCGGTACCGTATTCGGTGTATTTGTAATTCCTGTATTATTTATCCTTTTCCAGGCCTTGCATGAGAAGATATCTGGTGTTAACACTCCTAAACATGAGCCCGCACCACTTCCAGAGATTATTTTAAACTAAAAAGATGAACCCGACAACAAAAATATAAATAGATGAAACCAATTTATCATCAGTTCCTGATTCCTTTAGTAATCGTTTCAGGCTTATGGAGTTCTTGTAAGGTTACGCAACCTTATAGCAAACCTGCTATTCCTGATGCTCCGAATTACCGGGGTACAAGTATTTCGGATACGACAAATATGGCTGGATTGAAATGGTCAGCAGTTTTTACTGACACCGTATTGAATCAGTTGATTTTACAGGGTTTACAAGCAAATTTTGACCTGAAGATCGCTATTGAACGGATCAATGAGGCGAAGGTAAACTTAAGAATGAGCAAAGCTGCGTTTTTGCCTGAGGTAAATACGAATGTATCCGTTAAACAGTCTAAACTAGCCTACCCTCAGAGTTTTGGGATTTTCGATAATTCGACACAATATGATTTCGGTATTACCACTGCCTGGGAAATTGATGTCTGGGGCAAATTAAGCAGTGCTAAACGTGCGTCATTGGCCGAATTATTAGCCTCTGATGCGGCTAGAAGAGCTGTACAAACACAATTGATAGCTAATATTGCGAATTACTATTATGATCTGCTTTCGCTGGATGAGCAGTTGGCCGTGACACAAAAGACTGCTTTAAACAGGAAGGCCGATGCAGATGCGATTCAACTGCTTTTTGAAAGTTCCGTACTGAACGGAGTGGCGGTTGTACAAAGTGAGGCCAATTATTACGAGGCTGATCTGGCTATTCCGGATATTGAACAGAAGATCAAAGAAACTGAACATGCTTTAAGCGTATTACTTGCCAGATCACCTGGAAAAATTGAGCGGACGTCACTTCGTCAGCAAAAGCTGGATTACGATTTAAAACCTGGTATTCCTGCTCAATTGCTGGCTAACAGACCTGATGTACAACAGGCAGAATATGTTTTCAGAGCTGCATTTGAACGTACGAATATTGCAAAAACCAATTTCTATCCTGCGCTTACCATCACCGCAGCAGGAGGTTTTTCCAGCCTGACGCTGAAAGACTGGATTAACAGCGCCGGGTTATTTGGTAATATCGCCGGTGGTCTTACTCAGCCACTTTTCAACAGAGGTATCAATAAAGCAAAGCTAACTACTGCTCAGTCACAGCAAAAACAACGTTGTACAATTTTGAATTATCTCTGTTAAAAGCAAGTCAGGAAGTATCAGATGCGTTATCTGCTTACCAGTCTGCGGCACAAAAAGAAGGCAAACGGGAGAAACAGCTAACTGCCTTGACAAAAGCAGTATCCTTTAACAAAGAATTGCTGAATTATAGTAAAAATACAAATTATACTGATGTGTTGACTGCCGAACAAAATCTGCTGACTGCAGAATTAAAAGGCATAAATGATCAGAGCCAGAAACTGCGTGCGGTAGTTAATTTATACCGTGCACTAGGTGGTGGGTGGAATTAAGTTGTTCAGACAATGCCTGCAAAAGCTATCTCAGGATAGTTTTTGCAGCTTGTTTTTTTAATGGGCTAACCGATCAGATCCTCCAGTTCATTTTCTTCCAGCACAATTCGTTTTACAGAACCCAGCGCATCAGACTTCCATTTGATGAGCCTTATTTTTCCTCCTTCAAGTTCTATCCCGGTTATATCCCCATCACTGAAACAGCAGCAGCCAGTATTAAAATAGGTGTTTTTTTTGAGTGATCAAATCCAGGAGAAACCTCTCCGCTGATTTTCCCTGCCATAAATTCCTCTTCAATTTTTTTACTTCTTTCAGGTCCCCAATTTTTCTTGCAGCTTCCAGCCTGAGGTACATCCGTTCCAAATGTGTAAGTGAATTAAATACCGGTTGATGGGTATGCCCGGTAATCAGGACTAAATCGGATTGCCGGGCTGTCCAGCTGTACATCATCGCATTATGTGCAGATTTGAGTTGTGTATCATAAGCCGGAGTATTGGGATTAATCCTTAAATAAGCCTGAAATGGCCCCCATATCTTAGATACAAACCATTTACTAAACCAATTTCCGTCGCTTTGCAGATCGCCCTGATGACCATGTGTCATAAATATAGAAAGCGCTTTATCCTGAATCATCATTTTTAGAATAATTCCTTCATAAACCTTCGTCTTTTGCCCGTAAAACTTTTCTAAACTTAAACCTGCCAGCGGGTCATTGTCCCAGTATAAGTCATGGTTTCCAAATACCTTGATAAAAGCATCACGTATCAGAAACTGTTTTTCCAGTTCAAAGACTTCCTTATTATGCTTCAGTACGGCATCCAGTTTATTCTTCCAAAGTTCTTCACTATCCCCCAAATTACAATAGAGAAAACTCTCCTTGTTATAATGCGTCAAAGCAGCGATATACGTTTTTTCAGATAGAGCAAAATCATCTGCAAAATCACGGATACCTTTATGCTGATCTGAAAAAAAAATGACTTTAGACTGCTTGTCAAAATCGATGATCAGTCCACGTTTGCCGGGAGATTTTTGAATTTTACCAAATAAAGTGGTTAACGCCTCATGTACACGCTGCTGATCTGGTCTCGAAGAATATTTATCGGCCAGCCTGATGACAGGCCTGGTCAGTAGCTTTTGTAGAAATTGCCGCATAGTTAGGTAACAGAAAAATTAAAGGTATTGTTTATCTTTATATCCTATATGACACGAATATTCCGAACAACCCATATTACTCCAGAACTAACGATACAAAACTCGATGTACCTAATACAGAATGGAAGAAAATACTTCCTGCTGATTTATACACAGTAGCAAGAGAACAGGGTACTGAACGTGCTTTTGCTGGTAAATACTGGGATAGTGAAGAAATCGGCACTTATTATTGTGCTGTTTGCGGGAACATCTTATTTAAATCAGATGCCAAGTTTGCAAGCAGCTGCGGATGGCCAAGTTTTTTTGAAACGATTAAACCCGGCAGCGTAATTTACAAGGAAGATATCAGTTATGGTATGCGCAGGATTGAAGTTACCTGCGGCCGTTGTGATTCACATTTGGGGCACATATTTAATGATGGCCCTGCACCAACTTATAAAAGGTTCTGTATGAATTCTGTATCGCTTGAATTTGAGCCTGACCAACAATAAACGAAGACACAATCTTGTTACTTTTTGGGGGATAAAAGCTTTTATGGGTACCTTTATTTAGAAAAATCAACTCTAAATTAATGAAAGCTATCCAAAAACACTCTTATTTAAAGCATAGTACAAAAGCCTTATTAGTTTCCCTGCTGCTCACAGGAAACATCGGCTATGCACAAACAAAAAACCAGGTTATTGCTCATATAGTCAAAGAAGCCACTGAAAATTCTCAACTAGAGAAGCTTGCCCATGAACTAATGGATGTGGTTGGACCACGTTTAGTAGGTTCGCCACAAATGAAACAGGCCAATGACTGGGCAGTAGCCAAATATGCGGGCTGGGGAATCACAGCAAAAAATGAAAAATGGGGTGAATGGCGCGGATGGGAAAGAGGAATCTCTCATATCGATATGGTTTATCCCCGCGTAAAATCTTTAGAAGGAATGCAGCTTGCCTGGAGCCCGGGTACAAAAGGAAAATCGGTAGTTGGAGAGGTCGTGTTTTTACCAGAGGTAACTGATTCTGTAGCTTTTAAAAACTGGTTGCCTACGGTCAAAGGAAAGTTTGTCTTGTTCTCTATGAACCAGCCTACTGGCAGACCTGATTATAACTGGGCAGAGTTTGCTACTCCTGAATCTTTTGAGAAAATGAAAACCAGCAGAGCTGCCCAGACTACTGCATGGCTTGCTAATGTAAAGAAAACGGGGTTGACACTAAAAACACTTCCTGCTGCCTTTGAGAAAGCGGGAGCACTTGGTGTGGTGACCTGTAACTGGTCGGCAGGTTTTGGTGTCAATAAAATTTTCGGAGCTAATACTAAAATCGTTCCTACAGTGGATATCTCTTTAGAGGATTATGGACTATTATACAGACTAGCTGAGTCGGGAAACAAGCCTAAAATCAGTGTTCATGCAGAGTCTAAGGAACAAGGCCTCGTACCAACTTTCAATACTGTTGCCGAAATAAAGGGTACAGAAAAGCCTGATGAATATGTAATTTTATCTGCGCATTTTGATTCATGGGATGGTGGAACCGGTGCTACTGATAATGGTACTGGAACAATCACCATGATGGAAGCTGCAAGGATTTTGAAAAAGATGTATCCTAATCCTAAAAGGACTATTTTAATAGGACACTGGGGAAGCGAAGAACAAGGCTTAAACGGATCAAGGGCTTTTGTAGAAGATCATCCTGAAATCGTGAAAAACATTCAGGTAGTATTTAACCAGGATAATGGTACAGGAAGAGTCGTTAATCTTGCAGGACAAGGTTTCTTAAACTCTTATGATTACCTGGGCCGCTGGTTATCAAATGTACCTGAAAGCATTAAAAAGCATATTACAACCAATTTCCCGGGTGCTCCGGGTGGTGGCGGTTCTGATTTTGCATCGTTTGTTGCTGCTGGTGCTCCGGCATTTTCATTAAGTTCTAACAGCTGGTCTTATGGGACTTATACGTGGCATACTAACCGGGATACTTATGATAAGATCGTATTTGATGACGTGAGAAATAATGCGACATTAACGGCTATCTTAGCTTATATGGCTAGTGAAGATCCTGAGAGAACATCAAGAGATAAAGTAGTGTTACCAGTTAATCCAAAAACTGGTGAACCTGGAACATGGCCTCCTGTTGTAAAACCTACGCGTAAAGGTGGGGTAAACTAAACGCTTATTTTTAATTGCAGCTTTGCTCCTATGAAACATCTTTTTCGTCATTATCTTTTATATAGTTTAATCCTGATTCTGGCTATTTCGTGTAGTCCCGGAGCAATAAAAAACTCAGAATTTAAAAGAAGTTCAGATTCTCAGCTAATAACCAATTCAGAACTTCGGGTTGGCACTACAGGTGACTACCCTCCTCTTACAAGTTTTGATACTTTAACAAATCAGTTTCAAGGTGATGAAATTGATATGGCCTTACATTTAGGTAAATATTTAGGTAAACAGGTGATTTTTTTGTAAAAACAACATGGAAAAATCTGAGTGCAGATTTACTGGCAAAGAAATTTGACATTGCTGTAGGTGGAATTTCGGTAAATACCGCAAGGGAAAAGCTATTTAACTTTCTCTGTGCCGTTACTTACAGATCGTAAAGTGGCTGTCTTCCGTTTAGCCGATCGTACAAAATTCAAAGATTTCAGGACTATTGATCAAACAGCAGTCAGAGTAATTGCAAACTTAGGCGGAACTAATGAAATCTTTGCTAAAAAGAATATTCAACGGGCTGGTATACATGTTATTTCAGATAACCAGCAGATTTTCACCACACTCTTGAATAATAATGCAGATGTACTGTTTACAGATGAGACTGAAGCAAAATACCAGCAAAAAAAACATCCTGAACTTTACTGGATCAGATTGGATGAGAAAATAAGTCCTTCTTACGCTAAAGCAATAATGTATAATAAAGCAGATACTGTATTGCAACGCAAAGTAAATGAGTGGTTAAAAAAAGGGAATAAATAATCAGTCCATAATTATGGAATCTATCAGGTTATAGCATCTTCTCTGTAATAAATGCTTAAGCTTATGAAGAATTTCATTATAACCTGTACCATACTACTGACCTCAACAGTATTATACAGTTGCAGTCATGACAATGGTTCAAAAAAAACCATTGAAAAACCCACATCTACAACCTGTTATATGGCTATGGATGGAAAAGATACGGCCAGGATGAACCTTAATTATTTCGGTAAAAAAATTAAAGGAACGCTTGTGGTTAATTATGATAAAAAAGATAATAATCACGGAGAATTTGAAGGAGCCTTTAAAGGTGATACCCTGTTTGTTATTTATAACTTTAAGATAGGAAAGGGTTCTATTGGTTATAGAAACCCACTTGCATTCCTAAAAAAGGATGGTAAACTGATCATGGGTATTGGAAAAATGGCGAATGCAATGGGCAGAACTTACTTTGACAAAGATGTACCATTAGATTTTGGGCAGGGAAGATTTACTTATGTTCCTGTAGCATGTAGAAAGGAGCTCAAATAGCTCCTTTTTGGGTTTGTTAATAGTAACGTTACGTTCTTTACGTTCTAAAGCATAATCCTTTTTCGTAAACGTTGCAACGACTAAAACGATCACAATCAACACAACAAGGATTGTTAGAATAGTTTTTATAATTTTCAACTTATCAATTATTTAGTCGATTAAAAAACCAGATGAAAATAATAATTTTCCCAATCAAACATGAAAATCAGTCAAATAATTCTAAGATGTTTCAGGACGCAGAAAATACTTACGCAAAGGCACAAAACTATCATCCATTTCATAGACTAAGGGAATTCCGGTTGGAACTTCGTAATTCACAATATCTGCATCCGAAAGCTGGTCAAGATATTTAACCAGGCCTCTCAGTGTATTACCATGAGCTGCAATGAGAATATGTTTACCACTTTTAAGTGCCGGAGATATCTCGTTCTGATAATATGGGATAACCCTTTCCATCATCGTTTCCAAACTTTCTGTCAAAGGTAAAAGCGAAGGATCTATGTTAGCATAACGGGGATCTTTATAAGGCGACCGGATATCCTCTGCTGTTACAGCTGGTGGCGGCACTGTGTAAACTCTCCTTCTCCAGGTAAGTACTTGCTCAGCACTATATTTCGTTATGGTATCGGCTTTATTAAGCCCTTGTAACGCGCCATAATACCGTTCATTAAGCTGCCATGCTTTGACTTCAGGTATCCAGAGTGAATCCATTGCTTCCAGAACAAGGTGTAAAGTTTTAATAGCTCTTTTAAGCACAGAAGTATAAGCGATATCAAAAGTAAAATCCGCCTCTGCAAGTAATTGACCCGCCTGTATTGCTTCGGCCCTGCCCTTTTCACTCAAATCGACATCCTGCCATCCTGTAAACCTGTTTTCAAGGTTCCATTCACTTTGTCCATGTCTGATTAAAACTAGTTTATTCATTGAAATAATTTATTATAATAACAGAACATGAAAACAAACATTTTTTTTAATTTCCTTATATGAAACCATCATGTGCAACAGAACACAAACCGAAATGAACAGAATTGGATAGCACATGATAGCTTCATCACCTTTAAAAAAAATAATTATATACTGATGAAAAAGAAATTGATAATACCTGGTATTTTATTGTGTTTCTTAACCATATTTATCCCCTTTAAGCTTTACGCACAGAGATTTATCCTTCTGAATAATAACAAAGTTACCTATCAAAATATAACAAAAGGAGATTCTGCTTTCTTTAACAAGAATTTCAAAAAGAGTATTAAATACTATAATAAGCTAATGATCAATGGCTATGATGAACATGTGTATTTAAATCAGGTTCAGAATTACCTTGGTGATCAGGATAAAGGCAAAGTTCCTCTGATGGAACTCTGGCCTGTGGAAAATCCGGAGAAACTGGATGAAAAAAGAAAAGAAGTTGGTCTTATACCTATAAATGAATATCTGGAAATGATGAAACAATTAAACGGCTGGAAATAGTTTTTTACAAGGTCCGGCCATTTCTGCCGATATAAATTTCTGAAATTTGCAGGTTCATTTGCATAATCTGACGAACCAGGTCATGCAAAATAGCCACATTATTGTTTGAAGTATCCATAAACTCCAACTCTTGTAATCCTTTTCCCAGCAACCCGTCTTCCATCAGAAATTCGTGATCAATCTCTTCGTGAAGAATCAGTTTACACAAAAAGAAAAAAGCATTGGCAGTTGCAAAAGGTAGTTCGGTAATGGCTTCTTCGATGTCATTTTCAATTACACCTTCCGTATAATCACAAAGATCAAAGTAAAGTGAGCATGCCAGTTCGTGGATTCGCTCATCAGCATATAATATATCCAGATCTATACCATACAATAAACAAAAAGTATCAACTGTAGCATCAATATGAGCTATACTCTCTTTAATAGCTTCTGATATTTCATCTTCCGATGCTTCCAGAAGCTCAAAATACATAACTGGTGTGATATCACTCTCATCAAGCCCTTTTAAGTGAGTCACCTCATTTTCCACTATAGAACGGTAACCATATTCGGCAAATTTCATCGTGGAAAAACTCAGTACATGGATAACTATAGGAATATATCTCTTCCTGATTATATTTAGTAACCGCCATATTTAATAATTTAAAAGTAAAAGATTAGCTCAATCTTTTACCATGCATCAATCTGTCTACTGCTTCTTTAAAAGATCCTGCCCTTGTTACTTCTCCCGAATTGATAAAGAATATTTCATCTGCATTTTCAATCGTGTTTAACCGGTGCGCAATAACTACAAGTGTGGTTTCTTTCGGCAAGTTAGCTAAAATCTGTCCAAGCAATTGTTCTGTAATGGTATCAATATTAGCTGTAGCTTCATCCAGGATCAGCAACTCTGGTTTACGTAAAACGGCACGCATAAATGCAATCAGCTGTTTTTGCCCGATACTCAAACTATTCCCGCCAGATAAAATTGCTGTGTCAAGCCCTTCATCGAAAGTTGTCAGTAAACCTTCCAGTTTAGCATCTGCCAATACCTTTAAAAATTGTTCATTACTAAATTTATGATACAAGGCGTTACTGTACAGAATATTTTCTCTGACTGTCCCTGTAAATAAAAATGGTTCCTGCAAGATAAAACCTATTTTCTCAGCACGTTCCTGTGCGCTATAGGTGCGTATATCTTTACCTTTTAACAATATCGTTCCTTCCAATGGGTCATATAAACGAGCCATTAATGAGGCTGTAGTTGTTTTCCCACCACCTGTTGGTCCTACCAGTGCATAAGTTTTACCACGTTCCATCGCAAAACTGATATTGTGCAGAATTTCATACCCTCCAGGATAACCAAAATGTACGTTCCTGAATTCCAAAACTGCATCCGTTGGATTCACTGTATCATCATAAGATATCGTCACCAGGTTACTGTTAAGAGACAGTATCTGAGAAATCCTGTCCCATCCTGCTAAGGCAACCTGAAAACTTGTCCATAAAGCAGCCAGCTGACGCAGAGGATTGTAAAAGTTTGTAGCATAAGAAAGGTAACTTACCAATAAACCTATAGTAAAACTTCCTTGCGTAATCAGGTAAATACCGAAAGACAGTACTGTTAACTGAGCAAAGGATGAAAACAGACCAAAGACAGGCAAAAATATATTATTAGCTAACCCCGCACCAACTGCAGTTTTATAGTTCTGCTGATTAGCCAGATCAAATCTTTTCCTGAAATAATCACGTCTGTTAAAAGCAATGATAACTTTAAAGTTATTCAGACTTTCCTGAATTTCAGCACTCATAGAACCCGTGCTTTTCAAATTTAATGCATTCTTTTTCTTTATCCAGGGAGAAACCAATTTGGTAAAAAGAAGGATAAAAACTGCTGGTACCAGAGCAGCCAGCCCAAGTTCAGGATTAATGACCAGCAAAAATATTCCTGCCCCCGTCATAATCACAATATTACTAATGAACTGCATAAGTGCCTGTGAGAAGAACTGGCTAAGCTTATCCGTATCATTATTTACCCGGGAGATCAGATCGCCAGCTTTATTTTCATTAAAAAAAGCAAGTGGAAGCTGCTGAATCTTATTAAAGATCGCATTACGCAATTCAAAAATGATACGCTGTCCTAATCCCCCCATTAACTTTGTTTGAAAATAACTGCTTACAAAAGCAGTTACATACATCGCTAAAAGTATTCCTGAAAATACAAGCACACCGTGATACTGTTTGGTCAGAATGTATTTATCAATAGTATGCCCAATTAAAAAAGGGCCTAATAAATTCAGAGATGCATTCAGTAATACTGCACAAAGGGCTATAATAAGTGTCCTTCTTTCCTGCTCAACCAATTTCAGCAAGCTCTTTACTCCTGACCAGGTAGAACTTTTAGACTCCCCTGCCGGCAGACTGTTGAGATTATAATTCATAATTGGCTGTACTTTGTTGAGAGTTAAAAATCTGTACATATTCAGGGCACTTATTCATCAGTTCCTGATGAGTTCCCGCAGCCAGAAGCTCACCCTGCATCAGCAGAATAATTTGTTCATAATGCTCTACCGCAGCGATTTTCTGTGTAACAGAGATCAATGTAAGCCCGGGATAATTTGCGGCAATATTGGCCAATATTTTTTGTTCAGTTTGTGGGTCTACCCTTGCTGTAAAATCGTCAAGCAATAAAATCCTGGGGTTTAACGCTAGTGCACGGGCTAACATAATCCGCTGTTTCTGTCCGCCTGAGAGACTAAGGCCGCGTTCTGATACCTTTGTATTCAGCCCTTCGGGCATCGTATCTATAAAGTCTTTCAACTCTGCAGTAGCAATAGATTTCTCCAGCGACTGATCAGTTACAATATCACTAAAGGCAATATTTTCACGGATACTCATATTAAACATGATACTGTCCTGAAATACAAACCCTACCTGTGTATGGAAAGCCTCAGACTGATATTCTTCGATAAGTTTCCCATCGTATAAAACTTTTCCGGAACTGGCAGGAATAAGCCCGGTTAAAAGATAAAGCAATTGCGATTTTCCTGCCGCAGTAGGCCCGATAATTGCGATTTTAGCTCCGGGTTCTACTTTAAAAGAGATGTCTTTCAGAGATGATTTCTCTCTAAGTAATACTTACATCCTGCACCTCTATTGCTCCGGTCAGGTTTTGCGTAATTACACCTTTTTCAATAGGATCTTCTGCATCTAGTACCTGGCTGATTCTACCAAAAGAGGCGGTAGCCTGCGCAATGACATTGCTCATAAAACCAATAACAATTATTGGGAAAATCAACAAAGCAAGATAGCTATTGAAAGCAGCAAAATCACCAATGGTCATGCTTCCTTTAATGACGTAGTGCCCACCTAAAGCCAGAATAGTTAATCCAGCCATATTTGCCGTAAAAACAATGATTGGAATCAGCCATGCGAATAAACGAAGTATAGAAATACCAATAGTTTTTGCCTGTGTGCTCGCATTAAAAAACTTCTCATATTCCAGTTGCTGAGAATTGATCACACGTATCAGTGCAGCACCGAGTATACTTTCGTTAATGACTTTATTTAACCAGTCAATAACTTCTCTGCTCTTCTTAAACAGCACTTTTACTTTGCCTAATAATACGATATAATAAGCACCGCCAATAATGGGGATAATACAAATAGTCGTTAAACCCAGCCTCCAGTTAATACTTAGAAGTAAAACCGTAGCCCCGATAATAATGAAGATAGAAGAGACTATAGAAACAATAGCCTGTGAAATAAAAAGTTTAACTGAATCTACATCAGAAGTAAGATTAGTCAGTAATTTCGAAGGATTGGTCTTCTCAATAAAAGCATAACTCTGATTAGAGATTTTCTTCGTAACCCGGGTTCTCAGGTCACGCGCCACCCGCTCAGAAGCAAAGGTCTGCACGATTCCCTGTAAATAACTGAATACAAAAATAATCAGGGCTACTACCGTAAACTCCAAGATGATAGACTTATAAGAAAAATTCCCTGTATTATAAGCATCAATACCATGCCCAATCATTCTGGGCAGCCATAAGTTTAATCCATTGCTGAATAAAGCAAAAAGAATGAGCAAAATGACCATTGCTCTATAGGGTTTTAGCAGGCTGAAGATACCGGAGGGCTCTTTTTATCACTACTGACTTGTTCTTTCATTTTAAAAATTTATTCCTTTAACCACGATAAAACAATGGTTTACTTGAGCTGATGAAGTTATAAATTTTTATTTTAATAGATCTCTTGTTCTTCTGTATAATAAGTTTTTCTTGCTCCTGTTTTCACAATGATTATAGGAACACCCGACGGACTATGTGTCTTCTTCGAACTATGAATTTTCAGGAAATCCCGTACTTCTCCACTGATAATAGCCGGATGTGTTTTAGAGATCTGTTCGATGGCATTTTTCAATACATGCCGTACAGCTTTTGCCAGATCTTTCAACTTTTCTTCAGGTATTTTATTGGCCGAAGAAAATGGAGAGATTCCTGCTTCCCATAAAATTTCATCTGCATAGGCATTGCCTATACCCCTGATTATATGCTGATCTAACAACACATTTTTAACTGCTGCTTTTTTTGAGGCAAAGAAAGATCTTTCTGAAAAAACTTTCATCTATCTCTTTTGCCAAAGCATCCGGAGTATGATCTTCGGCAGGGTTAAGTGCCGCTTTTGCCATTCCCTGAAAATCTGTTAAGCAAAAACGAGTACCATCTTTAAAGTGCATTTCAAGGATAATATGTTTTGGGCTTTCCTCTTTTTTGATCAAATGAAGTTCACCTTTCAGCATCATATGAAAACTTAATATAGCCTTGTTCTCAAATTCGAAATACAACTCTTTACCAGAACGGGATACATTGATAATCCTTTGATTCTCGAGTGTGTGATTTAACTCTTTTTCAGAAACATTCAATTTCTTACTATTTTTCACGACAATTTCAGTCAGCTGCTTCCCCTTTAAATGTTGTTCAAGATTGCGGCTGAAAATTTCTAAATCGGGTAATTCAGGCATATTGTATCATTTAATTTTAAAATAGGCTAAAATATACATGATTTTTTCTAAAAACACATCAAATCATGTCTGCTTAATTAAACGTCAATATTCCTGAAAAGAGTTTGATATATTATTTTTAATCAATAAAAAAACGATTATCTTTAGTTAGTCATCAAATGCTCTCAAACTCATTTTTTGATTTTACAAGAAAATGAGGCCTGATGAAAAAAGTAATCGTACAGGATACTGACTTTGACTTGCTCGAAACACTGACTTTCCTTTTAGAGGATGCAAGTTTTGAGGTACTCCCTATTCTCCACTATAAAGACGTAGCCTCACAAATCAGCACCTTTAATCCTCACCTGATCTTACTTGACTTCAGACTTTCCGGTATTGAATGTACCTGCTTATGCGCCTCTATAAAAAAAGAGTTTCCTGCTCTTCCAATTCTAGCATTAAGCTGTAATCATAATATCCAAAAAGAATATGCTCTGGCTGGCTTTGATGATTACATTGCTAAACCATTTGACATTGACCATTTGTTAGCTGTACTGGAAAAATATTAAAAAGGTTTTATGTAAATTCGGCTAAACCATTTATTATAACAAATGAATAAGATATTTATCATGCCACTTTGTGGCCATCATTGTTGTTACAGCATCCTGCGTTAACAACAATGATAAATCCGGCAGCGGAAAAACCAGCTTATCTTCTGCTAATCCTTTTAATGACACCAGTAAACTTGCCTATCAGACACCTGCATTTGATCAGATCAAAGATGATGATTTCCAACCCGCATTAGAGGAAGGAATGAAACTTCAGTTGGAAGAAATGCAAAAAATAGCTGATAATACGGAGGCTCCAACCTTTGAAAACACCTTGGTCGCTATGGAAAAAAGCGGGCAGCTATTAACACGTACAAATAACGTATTTGATGCATTAACAGGTGCAAACACTAATCCTAAACTGCAAAAGCTACAGGAAGACATTGCACCAAAACTAGCGGCTCACCACGATGCTATTTACCTGAATTCAAAACTATTTAAACGTATACAGACAGTTTATACTAACCGTGAACAGTTAAAACTTGATCCTGAATCTAAACGCCTTGTTGAATATTATGAGCAGCAGCAGTTTGAATTAGCAGGGGCTAAACTGTCAGATAATGAGAAAGACAAACTTAAAAAACTGAATGAGGAAGAAGCCTCTTTAAGCGCAAAATTTTCCAACCAGCTGATGGCGGCTAATAAAGCTGGCGCACTGATCGTCTCTGATAAGGCAGAATTAGCAGGACTTTCCCAGGGTGAACTTGCTGCTGCTGCCCAAAATGCAAAAGCAAATAATCAGGAAGGCAAATGGTTGATTCCCTTACAGAATACGACTCAACAACCTTCTTTACAATCCTTGACTAACCGTACAACACGCGAAAAATTATTTAAGGCTTCGTGGAACCGTACAGAGAAACAAGACGCAAATGATACGCGCAGTACAATAGTACGTATCGCAAAAAAATCCGTGCAGACAAAGCTAAATTAATGGGTTTTCCTGATTATGCAACATGGAAACTGCAAGACCAGATGGCTAAAACACCAGCTGCTGTCGATGCTTTTTTCGCTAAACTGGTTCCTGCGGCTACTGCAAAAGCTAAAATCGAAGCTACTGACATACAAGCACAGGCAGACCTGGAAAAAGGAGGATTTAAAATCCAGCCCTGGGATTGGGATTATTATGCAGAGAAGGTCAGAAAACAAAAATATGATCTGGATGAAAACGAGGTAAAACCATATTTCGAATTGAATAAAGTATTAGAGAATGGTGTTTTTTATGCCGCTAACCTGCTTTATGGAATCACATTTACTGAACGTCATGATCTTCCGGTTTATCAAAAAGATGTAAGAGTATTTGAAGTTTTTGATAAAGATAAATCGACTATTGGCTTGTTCTATTGCGATTATTTTAAACGCGATAATAAATCGGGCGGGGCATGGATGTCCAACCTTGTAGGTCAATCTAAATTAATGGGCACTAAACCAGTAATTTACAATGTATGTAATTTCACAAAACCAGCGGAAGGACAACCTGCCTTAATTAGCTTTAGTGATGTAACTACGATGTTCCATGAATTCGGACATGGTGGTTTACATGGCTTATTTGCAAATCAAAAATACCCGAGTTTGTCTGGTGCAAATGTAGCACGTGACTTTGTAGAGTTCCCTTCCCAGTTTAATGAACATTGGGCCTTAAACCCACAGGTATTCAAAAACTATGCTGTTCATAATAAAACTGGCCAGCTGATGCCACAGATATTGGTTGATAAAATTAAAAAAGCTGCTGCTTTTAACCAGGGATACAACTTGACAGAGGTCTTGTCCGCTGCCTCTTTAGATATGGCATGGCATAAACTTTCGGCTAGTGATCCACTGCAAAATACAGATAAATTTGAGCAGGCTTCACTACATAAACTGAATCTGGACCTCCCGGAAGTTCCATCACGTTACCGTACTTCTTACTTCTCTCATATCTGGGGTGGTGGATATGGTGCTGGTTATTACGCTTATCTGTGGACAGAAATGCTTGATGATGATGCTTATTCATGGTTTGAAGAAAACGGCGGCTTAAACAGAGTGAATGGTCAGCGTTTCCGCGATATGATCTTATCTAAGGGGAATACTGAGGATTATGGAAAAATGTTCCGTGAATTCAGAGGACATGATCCGAAAATAGGCCCAATGGAAAAAAGCCGCGGTCTGACTACGAAATAGTTCTTATTTTAGCAGGACATACAAATAAAATAAGATGAAGCGTAATTTCTTTTTTTTGCTGATTGTCCTGTGTTTTACCGGCACAACAATCAATGCCCAAACCAGTTCCCAGAACAGTGGCTGGCTATTCTTACTCAACAGTACTAAAATCAATAAAAAATGGGGTACTCACCTTGATGTCCAGCTCAGGACTTCAGATAATTGGAGTAATGTAAAAAACTTTCTTTTCAGACCGGGGATAACTTATTTCATCAACGACAAAAATGATATTACACTCGGTTATCTGTTAAGTGAGACACATAACCAGGCAGATGACCTGGGTGAGCACAAACTTACAGAACACAGAGTCTGGCAGCAATATATCCATAAACATAAGATCAGTACCATTAACGTGAGCCACAGGTTCAGACTGGAACAAAGATTCGTAGAAAAAATACGTAATGAAGAAGTATTTGCACAGCGATTAAGATACTTTGTCCGTTTAATCATACCACTGAAAAAAGAAGTTAAGAATTTTGAAGAAGGATTTTTTGCAGCCCTGCAAAATGAACTTTTCTTTAATATTCAAAATAAAGATAAACTGAATGGTCATTTCTTTGATCAGAACAGAGCCTATGGAGCATTGGGATACCGGTTCAGTAAGAAATTCGATCTGGAGGCTGGTTATTTAAACCAGGCTGTAAAAGGAGGAAATAACAATTCCATTAATAACGTAATTCAACTGGCGGTATATACCCGGTTTTAACTTTTCGAATGCTTGGTTTAGCCTCATATGAGGCTAAACTAAGCATTCACTTATACAAACTGATTCAGTATCAATACTCCGATCAGCCCTAACACTGAAACCAGGCTCTCCATTATTGTCCATGTTTTGAAAGTCTCTTTCAAAGTCAGGTTAAAATATTCTTTAAACATCCAGAAACCAGTATCATTGACATGAGAAAGCATTAAACTGCCCGCTCCTACTGCCAATACCATTAATTCTGGTGAAGCTCCGGCAGTAATAAATGGGATTACCATTCCTGAAGCTGTTAAGGCTGCTACCGTAGCAGAACCTAAGGTAACACGCAGTGATGCAGCGATCAGCCAGCCCAGTATCAAAGGAGAAATATGCAGATTAGCAGTCAGGTTTTTCACCTGATCACCTATCCCGCTCTCTATAAGGATTTGTTTAAAAGCACCTCCTGCAGCAATAATCAGGATAATCATCGCCACACTTTTCGCGCCTTGTACACAGGACTCCATCGCTTTTTGCATCGGGATCTGTTGTATAAATATCGTGATGACAATAGCCATTGTTAAAGCTACTGTAGGATTTGAGATAAAAGTAAGGATATGCTGTACCGCTGGATTATTCGTGATTAAAATACCAACAGTACCCACTACTATAAAAAATATAGGAGAAAGTGCAATGATGAAACTTTTTAATGCAGACGGCAGGTTTTCTTCTCCCTGCAGATCAATTTTTTGATGTTCCCTGTCTCCTTTTGGTAATTTAATAATTGCTCTTGGTAAAAAGATACCAGCGATAATAGCCACAGGGATACTGATAATTAAGCCATAGATCAGGATATGGCCAATATTTGCATGAAAAATACTCGCTAAAGCAACCGGCCCGGGATGAGGTGGCAGGAAACCATGCGTAATAGATAGTGTGGCAGCCATTGGAATACCGACATATAGTTTAGGGAGTTTGGCTGCCGAGGCAATCGTAAGTACCAATGGGATCAGCACCACAAAACCAGCATCATAAAATAAAGGAATTCCCACCATTATACCAGTCAGCAATACAGCCCATTGTATATTTTTAATCCCAAAAATCCTGACCAGCACAAAGACTATTTTTTTTGCAGCACCACTGTCCTCTGCTAATTTACCAACCATTGCCATTGCACCGAGTGCCAGTACCATGACAACATCCCCCATTGTACTGCCAATACCTTTGCTGACCGATGTCATGATCTTTTCCACGGGTAAGCCCAGCATAAGGCCTGTAACTACTGCTACAATAAGCAGGGCAAGCATTGGGCTTACTTTTTTAATGATCAGGATCAGCAGGATAATTATCCCAAATAGTACCAGTAATAAGTCCATAGAAAAATGATTTGGTAATTCTTGTTTTTAGCCTATGTTAAAATGTAAGAAGCCGTTTAGCACTATAGTTCTAAACGGCTTCTTAAGATAGCATTTTATGACTAAACTACAGGTTTCAGAAGAATATAATCTGCCATAACTTTTAAAGTTTCATCCTCTAAGAAGTCAAAGTTTTCTTCCTTCTTGATTTTATCACCTTTTTTAACCGGCGCAAGGCCTCTTGTAGCTCTTAGCTTGTTGATATTTTCTAAAGATTTTACTTCAAGACTATCTCTCTCTGATGATTTCATTTTCATTTTCATTCAGCGTAACCGATGTTTCCAGATTACGTTTTTTCATATCCGCAATATCCTGCACCAGAATTTTATAATCTAAGGATTTTTCCATTCTTGTGTCATGAAGTTTAACCAGTTCAGCTCTTACATCAGTAAGATTAGCCACAGCGATAAAATCAGATTTTTGAACCTCATCCCATGGTAATGCTGAGGCTTCAGTATCCTCCCCTACTTTATCCATTGGATAAAAAGATGGTAAAGTAATATCAGGCACTACCCCCTTATGTTGTGTACTGCTGCCATTTACACGATAGAACTTACCCATTGTTAAATTGATTTGCCCTAACTGTGGAATCTCATTTACACCTTTGACAGCCTTTTTACCTGATCCAGGAATACTTTTCTGTGCAAGACCAGCTAAACGTTGCAGAACGGAAGGATTGACCAGCTTGTTTAAATCAATTGGCTGTTGCACTGTCCCTTTACCATAAGTCTGTGTTCCTATGATTATCCCTCTTCCATAATCCTGTATGGCACCTGCAAAGATTTCAGAAGCAGAAGCAGTTGCACGGTCTACCAGAACACCAAAAGGACCCTTCCAGGCAACACCTGAATTTTCATCATTATCAACTTCGACATCCCCTTTCACATCCTTAACCTGAACAACCGGCCCCTTATCGATAAATAATCCTGTCAGGTTAATTGCTTCCAGTAAAGATCCACCGCCATTAGCACGAAGATCCATTACAATAGCATCAACCTTATCTTTATCTTTCAGTGTATCAATTAATAGTTTTACGTCGCGGGTTGTACTTTTATAATCAGTCTCTCCAGCAATCGCAGCTTTGGCGTCAACATAAAATGCCGGAACACTGATGATACCTATTTTATAAGGTTTACCATTAGATTTGATAGTTTTCACTTCTTTTTTAGCAGACTGATCTGCCATTACAATCTTCTCCCTGGTAATCTCAACGATCACTGGTTTTGAAGACATATCATGGCCTGCAGGAATAATAATCTTCAATCTTACTTTAGTTCCCTTCGGGCCCTTAATTTTAGCGACAGCATTATCCAGTCTCCAGCCAGTAATATCTTCAAAATCTCCTGTTTCCTGCGCAACAGCAATAATCCGGTCTCCTGCATGCAATAACTTACTTTTAAAAGCTGGTCCGCCGGGTGTAACTTCTGCAATTTTCAATATATCATTTACAGATTGCAGATACGCACCAATTCCCTCTATAGAACGTGACATTTGTTCATTAAACTCACTTGCATTAGCCGGGTTGAAATAATTAGTATGCGGATCAATTGTACCCGTAAAAGCATCCATAATCACCTGGAATACATCCTGATTATTCAATTTAGAAGACTGTGATTTAAGGTTCTGATATCTCTTAGTTAAAGACACAGCATTTTTAGACTCAGTAGTCCCTGCAAGCCTTAAATTAACCAGTTCATATTTGACTTTCTTTTTCCAGATGTTATTCAGTTCAGCAACAGTGGTAACCCACGGCATGTCGCTCTGTCAAAAACATAAGTATCATGCTGATTAAAATCATATTTATCTTTAATATGAGCCATCGCATAATTCATCGTTTCATTATACCTTTTAGAATAAACATTAAAAATATAAAAAGGGGCACTCAGATCACCAGCCCTGAAAGCATCATCCAGCGTAGTCCTGAACTGTTCAAATTCTTTGATATCTGAAGCCAGGAAATAATTCCGGTATGGATCCAGTGCTTTAATATATTTATCAAGCACAAGAGAAGAAATAGAATCATTGATTGCCAGTTTCTTATAACTATAGTTTTCTACCAGCGCAACAATCTGCCTGCATACTAAGCTTTGTTTCTCATCAGGCATAATATTAGGGATACCTTCAACCCGCTGTTGTGGTTTCGGTGTAGCCTGACATGCCATTACAGCCGCGGTGAAGGTTACCAGTAATATTCTTTTCAGCATCTTTTTAAATAATTTAAAATCCATTTTTATAACGGCGACTAATATAATGCCAGTTCTCTATAAATAACCTATAAAACCCTAATCTATCAAAAAAGGGACAAACTATACAGTTTGCCCCCGGATTTCATAGGTAAATAAAATCTCTGTTATTCAACTACAGCTCTGAACATCAATGCACCTACGGTTAAATTTGTACGTCCATCAATTAAGATTGCCGAGCCATTGGCTTTATTTTCAGTATATAAATCAAAGGCCAGTTCATCAGCCGTTTTAATCACTACACGGCCTATATCGTTTAATTTAAACTCATGGGTCTCCTCTTTTTCCAGCGTATTGATATTTACTTTATGCAGGATTTCCCTGATTTTACATTTGGTGAGCTTGCTGTTATGTTGCAGGAAATAAGTAATAGAATCATCCATTGGCTTATTATCCATCCAGCACAAATCTGCTTCTATCAATTGAGAGCGCTGTGGCAAATAATTTGAATTGACCAGGACATCCCCTCTGCTGATATCAATATTATCTTTCAGGTGTAAAGTAACTGACATCCCGCTGTAACTTCCTCAGGAGTCTGATCAAATATCTCAATCCTATCAATTACCGAACTGCTGCCAGAAGGTAAAACAGTTACCTTATCATTCACTTTAAAAGCACCACTCAGGATTCTGCCGGCATAACCTCTGTAATCATGCAGCGCATCAGTTTGCGGACGGATAACCCATTGTACAGGCATTCTTGCATAATGCAGATCCTGGTTAGCTGTAACTTCAACCGTTTCCAGAAAATCAAGCAGACTAGTTCCCTTATACCAGGGCATATGCTCAGAAGTATGAACAATATTATCCCCTTTTAAAGCACTTACCGGAATAAAAGTAATATCCTGCAAATTTAGCTTTGCGGCCATTTTTTTATAGTTATCAGTGATCGTATTGAATACTTCTTCACTGTATCCTTCCATATCCATTTTATTGATACAAATAACTACATGGCTTACCCCCAATAAAGAAACCAGGTAAGAGTGTCTGATCGTCTGCTCAACCACACCGTTTCTCGCATCCACCAAAATGATTGCTAAGTTAGCTGTAGACGCTCCTGTAACCATATTTCGCGTATACTGGATATGCCCGGGTGTATCTGCGATGATAAACTTCCGTTTTTCGGTCTGAAAGTACTTATAAGCCACATCAATTGTGATCCCCTGTTCTCTTTCTGCCCGCAGCCCATCTGTTAAAATAGCCAGATCAATTGTGCCATCATCATTTTTGCGGTTCGACTGCTGCAATGCTTCCAGCTGATCTGCTAAAATAGAACCCGTATCATATAATAATCTGCCAATCAGGGTACTTTTCCCATCATCAACACTTCCTGCTGTAAAAAACTTAAGTATATTCATTAAAAGTATCCTCCTTTTTTGCGGTCTTCCATTGCTGCTTCAGATACTTTATCATCCAGACGGGCTCCACGTTCACTTATTTTTGATGCGCTGATTTCATTTATAATATCGTCAATCTGATCAGCCTCAGACTCTACTGCTGCAGTACAGCTCTATCCCCCGTACGGAATCTCACTTTACGATGGGTCACTACATCTGCCTCATCCATATTCAGGAAAGGTGATGCCGCCATTAACTGGCCGTTTCTGGTAATACAATCCCTTTGATGCGCAAAATAGATAGATGGCAGACTCATTTTTTCTCTGCGGATATAATTCCAGACATCGAGTTCTGTCCAGTTACTGATTGGAAATACCCTTACGTTTTCTCCTTTATGGATTTTACCATTATAGATATTCCATAGTTCAGGACGCTGACGTTTAGGATCCCATTGACCAAATTCATCCCTTACCGAGAAAATTCTTTCTTTAGCTCTGGCTTTTTCCTCATCTCTTCTGGCACCGCCGATACAAGCATCAAAACCATGTTTAGCGATTGTATCCAATAAAGTAACCGTTTGCAAAGAGTTTCTGCTCGCATTTTTACCTTTTTGCTCAATCACTTTACCATTATCGATTGATTCCTGCACATAACCTACGATCAGTTTTTTTTCCTAAACGCTCTACCATTTCATCCCGGTAGGTAATCGTTTCTTCAAAATTATGACCAGTATCAATGTGTACCAGCGGAAAAGGAAACTTACCCGGACGGAAAGCTTTTTCAGCTAGCCTGACCAAGGTAATAGAGTCTTTTCCACCAGAGAAAAGCAATGCTGGTTTTTCAAACTGCCCCGCTACCTCACGCAGAATATGAATCGCTTCTGCTTCTAATTCGTCTAAATAATCTAAATTATATTTACTCATGTGTTTCTCTTTATTTTGTGGTGTGCAAACCACATTCCTTCTTAGACTGATCTTCCCACCACCATCTTCCTGCTCTGAAATCTTCACCTTCCTGAACTGCCCTGGTACAGGGAGCACAGCCGATGCTGGGAAATCCTTTGTCATGAAGTGTATTGTATACAATATTATTTTCCCTGATATATGCTTTTACTTCATCCAGGCTCCAGTAAAAGATAGGATGAAATTTAATCAATTGATTTTCCTCGTCCCATTCCAGGTTTGACATGTCTGTCCTGTTTAGTGATTGCTCAGCCCTGATACCGGTAACCCAACATTTATTACCTTTCAGAGCCCTTTTTAGGGGAACTATCTTTCGGATAAAACAACACTCTTTTCTGTTCTCTACAGATTCATAAAAACTATTCGGCCCCTTTTTAGAAACCATATCCTCCAATGCTGCTGCATCCGGATGATAAGTATGAATAGGTTTTTGATAATTTTCCAAAGTCCTGTTCCATACATAATAAGTTTCAGGAAATAACCTCCCTGTCTCCAACGTAAATACCTTTATAGGTAAGTCATTGGCAAATATCAGATCAGTAATTACCTGGTCCTCCCAACCAAAACTAGTAGAAAAGGTAATTTGTCCCGCAAATTTCTGCGAAAGGAAAGTCAGGGCTTCAACAGGGCCAAGATCCTTAATTTGCACAGCTATTTCTTCCAGGTACGCTTTCATTTTATATAACTTTTATAATAAACATAATAATACTCCTTAAACTCACCGCGATTACAATAATTCCTACAGCGACCATAATACTCTTAACCGAAATACGGTTAGAAACCTTTGCCGCTATTGGTGCTGCCAGCGCACTGCCAATAACCAGTCCGGCTACCGCTTCCCAATGTGCAGATTTCAACATGGTGATAAAAGTCAGTGAACTCATCAGTGCGATGAAAAAACGTGTCAGTTTTACTGTTCCCAAAGAGAACCTTGCATTTCTGCCACCCGCAATCAGACTGGATAAAACGATAGACCCCCATCCACCACCACCTACAGCGTCAATAAAACCACCAAAAAGACCTAATAAAGTGATCTTCTTAATTTTTCCACCAACTCTTTTCTTAGAGACATTAAACGCTTTGGAAAGGATAACACCACCAAGTATCAATGTATATAGAGAGATAAATGGTTTAATATATGTTCCATAATGCTCTAATGAGGATAACAGATAAGCACCCGAAACTGCCCCCAGGATACCCGGAATAATCAGTAGTTTAAACAGCTTCCAGTTGATATTCCCCATTCGGTAGTGCATCCATCCGGCTATTCCATTACTGAGTACTTCAGAAAGATGGACACCCATACTGGCCGAAGCTGGTGGAATACCCATTGACAAAGAAAATGCTGTAGAAGTAACTCCATAAGACATTCCAATTGCCCCATCAACCATTGCAAAAACAAAACCTCCGGCTAAAAACCAGTAAAACAACGGGTTAACCTCCGATACAAAAGTCTGAAACTCTGGTTCTCTTTGCCAGAAGACAGCAATCAAAACGGCAATTGACAATACAATTGTTAACCAGATCAACCACCTGAATTTAGGAAATGAAGCTTTCTGAGCAGCCGGTTCTACGAGAACAGCACTAACCTCATTCAGTTTCTTTACTTTCGAACTGAAATCTCCTTGTAAAGTATTACGTAATGAACTCATTTGCTGTAAAGTAATATCCAGTTCGCCCGGTAGGTTATCATTAAACAATTCAATTTTTTTAATCTTTTGGCAATGGTAGGTGATTTTCCATTGGTCGAGATTGCAATTTTCAGGTCTCCTTTTTTCACGATAGAACCCAAATAAAAATCACATAAATCTGGCTTATCAGCCACATTAACCAGCAATTTCAAAGCATGGGCATCACGTATTATTTCTTCATTTAGTAGATTATCATTTGTTGCCGCTATGACCAGATCAGCCTGCTCAAGATCGGCCGCTGTATAATTCTTTTTCAAAACCTTCACTTGTGGCAAACGTTTCGCCAGTTCATAAACTTCTTCAGAAATCTCTTTAGCAATCACTGTAATTCCTGCCAGCTCACTCTGAGCCAGCACCGCATTTAGTTTTTCAAGACCAACAGGGCCCGCTCCGATAATGACGGTATGCAGCTGGTTGAGCTTTAAAAACACAGGAAATAGTTGATTACCTTTTAATTCTTCCACAGACTATAACTCTTCTTTAATTGCTGCAAAAAAATCTTTGATTGGCTGAAATTGAGGGTGAAGGGAAACAACTTCACCAAATACTAAAATGGCTGGTGCCCCTATTCCTTTTTCCAGAACTACTTCTTCAATGGTATCCACAATACCAATAGCAAGCTTCTCTTCTTCGGTTGAACCACTTTGGATCACTGCAACTGGTAAATTATGTTTCCCTTCTTGTTTATAAAGCTTTACAATCTCTTTCAGTTTATTTAAGCCCATCAATACAACTACTGTTGCTTTTGTACGTACAGCTTCATAAAGGTCATTTGATATTGCCCCCGAAGCTGTCGATCCGGTAACTACCCAAAAGCTTTCGCTTAATCCACGGTGTGTAACCGGGATCTGCTGTAAACCTGGTACTGAAATGGAACTTGACAATCCCGGGATCATTTGCGCAGGGATATTATATCCTGCTGCAAAATTCAATTCTTCATAACCACGGCCAAATACAAATGGATCACCACCTTTTAAACGGACTACGTGACCATAATTGAGCGCGTAATCAACCATCAGTTTATTGATCGCTTCCTGTGAATAAGAATGTTCACCTGAGCGTTTTCCTACATATACTTTGATAGAATCAGCCGAAGCATAATCCAGTACTTTTTCATTGACCAGTGCATCATATAAAATTACATCTGCATCTTTTAATGCATTTGCACCTTTCATCGTGATTAGTTCCGGATCTCCCGGACCTGCACCTACGAGCGTAATTCTTGGCTCTCTGATTTTTCTTTTTGCTGCTGAATTAATTTCCATTTACCTGCGCCTCCCTTTTCGCTCTCATTGCTGCATAAAACTGTGTAGCCTGCTCCAGATAAGCTGTCGCAAACTCTTCAGTTGGTTCGTTTTTATTAATTTGTAATACCAGTTCGTTAAAAGTTGAAGGTAAAATCACCTCCCCTGTTTCAACAAAATGTGTATCAAATTCTCTGATTACACCAGTTTGGGTACTGCTACTAACACTTTTATCTAATAATAAAGCTTTCGCTGTATTTACAAATACACTATAAGAATAAGAATGATAAATCGCATCAGACCAGGCTTTGCCTTCAAAAGCAGCACCTGCCCATAATAACTTCTCTTCTCCTTCCAGTAAAAGTGTAGCGACAAGATCGATAACCACACCAGCACATTCACCTACACCAATCGCGGTAACAAAAGTTTCTTCATGTCCCCAGTCTACAAACTCTTCATCTTTTAAAGCTGTCAGATCTGCAAGGGGTTTCAGCAACTGATAGAAATGGTCTTTACCTTTCGCATCATAATACTGGTGGAAACTCTCATTCTCTCCAGAATTATTACTGTAGTCATCCAGAACTGTACGCAAAATGGCTGGAGCACGTTTAGTTGGTGCTTTAATTACACGTTCAGCTACTCTGCCTTCGCCATCACCTACTGTTCCACCGCCAATCATGACCTGAACCGCAGGAACAACTTTTCCTGCTGCTTTTACTGAACTTCCATGAAATCCAATATGTGCTAAGCCATGCTGACCACATGAATTCATACAGCCGCTTATTTTTATCTTAATGTCTTTATCGTAAATCAGATCAGGATATTCCTCATGAATCACGCCTTCCAGAACTGCTGCAAGAGACATGCTATTGGCAATACCTAAATTACAGGTATCAGTTCCCGGGCATGTCGTGATATCACCTACACTATCAAATCCCGGAACAGCAAAGTCCAGTTCATTTAATACAGTATATAAAGGGATCAAAGCTTCTGCTCTGACAAATTTCAATAATAATCCCTGGTTCTGCGTAATCCTGATTTCATCAGCTACGTAAGGGCGTATAGCCGCTACAAATAACCTCGCTTTATCAGTTTTAATATCACCTACAGGTACTTTGATATAGACCCCGTAAAAACCACTTTGTTTTTGAGGGAATACATTGGTATCCAACCATCTTTTGTAGTGAGTTTCATCCGCAGGACGCACATCAGATGCACTAATTGCTTCTGGTAACTGAGGAAGTGGTACAGTACCCAGATCAACTTCAAAAGTTTTTGATTTATTGGCAATTACTTCTTCAGCAATTAAGCGGGTTACTTCTTCTAATCCTAGTTTTTGTACCAGGTATTTTAACCTTGCTTTGTTTCTGTTCGTTCTTTCTCCATGACGGTCAAAAACCCTCAGCACAGATTCTGAATAAGGAATTAACTGATCTTCAGGCAGAAAATCATGTACCACGCTAGCCAGAAAAGGTTGTGCACCTAATCCACCTGCAAACATCACTTTGAATCCACGCTCCCCTTTTTCATTTAATTTAGGGATAAATCCTAAATCATGGATATAACTGAAAGCCGTGTCTTTCTCAGTAGATGAAAAAGAGATCTTTATTTTCCTGCCCATTTCCTGACAGATTGGGTTCCTTAGAAAATATTTAAATACTGCCTGCGCATAAGGGGAAACGTCAAATAGTTCATCCGGGTTAATCCCTGCATCTGGCGAAGAAGTCACATTTCTAACCGTATTACCACAAGCTTCACGTAAAGTAATATCATCACGTTCAAGCTCTGCCCACAATTCTGGTGTACGATCAAGACTCACATAGTGAATCTGAATATCCTGTCTGGTGGTTAAATGCAGATTTCCACTGCCGTATTCATCGGAAACATCGGCAATACGCAATAATTGTTTAAAGGTGACTTTTCCGAATGGCAGTTTAATACGCACCATTTGTACGCCCGGCTGCCGCTGACCATAAACACCACGTGCCAGTCGCAGACTGCGAAATTTTTCGTCGTGTATTTTTCCTTCACGGAAGGCACGGATCTTTTGTTCAAGATCTATGATATCTTTTTCTACTACCGGGTTCTCCAGCTCCGTTCTAAAACTTTGCATGTCAATAAATCTTGGTTAAGGATTGTTTTGTTTTACAGACTCTTTCAGGGTCTATAATTTCAAAGATATATATTCTAGATAGATTTAGTAGTATTAAATGTAAAATAATAATAAAACATTGGCTTAAAACATCTTAAACGAATATTTTGATTTTTAGATGAATATTCTCTCTCAGCTATTGCAGAAATGGAGAATAAAAATCAGGGAGCATAAAAAAAAACAAGCCGATATCTCTTTGTAAAGACATCAGCTTGTTTTTAGCACATGGAAACAATACTATTTAATCATTTGCACAACCTTCCCATTCAGAGAAACAGTTGCACTATCTGACAACATGTAATTGGTTTTTACAATTTTAGGGTTTATCAGGGTAAGCTTACTGTTTCCAGGAACATTAAAAATGGCATTGTTAATTTTTGTATCTGAGGAGAGTGTAAGTTCAGACCCTTCACTTGTTTTGGTACCTACAGTCGCATTTAAGGTCTGTACTTCCATATGGTGCAGATAGACACTAGCATAGGATGTAATCTGTAAATCCAGCTGACCTAAGTGGTATCCTTTCAAGCTGATTTCGCTTGAACCATATGAATATCGTTCGCCCTGTTTAGGCGTGTAACCTGAGACCGTTACAATAGCATTCAGATTTTTGGTAATGATGATAATACCACCATTGATCCAGGAGGATTTCTCTTGCTTACTTGCATCAGATTCGCCTAAGTTAAGTGTCTGCTGATGGGCTTCAAATTTGACTTTTTCTTTAATGTCACGCCCAACCCATATACCCTCTTTCTCCCCATACTCAACCTGAACACTCGATAACCTTTCAGTTTGTATATTCAGTTTTTCTATCCCATTGATAGGTGTGAAATCCATTCCATTAAAACGACTTTTATACTCTCCGGTCAGATAAACTGCTTTAAGTGTGTAGTTAAAAGCTACTAAAGATCCCAGTATGATCAGGATAGCAGTGATGATTAACATTGTACTTGTTTTCATGGTTGTTCAGGTTTATTATTGGTTTGGATAAAGGTTTCATATCGTTGTTTAATCTCTTCTATACTGATCTCCAGCAGAGATATATTTCTAAAAAACTCAGGAAGTTCCTGTCCCAGGAATCTTTCTTTCCTATAATCTTTCAGTTTTTCTTTTGCTTCAGGGGTTACAAAAAGGCCAATTCCCCGCTTATTGACAATTACTTCTTTGACCTGAAGAAATTCATAGGCGCGCATTACTGTATTCGGGTTCACCTGGAGATCTACCGCCAGTTCCCGTACAGAAGGAATCTTTTCAACCCATTTCTCTACTAGTATATTATCTCCCACAAATCCTGCTATCTGCAGATAAATGGCTTCGTTTTCTCTAAATTCCATCTTATACTTGTTTTTCTTTTAGTTTAAAAAATGCCGCCGCCCATAATACAATGGAGACTGCAAGGAACATCGTAATCAATATTGCATAAGATTGATCTACAGGATTTATAAAATAATAATTATCCTTTTCCTGTAGTGATACGCCTGCAAAAATTGGCTGCATACGCGCATTTGTTTTAAAGAAAAAGCTAATTAATGGAACATTAATTAATTGAAGGGCACCCAATAGAATAAAAATAGTAAAGGCTGTTTTGATGAAATGCAACTTCTCAAAAAATATAGCTCCAAGAAAAGCTACCGCATGTAACAGGCCAAAAATTAGAAATGCAATCAGAAATTTATTCTTGTCATCAATCACACTAAATAATTCATTTTTAATATTAGGGTTAATATTGCCTACCTGGATCACAATAGAGTCGACTATAAAATAACAAATGACAAAAACCACTTGAAAAATTAAATAGGAATAAACCCACCCAACAAAAAAAAAAAACGCTCAAAATTCGATACTGGTAAGGTCAATGCCGGGATAGATTTCTTTTTATCGCTGAGATCAGTAAATACCATACTTGTGAAAATCGTCCCCGATAAAAACAGAAAAATGTAGAAATAAGCAATCTGTGCTCTTACTCCTAATTCTCCACCGCTGAGATAAGCTGTAAAGCCCAGCATTAAGGATAAAATACCAATCAAAACAGCAGTTGATATCAGATAGGTTTTATACTGCTCTCTTGTATGTTTACTAAGCAGCTTAAAAAAGCGCTGGAAACTAAATATGTTGTTCATATGGTTTATTTTAAGCTGTGATATAATTGATTGATGACCTGAGATAATGGCATTAAAAAGCATTTCCATATCCACCCTGCCAAACTTCTGTGCTGTATTCACACTAATTGTATTTATACCAATTGCATTTTCCTCTACATATAATATCTCTGCAGCATTTGCCTGAGCAGCTGTCGTAAATTGCAAACGTTCAGCAATGTTATCAAGAGAATTATTTAATACAATTTCTTTTTCATGGAGAATCACTAAAGTATCAATCAGGCTATCCAGATCCCTTACCTGATGCGTAGAAATAATCACACACCTTTCTTCAGTTAAAGCCGAGGCAATAATTTTCCTGAACTGTATTTTAGAAGGAATATCCAGGCCATTGGTTGGCTCATCCATAATTAATAAGGGTGTATTAGTCGCCAGACCAAAACAGATCATTACTTTTTTCTGCTGCCCAAACGATAATTTATGCAACTGCATATTATCAGGCACATCAAACTGCTTTAACATTTTATTGAACTGCCCCGCATCAAAATTTGGATAAAAATGTGCCGTACTCTCCATGAACTGCATCGCAGTAAGGGCTGGCATATAAAGCTCTTCAGGAATAAAAAATAGATCCTGTAAAAAAGCGGGTAAACGATCTGCGGCATTGTATTGGTTCAGGGTACAATTCCCGCCTAAAGGGTAAACGAGTCCGGCTATATTTTTCAGTAAGGTAGATTTTCCTGCTCCGTTTTTACCCAGCAGACCATAAATATGGCCCGCTTCTAATGTTAGATTCAGGTTCTTGAACAATAATGAGTTTTTACTATAGCCAAAGGTTAGGTTTTTTATCTCTATCATAGTTTTTTATTTAGTGTATTAGTTACCTAACACACTGCAAATGTATTAAAGAATTTAACTATTACAACTTTTCTTTAAAAAAAATAATTCTACCAAAAAAAAGAACAAAAAAAACCCGGACATCCACCCGGGTATTTTTTATCAACTAAACCTTAACTAGAAAATACTAACCAAATATTTTACTGGCACAAACATACAGTCCCTATATAAAGTCAATGTTAAAATAAAATTTAATCTGCAGATCGTATTCATACTGCTTATTTTTTATCTAAATTTCGCATCTTTTCATATTATCATAACACAAATGCTGATTCTAGCCTATATCATTCTTGCATTAATTGCACTTTACCTGCTTATTTACCTTTACAAAAAGAACTTCTCCGTTCAAACTCAGCGGGAAGAGTTTAAGCGTGACTGGGGCAGCCCAAAAAACAGCAGATATATTGATATTGACTTAATAGAGAACTACTTCTTAAATACGATTACAGAATCTTCGGAGAAATTACAGCTGATTTCAGACAAAATAGCTGATGATTTATATCTTAATGATGTTTTTTTTAAACTGATTGACAGAACAACATCAAGAATAGGCCAGCAATTTTTGTATGCAAGACTGAGAACAATTGATAAAAACAAAACTGATCTGATCTTTCTGGATAAATTTGCAGATACCATTACCGCAGACGAAAAACTAAGGCTCGATAAGGCTCGATACACAAATGACACTCCAGATACTGGAGAAAAATGATTCCTATTACTTTCAGGACCTGGTCTATGCAAAAAAAAAAAAATAGACGCTCCGGATTTTATGCCGGTTGTCTATATTCTTTCTTTGCTAAACGTACTCAGCCTGGTAGCCGCAATCTTCCACCCTGGCTTTCTACTGGTCTTTTTCGGGATATTCATCATCAATTCCGGTATTCATTACTGGAACAAAAACAAAGTGAGTGTCCATACCTCTTCTCTGGGAGAATTTCTTAAAGCGTTTGAAACTGCTAAAAAATTAGATGCAGATGCTAAGATCAATACCGCTTTCCCGGAAACTACAGCATTGATTAAAGAACTTACCCCGCTGAAAAGAAAGATGCTTGGCGTGAAGCTGGATAATATGGCAGAGGCGGATACAGTGATGATTGGTTATATGCTGTTCGAACTGCTTAAAATTGCATTTAACGTAGAAATTATACTTTTCTATTCCATTATAGATTCACTAAGATCACAAAAAGAAGCCCTTAAAAAACTATTCAAATTCATTGGAACAGTAGATACTGCCATTTCAATTGCATCATTAAGACATTCCTGGAATGGCGAATATTGCAAACCTGCTTTCAATCAGGAAAACTGCATGGATATCACAGGCGTAAAGCACCCCTTAATTGTTAACTGTGTTCCGAATGATCTTGATTTACAGCATAAAAATCTATTGCTGACCGGCTCTAACATGTCTGGAAAAACGACCTTCATCAGGTCAGTAGGTGTCAATATGGTTTTAGGGCAAACGCTTTTTACCTGCATGGCAAAAAAATTCAGTATGCCATATTCTAAAATATTCTCTTCGATCACCATTGCAGATAGTTTGCTGGAAGATAAAAGTTATTATTTCGAAGAGATGAGGATTATTAAAAACTTCATCGAAGAATCTGTTAGTGAAGAACCTTGCTTTTTTATCCTGGATGAAATCTTTAAAGGCACCAATACCATTGAAAGGGTTTCTGCCGGAAAGGCAATCCTCTCCTATCTTGCAAAAAGCAATAATTTTGTGTTCGTTTCAACGCACGATACTGAATTGAATGAATTGCTAAAAGCAGAGTACGATCATTATCACTTCTCTGAAACTATTGCAGAAGAAGAACTGGTTTTCGACCATACGATCAAAAAGGGGCCTTTAAAAACCAGAAATGCAATCAGGATTCTGGAAATCAACAATTATCCGGCATCCGTTATTGCTGATGCAAATGCTACTGTTGATTTAATGATGAAGGATTAGTTAAATTCAGGATTATTACTTTAAAAGCTTTAATATTCAAACTATCACTCGCATTTTCAGGATTCTCTGTATATTCTTTAAGTGCTTGTACGTACTCTTTACGGAAAGACTCATTATTAGTATTTGCATTATACTGACCTTGTGCTTTCTGTAAAGGCCTTAAATTTTCGGCAATTTTCCGTTTAATCCCATAAGGTGATTCATCACTCATCATATCACACATATTCTTTTCGAAACCTGGTATATATTTAACTACAAAAAACGCTCTCCTCTAGGCGGAATAATAATTGCATTACGAATAGGATATATGGAAGCAGTAGTTGTAGAAAAAAATCGGTCAACACATCTTTTCCATCAGCAGTCTTCACTACAGCATCATAATCCCAGATTGCAGAATCATTTATGGTGGAACTTGTTTCTTCTTCAAGTGTGATAACTGCAGATCCTGTCTCTCCATAATGGGCAAGGAATACTGCATTTAAAAACTGACCAGTAAAAACATTAGCCAAAGCCAGAATAAATAAGATAATTACATAAAAGACACTGTTACGCAAAAAAGAAATAGCAGAACCAACAAGCAGCAATACAAAAAAAGACCACGCACCATGATGGGCAAAAAAATAAAAAAGCATTGATATTATCTTCATAATTAATCTTTTATTGTACATAAAAATAGATTAATATTTCAATATTACCAATGCTAAAGCCTTTATTTCATAATAGTTCTGGCAATTACAATAAAGTTGGTGCCAAAGGCCAGTCTACTGGAATAGCTGTTACAGCATGAAGATAATTGGTAATAACCTTATCGCCAATAATCATGACAACATCAACAAGGTTCCCTTCATTATATCCCACTTCATAAAATTCTGTCAGAAGCTGAGCATCAGCATGGCCTTTGTTCTCAGTTATACTTTTAGCTACTTTGGCCAGAGCCGAAAGCTTCACATCAAAAGTGATATCAGCTTTACGGATCTCAATAATTTGCTCATCAGTGAAACCATTCTTTTTCGCAAAAAGAGTATGGGCACTTAAACAATACAGACAATCATTAACCTCGCTCACTACTAAATTAAGAACTTCACGTTCTTTAGCATTAATAGAGGTTTTTGAGTTTTGGAGAGCCAGGTAATTTCCCAGTGCCTGGTCTGAATGTGCAAAAGTTGCATATAGATTAGGTACAAAACCAATCATGTTTTTTAAATTATCAAAGATAGCCTGGTTAGCTGGTGTTACTTGTTCTCTTGTAGGAATTGCGAAAGTTTTCATGCGCTTATAATTTAATGTTCTTTTATAATGAACACTACAAATATCCAGCTTCATCTGCTTATGGCAAATAGAGAGACTTCCCGAAGGTTTGTAATAAATGCCTCAACTACTTCTTTTAGCACTTCTGAAATCAGAAGGTGAAAAGGCATTATGTTTTTTAAAAAAATTGCTAAAATATGCTGCATCATCAAAGCCCAGGTCATAAGCAATTTCTTTAGCAGATTTATCCGTATAAATCAGTAATCGCTTAGCCTCCAATACAATTCTTTCCTGTATAACGGCCAATGGTGATTTATGATTATAAATAGCAAACAAGTTGGATAATGTCTTTGGTGAGCGATTTAACAGCTCCGCATAAAACTGCACCTGATGCTGCAGGCGATAATGCTTCTCGACTAATAAATTATATCTGCGAATGATATCAAGCTTATCATCTGTAAGGTTTTTATCTGCCACATATTGCCCCTGGCCAACCTTGTTGTAATAATGATCAGCCTTTTCAGAAGCATTTGCAGCATTTCCCGCTGAATATTATCGACTGTATTAAACTCTTCTATAAAGATCTCAAAGAGTAGGGTAATCTTTTTTTGCTCCTTTTCATCCAGCTTAATAAACATATTTCCTGCAGAACCATAAAATAAAAAACCAACACAACTCACCTCTTTATCGTGGTCAACAATACAATAAAAACTTCTGTTATATTGCCATGCGACTATTTGTTCCGGTTTTTCAAACTGAAACGATTGATTCACCATCAGAGGCAAAATACTCTGCTCAGGAAAATCATATTTCACACCATCTATGGTAATCTGCTGCTGAGTACCCTTGTTCCATGCAATAGTCAGGAATTTTTCTGAATGATTATGCTGAAAGAATAAGCGGTAAAAATCTGCTTCATTAATAGTTAAATGGAATTCTCCTTTAGTAACAGGCTCTTGATAATGAAACTTCATGTACAGGTTGTTGATAAATATTGTAAATTTAAATCATTCTACTGTCTTTATAAAATATCGCTTATTTAAAGCGGGTTAACCAAAATCCGTATACCTCATCTGGTCATCCGACCGATGGTGAAAGCACAATATTTTCAATTATTTTATAAAGAAAACAATGAAACAATCTATAAAAGTTGCCTTATTAGGTGCAACAGGAAAAGCCGGTAAATATCTGCTTCAAGAATTACTGGCAAAAGGATATCATGTAAAATCGCTGATCAGAAGCCCAAAAACTTATACAATCTCCCATCCTTTAATGGAAATCGTGGAAGGTGACATCAAAGATTTAGATACAGCGCGTCAATTAATAAGAGATTGTGATGTCATCATCAGTGCAATCGGACAAAATAAAGACGATGTACTGATTTCCAGTCTGGCTACCCTTAACATCATTCAAGCCATGGAAGAGTTTAATATCACAAGATACATCCTGCTTACAGGCTCAAATCTTGAAGTTCCCAGGAGATCAGAAAAGTGCCAGAAACTTAGAAGGAACGGCATGGATGAAGACAATGTTTCCTGTTTTTGTGGCGGATAAACAAAAAGCCTATGAGATACTCACCCTCAGCAACATAGATTGGACGGTTGTCAGGTTACCATGGATAGAACAAACTGACGAAAGACGCGGTCTGATTGTTAATCTGCAGGATTGCCTGGAAGATCTGATCAGTACCACTGATCTTGCTGACTTTCTGATTGACCAGATTACGGATACTACTTATGTAAAAAAAGCCCCTTTTGTGGCAAGTAAACAAGTTAATAAGTAATAATCTTAAAATAAGAAGGGAGCCGGTATTGGCTCCCTTCTTTATATTCTGTATGTAATCAGAAAAAACACAACCTTACTTTACTGCCTCAACCTTGAAATCCTCAAAAGTCACCGGGAAACTCAGTTTACCAGGAGCCGCAGCAACCATACCTATCTGTACTTTTACTCCGGGAGGGAAATAAGCTAAACGCAGCATGTCATATTTTTTTTGATCAAAAGAATACTTGATTTCTACATAATCCCCTTTACGGAGCAATTTTAACCAAACAGATTCAGGACTATTGTGTCTTGGTACCACAGACCAGTCTGAAACGTCCCTGGTTACTACTGCACTTATATTCTGAACACCATCCACATATTCAATCCCTGTTTTGATCCAGTTCTTTTCATCTATCCTGATCATCAGTCCTGCCTGATGAAAAAGTTCTTTATATTTACCGGTTATTTTCACACTTGCTTCAAAATCCCCTTCGATTTCCTGATAATAGAAAGGCCCGTTATCACGTTTAAAACCATAATGAGTGACTTGCCAGTAATCCGTATTCGGATCCACAGTAAAAGTTAAACTGGCAGCATTTCCTTTCCATGTGCCGGGCTGATTGAACCATTTCATAGCTGATGTTTGATTTTGAGCCAAAACACTAGTGCTTGCTAATAAGCAAAGTATAATACTCATTTTGAGTTTTTTGTAAATTAAATTTCGTTCCGGGTTCATATTGATTTAAAAGCTGTAAGATAGTAAGAACCTATTTAAATTCAGACGATAAAATTGTTTTAGATTCAAAAACACTCCTCAGCCCAATCATCGATAAAGCCAGTATTCCAAAACTCATTCCTACCCAGGGTGACATAGCTACTCCACTTGTCGCAATCACCCAACCGCTCACAATCGTTCCAACAGAAACCCCAAGGTTTCCAAAAGAGGTGGCCAGGCTATTGGCAAACTCCAATGCATTTGGGGCAGCAGAAATCATATAGGCAGAGGCGTTGAGAAAACAAGGTGCGTATAAGAAGCCCCAAACTGCAACAACTAATATAGTGATCAGCGTATTTCCTCCCGAATACTGCAAAGCAAAAGGGATCAGAATTGTCCCGGAAAGAAAAACAGCAGTTGTTTTAGGGATACTTTTACTTAGCATTTTGCCAGAGATCCAGTTTGCAACAATCCCGGTAATCCCAAACAGGAAAAGCATATAGCTAATCATCTTTTCGTCCATATGTTTGACCTTCCCCAGGTAATCGGCAAAATAGCTGTAAGTAGAGAACCAGGCAGCGATCATAAAAAAGTTCATTGCTGTACTAATCAGGAAAGTAGGCTTCTTGAGAATTTGCAACCGGCTTCCATATGATTTTCTGGCAATCACAGGCATTGGTGGCAGTGCTTTCATAATCCCAAAAACTGCAAGCGCGCTTACTCCTGTTTGCACCATAAATGAAGCTTTCCACGTAAATATACCCGCTAAATAAGTAGCCAGCGGAACAGTCGTCACCATAGCAATAGCAATTCCACCTAAGACAATTCCCATCAATTGATGCTCATGTTTTTTATCACCCGAGGCAACCGCTGCTGCAATAGCTGTAGAAATATAAACGGGTTGTAAGAACGCCGGTAATATGCGTACAGTCAGTAATAACCAGAAAGGCGGGGCAAAAGAAGAGACAATACCAGTAATTAAAAAGATCGAAATAGCAAGCAACTAACATTACCTTTTTGCGGTCAAAGCCAGATGCCAATAAAGTCATAAATGGCCCCGTTAAAGCGATAACCAAAGCAAAAGCACTCAATAAAACACCTGCTTTATCAATCGTAATCTGATAATGCGCAGCAATCTGAGGCAATACGCCAATTACACCAAATTCTGTACTGATGATACCTATCATGCCTAAGCACCCGATATAGGCTATTTTCTTACTGATCATCATGATTACTTGTTTTCTATCAGAGAATAAAATACGTTTTTGAACAGATAGCCCAGATCCCAATACGATTCAGGCATATATTCCTGTGTAAAAACAAGACCGATCAGGTGTTCTTTCGGATCTACCCAGTAATGTGTATTAAAAGCACCGCCCCAGAACAAAGAGCCTGTGCTTAAAGGATGAAGGTAACTGTTTCGATCATTAACCAAACCCCAGCCCAAACCAAACTGAAAGTCTTCTCCTTCCCCATTTATTTTCATGCTTTTGGTCAGCTGGTCAGCTGATTCTTCAGCATCAGTTCAATTGTCTTCTGGCCGATCAGTCTTTTCCCTTTGTAAACCCCTTTATTGAGTACCATTTGAAGGAACTTCACATAATCAGCCGTTGTTGAGCTTAACCCCGCTCCGCCTGATAAATAAACATCATTCAATAATGGATACCCAACTTCATTTCCTTCATAGATCAGCTCTTTTTGGTTATTAAGCTTACCATCAACCTTGTGATGGATGGCTACCAACCGGTTACTTTTTTCTTTAGGTAAATGGAAATAAGTATCTTCCATCTCCAGCGGATCAAAAATTCTGGTTTTTAAGAAGTCATTCAGACTTAGCCCGCTCCACACTTCAACTAACCTTCCAAGCACATCAGTATTCAACCCATAAGTGAAAGCTTCTCCTGGCTGATGTAAGAGTGGTTGTCTGGCTAATAACTCTATTCTTTCCTTCAAGACTCCCTTACTCCCAAGACCAGTAGAAATACCAGCTTTAGCATAGATTGCATTGATCCCGTTCGTCCACAGAAAACACAGGGTAACTAAGCCCCGAAGTATGGCGTAATAAATCACGAACAGTAACTTCCCTGATCACAGGCTGAGTCGTATAGCTACTGTCAGCAGGATTAAATTGCTTAAGTACTTGTATATATTTAAATTCAGGGATGTATTTAGATACGGGTTCATCCAGTAAAAACTTCCCTTCTTCCCAAAGCATCATTGCTGCGATACTGGTAATTGCTTTTGTTTGCGAAGCAATCCTGAAAATACTATTTGGTTGCATAACCTTCTTTGTTTCCAGATCCGCATAGCCGAATGCTTTATTGTAAATTGTATGTCCGTCTTTAAAAAGTAATATACTGACCCCAGCGATTTGCTGTGTTTTGGTCAGTTGTTCTGCTAAACTATCAATACGATGTAATTTTTCATCAGTATATATATTTTTTTTTTTTGGTGATGAAGCTATCATGTGCTGCACGGTTCTTATTCATTTCGGTTGGGGTGCTGCTGCTGCACATGATGGTTTCAGTCGTAATAATTGAGGTTTGCGCTTGTAAATTCAGTCCGGATAAAGCCATAGTTAACATGAGTGGATATTTTGTCATTTCTATTTTTTTAAATTGAGTTGGCTAAATTAAAAGGTAACCCTTACTTTTACAGGCTGTACACCCTGTTGTATGGTACATACAAAAAAGTAAGTAATGGCAAAAATCAAAGAGAATTCGACGAATAATATGAATAGGAAGTACATCACGAGTGATTGTAATTTAACCTATTCAATATGCATGGTTGGGGGCAGATGGAAACTACTGATCTTATGTAAGCTAGAACATGGAAAACTGCGGTTCAGCGAGCTGAGAAACGCTATATGCAACATTACAGAGCGCATGCTAACCCTGCATCTGAGAGAATTGGAAAGTGATGGGATTATTAAACGTACCGTTTATGCAGAAGTTCCGCCAAGGGTAGAATACGAATTGACAGAGATAGGAATAGAATTAGTTCCTATTTGGAACCAGCTTAGTCAGTCAATGGGGATCAAAACACCGGAAATTGTCAGCTATAGCTAAAGAAAAAGAGCCGGTTCTATAAATAGAATCAGCTCTTTTTATATTATTTTAAAATCTTACTCTTTTCCAGATCAAATTCCCTTTGGGTAAGTATACCCCCATCCAGTAGTTCTTTCAAATCTATTAATACCTGCTTTTTTATGCTAATATCATTAACAGACATACTATTGGTTTCATTGACCTGTGCTACTGGTTTCAATTCGGCGGTTCCTTGTTCCTTAAATTTCAAAATCAGCTCAGTAATTTCCTTATAGCTTAATGGATATTCAGTCATCTCGATTATTCTAAATTGAGCTGCTAAATTAAAAGGTGGTACTCAATTTTGCACGCAATACACTTTTTTGTATGATACATACAAAAATGTAAGTAGTGGAAAATCACATTCCCCTTTCCCTGATCATTTCCCCCAATAATTGTACTAATTCTTCAGATAAATCATCATCTCTGTGATCCATTTAATCCCTAAATCAGCATCCTCTTTTGGATAGATAACTCCAAGAACCAATGGAATTACAACTCCATTTACTGTTTCATCATAAGAAACAATATACTGGCTATTATTTGTCGAAGTGACGGTAACTGTGTGGTGTAAAAATCTTATACTAAACTCGTCCATTATATCTAAATTCATTAACAGGGTTAACCTGCTGCAAATAGTTATTTCAAATCAAAAGGGCCGATTTACATAAATGAAATCAGCCCTTTTGATATTATCCTTTTAAAATTTTACTCTTTTCCAAATCGAACTCTTCCTGGGTAAGAATACCAGCATCAAGCAACTCTTTCAAGTCCATCAATGCCTGTTTTTTGGCCACCATATCATTTACTGGTGCTGCACTCACAACATTAGCCTGCGCTAAAGGTTTTACTACAGTTCCCGGATCACTGAATTTCAGGATCAGTTCTGTAATTTCATTATATCCCTTAATATTAGAATAGTCTATCGCTTTTTTGTTCTTTTACATTGACAATAGTAACATCAGCTTTGTTTTCCAATAAGAATTTCACAATATCTTTCTTACCGTTGGCTGCTGCATAATGTAAGGCTGTATTCCCGGACTCATCCTGATAATTCACCTTCGCATCTTTTTCTATTAATAACCTGACCATACTAAGGTATCCAGCTTTAACAGCTACATGCAACAAACTTTCTCCACTGCAAACATCACCACCTAAACTAAAAGCACTACCCAGAGACATATCTATCGCACTCTCTACCCAGTCAAGATAAGAATCCATCGCTCCGTCTGATTTGTTAAATGGTCTCGCATAATTTACATCCAATCCATTTTCTATAAACGAGTTGACAGTATCTTTCTGATTATGTGAAACAGCATACCAGATTGGTGACATACCGCTTTTTGAAGAGATAAAAATATCAGCTCCTCTTTTGACCAGCAGTTTAACAAGCATCTGGTTATTTTCATAACAAGCAACCAATAATGCGCTTTCTCCTGTATCGTTGATATGGTTCACATCAGCGCCACTATCTAATAATAACTCTGCCATCTGACTATTTTTAGCTTTTGCAGCTAATAATAATGCATGATCTCCAAGGTTGTTGGTTTTATGAATAGCCGCCCCATGCGCTAAAAGAGTTTTCACAATCTCTCTGTTACCACATGACGCAGCATTAAGCAATGGAGTTTCAGCATCATTATTTTCTAAATCCACTTCTAATCCCAATTCTATCAGCTTTTTGAGTACCTCAATTTGTGCAGTTCCAGCTGCAATATGTAAAAAGTTATTGCCCCGATTATCTTTTAAACCAAACTTAGCATCCTGTTCAATCAGAAAAAGAGCTGTCTGCTTCTGTTTATTGACCATGGCAAAATAAAGTGGTGTTTCTCCGTTATGATCTTCATAATCGACATCTGCTCCTTTATCGGCTAATATTTTCGTAATATCCAGGTATCCCCGGTGTGCTGCATAATGTAATGCAGTACGGCGGCCTTTTTCGTCTGTATATTTAACATCTGTTTCATCTGCAGAAAGCAGTAATTCTGCTATTTTTCTATTGCCGTTTTCGCAGGCAACCAGGAATGACATTGACATATTATTTTGCTGAGTTGGACATTAATAATTGTACTGTTTTTATTTTGATATTGTTGTTGGATGCCAGCATCAAAGGCGTTTCTTCCTTACTGCTCACCAGGTTAACATCGGCCCCGGATTCTATCAGTAGTTTTACTTTTTTATAGATATCCTTAGCGATACGTTCATCTAAGACAATATTATAAGCACATACTTTATGTAAAATAGTTTCGCCCAGATCATCCTGCTCATTGACATCTATTTTACCCGTTCCCATTGCTAATTCCAAGGTTTCAAATGATTTCTCAGCAAGCCAGTCGATACCAGATTTCTGCTTTTCATAATATGGCGCTTTCTGATAGATATCAGCACCAGCATCCAGTAATTTTGGTAAAATACCAATATAAGAGTTACTGCTCAGACGGCTTAAATAAGATGATAACAGGGTATTTCCTGTCTGATCAACCTGATCAAAATCCGGAGAAGCGTAAGCTGCCAATTTATCATATAAAGCCTCGCTTGACTGGTCTACTATCGCACGGTAAAAGGCAGAATTACCTTTTTGATCCTGCTCGTTAGGGTCGGCTCCATTTTCTAAAAGCAAATCCAGATAGTTAACCTTATTATTACTTACAGCAACCATTAATGGTGTTTCACTCACAACATTACCTTTATTGACATCTAAACCTTCGCCAATTAAGACCTCCATATATGCAATTGCTTTTTCAGGAGCCATCATTCTTTTATTCACAACCTCATACAGAAAACTTTGCTCTGCATTATTAGTATAGTTCACGTCGCAACCAGCATCGATCAGGCATTTAACAACCGCAATATCTGCTCCGTTTTCAAGTGCATAACCCAATAAAGTTACGTCACCGATTTCATCATTGATATTATCCAATTTCCCTATAAAACCAGCTAACCAGGCAATTGATTCGTCATCTACAGGGAATTCACGGATTATAGTATCAAAAATTGTACTTCGAAAAGAATCATACTCGTAAACATCAGTTTCAATAGTTTTATCAGCGATCCAAAGATCAATAATTTCAAACTCTCTGGCTCTGATCACCTGGCTGAAAGGAAGACTAAAATTAGGTTGGCTGGTTACCTCTTTAGAGATTTTCTCACCGGCCCTGAGCAATGTTTTCGCCTTTTCAAAGTCTCTGGATTGGATTGCATTTACAATTTCACTTTCGATTCTCATTATTTTACGTTAATTAGATCGCCATGAGTACATGATCAAAAGAATTATTTTCCCCTGAACGCTCCATGGCTTGAACATACCTATAATTATTTATTTACAAGTATAACTCTAAATACGATTTAATGTTTTATAGAACCGATAAAATATTTTAGTAATTTTTAATCACTGATCAGCTTATAGTGAGCCTTTTTATAGACTTCTTTTTGCACATGTGCTTTCAGGTTTCTGAAAGTTTCCAGCGGGCCTTTTGTTGCAAAAAGATTAGTCAGCCAGGCTGGTATATTTCCCATAGGATCTACTTCCAGCATATATTCTGCCCGAACCTGATTTTTCCCTATCGGTGTAATTGTCCACTTCCCTACCGTATGACTGATTCTTACTATATTTTTCTTTTCCGCCACATAACCAGGTATACATGGAGAGTTCACAGTGATCACTTTAGTTTGGGGATGCTGTTCAACCTCTATATGTACTACATAATCACGATCTTCAACCGGCCAGGGAACGTCTACCCTTGAATAATAGATCAGTTCTAAAGGTGAAATCTGTTTAATTAACACATTTTCTGCACTATGATAAACCCATTCATTACAGGTTTGTATATCCATAATTGCAGCAACTAATTGTGAAGAGGTAGCTTGCAAATTGGTAACTACTTTAATAGCCTTAATTTTAGAGTTTTCTATCGGACGGGTATAAACCTGTATACCTTCACGATTTACCGATAAAGACCAGTTATCTTGCGCACATGCAGGATTAAGATCAGTAAAAAATAAAATAAACGCTAGAAAAATAGTGTAAGAATAAATTGACTTTTGCATAAAAAAATCACCATATTAAAGGATAATTTAACCGGGCTTCAAAAATACATAAATCGAATTTGCCTGACTATTTTTAAGCCTTTATATAAGTCATCATCAAGTAATTATACCATAATTTTGTTCTAACCGTTTAGAATTCAGTACATTTGTTTATATAAACTCTAAAAAACCTCCTCAAAACAAGCATAATCTGAAGAAAAAAAATACCTAATTAATCGTATCAAAACATAGCACTTAAACCCAATTCTATGAGAAAATACCTTTTAGGCGGTGCAGGAATAACATTTATCATACTTGCCCTGACCATTATAATTAGCTGGATACCTTGTTCAAACCGGAGTTTACCGGAAAAAGCTGTCACCCAAGATTCATTGTACAACCTGCACGTCAGTCAGCAAAATCTATCATGCTGCGCATCTTGAACAGTCGGGCCTCAGACCTGAGGTTTTTGAAAAAGCACTAACAGGATTTTATAACCTTAAAAACGTTGGTAAGATTTCTAGTGAAAAATCTATTCTAACCATTGCGGACTTTGATCAGAACAGTACTAAAAAAAACGGCTCTGGATTATTGACTTATCTATAGATTCTCTTTTACTGAATACCTGGGTAGCACATGGTCAGCGTAGCGGTGATGATTTGGCAACCCGTTTTTCGGATGCCAGGGATTCTAATGAAAGCAGCCTCGGATTTTATGTAACAGGCGAAGTTTACAAAGGCAGGCACGGCCGTTCACTCCGTCTGGATGGAATGGACGAAGGCTATAATTCAAATGCAAGAAGCCGCTCTATAGTTGTTCATGGTGCTCCTTACGTTAGTCAGGGTACAATTAACGAATTAGGAAGATTAGGGCGCAGTCAGGGCTGTCCGGCAGTACCAGCCGAACTATCTGATCTATCTGATCGTGTGATCAATACAATAGAAGGAAAGACTGTTATTTTCATTAACGGTTCACACCAGACCTACTTTTCCAAGTATCTGGATACCCATCTTGCAGCAAATATGATTGTTCCAATGCAGGACAGCAGTTTAATAGCACGTATATAAAAATAGCTCTAAATAACTAATCATTGCATAAGGCGTAATGATTAAATAAATTTTAATCATTACGCCTTAATACTGTCATTACATTGTCATTGTAACTTTGTATATTTGATCTATATTGCATGATAATGAAAACTATAAAGCGTTGCCCTGTACTCTTATTTTTCACCTTTCTATCCTTAGTACTGCTAACAGGAATTAGCTTTTGTTTATATACTTCAAAATTAGCCAGTTTCATCCTGCTAAACCCTTATCACCCCATCTGGCTTGATCATTTCTTTTCTTATTACACCTTGATGGGCGATGGAATAATCACTGCAGTGGCCATTGTGTTGTTATACTTTTACAAAAAGAAAAAAATTGCATAAATCTTATTAACGGCTTATCTAACTTCCGGAATAGTTGTTCAACTCTTAAAAAGAGCCATTTTCCAACCCAGGCCCAGTCTTTATTTTGAACAGATTTCCTTTCATTATAAGCATTTTGTAAATGGAATAGTCACACATCATTCAGGTTCCTTTCCTTCGGGTCACACCGCATCGGCATTTGCCATGGCTACTGTGTTTGTCCTTTGCTTTAAAAACAGGGTGATCAGTTTACTGTGTTTAGTTGCAGCAATTTTAGTTGGTTACTCCAGAATTTACCTTGCCCAGCACTTTTTACAAGATGTAATAGCTGGTGCAATAACAGGATCTATTTTTGGCTTATTGAGCTTCTATTTCATTCAACGAGCCAAACCCTTTAAATTAGCTAATCTTTACCGAAAAAAACAAACAGTATATATACAGGCAGAACCAGATTATATACAAACTACACATTAACCTCTATGAGTTCACCGTAGCTAAACAAAGCTATTTTACTTGATCGCCAGGTTGCCTGCTGAGTTGAATCTGTGTTCCAATCCGTTCTTTCAGTGTCTCCACATGTGAAATGATCCCAATACTTTTCCCATTGGCCTGTAAGTTCTCTAATGCTGTAATTGCTACATCAAGTGTCTCTGCATCCAATGTTCCAAACCCCTCATCAATAAATAAGGAGTTAATCTGTACTTTACGACTGGCCAGATCTGATAAACCTAAAGCCAGTGAAAGGCTGACCAGGAAGCTCTCCCCACCCGAAAGTGTGGACATCGGCCTGACTACATCTGCCTGGTAACCATCAATTATCTGCAAATCCAGATCCTTTTCAGGGCTTTTCAGGATACTATACCTATCGCTTAACCGCAGCAAATGCCTGTTAGCCAACTCTGTTAATCTTGCCAAAGTAAGCCCTTGTGCAAAACGACTGAATTTTTTACCATCAGCAGATCCAATTAATGCTGAAAGCTTTTGGAAACGATCAGCATCTTTTTGCTGATTTTCTATTTTGCAGTGCAACTTCACTATGTTTTAATTTCAACTGATCATCTTCAAAAAGCAGATGACGTAACTTCACCATACTTTCCAATAATGATCTTAATTGCTGGTCATGCGCTTCTAGCTGAGGAGTGATCACATCGCTCGTTTCTGTTGTCAATGCTTTCTCAAGTTCTGTTTCCAGGTCTTTTTGTAACGATAGCAAAAGACTTTTGCCAGAGGCGATTTTTTGCGCAGCCTCTTTTTGCAGTTCTTCAGCAGTTTTAGCTTCCTGTTCATCAAGATATAGCTGCTCGAGTTCAGCTACACTCTTAAGCCCCTGTGAAGCTATTTTACCCATTAACTTCTCTAAATGAGCACTAAACAATTCCTTACTAGCCAAATAAGAGACATGCAGCGTTGTCTTTCTATCTTCGGCAATACGAACACGCTCTTGTTTCTCCTGTAAGGAACGTTGAAAATTCTCCGCTTCTGTTCTATATTTCTTTAAAGCATTAACCAATTGCAATCTTTCCTGTACAGGATCCTTCGAACCAAAAAGCTCAATACGGTCTTCCTGCATTTCCTGCAGAACCTTCTGCTCTTCTTTTAACTGTACATTAAGCTGTTCAATAGTATCATTCTTTTCATTAAGCACAGTGAGACTATTGTTGAGTTCTGTTTCTTTTTGACGAAGATCCGGCTGTAATTGATTCAGTTCCTTTTCTGAAATCCGATAGCGGCCATGTCTTTCTTTCATTTCCAGCACAATTGCTTCCGCTTTTTCTGCTTCGAAAAGAATTCCGAATGGCTCAGTTAGTTGCGCAGCATTAACTGTAAGCACTTTAATTTCTTCATCGGCCGCTACCAGTTCCTGACTTGCATTAGCGCGTTGTTTTTCGGCAAAACTAATTGTTAAACCTGCTTGTTCAACCTTATTCAGTTCTAATGCTAAAGCTTCTTTTTGCAGCGTAATCTGAGTTTCACTTGCATTAATTTGCAGCTGAGTATCTTTCACAGCTCTCCATTGAACCTGTAAGGCCTGCTGCTGTAATCTCTTCCTGTTGATTACCGCTCCAATAATTTCAGGTTTATTCAGATCTAAAAGTTTGGGCAATTTTTCATTGTTCGCGTTAAATTCTAAAAGGCTTTGCGCAAGAGACTCCTGTAAAACCACAAGAGACTTCTCACTGGTCTGAACCTGATGATTAAGCGTATTCAGTTCAATCAGTTGCTGATTGAGTTTTGTCTTGAGTAAATTTACCTGCTCCAACTGTTGATTGCGCCTTTCAGCAGACTCAGTCAGTTTACTGGTATATTTTCCTTCTACAAATGGATGATGTACAGAACCGCAAAGCGGACAAGGCTGTTCTGGTTCCAATTGTAAACGGTCTGCATCATATTTTTGCACCTTTACTTCCAGCTCATAAATTTGCTGTAAATAATCCAGCTGAGTTACCCCATCTTTATTTTCCAGCTCAAGCATTTTTAGAGACTGCTCAGCCATAATTGTCCGCCGACGGTAATGGGCTAAAGTATCAGTAAGTAAAGCCTGCTCACTCAGTAGTTTATGATATTGACCAGACAGCCGTAACTGCTGCTCTGAAGTTTGGATAAGCAAAGGCAAATCTCTCAGATCAGCTTCTAACTCCTCAACAGATTTCCCTGCTAAAATTGTCTGTAAACCCTGGTTAAACTGTGCTATTGCAGTATGATATTCAAGTAATTTCTGTTCAAATAAACTAATATTCTTCTTGGTTTCAACAACCGTCAGCCTTGCTTTTTCTACCTGTCCGGTATAGTCCAAAAGACTTTTCTGTTGTTCACCAGACTTTTGTTCTAAGCTTTTAAGCTGCTGTACCAATTGGCTAAACACAATAACTTCCTTATCCAGTTCATTATCTTTAGCATGAACTTTTAGCCATTCCGATAGGTTATCAATACGCTGCTGTAAAGCCTTCAACTGCGCTGTCATGACCAGACGGGCAGTCATTATACTTTGGAGGCTCAGGTTTGCTGTCTCCAAAAAGATTACTCGTTTTTTCCAGATCAGACTTAACCTGTTCAATTCTGATATCCTTCTTTACAACCACCTCAAAAAAAACGGCTCCGATTCCATTAAAGTCTTCTCCGTTTGCACAGATTTCTCTTCAGCTTCTTTCAAAGCAATTTTCACAATAGCTTCTTCATTAACCAATACAGGATGTTTTAGCTCTGCTTCCTGTAAATCAGTCTCGAATTTATGCTGTTGGTTTTCTATCAGATTTAACTCTGCCAGCGCGGGGCGATGAACCAAAGCGGCCAGATGTTTTTGAAGTTTTAAAAACCGGGGTTCATGCGAAGCGTAAAAAAGTTCATCAGCAGAAAGGTTCCGCTGCAGTTCCAATTTTCTGGCTTCCAGTTTCCCCAGGTTAGTAAGCCAGTCAATTTTGGCCCGTAATAAAGCCTCCTCTACCTTCATCTGGCTTTCCTGAGCAGAAAGATCAGCTAATTCAGTCTGAAAGGCTAAACGTTCTTCGGCAGCCAGCAAAACCACATGATCAAGCTGATTACGTAACTGATCCAATTTTGCCCGTTCTTCTTTTGCTTTTTCATAAGCATCAATAGAAATCTGCGAGTAAATACCTGTATCAGTGATCCTTTCCAGCAGTTCACTTCTTTCATTTTCATCCGCTTTCAAAAAACGGGTAAAATCGCCCTGCGATAAAATCACAGAACGTAAAAACTGGTTATAATCCAGACCGCATAACCTGACAATTTCGTCTCTCACTTCCTGTAAAGGATGCTCGATAATAATTGTACCACTAACAGCCTCGGCCAGTTCCATCCTTTGCGTTTGCAATTGACCTTCTGCTTTCCCGCGGCTGCGCCTGATAGACCATTTAGCCCGGTATAATTTATCTTTAACCTCGAATTCTACTTCTGCAAAAGATTCTCCCGTATGACGGGTCATAATCTCAAATACATCTTTAGTGTGACGGTGCACCCTTCCATATAAGGCTACCGTAATCGCATCGAGTATAGTTGTTTTTTTTTTCCTCACACAGTTGGCCCTGTAATAGCGAAGATTCCACTTTCAGTAAAAGGAGGCCGGTCAAAACGAATCTCATGCTGACCTTTCAGGGAGTTCAGGTTTAAAAATTTGATACTTATAATTTTCATGCCTTATCCTCTTTTTGCCCCATATATTCCATTACCTCATTAAAAGTTTGCAGTAGTTCTGCATGATCCTCATCCGGAAACTCTGCTTCACAACGTTTTAAAAACACTGTTTTAGGATCAAGATCTGTCAATGCCAAAGCTTCCTCAGTTTGTTCATCCAGATTTTGTACAGCTCTCGTTCTGAGCTGTCGGGGGAAAATCCTGTCTATAAAAGGCTTATTGACAATCAGCGTATTCAGCTGTTCTTCCAGATCAAAAATAAAGGTTTCAGTTTCTACCTGAACCTCTACCCATGCAGGGTACAGTGTTCCGGGATCTTCCAGTAAAACCAATTTGGTTTTCACCTTTTCAAAATCTCCTTTAATCCTGATTATTAGCTTACGATAACCAGGTACTTCAATTTCATTCAGGCTAATCATTTTTCCCGCTTCAAACTCCAGCACAATAACCTGTTTCCGATCGTCAGTTTCAGAAAAGCTCAAAGGAATAGGCGAACCTGAATAACGGATATGATCCATTTTATTAATTACCTGCGGACGATGAATATGACCTAGCGCAACATAATCGAATTCTTCCGGAAACTGATCTCCCGCAACCTGCCCCAGATTACCTACATGAATCTCCTTTTCACTATCCGAAGTACTTGATCCCGCAGCGAAAAGATGTCCCGTAGCAATTACCGGGATATGATTGGCTTTATACTCCCCTATATATTCTTTAAACCGATGATAATGATCACAAATTCCTTGTTTAATCCTGCTTTCCCTCTCCTCAGCGGTTTCCCCGGATACAGAAAGCCTGATATCGCGGTCACGCAAAAACGGAACAGCACAAACTACCAGTTCCAGCTCGCCCGAAGGGTTCTTTATTTCAAATAATCTGATCTGTAAATTCTTCGGGAACACCACCAATAATATGTACATTAAAGTACTTCAGCAGTGAAGAAGGGGCATTTAAAGTACTGATAGAATCGTGATTGCCCCCAATAATGATGACCTCTCTGCAATTCGTATCCTTTACTAGTCTTAAAAATCCGTAATACTGCTCAAAGGCCGCATTGGATGGACTTCCAGTATCAAAAATATCACCTGCAACAATTAAAACATCAATTTTTTCGGTCTGTAAGGTTAGTATCAGCCAGTTCAGAAAAGCCTGATGCTCGTCCGTACGCTCACTTTGTTCCAGTCTTTTTCCCAGGTGCCAGTCGGCTGTATGAAGAATTCTCATCGTTGCCTGCTAAATTAAGCAATTGCATAGACAATTGCTTAACTCAGACATGGCATATTCAATTAGTTTTGCGTATTTATTCCGTTTCCTGGTGCAGTAGAAATCAAACTATCTACTACAAAAAAACAGTTACCCCTCTCCATGGAAGCGGGCTGATATATTCCTTATAGTGCACTTCAATATTGGAACCTGCACTTTTATTCAGTTGTTCAGCAACTTTCTCATCCGTTACCGAAAACATAAATTCATTGGAAGCAATATTTCCAGGAGCCTGAGAACGAATTCCTGTCTGTATTAAACGGCCTTCGTTTGTTTTGAACATGTATCCTTTTTTCACAAAGTAATTCAGCTGACCAGCCTTCACCCCTTCACCGAAAACAAAAAAGTATCTGTAATAGCCAAACCCAGCTACAAATAAAACTATCAGCAAGATTAATATCGTCCAGAATTTCCCTTTAGACTTTTTTTGAGGGACACTAGATCCCGAATTTGTATTTTCCATAGAAGACGTTTTCCTTGTCGGCAATCAACAACTGTTCCAGAATCAGAATAAAGGCATTCAACTCATTCAGAATCAATCAAACACTACAAAATATAGCCATATCTATCGTTTTCAACCATTTATGAAATTCTACTGATTAGTAAATTCATTAGCAGATGTCCTAAAAATCAGGAAAACTAAATAGAATTTAAAATCGAGAATTGTTTACCACATTTTTTGAGGACAAAGAACCTTATATACATTGTTAAGAAGGACGCCAAGAACGATTTCATGGCTACCATTACTGACCTGATTGAGCTGTGAGGTTGTGAAATCGTAAGCGTATGTCAAATTGATCAGATGCCCCACATTAAATCCAACCATAGCAGTATAAGAATCATCTTTTCTCCCGCTTGCACCGATCCAAAATTTATCTTTAAATGCTGCTTTAACATTTATATCAACTGAGGCGGGTAGATCCTGCACATATTTAAGCATTAAGGAAGGTGTAACGCTGATATCTTCAGTCGCATCTAATTTATAACCTCCCGTTACGAAAAGATGGGGTACTTGTTTTCCAGTATTGTATCCCTCAGAACTAGTGAAATTTAATTTTTGGGGAATGATTTGCTGAATAGAAATGCCAGAAAAGAAACGAGCTCCATATATCCACAGACCCATAGAAAAGTCAGGTTTCGTTTGATTGGAAATCGTGTTTCTTAATGCAGGGTCCTGTGGAGTCTCAAATTGTAATGCATTTACATCCAGTCCAATATTTGTAATCCCTGCCGCAGCTCCAACAGATAAATTCAATCTATTGGATAATCTAAGATGATAGGCATAAGTGAGATTAAAAGCAAAGGTAGAAATCTGAGCCGCTTTGTCCATCACAGCAGTGAAGCCAACTCCGTGATGAGATGGGGAGGCTGTATAATTTTGTGTATAACTACGGCTCATGGGATTGTTTCCGTTTTCTTCAAAAGATAACGCATTCGCCCAAAGATATTGATCTCCCAATGCCCAATTGGCGGTTACAAATCCGGTTTTAGGTGCTCCCTCTAATCCGGCCCATTGATTACGGTGGCCCATTTTTATATCTATATAATTTTCCATACCGCTTAGAGCCGGATTTAATAGAAAATTATTAAAAATATATTGAGTGTATTGAGGCCTTTGCTGGCCAGAACAAAACGTAATGTTTAGAAATAATATTAAAAGTAAACCAAAGTATTTTTTCAGAGAGCGCATTAACAAATTCATTTACATGATCAAGGTGTAATCTACAAAAAAGTCTTTAAAGGCAGCGAATATTCCCATTATAATTAGCTTTAAAGGGATACTACATTTTAACCACAGTTAATATACACACCGTTATATTAAAAAAAGAAACCATATTGAGTATAATTATCTTTTACCAGTCTTATTTTAACTATATTAGTTATCAAATTCTACCTTTAGTTATGAATGCCCTTTTAACGTCTCTTTTCCTGGTATTTACCAGTGTATTCTGTTTTGCTGCTGTTCCTGATAATGACGACATTCAAAATGCCAGATTATTGGAAAATCTGAATGGATATTGTTCTGTTGACGGGTATTTTAATAATGTAAATGCAACCCCATCTGGAGTCCGCATACCATTGACCTGGCGTACAGAAGGCAAAGATGTCTGTCTGGTTTAATTTACAGCATTAAGAACTGATGTAAGTATCGGCATTACCGGGGGAAGCCCAAGTGGAAATCCCAATACACTGGAATCTCCACTTGTTGCCCTTTATACCTTAGAGAGTACTACAATTAGTGAAGTCTCAAGCCCGCTATCTGTCATCAATAATCTAACAACTACTTATAAAGGAGGATTAACAATTGGCCAGATTTATTATATCCGTGTAAGTGCAGAAAACAATAGCATGGGTACATTTAAGCTTTGTGTAAATAATTATAACCCGCCAACTAAGGCCGGCCAGGATTGTGCTACTGCATCTATACTTTGCAATAAAGAGACATTCACTGAACTCAATGTAAGTGGCGCAGGGTTAAAAAATCGCGAAGCCGTAGGTTCTTGTCTTGACGTAGAATCTAATACCACCTGGTACAAATGGACAGCTTCGCGTGCAGGGACATTAACTTTTACGATTACTCCGACTTCCATTAATGATGATATTGACTGGGCATTATATGATTTGGGAATCAACGGAGATTGTGATAAGATACTACCAGTAAACCTTTTGCGGTGCGCCGCCGGGAGCGGGGTAACCTGTTCTCCCCGTTATTATAAAACAGGTATAGATATGACGTCCATTGATCAATCTGAACAAGCAGGTTGTGTGAGTGGCGAGGATGGTTTTGTAAAATATATTGATATGGCTGAAGGCCATATCTATGCGCTGATTGTAAATAATTTCTCAAGCAACCTGAATGGCTTTACAATTGAATTTGGGGGTACCGGAGAATTTGAGGGACCCCAATCGAAGATTATCTTTAACCAGAATAATCCATGTACCACGGAGCAAAGCTATACCTTTACAAGTGATGTAAAGAACTATACTGGTTTAAAATGGAATTTTGGTGAGGGTGCCGATCTTGATCATGCAGTGCTGGATGGGACCTATACGGTTAGATACAGTACTCCCGGGAGAAAAGCAGTTACATTGGAGGTTACAGGGACTCATGGCTGTACGCTGGATGTGAAAACTTTTTCCGTAGGCTTAAAACCAGCAACACCAGTAATCTCTTTTAATAAGCAGGATTTCTGTCTTATGGAGACTTTGATACTTCAAGTTGATGCCATTAAGGATGCTACTTATCATTGGACAGGTCCAAATAACTTCAGTTCCGATCTTCGTGAAATTTCTATTCCACTGACTAATATTAACCAATCTGGCGACTATCATGTGGTCACCAGGTTATTTGATTGCGTGAGTGATATGAGTGTCATTACCATTTCGGTTGATGCATTACCAAAGGCCTCGTTTTCAGCAGACCCAGCTATTCCTGCAACCTATTCAAAACCTGCCAATTTCCGGTTCTTTAATCAGTCTGCTGAAGCAAGTACTTATTTATGGGAATTTGGCGATGGAAAAAAAAACTCAAGAAACCAATCCTGAGCATGTTTATACAGAACTAGGAAATTATACTGTTAAACTAACTGCATATACTAAAAATGGTTGTAATAAACTCAGCAATGATCAACAATCTGATTATTTCGGAGAAAAGTATCGTGCTAATTCCTAATTCCTTTTCTCCAAATGGAGATAATATAAATGATGAATTTAAAGTTTATATTTCAAATCTCAGAAACTTCAGTATCTCCATATTTAATAGATATGGAGCAAAAATATTCACTAGTAATACAATTTCCAACAGCTGGAACGGGACCTACAATGGAGCGATTGTTCCTCCAGGGGCCTATTTTTATTATATTAATGGTTTTGACATTCTTAATAAAGAATTTAAATACAAGGGTTCTATCACTTTAATCAAATAATACTATATCAGAAAATCGTCCAACTCAGCCTAATCTGCCCGATTGAATAGCTTTTGTCAAATCACTAATCCATGTTTAAATATAACTATGCTAACTGCCAATAACAAAAAAGGGATATACTAACCAAATAGCATATCCCTTTTAAATTCTAAACTAACCACCTACCAGGACCATCTAATCAGGAAAGCCTGTAATCAAAAATGGACGCTTACTTCCAGCCACCACCCAGAGCACGGTATAGCTCAACAACCGCATTCAATTGTGCAGTTTTCACAGTTGCTAAATCAAGTTCACTTTGCAATGCATTACTTTGTGCATTAATTACCTCTAAGTAATTAGCCATACCGCTTTTAAACAACATATTCGCATTGCTTAATCCACTTTGTACGGTCTTAACTCTTTTATCAGCGATTGTATACTGTTGTTTCAATTTCTCAATCTTAACCAGTTCATCAGATACCTCACCAACCGCAGTCAGTACCGAAGACCTGAACTGAATCACTGACTTCTCACGATCAACCAAAGCCACTTCATACTGAGTTTTCAACTGTCTGCGTTGAAATATCGGTTGAGTAATCCCCCCAGCTACCATTCCAAATAATGACCCTGGAATATTAAACCAGTTGCTCGCTTTAAACGAATTCAAACCACCATTTGCAGTAATCAAAAGCGAAGGATATAAACTTGCTTTTGCAATCCCAACTTTCGCATTCGCTTTAACCAGTTCAAGTTCCGCACTTTTAACGTCCGGTCTTAAGCTTAACATATTCGAAGGAATACCAGCACTCACCTGATCCTGAACGTTAATTGTATTTAAAGTTCCGATTCTCGCAATAGTTTTAGGGAAAGCACCGGTTAAAATACTCAATGCATTTTCTTCAAGCGCGATTCTTTGTTCTAATTGTGGTACTAAACCAGCAGCAACTAATTGCTGTGCTTCAGCCTGTTGAATTGCTAACGAAGTCACCTGACCAGCATCAAACTGTAATCTGATAATCGTCAATGTACTATCATTCAAAGACAAATTTTTCTTAGCGATTTCCAGCTGTGTATCCAGCATGATCAATCTATAAAAACTCTGTGCAATATTTGATACTAATCTCGTTTGAACAGCCTTTTTCACCTCAGCAGATTGCATAAAAGCTGCACCCGCTGCATTTCTCTGGTTAGCAATTTTGCGCCAGATATCAGCTTCCCAGCTCAATCCGCCAGATACACTATAGTCTTCAATATGTTTAACAGTTGAAAACTGCTCCATTTGTAATCCAGTCAGACTATTGTCCGAAGGGCGGCTTGTACTTCCGGTTACTTTAAGGTTCAATTCTGGTAAATTACCCAGTTTTGATTGTTTAAATAACAAAGCAGCAGCTTCCATATTTTTCAGGGCGATCTGCATATCGTAATTATTGATAATTGCGGTATCGATCAAACTCCTGATAGTTTGCTCCTTAAAAAAATCTTTATAAGGCAGCGCAGCAATACTCGCAGTATCGGTTGAAACATTGCCCCTGAATTTCTCAGGAGCAGCGTTCTTCGGTAAAGGAATATCTTTAGATACTTTACAAGCACCCAGAACGAGTACAAGTAAAAGAGCAGTATATATACTTTTATACGGTTTCATATTCATTGATATTAATAGGTTCTTCGTGTTCTTGTACATTAATTTCTTCAGGTTTACCAGTAACTTTTTTTCTGTGTAAAAACTGGAAGATTACGAATAACACAGGAATGATGAACAATCCAAGGATTACCCCTGTAATCATCCCACCCGCAGCACCAATACTAATCGAGTGGTTACCTAAAGCAGAAGGACCTGTAGCACGCATCATCGGGATCAGACCTACCACAAAAGCAAGGGAAGTCATTATAATCGGACGAAGTCTTAATTTTGCTGCTTCCAGTGCCGAAGAAACCAGGGTATTGCCTGCTCTTCTTCGCTGAACAGCAAACTCTACAATCAGAATCGCATTCTTGGCGAGTAGTCCGATCAGCATGACCAGTGCAACCTGTACATAAATGTTATTTTCAATTCCAGTTAAACCAATGGCTGCAAAAACACCAAATACACCAGTAGGAATAGATAAAATAACAGCTAAAGGCAGGATATAACTTTCATACTGCGCTGCTAACAGGAAGTATACAAAGACAAGACACAAACCAAAGATGACTACAGACTGACCACCAGAAGTAATCTCTTCTTTAGTCAGTCAAACCAGTGAACTCATAAGAGAATCCAGAAGGTAATTGCTGTGCAGCAACTTCTTCTACAGCCCTGATCGCGTCACCAGAACTATAACCAGGTTTAGCCATCGCGTTAATACCAATTGAATTAAACAGGTTATAACGGGATACTGTTTCCGGGCCATAAACCCTTTGTAATTTCACCAAAGTATTGATTGGCACATTTTCGCCGGATCTGTTTTTCACATAGACATTATCCATCGAAGATGGATCAGCACGGTCAGCAACATCTGCCTGAACCATTACCCTGTAGTACTTACCAAACCTGTTAAAATCAGAAGCCTGTGCACTACCAAAGTAAGCCTGCATAGTTGTTAAAACATCTCTTACAGATACACCTAACTGTTCAGCTTTAGCTTCATCCAATTGAAGTTCCAGCTGAGGATAATCCGCTCTGAAAGAAGTAAAGGCAACAGCAATTTCAGGACGTTTCATCAGCTCACCGATAAAGTTATAGGCAACGCCACTGAACTTACCAATTTTACCACCTGTTTTATCCTGCAGCACCATGTCCAGACCATCCACATTACTGAAACCAGGAACTGTAGGGAAAGTGAATACGAAGAAATTCGCTCCTTTAACACCTGCCAGTTTACCTCTGATCACGTTCATAATCGCATTGATATCTTTAACCTCTCCTCGTTCTTCAGTAGGTTTCAATAACACAAACATCGCACCAGCGGATGGACTGTTAGATTGCGTTAGCAAGTTAAAACCTGACAATACGTTAAACAGTTTTGTGAAAGCTAATGGTCTTAATAAAACCTCAGTTTCTTTCAATACCTGCGTACTTCTTTCCAATGAAGCACCAGCTGGCATTGACATTGAAATAGCAATGAAGCCCTGATCTTCTGAAGGAATAAATCCTGTAGGAGTTTTTTTCACCATCCATACAGTTGCAAGGATAACGATTAACAGTCCTGCAAGACCTACCCATTTAGTACGGATCAGGATCAGGAATTTCAGACTACCTACATATCTGTTGGTTAAAGATTCAAAACTAGTGTTAAAACCTTTAAAGAAACGTTGTTTAAAGCTAGTTGGAGCTTCAGTACCATGCTCCGCTGTATGCGTTTCTTTTAAGAAAAGCGCACATAATGCCGGACTTAATGTTAACGCATTTACAGCCGAAATTACAATCGCAATAGCCAGTGTAAAAGCAAACTGTCTATAGAAAACCCCTGTAGAACCTTCCATAAAACCAACAGGTAAGAACACCGCACTCATGACTAGCGTGATCGAAATAATCGCACCTGTAATCTCATGCATCGCCGCTGCTGTTGCTGGTTTTGGCCCCATTTTCTTATGCTCCATCTTCGCATGGACCGCCTCGACGACCACAATCGCATCATCGACCACAATACCGATGGCCAGTACCAGTGCAAATAAGGTTAGCAAGTTAATCGAGAAGCCAAAAAGCTTCATAAAGAAAAACGTTCCTAAAATCGCTACCGGAACAGCAATTGCCGGGATCAGTGTTGAACGGAAATCCTGTAAGAAGATGAATACAACAATAAACACCAGGATAAATGCTTCGATCAAAGTATGAATTACCTGATCAATAGACTGATCCAGAGAAGTCTTGGTACTATACACGACATCATAAGCTACGCCTTTAGGAAATTCCTTTTCGGCTTTTTTCATAAATTTCGTGATCGCAATCTGGATCTCATTCGCATTAGATCCACTCAGTTGCTGTACCGCAATGTTAAGACCTGCCTTACTGTCTACACGGGTTAAGTTTGAATAAGTATATGACCCTAATTCTACCCTTGCAACATCTTTAAGACGTAAAAATGAACCATCAGGATTAGAACGGATAATGATATTCTGATACTCTTCAGGCTTAGTTAATTTACCTTTATATTTCAGTACATACTCAAAAGCATTCTTACTGCTCTCTCCGAATTTACCCGGAGCAGCTTCTAAGTTTTTATCTTTAATAACCGCCATTACTTCGTTTGGCTTAAATTATAAGTTGCCATTTGTGCAGGATTTAACCATACACGCATCGAATAATCTCTGCTACCACCAAATATGTTTGCCTGACCAACACCTTGAATCCTTTTCAATTCAGGAATCAGGTTGATCTGTGCATAATTGGCTAAAAAGGTTTGATCATAGCTTTTCTCATTGTTGGTGTGCAAATCTAACACCATGATTAAGCTGTTTTGTTGTTTTGCAGTCGTTACCCCAGCCTGAATAACTTCAGCTGGCAACTGACTTGTAGCTTGTGCCACACGATTTTGTACGTTTACAGCCGCCTGATCGGGATCAGTACCCAGTTTGAAATAAACTGAGATCACTAACGAACCATCATTACTGGCTGTTGAGCTCATGTAACTCATATTTTCTACCCCGTTGATTGATTCTTCAAGGGAAGGAGCCACAGAACGTAATACAGTTTCGGCATTTGCACCGGGATAAAGCGCAGTTACCTGTACAGCAGGAGGCGCAATATCTGGAATTGCTGTAAGGGCAATTTAGTAAGTCCCAATACCCCCAATATCACCAATAGAATGGAAATAACAGTGGCTAAGACAGGTCTGTCTATAAATTTCTTAAACATGATATGTTAAATTATCTTAATGCAGTTTTAATAGGTTCTTCTTTTAGTTTTTCAGGTTTGATAACTTCACCTTCTTTCAGTTTATCAATACCATCAAAGACAATTTTATCTCCTGATTTCACACCTTCTTTAACCAGGTAATTCGTACCTGAAGTTGCAAGAACAGTAATCGGAGTTTTGCTTACTTTATTTCCGGCATCAACTGTGTAGACGAACATTTTATCCTGAACTTCTATAGTAGATGATTGCGGAACAAGGATAGCATCCGGGTGATTAAGGCTCAGTCTTAGTTTACCTGTATTACCAGATCTTAACAGACCCTGACCATTAGGAAAAGTAGCTCTTAAAGCAATTGAACCTGTTTGTTTATCAAACTGTCCATCAACCATGTCTATTTACCTTCTTGTGCGTAAACTGTACGATCTGCAAGAACTAAAGCAACACCTGGCAGTTTTTTCAGTCTTTCTGCAACTGTTTTACCAGGATAAGTAGCGTTGAAATTAATGAAATCATCCTCTCCTAAAGAGAAGTAAACATGAACTTCGTGTGCATCTGAGAGCTGAGTAAGCGGAGTTACATCTGCTGTACCTACTAAACTTCCTTGTTTTCTCGGTAATCTGCCTACATAACCTGTTACTGGTGCTTTTATCAAAGTATAACCCAGGTTAATATTTGCTGTTGCGACTCCTGCCTTTGCCTGTTCAACACTGGCTTGTGCAGATTGTAAAGTAGCTTTTGCACTTTTAAGCTGAAAATCAGATACTACTTTATTTTTCACCAGTGGTGTAAGTTTATCTACTTCAAGCTGTGCATTCAATACTGCTGCCTGCGCCGCATGCAATAAAGCTTTAGCGTTGTTCACCGCTTCCTTAAATGGAAGTTCATTAATTTTAAAAAGTGGTTGTCCTTTTTGGACAAGGGCGCCTTCGTTCACATAGATCTTATCCAATGAACCAGAAATTTGAGGGCGGATTTCCAAATCAACGGCTCCCTGGATGGAAGCTGGATATTCGGTAAAGGTGGTTTCTGAACTATTGTGTAAGGCAATAACCGGAAGGGATTGTATTACAGGAGCAGCTACCTGAACTTTATCGCTGGAACAGCCAATAAATAATGCGGCGAGAAGTAAAATTGAAATTTTCATAACGTTAATCTGTTGTTTAACTTGTTGAGGGATATAGGCAAAATGTATCATTTATTTAATATTGGGGTAATGCTTTTTTAATGTAAATAAGTTATTTAACACTGTTAAGTTGTGAGGCAAAAAAAAAAAACGAAATAGTCCGGACAGATTTCCTTCTTAGCGGTGAGCTAATTACGAATAAATAATCTAACAGTGTTAAGTATTCCATAAAAAAATTTTTAATCGTTTATTGTTTGTATAATTCCGTGAAATAGCATCTTTTAAAATATGCTGATTCATTTCGTCGTTAGTACCTCTTCTAAGGAGGTTAATAGAAATCAATCCATGTATAACAGACCAGAAAGTATAATACTTTCTACAAACTCTATCCTGACAGAGTCCGTCAACTTTCATTATTTCTATAATTGTATCGGTGATCAGTTTACGGGAAGCTTCTACTTCTGGTAAGGTTTGCTGCTGTTCACAACAGATCATATCAACACCGAACATAACCTGATACAAATGTGTATGTTCAAATGCAAAATCCCAGTAAGCGATCCACATGGCAGCCAGTTGTTTTTCCGGAGTATCATGTTTAGCTTTCGCATTTCTCAAATCTATTAATAGGAATAAGTTTCCTTTTCGCGTCAGTTCCAGCAGAATGCCTTCTTTATTCGCGAAATATTCATAAATAATTGGTGCAGTGTACTCAATTTTGTCTGCGATTTTGCGCATACTCAGAGCCTGCCAACCGTCTTCTTTGACGATCTCTAAAGGCAGCATCAAGAATATTAGCTCTTGTCTCTTCCTTAACTCTTTGAATTCTTTCTTTACTACCCATGGTAATCTTTGTACTGTGTAAATAATCTAACAGTGTTAAGCAAATGTATAACTAGTTTTAAAAATCTATATCAAAATATTGTCACAACTGTGAAAAAGGCCAAAATCAGTGTTTAAACGGCGATTTTTTGGACGACATAACTGATCCTTTGAAGAATCCGCCAAGTTAAGAGGAGAAATGGGTTAAGAAGTCTAAGGGATTTATGTTGGAAGGGGGTTGGAAGGGCGAATCGCCCTTCCAACCCCCTTCCAACATAAATCCCTTACAGATCACAACCAGCCCTATCTGTCACGTCCTATATTAGCTATACAGATTTGAAATTAATTGTAATTTGGTTATACTGTCTTACTCAAGATTAGACACAGATTTTTTATCAGGATAGGTCAGCTTAAAACTATGCCTGTTCCCTTTAAGCGTAAGATGAAAGATATTAGTCTGATCGTCGAAAAGATCATATAAAACAGTACTGGTCGTTTCCAGTTTAACAATACTCTTAATTTTTGCGGATTCAAGGTATACCACAACCGCTTCATTGTCCTTTTCAAAACCGATATAAGTAAGTGGCAATAATTTTCCATTGGCAGCCAGTTGTAAATGAGTTAAGAGATATTTATGAACAAACTGATCCATCTCTTTATGTTTTGCATCAGCAGAAAGATCTGCCTTAACCTTATATTTCTTACTCAGAACATCTTCAAAGTCATCCGTAAATATCCGGCAGCTCACTTCCATTGTGCTCTCCTTGAGATTATAGTTTAACTCTGTAGAGCTAAGATGTAAAGGGTGCTTCAGCATATTACCGGCATCAGCCGATGCATTAGAATTAAGAAACATCCCGATAACTACGTAACAAATTAATAGGGGTTGATGAAAGAAAGACAACATAGTACGCGTATAATTTTTGCTTTACAAAAAAACGGTTTAAATTTAGACTTCCTACTATAAAAACCAAATGACTAAACTTTTAACCGCAACTTTACTGCTCTGCTCCGGCATACAGTTCTCTTATGCCCAAAACATTCAATACAATCCAGGGAGCAATCATGGAAATAAATTTGAACAGCTGGGCACTATGCTTTCCACCCCAAATGAGCAGCGAACAGCAAGTGGCGCACCTGGCGTAAAATACTGGCAGCAGCGTGCAGACTATGATATTAAGTGTACGCTGGATGAAAAAAAAACTGGAGCTGACAGGTGCAGAAAAAGTAACTTATTTCAATAACTCGCCTGATGTACTTACTTATATATGGTTACAGTTAGATGAAAATGAACATAACAATATCAGGAATGCAGGTTATCAGACCAGTACAAAAATCCCTGACACAACAACAACCAGAGAACTGGATAAGTCAGCCTTCGACCAGCCGGATAATGGAAACGGGGTTGTTATTCAGAAAATCACCGATGCTTTAGGAAAAGAATTAAAATATATACATCATCAAAACAATGATGCGTGTTGAAATACCTGCTCCTTTAAAATCAGGTCAGCAGTTCGTCTTTAACGTGACCTGGAAATATAAAATTACAGATAGAATTTCAGGCGGAGGCCGTGGCGGTTATGAATTCTTCCCGAAGATGGTAATTACCTTTTTACAATGGCACAGTGGTATCCCCGTTTATGCGTGTACAGCGATTTTCAGGGCTGGCAGAATCACCAGTTTACTGGCAGAGGAGAATTTGCATTAACCTTTGGGAATTTCAAAGTACAAATGACTGTTCCTGCAGATCATGTAATCGGCGGAACCGGAGAATGTATCAATTATAGTGCTGTCCTTTCTCCAGCGGAGCTTGCAAGATATAATAAAGCCAAAACAGCAACCGAACCAATAGAAATCGTCACATTAGATGAAGCCAAAAAAGCTGAAGTTTCCAAAAGTAATGCCACTAAAACCTGGGTATTCCAGGCTAATAATGTACGTGACTTTGCCTGGACATCTTCAAGAAAATTCGTTTGGGATGCAATGGCCCAGAAAGTAGAAGACAAATCAGTGATGTGCATGAGTTTTTATGGGAAAGAAGCTTATAATTTATACAGACCCTATTCTACAAAAGCAGTTGCCCATACGGTAAAAACATATTCACATTTCACTTTCCCTTATCCATATCCTGTGGCACAGAGTGTAGAAGCTGCAAATGGTATGGAATATCCCATGATTTGTTTCAATTACGGACGTACCGAAAAAGACGGGACTTATAGTGAAAGTTCTAAAAATGGTATGCTGGGTGTAATTATCCATGAAGTAGGTCATAATTTTTTCCCGATGATCGTGAACAGCGATGAGCGTCAATGGACCTGGATGGACGAAGGATTGAACTCTTTCCTTGAATATCTGACTGAAGAACTTTGGGACAATAAATTTCCTGTTAAAAAGGGCCCGGCTTATACAATCATTGATTATATGAAATTACCCAAGGATCAGCTTGAGCCTATTATGACCCAACTCTGAGAACATAGAGCGTTTTGGTCCTAATGCTTATTCTAAACCTTCTACGGCCCTTAATATCCTGAGAGAAACAATTATGGGCAGAGAGTTATTTGACTATGCTTTTAAAGAATATGCCAAAAGATGGGCTTTTAAACACCCTACCCCAGCTGATTTATTCAGAACAATGGAGGATGCCAGTGGTGAAGACCTTGACTGGTTCTGGAGAGGATGGTTTTATACCACTGATCCTTGTGATATTTCATTGGATGCCGTAAAATTCGCAAAGGCGGATGTAAATTCTAAAGTTCCGGTTTCAAAAGTAACTATGGTTAAACTGACAGCTCCCATGGTGAATGCCTTTGATGATATTTCTAAAGTCAGAAACAGAGAAGATAAAAGCATTAAATTTTATACTGATCAGGACAAATCGACACAGGATTTCTACTGGAAGTATGATCGTGGAATCGAGAAATACGATAGTAAAGAACATAAACAGCAGCTTCCTGAGCTAAAGAAGAGCTATCTTCAGAAGATCAGGCAAAATATGCTGGTAAATTCTTCTATGAACTGTCTTTTAGTAATAAAGGAGGTCTGATTATGCCAATTATCGTTGAGTTCACTTTCGCTGATGGCACTAAAAAAATCGATAAAATTCCTGCTCAGATCTGGAGACATAATGAGTTAAAAGCTTCTAAATTTTATGTTCAGGATAAAGAAGTAACTGCTATAAAACTAGATCCTATGCGTGAAACAGCAGATATTGACGAAAGTAATAACACCTGGGGTGGTAAGGCCGAGACTTCAAAATTCAAGGTGTTTAAACAAAAATCTAATGCTGCCCGCGGACAATCAGTAGGGATTAATCCTATGCAAAGCGCAAAAGGAGTTCAATAAAATTTTAAATTATGACAGGAACCTGCTCAATGTTAATCATTGGAGCAGGTTTTTTTTGTACCATTGTATAATAAATACACCACATTTTGAACTACAAAAAGAGCTACCTGTTACTGCTCTTACACTATTGGCTTTTTTCGCTAATGGACAGCAGTTAAAAAAAGGAAAAAGCGTTGCTGCGTGGAAAATAAGTTATGTACTGGATTTCGGAGCGCAACCGCAAAAAAAAACATGTCTTCTAAAGAAGACCAGGGAAAGACAGCCATGATGGAGCTGGCTAAATCTCTATCAGGATCAGCTGATGACTCCCCTCCTCTTATTTGTTATGTAAGCCCGGAATATATCAGGGTTGAACAAAAAGGATTGGGCGGAGGAATAACGCTGGCGGACAAAAGAGATACTGTAAGCTATTTACTGGACACCATTGGAAAAACAGCTACCAAATATCCCGCAGCTATGCCTAATATACAAACAGCCATGGCAGGAGACTCCATGATGGTGATTAGTTCTGCCGACTTTGTTATGGAGCTTAAAACGGGAACAATGATGATTGCAGGACATTCCTGTAAGAGAGCAGTATTTATTAACCCTGGTTCTCCTGAAAATATAATTACTGTATGGTATGCCCCAGAGCTCCCTCGTTTGTACTGGCAGCAATACAGCTATTTAAAAAGTATACCAGGCTGTGCATTAGCCATCGGAACATTATCCAGAGGGGTAAATATAGGTATTAAAGCTAACCTGATTGAAAAGGTGACTCTGGCAGAAAGCTTTTTTATCCCCCCTGCAGATTATACCATTAACGAAGAAATGTCTTATTAAAATTACCCAATGCGTAAACTACTGATTTGTGTTTTATCGGCTGTGTTTTTAAGTATAACTACAGCTGGGGCACAGGAAAATATTCAATTAAAAACAGGAGATCTGATCTTTCAGAATTTAGATTGCGGCCCTTTATGTGATGCGATCAATGCGGTCACTCAAGGTTATCAGGGTAATAAATTCAGTCATATGGGCATGGTCCTTCTCAGAAATGATAGCGTACTGATTATTGAAGCTTCAGGTAAGAATGTTCATCTTACACTACTCAAAGATTTTTTGTCTAAATCGAGCCATCCTCATTATGTGGGAAGATTAAAACCAGCTTATCAAAAAATAGTCCCTACTGCAATCGCATTTTCAATGCAGCAGATGGGTGTTCTGTATGATGATCAATATTTGTACAACAATGGAAAATACTATTGTTCCGAACTGATATACGATGCATTTAAAGCCGCTAACAAAAACAAACCATTCTTTAAATTGTTCCCGATGACCTATAAAGAACCCGGATCCGGTGCCTTTTTCCCGGTATGGAAAGTGTACTTTGAACACTTAAACATGCCCGTTCCGGAAGGTAAACCCGGATGTAACCCCGGCGGGATCTCTTTATCTGATAAAATTGATATTTTAGGGCAATATAAATAACAATTCAAATCCCTCAAAAAGTCATATAGAAATCAAATTAACCGCTAAATTCTCGTTTAAAGGGCCTTTATTAAGTTTTTTATCAATTATGCCTGATAATTGGAATTCTTACGATCGTTTCTGGCTTTATATGGCTAGAAATTTGTTAATTTGAATCGTCAAATATTGGTACCCAGACACCAAAAAGCAATATTCATAAAAAAAGAATTATGGCCAACAAAGAGAAAGAAAAAGAAAGTACCCATATTTTATCAATTGATATTGGTGGCACCGGTATCAAGGCCTGTATCTTAACAGAAAACGGAGAACTATTCTCTGAGTATACAAAGCTCCCTACACCAAAGGACTCTACTCCCGAAAATGTAATTAAAGTTATCCATGAACTGGTTACCCCTTTAGCACCTTATGGGAAAATTGCAATTGGTTTTCCTGGCTACGTAAAATGCGGTATCGTGGAAACAGCTCCAAATCTTGCAAAAAACAAATGGGCAGGTTATCCGCTTGCACAACACATCAGTGATGTATTAGGAAAACCGGTCAGGTTAATTAATGATGCTGACCAGCAGGCATTGGGTATTATAACAGGTAAAGGATTTGAAATTGTACTCACCTTAGGTACAGGTTTCGGTACAGCTTTAACTTTTGACGGAGAGAACTGCTTCCACATCTTGAACTTTCTCATCTTCCAATCTCAAAAAACAAGGATTATGATGATTACATCGGCGAGAAAGCTTTCCAAAAGGAAGGGGAAAAGAAATGGAACGAAAGACTAAAACGAATTATAGAAATTTATAAAACAGTGTTTAACTACGATGTACTCTATCTCGGAGGAGGAAATTCCAAATACATCAATTTTGAGCTGGATCATAATATCCACCTTGTGAATAACAGGGACGGAATTAAAGGCGGCGCAAAATTATGGGCCGCTGAAGAAAAATATCACGTTTTCACTACCTATCCAAAATCAAATACAACAAATGGAAAGTAAATTCACATTAGGAATGATAGGCCTTGGTACAATGGGCCGCAATTTATTGCTGAACATGGCCGATAAAGGCTTTGCAGTTACAGGTTATGATAAGGATCCTAAAATGATCCAGAAACTTAAAGAAGATGGTGCAAAACACAATCTTACTGCTTACAGCTCACTGGAAGATTTTATTGGGAGCCTGCAATTACCGAGAAGAATTATGCTTCTTGTACCAGCAGGACCAATTGTTGACAGTGTCATTCAGGAACTTTTACCTTTATTGGATAAAGGTGATATTATCATTGATAGCGGAAACTCACATTTTACTGATACCAGCAAAAGAGCAGCTGACTTATCAGGTAAGGGAATCCACTTCTTCGGAATGGGAATTTCAGGTGGTGAAGAAGGTGCACGTTTCGGTCCTAGTATTATGCCAGGTGGTGATAAAACTGCTTATGGTGAAATGAAAGAAATTCTTGAAGCCGTTTCTGCAAAAGTAAACGGTGATCCATGTGTGGCTTATATTGGCCCCGGAGCTTCAGGTCACTTTGTTAAAATGGTACACAATGGTATAGAATATGCCATGATGCAATTATTAGCAGAAGCTTATGACATTATGAAAAATGCGCTTGAATATTCAAATGAGCAGATTCATGATGTATTTGAGCAATGGAATAACGGTCGTTTACAATCTTTTCTATTGGAAGTAACGAAAGATATATTTGCCTTTAAAGATGAGAAAACTGGTGGTTACCTGGTTGATTATATTAAAGACGAAGCTAAATCTAAAGGTACTGGAAAATGGACATCACAGGTGTCAATGGACTTGCAATTACCTATTCCTACAATCAATGAAGCAGTAAGTACCAGGGATTTATCAAAATTCAAAAGCTTACGTACGGCTTTATCTAAAACTTATACGCAAGGTAAATATACTGTTGGAGACAAAGACAAATTTATCGTTGAGCTTGAGCAGGCTTTATATTTTGCAGTGATTACTTCGTATGCACAAGGTCTTCACTTATTATGGCAGGCATCTATCACTTATGAGTATGAACTGAACTTACATGAAATCGCGCAAATCTGGCGTGGCGGATGTATCATCAGAGCGGAATTCTTAGAAGATATTTACCAGGCTTATAAAAAACAACCAGACCTGGAACATCTTTATGCTGATGCAGGTGTAGCGAAAAAATTAGAAGAAATCTTACCAGGAATGAGATCTGTAGTTAGTCATACCGTATTAACCGGACTGGCTGTTCCTGCATTTGCTTCTGCCCTGACCTATTTCGATTCGTTAAAAACGGAAAGAATGCCTTCTAACTTAATACAAGCACAAAGAGACTTCTTTGGTGCACACCAATTTGAACGTACAGATGCAGAAGGAACATTTCATGCAATCTGGAATCCAGTAAAATCATAATATAATGAAACCTGAATGAGCTTACAAAAGCCCTAAAAGCTATACAAAGCTCATTCAAGCTTCATCACCGATAAAAAAAATATGCACTAATGAAAACAAGTCAATGCCTTAACCCAACCGTTTTCGTCATCTTTGGTGGCACTGGGGATTTAAATATGCGCAAACTTGCGCCAGCACTTTATAACTTGTATTCTGACGGCTATATGCCTAAAGATTATGCAATCATTGGAACAGCGAGAAGCAAACTCACTGATGTACAATTCCGTGAAACTATTATGGGCGGGGTAAACCAGTTTTCCCGTGCCGGAAAAGTTAAAAAAGAGAAATGGGATGCTTTTGCAGAAAACGTGTACTACAACCCTGTAGACGTATCTGCTCCTGAAACTTTCCAGGATCTGAAAACAAGTATTGAAAAACTTAAGAAGAAATTTGGTCCTAAAACACAGGTAATTTATTACCTGGCGGTAGCACCAAACCTGTTCCCTCTGATTGCAGAATGTATTGCTAAATATGATCTTGCAGGAAATGAAGATAATTGCCGTATAGTTATAGAGAAACCTTTTGGCCGTGATTTAGAAACTGCCAGAGCGTTAAATAAACTGCTGACAGGTATATTCACAGAGAAACAGATTTATAGAATTGACCATTACCTGGGCAAGGAAACCGTTCAGAATATTATGGCTTTCCGTTTTGCCAATTCTTTCCTTGAACCACTTTGGAACCGTACTTATATTGATCACGTACAGATTTCTGTAACTGAACAATTAGGTGTTGGAGACCGTGGTGGTTACTATGACGGAGCTGGTGCTTTAAGAGATATGATCCAGAATCATATTTTACAGCTTCTTTGTTTAATTGGTATGGAAACTCCTATCAATTTTGATGCTGATGAGATCAGGAACAAAAAAGTTGATGTATTAAAAGCCATGCGTCCTTTCGGACCCGACGATATCCGTTTGAGCACTGTCCGCGGACAGTATTCTAAAGGATGGGTAGAAGGAAAAGAAGTTCCTGGTTACAGAACTGAAAAAGATGTGGATGCACATTCTAATACTGAAACTTTTGCCGCAGCCAAATTCTTTGTAGATAACTGGCGCTGGCAGGGAATTCCTTTCTATGTACGTACAGGTAAACGTCTTTTTCAGACTTCTTCTCTGATTACAATACAGTTTAAGGATGTTCCTCACCAGGTTTTCCCTGCAGGTGTAACTGAACACTGGCAGCAAAACAGGCTGATCATTAGTATCCAGCCCGAAATGAGTATCCGTTTACAGGTACAGGCAAAAAGACCTGGTCTGGATATGGTACTGAATCCTGTTGACATGGTTTTCGATTACAAAGGAACATATAGTGCAGAAGCTCCTGAAGCTTATGAAACTTTATTATTGGATGTAATGATCGCTGATCAAACTCAATTTATGCGTGCAGATCAGGTAGAAAGTGCCTGGGAATTATTAATGCCGGTAATCAATGCATGGGAAAGTAAAACTTCATTGAGTTTCCCTAATTACCCTGCAGACTCATGGGGGCCTGAAGATGCTGAAGCCCTGATTGCAAGGGATGGTTTCCATTGGTTCACATTACCTTTAAAAAATAAAGACTAGGATGAACTTACTCATTTATAAAACAAAAGGTGAACTGCTGAAAGATTTAGCAGATTACATCATTGCGATTGCAGAAAAAGCCATTGCAGAAAAAAATTGTTTTAATTTTGTGCTTACGGGCGGTAATTCTCCTAAAGAATTATATGAGATGCTGTCTGTCAACAACATACCGTGAAAAGTTAGACTGGTCAAAAGTATTTTTCTTTATCGGGGATGAACGTAATGTTCCACCCGGACATGAAAGCTATAATGGCTTAATGGCTAAGAAATCAATTCTGGCCCCTTTAAATGTTGCTGCTGATCATATTTTTTTTTGTAGATACAACTCTTGCTCCTGAGAAAGCTGCTATTGAGTATGCAAAAGCTATTACAGCACATTTTGATGGTGCTGACCTTGCATTCGACCTGATCTTATTAGGCATGGGTGATGATGGACATACGGCTTCATTATTCCCTGGAACTGATATTCTGGGTAGTAACGAGGTAACTGTAGAAAGTGTATTCGTTGAAAAACTAGCCACTTACAGAATCAGTTTCACGGCTCCATTGATCAATAAGGCTAAAAACGTAGCTTTCCTCGTATTTGGAGAGGCTAAAGCTGAAGCACTGAAGCATGTCATTGAAGATGATCCTAAGAATACTCAATTGTATCCGTCAGAATTGATTAATCCGATTGATGGAAGTCTTACATGGTTCCTGGATAGTGACGCAGCAAAATTGCTGGATAACTAACAGACATTTTTTTTTTTACAGGAGCCCTGTTTCATTCATTTGGAACAGGGCTTTTTTTATGAGTTTTTTCAGAGATTAACAATTACCACTTCTTCTATCATACGTCACATAATACCTTATTGAGACAATTAAATTCTTTCAAATTTAATTAATCTATCTTCTCCAGCCTGAACAAATCCAGCCTGACTTTGTTATATGATCACGCTATACTGAATCCTAATTTATGCCTATTCAAACAGATATTCTAATTATAGGTGGCGGGTTAGCCGGGCTAACTACAGCATTGCATCTTCAAAAGGCAGGAATAGCAGTCATCCTGATTGAAAAGGATACCTACCCCCATCATAAGGTCTGTGGTGAATATATCTCTAATGAGATCCTCCCATATCTGCAATGGTTAGGGGCTGACCCGGCAATACTTCATCCTTCAATAATATCCAGACTACAGTTCAGTACCATTCAGGGCAATAGTATTTACACCCGGTTACCTCTTGGTGGTTTTGGAATCAGCAGGTATAAACTGGATAATTTTCTCTATGAAAATTTTGTGGATAAAGGTGGCTGCGTTATACAGGATACTGTCAGTAACGTAGTCTTCGAAAAAAACGAATTCTCAGTTTTCACACAAACTGAGAAACAGTTCACAGCCCGGCAGGTAATTGGTGCTTATGGTAAGCGTTCTTCTCTTGATCTCAAATTGGATAGACAGTTTATCCAGCAAAAATCCCCATTTTTAGCTGTAAAGGCACACTATTCAGGAGAGTTTGATCATGATCTTGTCGCACTGCATAATTTTTAAAGGAGGATATTGCGGTGTTTCTAAAATTGAAGATCAAAAGATAAACATTTGTTACCTGGCAGACTACAAGACCTTCAAAACACATAAAAACATAAGAATTTATCAGGAAAAGGTACTTTATCAGAATAATAAGCACTTAAAAGATATTTTTGAGCGTTGCACCCTCCTGTTTGAAGCACCATTAACTATCAGTCAATTATCATTTGGTGCCAGAGAGCCTGTAACCGATCACATCCTGATGATTGGGGGGATACAGCAGCGTTAATACATCCATTATGCGGAAATGGTATGGCTATGGCCATACATAGCGCAAAAATTTGCGCAGAATTATTGATTCAATTTCTTAATGGAGCTATTTCAAGCAGAACTACGCTCGAAAAACACTATATTATATCCTGGAATCAGCATTTTAAATCCAGATTGCGGATGGGTAGAACTTTATCTGCTATTCTCGGAAAGGAATACTTAGCAGATAAACTAATAAGCGGTATGATAAGCGTACCATTTATATTGCCCCTGCTCATCAGAAAAACACATGGCCATATTTTAAAAGTTCAAGAATGATGTTTGTAGACACCACTTACAGAAGTACCGCTCCAGAGATTATGGACAATTTCAATATGGAAGGAGAGGAGAAATACTCAGAGATGCACTCGATAAAATTGCCAGTATTAACCGCTTACTTGGGGGGAATAAAGTTACCCTTGAAGGAATTAAATTCTTACTCAAAGCACAACCAAAATCCACTATTATACGTATTACAGATATAGGGTGCGGAAATGGAGATATGTTAAGGACGTTAGCAGATTATGCGAGGATCAATCATTTAAACTTTGTGCTTACAGGAATCGACGCAAACAATTTTACGATTGAACATGCCCGCAGTTTATCTTCGGGATATGCAAATATAAATTTTCAGTGTCAGGATATATTTGATAACCTGGATAAGCATGAACCTGCTGATATTATACTCTGTACCCTAACATTACATCATTTTAAAGATAAGGAGATCATCGCCCTGCTGCAAAGTTTTCAAAGTACCGCAAAACTTGGTTTTGTGATTAATGATTTACAACGGAGTGCAATAGCATACTACCTGTTTCTGGGCTTATGCTTTGTATTCCGCCTGAATGAAATGTCACACGTGAAGATGGGCTGGTCTCTATTCTTCGCGGATTTAAAAAAACTGATCTTTTGTTATTTTCAAAAACACTGGGGCTTAAAAACTACTTTATCAACTGGAAATGGGCCTTCCGTTATCAATGGATAATTAAAATATAATGAGTGTAACCATAAAAAGCGTCAGCAAAGCATTACCTGAATATTCAAGAACCACGGCCGAAATCATTCCTTTTCTGGACGGCTGGCTGTTTGGGCAGGAAGAAAGATTTGTCCGTAAGGTTAAAAAGATATTTGAAAATGCAGCAGTAGATAAGCGTTATTCATTCATGTCACCAGAACAGGTATTCAGCGACCTGAGTTTTGAAGAGCGGAATAACATTTATATCAGCGAAGGGATAAAGCTGGGTAAAAAATGTCTTGTTGATGCGATAGCAAAGGCAGGTTGGGAAAATCAGGATATTGATTATATCATTACAGTAAGCTGTACCGGGATTATGATCCCTTCTTTAGATGCTTACCTGATCAATGCGTTAAAATTACGCCAGGATATTGTACGTCTTCCGGTAACAGAAATGGGCTGTGCAGCTGGTGTATCAGGGATAATCTATGCAAAGAATTTCCTAAAGGCTAATCCGGGTAAAAGGGCAGCTGTGGTAGCTGTAGAATCTCCGACGGCAACTTTCCAGCAAGGGGACTTCTCTATGGTCAATATTGTGAGTGCAGCTATTTTTGGGGATGGTGCGGCCTGTGTTCTTCTGTCTTCACATCCTGATGATCATGGACCGGAAATACTGGCTGACGAAATGTATCACTTTTACGATGCTGAAGAAATGATGGGTTTTAAATTGACCAATACAGGTTTACAGATGGTGCTGGACGTCACTGTTCCCGAAACTATTGCGGATCATTTCCCTGCTATAATCCATCCGTTTTTGGCTAAAAGCGGATTGGAGATCCAAGCTATAGACCACCTTATTTTCCATCCTGGCGGAAAAAAGATCATAGAAAAATAGAGGAAATTATTCGGGGCTCTTGGCAAAAATATTGACGATACCAAAGAGGTATTAAGATGTTATGGAAATATGTCAAGCGCCACGGTACTCTATGTGCTTGAGCGGATTATGGATAAACAGCCCGCAAAAGGTGAAACTGGATTGATGCTCAGTTTTGGCCCAGGATTTTCCGCACAACGGATTTTATTGCGATGGTAAGAAATATTTAAGACTTCTAAACGATTTTTGTATTTACTTTACACCTTTGAAATGATAATTTAATATAATGATGAACGCACAAGAAATACTAGCAAAATTACCTTACAGCAAACCTTTTTTATTTGTAGACGAGTTATTACAAATTGATGAGAACGGATCAACAGGAACTTATACTTTTGATAAAGAGCTTGATTTCTATAAAGGCCACTTTAAAGATGCTCCGGTTACTCCAGGAGTAATATTGACAGAAACTATGGCACAAATCGGTTTGGTTTGCCTGGGAATCTATCTTTCAGACAATACAAATACAGAGATGAAAGCACATGTGATGCTGACTTCTACAGCAATTGATTTTATGAAACCAGTATTTCCGGGTGAAAAAGTTACAGTAACTGCCGAAAAAGTATATTTCAGGTTTAAAAAACTGAATTGTAATGTAGTAATGAAAAACGAAGCTGGAGAAACAGTTTGTAAAGGAAATATCTCAGGAATGGTAACCACAAAAATGAATGACTAAACGCGTTGTTGTCACTGGTCTAGGAGTTGTTTCACCAAATGGTGCGGACATTGCGCAGTTCAGGCATGCGATCAAAAATGGTCTGTCTGGTATTAAGCATGATCCGCAGCTGGAACAACTTCTTTTCTCCTGTCAGATAGCAGGGAAACCGGTGATAGATGAATCACGTATCCGGCAGTATTTCACAGAACTTGAAATCCGGAACCTGGAAAGTACCGGGATTGTTTATGGGGTAATAGCAGGTTCAGATGCATGGAAAGATGCAGGACTGGAAACTGCAGCAGCTGAAACACCAGATTGGGAAAGTGGTACTGTTTTCGGGACAGGTACATCTGGTATTGATAAATTCAGAGATGCTATTTACAAACTGGATAACCTGCAAATCCGTAAACTGGGCAGTACTGTCGTCGCTCAAACCATGGCTAGCGGTGTAAGTGCTTTTTTAGCAGGAAAGCTAGGCTTAGGCAATCAGGTAACAACTAACTCCTCTGCCTGTGCAACTGGAACGGAGAGCATTTTAATGGCTTATGAGCGTATTAAATCAGGGCAAGCGACAATTATGCTGGCTGGCAGTACCAGCGACAGTGGCCCCTATATATGGGGCGGTTTTGACGCGATGAAAGTCTGCACCTATAAATACAATGATACTCCTGAAAAAGGCAGCCGTCCGATGAGCGAAACTGCAAGCGGCTTTGTGCCCGGCAGCGGTGCTGGTGCATTAGTTTTAGAGAGTCTGGACAGTGCTTTATCCAGAGGTGCTAAAATTTATGCAGAAATACTGGGCGGACATCTGAATGATCGGGCGGACAGCGTGGAGCAGGTACAATGACAGCACCTAACCCATTAGCAGTACAACGTTGTATCACTATGGCCTTAAAATCTTCAGGGATAAAACCCGGTGAAGTAGAGGTTATCAATGGTCATTTAACAGCCACATCAAAAGATACACTTGAAATACAAAACTGGGTTACAGCATTAGGCCGTTCGGGAGAGGATTTTCCTTACATCAATTCAATTAAAGGAATGATTGGTCATTGTATCAGTGCTGCCGGCAGTATTGAATGTGTGGCTTCAGTTTTACAACTGGACGAAGGATTTATTTTCCCAAATATAAACTGTGAAGATCTGCATCCTGAAATTGGGTTACTGATAGACTCTGAGCGTATACCCCGTGCTTGTCTGCACAAAAAAATAAACATCCTGGCTAAAGCAAGCTTCGGGTTTGGTGATGTAAATGCCTGTTTGATATTAAAAAGATATGATCATGGATAGAGAAATATTAATTGCCGCTATCTATCAAAGTTGCAACCCCTTATACCGGGGATAAAACAGCACTGGATAATATCAGCGAAGACACCGATTTTATTAAAGATTTGAAAATAAATTCAGCGAACCTTGTCGATATTGTATTGGATCTGGAAGAAAAATTCGGGATAGAAATTGATAATGATTCCATGGCAAAAATGCTGAACGTAAAATCTACTGTCGAAATCATTGAGGCAAAACTCGCGGAGAATGATCGGAAATGACATAGTTGACTTGCAGCAGGCTCATCTGGACAGCAACTGGCAGCGAAAAGGCTACCTCGCCAAAATATATACACTTAAAGAACAAGAAATGATCTTAGAGGCGCAGCAGCCCGCTGTGATGTTATGGCTCATCTGGACAATGAAAGAAGCCGCCTGTAAGATCATTCAGCGTAATACCGGCATCAGAAGTTATGTTCCTTTAAGCTTTAGCTGTGAGGAACTGCAGACCAGTAGCCTACAGATATCCGGAAAGATTAATTATCATCGGGAAATTTTCGAGATCAGGAGCGAAATAAAAGGTTCATTAATCCATTCCATAGCTGTTTCAGACCATAAGGATTTTGAACAGCTTCATTTACAATATCTCAGTCATACAGCAACATACAGAGAAGAATTCAATAGCTTATCAAAGCTTTATCTGTTGGCCAGTACTCCATCAGGTCTTCCAGAGTTAACCCATCAGATAACCGGCCAAAAGCATGCTGTTTCAGTAAGCCACCATGGTGACTATCTGGCTGTTATTTATTCAGATTCTCTTCTATTAGCAGATTAATAATCCCATCTGCCATTCCTACTCTTGGTACATGGATCTGTTTGATCCCCGTCCATTTCATCAGGGTAATAAATATCTCACAGGCAGGAATAATAACATCCGCACGATCAGGGTTTAGGTTAAAAAGCTGAATCCGCTCCTTTAAAGAGTGGCTATTCAATTGATTATAAATAGATTTTAACTTTAGAAAAGTTAAAGGCGTCCCCTCCTTTTCATCATTCGCCATCTTGTAAAGCTTATTGATGTTTCCACCTGTACCTATTCCAGCCAGGTTTTTATGATATTTGGTTTGATCTTTTACCCAGAGTTTCATTTCTTCCCAGGTTTCTTCTTTATCCTGGTTATCCAGGATCCTGATAGTTCCAATATCAAATGATTTAGAAGCTACAGGAACTTTATTTACGAAAACTGATAGTTCTGTACTACCACCGCCAACATCTATATAAAGATAATTTTTCTTGATATCCAGATCATCTTCAATATGATTGGCATAAATGATATTAGCTTCTCTCTGGCCTTCGATAATCTCCAGATCTACATTTGCTTTTTCACTGATCAGCTTAATAATATCAAGACCGTTTTGCGCTTCTCTCATAGAGGATGTTGCACAGGCAAGATATTTAGTTACCTGATAGACATCCATCAGGTTTTTAAAAGCCTGCATAGTTTTAATCAGGTCTTCGATTTTACGTGCTGATATTTTATGATCCAGAAAAGCATCATCACCTAATCTTAAAGGAACCCTTACAAGTGTATTCTTTTTAAAACCAAACCCATTTTCACTGTATGTTATATCTGCAATAAGCAGTCTTACGGCATTAGAGCCAACGTCAATTGCTGCATATCTGAGCATAATCTTCTACTGGTGTTTGTTTTTTTTTTAAGTAATTATATGTCTGAACCTGTGCCCTCACCTTGGTGCTGATACGGTTTTTATGGTATTTATTATTATTCAGCCTGGTAATATCCCTTGCTTTTACATTGTCTTGTAACTGAAAGTCTATAATATCCCTGATTTCCTGCTTTACATCTTCATCAAGTACTGGAAAACCTACCTCTACACGATGTTCAAAATTTCGGCTCATCAGATCGGCCGAAGAGAGAAACATTTCTTCTTTACCGTTATTTCCAAAAATGAAAACACGTGCATGTTCTAAGAATTTGTCGATAATACTGATTACGGTGATATTTTCACTGAAACCTTTAACTCCCGGGATCAGACAGCAGATCCCTCTTACAATCAGTTTAATCTTCACTCCTGCATTACTGGCATCATATAATTTCTCTACGATCCCTTCATCAGCAAGACTGTTTACCTTAAAAATCAAATAGGCAGGTTTGCCAGCTCTGGCGATTTTAATTTCCCGGTCTATCAAAGTATAAAACTTTGATCTTGATTCTAGCGGAGAAACAATCAGGTGTTTAAATCCTGTTGCTACCGTGCGCTTATTTAAAGCTGCAAAAAGTTTGATCAGATCGTGAGTGATCTCCTTTTTAGAAGTAAAAATACTATGATCGCAATAAAGTTTGGCCGTTTTCTCATTGAAATTACCTGTTGCCAGATTCGCATAATATACGGGGCGGCCTTTCTCTATCCGGGTAACCAGACAGATTTTAGAATGGACTTTATAGTCCGTCAAACCGTAATTTACATGTACTCCCTCTTCTTCCAGCCTGTTGGTCCAGAATATATTTGCACGTTCATCAAAACGGGCTTTAAGTTTCTACCAGGCAGTTTACCTTTTTACCATTTTTTGCTGCGTTAATTAAAGCATTGATTACTCTTGAATTTTCGGCAAGACGATAAAGTGTAATGTTGATTGCAGTAACTCTTGGATCAATTGCTGCTTCACGCAGAAATAAGATGATATAATCGTATGACTGATAAGGCAGGTTAACCAGGTAATCTCTTTCTGCAAGCTTATTAAAGATGCTTTGTGTCCGGTGTAAACCGAAAACCTTTAAAGGAACATTGACAGGGTATTCAAGACTTTTGTCCCCGACATTCGGGAAACGGATGAAATCACCAAATTTATGATAACGGTTTCCGGGGATCAGGCTTTCCGCTTCAATTTTCATTTTAGCAACCAGAACACCCAGCATATCAAATGGCATTTCTGTATCATAAAGTAAACGCATTGGTTTACCTTTTTTACGTTTGTCCAGACTGGTCTTTAATTCCTCGATAAATTTGTCACTTACATTTTTATCAATGTCCAGTTCTGCATCTCTGGTTAACTGGATGGAATAAGCATCCATTTCATCGTATTTAAATACGTAAAAGATGTCATCCAGACAGTATTTTATAATATCCTCAGCGAGAATGATGAATTTCAATCCGTTTGTTTCCGGCAGGACTAAAAACCTGGGCAGATCAGGAGGTAATTCTATCAATGCATACCTTTCTTCTTTTTTACCTGTCTTCTTTTTAAGCCTTACAAAAAAGTACAGGTACCGATCTTTAAGCTCTGGAAAAGGTTTTTCCATATCAATCATAATCGGTACCAGGTTAGAAAGGATCTTGTCCCGGAAGTGCTCTTTTACGAATTCTCCACGGGCCACATTGAGCTGTGTATCATTCAGGATAAAAATCCTGTTTTGTGCTAGTTCATTGATCAGCGTAGCCTGAAAAAGCTGTTCAAATTTACGTTCCTGTTTAACGACGATATTTTTAATCTCGTTCAGTACTTTCTTAGGATTAAATCCTAGTAACTCTTTGGCCTTTGTCGTTTAAATTAGACAGTCTGGTCATTGTAGCTACACGCACCCGGTAAAATTCTTCCAGGTTAGAAGAGAAAATAGACAGAAACTTAATTCTTTCAATCAGCGGCACAGTTTCATCTGTTGCCTCCTGCAAAACCCGTTCATTGAAATATAACCAGCTGAGTTCTCTATTTAAAAATGGGACCTTCTTCTTTGTCATGTGGTTTTATCAAAAATATCCCTGTTGGGAACGGATGCTCAAAACTGCGAATTCTATTGTTAATTCAATGTTAATTATTTGAGCATTAATCTTCGGAAAGCTGTTTTTAAATTAACTTTCCTCAGTAGGCTTTTCAGCAGCTTTTTCTGTAGTTACAGCAGGCTTAACAGCGGTAACAGCTGGTTTAGCATTCGCTGTTGCAGCAGGTTTAGCAGCTGGTTTCTTTACTGGGGTAGCTTTAACAGTTTTTGCAGCTGCAGTATTGACTACTTTTTTAGCTGCACCAGTGGCTGAAGCAACTGCTGCTTTACTTACTCTTTTTACCGGAGCAGATTTAGCCGCATTCTGAACAGCAGCTACAGTTTTTTTCGCCGCAGAAACTGATTTTTTAACCGCAGGAGCAGCTTTTTTCACTGTTACAGCAGCTTTCTTTACAGGTTTAGCAATAATATCAGCTGCTTTTTCTTCACTTGCAATTACAGGAACTTTTATGCTATTTCCAGATGCTCTAACACTGGCAACTGCTTTTTTAACTTCCTTTTTAACTTTTTTAGCACCTTTAGCGGTAGCTTTTTTAACTTCTTTTACTGTCTTTGCTATTTCCTTCTTCGTTGGTTTCACTGTCTTGGCAGCTTCTGCTCTTGCATCTTTGAATCTCTTCGCTAATTTGCCTGCAACAGATTTCGCTGCATGTGCCAGTTCTTCACCAATTTTTTCGGCATCATGACCCAAATGAGAAACTGCTTCAAAAAATTTTTGCGTCAGACTCTGCTCCAATTCTTTTTTAACTGCTTTTTTAGCATTATTTTTTTGCACTTTTGATTTATTGGTTTTCATAATAATTTTTTTAGCCAGAACGTTAAATAATTAATATCTAAATCTAATATATTTTTTATACTAAAGCTATAATCATGCCCACTTTCGATATCGTAAGTAAAGTTGACGCGCAGACATTGGACAATGCAATGAACAACGCAAAAAAAGAGATCCTTAACCGTTATGATTTCTCTACCTCTCAGAGTACAATTGATCACGACAAAAAGACGAATGTAATCACCATTGTTACGGAAGATGACATGCGTCTGAAAGCAATTGAGGATTCAATTATCTCCCGTATGGTGAAACAAAACCTGGACCCTAAAAGTCTCGATTTTGGAAAGGAGCAATATGCTTCTGGTAATATGATCAGAAAAGAAGTCTCTATTAAGGAAGGAATTGATAAAGATGTCGCTAAAAAGATCGTTGCTAAAATCAAAGCCAGCGGACTTAAAGTTCAGGCTTCTGTAATGGACGATCAATTACGTGTACAAAGCAAAAACATTGATGATCTTCAAAAGGTAATCTCACTTTGCAAAAGCGAAGATTTCGGACAGCCTCTTCAATACATTAACATGCGTAATTAAATGGAAATTGCAGATAACGGATTTATTTTTTCGGATGACAAAAGCAAAATTGACGTTGCTGCCGTTCATCTTTTCCTGAGTAATAAATCTTACTGGGCTGAAGGAATCCCATTAGAAACGGTAACGAAATCAATTGAGAACTCTCTTTGTTTTGGTATCTATAAAGATAACCAGCAAACAGGCTTTGCGAGATGGATTACGGACCGTTCTACTTTCGCTTATCTGGCAGATGTATATGTGGAAGAAGAGTTTCGTGGTATGGGACTTTCGAAAAAACTAATGTCGCTCATGCTATTCCATCCTGATCTGCAAGGTTTAAGAAGATACATGCTGGCTACCCGGGACGCACACAGCCTGTATAGCCAATATGGTTTTCAACCATTGGACGCGCCAGAAAATATATTTGGCTGTTACGATCAAAGACATTTATAAAAAGCAAGAAGATTAATCCTCTTGCTTTTTATCTTTCTGAATTTTTCTTTAAGGAACCAGCTTCTTAAGCTGCACCACCAGTAGCCGCATTGAATGTCCTTTGGGTCAGTTCTGAATTGAGAAGATACAATGCCGAAGAATTGTCCCCGATCATTTTCAGCTTACTGATAATCTGAGAAACAGCAGCCTCTTCTTCAACCTGCTCGGTAACAAACCATTGCAGGAAATTATGAGTTACAAAATCATTTTCTTCAAATGAAGCTTTAATCCATTCTCCGGCTAACTGGAGAAATGAACTACAGGGCTTATTCCCAAAAAACAAAATCATATTTGTCCTTGTTGTAGATAATCCTGATAACGTAATTAAAAGATTAGAATAAGGACAGCCAAACTAAATCAGCACACAACTATAATTATGAAATTCCTTAGTTTAATATTCGCAGGCCTTATACTGACTGCATCCTGTACACACAGCAGAAACGAGAAACAAAAAAAGAAATTGTTAAAACAGATACGCTGGTTAAAACCACTGTTTCTACAAATAAACCTGTAAAAACGGACACAGTAAGACCTGTTTTCCAAAACCCATGCAGCCAGATTGTATATGAAATTCTGACTACTTCTGAGAGCTATAAGAGTTTAACTGATGGATTAGAGGAACGAGTGATCAAAAATGGCGGTACGTCCTTTGGATTCATGTGCGAAGGCAGCCCCACTCCAAAAATCGACAGTGCAATGAACTACTCTAAAACCTATGACTATAGTGTCCATGAAAGTTACCCTGATCATGCTCCTGTAATTGCAAGATATACTTTCGATCCTGTCAAAAAACAGTTATTCGAGTATAACACAGCACTGGACTCTTTGGTCCCCATAACCTTCAATAAAAATCTTTTATCGGATTTAGATAAAGCTTGTATTAAAAATTGATCAAAAATCATTACTTATCATAGGTTAACATAGAGTTTTAGTGCTGGTTAACTTTGTGTAAGATTTAAAACAAGGTAATTATGGAATTAGGTATTAGTATGTTCGGGGATTTACGTCTTGATCCAATAACAAATAAATTTCAACCTGCACAGCAACGACTGGGTGAGATTATTGAAGAGATTAAATTAATGGATGAGTTAGGCCTGGATTATTTCGGTATTGGTGAACATCACCGTCCGGATTTTGCAGTCTCAAGTCCTGAAATATTACTGGCTGCTGCCGCGGTTGTTACTAAAAACATTAAACTGGGTAGTGCAGTTAGCGTACTAAGCTCTGCTGACCCGGTAAAATTATATCAAAATTTTGCTATGGTCGATTTACTGTCTAATGGCCGTGCAGAATTAATGGCTGGTCGTGGCAGTTTTATTGAATCATTTCCTTTATTCGGTTATAACCTGAATGATTATAATGAATTATTCACGGAGAAATTAGAATTATTATTAAAAATCAATAAGGAAGAAACCATTACATGGAAAGGTGATTCAGGACGCCTTTAAGCAATCAGCAGGTATTACCAAGAGCTGTAGATAATAATCTGCCAATCTGGATTGCTGTAGGTGGTACTCCCGAATCTGTAATCAGAGCGGGTGTATTAGGACTGCCTTTAATGATTGCGATTATCGGGGGAAGCCCAAGCCAGTTTAAACCGTTATTTGACCTGTATCGTGCAGAATATAAAAAAGCGGGACATGATTTAGCTAAGCTTCAGGTAGGCATCCATGCGCATGCATTTTTTGGTGACGACGGTAATGAGCTAGCTGCTGAATATTATCCTTTATATGCCTCACAAATGGATAGAATCGGAAAATCCCGTGGATGGTCTCCCTATACTAAACATCAGTTTGATTATGGAAGACAGAAAGAGGGAGCTTTATTTGTTGGGGATGCTGAACAGGCGATTGATAAAATCTTATATGTACAGGAAATGTTTGGTTTAACCCGTTTTGCAGCACATATGGACATTGGCGCACCTTCACATAAAGATATGATGAAATCGATCGAAATCTTTGGAACTAAAATAGCTCCCAAAGTAAGAGCGGCATTAAAAAAATAATCAAATCATAAAAAAAAAAAAACCGGTCAATTCAAATTGACCAGCCCGTTTTTTTATGATTTGATTATTTTATACAGTCTTCACATCAGTTTCACTGTATTCTTTAATATCAGTAATATATCCATTCAGGATCAGGAAATCGAATAATGGCTTTGCTTCTGGTGTAACCGGCATATTTACAGTTGTAATAACCTTATTTGATTTTTTGTCAAGGAAAGGGTAAGCAAATAGTTTCACATTTTTAGTAAACATATCACTTACATAACTCAATAGCATACTGGAGTAGTTCTCTCCAAAATTATAAGAGTTAAATACAAAAATTTCAGGTTATTGATATTCGTTGAAATCCCTACACTTTTTGGTTTACACCTGTCCAGGTATTTTGCTAATTTATTGTGTCTTGCAAAATTGGAAACGATAACCAGGTTACCAGTTTTACATAATTCTTCAGCTCTTAATGCTACTGCTTCCAGGTCAATATTTTCTGGAATCTCTTCATCTGCTGTAAGCACATTCGATAATAAGACTTCAATTAAAACACTAAGATTATCTTGTTTTACATCTTCTGTTCTTTTAAACTGATCTACAGCTTTATTGAACATACTAAAGTTTGGTAAAGATTTCTGTGCATATTTTGTCCGCAAAATCATAATGTCCTTTTTGTACAAAAGATCTTTAGGCAGACAAGGGTTTCCAAGCGAATCAAAAATAGCCGCATCTGAGAAGTCTTTCACAATCAGGTACAGATTCAGCAGGATATTATTAATATTTTTAAAAGCCGGGCCACTTACAGAAATCAAATCTATCTCTACAGAACCTACTGTCAGGTTATCAGCAAGTGATTCAACCATTCTCTTCGGATCTGTATGATAATAAAAAGCCGCATAAACAAGGTTAACCCCGATTATACCCAGTACATTCTGTTGAAGAAGTGCCGCATCGGTATCGGTATCCAGCAAACGTACATGGAAAAATATCTCATTAGGCTCGCCGCCCGGTTCTGTCTGGAATTTGATACCAATCCATCCATGCGGATCATTGGATTTATTATAGTTCAGGGTAGTAACTGTATCAGCAAAAGCAAAAAAACTCCTGGTATCGTATTTCTCACCATGCAGCCGCTCAGTGAGCAAACCAAATTCATGGTTCAGCATTTTTGTTAACCTTGACTGACTAACATATCTTCCGGTTTCTTCTACCCCATAGATAGCATCACTAAAAGTCATATCATAGGCAGACATAGTTTTAGCTACTGTTCCTGAAGCCGCACCAGCAGTAAAAAAATTACGCGCTACTTCCTGTCCTGCCCCGATCTCAGCAAAAGTCCCGTAAATATCAGAGTTTAGATTAATATTCAGGGCTTTACGCTTGGTATCAAGAATTTCTCTTTCCATTCTGCAAAAATAGCACAAAAAGCGAAATACGGGGGATAATTTTATCTATATTGTAGCTCTGATGCTAAACGTAATTGATCTAAATATCCAATTTTTCAATCAGGAAGACCGTTCCTGGCAAACCGCAGTTAACAAGATCAGCTTCAAAGCTGAAAAAGGACGTGTTTTAGGTATTGTTGGTGAATCAGGCTCCGGCAAATCAGTAACCTCATTTTCTATCATGCGCTTACATGATCCTGAATATACCAGAGTTACCGGGGATATTATCTTCAACGGAGTTAGCCTGCTTTCTTTGTCTGATGCAGAAATGAATACCTATCGGGGCAATAAGATTGCGATGATCTTTCAGGAACCAATGACTTCCCTAAACCCCGTATTTACCTGTGGCAATCAGGTTCAGGAAGCAATTATGCTCCATCAGCAATTAAGCAAACAGGCAGCAAAAGAGAAAACAATTGAACTTTTTAAAGAAGTACAGCTCCCCCGCCCCGAAACTGTTTTCGATACTTATCCCCATCAGCTTTCCGGCGGGCAGAAAAAAAAAGGGTAATGATTGCAATGGCTTTAAGCTGTAACCCCGAATTTCTGATTGCCGATGAACCAACAACAGCGCTGGATGTAACTGTGCAGCAAACGATTCTGCAATTACTGCTTAAAATAAAAGAAGAACGGAATATGGGGATGATTTTCATTTCCCACGATCTGGCTGTAATCAGCGAAATTGCCGATGAGATTGCAGTGATGTACAAAGGGACGATCGTTGAACAAGGTTCTCTTCTTCAGTTATTCAAACACCCTCAACATCCTTATACTAAAGGTTTACTGGCTTGCAGGCCTTCACCCTTATACCGTTTAAAGAAATTGCCGGTAGTGGCAGATTTTCTTAAACAGGGAACAGATCAGCCGGTTGCTCATTTACTGGCAATAAATAGTTACACACAACAGGAAATTGACAGCAGAAGAGAAATTTTGTATGAAACAGCGCCATTGCTTGAAATAAAAAATCTTTGTACCTGGTTTCCGGTCAGACAGGGATTATTCGGTGGTGCTAAAGATATCATTAAAGCTGTTGACAATATCAGTTTCAAATTATATCCAGGCGAAACCTTAGGTTTGGTTGGTGAATCAGGCTGTGGAAAAACTACATTGGGCAGAAGTATCCTTCGGCTGGTTGAGCCAACTTCCGGATCTGTTTTTTTTGAAGGTCAGGATATCACACATTTAAAAAATGGGAGCCTTAGAAAATTAAGAAAAGATATACAACTCATTTTTCAAGATCCTTATTCTTCGTTGAATTCACAGCTTACGGTAGGTAATGCGCTGATGGAACCTTTGCAGGTACACGGGGTATTTGACAATAATGCACAGCGCAAAGCTCATGTATTGCATCTGCTGGAACTGGTAGATCTGAAACCGGAGCATTTTGACCGTTATCCGCATGAATTTTCAGGAGGTCAGCGGCAACGGATAGTGATTGCCCGTGCCCTGGCACTGCAGCCTAAACTTATTATTTGTGATGAATCAGTATCCGCACTCGATGTTTCAGTAGGCTCAGGTTTTAAATTTATTGAGAAGATTGCAACAGGAACTAGGTTTAACTTATATATTCATTTCTCACGATCTTGCTGTGGTTAAACACTTATCAGACAGGATGATTGTCATGAACAAAGGAAAGATTGAAGAAGAAGATTTTCCTGAAATTATTTACGAGCATCCCCAAACTGCCTATACGCAGAAGCTCATTGCGGCAATTCCTGGAAAACCAGGTCTTATCGGGTAATTATTTATACCTGATCAGGTACAGCCAATTTAATAATTGCCGTATTCAATACCCTTCTGATTTCCCTTTCTTTGAGTTTATCATAGTTATTCAACAATACCTGGGCTTTAAACCTGGCAATATCCTTATTGATCGCCAGCGTTTTTATGGTTAGTCCGCTAGCTACAATATTAGCTTTAAAACCATCCAGAACTTCATAAAGGTGTTTTTCCAGAAAATCGGGTGTATAACCAAAATGAAGTGCCATCTCAAATTCCACACTCAGCTTTTTGATATTCTGCTTTGACTGATTGATAATAACTGAGCTAAAAACCACCGAGTTCGGAATAATCACCATATCATTATCTTCATTTTGAAGAATCATATTAATCAGTGTGATATCCAATATCTTGCCTTCATTATCATTTACACGGATATGATCCCCTAAGGATAAGCGATCTGAAAACATAATGATCAGACCGTTAATCATATTGGTAATGTAATCCTTAAACGTTACAGCGATTGCTGCCGCAACGATCGTAATACTCGTCAGAAATTCCAGGGGCTTAATCCCCATCCAGATCATAATTGCAATGACTCCGAATACCGTATTGAGAATGGAAACGATCCTGTTAATTCCTAAAATGAAGTTATCCTTAATTGTAGACTTAAAACGATGTTTCTTGATATACCAGTAAATAACAATCAGACGAAGGAATGAAACAGCAACACTAGGGCCAAGGAATACAGTAAAAGCGTGTGCAGTCAATGCGACAAACGGATAGTTTTAAATAATACCGGCTGATAAGCTTCAAAATATACCAGAACAAAGAAAATGATAGTCTTGATAATTATCATCAGAAATTCTCTTCTTGTACTCCGCTGTTTTTCTTCTATCATTTTAAAATTTCTCCTGTTTTGCGGGTTGCTTTAATCCCTTTTTAGCCTCTCCTTAAATAATTAACAAAAATCCCAACCGCCCCTAAATCTCCGGTTTAAATTACAATTATACAAATCTCAAATGCTTCTGAGGGCCTTTAATATTGGATTTATAGCCCTTAAGGCTTTATAAATCATTTCAAAGTGTTACCTTCGGAATATTGACAAATATACTATGGCAAAAAAGAAATCTTCTCAAATAAAACTCGTCTTAACTCAGTTAATTAGTGATGTTTTAGAGAATAGCAACAATGAAGCCTTGAATTACAAACAGGTTTCAGCCAAACTGAACATAAAAGATGATGAAGCAAGGGAAACCATTTTGGAGATCCTGAAAGAACAAGCACATAAAGGTGTTTTTGCGGAACCTCAAAAAGGAAAATTCAAGCTTAAAGATTTAAAAACCTTTATCACTGGAAAAGTAGATATGACTGCCGATGGTGCAGCTTTTATCGTTCCTGATGATGAGTTTGAAAAAGACGTGTTCGTCTCGGCCCGTAAGCTGCATAATGCACTTAACGGAGACAAAGTAAAAGTTTATATCTACGCTAAAAAAAGGGGTAGAAAGAATGAGGGCGAAGTAGTTGAAATTATACAACGCTTAAAAACTGATTTTATAGGCGTAATCAAAATATCTGACCGTTTCGCATTCGTGACAGTCGATGATAAGAAAATGCTGCATGATATTTTTTTGTTCCGTTAAGCGATCTTGAGGGTGCTAAAAATGGACAAAAAGTACAGGTAGCTATCACCGACTGGCCAGAAGGTGCAAAAAAAAAACCTATTGGAAAAATCATCAATATCCTGGGTACACAAGGAGAGAATAATACAGAAATGAATGCGATCCTTGCTCAGTATGGTTTTCCTTTGTCTTTCCCTCCAGAAGTAGAGAAAGAAGCGAATGATATTCCTGAGCAGATCACTGAAGAGGAATTGAAAAACCGCCGGGATTTCCGCGAAACAGCAACTTTCACGATTGACCCGGCAGATGCAAAAGATTTTGATGATGCAATATCCTTCAAAAAACTGCCAAACGGTAATTATGAAATCGGTGTACACATTGCAGATGTTTCTCATTATGTGCAGCCTAAAACCTATTTGGACAAAGAAGCTTATTCAAGAGCTACTTCTGTTTACCTGGTAGACCGGGTTATCCCTATGCTTCCGGAAAGACTAAGCAATGGCGTTTGTTCGCTTCGTCCAAATGAGGATAAACTCTGCTTTGCAGCTGTTTTTGAATTAGATGACGCGGCTAATATAGTAGAGGAATGGTTCGGAAGAACTGTGATCCACTCTGACAGACGTTTCAGTTACGAAGAAGCTCAGGAAGTTATAGAAAACAAGGAAGGCGACTACGCTGAAGAAATCCTTAAATTAAATGAGCTTGCTTATATTTTAAGAGCTCAAAAGTTTAAAAATGGAGCCATAAGTTTTGAAAGTACTGAGGTAAAATTCAAACTTGATGAAAAAGGAAAACCGGTTGGTGTTTATGTGAAAGAACGTAAAGACGCACATAAACTGATTGAAGACTTTATGTTGCTGGCCAATAAAAAGGTAGCCGAATTTATTGCCAAAAAGGGAAAGGGAAAGGCAAAGTATACTTTCGTATACCGTTCTCACGATTCTCCAAACCTGGAAAACCTTGGTAACTTCGCTTTATTTGCTGCTCGTTTTGGTTATAAGATCAACATGAAATCTGATAAGGATATTGCGAAATCCCTGAATTTCCTGATGGAAGACGTGGAAGGCAAAAAAGAACAAAATGTACTGACCCAGTTAGCTATTCGTTCTATGGCTAAAGCGGTTTACACCACTAAAAAGACCAGCCATTATGGATTAGCCTTTGATCACATACACACTTCACCTCACCTCCCCTATCCGCCGTTACCCTGATGTGATGGTTCATCGCCTGCTGGCTGGCTATCTTAACGGAGAACGCTCTGCTAATGAGGATGAATATGAAACTGCTGCATCTCATTCCTCTGCTATGGAAAAACGTGCTGCTGATGCGGAACGTGCTTCTATTAAATACAAACAGGTAGAATATCTGGAAGACAATGTAGGCAAGTTATACATGGGAATCATTTCTGGTGTAACTGAATGGGGAATGTATGTGGAACTGATAGAGAACAAATGTGAAGGAATGATCAGACTGAAAGATATAGCTGATGACTTCTATGTATTGGACGAAAAGAATTACTGTATTGTAGGTCAGCGCAAGAAAAAAAATATCAGTTAGGTGATGAAGTAAAAGTGAAAGTCAAAAGAGTAGATCTGTCTAAACGCCAGATTGACTTTGCACTGGTACAGGATTAAGGATAACATGTATAAATCAGGCGCTATTTTTCTGCTTTTTTTTGTTTTTTTCTTCAGCATGTGTTTTGGCGCAGCAAAGGATTTCAGGTATTGTGGTAGAAAAAAAAACAGGCAACCCCGTTGTTTTTGCTACAGTACAGGTGAAAGACCAGAAAAGTACTTTAACCAATGCAAATGGTGAGTTTGAATTAACCGTTACTGCATTACCGGTTAATCTGCTTGTTACCCATTTGAATTATGCGGGAGGTAATTTTGAGGTTAAAACCACAGAAGAGAAACTGAAAATAACGCTTGATCCACAAGTCATGACTTTAAAGGAGGTCACTGTAGGAAACCCGGCAACTGCCATCATGCAGGATGCGACTGACAAGGCTTTAAAAACATACAATAAATCGAATTTCGGTAAAGCTTTCTTAAGACAGATTGCTTATGAAGCTGACCAGCCGGTATATCTGAATGAAATCTGGCTTGATGCCGAGTGGAAACCATATGGCCTGATTGGCTGGCATCCTACCGAAGCACGTCACCTCCAGGGTAGAGGTATATCGTATACAAATACAAGCTTCTTTTCTTTTATTTTTTCTGGCTATCTCGCAAATTCTTTCCATAAAAAACCGCTCTTAAGAAAGGTAGATTCTTTGTATACTTTTAAACTTGCAGGTACTTATCTGCTGGATGGAGAAGAAATTGCAAAAATCATCTGTACACCTAAACGGGTACTGAAAGAAAAAAGATTTGAAGGTGCTTATTATGTGAACACCGTAACTAATAATGTACTCAAAATTGAAGGGGTAATTAAGGGCATGTTTTTTAAAAGCAGCGGGCCGGTAAGTATAAAAAACAAGGAAACAGTATTTATAGCGCAATACAGATTGAATCAAGAAGGCGATAATGTTCTGGATTACTCTGTTTTTAATACCACAAACAGATTGAAGATGTTAGGTCTGGGTGTCCAGGATACAGACCTTTATTCAACACTATACATGGTCGATGAAACGATCAACCCAAACAGCCTGGAAGAAGTAAGTATAACAATCAATGACAGTACAGTAACCTGGTCAAAGCAATGACCTACAATCAAGATTTCTGGAAGAAAAACCCAGGGATCAAAAGAACAGAAAAAGAACAGGCTGCAATAGAAATTTTAGAAAAAAACACCACATTAAGAAAATAATGCATACCATTTTTGAGTTACAACAATTAATTGAAAAAGCGATCAGGGAGGTCGAATATCCAGAGATTCCTTCAAAATTATACGAGCCGATCAGCTATATTATGCGTCTTGGTGGTAAACGGATCAGACCAGTATTGCTTTTGCTTTCCAGCGAATTGTTTAACACTGATGCTAACAAAGCAATAGAGGCAGCAATGGCGATTGAGACCTTCCACAATTTCACGCTGATCCATGACGACATTATGGACAATGCACCTTTACGCAGAGGACAGGATACTGTTCATATTAAATGGGGCGTAAATAATGCGATTTTAAGTGGTGATGTGATGATGGTGGAAGCCAATAAACACTTAACAAACCTGGATGCGGTATCCTATCCTTAAAAATGCCCTGCATTGTTTTAACTCCACCGCTCAGGGAGTTTGCGAAGGACAGCAGCTTGATATGGAATTTGAACAGAGGACTGATGTCAGCATCCCGGAATATATCAACATGATCCGTTTAAAGACTGCTGTACTGGTAGGTGGCGCGATGAAACTGGGTGCAATTGTAGGAGGTGCCAGTGATGAAGACGCCAATCATCTTTATGATTTTGGTGAAAACTTCGGAATTGCTTTCCAGCTGCAGGATGACATTCTTGATGTCTATGGTGATCCTGTTAAATTTGGTAAACAGGTCGGTGGTGACATTATCTCTAATAAACAGACCTTCTTATTGCTTAAACTAAAAGAACTTGCTCAGAAAGACGATCTGAACTTATTGGAGTCACAATACCCGAATACTGATTATCCTGCTAAAATTGCGGCAATTACCCTGCTCTATAACAAGTATAAAATAAGAGAGCTTGCTGTTACTGAAATGAAACGCAGCCTTGATATCGCTTTTACAGCATTAGAAAAAGTAAGTATTGAGGCAGTTAAAAAGAATGAACTCATTCAGCTTGCGGAGTCCCTGCTTGATAGAGAACAGTAACCTTAAATCAGGTTATTAATTGTCTACCAGGTGTTTAATTTTATCATAGGTTAAGGGTTTCGTCAGAAAATCCTTAACTGACCTGTACGACTGCGCTCTGGTGCGTTCTGCCGGATCAATTGTAGATGAGATGATAACTACATCAACATCTGGCTTTTGCTCCTCCAGAAGCTTTAAAAAAGTCCATCCGTCGATTTCCGGCATATTCAGGTCAAGCAGAATCAGATCCGGCTTATTTTCTTTCAGATAATCAAGTGCATGTGTTGAACTGCCAAACTGAACTACCCGCCTGTTCTTATTATATTTTGTAATAATCATATGGTGCAGCCTGTTGGTTAATGAATCATCATCAATCAGCATAATATGCTTTGAATCTGTCTTTGTTGATTCTGCTATAAAATCATCAGCGCTTTGCTCCTTGTTGATTAAGCTATTTAACATCTTAATAATATCATCCAGTTTTTCTGCCTGGTAATTGATATCTCTTAATAAGTCCTTTATTCTACCTGTATCAAATGATTCCATATCTGGAAAATTCATCAGACTGGACAGACTTAATATATTGGTGATCGGCGCACGAAGATCATGTGAAGCCAGGTGTGAATATTCATCCAATAGTTTCATCTGGTTTGATTTCCTGTTGCTGTCTATAATTGTACAGGCAACCTGAGGATTTTCAGGATCAGTAAGAACCGGAGTCAGAACGATCTGCAGCAACACATCATCCATATCTTTTACTTTCAGCCGTTTTTCTATGCTAAAAGATTTCCCTTCAAAGCATTCAGCAACAAGTTTTGAAAAAGCTCTTTCATACTTTTGTGAAATGATTTCCACAAAAGATTCCCCAATAGTGGGATTTTTGATTAAAAAATACCCTATTTTTTCTATGGAATGGATGTGAAAAAAGTAATGTGACTTTTTTTATTAAAAAGGAAATAAGAGTTATCGGCATAACAATCACAGTAAGCACTAAGCTTCATAGTTGATTTCCTTTAGTATGACACAAATACAAGCACTCATTTATTTTTTTTTTAACATTTAACTACCTAATTAAATCTCCAGATCGTCCTATAAAGATAACCAATTTATATCCGCCGATGTAATGGTTCGATAATTGTCTTTTTTACACCAATAGAATAAAGTCACAAACCAACAAAAAAAATATTATTTATGCAAGAAATTCTATCAAAGAAAATATTAGGGAAGAGAATTAAGTCACTTAGACTAGAAAGAGCTTATGCTCAGGTTGATGTAGCTAATTTATTGAATTTGTCAAGGAGTAATTATTCTCAGATTGAACTTGGTAACCAATATCCAACATTTCATACACTTTGTGCCCTTTCAAGGCATTATAAGAAGAGCTATGAGTGGCTATTACACGGGCAGGATGACAGCGCCGAACAACAATCCGTTCTTCCTGTAGCAGCTCTGATGAGTGAACTGGAAACAAGTCTTAAGAATTTCTCTTTGTGTTTAGAAAAATTGGAAAATGAACTTCAAAATATAAAAACAAGAATAGCCGTTTCATAGAAAACCAAAAAAAAGGCTAATAAAAAAGCCACAACGAAAACGTTGCGGCTTTTTTATTAGAATATATTTAAAGATTATTCTGCCGGAGCAGCGTCAGCTTTAGCAGCTTTTTTAGCCGGTGCTTTTTTCACTGGTGCTTCAGCTACAGGAGCTTCAGCTTTTGCTACTTTTTTAGTAGGAACAGCTTTTTCAACAACTTCGCTAATTACACTTGCAGGTAAGATAGAAACATAAGATTTGTTATCTTGTTTCTTTCTGAAAACTACAGTACCAGCAACAAGAGCGAATAAAGTATGGTCTTTTCCAATACCTACGCCTTTATCAGGATGGTGTTTAGTTCCGCGTTGACGTACTAAGATGTTTCCTGCAATTGCTTCCTGACCACCAAAAATTTTGATACCTAAGCGTTTACTATGAGACTCACGTCCGTTTCTCGAACTACCGGCTCCTTTTTTATGTGCCATTTTGTTTTATATTTTATCAACTAACAGTTATAAAACTGATAATTTTTTTTAACAACTAATTATAAACTGATACCAGAGATCTGGATTTTTGTGAAATACTGGCGGTGGCCATTTTTCTTTTTGTAACCTTTTCTACGTTTCTTTTTGAAAACGATTACTTTATCGCCTTTTAAATGAGACACGATTTTAGCTGAAACGATAGCTCCTGATAATAAAGGGGCACCAACAGAGATCTTACCTCCGTCTTCAACCAACAATACATTGTCAAATTCAATACTAGCGCCTTCATCTCCTTGCAAACGGTGTACAAAAAGGTGCTGGTCTTTTGCAACTTTGAATTGCTGTCCTGCTATATTTACTATTGCGTACATTGTTAAATAATTAGTATTTTAAATTGTTTATTTTTTTTTTATCGAGGTGCAAATATAGAATATATATTTATTAATTCATAATGAATTAATCTTTCTTACCATATCTTTCTTGAGCATCGTTTATGCTTTGCTCTAAAAGGGTCTTCATTTGCTTGGCAACGTCTCTTAATTTAGCGATATCGTTATAATCAGTAACAAAAATCACCTTTTTAGTTTTACGCTTGTAATTAAACTGCATGACATAACGCAGTACCTTAGATTTGTTTAAATCCGTACCTGCATTCGAGATTACATCCGGGAAATTCCAGAAGCCAAGCTCACTGGCTTTGTTATGCAGATAAATGATATCATTCTCTCTTAGCTTAACATTGGTTTTGATCAGAGAATCTTTCGCATTCAGATACTGATAATCTCCTGTAGCAGAATCATAAGAATTTACTAAATCGTTACCCGCACCCCATTTGAACTGGAAAGAGACAAACTCATCAGATCTGAAAGGTGCATTTTTAATAATAGGCATATAATAAAACACACAGTAGGCCAGAAAAGGGACTACTATAGTGAGTAGTAAAAATATTTTTTTCGCGTTGGTACTCATCATTTTTAATGTATATAAATTGGTATTGTATCGGGTCAGGTAAGAATCTAATCCAGGGGCTCTGTAAGCTCCCCTTCCCACTTACTAACAACAGCAGTAGCCAGACTATTACCGATTACGTTAGTCGCTGATCTGCCCATATCAAGTAGTGGATCGATACCTATTAATAATGCTAACCCAGCCTCAGGAATATTAAAAGTAGCAATAGTCCCCGCAATCACTACTAACGAAGCTCTTGGAACACCTGCAATACCTTTACTGGTTAACATCAGGATAAGCAGCATAGTAATTTGCTGTTGAAACGACAGATGGATACCGTAAGACTGTGCAATAAATAATGATGCAAAGGTCATGTATAACATTGAACCATCCAAGTTAAAAGAGTAACCCAATGGTAATACGAAACTCACAATTTTATCTTTACAGCCAAAACGTTCTAACTGTAACATCGTTTTTGGATAGGCTGCTTCACTGCTTGCTGTACTGAAAGCAACAATTACTGGTTCTTTCATCCTGTTCATCAGATTGAATACTCTTCCTTTCAGAATCATATAGCCAATCAGAATCAACAGCAGCCACAACAGCAGCATCGTGGAATAGAATTCACCAATAAATAAGGCATAAGTAGATAATACACTTAATCCCTGTTTAGCAATAATGGCCGCCATAGCACCAAATACCGCAAAAGGGGCAAAGTTCATGACATAGCCAGTCACTTTTAAAATTACGTGTGCAACCGAATCGAAAAATTCGATAATGATTTTACCTTTTTCACCAATAGCAGCAGTAGCGACCCCAAAAAACAGGGAGAATGCTACGATCTGAAGGATTTCGTTAGTTGCCATTGCTTCAGTCATACTTTTTGGTATGATATGCGCAATAAAATCCTTCATAGATAAAGCAACCTTATGAATACCCGTATCCGCATGACTGCTTGGAAGCGGTAAATTCATTGCCTCACCTGGTCTGAATATATTCACCATAATCATCCCAAGGAATAACGATAGTAAAGAAGCACTCATAAACCAGAGCATAGTTTTACCACCAATTCTTCCTACGGCTTTAATATCTCCTACTTTAGCTACCCCAACTACTAATGTGGTAAAAACTAAAGGAGCAACAATCATTTTGATTAATCTCAGGAAAATATCACTTAATAAAGTAAGCGGTTCCAGCTTCTTCTCTCTTTCAGTTTCATTATCTCTTCTGATTTTAACGTTTTCTGCTTTTTGTGTTTTCAGCTGCAGGTACTGTACGGAAGTCGTATCGGTCCTTCCACCCATCTTGATATCTAAAGTCTTAATCTGAGCATCTGCGTTGGTAATCTTGTTGTTATATCCCTCAAATGAGTTTATATTTAATACATAACCCAAGACAACGCCTAGTATCAGTGCTAAAAATATAAAGAATGTTAATCTGTTCTGTTTTTTTTGACATTATATTTGGTTATCTGTTTTTTCCGAGCGTAAAACTACAATAATAAACTTATTTTCAGAATTGACTAACCCGTTTTTGTAGTATTGTGGAAATATGAAATACAACTTTACGCTGTAACAATTCAGTATTAACCTTGTCAAACAAAAAAAGAACGACGCAATTGGATCAGAAAGACATCTTATTTAAGCAAATCTTCGATACTAACTCCAAGAAAATATTCCATTTGTGCTATGGCTATACGGGTGATGCCGAGTCTGCCAATGATTTATTACAGGAGACTTTCCTTAAGGTTTGGCAAAACCTGGATAAATTCAGACAGAAATCACAGATTTCTACCTGGATCTATCGTATCGCTGTAAACACCTGTCTGACTTATCTGCGTTCAGAGAAAAGACAGGCTAAAGACGAATTGACGGAAAATATTATTGAGAACAGAGTGGAAGAATTCTCTGAGAAAAACGAGCAGGTGGCTCTGTTATATAAATCAATATCCAAGTTAGAAAACGACCGTTTAATTATTACCATGGTTCTTGATGAACTTCCCTATCACGAGATAGCAGAAATTTCAGGAATCAGTGAAGGAAATCTTAGGGTTAAGATTCACCGGATTAAACAAAAACTCACCGAATTATACAATCATCATGCAAGAATTTGAAAATATACAGTCTCTTTGGCAATCACACTCTGTGGAGGTAAAAATCACCTCAGACGAGATGCTGAATCAGGCAAAAAAAGAGGTGAATTCCATTCGTACCAAATCGTTGTTTAATATTGGTGGAATGATCATTTCTTTCCTCGCGATCAGCTCCTTACTGTTCTACTTTGACTTCAGCTCGTGGGCTACTTTCTTAGGAATAGGTATCATTGTACTGGCAGTAGCGATTTACACTATTCTGTTATACAGAGAACACCGGTTGATTTCACGTAATGACTTCACAGAGCATCCGGGTGCATTTCTGACAAAGCTTCATGAATATCAGCTGAGCCGTTTCAATTTCAATTTATACAATAAACTTTTACTGGTTTTATGCCGCAGCAGTATCAGTTGGTTTCATCCTTTTTTTCTTTGAAACATTGAATCATCTGAATACCTGGGTACAGATAGCGATCGTACTTTTCACTGTAATCTGGATGGCTTTCTGCGCAACTATCCTGCGTAAGTCTTATATGAATAAAGAAAAAGAGCGCATTGACCTTCTGATTGAAAAATTTGAAAGAATCAGTGCACAGTTTAAAGAATCCGTTTAAACATTTTAGAACCTGTTTAAAATGTTTAAACAGGCTCTAAAAGAACAGGAGTTATCATTCCTGTTCTTTTACTTCATCTACAGAAAAGCTATTTCCTCTCAAACTGTAATGCAGCATCTTCGTTGCCCCGTTCTTTTGGGTGGTATCAGAAGAATTAATAATAGGAAATGATCTGAACAAGTCTCCGTTTTTCTGGATAAACTTGTCATTCCCACCATAAATCTTTTTCAACTTAGCGCTTAAAGGCGGGAAACTGATTTTATTAAAGCTGCCGTTATATTCATAAACATTAAGATCTTTTACGTTCTTTTTGCTCTGTAATTCTATATATAATTCCGGATTTCCGTCATTGTCCATATCCATATTCCAGGCATCAGTAATCACACCGCTGCGTTCTACAGAAAAAGATTTATAATTGTTTTTTGCTGAATCAGACATCAGAATCAGGTAGCCCCCAATACTATCCACACCTCTCCCCCAGCTCAATACTTCAAAATGAAGCCCCGGTTTGATCACAATATCTTTATGAAAAGGAAAAGTCCCTGCTGTGTTTTTAACTACAGCTTTATCGTCGGCTGACGGAGAAATTTTAACCGGCTTGTCACGGTTACAGGCAAACAAAAACAGCAATCCCAAGCCTAGCGCAGATTGCCTTAAAATATATAGGTTTCGTTTCATCCGGTTCATTTTTATTCCAGCAATTTATGCTAAAAAAGCGTTTGAACCAAATTTAAAGCCTGTTTAAAATTCAAATTATTATGAATTATAAACAAACAGGCTTTAAATTATACTGATAATAAAATACTACTTCGCTCCGTTATTTAAAGGAGTTTCTGAAATCACACTACGTTTTCCTTTCGGAGTAATCACAATAGTCTTCAACAAAATTTTAGTGCCTTTAGGTACGTTAACTTTTAATGGAGAACGGTATTGATTGGAAACATCAGAAGGAGTTGTGTTATCTAAAGTATAATAGATTTTAGAGCCTTTAACTGGTTCTTTCAAATCAATAGTAATGTTTTCTCCATCAATTTGTTTATCAGACTGACCAACAGGAACCGGAACCCAGTAATTTGTATTGGTTTTGTCCAGACGTGCTAAATGCAATGGAATTCTATCTTCAGAGAAGTTTTTAAAGTTCTTTCTGTCCAGTGGGGTCCATGCAATTTCAGCCAAAGCGAACATTCTTGGTAAAATCATATATTCTGCTTTTTCAGGGCTTTCAATATATTCTGTCCAAAGATTGGCCTGTACCCCTTTGATATATTTTTTTTGATCTGCTGATAAAACTTCAGGAACCGGATCATAAGCATAAGCTACTGAATAAGGAGAATTTCCACCTATATTAACAGGCTCACCACTTGATTTAGATTGTGCATGGTCAAAGTATAAACCTTGGTTCCCAGGAGTCATAATCACATCATGGTTTAGTTTCGCAGCCGCGATACCGCCTTCTACCCCACGCCATGACATTACCGTCGCATTCGGAGCTAATCCACCTTCTAAAATCTCATCCCATCCAATGATAGATCTTCCTTTAGAATTGATGTATTTCTCTATACGCTGAATGAAATAACTTTGCAGTTCATGCTCATCTTTCAAGCCTTTCTCTTTAATCAGCTGCTGGCAGAAAGGTGATTGTTTCCAGTATTCTTTTGGACTTTCATCACCACCGATATGAATGTATTTTGAAGGGAATAAAACCATCACCTCATCCAAAACATCTTCTAAGAACTTAAAAGTGTATTCAGTTGGTGCAAATACGTCGTCAAAAACACCCCATTGCTGTTGTACCTGTTTGCCTTTTCTTGAACCGGCCCAAGGTGTTTTAGGATCAATAAAAGTATCTCTTTCCGGGAAACAGCTCAACTGAGGATAAGCAGCAATTGCAGCAGAACTGTGTCCTGGTAATTCAATCTCAGGAATTACAGTCACAAATTTTCTTGTCGCATACGCAACTACTTCTTTCACTTCATCCTGAGTATAAAAACCTTTATAAGGCGTATTATCACTCGTAACACCAGGATGGTGACCTACAACCGAACCATTTCTTTCTGATCCGACAGTAGTTAGCTTAGGATACTTTTTGATCTCTATTCTCCAGCCCTGATCTTCAGTTAAATGCCAGTGGAAATTATTCAGTTTGTAAGCCGCCATTAAATCAATGTATTTCTTAACAAAAGAAACAGGGAAAGTATGTCTTCCTACATCAAGGTGCATCCCTCTGTATTGAAATCTTGGGTAATCTTTGATCACACTGGCAGGTATGTCAATTTCCTGACCTTTTTTATTTTTTTATCAGGCATCATTTGCATCAGGGACTGTACACCGTAAAATAAACCAGCACCTTTTCCGGTAACAGTAATATTCCGGGCAGTAACCTGTAGCTGATAACCTTCAGCAGGTAATTTCTCAGCTCCCTCAGAACTTAGTACAATTGCACGCTCGTTCGTTGCTGCTGCTTTAGATGTCCTCAATGCGAAACCACCCTGGCTGGCTATATAAGAATTAAGAATATCAGCAGTTGCTGCATTTGGTGTCTCATTTGAAATCAGTACCACAGTTTTATCCAGTTTAAAAACACCAGATTTTTTTTCTACAGACACCGGAGCAGGTATAATACCTAAGTTTTCATCTGTCTGCGCCTTTACACTTAAAGTTACACAGGCCAGAATAAGCCCTGAAATGATTTTCTTCATGATTTTGATTAAGGTTTATATTTGGTTCATTGTTGTTTAACTCAATAAATGCGGGCGTGCCAGAAACACTTCCATAAAAACTCGCCGAAGATCGTATTTGTCCATGCGAACCATGGTCTGGTAAAAATTTCAGGATGATCCTTTTTAAAGGATTCATGCATAAAACCTGTACCAGCATGTGTTTTTTTTTTTTCAGCGCGGCAATACACTGTTTAATCTCTTCGTCGTCCGTACTGGTCAGTCCTCTGCAAATGATACTCAATGGCCAGATCATATCCTGCTGTTCCACATGCGGACCACCAATCCCCTCTATATCTGTACCTTTATAAAAATATGGATTATGTTCTGACAGTGCAAATCTACGGGTATTCTGATAAATAGGGTCTGTTACCGGCACCGCATTCAGATAAGGAAGTGAAAGCAAACTTGGTACATTAGAATCATCCATCAGGTTTACATTTCCAAAACCATCCACTTCAAAAGCATAGATTTTTCCGTAAACAGGATGTTCAACAATTGCATATTTCAGAATCGCTTCTTCTACTTCTGTCGCCAAAGCACTCAGTTCTGCGGCAAATGTCAGGTCTTTAAAGATTGAGATAAACATCTCTGACATCTGTTTTAAACTTACTACCGCAAAAAAGTTAGACGGAATTAAGAAAGGAAAGATCGTCGCGTCATCACTCGGTCTGAACATAGAACAGATCAACCCAACTGGTTTTACCGGAAACCCATAACCAGCCATTGGTAAACTGTCTGTCGGTTTAGCAGTATCACGCTGAAAATGATAAGGCCCCAATCCTGTTTTACGCTGTTGTTCTTTAAACGTTTTCAGAATAGTATGGATAGATGTTTTCCATTCTTCATCAAAAGGAGTTGCATCCCCTGTCATTTTCCAGTAGTTGTAAGCCAGACGCATAGGATAACAAAGTGAATCTATTTCCCATTTACGTTCATGGACACCTGGCTGCATATCAGTGTGGTCACCTGCCCATTCACTTTTCTGTTCTCCATCCTTATAAAATGCATTTGCATAAGGATCTTTAATCACATAATGTGCCTGACGGTGGATAATACCAGCTACTAACTGTTGCAGCTTTTTATCCTCTTTCATAAAAGCTAAGTACGGCCAAACCTGTGCAGAACTATCTCTAAGCCACATGGCATCAATATCTCCTGTAATTACATAGGTATCAGGTTTTCCATCTTTTGTAGCAAATGAAACGGTTGTATCCAGCGTATTCGGCAGACAATTATTAAATAACCATCCCAATTCTTTATCAGAAACCTTCTGCTGGAATTTAAGGATTGCTTTTTCTACCGCCGGGCTGCTGAATTTTCTTTTGTTCAACGGTACTCTTACATTAGGATAAGCTAACTCAAATGCACTTAAATCTTTACTCAAAAACAAACCAGCAGTAAGTAAGCTTGTGCTGGTAATGAAATCTTTTCTGTTCATCTATATTTGGTGTTATTACGCCCGCCGGAGCAGGCGCTTATTAGAATTTAATATGTTTTGCTCTTTACTTTATATCCTGCCGCAGCATAATAAAAGATAAATGCATAACAAGGAACCATAATCCAGTAAGCTTGCTGCGCGTTTAGTTTATCTACCAGTGCACCATAGCAAAGTGGGATAATTGCTCCCCCCGCGATACCCATGATTAATAAAGAAGAGGCTATTTTAGTAAACCTGCCCAGACCTGAAAGTGCCAGGGGCCAGATTGCTGGCCAGACCAGTGAATTGGCCAGTCCAAGCAAAGCGATAAATAAAACCGAGGTATAACCCGTTGTAAAGATTGCAATTAAAGTCAGTATGATACCCAGTACTGCAAACCATTTCATTGCGTTTTCCTGGCTGATATATTTAGGAATACAGATAATACCAATCAGATAACCCAGAATCATTCCCAGCAAAGTAAAAGTAGTAAAGAATTTAGCTGTAGAAAGCGGGATCCCCTGATAATGCGCATAACTGATAATTGTATCTCCAGCCATTACCTCTACCCCTACGTATAAAAATACAGTTAATACACCTAATAATAAGTGAGGGAATTGCAGGATACTGGTTTTTCCGGCCGTAGCCAGAGAAACACTTTCATCTTCTTTATCTGTATCAATTTCAGGTAAAGTCGAAAAGTAGATCAATACCGCTAAAATTATCAGCACAATAATGATAATCACATAAGGTAAAATCACTCTTGATGCTAGTGCATTCAGTTCAGCAATCTTTTCGGCTGGATTCATCAATAGCAACCTGTCATGGAAACCATCTGCATCCTTCAAGGCAATTGCGCCCAAAACGATTGGTGCAATAGCCCCTGCCACTTTATTACAAATCCCCATGATACTGATCCTTTTAGCCGCACTTTCAGCAGGCCCCAGAATAGTAATATAAGGATTAGAAGCCGTTTGTAATAAAGCCAGCCCTGTTCCCTGGATAAATAACCCCAGTAAAAACAGTCCGTAGGTCCGTGTCAATGCAGCCGGAATAAAAACCAGGGCACCAACTCCCATCACAACTAAACCCAGGGCCATCCCTTTTTTATAACCGGTAACTTTCAGCACACTAGCCGATGATAGCCATCACGAGGTAACTGATATAAAATGCAAAAGCGACTAAATAAGACTCAAAGTTATTGAGTTCACAAGCCAGTTTTAAATAAGGGATCAGTACCGAATTTAACCAGGTTACAAATCCGAAAATAAAGAACAATGCACCAATGATAATAATGGGCGGCATTCCCTTTTTAGCTGTTGTTGTCATTTAATATAAAATTAGAGGTGTATCAATTTAGATTAGAACTTCCACTTCACAAATGCTTCCATAGCTTCATACTCAGCTAGTCCAAGCTGGTCATAAGCCCTTGCAGTTTCCTGCGTACGTGCTTCTGCCCTTACCCAGAATTCTCTTGAATCCTCACCCGGAAAAACAGGGAGATCCTTTTGCGACTGATGTTTAAATATCGCTAATCTCTTTCTTTCAACTTCCTGAGGTGAAAGTGGTACTGCCATCTCAATTTCATGAGTTTCAAACTCATGCCATGCCCCTCTGTACAACCATAACCAGCAATCTTTTGTCCAGCTTTCGGTCTTTCTCAAACGAGTCATTGCTTCCACTAAAATATTGAAACATACTTTATGCGTGCCATGCGGATCTGCAAAATCACCAGCAGCAAAAACCTGGTGAGGTTTTACTTCCTGTAATAATTCCATCGTCTGCACAATATCATCTTCAAAGCTCACATCTTTCTGAAACTTGCTTCTGTCATAAAAAGGAAGATCCATAAAATGGATACGCTCATCAATCACACCAGCAAATCTTGCCCCGGCAATAGCCTCACCTTTACGGATCAGTTTTTTTACCGTGCGGATTTCTTCCGGATCTGTCTGATTAGGTAATTTCTTACCGATAAAACTACGCATACCGTCATAGGTATCCTTTAAGGCTTTAGCATCTTCACCTCTTGCTTCCACAAAATCTATATTGAACTCCATAAAACGCAATACATCATCATCCCAAACAGCAGTATTACCCGAAGTTTGGTAAGCTACATGTACCTGATGCCCCTGATCTGCCAGACGGATAAAAGTACCGCCCATAGAAATCACATCATCATCCGGGTGCGGAGAGAAAAGTATAACACGTTTTAATGCAGGTTCTGCACGTTCAGGACGCTGACTATCATCCGCATTAGGTTTACCACCCGGCCAGCCTGTAATCGTATGCTGTAACTTATTAAAGATCTGAATATTGATCTGGTAAACAGGCCCGCGCTGCGTAGCCAGCTGCGCCATACCGTTGTTGTTATAATTATCCTCAGTTAATTTAAGAATAGGCTTATTCAGCGTTTTTGCCAACCAGATTACGGCTTTAGTTACCTGCTGATCAGTCCATGCACAATCCTTAACCAACCATGGTGTATCAAAACGTGTCAATGACGATGCAGCATCCTGATCCAGAATAAATTCCACATTAGGTGACAACTGTAAATAAGTTGCTGGTACATCAGCAGACATTTCACCTTCTACCGCTTTCTTTACGATTGATGCTTTCTTTTCGTTCCAGGCCATCAGATAATTTCCTTAGCCTTGAAAATAGTACCGATTCCCATTGTAATAGCTTTGGTAGGTACATTAGCTACCCCTCCAAAATCACGGGAAGCATCTCTTCTGGTTAATTCGTCCAGTGTAACCAATCTCGTACCCGAGTTAGGTGCAGATCCCGGCTCATTAAATCCAATGTGACCAGTTCTACCTATACCCAGTAATTGTAAATCAATACCGCCAAAACCGCTGATCTTTTGCTCATATTTTAAACAGAAGTCTTCAATATCTTCTCTTTTTAATTCACCATCCGGAATATTAATATGAGCACGGTTGATATCAATATGATCAAAAAGGTTTTCATTCATAAAACGAACATAACTTTGGTTCGCTTCTGGTTTCATTGGGTAATATTCATCCAGATTGAAGGTCACTACATTGCTGAAGCTCAATCCTTCTTCTTTATGCAAACGAATCAATTCTTTATACACTTTAACAGGAGTGGCTCCGGTAGCAAGACCTAAAACATGTGTTCTCCTTTTTCCTGTTTTGAAATGATAAGAGAAGAAATTCTTTTTGCGACTTCAATACTTGCAGTTTGTTCATCGGCGTAAACACTTACCGGCAATTTTTCGTATCTCGTCTCTTCTAATAAATTTAATCTTGACATGTCTATATGATATGAGGTTTTGGGTTCTAAGGATTTATCTGAATTGTTTGTTCCTGTCCAACATAATTGGTTAAAGTTATTACTGGCAGTGCAGCACTTTTTTCAGGATAATAATCGATGAGAATCTTTTTGTCTGCTCCAGGAAGGATAGAGAAATAATTATCATCATAAAATACTGGTAAAACTCTTTTTTTAGTTTTCGAATCTACCAGTGAAACCCGGTTGAAGAAACTTACAGGGCCATTAGCCGGATTAGTAAGCGAAACTTCTACCTGTCCGGTTTTTAATAGTTTCGCGTTCACTTTAAGTGCTGACCCTTTCAATGAATTCAAGCCAGAATAAGTGCCTTTATCATCTTAACCAGTACAAGTTATTACTTAATAAGTTTTTATTTTCATCTAACAATTGCAGCGAAAGGAATGCTCCTTTTTTAGCCGAAAGCTCATCTACAATCTTTTTAACTGACATCACTTTTTTAGTACTTGCAGGATCGAGAAAACAGAATACCTTCGTTAATGACGTCTCTTTTCCATCCATATCAAATACTCTGGCATCCAGCATAATGTTCTGTTTACCTTTAAAGCCATTATTAACGACCATCAGCATACCATCTACCGGATTATACATCGCATGCAGAGGCTCACTTCCAGAACGCAGGCCAAATAAACAAGCATTCGGATCCAGGTAATAATCATACATCTGTCCACGCATCGAAGTCCATGGATTTTGTGTTTTCCAGATGATCACACCAGTGTACCATTCCCACATATGTGCACTAAAACCTTCCATTAATCCTCTGTACTGATCATAATTCACCAATTGTGCTTTCTTAGCAAAATCAGCTACATCAGCAGCAGGTTTTCCATAAGGTAAAATATGCTGTTCATAACCCACCCCTAAATAATTGTGATAATCCCATACAGAATCCACTTTCTCAGAAGGTCCTTTAGCTTCACGTTTTTCGGGAGCAATATATACAGGAGCAATTAAATTAGCTTTTGGAATAAATCTTTCCAGAGATTCCATATCTCCAACACCTACAGAACCCACCTCAGAATTGAAAGGGAAAGTTCTGTCTTTCCAGAAGGTACTTACATTTTGAATCGTATATGGTCCGTCACCATTTCCACCAATCGTATTCAGCGACATACTGTCTGAATTTGAATAATCTATAAACCAGCGTGTACCATCCAGCTTAGGTAAAATTGAATCACGTAATGGGATTAAGATATCATCCGGAGGAGTAATTTCATTTCCACCGCACCAGATAGCTAACGAAGCATGGTTTCTTACCATTTTGATCATATCTGTAGCCGATTCCAGGAATAAATGATGATCATCAGGATATTTTCTGCGTTTTTCCACTGATCTTCCAGTTTCATCGGATCTTCCCATCTTCCGTTACAATCACCCGACATCCAGAAATCCTGCAGAACCAGCATTCCGTATTTATCACAAGCCTCATAAAACTCAGGACGCTCAATCAGTGCACCACCCCAGATTCTGATCAGATTCAGGTTCATATCACGGTGATACCTGATTTCCGTATCGTATCTTGCATTGGTAAAACGAAGCATTGCATCAGAAATGATCCAGTTACCCCCTTTAATAAAGATCTTCTGCCCATTAACTAAAACCTCTTTACTTTTGGTCGTCACATTCCATTCTGTCTGAATCTCTCTGATCCCTACATTTACAGTCTGACTATCACAAAGTTTTGTACCTTTCTCTAAAAAGCTGATTTTCATCGCATATAAATCCTGTTTACCATAACCAGCCGGCCACCATAACTTAGGATTTGCAAGACTTAATTCAGGAAAGTCAAACTCATTAGTGCTGTTGGCCTTTAAAGTAACTTGTTTTTAATCACTTTTTGTCCACCAATTGTATAAACCAGATTTCCCGTTACCGGTTTAGCCGTTGTATTTTTCAGTTCAGCAGAAACCTTAATGATTGCAGGTTGCTGTTGTCCTGAAGCCTCACGTTTTCCAGGTACCAGGGTAACCACATGTGGATTATCCAGACTTACACCGCCTGTTCTTTCGATATATACTTTATCCCAGATTCCTGTATTTCTGTCTCTGATCGGACGGATCCAGTCCCAGCCCGCTGTATATTGATGCGCTACACCTTTAGCAATAGTTCCATCACCACCCTGACCACCGTTAGGATTACCTACTTCGTCTGGAGGATAAACAATTACAGCTAACCTGTTCGTACCACTTTTTGAAAGCAATGCCGTAATGTTAAATGTTTTTCTCAGGTACATTCCCTTGAAAGGCTTGTCATTTACTTTTTTACCATTCAGGAAGATATCACAACTGTAATTAATCCCTCTGAACTTCAACCAGACCTGACCATCCATCGCTCCAGGAATAGCTTCCTTAAATTCTTTAGTGAACCAGTAAGTATAATAATCTCTTCCTGTATCATAGATATCAGGAATTAGTTTATTATTCATTCCAAAAAAAGGATCAGGGACTTCTTTATTTTCCAGCATTGTGGTCAATACTGTTCCGGGAACTACGGCTTTTTTCCAGCCAGACAATGAAAAAGAAGAATTGGAGATTTCGGTACCTTTTACTTTAACTTTAACAGAGGGCATGCAGAGCCAGCCCGAATTAAGTTCATATTGATCTTGAGCTGATGACTGATTGAATGTTGCGAGCATGACCAGTATAAAAAACAGCATTTTGAACAATCGGAATTTGGTGGTTTTTAACATTACGAATTTGTGTATTTATTTGGTTTTTAATATAATGGTATAAATATGTTCAATTTATTTCATCTTAGTTATTTATTGTCTTTTTTTTGTAAGATGGAGCCTTTGATGATTAAAAATAATCATTTTAATCATCTCGGGCTGACAGGATGAAGCATTTGCTATTGAACTTAGATTCCGAATAGCATAAAGAACGTAACCGGGCTTAAAATCATTCGAAGAATGAAGAAGCTGGTCTTTAAAAGAATTATATTTTTATAATGATTTATATTAACAGTAAATTAAGTGCTGTAATACCCTAAAATTATTTGAAAATCTATTAGCATTAACAATGTTAAATCGCTTTAACATATTAAATTGATGAAATTATAATAAAAAATGCAGAATACAAAACAGAAAAAAACCTTGTTTAATCGAAATATTACAGATAAAACAAAAGGGGTTGATTCAAAAAGTGCATATTGCAGCTTTTGAATCAACCCCTTTCAGGATATTTTTATATTTTATTTAAGAAACAGCTTTCACTTCATGCTCTTTAGCAGCAAGATAGCGTTCTGCATCCAATGCTGCCATACAGCCAGAACCCGCAGCTGTCACTGCCTGACGGTAATAATGATCCTGTACATCACCAGCAGCAAAAACACCTTCTATATTAGTTTTTGTTGTACCTGGAATAGTTTTAAGGTAACCAGTATCATCCATTTCTAACCAGCCTTTAAAGATATCCGTATTGGGCTTATGACCAATAGCTACAAAGAAACCTTCTACTTCAAGATCTTTCTCTTCACCAGTCTGGTTGTTCAGGATTCTTAAACCTGTTACATTTTTACCATTTCCTAAAACCTCTTTAGCTTCAGAATTATAGATAACTTCAATATTAGGTGTATTTAATACGCGGTGAACCATAGCCTTAGAAGCTCTGAATTCGTCACGGCGTACTAACATATATACTTTTTTACACAATTTAGCCAGGTAAGTAGCTTCCTCTGCTGCAGTATCACCCGCACCAACTATCGCCACATCCTGATTCTTGAAAAAGAAACCATCACATACAGCACATGCCGAAACACCAAAACCATTGTAATGCTGCTCACTTGGTAAACCTAACCATTTTGCGGTAGCACCAGTAGAGATGATCACTGTATCAGCAGTAATAGTTTTAATTTCATCAACCACAACTTTATGAGGTGTAGAAGAGAAATCTACTGAACTTACATAACCAAAACGGATATCTGCTCCAAAACGTTCTGCCTGTTTACGGAAATCTTCCATCATTTCAGGTCCCATAATTCCATTAGGATAACCTGGGAAATTGTCTACATCAGTAGTCTGTGTCAATTGCCCACCAGCTTCCATTCCTGTATACAATACAGGTTTTAAATCTGCTCTGGCAGCATAAATCGCAGCAGTATAACCTGCAGGACCCGAACCGATGATCAGACACTGAACGTGTTCTATTTCTTGAGAAGTATTCATCTATTTATTTATTATTATTTTCTTTTATACCTATACGCCTATAAAATCTACAGGTGGTCTTATATTTTTTTGATGTACAAAATTAAGCTTTAAAGCGGGATGCGCAAAAAGTTAAAAGCGGTTAATTTATTTTTTTGCGTTCCGCCTGTTTTTCACGGAGTTTTTTACCTCTCAGGGTTGACACCAACTGATCATTAACGTACTCATTCTCCTGTTTACCATCATTTAACGTCCAGGTTCCTTCTTTTTTTCCTGACTGGTACAAACCGGACACCTGTTGTTTACCATCAATATCAAAAGCCAGGTACGGACCATGGATTATTCCCTGGGAAAAAGTAATAATCTGTTTCATCTTTCCGTCTGGATAAAAAGTGATCCACCGGCCGTTGCGCCTGCCATCCTCATAAGAGCCAACCAGTTCAACAAATCTTTCCCTTCCATTGATTTCAAAGCTATCGTTCCTGTTATTATTTTCCGGAGTAATCCAGCCATAATAAACGAATTTACCTACAGGTATTTCCATATGGTCATCCCTGAATGAGCCAGAAGCAAGTAATATACCTTCAAAATCAAATTTCTTGAAGGTGTAAAGACTATCTCCGCTAACTTTTCCTAATACACCATAAGTCGCCGCCAGAGTTGAGTCTGGAGTTAACTGGTCTTTAGCATCCAGAAAAACCGTTTTAATTTGCGCATAAGTACTTACACCGGCGAACAGAAAGAAAAAACAAAGAAGTATCCGTTTCATTATAGATCAAAGTTAGGAACTAGGTCTGAATAATTCCAACATTGAATTGTCTTTTTATTGGAGACTGATTCGCTGCTTCAATTCCCATAGAAATAACCTTACGGGTCTCCAGAGGATTAATAATTCCATCTACCCATAATCTCGATGCTGCATAAAATGGAGTAGTCTGACTATCGTATCTATCTGTAATTTCTTTCAGCAATTCAGCTTCTTTTTCAGGAGTGATTGTTTCACCTTTAGCCTTTAGTGAGGCCGCCTGAATCTGTAACAGTGTTTTTGCCGCCTGAGAACCACCCATCACTGCGATTTTAGCTGTTGGCCAGGCATAAATTAACCGTGGATCATAAGCTTTACCACACATTGCATAGTTACCGGCACCATAAGAGTTACCAATCACAATCGTAATTTTTGGTACAACCGAAATAGCTACCGCATTTACCATTTTAGCACCATCCTTAATAATCCCACCTTGCTCCGATCTGCTTCCGACCATAAAACCAGTTACATCCTGCAGAAAAACAAGAGGAATTTTCTTCTGGTTACAGTTCATAATAAAACGTGCTGCTTTATCTGCACTGTCAGAATAGATCACACCACCGAACTGCATTTCTCCTTTTTTCGACTTCACAACTTTACGCTGATTAGCTACAATGCCAACAGCCCAGCCATCAACCCTTCCTAAACCACAGATAATACTTTGTCCGTATTCCTTTTTATACTCTTCAAATTCCGAGTTATCTACCAGGCGGTAAATAATTTCATGCATATCATACTGCTTCTCTCTGTTTTCAGGTAAAATCCCAAATATATCATCAGGATTTAGTTTTGGTTCCTGAGGTTTCACCCGACTAAAACCAGCCGATTGCGGCTCGCCCAGCATGCTCATAATATTACGGATACTATCCAGCGCAGCCTGATCATTAGTTGTTTATAATCCGTCACACCAGATATTTCGCAATGTGTGGTAGCCCCACCCAGAGTTTCATTATCTACATCCTCACCAATCGCAGATTTAACCAGGTAAGAACCCGCCAGAAAGACCGAACCAGTACCTTCAACAATCATGGCTTCATCACTCATAATCGGCAGATAAGCACCGCCGGCTACACAAGACCCCATAATGGCAGAAATCTGTACAATTCCATCCGCGGACATCATCGCATTATTTCTGAACATCCTTCCGAAATGCTCCTTATCAGGAAATATTTCATCCTGCATCGGCAGATAAACACCAGCACTATCCACCAAATAAATAACAGGCAATCTGTTTTCCATAGCAATTTCCTGTGCACGAAGATTTTTCTTCGCAGTCATCGGAAACCATGCACCTGCTTTAACAGTCGCATCATTTGCGACAATCATACACTGACGGCCAGAAACATAACCAATACCGCAAACCACACCCCCGATGGACAGGACAGCCGCCTTGTTCAGCATACATACCATCAGCGGCAAAGGCCCCGACCTCTAAAAATTCAGTCTCTTTATCAACCAGGTAAGCAATTCTTTCTCTGGCCAGCATTTTACCTTTTTCTTTTTGTTTGGCAGCACTCTTCTCCCCTCCGCCAGCAAATATTTTCTTCAGCTTTGTTTTAAGATCGTACACCAGCTGCTTATTGATATCTTCGTTTTTGTTGAATTCGATGTTCATTCGGGCAAGATAAATCATTCTACCAAATAATAGAAAGAGAAATACAAATTTTACAAGATAAAATCAATCTTATTGTCAATCAGACACACTATATATTGGGCAATTAACTCAAGTTCCTATCCTCAAACCAAACTGAATCAGGCTTAGCCTCAAAGGCCATCATCTTTTGCAATAATTCAAGCGGTTCAGCTGCATTAATTACTAAATCCCTGTTATTAGGTTTCAGTAGTCTATGTTCAACCATAACATCCAGCTGTGCAAACAAATGATCATAAAACCCACCCACATTCAGTACACCTATAGCCTTATTATGCAAACCAAGCTGTAACCAGGTCAGCACTTCAAAAAACTCTTCCAAAGTCCCGAATCCACCAGGCAGAATAATAAAAAACCATCCGAAAGATCAGCCATCTTTTGTTTACGCTGATGCATATTTTCTGTCACAATCAGCTCTGTAACCTCCAGGTTTCCAACTTCTTTATCTAGCAGAAATTGCGGAATAACTCCCGTCACTAATCCATTACGCTTCAAGACTTCTTCTGAGATAATACCCATTACCCCAACACTGCCGCCACCATAAATCAAACGGATGTTATGATCTACAAATGTCTGCGCCAGGTTCTCTACAGCTGCTCTTAAAACAGGATCACCATTAAAATTGGCACCACAATAAACACAAATCGATTTCATTCAAAAAATTATTTAATAAATAGGGTTTTAAACTTTCTTGTTGTTCGATGTAAACTCCTGTTTTAAATTCTCCAGATCAGCCACCACAATGCTTTTTAATCGCCTCAAAATCAAACTCCAGGTTATTAAAAGAATAATTTTTAAAAGTTAACTTGTAACTTAAAACCAAAGGGCCTAATTCATAAGTCGATTCTTTAACAGACTCCTCCAGCTCCATACCATTCTCAGTGAAAGTGATATTTTCAATCAGACTATTCAGAATTTGTTTTTTATCTTCTCTATGCCCTTCTCTATCATAAATGAAAGTAAATAAAGCTTCAGCATATGCTCTGATTGAATCCATTATTGCCAGGTGCTCAGAGATTGCTTTTTTTAATTCTTTCTTGATTTTAGCCCTTGTTTCACTCCGTTGCTCAAATCCTTCTTCCTCATCACTAATCAATAATTCTGATTGATATTCTTTAAGGGCTTCAATACCAAGGAAAGATAATTTAACACCATCTTCTGTCTCTTCACAAAAAGCAGGAACCGCGATTTTGTCAAAGTCTTTTATATAAACACCTGAAACAGGTATTTCGATTGCTATTTTCATCCGTTTATAGTTTGTTTTTTATTTGTGATAAAGCTATCAGATTTATTTATCCCATAATGGTTTGAATAAATCATGATGGTCTCCTAATTCCTTTTAATGTATATAATAAAAAAAATCAATCAATTCTTTAATAAAAAGCCTTGATTGATTTAAAAAACTGTTCAGCATCCGGCTGATACAATCTGTTGAATTTAAACAGTTAAAAAAGAATAAAAATTTTAACGTGAATAATTTGGAGCTTCTTTAGTGATCGAGATATCATGTGGATGACTTTCTCTCATACCAGCAGCAGTTATCCTTACAAACTTAGCTTCCTGCAGTTCTTCAATAGTTGCAGCACCGCAATAGTGCATTCCAGCTCTCAAGCCACCAACGTATTGATAAATAACCTCTGCTAAGGTCCCTTTATAAGGAACTCTTCCAACAATCCCCTCAGGAACAAGTTTAGTAACTACATCTTCATCATCCTGGAAATAACGGTCTTTAGAACCATGTGTGCATCGCTTCCACAGAACCCATACCACGGTAAGACTTGAACTTACGTCCTTCATATATGATGGTCTCACCCGGTGACTCCTCAACACCTGCGAACAATGAACCTGCCATAATTGAACTGGCACCAGCTGCAAGAGCTTTAACGATATCTCCTGTTTGTTTGATACCACCATCAGCGATAACAGGAATTCCTGTACCTTTTAATGCTTGTGCACATTCGTAAACTGCATATAACTGAGGTACTCCCACACCTGCAATAATTCTTGTTGTACAGATTGAACCTGGTCCGATACCAACTTTAACAGCATCAGCACCAGCCTCAGCAAGTGCTAAAGCAGCTTCTGCAGTAGCGATATTACCCGCGATAACCTGTAAATCAGGAAAACGTGCTTTAATCGCCTTAACCATATCAATTACTCCTTTTGAATGTCCGTGAGCTGTATCAACAGTAACAACATCTACTCCAGCTTTAACTAAAGCAGCAACGCGGTCAATATTATCAGCAGCAACACCAACAGCAGCACCAACTCTAAGGCGGCCACGTTCATCTTTACAAGCTTTAGGATAATTTTTATATTTCTGAATATCTTTAAAGGTGATTAAACCTGCAAGATGTCCTTCTTTATTAATTACTGGTAATTTTTCGATTTTATAATCCTGAAGAATCACTTCTGCCTGGGTCAGCGTAGTACCTTCAGGAACAGTGATCAGATTTTCTTTGGTCATTACTTCAGAAATCGGACGCTGCATATCTTTTTGGAAACGAAGGTCACGATTAGTGATAATACCAACCAGTTTATTATCATTGTCAATAATAGGTATACCACCTATTTTATATTTAGTCATGATCTGGAAAGCGTCTGCAACGATTGCATCAGCACGCAAAGTTACCGGATCTTGTATCATACCGCTTTCAGAACGTTTAACCTTGCTAACTTCTTCAGCCTGGCGTTCGATGCTCATGTTTTTGTGCAGCATACCAATACCACCAGCCTGGGCAATTGCAATTGCAAGTCCGGATTCAGTAACGGTATCCATTGCAGCAGAAACTACAGGGACATTTATACGTATATTTTTTGTTAAATAACTTCCGGTGTTTACATCACGGGGAAGGACTTCTGAGTAGGCTGGAACTAATAATACGTCATCGTATGTTAGTCCTTCGGCAATAAATTTTTGGGGATCGAGTTGCATAGCAAATAATTAGGAGTTATTACTTGCCGGGCAAATCTACATAAATTATTTGAAATGCGAAATGATTCTCTCTAATAAGATGAAATTAGAGAGAAATTGACAATCAGATTAAATCTCTGCTCCTTCTTCAGGCTCGCAGTGCTGTCTCAATTGTTTTGGTCCTTGTGGCCAGATGTAAGAGGTCGTTTGTTTTTTCCAGCCCATTTTCTGATAAAAATCACCTTTTCCCGGCGCAGCAGTCAGATTCACAAAGTGATAATTATCCAGCTGACCATTTAGTGTATTGATGATTTTTTTTCCTAAACCATTTCCCTGAAAATCAGGATCTACTACGATATCAGCCATTACAGCATAATAACGTCCATCTCCTACGACTCTTCCAAAAGCGATGATCTGATCCTCATGGTAAACAAATAAAGTCCATGTACTTTTTCTGAATGCGGATTCGATTTCATCTTCTACCCTCGTTCTCCAGTCAATTTTTGAAAAAAGCCCACAAACGTAAGTCCAGTCAACCGTAGATAAATCAGGGTTTATTTTGTAAACGAAATTATTAATATCGATTTTTTTTAGCGTCATAAATTTATTTTATAACCATTCCAATTCTAGAGAATGGTCTTTATCGGGCGCAAATATGAGCAAATATTTCAGCTAATAAAATGGCAGAAAAGAAAAGAATTATTTTTTTACAGTACCAGGTTTATTTTCACAAAGAAGAATACTGGCCGCGAAATTTTTCAATATTAAAATTTCAGTATTTTTTCCTGTTAGAAAATTTAAAGATTAAATTGCGCAACTAAACTAACGCTCGTGATTAAAAAAATAAATCTGATTTTAATAGCCCTGCTATTTCTACAATCAGAGGTTTCCGCACAAACAACACAGAAACAGCTCCCGATCTTTAAATACGGAAAGGTGGGGCTTAATGAATTTGATATTAAACCAGGCGGGGCAGATTCAGCTGCAGCAGCCATTAAACTCTTCGATGCCGGAAATGGGTATTTCGAGATCGGTAAAGGTGGGGGGTTCATCTATGTTTTTGAACACCATGTCAGATATAAGATCATTAATAAAAAGGGCTATGATTTAGCTGATCAGGAAGTAAGATTATACCGAGATGGTAAAGGCAGTGAAGAAAAAATGGAATATATCAATGGAGCTACCTATAACCTGAACAATGGCCAGATTGAGGTTAGTAAGATGACTGGTGATGCAAAATTCACTAACCGGCTGGATAACAAACATATTATCAAGAAATACACGCTTCCAAACGTTAAAGAAGGTTCAATTATAGAATATCGCTATAAAACGAAATCCGATTTCACTTTTAAACTGGATGACTGGTATTTTCAAGATAGATATCCGACTATTTTCTCCCATTTCAGTTTGACCGTTCCAGAATACTATATCTACAAAATGATAGCCGGGGGTTATTATGAGATCATTAGGCCCAAATCTATTGAAAATACCCAGAATATGAATATTACCAATGATGCAAACAGAACGGAAATAATTTCAATTAAGACCATAAAAACGCAATATTATCTTGAGAATATTCCAGCGATTAAGACTGAAAGCTACATTACTACACTGGATGATTATATCAGTAAAATAGGCTTTGAACTCGATGCCACTAATTACCCTCAAAGCGGTTATAAACCATACACTTCTACCTGGCCAAAGATTATCAAAGAAATGATGGATAGTGAGAATTTTGGCAGTTTTATTCAGAAAAAAAATCCGGGAAAGGAGTTAATCAAAGAGATTGTCAAGGATGAAACAACACCGGAAGGGAAAATGAATCTTGTATTCAACTATGTGAAAAATAATATTAAATGGGATAATAAATACCGCGTTTATACAGAAGCAAGTAACCCAAAAGCTGTCATAGAAAAAAAATCAGGCAGTTCTTCCGAAATCAATTTGCTCCTGCTTAATTTACTGGATGCCGCGGGGCTTGAAAGCTACCCTGTGATCATCAGTACAAGAGAAAACGGCACACATCCCGGCTATCCAATGGCAAGCAAGTTTAACAGTGTTATTATAATGACTGTAATTGGAGATAAAAAACATTTATTGGATGCAGTAGATAAGAACAATAACCCCGATCTTTTAAGTTATGAGAACTTAAATCACCGCGGGTTAAAAATCAACCGTACAACTAATGAAGGAGAATGGATCACTACTGATATTAATCCACCCAGCAGAAACAGTATTTCTTACAACCTTACTTTAGATTCCGAGAATAAACTTAAGGGTACACTTTCTATTTCAAACAGTAATTATGATGGCGTAAACAGAAACAGAAATTCTTATCAGAGAGCAACAAACCAGGAAGAATTCCTTAAAAACTACAAGAGTAATAAACCCGGTTTGGAAATCAGTAATTACACTATTGAGAACCTTAATGAGACTGACAAACCATTAATAGAAAACATGAGTGTTATTATTGAAGATAATATAGAAAGTGCAGGTAACCTCTCTTATTTCATGCCTTTATTATATGAGCGGACGAAGGAAAACCCATTCAGTCTGGAAGAACGGAATTATCCGGTAGATTTTGCTTATCCTAAAGAAGAAAACTATCATCTCTCACTTGAATTCCCAGCTGGTTACAAACTTGATCAGCTGCCAAAAAACGAGAAATTTAAATTGCCAGAAGATGGAGGGTCATTTACAATCATGTATTCTATGGATGAAAACAGATTAAATATGGTGAGTAAGATTTCATTACTTAAATCTGCTTATAGTCCTGATGAATATTATACGCTGAAAGAATTATTCAAGAATATTGTCCGTAAAAAATCAATCCGAACAAATAGTAATAATTAAAAAAATATGAAAATAAGGTTATATCTAATTGCCTTCTTATTTTGCTGCGCACCTGTGGCTCGCGCGCAAGAAATGTATGATGTTGCCCGTATTCCTGCTACACTACTAAATAAATCTACTTCTGTTGTTCGTAATGAAGAGCATAGCCTGATCATTAAAAATAGAACAAATGCCACATTAATTTATAAAAAAGCGATTACAATTCTTAGTAAAAGCGGAGAAGATATTGCAACGATGGCAGAATATTATGATAATTTTTCTTCCGTTTCAAATCTTAAAGCAATAATGTATGATGCCAAAGGAATAAAAATCAGAACTTATAAAAGTGCCGATTTCAAAGATGAAAGCATAACATCCGAAGGCAGCATGTTTGATTCATTCAGGATAAAAAAATTAACATTTCTAAACACGACTTATCCTTATACAATCGAATATAGTTATGAAAAAAATTATAATGGCTACATTAGTTTTCCTGACTGGAGCCCTGTGAATAGTTATGATAGTGCAATAGAAAAGTCCACATACACCTTACAGGTTCCGAAAACAATTGCTTTCAGATATTTGAAAAGTCAGTCCCTTAAAACTGATTCTATACAAAATAATGAAAAAATCATCTACGAGTGGAATTGCCAGAATCTTCCGTCATTTGAATACGAGCCCATGTCTGCAGGCCTTAGAGATATTACCCCTTGGGTAATGGTCGCTCCCAATGATTTTGAATATGATAATTCTAAAGGTAATGTAGAAAACTGGAAAAATCTGGGTGAGTGGAATTACCGGTTATCCAATACCCCACAAACTTTGCCAGACAACATCAGGACTAAAGTTCAGCAACTGCTTGCTTCTGCTAAAACTGATAAAGAAAAGATTACTATCCTGTATCAGTATTTACAATCAAATACCAGATATGTCAGTGTACAATTGGGAATTGGCGGCTTTAAACCCATATCCGCAGAGAAAGTTGCTGCAGTAAAAATGGGAGATTGCAAAGCCCTATCAAATTACATGAAGACTCTCTTATCTGAAGCAGGAATACAGTCAACACTGGTTATATTGGGTTCTGGCATGCCTAGCCTAAATACTAACTACGCTAGTTTCGGGCAAACCAACCACATGATTTTATGCGTCCCGACAGCAAAAGATACAACCTGGCTGGAATGTACCAGTCAATATAAACCCATGGGCTATATTGGTAATGATAATTCTGCCAGAACCGTAGTATTAGTAACAGCAGAAGGTGGAAAGCTGGTCAACACCCCTATTTACAAACCAGAAGACAATTTCCAAAACCGTGTAACTACAGTAACATTAGCTGCAGACAGATCTGCTGATGTGCATATTAAAACTTCCTATGGCAGTTCCCAGTATGAAGACCAGTTAGGAATGATGTTAATGGAACCTATTGAACAGCGAAAAAGAATCATGAGGAACCTTGGTATCCCAAACATGGAGATCACATCAGCCAGCTTTCTACAACCAGATAAATGGCACCAAGAATAGAAGAAGATATCATATTAAAAAGCTCTCAGATGCTCAATCAGGGAGGAGACAAATTATTTGTGATGCTGAACCTATTGAATAGAAGGGAAAGTGTACCAGCTAAAGTAGAAAACAGAAGAACATCTTTCTCAGTTCCATACGGATTCAAAGATACGGATATCACTACATTTACTTTACCACAAGGCTATAAAGTAGAGTTCATCCCTCAGGACATCACACTCGAATCGGAATTCGGAAAGTATACTGCTAAAGTAACGCTGAAAGATAATTTAATTATCTATACCCGCAATCAAAGGATGAACAGCAAAAAGTATGCACCTGAGAAATACAAAGACCTTGTAGATTTCTACAAGAAAATCTATCTGGCTGACAAGCAAAAAGCAGTACTGGCCAAAAATTAGCCAGTACTATCTTTCTTATTTTTTTTTCCCTACCACAACTTTAGTAAAATCTGCTGTGTTCAGATATTTATTTGACAGCGCCTGAATCTCTTCAGCTGTAATCGTTTTTACGGTTTGAATATAATTATCATAATAATCATAGCCCAAACCTGAGAAATAGATGTTTTTAAATTTGTCTGCATGAGAGAACGCATTTTCCAGACTCCCCAGCATTGAACCTAACATATAGTTACGTACCAGACTCAGCTCCTCCTCAGAAACCGTTTCTGACTTCAGTAAATCAATCTCTTTCTCTATTTCATTTAATGCACTGGTGCAAACATCTGCACCCACTTCAGTTGCAATGAAAAAATATCCCGCATCCTTCAAAGAAACAATAGCAGACCCAATACCATAAGTATAGCCTTTATCTTCGCGGATATTAGCCATTAGTCTTGAACCGAAATAACCTCCTAAAAGACAGTTCATCACCTGAAAACCTGCAAAATCAGGATGTGATCTGTTAATGCTTAAAGTTCCCATTCTAATCGCAGACTGAATTGCATCAGCGCGCTCAATAAAAATTTCACCTTTTACAGTCCCGTCAAAGCGAATTGATTAACTGTAGAGACTGCCTGATTGTTCCATCCCTTACCAAAGTTGGCATTCAGCAAATCAAATTCAGCTTGTTCAAATTTTCCAGCAACAAATATGGTACAGTTTTCAGGCTTATAAGCAGCACTGAAATAAGCTATTAAATCAGCTCTTTCTATTTTCTGGTAATCTTCCTCATTGATATCGGAACCATAAGTTGAAGTTCCAAAAATAGCATGAGCAAAGTTTTTTCTTGCAATAAAATCATTTTTCTGCAAGCTCACTTTAAGAGACTGCTGTTGATTTTGCTTAAAAATATCCAGTTCCTGCTGAGGAAAAATACTCTCGTTCAATACAGACCATAAAATAGGCAGTACTGATCCAAGATGTTTATTCAGTGTATATATTTTTTGATACTCGATTGATCAGCACCATAATCAGTTTGCAGAAATGCACCGTAATAATCTACCTGGTCAGCAATTTCTCTTGCAGTAAGTTTATTTGTACCATTATTAATCAAATGGTTTACAGCTATTGCCTGTAACGGCTTAGATTCATCCCAGTTTACATTTTCAAACACAAATTCAATACGAACAAGTTCCTGTTTTCCGGCATTAACCGTAAATACCTTAATTCCGTTAGCTAATTCTTGTTTTTGCGGGGCAATAAAATTGATATCATTTACCTGTCTTGATTCAGGTATAAGGGTTCGGTTAAGCATTTTCGGAAGTTAAATAGTATAAAGTTGAACATTGCTCTCTAATGAAAGTCTTTTTGGCAGCCTGAAGAATTCTCGCAGCATCAACGGCAAGATATTTCTGAATTTCAGTATTCAGCCCTTCAGCATCACCTAATAATTCATAATAAGCAAGGTTCATTGCTTTATCAAGCAGGCTCATTTCAGCAAAGACCATGATAGACTCCGATTTGTTTTTTACTTTCGTTAATTCAATCTCGCTAACCTCTTCAGTTGCAATTTTGTCTAACTCAGCCCAAACAGCTTTTTCGGCCGTTTCCATGTCAACACCCTCACTTAATTTTCCTTCTATAACAAACAAACCTGCATCCAGACTACTGGTAATATAAGCATGAATATCACTAAACAACTGCTGATCTTTCAGTAAACTGTTATATAATCTTGAAGACTGTCCTTGAGAAAGCACATCAGATAAAAGATCAAAAACCTGGTAATCAGCATCCCTGCGCGCAGGCATTTTAAAGGCCAGATAAAATGCATTCAAAGGTACATTCGCATGAACAGTTTCCTTGCGTGCATCGGTCTGAGCAGGTTCCTGAGGTAAATTTCTTTCATACTTATCACCAGCCGGAATAGGACTAAACCATTTCTCGGCCAGTAATTTAATATCCTCAGTTTTCACATTTCCACCCACTACCATAATGGCATTCTGTGGCGTATAATGTTTTTTAAAGAAAGCCTTCACATCCTCAATCGAAGCGTTCTCGATCTGAGCAAGGTCCTGACCTATTGTTGCCCAGCGATAGGCATGCTTTTTTAAGCAAGCGGTCTTAATTTCAACCATACATCGCCATAAGGCTGATTTAAATATCTTTGCTTAAACTCTTCACAAACTACATTACGTTGTGTTTCCAGACTTTTTTCAGAAAAAGCAAGACTCAGCATACGATCACTTTCCAACCAGAAAGCGGTTTCAATATTAGTAGCCGGTAAAGTGATATAATAATTTGTAATATCATTACTGGTAAAAGCATTATTTTCCCCTCCTACTCTTTGCAGGGGTTCATCATAGCTAGGTATATTAACTGACCCTCCAAACATGAGGTGCTCAAAAAGGTGTGCAAAACCGGTTTTACCCTCTTCTTCATCCCTTGCGCCTACATCATATAAGATATTCAATACAGCCATAGGAGTTGTATCATCTTCGTGTACCAGAACACGTAGGCCATTAGAAAGTGTAAAACGATTAAAATCTACCATAAATATATATATACCGCCAAATATAGGAATAATGATTTAGGCTAAATGTGATAATTTCGTGAAATAAAAACAGCAGAACAAATGGTATATTTGCTGTATGAATACTGCTGAATTATTACAAAGGGCTCTGCAATTCGACTTTTTAACTAAAGAAGAGGGCGTGTTTTTGTACCACAATGCTGCTACAGCCGATCTGGCTTTTGTTGCAAATGAGCTGAGAAAAAAACAAGTACCCAGCGGAAAGGTTACCTGGCAAATTGATAGAAATGTGAATACAACCAATGTTTGTATTGCCAACTGCAAGTTTTGCAATTTCTTCAGAAGACCAGGACATGATGAAAGTTATATCACAGATATAGAAACATATAAAGTTAAAATTGAAGAAACTTTCCGTTTAGGAGGTGATCAGTTACTCTTACAGGGAGGGCACCACCCTGATCTTGGACTTGAATTTTATGCTGACCTTTTCAGAAAATTAAAAGCCCTTTATCCTGATCTTAAATTACACGCTCTAGGCCCGCCTGAAATTGCACACGTTGCAAAATTGGACAAGCTCACCCATACAGAAGTTCTAAGTGCCTTGAAAGATGCTGGTATGGATTCCTTACCGGGTGCAGGTGCAGAAATATTGAATGACAGGGTTCGCAGATTGATTTCTAAAGGAAAATGCGGTGGCCAGGAATGGCTGGATGTCATGCGTGCAGCACATCAGCTGGACATAACTACTTCTGCGACGATGATGTTTGGTCATGTTGAAACCATAGATGAACGTTTTGAGCATTTAGTATGGATCAGAGAAGTACAAAGCGAAAAACCAGAACATGCAAAAGGGTTTTTAGCCTTTATTCCATGGCCATTTCAGGATGACGGTACTTTATTGAAACGTTTAAGAGGAATTACAAATGATGTTTCGGGAGATGAATATGTAAGAATGCTTGCGTTGAGCAGAATTATGCTTCCAAATGTTAAAAACATACAGGCTTCATGGTTGACTGTAGGTAAAAACGTAGCACAACTATGTTTACATGCAGGAGCTAATGATTTTGGTTCTATTTATGATTGAAGAGAATGTTGTTTCTGCTGCCGGTGCCCCACACCGTTTTACAGCAAAAGGGATACAGGACGCCATCAGAGAAGCTGGTTTTGAGCCTCAGTTAAGAGGTCAGCAATATAATTACCGTGATCTTCCTGAGCATTTAGAGGAGCAGGTGATTAATTACTAATCATACCTTATAATATATAGTAAAATAAAAAAGGAAGGGAGTTCACACTCTCTTCCTTCACATTATATTCCCATTCAAAAAATATTATTTGATAAACAGACTTGCAATCGCAAGTACCTGAGGCATTGTTAATGGCTCATCAAAAGCTTCTGTTGAAGCACTCACTGAGAAGCCAAGACCTGGGATATTGATATCTAATTGTGTTACATTATCTTCACCTGCATAACTCGCTGCTGCTGCTGCAACACCACTATCATTTGCTCCGGTAATCCATGGTTTTAAAGCCGTAACACCACCTCCAGCAGGTGCCTTACGCATCTGACGGATGTGTGAAGCGTGACGCGCTTCAACTGAGTGAATTTGTAAAGCTGTTTGCAATATACTTGGGCTACCCATTAAAGCACCAGCCTGACCTTTATAAGCTCTAACACCCGTATCTTCAAATACCTGTGCAACCGCAAGGAAAGTCGGATAATCTGAAAATACAGTAGGAAAATTACCTTTTGCAGTAAAGTCAAAAGATGCCGCAGTATAAACTACCGGAGTACCTCCTGAACCACTAATAGCACCTTTTAATAAATTAACATGCGCTAATTCATGGTCTCGGATTGTATTAATCGCACCTACAGCAGGCGTTCCGGCAGGAATTAATCCAGGCGTATTGATCGCAGTCTGATAAAAATTATATTCTATATATTCCAAAGTTAAAGCAAAATTCAAGACTGCGATTACGTTAGAGCTAGTTTGTCCATAAGCTTTTTTGAACATGGAACCTAAAGCCATAGGAAGTGCAGCTAATGCAACTTTCGACCCAAAGCCATAAAATGACTTCATTGCTTCTCTTCGTGGATTTAAGCGTTCATACACTTCTGCATCCACTTTTTCAATTTCTTCTAATATGCTGACAATATTCATGATTTCCTGATTAAGAAGGTAAATTAGATGCGTTAATTGAAGTTTTAATATAGGTTTTAGCTATCGTTAACACTTGTATAGGTGTTCTTGCACCATCAAGTCCATTAGCATCAACAGCAGTTGAATCGGCAAATGTTCCATTCGAAATCAAATCACGGATTAATGCAGCGTGACGCGCTTCAACTGAAACAATTTTCCCTGCTACCTCCAAATATTTCGCCGTTGTCAAGAGTTTACCAGCACCATTATAAGCTGAAACGCCTAAATCTTCGAATGCTTTAGCTGTCGCCAGCACACTAGTTCTGTCAGCAAAATTTATAGAAGAGAAATTCACCTCTAATCCTACTATCGCCTTTGCTCCCAACGCTTTTTTAAAAAATTCTCTATGTGCAAGTTCGTGGTCCCTGATATCGGTCAGTCAGTAAAGCCAGTTCTGAGGGGGAAATACTCGCATATGGGGTTTTTACCACCGCATCATAAAATGCGCCCTCTAATTGTTCCAGTGCATAGGCATAGTTCAATATACCAATATCACCGGTACCTAAATCTACACCAGTATCAAGCCCGGGGTTCATCGTATTATGATCTTTTTTACAGCCGGCAGCAATTAAAGCTACACCTGCCACTCCTGCTCCTGCATATTGCAGAAACGATCTGCGTTGCAGTTTGGCAGTCAGAATACCGCTTTCTTTGTGCAGTAATTCTGTCTCTTGTTCTTGTAAACTTTTCATAAGAAATATTTTTATAATATGGTTCAACAATGTGAGGGCCCCCATGATTATACCGTGACATACGGAGGATAAAACCCTTTGGTTTTTGAGTTTAAGAGAAAAATTCTTATCTCCCCTATTTTTTTGATAATTTCACCTTATAAAAATATCGGCCTGTGTTCAATGTGATTATAGTAGATGATGAAGAATTTGCGCGCTCTTCACTTTATTTTCTTTTACAGGAAAACTGTGAAAATGTGCACATTTCCGGGATTGCAAAATCAGTAGATGAGGCCCGTGAATTACTCTCTCTGCATGAGGTAGACTTGATCTTCCTGGACATTGCTATGCCCGGAAAAAACGGCTTTGAACTCATACCAGACGCAAAACAGAACAATACACAAGTTGTTTTTACAACTGCTTATGACCAGTATGCACTCAAGGCGATTAAAGCCAATGCACTGGATTATTTATTGAAGCCGATTGACATCGATGAGCTCAAAGAAACAGTAGAAAAAGCCGCCAGGCTAATACGTTTGACTGACCAGGAATCGGACAGAAATGAACGCTTAAAAAATTTAGCAATTAATTTAGCAGACCGGACAGAAATCAGAAAATTAAGCTTACCGAATGGACAAGGATATACACTAATTGACCTCAATGAAATTATTCATATTGAGGCAGATAGTAATTATTCTATCTTTCATCTGGATAACAGAGAAAAAATTACAGTATCCAAAGTCCTCAAAGATTACGAAGAGATTCTACCTGAAAATCAGTTTATCCGCATTCATAAATCAAGTATTGTCAACTTAAATTATCTAAAAGAATACAATTCCAAAAATGGTCTCGAAGTATTATTAAAAAACGGAGAGAAAATTGCTGTATCCAGACGCAGGGCAAGTATTTTTGCAGAAAAAGTTAAACAATATACCAATTTCACCAGTGATAAATAAAGCAAAAGCTTTCGGTATACAAAGGATGATCCTGATCATCTTTTTTCTTGTTTCAAGCGTCCATTGCTATGGCCAAACCACTTTTATAAAACATTACAGTACCAAAGACGGACTGCCAAGCAATAGCTGCTATTTTATTCTCCAGGATAAAAAAGGTTATATCTGGGTAGCCTCGGACGCAGGCGTAAGCCGGTTTGACGGAAAAGTTTTTGAAACCTTCTCGATCGATGACGGGCTACCGGATAACCAGATTATCAGGTTGAATGAAGACCGTTCAGGCAGAATCTGGTTTTCTTCATTAAATGGTCAGCTCAGCTATTTTCACAATGGGCTCATCTACAACGAAAGCAATGATAAACTACTTAAACTTTTAAAATTCAATGGTGTTGTTACTTCATTTTTTGAGGATAGCAAAGGCAATATATGGTTCGGGACTAACAAAAACCTGCTGGCCAGATGGGACGGTAAATCATTGAAAAGATATACCTCAACCGATCCTGCCAGTCAGTTTATCAATACCTTTATTTACGAAGATCAATCCGGAAAAATATGGGCATCAAGTGCACACTGTCTGCGCATTTTCAACGGAGAGACTTTCGATAAAACGGTTAATCAGATTAGTCCCCTGTCCTACAGAACAGCGAAAAACCTTCCGGACAGAACCATGTATTTCCTTGATAAAAAAGGACTGAATTTCAAAAATGGGGCACAGCAAATGCTGACCATGAAAATTGATAGCTCTTTGCTGGCAGATAATCCAGGCTATTTTTACGCCGAGAGTCAAAAAGAACTGTGGCTAACCACCAGTTCAGGAGTTTATCATCTGGAAGCAGACGGGACAAAAACACGTTATCTGAATAATCTGACCACCAACCAGGTGATCAAAGACAATAGGGAAAATATGTGGTTTGCAACAAGCAATGGCATTTATATGTTACCTAAAAAATCCAAAAGGGTCTATATTATAGACAACCATCATGGCCTGAGCAACAATATTGTAAAAAGTGTTTTGAAAGACCATTCCGGAAAATTGTGGTTAGGACTTAATAATGGAAAGATTAATATGCTGAGCAAATCAGCCTACCAGGTCTTAACAATTGATATACCCGATAAGAAAAAATTCAGCAGCATCAAACAAATCAGTACTGACGCGAGTGGAAAAGTTGTCTTTTTCAGTTCCGATTATGGTCTGGGAATGCTTTACAATAATAAAGATAGTCAGGAAAAGGGTATTAAATACCTGCAGGAAACCCACAACTCAGGTTTTGTACTTAAAAGCTTTAGTATTAACAGTAAAAACCAGCTTTCACTGGCACTATCATCAGGGGTGGTGATGCTAAATGACCCTTTCCATAAGTTATCATTTACTTCATCAAACTATAAAGAAGGAGAAAACTTCTTTAGCAACAGAGCCTACCGGGTCTATTACGACAGAGACGATAACCTGTGGTTTTCAAATATCAATGGGCTGGCAGAATTATCAGCAGGAAAACTAATCAGGCACTATCAAAGGCATCCGCTCTTAACCAAAAGGATTAATGATATTGCTCAGTTACCAGACGGAACTATTGTATTAGCGACAGACGGATACGGACTCCTTTTTTTCAAAAACAACCTGCTCATCAGGCAAATCACACGCGAAGACGGACTGGCCAATAATATCTGCAAAAAACTATTTATACAAAAAGATCATGTCTGGGTAATTACCAATGGTGGCATAAACCGGATCTTTTTAAACGGAAAAAATCCAGTTGAATCATTTGAATACACAAATAATCTCCTTGACAACGATATCAATGAATTATATATAGACCGGGATACAGCCTACTTTGCCACCAACCATGGTTTGGTTTTCTTTGCCAATACCCCATTTGACAGGAATAAAGAAGTTCCTAAAGTCTTAATTTCTGCTATTATCAATAACAGGAAACCATTGAGTATTAATTCTTCCTCCTTTAACTTAGCACCAGCTGACAACAATATTACCTTTTATTACAGCGCCCTTGACTTCCAGAACAATTACATTTTATACCGGTACAGGCTAAAAGAAACTAACCCATGGACAGAAACCAGGAACAGAAGACTGGAATTCTCTTCTCTGGAACCGGGTATTTATAAATTTGAACTTAGTGCAAGAACAAATAATAGCCAGTGGAGCAAACCAGTTGAGGTAAGTTTCACTTTAAAAGCCCATTTCTGGCAAACCTGGTGGTTTATACTGCTCATTGTTTTAATTGCAAGTTTTAGCTTTTATAATTGCTGTCATTGTCACCAAACAACAAAAAGATAAAGAACAGCAAAGGTTACTCTTGAAGAATAAAATACTAATGCTGGAACAACAGGCACTGCAAGCGATGATGAACCCACATTTCGTCTTTAATGTCATGAATTCTATACAGCACTATATCAATACCAAAGACACTTCATCAGCCAATAAAATATTGACAGGTTTCGCAAGGCTGATTAGAAAAAACCTGGATATCTGTACCAAAAGCTTTATTTCTATAGAAGAAGAAATTGAATATTTGTCCCTTTACCTCACACTGGAGAAGAAAAGATTTGGAGAAAAATTCAATTATACTATTCATGTTTCAGAAGAAATTGATCAGGATGAAACGATGATCCCTTCCATGATTTTACAACCCTATATAGAAAATGCGATCTGGCATGGCCTGATGCCTAAAGAAGACGGAGGTAAGATTTCTATTGTGATTAAAAACCCAAGGAGATGATAACTTATTGATACAAATCATTGATAACGGTGTCGGTATAGACAACTCGCTGCGGGTCAAAAAAGATAAACATCAAAGTAAAGGTATGAGCCTTACCCAGGAGAGAATCAATCTCATCAACCAGATTGAGGCAAATCCTATACAAATCAGTATTAAACAAAACGGTGAATCGGGTACAACTATCTCTATTTTAGTCCCGAACAGGTAGAATTTACCGTTTACTCAATGATACCTACCACTTACTAAGTATTATTCGTTTAAAATGAAAATAGCATTAAACTTGTTATAGATATTAAAACAAACAAAGTTTGTAAAACGCGTTCTTATAGAATTGGCAAAAGATATTTTTAACCTAACCTAAAACTTATCTCAATTCAGGTTTCATTTGTGTGTTAAAAGTGGTAAAGTCAAAACTTTACCACTTTTTTTTTGCCTTGTTTATTGATCTGATCAGCAACCTCTTGAAAAACTTCCGCCGAAATTTGAAAAAAGTTCTTTTTTTGAAAAGCTTTTTATGTTAAATTTGGTAGAGCAAAAAATCATTAAAAAACACCTTTGGTGCTATTTAAAAAGATTTTTTTGTAAATTTAACGTATCAACAACCTCTGGTAATTTTATTTAAGACAAATGACAACTCCAAAAAAATCTGTTAAGAAAAGTTCATTAGATGATCAGGCACAGGATAAAGAGATGAATGATGAGAATTCTTATGACTCAATCGAGAAAAAGAAAACTTTCGACGATGATGATGATGACTTTGATCTTCCTTTAGATGATCTGGACACCTTCGACGACTTCGATTCAGAAGATGACGATGATACTTACTAAGTATTCCTGTTAATCCATATAGAGCATCTTACAAAAAAGATGCTTTTTTTTTATTAGCGGTTGTCTGAATATGGACAGCCCTTTAAACTCAATCGAAATAAATGCAGCTAATTCCCGTTTCCGGTTCACAGACAAAAAAAGAGTTCTTAAAGGTACCTCATTACATCTATCAGAACGATCAGAACTGGATTTTCCCTTAGATAATGATGTCGAAAAAACATTTGATCCTGAAAAGAATATATTCTTTAAACATGGTGAGTGTACCCGGTGGGTACTGAAAGATGGGCAGGAAAAAACAATTGGAAGAATTGCAGCTTTTATCAATACCAAAAAAGCATTTAACTATGAACAGCCGACAGGCGGAATAGGCTTCTTTGAGTGTATTGATAACCAGGATGCAGCATTTATGTTATTTGATGCCGCACAACGATGGTTAAAAGAAAAAGGGATGCAGGCAATGGACGGCCCGATTAACTTTGGTGAAAACGACACTTTCTGGGGTTTACTGGTGGAAGGCTTCACTCCTCCATCCTATGGCATGAATTACAATCCGTCCTATTACCAGGCATTTTTTGAGAACTATGGATTTGTAACCTCTTATCAGCAAATCACCAATCATCTGGCAGTCAGGAATCCATTTCCAGAACGCTTTACTAAAATTGCAACCTGGGTAGCTAATAAACCAGGTTATACTTTTTGAGCATTTCTCTAAAAAGAATTCAGACAAGTACGTAAAGGATCTGATGGAAATTTATAACGATGGCTGGAAAGATTTCGAAAACTTTGTTCCGATCAAAAAAGAGACGCTTCAGGAGAGCTTCAAACAGATGGAGGCTATAATGGACGAGAAACTGATTTGGTTCGCGTACCTCAACGGAGAACCAGCTTCTTTCGTCGTTATCATACCTGATGCTAATCAAATGATTAAAGATTTCAAAGGAAAGTTGGGTTTGATAGAAAAACTGAGATTTGTATATAGAAGATGGAAGGGGGTAAACAGAATGAGAGCCATAGTCATGGGTACAAAAACTGCTTATCAGAAACACGGACTAGAATCCGCCTTGTTTATTAAATTAAAAGAATATGTTTTTTGCCTTTGAACCAGTATGATGAACTTGAGTTATCCTGGGTAGGCGATTTCAATGATAAAATGCTTTCTATCCATGAAGCAACCGGCGCGGTCTTTGGAAAGCGTCACTGACGATGAGAAAGATCTTTTCTTAAATTTAAAAGCCTGTTTAAAATTTAAACAGGCTTTTAAAATTTCTCTATTTTTCTCTGATTTCTTCGTAAAGATCAATAACCTTCTTTTGAAGTTTGATGATCTCTTCTTCTCTCAGTGATAGTTTTTCGCTTTCAGATTATTGATCTCTTCGAAATTAACTGATTGAGGATTCTCTCCCTCTTTAGAGATAATGTCCATTGTTGAGACTTCAAAAAGATTAGCGATCTGAGCCAGCCTTGAGATATTAATATCTGTAATACCTGTTTCAATTTTTGAAAATGCAGGAATTGAGATGTTAAGTCTTTTAGCTACTTCGCCCTGACTCCATCCATTTTTTTGACGGAGCTGTCTGATGTTCTTACCGATGATGTTCATTGTTATAAATTTAGGTGTGTTTTGTTCTTTAAGTATTCAACTCACGTGCCAGTTTGACTAAATCCATCCCTCCAAAATTACCTGAGCTCATGAGCAAAATTTTGCGTGGTCAAAATTCAATCCTCTCAAGTATTGCTCAAGAGTAGAGGCATTGTCAAAAAAAGTAAGCTTATCGTTATTAAATGCTGTTTGAACATCTATTTCTGTGAAAGGTTTAATTTTTTTTTGTTGAAATGTTTTTATATCTATATATACGATAGGATTGTCTGCCCGGATCATTGTATCTGCATATTGCAGTAAAAAATTTTTATTTAAACTACTAAATGTGTGTAATTCTATACAGGCAACTAACTTTCTTTCCTCAAATTGCGACTTTACCGCCTCAATGGTAGCTTTCAATTTTGAAGGTGAATGTGCGAAATCTTTATAAACATTAGTATTATTTTCTGCATTTAATAACTCAAGGCGTTTTGCAGCCCCTTTAAATGAAGTAATTGCCTCGTTAAAATTATCTTCACTAATACCTATTTCTTTACAAACCAGTTTCGCTGCACTTAAATTCATTAGGTTATGGTCACCAAAAAAATTTCAGAGACAGATATTTTCAGGCATTAAATAAGTAATACCATTGTTAACGCGGTGTGCAGGAATTTCGTATCCAGTCTTAACAATTTCTTTACGAGAATTTCCCACAAGGGTGTGTAATTCTTTGTCGTTCTCACAATAGAATAATTTACCCCCCGGCTCAATTGTATCAATAAAAAGCTCAAACTGATGAAGATAATTTTCAAAAGTAGGGAATACATTCACATGATCCCAGGCTACACCACTAATCACAGCGATATTTGCCTTATATAAATGGAATTTTGGTCTTCTGTCAATCGGCGAAGCTAAATATTCATCTCCCTCGATAATAATTAACGGTGCTGAATCAGTCACCTTTACCATCGTATCGAATCCTTCCAGCTGGGCACCTACCAGGTAATCAAAATCTTTTTCGTAATAGTTGAGTACATGCAAAATCATAGAAGTAATGGTAGTCTTCCCATGACTTCCACCAATAACTACTCTAAGCTTATCTTTAGTTTGTTCATAAATATATTCCGGATACGATACGAATAGACCTTAATACCAAGTTCCTGTGCCCTGAGTAATTCAGGATTATCAGTAAGGGCATGCATTCCTAAAATAACAGCATCCAGATCAGGGGTAATTGATTCTTCGTGCCAGCCCAGTTCTTCAGGAAAAATCCCAAATCTGGAAAGCCTGCTTGCTGATGGCTCAAAAATCAAGTCATCAGAACCACTTACTATAAATCCTTTCTTATGCAAAGCTATTGCAAGATTGTGCATTGCACTTCCCCCGATAGCTATAAAATGTATTCGCATTCTCAAATATTAAAAAAAATAAAGTAATTAATATACTTTTTTTATTATGCCTTTATAAATCTGGCGGCTACCCAGTCTCCTATTTTCTTATGATTCAGATAATTCATCCCTAATTTCGCACAAGCATCCTTAATCATCTCCAAATCCGGAGATTCATAGAACCCGCTAAAGAAGATTTCACCCCCACTTTTTAATACATCCGCATAAACAGGAATCTGGAATCTGATCCAGTAAAATATTACGGTTTATATTAGCCAGGATAATATCATAGGCATGAGCAGGAATAATTTCTTTTCCACCACATAAAGCAGTGATATTATGGATGTCATTCAGTGCAGAGTTTTCTATAGCGCTCAGATAACAAACATCATCATTATCAATTGCAACTAATTCTCCAGCACCTTTTTTAGCAGCCAGAATAGCTAATATTCCAGTGCCGCAACCCATATCCAGCATATGCTTTCCAGCAACATCTGTTTCAAGGATATATTGCATCATCATCGTTGTAGTCTGATGATGACCGGTTCCAAAAGCCATTTTAGGATCGATAACGATCTCATATTTATATTTAGGCTGCGCCGGATGAAAAGTAGCTCTTACATAGCAAGTTTCATCGATAATCAGAGGCTCGAAATTCTTCTCCCACTCTTCATTCCAATTTTCTGCTGCAATTTCTGTTACTGTATAATTATATTCGAATTCTCCTTCAAACTGAACAAGAGCTTCGGTTAAATTCTCTTTATTATAGCTATCAAGGTCAATGAAAGCAGAGAACCCATTTTTTGTATCCTCAAATGTATTGAATCCAATTTCGGCAAGTTCACTGATTAATAAATCCTGTTGATATTCCTGGATAAGCGTGAAGCTAAATGTGACTTGAATATACTGCATTAAGAATTAAACGTTTTAATGATGTCAGCGAAATCACGTGATTTAAGAGAAGCTCCTCCTATTAATCCACCGTCAATGTCTTTCTGCGCAAATAATTCAGGTGCATTTTTAGGTGTACAGCTCCCTCCATATAAGATAGAAGTTTCTTCTGCTGCAGCCTCGCCATATTTACCAGCAACTTCTGCACGTATAAATTCATGTACTTCCTGTGCTTGTGCAGCAGTAGCAGTTAATCCTGTACCAATAGCCCAAACCGGTTCATAAGCAATAACTACTTTTGAAAAATCTTCAGGACTTAAATGGAAAAGACCATTTTCTAATTGTCCTTTAAGGATTAAGGATTTCAAAGAAATTACCATTATTTCTTTCATCTAATGTTTCACCAATACAGAAAATAGGTAATAAGTTATTAGCCAAAGCAATATTAGTTTTATCAGCAAGTAAAGCATCACTTTCAGCAAAGTACTGACGGCGTTCTGAATGTCCGATAATTACATATTCACAACCAACTGATTTGATCATTTTAGCAGAAATCTCTCCCGTAAAAGCACCGCTTTCTTTCTGGTGACAGTTCTGAGCACCAATTTTAACGATATCTCCGCCTAATTTTGATAAGCTGTTTAAATGAATAAACGGAGCACATATGATAGCAATCTGATCGCCTTTTTTCTCATCTCTTACGATGTTAACGATTTCTGAAAATAATGAAATACCTTCCGCATAGTCCGTATTCATTTTCCAATTTCCTGCTACTATTTTCTTTCTCATAATTAAATCTAATATTATTTTAATTGTAATCCTATTTTCTACTATTTAAGGTGTCATTTTGATTTCAAAAAAATACTCAACTCCATGTTACCACTACACATATAAGTGATAAAAATACACAAACTCTCTTAAAAAGATCTATAAATTGAAGTTAAATCAAAAATCGATGACAATATATCTTTTTCTATCTGATTAAATTCAACATTTTTACGTTCAAAGACTTTTTTTGTGGTCTCAATCATTTTCTCAATGCTATAAATATCAAATCCCTGTGGTCCTCCCCATGCAAAATCAGGAATAAAGTTCTTTGGATACCCCGAACCAAACACATTTGCACTTACACCAACCACAGTTCCCGTATTAAACATGGTATTGATACCACATTTCACATGATCAGCCATGATTAAGCCGCAAAACTGGAGACCTGTCTTTCTAAAAAACTGTTGTTCATAATCCCAGAGTTTAACCTCTGCGTAGTTATTTTTCAGGTTAGAATTATTGGTATCAGCTCCGATATTACACCATTGTCCCATCACAGAGTTACCCAGATACCCTTCATGACCTTTAGAAGAATATAGCCCCAGATGACAGCATTATTAATCTCTCCTCCTACCGTACTAAACGGGCCGATTGTAGTCTGCCCGTAGATCTTGGTTCCCATCTTCACTCTTGAGCCTTCACCCAAAGAAAAAGACCCTCTGATATGACTGCCTTCCCAAACCTGAGTATTTTTCCCCAGGTAAACAGGCCCCGTTAAAGTATTAAAAGTAGCACATTCTGCCTCAACACCTTCTTCCAGAAAAATCTGGTCTCCAAGAACGGTATTGGTTGCACTTAATTTTGCTGATACCCTACCTTTTGTTAAAAGGCTGAAATCAGCACGCAGTTGTACATCGTTATTTCTAAAAATATCTTCAGGAAAGACAATACGCGTAAAGGCACTGCTGTATTGAACAGGGCGCAATAAAATGCCCTCCGCTAAACTGAGTACTTCGCCCGCATTAACTTTATAGGCTAAAATAATTGCTCCCTGGGAAAGCACCTCACCACTTTGCAATGCAGCAATAGCAGCAAAAAGATTTTCATCAGGACACACAGAACCGTTGATATAGGTATCAGCATCATGACGGGTTTTATATTTAAAAGCAAGATAGGCAGAGGTACAAAAACCAACAGGGGCAGATGAATATTTTTCCCATTTTTCAGCAATGGTTAATATTCCGATCCGCAGGTCGGCCACAGGCCGGGTAAAAGTAAGCGGCCTTAAAGATAGTGCAGTGTGATCATCAAATAAATTAATGTTCATTTTTGTTATTGTTATGTTTTTCGCTTGCCTGTTTAAACAGGTACCTGATATATAATATACGCAAAAATAAAAAAAAAAGTCCCGAAGCTTAGCATCGGGACTTTAAAATAATTTCTTATAACTGTAGAATTATTTCTTAGCGTAACGAGTTTTAAATTTATCGATACGACCAGCTGTATCTACCAGTTTCATTTTACCAGTATAGAAAGGGTGAGATGTATGTGAGATCTCTAATTTATAAAGAGGGTACTCGTTACCATCTTCCCAAGTCACAGATTCTTTAGTCTCAACACAAGATTTAGTTAAAAAAGAGTATTCGTTAGACATATCTTTAAATACTACGAATCTATAGTTTGAAGGGTGAAGATCTTTTTTCATAATGAATATATACTTATTTGTACTTATTTGTCGCTTATTTTGAAGGTTGCAAATATCCTAATTATATTTTTTATTTACAAGCATTATTAAAAAATTATGTACTATACTTTTTTCTGGTTTCAATTTTCTGCATCTGTCTGCTAATATATTCATCTGCAATCACTTCTGCCGAAGGCAGTTGAGACTTGCTGATCAATAAAGATTTTAATCTTTCTTCGTCCACATCCGTGCGATATAATATATTCATCATTTTAGAGATATCATTATCCAGTAACCAGGAGAAAGCATGTACCATTTTCTCCCTCAGCTGTTCTGCAGACAGTTCATTTTCCAGTTCGAAATCATTTCCTATAATTCGGCTGAGTGCTTTCAGATCATCCATTAAATCATTTTTTTTATTTCCTGACACAATTCAATCAGTACTCCATTTGTACCTTTAGGGTGCACAAAGCAGATCAGTTTATTATCAGCCCCAAATTTAGGTTCTTCATTTAAGAGTACAAAGCCTTCACTTTTTAATCTTTTCATTTCTACGTGAATATCATCTATATCAAAGGCGATATGGTGAATCCCCTCTCCTCTTTTTCCCAGAAAAGAAGCAATCGGACTCAGCTCCGAAGAGGCTGCCAGTAGTTCAATTTTATTCTCCCCTGTTTTAAAAAAGGCAGTATCTACCCCCTCCGAAGCTACAGATTCCCGCTTATAGGCGGCCGTACCCAACAATTTCTCATACAAATTACAAGATGCATCAAGATCTTTTACAGCTATACCAATATGTTCAATTTTATTCATCTTCCATGTTAACGTTAAACGAATGTAAAAATGCATGTTTTACAGCTACCTTCATAGCCATTAATTACATTCTTTGGCAATCTTTTTTAGTACATTTGTATATTAAAGAATAAATTACATACAATGGAACTTCCTATTTATCTAGATAATAACGCGACAACCCCCCTTGACCCAAGAGTGCTTGAAGCAATGTTGCCTTACTTCACCACCAAATTTGGTAATGCTGCAAGCCGTAACCATGCCTTTGGCTGGGTTGCTGAAGAAGGTGTTGACTATGCACGTGAGCAGGCTGCAAAACTAATTGGCTGTACTGAAAAAGAAATCATTTTCACTTCAGGAGCTACAGAAGCAGACAACCTTGGTATTAAAGGTGTTTTCGAAATGTATCAGGATAAAGGTAATCATATTATTACTGCAACTACTGAACACAAGGCTGTTCTTGACACTTGTAAACACCTGGAGAAATTAGGTGCAAAAATCACTTACTTACAAGTAAAAGAGGATGGTTTAATTGATCTTGCTGAATTAGAAGCAGCAATGACTGAACAAACTATCCTGGTTACTATTATGTACGGTAACAATGAAATCGGTGTTGTTCAGCCAGCCAATCAAAGAAATTTCTGCAATTGCACATAAGTTTGGTGCTTTGTTTATGACAGATGCAACTCAGGCTGTAGGTAAAATACCTGTAGACGTGAATGCTGATGGAATTGACTTATTAGCATTCAGCGCGCATAAAATGTACGGCCCTAAAGGTGTTGGTGTATTATATGTACGCCGTAAAAACCCAAGGGTTAAAGTAACAGCACAAATGGACGGTGGTGGTCACGAACGTGGTATGCGTTCAGGAACATTAAACGTACCGGGTATTGTTGGTTTAGGTAAAGCATGTGAGTTATGCCGTTTAGAAATGGACGCAGAAGCAACACGTCTTTCAGCATTGAGAGATAAACTGGAAAGCGCACTGACCGTAATGGAAGAAAGTTATGTGAATGGTAATACACAACACCGTTTACCACATGTAGCGAATATCTCTTTCAAATATGTTGAAGGTGAAGGATTGATGATGGCGATGAAAGATCTGGCTGTTTCTTCTGGTTCTGCATGTAACTTCGGCTTCATTAGAACTTCGGCTTCATTAGAACCTTCTTATGTATTGAAAAGTTTAGGTCTTTCCGATGATCTTGCACACTCTTCTATCCGTTTCGGTTTAGGCCGTTTCACAACTGAAGAAGAAATTGATTACGCAATTGAGAACACTAAAAAAGCAGTGAATCACTTAAGAGACCTTTCTCCACTTTGGGAAATGTTTAAAGAAGGAATTGATTTAAGCAAAATTGAATGGGCTGAGCACTAGTCTCAACCAAATTCATATATAAATTAAGATATTTAGAAATAAGCTTCTTTAATAAGAGGTCTGGAGGAAAATAAAATGGCATACTCAGAAAAAGTAATGGAACACTATACCAACCCCCGTAATGTTGGTACATTAGATAAAAACAGTAAATCAGTTGGTACAGGATTAGTAGGCGCACCAGAATGCGGCGACGTCATGCGTCTTCAGATTGAAGTGGATGAAAACAATGTAATCACTGATGCGAAATTTAAAACTTTCGGTTGTGTGGTTCTGCAATTGCTTCTTCTTCATTAGCAACAGAATGGTTAAAAGGTAAAACTGTTGATGAAGCTATGACGATTGACAACATGGATATCGTTGAAGAATTAGCTTTACCACCAGTAAAAATTCACTGTTCAGTATTAGCAGAGGATGCGATTAAATCAGCAATCAACGATTACCGTGTTAAAAACGGTATGGAGCCAATTGCATTGCCTAAATCACACCACTAAAAATAATACCTGGGCTTATATTAAATACTTAAGCATATGATCACCATAACAGATAAAGCGAAGAGCAAAATTGATAACTTAATGCAGGAATCTCAAATGGATACTACTTACTTTTTACGTGTTTCAGTAAAAGGTGGTGGTTGTTCAGGTTTATCCTACAATTTAGATTTTGATAATGAGGAGAAAACAGGAGATCAGTTTTTTGAAGACCGTGGCATCCGGATCGCACTGGATATGAAATCATTTTTATATATGGCCGGTACAGAACTTGATTTCACAGACGGAATAAACGGAAAAGGATTCAACTTCAATAACCCGAATGCGAGTCGTACCTGCGGTTGCGGAGAAAGTTTCTCCGTTTAAGCTGATATAATATTTATACAACAGGTCTTGAACATTCTTGTTCAGGTTTGTTTTAAAAAGCAGTAGTTATAATTAACTACTGCTTTTTTTTTTTGTCCATTATAATTGAGGGGCCCGATTATTTGAAAGTTGACCTTAAAACAGCTTTTTCAATTGCTGCTTTATCATCATCTTTATCAAAAAACCAGGTCATCGTAAATAGATAACCTTTCCTGTAAGCTCCTATTGTCCTGCTTACACCAGCACCGCCAGCTTCAGTATAAGCTATTGATTTGAAATCTTGTGAACCCACCTTCAAATCAGATACTTTTACATCCATTGTTCCCATTGGGTCTACTTTTCTCAATACCATTAAAACGCCATTACTGAAATCATCAAGTGTCTTCACCCCATTACTGGCTAATGAAACACTATCTTCAATTGTGCTGCTAAAAACATTGGGCTGCTATGATCACCTTTACTAAAGCTTATCAATTCCGTTGTCAGAGAATTATTAGATTTATGATTCGCAGTCTCTGCATGCCAGCCTTTGGGCACATTTATGCTCCATCCAATTATCTTATTCGTATACTTCCCATTTACCAGACTTCCAGTTTGAGCTGATAAGTTAAAACCGACAAGTGTTAGAAAAGCAGTTATAACTTTTATTTTATTGTACATATCCTGGTTTTAGCAATTGTATTATTTCAATGGGTTTAAAGGTATATTTAATCTCTGACACACCCGAAACATTTGCTATCTTCCAATTGTTTATACCACACGTATTCTGTTATTAATGTAAAAAACTTTATTATTGCCCTCGCAAAAAAAAATAAATATGGTCTCATTTAACGAATCTTCTACTGTTCCCAGCTTATTAAGAAACGTAGTAGAAAACATTCACAAACCCGAAGAAACTTTCTTAGTCCACAAAAAAAACAATGAGTGGGAGAATATCTCATTTAAGCAAACGCTCGACAAAGCCGATGCTGTAGCTGCCTTTTTTTTATCAAAAGGAGTAGCTAAAGGTGATAGAATGGGGTTGATGATTGAAAATGGGCCAGATTACGTATACTACGATCAGGGTATTCAGCAAATTGGTGCAATTAACGTATCTATTTACCCTACCCTCTCTGAACAGGAAGTAGAATACATTATCAATGACTCAGGCATAAAGTCATTACTTGTTGGCAATCCCTTCCTTTATAAAAAGATCCTTAAAATCGCGGATAACTGCCGGCAGTTACAATATATCATTCCTGCTTTTGCAGAATACGCTAAAACAACTGTTCCTGAAGACCTGAATAAAACCATTATCAGTTTCGAAGACCTTTTAAAACAAGGGAAAGAACTGGTTTCAACTTACCAGGTTAAAATCAAAGAAGCCAGATCACTATTACGTCCTTCGGACACCTCTTCTTTAATCTATACCTCAGGTACTACTACCGCACACCTAAAGGTGTGATGCTTTCTCACAGTAATTTCGTAGAAAACGTAAAAGTATGCTTGCAGCAAATCCCGATAATTGACGAAACTGATATATTCTTATCATTTCTGCCATTATCCCATGTTTTTGAAAGAACAGCTACTTATCATGTATGCTGTGCTCAGGGCTGTAAAATTGCTTATGCACAAAGTCTTGAGCTACTGGCAAAAAATATGGCCGAAATCAGACCAACTGTAATGAGCTGTGTGCCCCGTTTATTAGAACGTATCCACGACAAAGCCATTAAAAGCGGTACTGCCGAAGGCGGGTTAAAAGCTAAAATATTCTTATGGGCACTGGAAACTGGCCAGAACTACCGTCATAAAATCGAAGCAGGGAAAAACCCGGGTATCGTTCTTGGCGTAGAAAAAAGAATTGCAGAGAAACTGGTATTCAGCAAAATCAAAGAAAAAAAAACTGGTGGAAGATTAAAGTTTATGATTTCAGGCGGGGCTGCCCTTTCCTAAAAACGTAGGTGAATTTTTCGGTAACCTGGGCATTAAAATCCTTGAAGGATTTGGCTTAACAGAAACATCTCCAGTAATGTCCGTTACGGAATATGACAGACAGGTTTATGGAACCGTAGGCCGGATTATTCCAGGTATAGAGGTCGCTATCCAGGATATTGAGACTAAAGAAATGATCAGCATTCAAACTCATGAATCTTTTAATGAAACCTTTGAGTGTGCAGAAGGTGAAATCATAGTGCGTGGCCATTGCGTAATGCAGGGATATTTTAATAAACCGGCAGAAACTGCCGAAGCCATAGATAAAAACAACTGGTTCCACACCGGAGATATCGGCCGTTTCTATAAAGGTAACCTTCAGATCACAGATCGGTTGAAAAACATGATCGTGAATGCTTATGGAAAAAATGTTTATCCTACACCTGTAGAGAACATTTATCTGAAAAGTCTTAAAATAGATTCCTTGTTTTTAATTGGCGATAAAAGAGAATATCTAAACGGCAATTATCATTCCTAACAGAGAAAGTTTGCAGGAGAAATTCAATTTACCTGATGCTTTCTTTTTACAGCCGGACATCTTTATCAGTGAACCGGAAATTATTGACTGGATAGGACAGGATATCAAAAAGCTATCCAATGAGTTATCTAAATTTGAGCGGATCAAGAGTTTCAGAATTAAAAGGAACCCATTCAGTATCGAAGATGGCGAGATCACTCCTACCATGAAAATCAAGCGTAAAGTGGTTGAAAAGATCTATGCTGAGGCGATCAATGAGCTCTATGCAGAATCAGTTGATACTGAATAATTGCATTTAACCAGCAGGCTTAGGCCCGCCCTTATATTTTTCTAAAAAACAGGCTCTAATTTACTATTTTTTTGCAAAGTATTTGAACATAGCGTTCAATGCAGGCAAATTAGAGCTTATCCGGCGAGAGCCGAATATAATAACATATATGAGTACAGGATTATCAGAATTAGAAATACTGCGCAGAAATGCGCTACCCAGTTACGTGAACTGGGAATTGATCCGTATCCGCCTGAAGGATATGAAATCAATACAAATGCAGCCGATATACTGGCTAATTACGAAAATAATAAGGATGCTTATCAAAAGGTAAGTTTTGCAGGCAGAATCATGACCCGCCGTATTATGGGAAGTGCGGCTTTTGTAGAGATACAAGATGCTTCCGGCCGTATCCAGGTTTATTTAAAGAGAGACGAGCTTTGTCCGGATGAGGATAAAACACTTTACAATACTGTTTTCAAGAAATTACTTGATCTTGGTGATTTCATCGGGATCAAGGGGTATGTATTTACTACACAGACAGGCGAAATCTCAGTACATGTTACTGAATTCAAATTACTTTCAAAATCATTAAAACCGCTTCCTATCGTAAAACGTGACGAAGACGGAAACATTTTTGACGGTTTTACAGATCCTGAATTAAGATACAGACAACGTTATGTAGATCTTACCGTAAATCCTGACTTTAAACAGATCTTTATTACCCGCTCTAAGGTTATCAATACCATGAGAGCTTACTTTGATCAGCAAGGCTGGATGGAGGTGGAAACACCTATCCTGCAAGCTATCCATGGAGGAGCAGCAGCGCGTCCGTTTAATACACATCACAATACATTAGATATGCCTTTATATCTGAGAATTGCCAATGAGCTGTATTTAAAAAGACTGATCGTTGCCGGTTTTGACGGCGTATATGAGTTCGGAAAAATGTTCAGAAATGAAGGCATGGACCGTACGCATAACCCTGAGTTCACCTCGATGGAAATCTATGTAGCTTACAAAGATTATATCTGGATGATGGGTATGGTTGAAGCCTGTCTGGAGAAAGTGGCTGTAGCTACACATGGTTCACCTTTAGTTAAAGTTGGTGAGCATGAGATTAACTTTGCAGGACCATACGAGAAACTGACGATGTATGAATCTATTCAGAAATATACAGGAATCGATGTTTCGGCAATGACCGAAGATCAGCTTAGAGACTTGTAAAAGCCTGAATATAGAGACTGACCCTTCAATGGGCCGTGGAAAACTGGTTGATGAAATATTCAGTGAAAAAGTAGAAGCTAATTTAATCCAGCCTACTTACATTACTGATTATCCGATTGAGATGACTCCACTGGCTAAAAAGCACCGTACTTCAGCAGGTCTGGTAGAGCGGTTTGAGCTTTTTGTAATGGGTAAAGAAATCGGTAATGCTTATACAGAGCTGAATGATCCTATTGATCAGAAAGAACGTTTTGAAGATCAGTTGAAACTGGCTGCAAGAGGTGATGATGAAGCTATGGTGATGGATGATGACTTTATCCGTGCGTTAGAGTACGGTATGCCCCCTACCTCAGGTTTAGGTATTGGTATTGACCGTTTGGTCATGCTGATGACTAACCAGTCTACGATACAGGAAGTTCTTTTCTTTCCTCAGATGAGACCGGAGAAAAAAGCAAAAGTAACTACTGACGAAGACTTCGTGAATGCAAGGTATTCCTGCTGACTGGGTTCAGGTAATCAGAAAGATGGGCTTTAATACGATAGAAGATTTAGCAGGGGCTAATGCAAACAAAGTATTTAACGATTTGGGCGGCATGCGTAAAAAGTTAAAAATTGAATTGCCTATGCCTTCTAAAGAAGAGGTAACCGCCTGGTTCTCTTAACATAATAATAACAAAAACTTAAAGGGTTGCTATGATAATTTCTAGCAACCCTTTTCTATTTTTAACAAACAATAAAATTGAATGTTATGAATAATTCAAGTCTTGAGATAACTGAAAACGAATACTGCATAAAATTGAGCAAAGATGCCTTTGATCTGTCCCTGATCCGTCAGCTTATCAAAAGAATTCAATCTGAACAATTGTTTTTCAGTAGAAAAAAAGAATACATGGAAGATGATATCATCAGCCGTGGAGCACTCGGAACGGTTGATAGTTTCGACAATCTGAGCGATAAATAAAAAAAGCCACGCGAGGTGGCTTCTTTCTTTTATTATGCTATATTAATTCTTTATTAACTACCTGTATCTTACTTGTTGTTGCTTATCCAGCATTGCCAATTGATCTTTCATTTGTTTGATCTGGTCAGCAAGTAATTTGTTTTTATCCGCTTTCTTAGCTTCTGTCAGATACATCTGAGCTTCTCTTTTATTACGTTTACCCATTGAAATACCAGCTAAGCTTAATTTCGCAAGGGCGATATTATGATCCATCTGCATTCCTAAGGCTAAAGCTTTCTTGAAATACTTTTCAGACTGCATTGGTGCTTTTCTCGATTCGATCAAACCGATTAACAATTGATAATAACCATGCTGAGGTCTGATCAATTCAGTTTCATAATTTTTTATTCTATTTAAAAAGCGTTCAGCTTTAGGCATATCATCTTTACGTAAAAACCATTGTGCAAGAAGCATGTTTTCGTTGTAGAAAAAAGTAGCAACGATCAGTATACTAATCAATACAGCTAAAACTCCCCAACCCCCAAAAACCGAAAATCATAAGTGCTACCGCACCCCCCAGTATCACAAAAGCTGCGATAAGTCTTACTATGTTTGGCATATCTATTTTTAATTATTTTGTGCAAATATCGTGTTTATATACCAAAAATCAGATAAGCTGTAAACAATTTTATCATCTAAATTTAAACCGATTCTAAAAATGTTTATCTCATTCTGATGCTTATCTTTGCCAGAACCTGTTCCAGATAGCCCCGGAAACGAATAATGCTTCTGACAGAATTAAGAACCCATTTAAAACTAAAGGAGAAATAAAATAATGCCAAATGAATCTGCCCGCAGAAAACTAATGGAATCTCCGGAAATGAAAGAGAAATACGATTTAGAATATCCCGGTTATCAACCTGATACTGCAGCAATACAGAAGCTAAGATCATTACTCATTAACAAAAAAATAATTATTGTAATGGGCACATGGTGTGGAGACAGCAGATTACAAGTACCTCACTTTTACAAAGTTCTTGATGAATCAGGCGTAGCCGAAAAAGATATCACCCTGATCTTTGTTGATGAAACAAAAGCAGCAGCAGATGGTTTAACAGACAATCTGAATATCGATCGTGTACCAACATTCATCATTACCTCCAATGAAACAGAAATAGGTCGGATTACAGAGTGGCCACTGGTTACCCTGGAAAACGATATGGTTGAACTCATTAACAAAAATAATTAAAGATGTCAGCAGCATTAGAACCAGGCTGGTTAAATGTCCTCGAACCTGAATTTGAAAAGGAATACATGAAAAACCTGAAAGCTTTTCTGTTACAGGAAAAAGAAACAGGAAAGTCTGTATATCCAAAAGGCGCAGATATATTCAATGCCTTTAATCATACTCCATTTGATAAAGTCGAGGTGGTAATCTTAGGTCAGGACCCGTACCACGGAGATGGTCAGGCACACGGTCTTTCCTTCTCTGTACAGAAGGGAATAGCAACTCCTCCATCCTTAAAAAACATCTACAAGGAATTGGAAACATATTGAAGGCTTTAAAACCCCAAATCACGGTAATCTTACGCAATGGGCAGATGAAGGCGTCCTATTACTGAATGCATCACTTACCGTTAGGGCACATGAACCGGGTTCACACCAGGGTAAAGGCTGGGAAGCATTTACAGATCAGGCTATCAGTCAGCTATCTGCTAAGAAAACAGGGCTTGTATTTCTATTGTGGGGCAAATTTGCGCAGCAAAAAGCGATACTGATCGATGAGAAAAAACATACCGTTTTAAAATCGGCACACCCTTCTCCATTCTCTGCCTACACCGGATTTTTCGGTTCTAAGCACTTCTCCAAAACAAATGAGATCCTAATTGCCCAGGGCAAAAAACCAATTAACTGGCAGATCAGCTGATCTTAAAGCATATCTCAGGTAAGATAAACCTGTTTATAGCTTATTTTTAAGCGAAACGAGTCATAATTTATTTCTGGTAGTTTTCCTACCAGAAATAAATTTGACGAAGTTCTAGCTAAAAAGAGCATAAACAATTAATATTCCAGAGGAACTATGGGCTCTTTCTTAGTAGTCGACATAATCATCATCGTTTGAAAAGTTTTCACAACGCTGATTTTACTGATTTTGTCCATAATTAATCGTTCGTAAGCTTTAATATCACTTACATATACTTTCAAAAGAAAATCAGCCTGTCCCGTTACATGGTGACATTCAGTAATTTCTTTAATCTGATTGACCTCGTCCAAAAATATTTGAATCGTATTATTCTTATGAAAATCCAGTTGTACCTGGATAAAGGTTTTGATTCCCAAACCTAATTTCTCTTCATCTACCAACGCGTGGTAACTTTTAATGAAACCAGACATCTCCAGTTTTCTTACTCTTTCCAGAGTAGGTGCTGGTGATAAACCAATTTCCTGCGATAACAGCAAATTGGTAATTCTGCCATTTTCCTGTAAAAGTTTAAGTATTTTAAAATCTATCTTATCTAATTCTGCTGCCATTTTTCCGTTCTTGTACCCAAAGGTAGAATAAGAACACCTTATTTACCAAATTTAATTCTAAAAATAAACATAAAAATTATGCTTTATTTTATCTAAAAATTTTTAGATTTATCTAAAACTATTATTAGGCAAATATAATGCATTCATTTACCGAAGAAAACTACCTCAAAGTCATTTATCATTTATCCCAGGCAGACACTGGTACGGTACAAACCAACGCCATTGCGAATGGAATGAATACCAAAGCAGCATCAGTTACAGATATGCTTAAAAAGCTGGCAGACAAAAAGTTGATTGACTATATTAAATACCAGGGCGTAACTTTAACTGAAAAAGGAAAAGCTGCCGCAATCAAAGTTATCCGGAAACACCGTCTGTGGGAAGTCTTTTTAGTGGAAAAACTCAAATTCAGGTGGGATGAAGTCCATGATATTGCCGAAGAGCTCGAACACATCAATTCTCCAATATTAGTAGAGCGTTTAGATGATTTTCTTGGTTTTCCGAAAAGAGAGACCCTCATGTGACCCTATTCCTGATAAAGACGGAAACTTTGAACCCTCAGAAAATGTACATCTTCACAACATGACCAGTGGAAAAAGCGGGATCATCATTGGCGTAAGCGAACATTCATCTCCGTTTTTAATTCACCTGGAAAAACTGGGCTTAACTATAGGTGTACCCGTGACCATCGTAGAAATTACAGATTACGATGGCTCAGTAGAACTCATGGTGAATAACCAAAGGATTAACGTAAGCAGAAAAGTAGCTCAGCACATCCTCCTTAAATTATAAAAGAACCAACTAAATTATAGAACCAGCAGAATAAAAAAATTTTTAGCTAATGAAGAATACAGAATCATTAAGTGAAGTACATCAAAGTGTAGATACAAGTAAGCGTACCGGGTGGAGAAGGATATTATCATTTATCGGCCCTGCCTACCTGGTTAGTGTTGGTTATATGGATCCGGGAAACTGGGCTACCGATCTTGCCGGAGGTAGTAAATTCGGTTATCAATTAATCTGGGTATTACTGATGTCAAATTTAATCGCCTTGTTATTACAATCTTTAAGTGCAAGATTAGGAATAGTAAGAGGTCTGGATCTGGCACAGGCTTCCAGAAATGCTTATCCCAAATGGGTGAATATTCCATTATTTGGTTTAGCACAAACTGCAATTGTAGCCTGCGATCTTGCCGAAATTATTGGAATGGCCATAGGTTTAAACCTGCTTTTCGGCCTGCCACTGATCTGGGGTATTAGTATTACTATTTTTGACACCGTACTCCTCCTTTTCCTGATGAATAAAGGGATGCGCAAAATGGAAGTATTCATTGTTTCTATGGTTTTTATCGTCGGCATCTCCTTTTTAGTAGAGATGTTTATCGTTGAACCCTCAATAAAAGAAATTGTCAAAGGGTTAGAGCCCTCTGTATTATCGGGACAGGCACTTTATATTGCGATCGGAATTATCGGTGCAACGGTAATGCCCCATAATCTCTATTTACACTCTTCACACTGGTTCAAACCAGGAAGTTCGAAAGAGATGACAAAGGTATTAAAGAAGCTATAAAATTCAATTTTATTGATACAGCAGTTGCACTTAACCTTGCCTTTTTTGTCAATGCAGCCATACTTATTCTTGCCGCTGCCGCCTTTTATAAAAATGGGATGCATGAAGTTGCAGAAATACAGGATGCCTATAAATTGCTTGGTCATATTTTTGGCGGCGTTGCGCCCACTCTTTTTGCAATAGCGTTGATTGCTGCCGGCCAAAGCTCAACAATTACAGGTACACTTGCAGGGCAAATTGTAATGGAAGGACACCTGAACCTCAGAATCCAGCCTTGGTTAAGACGTTTAATTACCCGTTTACTAGCCATTATTCCTGCATTTTTCACGATCTTGTATTTCGGTAATGATGCACTGAGCGGATTACTGATTTTAAGTCAGGTAGTATTGAGTTTACAACTAGGCTTTGCGGTAATCCCGCTGATTCATTTCACTTCAGACAAAAAAGAAATGAAAGGTTTTGCCATCAAACTATGGGTCAAAATATTAGCATGGATCAGTGCAGCAGTAATTGTAGCCCTGAATATTAAACTGGTTATTGAAGAGATTTCAGGATGGGCAAGCACCTCAAACGGATGGTATATCTATACCCTGATTATACCAGTGGCTATTTTGATTGGCCTGCTGCTGTTATATGTTTTTTTTTATCCTATGTTTGGATCTAAAACGAAGTTAGAAAAAAACATCCCCCATGGAAATGCACTGGATATAGATACAATTGACCAGATTCACTACACCAGGATTGGTATCACTGTTGATTTCTCTAAAAATGATTTAAGTACAATCAGACATGCATTGATTCAGGGGGGCAAAAAAGCAGATTATCATTTAATACATATTGTTGAAACTGCGGGAGCACGCTATCACGGAGAAGCAGCGCTCGATCACGAAACCCTGAGTGATGCAGAAAACCTTAAAAAGTATTGTCAGAACCTGGCTAATCTGGGTTATTATCATGGCATCCCGCATATAGGTTTCGGAGGCGCATCAGGTTCGATTGCTGAAATTACTAAAACCAATGATTTACAATTACTGGTTATGGGAGCCCATGGTCATAAAGGATTAAAAGATTTAATATTCGGAACGACCGTTGATGCGGTAAGACATAAAATCACTATTCCGGTTCTGGTAGTCAGATAATCCGGAATACATTTCAGATAATCCTATATTCAGTGTAAAATTCAGAAAGAATTGCAGTAAATCGGCAATTCTTTCTGATATTAGCTGATTCTATGACGAACGATATTCAAATAAAAAATAAAAGAGCATACTTCGATTACCATGTTGTTGATAAATACAATGCTGGCCTGGCTTTGCTGGGAACAGAAATAAAAGCAATCAGACAAGGAAAAGCCAATATGACCGATGCCTTCTGCATGTTCATTGGTAATATTTTATACGTTAGAAATCTTCATATCTCAGAATACAGCCACAGCTCATTTCACCATCACGACATTAAACGTGACCGTGTATTACTACTGCAAAAAAAGGAACTTAAAAAGCTGAAATTCAGAAGTGAAGAAAAAGGATATACTATTGTTCCACTTCGTATTTTCACGAATGAAAGAGGTTTTGCAAAAATAGAAATTGCGTTAGCACAAGGAAAGAAAGACTTTGATAAAAGAGATAGCATCAAAGACCGTGAATCTAAACGTGAAATGGACCGGGCGATGAAGGGCTAATTACCAGGCCTGGTCTCCTACAAGCGGTACAAATCTGAAAGTGTCCAGTTCAAACTTTTCATATTCAGTTTCACTGACACGAATCACCGTAACCATTACCTGTGAATGCTCATCTCCTACCGGAATAACCAGGATTCCACCTATTTTAAGCTGTTTCAACAAAATTTCAGGGACAAATGGTGCGCCGGCTGTTACAATAATTTTATGATAGGGTGCATGTTCAGCAATTCCCATTGAACCATCACCATAAAAGAAATGTGCATTATATCCCATTCCAGGTAACACCTTAAGGGTATGCTTGTAAATACTTTCCTGTCTTTCAATAGTGAATACCTCAGCACCAAGCTCCATCAGTATACAAGTCTGATAACCTGAACCCGTTCCTATCTCCAATACTTTATCACCTTTACCGATATGCAGTAATTCGCTTTGATAAGCTACCGTATAAGGCTGAGAAATGGTTTGTCCATCGCCAATCGGAAATGCGATATCTTTATAAGCCTGATTCCAGAATGTTTCATCGAAGAAAAAATGCCTCGGCACTTTTCCGATTGCATTCAAAACGCGGTCATCTGCTATGCCTCTTGATTTAAGATGCTCAACCAATTTCTTCCTCGCTCCTCTTTCCCGGTAATTATCTACAAACTTATATGCCATTGAATTCAAAAATACTTCTTTGAAACCGATTTCTCAGGTTTTAATTGGAGGAATTTAACCTGATGCCCGTAAAGCTCAACAAATCAAATCTTAAACAATATATATACTGCTCTTAAGAAAAAGAAAAAATATTTTTTGAGCTCTTAAAGATGAAATACGAATCTTATTTCAATAATAAATTGAAAATTTCCAATTAATACAATTAAATAAATTTTGGGGCTCTTCTTGTTTATGCCAAATAATATTGTATATTTTTATGTAACCAAATGATAATTAAAAATTTATGAAACAGACAATGCTCTCTCTGTTACTTATTTTTATTCTGGCAGCCCACGCATTCTCACAAGTGAACAGCATCTATAGTCTGGGGATTAACGCGTTCAGTATCATGCAACTGCCAAGAATATCTAATCAGGATCCGCTGAAATATATAACTTCCAATTTCAATGGCGGGATGTTTAAAGTCAACGACCGGCAGATCAGCTATCGTTTAATCGGGAACTTCGTTAATCAATCGATAGAATTTCAGGATGACTGTACAAATTGTGAACTGGACAAAGGAAAAGTCACCGATTACAGCGTTAAGCTTGGGTTTGAAAAAAGCCTGAATTATTCACGTATTCAACCATATATCTCATTTGATATCGGATATCGGTACAATCGTTTTAATGGTGTACAGAATTACATCAATCTGCAAAGGACCATAGCAACAGTATCCCAGATAGAAACTGTCAAAAATGGTCTTACCTTATCCCCTTCATTAGGATTAAGGATTACTCCAGTAGATTTCATTTCTATTTTCGCAGAAGGGAGCATTGAATTCTACTATTCCAATTTACGTACCCAGCTTATTACTCAAGACATTTCTGCTTCAATGACACAAAATTCTGAACATAAAAAAGAATTCCTCTTTACCCCTATAACCGTAGGTGTGCAAATTCATTTAGGTAATAAATTTTAATAGGGATCTACATCAATCTGAATAATGACACCTTTAAAAGTATTTTCTGCATTAAAGTCTGCAATAGTCTGTTTGAGCACAGCCTTAACTTTATGAATCGCTGTCGCTTTATCTGATTTAATAATCAGCTGTTTGATATAGTAATTCCTGATCCGCGAAACCAAAGGCTGCTCTGGTCCCAGTACCCTGCTTCCAAGCTGTACTCTCAGCATAGAAGCAAAACGTGCCGAGGCCGCATTCAGTAAATTGGAGTCTTTATGTTTTATATTGATAAAGATCAACCTGGTGAAAGGCGGATAATGAAACTGTTTACGCTCAGCAATTTCATCATTGTACATTTCCAGGTAATTATTATCTACTACCTGTTTAATAATCCTGTGATCAGCATCATAAGCCTGGATACATACCTTCCCTTGTTTATCTCTTCTGCCCGCGCGGCCGGCTACCTGTGCCAGCAACTGAAAACTACGCTCAAAAGCCCTGAAATCGGGGTAATTCAATAAAGTATCTGCGTTGATCACACCGATTAGTGTAACATTATCGAAATCGAGTCCTTTAGCAACCATTTGTGTTCCTATAAGGATATCCGTTTTTTTCTCCTGGAAGTCGCCAATAATTTTCTGGAGACTATTTTTTGTCCTCGTACTGTCTACGTCCAGTCTGGCAATTTTAACATCCGGAAAGATAAGATTTAACTCCTCTTCTATTCTTTCAGTTCCAAAACCCTTTTGTTCAATATGGACTGAACCACAGGCCGGACAAATATTCATACTGCTTTCATGATATCCGCAATAGTGACAATGTAATTTACCGCTGCTTTTATGAAAGGTCAGACTCACATCACAGTTCACACATTTAGGTGCAAAACCACAGGTTTTACAAATCAGAATCGTCGCATAACCCCGTCGGTTCTGGAAAAGGATTACTTGTTCCTTTCTTTCCAGCGTGGCTGTAATATCATCAATTAACACGCTGGAGAAATAAGAAACCATTTTCTTTTTCTTGGTTTCTTCAGCAATTCCAACAACTTCCTGAATCGGAAGCTCTACCCCACCAAAACGCTCGTTAAGGGTTACTAAACCATATTTATTATTTAGTGCATTATAATAACTTTCTATAGATGGCGTGGCCGATCCCAGTATAATTTTCGATTGATGCAGATGCGCCAGATAAACAGCAGCATCCCTCGCCTGATATCTTGGAGCCGGTTCGTTTTGTTTATAGGATGACTCATGCTCTTCATCAACCACAATCAGCTTTAAATCTTTAAAGGGCAAAAACACAGCAGAACGTGCGCCCAAAACGATCTTATATTTACCGTTCATCACACTGTTCCAGATTTCTACCCGTTCATTGTCATTAAATTTCGAGTGATATACCCCTATAGCGTCTCCAAAATAACGTTTTATTCTTTCAACGATCTGTGTGGTCAATGCGATTTCCGGCAAAAGAAATAAAACCTGACCACCCTTTTCAATAGCCTGTTCTATCAGTTTAATATAAACCTGAGTTTTACCTGAAGCAGTTATCCCATGTAATAAAACAACGTCTTTAGTTTGAAATTCAGTCTCAATTCTTTGTAAGGCGACACTTTGAGCAGCACTCAGTTTAAAATTGAGAATCATATCATCTGACTCATCATTTAAACGGCTTACCACTTTTTTTTTAAGAATAAAAATCTCCTTATCTAATAATGACTTCAACGCTGCCTGACCACAACTGCTGTCTTCCAGTAGCTGCTGTCTCGATATTTCAATTCCGGATTTGGAAAGCTTGATATACATCAGCAGGGCATCCAGTTGTTTTGGCGCACGTTCCAGCACCTCAAAAAGATGCTTAAAATTCCCTTCTTCCGAATAGAACGGGTTCAGTGTAATATATGATTTTAATAAAGGTTTATATTTTTCTACAACTTCTTCTGCGATATAAATAACTTCTTTATCTAAAAGAGATCTGATCAGTGGAAAAACAGTCTTTTGTCCTAATAACTTTGAAATCTGATCTACAGTCAGTCTTTTTTGTTTTTCAAGCGCTGTAACCAGTATCCGCTCCTTATCTGTGATTTCAAGATCGTCTAAAGAGATTTCTTCACGAATGATAATAATAGTCTCACTCGCCAGCTTTAATCCCGCAGGCAGTGCGGCAGACATCACCTCTCCTCCTTCATTACATAGATAATATTCCGTCATCCAGTCCCAGAACTGTAGCTGCCGGCTATTGACAACAGGGTGTTCATCAATTACATCGATGATATATTTCGCCTGATATAAAGCCGGTGCGGTTTGACTGATACTCTTAATCAGCGCGGTATAGATCTTATTTTTACCAAACTGTACGATTACCCGCTTACCTACCGCAGTATGCTCATTCAGGTCAAACGGTACACGATAGATATAGTTTTTTTTGAAAGAGACAGCGGTAAAATAACCTCTATAAACAGCGTATCTCTCTCGGTAAAATCCAGATCATTAAATTCCTGCATTTATCTGTTCTTTAATGCGGCGAAAAATAGAAAAAAAAATCAGCCTGTAACTAATAATAACCCGCCTAATGGAGTAATCGGGCCCACAATATTTACCCAGCTTAACTGTAACACCTCACGGGTGGCCAGCAGATAAAGTGACCCTGAGAAAAATAAGATCCCAATAGTAAAACAGTAATAAGCAAGCAATATCAACCAGTTTATTTCTAAACCTTGCGAATGTAGATAGAAATAACAGTGCAAAGGTATGATAAAACTGATACTCAACCCCTTTAGTCCAGATTGTCAATTGATCAGCAGAAAGAACGTCTTTCAACCCGTGCGCACCAAATGCACCTAATATTACCGCCAAAGCTCCAAAAAAAGAAGCTGTTAAAATTATTCGTCTATTCATCGTTTCGTCTTAGAGCTTATTTAAATTTAGATGATAAAATTGTTTATAGCTTAATTTTAAGCGAGACAAGTCCTATTTATTTCTGGTAGCCTTCCTACCTGAAATGAATAGGACGAAGTTGCAGCTAAAAAGAAGCATAAACAAATTATCAGATGAATTTTAAACAGGCTCTTAATTCCAGCATTACAAAATTACGCAACCTAAATGCATTTTAGTTAACTCTATTTGTAAATTATTTATTTCTGCGCTGTACCCTTCCAAAATGAAAACGTCTTGTCTGGTGGATATTCTCTAGAACAACAGCTCTTACCTAAAAAAAACGAGGTTTTACTGCCCTAAAAAAACAGCTGATCATGAAATAAAATGACTATAAACCCAGACTCCGTCAAAACATGCCCTTCGCCTGAAAAAAGGGGTTCAAAAAGCCCTCAAAAAGCGCCCTGAAAGCCTGTTGGAAGGGGGTTGGAAGGACGTTGGAAGGACCTTGAGAGGACCTTGCAATGACCCTGGTCCTTCCAACCCCCTTCCAATGTCCCTTCAAGAGCCTTTCAACACAGTTTTCTTCCCTTCTTCTAACCTTCTTTCGTCTGTCCAATGCCACATTAGCAATCCCCCGCAGACCATCATTAAGCCTACCAGACAAACCTTCATTAACGTTATACCTGTTTCCAAAGAAAAATATCAACTAATGACCAACAATTAGCTTAAATTTGCATAGAGCCTGTTTAATTGTTTTTAAACAGATGCCCGACACAAATGAAAAAGATATACCTCACTCTCTTTATTCTATTCGCAGCAATTGTGGGTATGGCATACCTGTATTTTTCAAAATTGAACCAGGAAACCACCTCTAAAGAAACCAGTTTATACGCTGCAACAGCGAATTCTGGCCTGGTCTTCTGTGTACAGAATGATAAAAGCATATTCGATATACTGAAAGGACAGGATTTTTTTCAAAAACTACTGGGACAAGAAAAATTCAATCAGCTCAGCTTATTAAAAAACAAAGTCATAGCTAACCCGGCTGTAAATAACCTGATTGGTAACAGGAGTGTTTTTATCAGTTTCTCAGGTGGCAAAAATAAAGAAATAGATTACCTCATCAGTACCCAGCTAAATAACGAAATCGAGAAACCAAAGCTCATTAATGCACTGAAATTGAATGGAATAAACATTCACCAGGAAAATGGTCTAATGAAATTGGTATTAAATGATAGTGCTGCTTTTTATCTGAATATTGAAAAGAACCTGATTCTGCTGTCTAACAGTCCTGCTCCGGTAAAAACCGCAATGGCGGCCGCATCAAATGAAGAAAATAACCTGTTTGTTGCCTATATCAAATCAAGTAATAAATTCCGTAAGAATAGCCTTGGAAATCTGTATATCGATTTCAATAAAATACCTGCATTGTTAAAATCAATGTTACCTGGTCATTTAAACGGAGGTCTGTCGGTATTTAATCATCAGAATTCATTTTCTACACTTAATTATAACTTTAGTAAAGAAAGACTGTTTTTTTTTTTAATGGTGGTTCGCAGCTTAATGATAAAAAAAAAAATTATCTGACTCTGTTTGCTTCACTGACCCCGCAAAAAAGCAATATTGATAACCTTTTACCTGAGCATACAGCAAATTTTCAATTGTATTCACTGACAAGTTATGCCAGCTGGAGAAAAGAACTGAACAATTGGTTTGTATTAAATAAAGAAGATCAGAAAATCAAAAACACGATCAAAAGCTTTAATAAAGAATATTATTTAGACGCGGAAAAGATCTTTCCTGTTTATTTTCAGAACCAGAGATCATTTCTTTTCAGCTCAAATCAGCTGAAAACATGGCAGCTATTAATCTGACCAATGGTGACAAAGTTAAGCAGCTATTACTGGATATGAGTGATGACTATAGCCAGGACATCAAAAGATTCAAAAAATCAGGTCTGTTATATTGTTATTTCGGTGAACCCTTCAAATCGCTGAGCAGACCATATTATACGATAATTGATAATTACATGGTCTTTTCAAATCAGCCGGGTGCATTGCAATCTTTCTTAAATGATTACCATAATAATAAATTACTGATTAATACTCCCGATTATATCAATGTATATAGCCAGATTTCAAAAACGGCAAACATCACCTATTATGTTAATCGTAAAAACTCAGAGTACCTGGTCAGAAAAACTATCTATACCCCCTATTATAATCATTTTATCAAAAAACAGGGACTGGAACAATTTACCTCTTTAGTTTATCAGCTTAGTGGTGACAAAGGAGGCTTTCAAACTAATCTTTTGATAAAACACACGATGCCTGAAACCGTTCCGGATACACTTCAAAATTTAACAAATTAATAGTCGATATCTATCATTTTAATTCCCATATTTATCAGAGCTTTCAACTTATGGCAAAAAAATATCTTATACTGAGTCTTTTTTTAATTCTATCTACCCAAATCAAGGCGCAACAATATGGGCTATTTAACACTAAAACTTTATTTGATGCTTTTGAAAATCCGGCTCAAAAAGCATTCGTACTTGATTCGTCCCGTAAGTATGCTTCCAACTTTCTGCTTCCTTATTTCGGGTTAAATGGTGCTAATAAAGGAGACGCGAACTTCAGCCTGAGATCCTTGATTAATGATGGTGTTTACCGTACTTCCGGCATTCCGGTAAATAATAATAGAAACCAGCTTTATCAAAGCTCCAATATCTACCTGTTTAGTTTCAGAATCTTTAAATCTTATAAAGATCATCAGGAATTGGGGTTTTCTTGGCAGGTCAGATCGGATGCATTTACAGATTACACCAATTACTACCCTGATTGCTTTAGATGACTTTAATAGGTTTAAGGACAATATGGATGCTCCTTTTAACGGCAATGGATATGGCCAGTCGTATCATCAGTTCAGTATGAACTATAGAGAAAACGTCACTAAACAATTGGCTTTCGGTGTTAAAATGAGTTTATTAAGCGGTATAACCTATAATAAAATTGACATTACCAATTCTGATATATTATTCAATCCCGTAGCCCAACAGCTCACAGTCAATGTTGCGGGAACTTATAAATCAAACTTTCTCTATTCTAACGAATTGGATACCAAAACTTTGATTCCCAATTTCAAGAATCCGGGATTATCTGTGGGTTTCGGTACCACTTACACTTCAAAAACCGGCTTCTTTCTGATGGGAAGTATTAAAGATTTGGGATTTATCAAATGGAGTAAAAATTCTCATTCCATTGTTATTCCAGAAAACGAAGGAGAAATACAAGTACAGGATGGCGAAGATAAAAACACCTTACAAAAAACTTGAAGATCTTTTCACTAGTCACGATCAGCGAAAAGGCTTTTATACAGCCACTAATGCTAAACTTGATTTGCTGGTCTCTAAAAAATTTGAATTTTATACCCCAAGCTTTATCCTGTCTAAAAATATTTGGAATAAAGGCGGGGACATCGCGCTTGTAAACAACTTCGCATACAATGAATTTTCGGTGAGTCTGTCTCCAATCTATAACTTAAACGGATTTATGATGTTAGGGACTCAGGCAAAATACCAGACACCCAATTTTGAATTTTTCCTGGGTAGTGATAATGTGTTAAAATCTGCAGCATACAATACGAAAGCAACCGCATCTAACAGCGGTTATGCAGGTGCTTCAGTCTATATGGGAGTTGGTATTAAATTCGGATATACAGTAGAACACCCTCAAAACAGCAGCTACATGCCTGGGGTTGGTGATGATCTTGATAAAAAGGGGTTCTTTACTAAGCTATTCGGGGTATTTAAAAAGAAATAGTTTACCAGCTTAAATTTAGACATGCTCCTGATCAGACTTTCTTTTTCGCTTGCGTAATTACAAAGTCCTTCAGATAATAAGGTTCAAAATAAGCAAGGTCCTCAAAATTATTAGCTATAAAAGCTTCATAAGCCAACCTGCTCATATTCGACGCAGAATTAAAATTAAGGTCAGAGAATGCAGCATTTGGAGACAAAATAGTCTCACTACATTTCATTGCCCCATCACCAATAAAGGTAATCAACCGATTATTTAACTGCTCCTGATATGAAGTCTCATCAATAATTTTAGCTTCAATAGCCAGTGCTTCAGCCAGATTCTGATCATATAATCCGGTAAATACTTCCATCCTGCGTGCATCAATCATCGCACAAACTAAGCCTGTATAATCCACCTGCGTCTGCAAATACCCATGAGCCATCATTTTCAGGGTATCAACCCCGATTAAAGGTTTATCAAGTGCAAAGCAAAGTCCTTTCGCTGTAGATACGCCTATTCTTAATCCTGTGTAAGAACCCGGCCCTTTACTCACAGCAACCGCATCAAGATCAGCAAAAGAAAGTCCTGCCTGCGCCATTACTTCCTGAATAAACAAGGTCAGGCTGCCTGCATGAATATTCTGAGCTGCAAGTTCTTTTAAAGCAATTGTCTCTCCGTTGACAGATAATGCAGCAGAGCATACCTGTGTAGCTGTTTCTAATTGAAGTATTGTAACCATTAAGGCAAATATAGTAGATTTAAAATTTATGGAAAGCCTTGTATCCGCTATGGAACAGGATCATGCCCATGTTTACCCCAGGGATGACAGCGTCCAATGCGTTTTAATGTCAGCCAGCCTCCTTTAAAAGGACCGTGCTTTTTTATCGCCTCTACCCCATATTGAGAACAGGTAGGCGTAAAACGACAACTCGCACCAAGAAGCGGTGATAAGAACAACTGATAGAACCTGATCAGTGCCAAAAAGAACCAGCCAATAATTTGCTTAATTAGTTTCATCTTTTTGAACAGGAGGAATAAGGTTTTCTGACTTTACCGCTGGTAAAGCCACAGAAGGTTGAACAGCCAGAATCAGCTTTTTAAGCGCATTACCCAATTTCTTTTCGAAAAATGCAAAATCATAATGTTCCTTTCCAACAAATTGGAGAGAAAGCAATAATAATTGATCTGGATGATTCAGTAAGGGATATAAAGCTGAAGATTTATGCAGTCTATAAGCTTCACGTATTCTGCGCTTGATCAGGTTTCTGTCATGCGCACGCTTGAATCTTTTTTTAGATACATTAACCACTACCTGAACAGGAAAAGCATTTTTTTCCGGTATAAACAGATAGGAAACCCGAAAGGGATATACTAAAAAAGAAGAACCGTTCTTAAATAGCAGGTCTAATAATTTCCTGCTGCATAACCGTTCTTCTTTGGTAAAATTTTTCATGTTTTTGATCGCAGATTTTGCAGACTAAATGACCTGCCAGCAATAAATGCTGATCAAAATTATGCTTTGTGACGACGTTCGTCAGAAACTGATAATTTTCTTCTTCCTTTTGCACGACGAGAAGCTAATACTCTTCTACCGTTTGCTGTAGCCATTCTTTCGCGGAAGCCGTGTTTGTTTCTTCTCTTTCTTTGCGAAGGTTGGAATGTTCTTTTCATAACTGTATGATATCTTAACTATTATTTTTTAATTGAGAGGTGCAAATATAATGCGATTTTTTCTTAAATGCAAATACATGCAGCATGTGTTTGCATTTTTATTTAAACAGATGCTATAAACCAAGCGCAGCCTTGAGTTTAATATACCCTGATTTGCTGACAGGCAGCCAGATACCCGACTTCAAAAGTACGATATAACTATCTTTTTCTTTCAATTCAATTTTAGTCACCTGAGCCAGATTAATTAAATATGACCGATGAATTCTTATAAATTGCTCACTATCCAGCGTCTTTTCGAAAAAACTCATCGTCTTATTTTTATAGAAAATCCCTTCCGTAGTACTCAGCTTAACAACATCATCATCGGCCTCCAGGTAATGAATATCAACAACTGCAATAATCTTGATTACCCCATTACTTTTAACCACTACCCTGTGATGCTGTGCCGGGCTCAGTGCGGCTGTCTCCAGTAAATCGTGGGTAAGCTCAGGCTGTTTTAGTTTTGAAGGGAGTCTTTGCATCGCCTGCTCAAATCTTTCCTGTTCTATCGGTTTCAATAAATAATCTACCGCATTGACCTCGAAAGCCTTAATTGCAAATTCATCAAAAGCAGTGGTAAATATCACTGCTGGTGGATTTTCTACCAGCTCGAGCATTTCAAAACCATTGATTTTAGGCATTTGTATATCCAGAAAAACAAAATCAGGACGAAAAGAAGCAATTGCCTTGAGTCCCTCAAAACCGTCATTACATTCTGCAACAATTTCAATCTCAGGAAAACTCTTCAAGTAGTGTTTTACAACATCCCGGGCCAAAGGCTCATCATCAATAAGGATAGTGCGTATCATAATTTCTGTGTATATTTTAAGCGTAGTAATATAAATATTATCCTTCGTAGATGCCGTCTGTAAAAGTGTATTATCTGCAAAAAGCAGGTATAATCTTCTGCGAATTGCAGTCAGTCCGAACCCCGTTCCTTCTGTAGCCTTCGTTTCAGGATCATAAGGATTCTGCACACTGACTTTCAATACGTTATTTTCAATCTTCACTGACATAGAGATCAATATTGCCGACGAAGTATTATAAAGACCAAATTTGATTGCATTTTCAACGATAGGCTGCAATAATGTTCCGGGTAAAGAAAGACCCAGTGTATCTTCATCAATATGAATATCAAGATTCAGACGATGGCTGAACCTTACTTTTTCAATATCCAGATATAACTGGATATACTCCATTTCTTCTGCAACACTTACCCAAACCTCATCATCTCTTTTCAGTGTACCTCTTAAAAAAGAGGCCAGTTTTGTAATCATTGTCCCTGCTTCTTTCGGATTAACAATCGTCAGTGCGTATATACAGAGTTTAAACTATTGAATAAAAAGTGGGGCTGTAACTGATGCCTCAGTTTGTTAAGCTCAGCTTCTTTAGCCAGGTTCTGCGCGGTAAACAAACGCTCCTGAGTTTCGGACTGTTCCTCTAACCTGTACCACAATACATTGACAAAAGCACACCAGGCCAGGAAAACAAAGATTACGATCAACCTGAATATCAATGAGAAATATAAAAAATTCACATAAGTATGGTCCTGTGCGAAGATGTGACTCAATAAAAATCTGCAAATAAAAGCGATTAAAACCGATAATGCGATAGTCAGCACAATCACGAATAATACAATTTCATCTTTTGGCTGATAAAATCTAAGCACAATACTAATAACAATGCATGCAAGGGCTAAAAGTGTATTTGTAATTAAACTATCTGCAACAGACTCATACCAATTAAAATTCAGCGTGTAAAAAAACAGCAGTATAAACGCAATTGTCCATGACAGAAAGAGTATAACTGCTGTTTTTTTGTTTTTTAGTCAAAAGAGGATTATCAGTCACAGCTTCTTTTTTTTAATAATTACTTATGGTTACCCCGCCAAATAAAGCTACTCCTTTTATCGTAATTATTTTAAGTGGTTCTTCTGTAGCTGGCATAACAGCACGTTTATCTTCCAAACCCCCAAATATTGGTGAAACTTCTGATCTCACAACCCATGTCGGGGGAATAATCAATTTGACACCTCCAAATATGGCTACAATATCAATTGATACATTACCTTGAAAATCAGCCTGGGTAAGATCAAGGTCACATCCTCCAAAAACAGAAACAACATCACCGCCTTTAAGATTCTTAGAATAAACCTGCCGTTTGCTGCCAGCAAAAATATTTACAGCATCTATGTAATCGTTTCTATCGGCACAGTCCCTCGTATAACGATCAGAAGCTTGGTTATGCAATGGCTCAGCCTGCGGGCCTTCCGGGTTATTTAATGGGTCAGCCGGCGCATTCGCATAGTCACTATAATTGCAATCCTTATAATCATTCCAGTTGTAATTCTTAAACTTTTTTTGCCACCTTTCTTTGTCTGGCCTTGCTGGTTTAAAGATTATATATAAACCCAATACAACAAACCCGGCACCGATATAGTATTGCGTCAGATTAAAGTCAGTTATATTCTGCAGGGTAAAATATCCTCCAACCAAAACCATGACCAGCCACCCACCTCCGTTAAATCTACGCTTAAACCCAATAACCAAACCTATTAAGATTAATAATGTAGGCCAGTTAAATACCCAGTAAGGGATATCGAACCCAAAGTTCCTCAATAAGAAGACAGCTCCTATGATTAAGAGTATTAATCCACTCCATACTCTGTTAGAGTGATTTTTATATTTATTAGTTTCCATGATCTTTATTCATTCATTTATTATACCCCAAAACTAAAGCTTAAATCAGGATTGCTAAACAGAGATCATCTGTGTAGGAGCAAAATCCCGGTGAACATCATTTTTTCGCCGTGAACAATATGCGTTACTTTGAGAAATAATAAACAACATGTAATACTAATGAAAAAGAAACTCCTATTCCTTGCGTGGGTCTTGATCCCTGCAGCCTTATTTGCTCAAAACACTGATCAATCATATAAAATATTTGAAACTAAAACGAAGAAGAGTATTACCGTAGAAGAGCTGGTGAAAAACATGAAAAATGTTGACGTGCTTTTCTTTGGTGAAGAACATAATGATTCTATCGGGCATTTACTCGAAACAGATATTTTCAGCAAGATGGTCCTGGCTTATCCCGGTACAGCTTTATCATTAGAGATGTTTGCAACCGATGTCCAGCCTGTTATCAATGAATATGTTGCTGCTATGATTTCAGAAAAGAATTTTATCAAAGAAGCACGTGCATGGAACAATTACAAGGATTACAAACCATTAATTGAATTTGCAAAACAAAATAAAGCCGAAGTTATAGGTGCCAATGCTGCGACCAGATATAGCAATGCAGTCACCTTTTCAGGACTTGAAAAACTGAATGACTTCCCCGCGGCTTCAAAAGCATTTCTTCCCCCACTGCCTATCGATACTGCAACTGGAAGATATCATGATAAATTTATTGAAACCCTTGGAGGGCATGACATGGGAGGAATGAAAATTTTCCAGACACAGAATTTATGGGACGCTTCGATGGCCTGGTCTATTGCTAAATATGCAAAACTAAATCCGAAGAAAAAGATATTCCAGGTTAATGGGAGGTTCCACAGTGATGAGCATCTGGGGACTTTTGCGCAACTCAAAAAATATGCGCCGAAACTTAATCTGGTAAATATCTCGTGCTTTGCAGGCAAGAATGATGTACAGCCCGACTGGGCAAAACAAGCAGAATTGGGGAATTATATCATCATTACGAATTCTGTAACGAAATAAATACCTGTAAATTCCACACAAACTGACGACCGTCTTTCCGCTAAAAGCAAAAAAGAGGCTGGCCCGTAAAATTTACAGGGATAGCCTCTTTTATTTGGGGTCTGAATAAACAGCTTACTCTATATTTTTAAAGATTTTTCGTTTTCAATAAATCTCTGATCTCGCCTAAAAGAACTTCTTCTTTTGTTGGAACTGGCTCAGCAACAGCAACTTCTTCTTGTTTACGTTTCAATTTGTTAATAGCTTTCACCATTAGAAAAATAATAAACGCAAGAATAACAAAGTTAATCACCTCTGTAGCAAAATTACCCCATGCAAACACGGGCCCCACTTTTCTTGCATCTTCCAGAGAGGCAACAGGGTTAGCTGCAACAAATGCTCTAACCTTATCACTTAATGGGATATAGTTATTGATAAAACCCTTATCTCCAATCAGTAAAAACTAACAGGAGGCATAATTAAATCATTAACCATTGAGGTCACAATCTTACCGAAAGCACCTCCAATAATCACACCGACTGCCAGGTCGACTACATTTCCTTTTAAGGCAAATTCCTTAAATTCTTTTACAAAACTCATAATTTTAATTTTTTCATGGTGTTCAACTACCAATAAAAATATAAACTTTATTAGGATAACAAAGCTTTTTTTATTGGAAAAACTCATTCAAACGCAATATTCGTTCCACAAATGAGAGGATATATAAACCAAATGCTTATTTTTGAAACGGGTCATAATACCTTTTCTACAACAATATGCTTAAACAACATTTACAACAAAAGTTACTTCAAAAGTTATCGCCTCAGCAGATTCAGTTTATAAAACTGTTGCAGGTACCAACTGTTTCCCTTGATACCAGAATAAAAGAAGAGTTAGAAGAAAATCCAGCGCTCGAAGACCCAAGTTTAATGATCGCGGAAGAACCTAAAAGTGAATATGATGATCTGAATGATTCACCTGATGATTTTGATGGTGGTTCAAAGGAAGAAAGTACTGATGAATTTAATGTAGATGATTATTTACAGGATGACGGTGGTAATGACTACAGTACATCCTATAATAATAACGATGATGATGAAGAAAAGAAAGAAAAACTCAAAATAGCTATTGAGAGTACTTTTTTTGAAAGCCTGCAAGAACAGCTTGACCTTGTTCCGCTATCTGACCAGGATTTTATAATTGGTAAACAGATTATTGGAAGTCTGGATGATGACGGTTATTTGCGCAGACCTATTACTTCGATGATTGATGACCTTGCCTTTTCACAAAATGCAATGGTTGAAGAGGAAGACGTTCTGGAAATGCTGAAAGTTATTCAGAGTTTCGACCCTCCGGGAATTGCTGCCAGAGATCTTCAGGAATGCCTGACTTTACAATTGCGCAGAAAAGATTCTCAGAATCCGATTATTCTGAAAGCGATCATGATCGTAGAAAACTATCTGGATGAATTTACTAGAAAACATTACGACAAACTTGAAAAATCATTAGGCTTAAACAGTGAAGATTTAAAGGAAATCATTGCTGAGATCCTTCGTCTGAATCCTAAACCAGGAGATTCAAACCAGGTAACAACCAAACAATTACAGGTTATACCGGATTTCATATTTTCAAACAACGACTCTGTTTTGATTTTGACTTTAAACTCAAAAAATGCACCGGAGTTAAGAGTGAGCCGCTCCTATATCGATATGTTCCAGCACTATGATAAGGCTGCACAGAAAGATAAAAAATTAAAAGAGGCTGTACAATTCGTAAAACAAAAACTGGATTCGGCAAAATGGTTTATTGATGCAATTAAACAACGTCAGCAGACCCTGCTAAAAACAATGAATGCAATTATGCAGTATCAATATGAATATTTACTGACAGGCGATGAACGCAAAATGCGTCCTATGATACTGAAAGATATTGCTGATAAAATTGACATGGATATCTCTACTGTTTCAAGGGTAGCAAACTCTAAATATGTACAAACTGAATTTGGAACTTTCTTATTAAAATCTTTCTTCTCAGAAGCTATTCAAACAGAAAGCGGTGAGGAAGTATCTAATAAAGAAGTGAAAAAGATACTGGAAGATTGCATCGGTAACGAAGATAAAACGTAAACCACTGGCAGATGAGAAACTGACAGAGATCTTAAAGGAACAGGGATATAATATTGCCCGCAGAACTGTTGCTAAATATAGAGAACAGATGAATATTCCTGTTGCAAGGCTAAGAAAAGAGCTATAGTGGATTTTAATCCTGATCAGATATTTGTTAAAAAAAAAATGGAACCTTATAGGTTCCATTTACATTTTGTATCTAAGAAAGCAGATTTTGTCTCAATAGAAACTCCAGCTGTTTGTTTGCTACCAGCAATGCTTCTGTCAATTCTTTATTCTCTTTTCTCAACGCATAAATTTCATACGCTTTTTCGATGTTGATCCTCAAGTCTTCATCCATCCACGGTTTTTGAATATATTTATAAACCTGACCTTTATTAATGGCATCAATCACAGCATTAATATCTGCGTAGCCAGTCAGTAATATTCGGATCGGATCAGGAAAATCAGGAATTATTGACTCCAGAAATTCTATACCAGTTGTAACCGGCATGCGTTGATCTGTGATGATTACATGAATAAGTTCAGTTTCTAATACTTTCCGTCCCTCTACTGCAGATTCTGCCGTAAAAATGTTGAATTTTCTTCTAAAACCGGCTTTAAAAGAATTAAGATTATGAACTTCATCATCCACATAAAGCACATTAATTGGGGTGTCGGAATTCATTGTTATTTATTGGATTTTTTTTTTTTGTTAAATATATTGCTTTTATAAATTCTAAAAAACTAATTTCGGATAAAAATTATTTCTAAATAATAATTGATCAATTTTACACAAAAGCTCACACAATAAAGCAAAAATGGATAAGATTAATTCTAGTGTTAATGCTCCCGACCATTCTACGATATACCGTCCCGTTTATTTCAGATTAATCAATCCGGAGGAAGGAGAAAGCCTAAAAGCTTTAATCGCTCATAACTCCACGCTGATCATTTACGATACTATTTTAAGTCAGCTTGCAGAACTGATAAAACTCAATAACCCTCAAAAAAAAAAACTGACTAGAAGAATCTGCAGCGCTAATCGCATTGCATATGAATACCGAAGCCGATAAATATGGTGTATGGGTATATTTTCCATGGTCAAACAAGCTTGTTCACACTTTAGATGAACAGGAATTTGCACAGGTAAGAACCAGCAGAAATGTATATAAAGTTACCCCGGAAGAAATAGCTATCCTAAAGCAAAAAAAGATAGGAATTATTGGCTTATCTGTTGGCCAGAGTATTGCTTTAACTTTGGCAATGGAGCGTACCTGCGGTGAGCTTCGCCTGGCTGATTTTGATGAGATTGAACTCAGCAATATGAACAGGATCAAGGTTAATGTACAGGACCTTGGATTGAATAAAGCAATTGTCGCGGCAAGACAAATTGCTGAACTTGATCCTTTTATTAATGTAACCTGTTTTACAGACGGCATCAACCTGGATACTATTGATGAGTTCTTTACTGGTAATGGAAAACTCGATATCCTGGTAGAAGAATGTGATGGTATTGATATTAATTAAATCCTTGCCCGCATTAAAGCCAAAGCACTGGGTATTCCGGTAGTAATGGATACCAATGACAAAGGCATGCTTGATGTAGAGCGTTTTGATCTGGAACCAGAAAGACCTATTTTCCATGGAAAAGTAGCTGAACTGGAAGCATTAAGTGCTGATAAGCTAACTGAGACACTGAATAATTTGACTATACCGGAAAAAATAGGCTATCTGGGTAAAATTATAGGTTTCGGGAATTTATCAGAAGCAATGATGAAATCTGTGGGTGAGATGAACAAAACAATTGTAGGCTGGCCACAACTTGCATCGGCTGTAACCTTAGGCGGGGCGATGATCACAGACATCAGCCGCAGAATATTGCTTAAACAATTTAATTCATCAGGAAGATACTTTGTAGATTTCGATAATTTATTCAAAGATGAATTCAATACGATTACTAACATAAACGGAGACAATGATACACATTAGAACATTCAGAGCTCCGGATGATCCGGAAGCCTGCTCAAAATTTATTGTCGGCCACAAAAGGTTACTTGAGCTTTATGGAATCACACAGATCACATCAAATAAACAGGATTGGGTAGAAGATCCAAAAACTATGGTGATCCTGGTGGAAGACAAAGAAACAAAATTTGTCTACGGCGGTGCGAGAATTCAGATTAAGACAGACCAATATGAATTGCCTATTGCAACAGCTATAGGTAAATATGATCCTAAAATATATGACATGATTGGCGCCGATGACGAGCGCGGTGGAACTTGTGAATTATGTGGTTTATGGAATTCAAGAGAAGTTGCTGGTATGGGTATCGGCAGCCATGTACTGGCAAGAGTGGGTTCAGTACTTGCAGCAAAACTACCAATTGTAAGTTTATTCGTACTCTGTGCACCCGTTACTGTCAGGATGGGAAAAAGGGTTGGGTGTGTTATAGAAACATCCCTGGGCAACAACGGCCTTTTTTATTACCCGAAAGACGATCTTGTGGCTACGGCGATGAGATTAAAGAAATCCTTTTGATCTGAGTAATGCAGATGATTCTGAACGTGAAAAGATTCTTTCTCTTCGTGATAACCCCCATCAGCTTTTTGAAGAAAGAGGTCCAAAAGGTATGTACCAGTTAGAATATAATTTAGACATTCCAAACCTCCATGACCCTGTTTAAAAAGCTCTTTTTTTTATTAATGGTGTTGGTACTCAGTACTGTACTGACCTATTCAGCGACTCAGGATAGTACGCTGGTTTTTAAAAATGAAAACAAAATCCTTAGGATTGAAAGTGGCATTTCAATTTTCAGAGATCCTTCGAAATCATTGACCATCAGTGAGGTTATTAATCGAAAATTCGAATATCTCAATCAAAAGGTCCCTAATCTGGGTATAACTTCTGATAAAATATGGGTTAAATTCACCATAGAAAATCAAAGTCAGATCGAAAATCTAATGCTCGTTGTTGCACAACCTGCAATTGATAGCATCACATTATACAGACTCGAGCAGCGTAAACTTTATGCTTCTTCAAAGCTAGGGAAATTCAAGGCTTTCCATGAAAGACTGGTTAACAACCCTAATTACATCTTCCCGGTAAAGATCGCTAAAAATGGAAGGGAAACTTTTTATATCAGCATAAGTTCTACTGATCAGATCCAGCTTCCAATCTCCCTGGGAACTCCAAAAGTTGTATTGGTTAATGATAATAATAAGAATATCCTATTCGGGATTTATGCAGGTATAATCATCATTATGATTTTGTACAACCTGTTTATATCATTTACCATCAAAGACCCGAGTTATATCTACTATATCTTTTACATCTTCTTTGTCGGGCTGACTCAGGCTACTTTTCAAGGTTATGCCTTTAAATTCCTCTGGCCAGACAGTTCCTGGTTAGCAATAAACAGCTCATTTCTGGTTCCTTTTTTCTCAGGAATTACCACTGCCCTATTTTTAAAGAGGTTTCTACAGACAAAGATACAGACCCCAAAACTGCATATAGGAATAGACATTTTTTCTTCTTCTATTTTGTAGCCATGGGATTATGGTTTTCAGGACAACATATCAACAGTATTAAATGTTTGCAGACCCTGGCTTTATTAGGTTCGCTGTATTTCCTTTATGTTGCCAATGTAATCAGAAGAAAAGGCTCCCGTCCAGCCCTGTTTTTCCTGGTCGCTTATACCATATTTCTATTATGCGTAGTCATCTTTGTCTTAAGAAATTTCAACTTAATTGAGTACAATCTCTTTACTTCTTATATTTTAGAAATTGGTTCAGTCATCCAGATTACCTTGCTTTCTTTTGCTTTGGCCGATAAAATAAACATTTACAGAAGGGACAAGGAACAGTCACAGGAGCAAGCACTTCAAATTTCAAAAGAAAATGAAAGACTGATTCGTGAACAGAATATCGAACTGGAAATCCAGGTCAATAAACGTACTGAAGAATTACAAAATTCAAATGTCACTTTAAATCTTACGCTTAAAGAATTAAAAGAAGCCCAGTCACAGCTTGTTGATGCAGAAAAAATGGCCGGACTAGGTCAGTTAACTGCTGGTATCGCCCATGAAATAAATAATCCCATCAATTTTGTGACTTCTAATATCAAACCTTTAGGATTAGATATTAATGATTTATATGATGTAATCCAGAAATATGAAGAACTGGACCCCGCTCAGGATATCAGGGAACAGATTGCTGCGATAGACAAGTTCAAAAAACAAATTGATATTGATTTTATCAAAACAGAAATTAATTCATTGCTTTCAGGAATTGGTGAGGGTGCAAAAAGAACTGCAGAAATTATCAGAAGTCTGAAAAATTTCAGCAGGCTGGATGAGAGCGATACTAAACCAGTAGACCTTAATGAGGGACTGGAATCCACACTGGTTTTATTGAGAAGTACACTCCCTCCTTTCATCAGCATCGTGAAAGATTTACAGGCGATCCCTCTGGTAGAGTGTTTGCCAGGTAAAATAAACCAGGTTTTCATGAACCTGATTACCAACCGCAATACATGCGTTAAAAGTGAAGGAAAATCCACTACCTGAAGAGTATATTTATATTTCGACATCGTCCGAAGGAGACCATGTAAAAATAAGTATTAAGGATACTGGTACAGGAATGACAGAAGAAGTTAAACAGAAAAAATTTGAGCCTTTCTTCACGACAAAACAGGTTGGAGAAGGAACCGGATTAGGCCTCTCCATTGTTTTCAGCATCATAGAAAAACATAAAGGCCATATCGATGTTGTTACAAAAGTGAATCTAGGTACAGAATTTATTATTACCTTGCCTCTAAACATACAATAATATGACTCGCTCGCCTGTTAAAGTTTTATATATTGATGATGAAGAGAACAACCTCCTCGCATTCAAAGCAAGTTTTAGGAGACAATATGAAATTTACACAGCAATATCTGCTGCAGAAGGTTTAAAGGTACTGGAAAACCTGCCTGTAGAAGTAATCATTGCTGATCAGAAGATGCCTGAAACCACTGGTGTGGAATTTTTTCAAGAGTATTGCAACTACCTACCCAGACCCCATCCGTATACTTTTAACAGGTTATACAGATATTGCAGCATTGGCTGATGCGATTAACCATGGTGATATTTACAGATATATCACTAAACCATGGAATGATCTGGAGTTGCATAATTCCATCAAAAATGCACATGATGCTTACCGCTCAAAAATTGATCTCAGGAATAAAGTTAAAGAACTGGAAAAGACTAATGATGAGCTGAACAGGTTTATTTACAGCATTTCCCATGAATTAAGAGCTCCCCTGGTTTCAGTGATCGGTATTGTCAACCTGGTAAAAATGGAGGGATTATATAATTCAAGCGGGGAATATTGGGAACTGATAGAATCATGTTCAAATAAGCTGGATTATTATATCCAGAAGACCCTTCAGTATTATAAAAACAATAAGAACATATCAGAAAATTCAGATATCAATTTCAAAACATTAGTGGATGAAATGATCGATCTGTATGCTTATAGTGACCGGATACTCAATTTAATCTGAATATAAACCAAACTCATCCATTTATGGGGGATTCTTTCAGAATTGAGGTCATATTGGGTAACCTGATTTCTAATGCCATAAAATATCAAAAAGAAAGCGGCCATCATAAGGTCGTGGACATATCAATAGAGGCCAATCTTTTATCAGCCGAAATATCAATTACGGACAACGGGCTGGGCATTCTTAACGAACATCTGGAAAAAATATTCACTCAGTTCTTTAAAGCTAAAAATAACAAAGGAAGTGGATTAGGATTGTTTATAGTGAAAGAGGCTTTAAACAAAATTGACGGAACAATAGCTGTCAGTTCTTCCCTGAATCATGGTACTACGTTTAAAATCACTATTCCCAATGCCAAATAAACTGGAGAGACCTATAAAAGTGATGCTTATCGATGATAATATCATCGATCTTAAAAAATCAATTCTAAAATCATTTTTATCTCTAAATTATTCGACGAAATCATTCAGTGCCAATCAGGAGAGGAGGCCCTGAGCTATTTTAATACGCATTCAAACCAGCTTGATAAATTACCGAATCTTATACTTTTAGATATCCAGATGCCAGAAATGGATGGTTTTGAATTCCTGGAAAACTACAAACGTTTCCCTCCTGAATTAAAAGAAAATTGCGTGGTTGCAATGCTTTCATCTACACTTGATTTTGGTGATATACGCAAAGCTGAGGCCAATCCCTATGTGATTAAACTACTGAAAAAGCCACTGTACCCTGAGCATCTGGAAGAGTTATTCAAAGCAAATTTCCTGATTGCAGAATAACATCCGCCTGCCCCGATAAACATCAATATAGAATGGCATTATTAATGTCTTCTGTATGTTATGAACAGGTTAAGAATCACTACGGTAATCTTTTGTTTCTCTCTTCTTTTTACAAGTTGTAAGAAAGATTCTGGTCTTGATCCATTATCCAATGTTCTATTTACAAAGGACGGTGTAATTAGGGTAGAATGTGCAGATTGCATATATGAATGAACTATACAGTTCTTCATGACAATTATGCTGTAGATATTAAGAATAGCGAAGATGTTAAATTCAGCTATGTGTCCGATTTTGAGCTAAAAACAACGATTAACTCCACAAAGCAGCAAACAATCAGACTGTTGGTAATAGATTCTTACGGTAGAACAGTTTCCAATCAACTGACCTCTATTGACCCGGGAGCTCCAAAAACTGATAGTTTTAAAATTAAAATCCAATAGAACCAGCCACACGGATATTTTCAAATCAAAGCCCCCGGTAAGGTAATTTCCGGGGGCTTTGATTTCATGAATCCCTTAAATTTTTCACGAATGCGTAGAATATTGTGGAATATTATCCACAACACATGACAAACTAATACCCAATTAGTTAGCTCCCATATTCACCTTCTCTTGCTGTTTTATTCGCTTTTGCTAATTGAAGAAATGAATCCTGTGCGGCCTTTACATTTTCAGTTTTGCCTTTCCAGATTTCTAAAGCTGGCTGATGTAATGCTCTGGAAAATGAGTAAGTAACAGGCCAAGGCAATTTATCCTTATAAATACGATTAATTGCATTTAAATTCTGAGAAGCCGCAATGGGGTCCTGACCACCAGAAAGGAAAGCAACCCCTGCAACATTGGCTGGTACAGCATTCCGCAGACAGTTCACTGTTAGTTTTGCCACCAGTTCCGGATCAGCTTTTTGAGCTGCATCTTTACCGGGAAGAATCATGTTAGGTTTTAAAATTAATCCTCCTAACTCTACTTTAAGCAGGTATAACTGCTCAAATAAAGAACGTAACACCTTTTCTGTAACTTCAGCACAGCGTTCTATGGTATGATTGCCATCCATAATAACTTCCGGCTCAACAATGGGTACAATACCGGCACGCTGACAGGCAGCGGCATAACGTGCAAGTACATGGGTATTACTCACCACACAAGCTTCTGAGGGTAATTCACCATCAATTAAAATCACTCCTCTCCATTTGGCAAACTTTAAACCAAGGTTCGCATAACCTGTCAGTCTTTCTGCAAGATCATCCAGTCCTTTAGTTACTTTTTCTTTAGGAAAACCAGCAAGATCTTCAGTTCCTTCATCTAGTTTTATTCCGGGTATCACTCCTGCTTTTTTCAGTTCATCCAAAAACGGGACGCCTGCCAGCGTATGCTGATAAACAGTTTCATCAAATAATATTGCCCCGTTGATATAAGCTCCGATTCCCGGAGTAGTGATTAAGACTTCGCGGTATGCTCTTCTATATTCTTCTGTTTGAGGTATACCGGCAAGTTCAAAACGTTTGTTTAAGGTAGAAACACTTTCATCTATAGCTACAAGGCCTTTATAATCGGCTACCATAGCTTTTGCAGTGCTGATCAGTTGTTTTGTATTTTCCATATTGTAATAGCTAACTGGTCCTGATCTGATCAGGCTCACTCAAAGAACATTTTGACAAATGATAATGTTTGCCCTGAGTATTAATAATGTTTACCACGTCTGCTGCTTACGCAAAATCCCTTACCAGCTATGTTTTTGATAAATTTCCGGGGGGTTGTACCTAAGAAATGATTAAAGTCCTTGATCAAATGGCTTTGATCATGGTAGCCATTTGTTTCAATCAGTTCAAATAAATCTACTTCTTTCTCTTGCTGATTTAGAATTTGATAAACTACTTTTTTGAAACGCATAAAACGGAGTATTTCTTTGGGAGAATATCCTACATACTTTTGAAAACGCTGCTGTATTGTTCTTTCGGTTAATGCTGTATTTGCAGCAATAGCTTTTACTGGTTGTATTGCAGGATTCTGGAAATAAGAAGACCCGGAGAGTAAGGGTATAGCAGAGGGTTCATTAACGGCTATAAAAGAAGCCGCATAGCTTTCGATCAGCTGAATCCTTAGCTTAGTATCATTTAATGCCATTAACTGCTCCCAGAGCTCAGCAAAACAGGTTTTATCAATTAATATATCCGGGTCTGTTACCACATCAGATGATAACTCATTCATTGGATTTTAAATAACCGGTAAAAACCATTCAGCGTGAAGTTGACTACGATTGCATCTGCTCCGGGCTGTAATTCATAATTCAGCATTTTTCTGAGCGGGCCGATTACAGAGGTGTGTTTGACCACCGCATCTCTTAATGGTTCATCATTAAATGAAAAACGAATAGGAGAACCAAAATTGAAAAGTAACAGCATATCAAAATTGGGTGACAAATGTTTTAAAACCAGATCAGAATCCGCAGCAGTATGAAGATGATAAAAATGGCTTACAACATCATTTAAAGAATGCTGAACTTCATAAAACTGCCCGTTAAGATCTAAATCTATCATATCCGTCTTCGTTTTCTTACAATCCTGAGGATGCTCATCTCTCTAAGTTTGTCCTAACAAATTTAAAGAAATTATGAACAACTTAATCATTTATTGTCATCCAAATCCAGAGAGTCTTAATCATGCAATTATGGACACTTTACAAAAACGGTCATTTCATGCAGGTTATAACGCGCATCCGTGATGTCTATGCACTAAACTTCAATCCTGTATTGACCAGCGACGATGTTATCAGTTTTAAAGCAGGAAATACCCCTGAAGATATTCTTACAGAACAGGAACAGATCAAATGGGCCGACATCATTACACTCGTTCATCCTATCTGGTGGACTGGTATGCCCGGAATATTAAAAGGTTATTTCGACAGGGTACTGAGTTATGGGTTTGCCTATCGTTATGGTCAAGACGGATTAGAGCAAATGCTTACAGGTAAAAAGATGTATATCGTGAATACGGTAGGGTCTGAAGAACAGAATTATTTGGATAAAGGAATTTTTGATGCCATGCGCACTGTTGCACAAAATACCTTTGGATTTACAGGCTTACAAATTCAGGAACACCGCTTTTTCTCTTCGGTAATTACCGCCAGTGAGTCTAAAAGGGAAGAATATTTAAGTTCTCTGAAAGACTTGTTTCCAGAAGCTTTACCAGTGTAAAATCTTTCCTGCAAAAAGTAAAATCTTACCCGCAAAAGGACTGAATCAATATTTTCGGCTACCTCTCTTAAAAAGGTTTGAATTTTGCAATTATCGGTTTGATTCTCGCATGTGCTGCGAAGCAGATCTGCTTAAATTTACAATCAGAAATAAATGTAAACCCACCATTTAAGATTACCTTATGAAAACTCAGAACAATTATCTTCAATCAGCACAACCAATTGACCAAATATCTAATAAACCCTTTACAAACCTAACAATCGCCTGTAAATCTCTTGCTAAGATGCAAGAGATTTATGCTTCTATAGGTGAAGAGCGCAAACTGGCTCTTTTATTCCTGGATATTCGCAATTTCACTGCTGCAATGGAGTTGAGATCTTCTTACGAAGTCATTTATATGATTAGAAAACTGTTTGTTTTATTTAATCATTCTATAACTGAAGCAGGAGGAAGAATTATCGAAACCAACGGAGATAGTATATATGCAGTTTTCGGATTGGAAACAGGCTTACATGAGGCTGTTCAATCTTCTCTGGATGCAGCCTATGCTTTATTACATGATGTTGAAATCTTTAATTCTACCTATGCACAACCATACTTTAACCTGAGCTATGAAATTGGTATTGGGGTACATCAGGGAAATGTTGTTGTAGGGCAGTATGATCTCGCAAACAAAGAGCAAATGACTGTGATGGGGCTACCTGTAAATATTGCTTCACGTCTGCAAGGAGAAACTAAAGAACTAAATAACAACCTGATAGTTTCTGAAAGCGCTTATTATTTACTCACTGATCCTAAAGAGGCAGCAATCAAATCTGTAAATCTAAAAGGAATTACAGCTCCTATGAACGTGATGTTAATGGGTAATCCATTTCATGTTCAAAACCAGATCAACGATATTGATCTTAACTATTACCTCGGGATATCAGGTTGATCAAGGATAAAACAATGATTATTTAATGATACCAAATTTAGCTAAGTTGTTTTGAATTGTCCCTAATCCGACCCCTTGCTCTTTTTTCATTCACATGTTCAGGATCTTCCAATGGGTCTAAAGTATATTTACCTGTTTTAGTGTCTAAACTAATTTGAGTTCCATAAATCTGTTTTTTATGCTGTTCCAGTAATACTCTGTCTTCTAAGGTTGCCAGGTCGGAAGCTAAAGCATTATTCTTTTTGACAGCATCACGTATCATAGGCAGATATTTAGCTCTTGTTTTAGCATCAGCATGCTGAATAACAAGATATAAAGCTGAATTGCCGTCCTGACCGACAAGATCTTTGCCCACCCAGCCATATTGATCTAATATTGCTGTTACCTTAACGAGGTTAAGCGTATCCATCCGGTTCATTTGATCAGCAAGTTCATGTACTTCCTTAGACTGCATGCCGTATTTGATAAAAGTCCCCTCCAGTTGCTGCCTGTATTTTTGATCATCTTCATAAATCCCCAGTAATTGCCTGGTTAAAGTATTTTTCAGGGAAGTATCTGCTTTAAGCGCATTTACATTAGCATATATGATTAGCTGATCCGGCTGCTGATTGTTTCTCAGTCTTTTTCTGTCCGCAGGAAACTGTCGTAATGAATACAACAGAGAAAAGCAGGGGCATTATTAATAAGCGCATTTGATTAATTTCTTATCAAGATAAGAATTAGTTTAGCTTTCTCGTCTGTTACTATCATGAACCGCCCATTCTGCCATAGCATGCATCAATGGAATTAGCTCTTTGCCTGAAGAACTCAAAAAATAAGTCACAAAAGGCGGAACTACAGGCTCAGCTTTCCGGATAACCAGGTTATCTGCTTCCAATTGCTTTAAACTCTGGATCAGCATCTTTTCGGTAATCACCGGAATAGCACGTTTCAATTCACTGTAACGCATTGGACCGTTTATCATCTGATAAATAATAATAGATTTCCAATGACCTCCAATTTTATTCATTACATAAGTAACCGGGCATTTAAGCGCTGCGAATTCTTTATTTTGATTAATCGTTGAATTTTCTTTTCTTTTTTAGTCATGATACATACTCTGGGGTAAGTACTTGTAAAAAAGTAAGTACAAATATACCTTTGTCCTATTAATAATTAGAAATTAAATTATGAAGATTACATTAACAGGTTCGTTAGGAAATATAAGTAAACCATTAGCACAAACATTGATTAGTGCTGGTCACCAGGTAACCATTATTAGCAGTAGCGCTGATAAGGTAAAAGAAATTGAAGGTCCTGGTGCAACAGCTGCCATTGGTTCAGTTGATGACATTGACTTTTTAACAAAGGCTTTTACTGGTGCAGATGCTATTTACGTGATGTGTCCTCCAAGTTACAGTACGCAGGATTACAGAGCTTATATTGCTGGAATCGGGCATAATTATGCCGCAGCTATCAAGGCATCCGGAGTTAAAAGAGTCGTAAATCTGAGCAGTATCGGCGCCCATTTATCAGATGGAACAGGCCCAATTAAAGGTTTACATGATGTAGAACAGTTATTTAATAACCTTGAAGGTGTCTCGGTGAAACATATGCGTCCGGCGTATTTCTACATCAATCTTTTTGGTAATACCGATATGATTAAACATGCAGGTATCATAGGAGCAAATTACGGTGACTCTGCTACATTGGTAATGGTTCATCCTAAGGATATTGCATTAGCTATTGCAGAAGAGATCCAGCAACCCTTTACGGGAAAAAGTATCCGTTATGTAACCAGTGACGTGCGTACTACCGCAGAAGTGGCTACCGCATTAGGTACGGCAGTAGGCAAACCTGAGTTAAAATGGATTGAATTTACTGATGAACAAGCTTTAAGTGGGATGATTGACGCTGGTCTGCCCCAGGAAATAGCTAAAAACTATGTAGAAATGGGTACGGCTATCAGAAGTGGTATTCTATGGGAAGATTTCAATAAAAACAAACCTGCTTTTTCAGCAATAAAACTGGAAGACTTCGCTAAAGAATTTGCTGCTAATTTTTAATGTTGTTATAAAGCTTTGTTTTTCAAAAGCTAATCTCTTGAACTTATAAAAATAGCGAAGGCAAAATAAACCTTCGCTATATAAAAAACAGACACTATTCTCAGGTCAACCTATAAAGCTGGCTGCAATCCAGTAGTGATCGCAACTCTGTTCCATCCATTAATGGTAATAATTGCCAAAATAATTTCAGCCAGATAAGCCTGATCAAAAACACTTGCCGCATTATTATAAGTTTCATCAGATACATGATTGCTGATTAAAGTAACTTCTTCAGTCAAGGCTAATAAAGCACGCTCCTGTTCATCAAAAAACGGAGTATCACGCCATGCTGAAAGTGCATAGATCCTTTGCTCTGTTTCACCTGCATTTCGGGCATCTATAGTATGCATGTTGATACAGTGAGCACATCCATTAATCTGGGAAGCCCTGATTTTGATCAGTTCTTTGTGTGTTTTTTAGTTAAACTTGTACTTTCAATATATTTTTCAAGGGCTAACATCGCGTTATATGCTGCCGGCTTTGCTTCATTAATTTTTTTCTTCTGTTGCTCATATTTTTGTTTGTTATAAGATCCTGTTTATCTTGTGATAACAAAAATCTCAGCAATTAAAGGGCTCTAAAAAATGAACTGTGGTTAAGAAATTCAGCCTGAACAGGATTTCAACTTATCAATAAACATATTAATCTTTTTTAGCCCTCAGGCGACTTAGAAATTGCGGTGTAAAACCTAAATAAGAAGCGAGCATATACTGAGGGACACGCTGCACAAAACCCGGAAAAAGTTTTGCAAAATGTCTGTAACGTTCTTCTTCGGTCATGTTAAAGATGTAGCCTATTCTGCGCTGAGAAGCAACAAATGATTTCTGCATCATCTTCCTGAAATAAGTTTCCAGAAGTGGGATTTCCTTAAAAAGAATAATGCAGTCTTTTTCCTTTAAAAGGATCAGTTCAGTTTCTTCTACGGCCTGAATATAACAGGTAGAAGGCTGATTGTTTAATAGGCTGTCCTGATCAGCTACCCACCAATTCTCAATGCCAAACTGAATAATTTGTTCTGTGAGTTTTTGAGTTTTTTAAATAAAGAATTGACGCGTACAACCTTTGATCACAAAGTAGTTTCCCTTGCATAATTGACCAGGCTCAAGCAAAAACTCTTTCTTTTTAAGTTTTTTAAGCTCAAGTTTTTCACAGAAGAGTTGTTCTTCATAAGGTTGTAATTGCACATACCTTTTAATATGATCTAAGAGCTCCTGATACATCATGATACAATAATAGTGATTAACCATTAATACAGGCTAATAACCAGTGTGAATATTAATTCATTTTTACTGCAACATATTATATGAACACAAACTCTTTCAAAACAAAAATCTTAATCTTTTTACTAAGTCTCGGCTTCATTTATAGCGGGTGCAAGAATTTTAGCGGTGATCACTCAGTTATAGTCAAAGAAACCACTGAATTACGCTACTTAATCAGCTTCGCTATTTTTTCAGCTAAATCTTCTCCACGAAGATTACTGGCAATGATTTTCCCGGTTGGATCAGGCTGTGCAAAATCCATTGCCATAACACCGATACCAGTTTTTTTAACCACACCCAGCTTGAGTAATTTCTTAGGACATGATTACAATGCTTTTGGGTTTCTGTGTTTCCCTCTCCAGAATTTATACCAGTTTTTGTTTGCAGGGTACCTGCGGTGCGGAGTCGCATTATTACAAATAATAGCAACAATAAATAAGATCATTACACCGGTAAATATAGGGCTAAGCACATAGAAATATCCTAGCGCATTGATTTTTGCTGTACCTGTAGTTGCAATTAGTGCTGTCGCCCCACCCGGAGGATGAAGTGTTTTCGTAATCTGCATGACTACAATGGAAAGTGAAACAGCAAGAGCTGAACTTAACCAGACTTCACCGGGGATTAACTTATGCATAGTCACGCCTACTATCGCACAAAGGACATGTCCCCCAATTAAGTTTCGGGGTTGTGCCAGAGGACTATTAATGATCCCATAGATCAATACAGAAGAAGCACCAAAAGAACCAATCATAAAAAGGTTCTCGTAAGCGGTGAAGTATTTGCTGTTTATAAAACCGATGATTCCAATTCCTAAAAATGCACCGATAAAGGTCCATATGTGTTCTCTGAAATCTACTAGTGTTTCTTTATAAAAGATATATTTCGCCTTCCTAACGTGCCTTCTTATTTTATGTCTCATCATATTCTGCGACAAAAAAATAAGTCTTTGTTTGATAAGAACAGTTTAAATTTTGTCTGTTTAAACTGTTCTTATCTTCTTTTACAACGGTGTTAATGAAAATGATTTGCTGAATGCTGACCCAGAAACATCATCTGCCCATGCTAAATTGCTAAGCATGCTGGAAAAATCTGCAATTGAACCTGACGAAGTCATTATGAGAATAAATGACACTCTCCAAAATCTCAATTTCGAGAATGAGAAGACCTGATCAAAGGCCTGAGTAATAATCATACCCCTGTTCTGCCCAGTAATCACGTGGCCGCTGATTACTGAACTTGATAGTTCCTATTCTTTTCAGGTTCTTAATACCATATTTAACAGGAATGATCAGTCTGAGCGGCGCACCATGTACTTCTGCTATAGGCTTGTCATTCATTTCGTATGCCAGCAAGGTTTGCGGATGTAATGCACTTTCCATATCAAGGCCAACATAATATTCTCCATCAGGCGTTTCCATACCTACATATTCCATCTTCGTCTGCTCCTGCAGCCCGTAGTGCATCATAAAATCTATAAACCTTACACCAGCCCAATGTTGTATCTGATCCCAGCCTTCTACACATTTAAAGTCATACACAATTTCTGTTTTGGGTAAAGATCTGATCTCTTCTATACCAATCTTCAATAGGTGCCCGCTATTACTGATTACTGACAATTGCCAGTTGTCTGCATTGAAGTTTTCCTGATTCAGGCCGATATCGCTGTTCACTCTGACAATTTTTGCAGCGTGCTCTTTTGGATAAGTTTTCACCAAGTGGTCATTGCTAAAAATCCTCCTGAAAAACAATTCTTAGTTTTATTGAGAGCCTTTCTCAATGGCTGACGCGCACCTGCTGTAATACCAGCTGTTTCCTGAGGTGCATTATAAAGCCACTTCCATCCTCCAAAAGCAGCCCCTGCACCAATAAAAAAAGTAGTAAATGATATAAAATTACGTCGTTTGATCTTCTTTTCAATAGCCAGCTCCTGAAGCTTGGGACTATTTATTTTTTTTTCCATCTGCTTTTTTCCTTTTTACAGTGATTGATGCTTTAGCTATTTTAGTTTTAGGGACCGGAGGTAATACTATTTCGGTCACAGTAGAAATTATTTCCGCACTTTCGATGACAGGTTGTATTTCTTTAACCTCAAAACCAGATATAACAGATCTGAAGTTATTCCATCCGGCTAGTATAACCTGGATAATATGAATCATAAAGAATAATACATAACCGATAGTTAGTGCGAAATGAAATATCCTTGCTAAATGATAACCTCCGCATAACCAGGTTAACCAATAAACCTGAACTGGTTTATAGATTGCAAGACCAGTAACCACAGAACCAAAGCCCATAACGATAATGGATGTATAGGCAATTCTCTGAGCGGCATTGTACTTCTTTTGAGGAGGAATCATTTTTCTGATATGAAGATCATGCAAAAGCACTTGCCATGCTTCTTTAAAAGAATTCCGGTTAGGTAATAACAATCTCCATTCCCCGGAAATCAATGTATACAGTACATAGAAAATCCCATTTAGGGCAAAAAACCACATGAACAGGAAGTGAAAGGCCATTCCTTCGGCTAAGCGCTGCGGCACATGAAGCCATTGATAAAACCATTCCGGAAAGAAATGTATAAAAGTATAACCAAACAGTGTTACCGTATAAACATCATTGGCCCAATAAATTAATAAACCGCTCCAGATCATAATCATCAGTATCGGGAAATTGACCCAATGTGTCCAGCGTATCGCTAAAGGATGTTTTTCTTGAATAACTTTCATTTGTATTGAGTTACAGCTATAATTTTTTTACCGTCAGCATCATTTTGTAAAAAGGCTACCAGTTCCGTTTGAGCAGGATCCAGATCCTTTGGCAATTCAATACTGGTTATTCCAGTATTTTCACCTTTTAAGGGAATTCGTTTTAACTGACGTACCACTTGAACATGTGATAAAGTATGTCCACTATTTTCTCCACTTTTAACTTTAGTCTGGGCTTTACGCTGTACGATTGCCAGAAACAAGGAAGAATTGTGATTTGCTCCCTCTGTCTTGTAATGCAGGTTTATATGCCCTTGATCTGTTTTTACCTCATTTAACTCCAGTTTTGCTATTGATGATTGCTGCAAACCATTTTTAATTGCACTGCGCAGTGCAGTTTCGTCAGAGCCAACAAACTCTTTCTGTCCGTTAATAACAATCTGAGGGGTATAAACCGACCTTAGATTTAGCCACTCAGCATATTGATTTTGTCTCCTTGAATAATCTGCATTACTATATACGTCTTTCCAGCCCAAACGGTTCCAGTAATCCACATGAAATGCTAAAATATAAACAGGCTGACCTGTGCTTTCCCGATTTATCCTGGCCACAAGTTCGTCTGCAGGCGGACAGCTTGAACATCCCTCAGAAGTAAAAAGCTCAATTAAGACAAATCCTTTTGGAGGAACGGGTGCCGCAGCAATTATCGCCGCTCCCAGGGTCAGGTACCCTAAAAGAAAAAACATTTTAATTGCTTTCATTTTATTATTTTTATGTACAGTTTCCTTATTTGTCGATTCAGAAAGAAATTCCTTACAATAAATTTAAATAATTTGTAAGGAATAAATGATCAGCACGACTATTCTATTTTATCCTATCGAATATCAATGTATAAAAGCGAAGAAATATCATTTAAAGAACCTCCTGTCATTGATGCGCATCATTGGGTAGAAAACCATGCCGATTACCTTTTTAACTATGCGATCACCCGGATTAATGAAGAAGAGCAAGCGAGAGACCTCGTTCAGGAAACTTTTCTGGCAGCACTGGAACGTCTGGATAAATTTGAAGGCAGAAGTTCCGAAAGAACCTGGCTTACTTCTATTTTGAAAAATAAGGTGATTGATGTTTATCGTAAAAAGTCATCGGGGTTAGGGAAAAATACAACGAGTTTAAACGCAGAACCACAGGATCAGGATTTTTTCGATGCCGATGATGGCCATTGGAAAACTTCACACAGACCAGAAGCATTTGGTATAGAAGACCACGACCCCTTAATGAATAAAGAGCTTAATTCCATTTTACAAAAGTGTATGCAAAAACTTCCGGCATTATGGTTATCTGTTTTCACGATGAAACATCTGGATGATGAGTCTACAGATGTCATTTGTGCTGAACTTAAAGTTACTTCTGCAAATTTCTGGGTGATCATTCACCGCGCTAAACTTAACCTGAGAGCTTGTCTCCAAAAAAAAACTGGATATAAAGATATGAACGAGCTAAAGAATATTATATACAACTGCAGGAAGGCCACTTTTCTCATTGAGAAAAAAAAAGCTGACTGTATTGACCTTAAGAGAAAAAGTAGAATTACGCATTCATCTGACTGGCTGCTCTTTTTGCAGGTTGTTTCAAAAACAAAGTATTGGAATAAACCTAATGGTAAAGGAGCTCTTTCATTCAGCAGCAGATCGCGAGATCAAGCTGGATGATGACTATAAAAAAAAGAAGCTTCAGGAGCGTATTGAAGAGCAATTAGATAAAAATTAGAATTTATTGTAAGGTTCATATCTGCTTTACGACTAAAGAAGAAACAAAACAAATCTTAAATATATGAAAACTCAAAATTTCAAATCAAATTTCACTAAAAGTGTCCTGGCTGCTATAATTGTATTCAGCTTTGTATTAAGCACTTCAGCTAAAGCAGCTGAGTCACCATTGCAAAATGACACTTCAAAAATGGCAGGTCATAAAATGAGTAAAATGGATCATTCTAAGATGTCAGGGAGTAAAATGAGTACAAAGAAGATGGATAAGATGGCCCCTTCTAAAATGTCGGATAGCAAAATGAGCACAAAGAAGATGGACAAGATGGCCCCTTCTAAAATGTCAGACAGTAAAATGAGCACAAAGAAAACGAACAAGATGGCTCCTTCTAAAATGTCAAAAGACACCAACAGCAAAAAATTTAAAAACAACAAAAAGCGTGGGTATTTTCAATAAAAAGCCCGCGCTTTAAATATGAAAAAAAATGAAGAAATTAATACTTATAGGAATTGGATTGCTCTTTACGTTGACCGTTGCTGCCCAAAATGGACTTAAAGAAGGAATGAAAGCACCGACTTTCACGGCAAAAGATAATGCTGGAAAAACTATCAACCTTGGCCAGCTTTTGAAATCACATAAAGCAGTAGTTTTGTTTTTTTTTTTACCGTGGCCAATGGTGCCCTTACTGCAATTTACATATCAAACAGTTGCAGGATTCACTTCAGCAATTAACAGCAAAAGGAGCTTATGTAATTGGTGTAACTCCCGAAACCGGAGAAAATATCAATAAAAACTATTGAGAAAACGCACGCTTCTTTTTCTATGATACAAGACAAAGATTACAAAATTATGGATGCCTACGATGTAAAGTTCGTGATGGACGAAGGCCTGGTAACCAAGTACAAAGGATATGGAATAGACTTGAATAAAAAAACAATGGAAATTCAGATCATGTACTGCCTGTTCCGGCAACTTATATTATCAATAGTACGGGTAAGATCACTTACGTACACTTTGATAAAGATTATAAGAAAAGAGCTTCTGTTTCTTCCTTGCTAAAGCAATTGTAATTAATTTAACGCTGCTTTTTCATAAAAAAAGCAGCGTTAATCTTTAGGCCTGAATTACCCGCCTTTAATTCAGTCACCAGAATTTATTTAAGGCAAATCGAACCCAAATTTCTTATAAATTGCATTGGCCTGGGCACTAACCAAAAAGTCCATAAAGTCTTTGGCTGCCTCCGGATGCGGTGCATTCTTTAACTGACCTGCAAAATATTGGGCATGAATATTTTCCTTTTCAGGTATTTCAATCATTTCTACAGGATGACCAATCATTTTCTGATAATGAGCTTCACTGTACCAGACTGGTGCAGCGTCACTCTGATCATATAAGATACGCATTGGAGACTGACGGTGGTGAATCTGCGTCAAAAAAGTAGTCTTATCCTTCAATTTCGTTTCCATCACAGTCTTTTTCAACTGTTCCCCTCCTGCTTTGATATAAGCTTCTTCTATACGTTTACCGATACCCTCAAAGTCTGGATTAGGCATACTTATTCTTAAATCATTATTGCCTAAATCTTTAAGACCATTAACCTTTTTGGGATTACCTTTCTGCACCAGAATAGCCAATTTATTCCTGGCATATAATGCTGTTTTACTAAACCATTCCGGAGTTTGATCTATCCTGTTTTTACCAGCTGTATAAACATCCGGTTTTAACGTAATCCGCAGGTTTCCAATCACAATACTTCCTGTAGCAATCTGTTTTGCCAAAATTCCCGGAGGAAGTGTTTCTGCAAATACACGCACGCTGATATTGAGGATGCTTTTTCTTGAATGCACTAATCAGTTCATCGATAACCATAAATTGATTACCTGCAAAAAACACAACAAGCTGGGGATCATTAATGTCACCGAATAAATCCGGGACATTATCTACTCCCGGAACAGTAAACTGCACCTCACTTTCAGGTGGTGTATTCCAGGGTGGATCAAAACGATACTCCTGGGCAACAACTGTATTGGAAACAAAAACCATGGCTGCCACAGCTAAAAATATACTATTAAACTTCTTCATCATTTGTATATTTTAAGGATGAACAACTGCCCAGCCCTGATATTCCCGGATTATAATCTCTCCATTACCACTTGGTACATAACTGATAAAATCAAACAGTGCACTTTTTTCAATATGTCTTTCTTTGATTGTATTTTCACATTGAGCTAATAAAACACCCCTGGCCTGCAAGTCTTTTAATGTTTTTTCAAATGTCCCATTTTTATTATATACAGCTACTACGCCATCTCCAAAAACGATCAGCTCCAGTTCCAGTTTTCCTTTCAAACGGGGGTCTTCTAAAGCATTTTTCATATTCCGAAGTGTACTGGTCATTTTCTTCTCATCTCCGCTATTCAAAACGTAAAGTGCTTTATAACTTTTCAGGGTAGCTTTTGCACCAGTAAACTCTTGTGGTTTTGCCTGGGCAAAACTTGTATTTGCACCAGCCATCAACAAAAGCAAGCTGCAAATAAGGATTGTTCTTTTCATATATTGTTTTTTTTGTGTATTTCTATTGTTTCTTGTAAGATTTATAATAATCGGCTATTGGTTTATAAGGACCAAATTTGTGTTGTTCTGTCGTAAACTGATCACCATAAGGTCCAAATGGTGCATCTATTGGTTTTTTAGCCAAATCGGGATAATCCTTATGCTGATCTTTATGTTTTCGAGGCTGTGAATTTACAAAAGCTGCTAAATCCCACGATTCTTCATCGCTGAGCTGCGGTTCTTTAAAAAATTTGCTCCAAAAGGCATATTATTTTTCACGAAACCTGCAAAATTACTGAGTCTGTACATTCCGGCAGCATCGTTATAACTATGTTCTCCCCATAATGGAGGATAAGTGTAAGTCCCCCGATTGGCTGAAGGTATGCCTTCACCATGCGCTCCATGACAAGAAACACATTTTGACGCATATAAAACCTTTCCCCGTTGCGGATCAGCAGGCCGGTCCATATATTTCAGTCTTTCAAAGGCAGTTCCAAAAACATGTTCCCCTTTTTTCACTCCTGATCCTACCCATCTTAAATACGCAAGCATCGCCTGTACTTCTTTGCCGGATGGATCTGGAACTTTCCCTGCCAGACTGCGTTCAAAACATTCTGCAATCCGGTTTGAAGCAGGAACTATCTGTCCGGATCTATTACTTTTCTTAGGATAACTGGCAAAAAATACTGCATAATTATTGGCAAAAATCTTTGTCCCAGCCTGTAAATGGCAGTTCTGGCAATTCATCCCATTGGTGATGGATGCAATAGACCCATTGGGCCCAAAATATTTCGCTGTATTTACAATGAGGTCTTTTCCATACCTGATCATTTCACCAGCTTTACCATCGGGGATCGTATTTTCGTCAGGAGCATTCCACTCCTGATCAGTAGTGTTATCACCTATTGAAACAGCTATATGAGTTCGCTTATTTTGCGGAGCTTGCTGATCAGTTAATAAATGCCGGTCACCCAGTAAATCCTTATTCTTTTCCTCCTGACCATTCCATAGAAAAACACTGAGCAGAATCGCACTGCAAACCATAATAAGCATGCTTATGAGTAGAATAGAGCGAGCGGTATGAACCAATATCTGGTCTGTTTCGTTTAGATTATCCTTTGACATAACATTAAAAATATTTCTTTCTATATCAAAGATGAGGTTAACAAATCGGGGTTCATAAACACAAAAAGTAATCACGGATAACTTGAAGTAATATCCGCATAATACATTGCTAAATCGAAAAAAGAAATGTTTATAATGATTTTGTTACCTGTGTCTGAAATGAATTTTATAGCGCGACAATTTTCGTTTTAGAAAACCCGGTTTTTGCTCATTAGCAGCCATATTTAAAGGATCATCAAATAACTTTGGTACAGCAGTTCTTTGTGCACTATAAATACCTGAATGACCACTAAAGAAATAGGCAGTAAAACAAGCAACAGCAAAAAACAAAGTATACTCGCTGCCAAATAATTCAATGCCCATCATGGTACAAGCTAAAGGGGTATTGGTTGCCCCCGCAAAAACTGCAATGAACCCTAAAGCTGCAAATAAACTTACCGGGGCATCCAGCAATCCGGAAAGTGTATTACCTAATGTCGCACCTATATAAAACAAAGGAGTAACTTCTCCCCCTTTAAACCCGGTCCCTAAAGTTAAAGTCGTATAAATTGTTTTCCAGAGCCAGCTCCAGGTATCAGCCCCTCCCTGAACAAATGCAGAAGGAATAGTAATTGTACCCGGATATTCTGCATCAACACCTAAACTCAAATAGTCAGGTTTACCAATCATATAGGTTAATGCGATAATAATAAGTCCGCCTGCCAACGGAATCATCCAGCTCACTTTAAACAGCTTCGAGAAAACTTTTTTAACTTGATGTACAGTAATAGAGAACAAGTAACTGGCTAATCCAAATGCTACTGATGCGGCAATAACCTTGCTCAAAAGAAAAAGATCAACCGGCAGATACGCCGATAAAAAGTATGGCGATTTAGGTAAAACAGCAATATGATAAGCGGTATGGTGAATTTGCCAGGCAGAAACCGTTAAATCACCGATTATACTGGCAACCAGTGCAGGAAACAAAGCATCGTACTTAATTCTGCCAAGCGTTAATACTTCCATCGCAAAAATAGCTCCGGTAACCGGAGTACCAAAAACAGCTCCGAACCCTGCAGCAATACCAGCAGTCAATACCATTTTAGTATCCTGTTCATTCAGGTTAAACCATTTCCCGAACATAGAGGCGATACTTCCCCCAATTTGTACAGCTGTACCCTCCCTGCCTGCTGAGCCTCCAAAAAGATGTGTAATAATTGTAGTGATTAAAATCACCGGAGCCATACGCCACGGTACACCACCACCTGTTTCATGGATTTCGTCCATGATCAGGTTATTTCCTTTTTCAGAAGATTTCCCGACAGACTGATAAATCACATGGATCAGCACGCCTGCAAAAGGCAATAAAAAGAGCAGCCATTTATACTGAAAACGCAAATGAATTGCAGCAGTGAGCAACCAAAGAAAAAAGGCAACCGCAGTTCCTATGGTAATCGCAATAGGGAGAATTAAAAGTGTCCAGCGGATCAGATGGTTAAATGTTTTCATATATACCTACAACAATTTATTCCAATGAACGGAATTGCCCATCAGGTTAATTTTGTAGGCGCCATCAGCTTTTTAAGGCGGTTCAGTCGGAAGACACCATTTCCGTGCACACAAATATAAGAATGTCCTGAGCAATTACAAATTAATTGGTATTGATAGACAAAAAGCGCAGCGTTATTCATAAAGCGCTTTTAATTAAGGCTGTTTATATAATCCTAAGGCAGTTAAAGTTGGATTTAACCTCGATGAGGAGATTTTCAATCTTATCTTTTGTGCGGTAACAGGTTTAAAACGGATCAGTCTTTTTGCTCCGACTGTCGTTCCTGCTGTCAAATCCGACCAGCTTTTCCCGTTGAAATATTCCAGTTCAAATTTTTCAATCCGCTGACCAACAGTAATGTTTTCTTTCAAAAGCAACACATCAAAAGTTTGTGGTTTAAGCAATGTCAATTCGATCACCGCAGTCGTATCCTTACCCTGAGTTGTCCAGTAATTTTTATAGTTCCCATTGAGCAAGGCTCCATTATTGACTCCGTTCACAGCAATTATCTTTGCCCCTTTTGCCAGATTATCTTTAAAAGTCCGGTCTATAATACTTTTCCATTCCCTTAGATTTTTCTGATCATGCTCATCGATTAACCCTCTTTGATCAGGCGGAATGTTCAGCAGTAAAACTGAATTCCGGCCAACTGAGCTGTAATAAATATCTGTTAATTTTTCGGGCGTTTTAACTTTCAGGTCTTCAGGTTTATGGTAAAACCATCCCGGACGTATAGAAACATCAGTTTCACTCGGATACCAGACTAATGTTTTCGCCTTACTGATGATGGCACGGCCTCCAAGATCATCACCGGTCATATCGCCCTTTGGCTCAAAAGTCATGTCCTGCTGTGAATTTTCTGCAATACTTTCATTTGGCAATCCATTCATTGGAACTGTACTCCATTCAGTTAAACGGCCATAACCACTTTCGGTACCTACCCAGCGTACATCCGGGCCCATTACTGCAATTACAGCTTTTGGTTGTAACTTACGGATCAAACTGTACCAGGCATCAAACTGATATACTGGTTTTTTGCCGTTCGGGCCTTCTCCATTAGCTCCATCAAACCAAACCTCATCTACCTGACCGTAATTACTCAATAATTCAGTCAGCAGATCAGCTGATTTAGGAAGTAAGTATTATATTTTTCAGTATCTCCATAATCAGCATTATTTCTGTCCCATGGAGAAAGATAAACACCAAAACCTATTCCCTGCTTACGACAAGCGTCTGCGACCTCTTTGACTACATCCCCCTTACCATTTTTCCATGGGCTGTTTTTTACAGAATGTTCAGTGTATTTACTTGGCCACAGACAAAAACCATCGTGATGTTTAGCGGTTATAATCACCTGTTTAATCCCAGCTTCTTTACAGGTACGCACCCATTGCGCCGCATCCAGGCTTGTTGGATTAAATAATTTAGGATCTTCTTTTCCATCTCCCCATTCCCTGTCCGTGAAAGTGTTCATTCCAAAATGCAAAAAGCCTGTAAGTTCCAGTTCCTGCCAGCGCAACTGCCTGTCCGAAGGAGTCAGATTTGCCGCTTTCCGAACAATGTCCTGCTCAGAATCAGACACACTGATCGTTATATAATTCTGCTTCCTCTGTGCATATAAGTCATTGTACTAAGACTTAAAGCCAGTAACAATAAGCCGTATTTAGATTGATTTTTTGCCATGGATTGAAGGTGAATATTTTGAAGCTAAGACAAAGCCGGTCAATTAAGGGTGACCGGCTTATTATTTATTAAGGTTGTGTGTATTCTTTTCTTAGTAATCGTCGTTCAGCGCGAAAACAGGTTTTCTTGTCATCCATTGTCCACTGGTAAAATCAGGGAAATCAATAGTTTCATTACCCAATTCTATAGATTGCTCACTTAAAGGAGTAATTGCACTCCATGCTGCTGCATCATAAACATCTAATGGTGTAGGCGTTCCACGTTTGACGGATTCAATAAAGGCATGTAAAACAAAGAAGTCCATTCCACCATGGCCAGCACCTTCTGCATCACTGCTATACTTTTTCCATAGCGGGTGATCATATTTCTCTAACCATTCTTTTGCGCTGTCCCATCTGTGTGGCTTACTTACTTACGCTTCTACTATATATACGCTATCATTGATATCCATCCATAAGCCATTCGTTCCCTGAACGCGGAAACCTAAAGAATATGGTCTTGGAGAATTTGTGTCGTGCTGAAGAATAATCGTTTCACCATTTGCACAGTCAATTGTCGTAGTTACAATATCACCCAGTCTGAAATTAACCTTTGCATTTGGATGGCTCTCACCACCTTTATCTACTACATATTTATGCAGACCTCTGGATTTTGTAGCAAATGAATTCAATTTAAGGAACTTGTTTCCTCTGTTAATATTGATACACTGAGCTACAGGCCCGATACCATGTGTTGGATATAACTCACCATTACGGTGTACAGAATGATTTGTTCTCCATCTGGCTTCTGAAAACCCTTTTTCGTTGAATTCTACACCGCCACCATAAGGTTTGATACCATCGTTAAATTTCACTTCTCTCAGGTCATGCTGATAACCGCCCTGTAAGTGAAGAATTTCTCCAAAGATGCCCTGTCTTACCATATTTAAAACAGCAGAACATCTCTTCTGTAACAAACATTTTCAAGCATCATTACCTGAGCGTCATGTTTCTCGGCAGCATGAACCACATCCCAATGATCCTGAAGGGTAATACCCAGCATCACTTCAGTAGCTACATATTTTACACCTGCTTCAATAGATCCGATAATCATTGCTTTATGCCATTCCCACGGGGTAGCGATTAAAACAGACTTCAGATCTTTTAGCTGAAGCATTTTCTTCCATGCATTATTGTCGCCTGTGAAGATCTTAGGCATTGGTTTTCCGCTTTTGGTCACCATAGCTTTAGCCATATCAAGCATTCTTGAATCCACATCACACATAGCGACTAATTCAACGTCATCCCTTTTTAAAAGTAAAGCAAGGTGATTTTGCCCGCGCAGACCAACGCCAATCATTGCAATTTTAACTTTCTCTCCTGCATAATTGGCAAAAAGTGTTTTCTCTGGCAGAATCGTCAATGCAGCTGCAGTAAGCGTAGTTGATGTTACAAAATTCTCGTCTGTTCATAATTTTTTAGTTCAGATAATTGGTTAGCTATATTATTATTTCAATTGTGTGTTATCTTCTGTAATTTCTGTACGCAGGCCTTCAATCCGTAAAAAATTAAAATCCGAATCCGTTAAAGTCATTTCCCCTGCCCAGTCTGCAGTAGTATACTGCATCGATTTCAAAGTAGAAAGTGTCAGCCCGGCCCTGTCCATGATTTTCAGTTTTGCGAAGCTCATTCCCATCCCGAGGGGATTCATCGTTAAAACCAGCTGAACGCCTGTAAGCAGTTTATCTTTTGCAATGGCTCTCAAATCAATCACTTGATCTATAAAAAGATAGCCTTGTTCATTGAGACCTATCTTTATAGGGATCTTTTCACCGTTTTTGATACCCATAATAAGATGTATTGGGGTCATTGCCTGCTGAGAACTATCTGCTTTCGCAGGATAATTTAAATCTATTGTAACAGTAAAGGCATATTCAGTAGAAAGACCGAGATTAAACTACCCCCGGCTGGTCTAGCTGTCCATTCTTTAAAAACCGGAATTGTCTGATTGGTTTTTAAATGTGCAGGAGTTGCCAAAACCGGATCTGGTTCCGGAACAATTGGCTCGTATACTGAACTTCCTTTAAAAAGAATATTAAAGATTTCTCTCCTGTCCATTTATTGTTTTAGTAAGAGCGCATTCAAATATGATCGAACTGACGCTTAAGGTTTTTGGTTAGTTATACCTATTGTTATAAGCTGTAAACAATTTTATTAGTTCAGCTTTAAACAGTTTCTTTATGATTACAAGGTATAAATTTTCCTTCCAAGCTATGAAGTGAGAGTCCTTAATTATCACGCAAACGTTTGCTTATACTAAATCAAGAGGTTTGTGTATAGATAAACGTCTCCAAAAAACAAGGTTTCCCTGAAAAACAAAGCTAAAAATCAGACTAAAGTTTAAAAACAGTTAATTTTTCAGGGATTTACAACTCATTAGAATAAATACGATAAATACAGTCAGTTTCTCTGTTTTTTTTTTTTTTGGCTATCAGACTACATGAATGAAACATATCAAACGTTTGCGTGGATTTAGAGCCTTTTAAATACCGCAGGCATCCCCATTGCTTTATATCTTCAATCATTCCTAATGAAAAGCTATCGGAAAACCTCTTCATAGGATTACTAACCAAGTCTTAACCTTCATCTTGCATGACAAAACTCTACACACCGATTAATCTGGTTCTAAACCGGGTTTTCCAACGTTTAGGCAAGCTTAAGCAGCTTTCCTACAATCAACTAACCAAGTCAATAACAATCTTACTACTCACACTTTGTTCAGGCATTGCCTTGGCTCAAACTCCGGTTACAGGAACAGTTACAGACGAACAGGGTCTGCCGATGCCTGGAGTATCTGTTAAAGTAAAGAAAACAACAAACGGTACAATTACCGACGGCAGCGGTAAATTTGCTTTGAAAACTACCACTGATGTAATCTTAGAATTCAGTTATATCGGATATACGCAGCAGGATGTTGCCGTATCAGGTAAAAACGTAGTCAATGTAAGCCTTAAACCTGATGCCAAACTGATGGATGAGGTTGTTGTGGTAGGTTATACCTCAAAAAGCAAATCACAGATTGTAAGTTCTGTATCTACAGTATCAGCCAAACAGCTTTTAGATGTAACCAGTAATAATGCAGCTAACCTTTTACAGGGAAAAGCAGCGGGGGTTGCTGTTTCATCTGCTTCCGGCCAGCCTGGGGCAACACCAACTATACGTATCAGGGGAACAGGCACATTCAGTGCTGGTGCAGAACCACTTACCGTAGTTGACGGTGTAATAGGCGGTACAGCTAATCCAAGAGATATTGAATCTATTACGGTACTGAAGGATGCTGGCGCAACTGGACTTTACGGTTCCAGAGCAGCAAACGGAGTAATCGTTATCACAACCAAACAAGGGAAAAGTGGTAAGACAAGAGTTAACTATAGCGGATCTTACGGGGTTAATACTCTTCCCAGGGAAATTTCAAATTAATGAACGGTCAGCAGTTACTCGATTTCAGCACTTATTTGTACACTAATGATTATAATGCAAAAAGGGCTAATTTCATCAAACAGCTTACTGCTTTAACCCCTAACCCAACACAGCAGCAAATAGATGACTATCTGACACAAAAGCAATTGCCATTAAAAACTTCAGATTATTTATCTGGATTTCTTCCAACAACTCCTGATAATACAAACTGGAGAGATCTCGCATTCAGACAGGCTTATACAAATAGTCAGAATATTAATATTTCGGGCGGTGATGAAAAAACTCACTTTTATATCGGTGCCGATTATTATGATGAAAAAGGTACACTCATCAATACCGGAATTAACAACATAAACTTCAGGGTTAATCTTGATCACAAAATTAATGACCGTCTAAAAATCACAACCAGGATTAATGCTGGCTTTGGTAAAAGAACCAATGATCAGAGTGGCGCCCTTTACCAGGCTTATACAAACGTACCCTGGGATAATCCATACAATGCTGACGGGACTCCCAGATATATAGATCAGGAAAGTCAGTGGTATGGCCGCGACAAAAGCAATTTTGTATTTTTAAGCGATTATAATGTCGATAATACAAGGACCCAGACTTTAGCAGGTGATTTAAAACTAGAATACAAAATCAATAATTGGCTAAATTTCACCACTTCAAACAGGTACACAACTAGCAATTCCAGACAGGAAATCCTGACTGATGCACGTACACCTACAGGAAAAGCAAATTCAGGAGAACTGAGGAACTTGTATAACTATTCTAATTCTGTACTTACATCCAATTTATTTAATGCTTCTTATAGCATTGGTAAACACAACTTCTCCGGTATTGGAGGTTTTGAATACCAGCAGAATTATGTAGATAACATCGACGGGACAGGTTATGGCATACAGCCAGGCCTTGAAATCCTGGATGCAACTGCAACTGCAAAATCTTTATTAGGGAGTAAGTCAAAGAGCCGTTTTATCTCGGAACTTTTTATGGCCGATTATAATTATGATAACCGCTATTTTGGAACAGTTTCTTTACGTAATGATGGTTCATCCAAGTTCGGTGGAAACCATAAATTTGGTTTGTTTTACTCAGTTGCTGGCGGATGGCTCATTTCTAATGAAAAATTCTTTAAATCAAAAGTGATTACCAATCTGAAATTGCGTGGTAGTTATGGAGTTACTGGTAATACACCAAATTCAGATTACGGCTCATTACCCTTATACACCTTTAATGTTCAATATGCAAACATTCCAGGAGGTTACCCATCTTCCTTAGCCAATCCAAACCTAACTTGGGAAACACCTACAACAATCAATTTTGGTGGTAACATCGGTTTATGGAACAGGATAGAATTAAATGTTGATCTTTATCAGAGGACCAATAAAGATCTGATCATTGATGTTCCTCTTTCTAGTGCAACCGGCTTTTATAAACTGACGCAAAACATTGGTTCAATCAGAAATAGAGGAATTGACATTGAACTGAATACTAAAAACCTTACCGGCGAATTCAAATGGAACACTAGTTTTAATATTGGATTTAATAAGAACAAGGTTATTAAACTTCATGAAGGTGAGCCGATTGACAAATTTTACAACCAGCGTATTGCGGTAGGCCACGATCTGAATTCTTGGTATACCAGGGAATGGGCAGGTGTTGACCCTAAAAACGGTGACCCCCTATGGTATATGACTAAAGCTGATGGTACTACTACAACAACTAACAGTTATAACTCTGCTGACAGAAGATACGTGGGTACCTCATCGCCAAAATTCACTGGTGGTATGGGCAATGAGTTCACTTACAAAAACTTCAGTTTGAATACGTTTTTCAATTTTGTTTACGGGAATAAAATTTACAATTCCAACCGCGAAGTATTTGATGCTGATGGTGCATATCCGCAATACAACTCGATGGTCTTAAAAGATGGATGGAACAGATGGGAAAATCCAGGCGATATTGCCACACATCCTAAAGCAGTAGTTAACGGAAATAAATTATCCAACAAACCTTCTTCAAGATTTCTGGAAGATGGTTCTTACCTGAGATTAAGGAATATTACTCTGGGATATAATTTCTCTGACGCTATAATTAAAAGACTTAAGGTTTCCAACCTGAGAATTTATGTAAGTGCAGATAACCTGGTCACTCTTACCAAATTTTCTGGTATGGACCCAGAGGTTTCCGATTTAGAAGCAAACACAAATAACAGCGGTGTTAGCGGCACCAAATATCCAATAAGCAAAAAATTTCTGTTTGGAGTTAATATCGGATTTTAAGTTATAAAATTTTAAAAATCACAAAATGAATAAAGGATATAAAACAATATTGGCTATGGCACTTATTGTGTCGTTTACTGCCTGTAAAAAAGATCTGACCCTGGCTCCATATGCAGGGATTACTGATGAAACGGTTGTAAGTACCATTGAAGGTCTGCAATCAGCTACTATTGGTACTTATATTTATATTAAAGACCCGTATTATGTGCGTAATTATCATATTTTTTCTGAATATGCGAGTGATAACGTTTCACTAAGTGGTACGACTACAGACCCACTGTTTTATGCTTATAATTACCAGCACCAAAAAAATCAGGGAAATGTAGAAAACTTCTGGCGTAAAGCATACCAGGCTGTCTTTGGTACCAATGTAGTGATTGAGAAAGTGGCAGAGAGCCAGGACCCGGTAAGAAATCAGCTGCTTGGAGAGAATTATTTTTTTTAAGAGCAATGGTTAATTTTGATCTTGTCAAATTCTTTGGACGCCCTTATACCGATGATAATGGTGAGTCTCTGGGAATAATGCTTAAAACCAATACTGTTGTTGCAGAATTGCCTGCCAGGTCAAAAGTAAAAGAAGTCTATGCTTTAGTAATCAGCGATTTGTTAAAGTCCATCAAACTGATGAACAGCACTAAAAATAATAACTTCGCGTCTAAAGAAGTAGCTATGGCCCTATTGAGCAGAGTTTATCTGTATATGGGAGATTACAAAAATGCTTTTGATTATGCAGATCAGGTAATCAAAAGCGGACGCTATTCATTAATGCCCTCAGCAGGTTATCCAAAATATTTCACCAATGTCCCTGAAGGAAATTCAGAGACCATTTTTGCAATCAGGCATGTACTAAAAGACGACCGTCTTGATGATGCGATTGGCTCAATGTACTGGGGTGGTGCAATTGGCTATGGCGAAATGTATGCTTCACAGACTTACAGAAACTTAGTAAATAAATTTCCCGAAGATTTACGCAATTCGTTTGTGGTTCCACAATATGAAAAAAATGATGATGGTACCATAAAGAAAGATCCGCAAGGCATTCCTGTTCTTCAAAAAAGAAATGGTTATCCTAAATATTTCATCAATAAATACTCATTCCAGGAAGGTTATGAAACTTTAAGTTCTCCTGTGGTAGTAAGGCTAGCTGAAATGTACTTAACAAGAGCAGAATCTGCTTTCCAGCTGGGCAGACCAGATGATGCATTGACTGATGTTAATGTGATCAGAAGCCGCGCAGGGTTAAGCGGGAATGCTTTATTTTCTTCAGGTAATATGATGGGATATACAAATGTTCTGGACGTAATACTTGATGAACGAAGACTGGAATTCGCTTTTGAGTCTCAGCGTAAATTCGATGTTTTCAGAAACAAGAGAACCATGTTCAGAGATTACCCTGGTACACATCTGGCTTCAGGACAAACCACACAGGAAGTTCCTTATACTGATCCACGCGTTATTTACTTTATTCCTGAAAATGATATTACGCTTAACCCTAATTTGGTTCAAAATCCTTAAACCATACTGTTTTTGCACCCTGATTAACAATCAGGGTGCAAAAACTTTAATATTCCAACTAAAACCATCTAACCTATGAAAACAATTATCTTATCATTATCCCTGCTGTCCCTTGTGATTGCGACCTCTTGTAAAAAGAGTATCGTCAATGAAGGTGACAACACAAAACGCAAAGAAATTACCGACTTTGTAGCAACAGGGCCAAAAATCGCAATCGCTTTAGGTGGAAACGCCTGGGTAAAAACAACTGCAAGTGAAGTGATCAATACCAGTGGCCTGGCTAACTGGACTAATGCCAATGCAGTAACCAGTGTTTATTTCAGAACTGAAGCTCCTGGTATTGTAACGGTTAAACTAAGAATGAAAGTTCCTGGCGGCAACAGTACTTTTAAAGTATCAACCGGTACACAATCTATTACGGCAACCACCTCAAATACAGCTTTTGACACTGTAGCGGTTGGAAATTTTAATATCACTGCAAAGGGGTATGTCAAATTCGATATACAGGGTGTAAGTAAAACCGGGAATTATTTTGGTGATGTTTCTGATTTGGTTATCATTGGAAAACCAGTGACAGATTCAGTATCATATGTAAAAGACAACATTGATTCACGTTTCTACTGGGGCCGCAGAGGGCCTTCAGTGCATGTAAACTACGTAATTCCTGATGCAATTAAAAACAATGTAGAATGGTTTTACAATGAGATCAATGTTCCTGTAGGTTCTGATCCGATAGGTTCTTATTTCATGTCTAATGGTTTTGGAGAAGGTTATTTCGGTATCCAGGTAAATTCGGCTACTGAACGCAGAGTATTGTTTTCGCTATGGAGCCCATTCCCTACTGATGATCCTGCAACGATACCTGATGACAAAAAAATCAAGCTGATTAAAAAAGGCGCAGATGTACACAGTGGCGAATTTGGAAATGAAGGTTCAGGAGGACAAAGTTACCTGATCTATCCATGGGTAGCGGGTAAAACCTATGCTTTTCTAACGCGTGCACAACCAGACGCTACGACTAATAAAACCGTTTATACTTCTTATTTTAAACCTGCAGATGGAAGCTGGACATTAATTGCAAGTTTTGAACGTCCGGCCACTAATACAAGATTAAAAGGCATGTATTCGTTCCTGGAAAACTTTAATTCAGAAATGGGCAACATAGAGCGAAAAAGCTAATTATGGAAATCAATGGGCAATAGATACCAATGGCAACTGGACAGAAATCACAGGTATGAAGTTTACCGGTGACGATATCGCTAACAGAGGTTATAGAAAAGATGTTGGAGGGGGTGTAAACGGTAATCAGTTCTTTTTAAGAAACGGTGGTTTCTTTAGTGACGCTGTCGCTTTAAAGCAAAATTTCAACAGACCGTCAACAGGAGCTGCACATCCGGTGATCGATTTCAGTCAATTACCTTAAAACCAATTTGATTCTTCTTCCATGATTAGGAAGTATTTATCATTTGATAATAACAATTGGCCCTGGCAATAATAGCCGGGGCTTTTTTTTTAATCATTTTTATTACTTATATTAAAAGATAATTGCAACATTTGGAACAAATGTCAGATAAACCAACCACTATAAAAGAAATAGCCAAACTTCTCGATATATCAGTTTCTACCGTTTCGAGAGCTTTGAATGACCATTCCAGCATAGGTTTAATCACTAAAATGCGGGTAAAAAAAATGGCCAAGGAACTCAACTATGAACCTAATCAAAGAGCTATTCAATTTTTACAGGGTAAATCGCATACTATAGGCGTTATTTTGCCCGAACTTGCTGAATCTTTTTTCTCAGCGGCTATCAGCGGAATTGAAGATATCGCTTATAAGAGAAACTATACAGTACTGCTTGCACAATCACATGACGATGCTGACAGAGAGAAATTACTCATCGAAAAGATGAAGATGCAGCGCGTAGACGGGTTGTTAATTTCTGTATCGAAAACCACGAATACGTACGAGCATTTTGAAGCTTTTAAAAAGTCAAATATTCCTATTGTATTTTTCGACCGCATCCCTCCTGTTAAAAACATACATTTTGTAGCTTCTAACCTGGAATCGGGTACTTATGAAGCAGTTAACTTCTTATTAAAGAAAGGTCACCGGACAATCGGCATGATCAATGGCCCAACCAACTTGGTTGCCAGTACGGAAAGGAAAAAAACGGTTATATCAAGGCTATGACCTCCCACAGGTTGAAATTTGACCCTTCATTAATGCTGAACTGCGATCTGACAGAAGCAGGAACCATTGAGTCTATGGACAACTTCCTGAATCATAAACGCAAGCCTACAGCAATTGTGACTTTCAATGATTATGTGGCACTATTTGCGATCCGTTATGCACGTTCTTTAAACATACAGATCAATAAGGATATTGATTTTGTAAGTTATGCGAACCTTCCATTAATCAATTATATGGACTTCACGCCAATTGCTTCTGTTGAACAATTCCCATATAAGCAGGGTAAGAAAGCAGCAGATATTTTACTCGATCTGATTAACAAACCAAAAGGCGATTCTGAAGCAGAAACAGCTTATTATAACGTAGTTGTAGAATCTGAACTAATCATCGGCAAAGAGAAATAAATTTACACAAACGTTTGCACAACAATCTGATAGCGAAATTGATTAAGTTTGAGTTTACGATAAAAAAAAACTCGCGCCTAATCTATGTTTGATAAGATTTTACCATTGTACGGAATTCAACCTGTTGAAAGTGACGTACAATTATTTGGAGATGGTCTCATCAATCGTACCTGGAAAGTAACCACTAAAGCTAACGGATATATTTTACAACAGGTCAACCAATCTGTTTTTAAAAAGCCGCTTGACATAGATCAGAATTTAGCAGAACTCAAGTCTTATCTGAGTAAAGCACATCCTGAATATCTTTTTGTATCTCCACTCCCTGGACTATCAGGCGATTCATTGATTGAAACGCCAGAAGGATATTTCAGGTTATTTCCTTTTGTGGAGAATTCACATTCTTTGAATGTATTAAACAAAAAAGAAGAAGCTTATGAAGGTGCTAAACAGTTTGGAAGATTTTCTAAATTGCTGAATGATTTTGATGTTAAACAACTGCATATTACTCTGCCTGATTTCCATAACCTGACTTTAAGGTTCGATCAGTTTGCTGCGGCTGTAGAAAATGCATCCGCAGAGCGAAAGAGAAGTCTAAAGATTTAATCATTTTCATCATGGCACATGTGGATATTGTGACTACTTATAAAAACATAGTAGAACGCAATGAGATTCCACTAAGGGTAATCCACCACGACACCAAAATCAACAATGTTCTTTTTGACCAGCAGAATAAAGGGATCTGTGTAATAGATCTGGATACTGTAATGCCTGGTTATTTTATCAGTGATGTCGGTGACATGATGAGAACCTATTTATCTTCTGCTAATGAAGAAGAAACAGACCTGACTAAAATAAATGTCAGAAAGGATTTCTTTAAAGCCATATATGATGGCTATATGGAGGAAATGGGTGATGTGTTAACACCTACAGAGAAAAGCTATTTCATCTATGCAGGTAAGTTCCTGATTTACATGCAAGCCATCCGCTTTCTGGCTGATTATCTTCAAAATGATATTTATTATGGCGAAAAATATGAAGGCCATAATCTGGCCAGAACAAAAAATCAAGTTACTTTATTTGAACGGTATCTGGAGCTTGAACCTCAACTGGAAGAAATTATTGAAAAAATAGCTATTCAATAGTTATAGGTGTGAAAACAGTTCAGGTCAGAACTGTTTTCACAATTCTGATTTACAGGCATCAATTTTGTTTAATAGTTTTTCATCAAACAATTTAACAGAACAGATGGATCGTAAACAGTTTATCAAAAACAATATCGTACTCGGCATCGGACTGACCACCTCAAAAATAGGATCTGCCTTTCCTATGCCTTCAAAAAAAGAGACTGAACACCATCGGGTAATTGTTATCGGTACCGGTTACGGTGCTGCGGTTGCGGCTTTACGCATGGCCGAAAAAGGGATTCAGGTGCTCATGCTTGAAATGGGCATGGACTGGCCTGCCAGTAAAGATCATAATACCTTCTCCAAATTGATTTTCCCTGATAAACGTTCTACCTGGTTGAAATCTCATAGTATCCTTCCTTTCGCCAATGTCTTTACCTTTAAAAAGTATACAGCGTACTGGACAGACTGGACTATGATAACCTGAAAGTTTATGTGGGCAGAGGTGTTGGCGGAGGATCGCTGGTTAACGGAGGAATGGCTGTTGTACCAAAAAGGGCATATTTCGAAACTATCCTTCCGGAAATCAACGCTGGTGAAATGTATGATAAATACTTCCCTCTGGCTAATCAAATGCTCAAAGTCAATTCTATTTCACCTGAGTTTTTCGAGTCTACCCCCTATTATAAATTTGCTCGTACAGCACGGGATCAGGCACATAAAGCTGGTTATAAAACAGTTTTTGTACCTAACGTCTATGATTTTGGCTATATGGAGAAAGAAAGCAGAAAAGAAGTCTATCAGTCTGCTTTAAATGGTGAGGTAGTTTATGGAAATAATGCAGGCAAACAGAGTTTAGACAAAACTTATCTTGCTGCTGCATTAAAAACAAATAAGGTCGAAATCAGACCTCTGCACAGTGTAAGATCTATTCATCAAACTGATAAAGGGTACAGCTGGAAGTAGATAAACTGAATACTGAAGGGAATACAGAGTTTGCCCGGGATTTCAATTGTGATTATCTTTTTGTTTGTGCCGGAAGCATGGGAACTTCTCAGCTCATGGTTAGAGCAAAAGCAACAGGTACATTGCCCCGTCTTAATCACCAGGTAGGAGAAGGATGGGGAAACAATGGAAATGTAATGGCTGGCCGAAACTTCATCAAACCAGGTACAGGCAGTAAACAATCCTGTATTCCGACCATGGCAATTGATGACTGGGACAACAAAGAACATCCGGTTTTTGCAGAAATCTCACCAATGCCTATGAAAATGGAGACCTGGACTTCTCTGTATCTGGCGATTACTAAAAACCCTAACCGCGGAAAATTCAGTTATAACAGTCTGACCAATCAAGTGCACTTAAAAGTCCTTGAAAATTTCAGTACAGATGCAATGGCTGGTGTAAAAAAGCTGATGGATAAATTAAATAAAGAAAATGGAGGCACATACGCCCGTTTATTATTTAAAAACGGGATTAACGGGGAGATTTGTTATCATCCCTTAGGCGGCTGCGTTATAGGCAGGGCGACAGATTTATATGGCAGGTTCAAAGGATATGAAAAATTGTATACCTGTGATGGATCTTTACTACCGGGCAGTACCGGGGTAAATCCTTTTGTAACAATTACTGCGATTGCAGAAAGAAATATAGAGAAGATTATTTCGGAGGATTTCCAGACTTAAATTCAGCAGATTTTCTACTTAAATTAAAACCCCTCTGAATAAATAATTCAGAGGGGTTTATACGCTACATTAGCCGATCTTTCTATTTAATCGGCTTAATCCAGTAACTATAATTCTGATCCGCGAAAGGAACACGGTATTCTTTCAATGGACTTGAACCCCAGCTATCAATTCCCTGCACACCAGATTGCTGTGCATCCATATGTACATAAATGCTGTTCCGCTCTGTTAATTCACCAGAATGATATTGTTTTTTATCCTGTTCAGGATCAAGATCATCCAGACTATATGGCAAGGCGGAGAAACTTAATAAGTTATTTTCATAAACAAACTGTAAGCCCTTTCCTTTCTGATTGGTAAAATTCACCCAGCGCACATCTGTTTTATTACCACTCTCCTGTGGACGTGCATAAGCGAAATACTGATCTTTCGTTTTTTGCTTATATAAACCAACTAAAGAAGCCGTCTTTCTGTCCCAGTAATTTTCCCATGGGCCTCTGCCATAAAACTCAATATTTTCATATTCTTTTTTCAGTTCCAGGTCAGTACCTACTCTTAACAACAATGGATATTTACCTTTAACAGCTTTTAAATGGTTATCTACTTTTAAAGTACCATCAGCAAAAACAGTGATTGAAGATTCCTGTGCCGCCTCTCCATCTAACAATTCCTTTTTAAAGTTAGCTGTATAACTGCCATCAGCATTCTGCTTTAAATCTGAGGAAATCAATTTTGACTTTTGATACGCATTACGCCATTTACGCAGGTTTTATTAAATCCAGCACCGATATCATTATCGGTCGGTGCTCTCCAATAAGCTGGTACCGGCCCTTTTTCAAACAACTGTTCATTATGCTGGAAATAGCTTTTCAAAACACCTGCTTTTACATCGAACTCTACCTTAAAATCTTTACCGGAAACGGTATAGACATCTTCCGTTTTATTGATTTGTAAAGCTCCTTTAACTGTAGCTAACTGAGCAGCTGGTTCAATTTTATTCAATGCAAACTGCTCATAAGCTACTTCATAACCTTTCTCTAAAAACGGTTCTGCTTCTTTAAGCACATAATGTACATTCAGAAAATATTCTTTACCAGCCTGCTGCTTAAACTTAACAGGCAAAGCAACCGTGATTTCTGCACGCGGTCCAACAGCAAGATTTGCAACCGTTCCTTTATCTATGATTTTTCCATTCTCTATCACCTCCCAGTTTAACTGGGTATGGTCAATATTTCTGAAGAAATAACTGTTATTAATCTTAATCTGGTTAATTCCCAAGATAAGTTGTTTTGATAAACTGATGCGTTTTTTTAACCTGTACAGCCATTGGGGTCAATCCTCTGTAAGCTGTAACCACACCTTTTACGCAGAAGTTATTATCGCTGAAATTTTCATTTACAGGACCTTCTAAAGGAAAATCACCACCATAAGCTAAAATACGCTTACCTTTTTTAACCGTATCTAAGCCCTGGTCAATCCACTCCCAGATAAAACCTCCCTGTAACTTAGGGTTGTTTTCAATCGCATTCCAGTATTCGTCATAGTTCCCTAAACTATTTCCCATGATATGAGCAAATTCACTCATAATTAAAGGACGTGTTTCATTACTTTTTGAATACTCAACCAGCCAGTTCGGATCTGGATATTGCGGTACAATCATATCGGTATTAAAATCTTCTTCCGCACGTTCGTATTGTACCGGACGTGTAGTGTCTGTGTTTTTAAGCCAGTTATAACCTTCGTACATATTCGTTCCATTTCCGGCTTCTACCCTAATGACCAGGTCACAACTGAAGGGTAGTTTTTATCTCTTTCATACATCCTGCGGATACGCTCAAAATGGGCATTACGCCAGGTTTTATCATTCGCAAAAGTAACTGCAAGATCATAACCGCGGCCATGTGACTCAATATTTGCTTCATCGATCACATATAAACCATACTCATCACAAAGTTCCATCCAATAAGGATCTGGAGGATAATGAGAGTGACGCACAGCATTGATATTGAGTTTTTTCATCATCTCCATATCTTTACGCATATCGGCATGAGTCAGCGTATGTCCTTGCTTAGCATTATGTTCGTGCCTGTTTACGCCTTTGATAAAAACACGTTTACCGTTAACCAGAAAATCGCTGCCTTTAATTTCGACACTGCGGAAACCTACACGTTGTGGAATTACTTCGACAACTGCTCCCTTGCTGTTTTTAAGGATGATATTCAGGGTATATAAATAAGGGATTTCTGCCGACCATTGTTTAACTGAAGGAATCTCTTTCTTAAAATCCAGTTGTTTATGGTAATTACCCAGTACTGTTTGTGCAGCAGAAGCCTCTTTCCAGATCGACTTTCCAGCCGCATCATTTAATTCCAGAGCGACAGAGAAAGTATCAGGTCTGCTGTGATTTGTTCTCTGATCCATCCGGTAATTGTCTACGTTAACCTGTACGTCCAGTATACCGTTTGTATATTCCTTGTTAAGGTTACCGTTTACCCTGAAATCACGGATATCCAGTTTTGGCGTCGAATACAAGTACACATCACGCTCTATACCTGAAATACGCCACATATCCTGACATTCCAGGTAACTACCATCACTCCAGCGGTATACTTCTAAGGCAATAAGATTTTTTCCTGGTTTTACATATTTAGTAACATCAAATTCGGCTGCCAGTTTACTATCTTCACTGTAACCTACTTTTTTCCCGTTCACCCAGATATAAAAAGCTGATTTAACTGCTCCTAAATGGATAAATATTTGACGGACGGCCATCCCAGTTTGCAGGAACTTCAACCGTTTTACGGTAAGAACCAACAGGGTTATTATCAACAGGAATATCAAAAGGAGGATTTAAGCGTCCGCCTCTTTTGGTCTGACCTGCAAATTCATAAGGCTGATTCACATAGATTGGCAAACCATAACCATTGGTTTCCCAGTTAGCAGGTACTTTAAAGTCTTTCCATCCTGCATCGTTATAATCAGTTTTATAAAAATCCAGTGGTCTTTTTGCAGGATCCTGCACCCAGTTAAATTTCCACATCCCATTTAAAGACATGAAATAAGCTGAGTTTTCTTTTTGTCGTTTAGCAGCCAGCGCATTATTTTCATAAGCATACGCCTCGGCCCGCATCGGCATCCTGTTAACGGATACGATATCGGGTGTTTGCAGTTCAGTTGGAATTAGTTGCGCTTTGACAGTTATAGTACCTGAAAGCAAGACAATCATTCCCAGAAGCTTTGATTGGAGTGAAGATTTCATTTGTGTGTTTATAGCGTTAGTTAGTTTCTTTTAAAGTTCCATTCTGTTACATCTGATGGACGATGTGACTGACCTGCGATTTTTTCCAGTTGTTTAATAATAACAGGCTGCTGAGTGGCAAGATCATTACTTTCTTTTGGATCTGTTTCCAGGTTATAAAGTTCCCATTTGGAAGATTCATCATTAGCCTTATTCCTGACACCTTTCCATTTTCCTTTTCTAATGGCCTGCCGGCCCCCGTCTTCATGGAATTCCCAGTATAAAGATTCATGTTGTTTCTGTTTGCCTTTAGCAAGCATCGTTGGTAAAATAGAGATACCATCCACATGAGCTGGTACTGGCTGTTTCACCAGTTCAGCGAAAGTAGGCAGGAAATCCCAGAATGCTCCGGTTTGTTCGCTGCGTTTTCCTTTTTGAACTTTCCCAGGCCAGTAAGCAATCATGGGTTCACGGATGCCGCCTTCATAAAGTGATCTTTTGATTCCTCTGAAACCACCGCCACTGTTAAAAAATTCCGGGTCGTTTCCTCCTTCACGATGCGGCCCGTTGTCACTTGTAAAAATGATCAGCGTATTTTTATCTAATCCAAGAGCCTTTAATTTCGCGACTACCTGCCCTACATAAGTATCCAGCATAGTCACCATAGCTGCGTAAGCTGCGTGCGGATAAGCCTGCGGCTGATACCCGTTCCCATCCCACTCTTTTTTTATCGCCCGTGGCTGTTCATTAAATGCTTTTTTATAGTGCTCAAATGCTTCATTTCCTGCAGGTAATTGTAAACCCGCATGTGGTAAAGTATAAGATAAATACAGGAAAAATGGTTTAGCCCTGTTAGCTTCGATAAAATTTAAAGCTTGCTTTTGAATCAGCTCAGGGGCATATTCTTTCAGTTTCACCAAGTCATTGTCAAGGACAACCTTTTGGGTATTGTCCCATAAGTGCTCTGGGAAATAATTATGAGACTGACGCTGACAATTGTAACCAAAAAACTGATCGAAGCCCTGGTTTAGCGGATCGCCGGATGAACCAACGAACCCTAACCCCCATTTGCCGAAATCACCAGTGGCATACCCTGCTTTTTTAAATATTTTAGCAATGGTAATTGTTGAATCTGGTAAGGGCCGCTGGCCTTCTGGTTTGATCTCATAATTGCCGCGGATTGGCGTATGTCCTGTATGCTGCCCGGTCATTAAAGAAGAGCGCGAAGGTGCACAGACTGAAGTACCAGCATAAAACTGGGTAAACAATAAACCGTTTTCAGCTAGTTTATCAATGTTTGGTGTCTGAATCAGTTTTTGTCCGTAAGCGCCCGGATCACCATAACCCATATCATCTGCAAGAATAAAAACCACGTTGGGTTTATCCTGTGCTATTAATGTATTAGCGGCAGTCAGCGTTAAAAATATAAGCGCAGCCAGTTTCTTCATATTTAAATCCGTTTTATAGACAAATCCCGCCCGTAAAGGCAGGATTCGTCTAAAGATAAAGCCTCTTTAATGGTATTTGAAGCTAATAATTTAAAAAAATAACCAGATTTTAGTATCCCGTATTTTGTTTCAATACGCCCTTTGCAAGGTCAATCTGCGATTGAGGAATTGGCATCAGGTATAATTTATCTGTCCACACACGTTGTTGCGCCTGGCTATTTTTAATACTATTGATAGTTTTCATGGCCTGTGGTGCAATTTTCCAGCGGCGAATATCCATATAACGCTGACCTTCCAGTGCTAATTCTACTCTGCGCTCATTGCGGATCAATGCTCTTAATGAAGTCTGATCTGCATATTTTGAACGGTCTACAACCGGCATTCCTGAACGTGTACGAATGGCATCCAATGCATCATAAACAGTTCCATCAGGCCCGCTTACTTCATTTTTAGCTTCAGCATAGGTTAATAAAACCTCAGCGTAACGGATCAAAATCAAGTTTGCATAATTATCTACCTGCTCACGGAAGATCGCAGGATCTACCATTTTACGGAAATTATAACCAGTTTGAGACATGTTAGAACCACCTTCTACCCACTTAAATTTATATTTATCCTCTATGGCATTCCATGGTGCAGTTTCAAATAAGATACTGGCATAGAAACGTGGGTCACGGTTTTTGTATTCATTCACAAAAGCAGGATCTTTAGCGTTATACAAAGCTGCACGTTGTGCAGGATCTGTCGGGGTTACTGCTTCTCCCGTTTTATAACTTGCATAACTGTCTACTAATGACTGGGTAGGCGCGAGTGAACTCCAGCCCCCAATAGAACCCGGAGGCAATAGTGTATTTAACGCATTCGCATCAATCTGTTTGATGTACTGACGATCAAGGATAACTTCTGAATTACCATTGTTTTTCTGATAGAAAAGTGCTTCATAGCTACTTAAACCTAAACAGAACCTACTCGAATCTGCTGCATCTGTAAAATTCACCCATTTACTGTAAAGATCTTTAGCCTGATACGGATCCTGAGTGGTCACTTTAAACAAGCTATAACCAAGTCCCATGACCTGGCTCGCTGCATCGGCAGCCTGCTGCCACTGACCATCATATAAATAAGCCCTTGCTTTTAAAGCCAAAGCAGCACCTTTAGTAATTCTTCCTTTTTCATTTGGTCTGCCACCGCCATAAGATTGAGGAAGGATCTTTGATACTGCATCCAGTTCATCTAAAACAAATTTCAATACATCTGCTTTTGAAGTTTGCGGTATATTTTCTTCCCCTATAGCTACCACGTGGGTCATTAAAGGAACAGCACCAAATCTGCTTAAGAGATTGAAATAAGAGAAAGCCCTCAAGAAACGTACTTCCGCTTTATAACGGTCTAATAATCCTTTATCGATCACAGTAACCTTATCTGCATTATCTAAAAAATAATTTGCTCTTTGAATGCCTTCAAAATTCCAGCCTACAGCCCCAACTTCAACAGTCGATGTGATTGCTCCCGAAGAAGCATCAGTTGCAAAACTTTCCCACGGATATTGAGCGTGTGCATTGTCGGATGCTCCATCGCTATAAAGCGGACCAAAAAGGAACCGTCAGATCCTGGTAGTTTATTGTAAACACCTATGACTACCTGATAAACATCATTTTCATTTTTCCAGAAAGTATTTTCTGCGAGTTGCTGAGGTGGTCTTTCTAAAAAGTCTTTTTTACAGGAGGTGATTACACCTAAAGTTAACAGACCTGTAAGTATATATATTGATGATCTTTTCATTGCTTTTAATTTTAATTTTAGAAACTTGCATTTAAACCTAGTGACCATGTTTTGGTTCCAGGATAACCACCACGACCAGAACCTGATTCAGGATCATAATCAGCCAGACGTTTATCAGCCATAACCGTAAATGGATTACTGCTTGTAGCATAGAATCTTAGTCTTGACATACCAAATTTCTTACTTACTTCTTTAGGAATAGTGTAACCCAGAGTTATCCCTCTTACTCTGAAATAGGCACCGCTGAATAACCAGAAAGACGATGTTGGTGTATAGTTTTGTCCACCTGCAGCAGTTGTTAAAATGCGTGGAAAGTCTGCATTTGGATTAGGGTTTTCCGTAGTCCAGCGGTTCTTCCACTGTTCTTTTACACTGGCGCCGTTGAAGAACGGATAAGCTGCTTCCTCTGAAAGGTAAGTTTTCACATTTGCAACACCATAAGTAAGTACACTAAAATCAAAGCCTTTATAACTGGCGCTGATGTTGAAACCATAATTAAACCATGGCACATCATTACCTAATACTTTACGGTCAGCGGCATCAATCTTACCGTCACCATTCAGGTCTTTATATTTGATATCACCAGGGCCAGTTGCCGCAGATTGAAAAGCATGGTTTTTTACATCAGCCGCGTCTGTAAAAAGACCATCAGCTTCATAACCAAAAAATGATCCGATAGACTCTCCTACTCTTTGAATGTATCTGCCGTCATAATTATCTCTGCTGTCTGCCAGATTAGTGATCTTATTTTTAATAATAGAGAAATTAGCACCTATGCTGTAAGTGAAATCATTTCCTATTTTATTGTTATGCGTCGCACCGAATTCGAACCCTCTGTTTTGTGTCGAAGCTGAATTTACCAGTGGTAATCCGCTGTTTTTAGCGTCTGTAACACTTGTATTTAAACCTATAGTCTCGAGTGTAGAAACTCTTAATAAAAGATTTTTAGTATCCTTAATATAATAATCTGCAGTAATGTCTAATTTCCCTTTAAACAGTGTCATGTCTAAACCAAAATTAGTCATGTATACACTTTCCCATGAGGTCAGTAAATTAGGAGCCCTTGCTCTCCAAACGCCATCCTGTGCACTTCCTTCAAAACTATAAGCATAGCCATTCTGTAACAAACTATTATAATTACCGATTGTCACTGGCCTCTCATTACCTAATGAACCATAAGAACCACGTAATTTCAGGTTAGAAATCCAGCTAATATTTTTCATGAAATCTTCCTTCGAAATAATCCATCCGGCAGAGAATGATGGGAATACTGCTCTGCGAACACTGCTTTCAAAACGGGAAGAATAATCGATACGTGCATTTGCTTCCAGGAGATATTTATCGTTAAAAACATAGTTAAAGCGACCAAATACCGAGCGTATAGCCCATTGTTCCTCAGCGGAGGTATTGGCCTGTCCGTCATCATCTGTATTGATATCTTCAGGTTTAGATGAACCGCTGCCTACCGTCGTCAGGTCATTATTAGGAAAGTTTTTCCTGCCTAAAAAAGCCGTTCTGTAGGTATTGCTTTCCTGACTCGCACCTAATGTAAATTTACCAAAATGTTTACCGAATGTACGTTCGTAGTCTGCTGTTCCCTGCACCAGAACTTCTCTTCTTTTACGATAGTATTCTTTCATACCATTGACTGTAACTGCTGTAGAAGCAATTGGCACTCCGGTTAAAAAGTTATTAATCGGATCCATTGTACTGGTGAAAGCCCATGAATTACCATCTGTAAATTTGAACGAGGTCATTGCATTAATCGTCAAACCAGGCAACGGGGTCAAAACTGCATTTGCTGCTGTTTGCAGGGTAATTATCTTTATCCCATGCACTGCCACCGTCCTGGATCAAACGCATCTGGTTACGTTTTGCCGTTTGCGCATTGATACTTCCATTGTCAATAGTTCCCCAGTCTCCGTTACTTTGACGAAGTACTGAAGTTGGCAAAGAACGGTTCAGCTCAGTCCAGCTCATATCTCCCTGACGCTCAAAATTCTGACTGGTAAAAGATAGATTCGTTCCGATTTTAAGGATATTCGGAACTATAATACTTTCGGTATTTAATTTACCGCCAGCACGGGTTTGTTTTTTTCCGGGGATTAAAGACTCCTGAGTGAGGTAGTTTACTCCTAAATAACTGCTGGTTGTTTTGCCCGGTGAATTCACATTCAGACTGATATTACTTTGCGGAGCACTCTGACGCAAAACTTCTTTATACCAGTTTGTATTAGGATATAAATCGGGCTGAGAGCCGTCTTTGTAAGCTTGAATCTGTGCATCTGTAAAAATCGGTTTTGCTCCTGCATTGGTTGTTAAAGCCTCATTATATAAATTGGCATAATCCAGTGAGCCAACATATTTAGGCAAACGTGTTGCAGTCTGTCTGCCATAATCAGCGTTCAGCTCTACTATAGTTCTGTCACCTCCACCACGTTTGGTAGTCACCATAATTACTCCGTTTGCGGCTCTTGAACCATATAATGAAGCTGATGAGGCATCCTTTAAAACAGAGATACTTGCGATATCATTAGAATTTATAGCACTCAGCTCTGCTCCTGTTGCCGGAATTCCATCAATGACATACATAGGCTCACTTCCTGAACTTAAACTACCTCTTCCTCTGATGGTAATTGTACCTGTTCCATTCGACGTACCATCAGTTTTACGGCCCACATCGCCAGGACGCTGTAGAATAGTCAGTCCAGGTGAAACACCTTGTAAAGCATTCTGCAATGAACTAACCGGTCTGTCTTTCAGCTGTTTTGCAGTAACTGTAGCGATAGCACCTGTTAAGCTGCTTTTCTTTTTTGCGTACCGTAAGCAACGACCACAACTTCTTCAAGGTTACTTGCCTGTACAGCCAGTTTAATGGTTAACGAACCTCCTGCCCCAGCGCTTACTTCCTGAGTGATATAACCTAAGTAAGAAACTACCAAAATAGCATTTTCCTGAACGCCGGCTAACTTAAATTGTCCGTTACTATCTGTAATGCCTCCCTGCGCGGTGCCTTTTACTTTTACAGTAGCACCAGGGATACCCAATCCTGCTTCATCAACAACTTTACCTGTGATATTGATATTTGCTTTAACAGCTGAAGGTGTATTGATTAATGCTTTCCTTTCCTGTACAACTATCGTTTTTGCTGCGATCGTATATTCCAGGGATTGGTTGGAGAAAACCTGCTGAAGTGCATCTTCCAGACTTGCTTCTTTAACTTCTATGCTTACAGGTTTTGCCAGTTTTAAATCTTTTCTGATAAAAAATATATCATACCCGCTTTGCGTTTTTATTTCATTCAGAATTTTCTCGAGTGGTGCATTCTTGCGCGATAAAGTAATGCGGGCTTGTCCAAAAGCCATCGCATTCAGCTGTAAAACAGCTGTTAGAATTATGACAAGCGTAAACTTCGCAGCTCGAAGAAGTTTCTTATTCCTACAGGGCTTCCCGTATGAATTAAAAGCTAGATTTTCATACATTGATTTGGTTGTGTTTTAAACGGGTATCCCGACAACGAGTGTCGTCATTACCCCGATTTAGTTGATAATTTTGTTTGTTTGGTGGTTTGAATTCTATTTAAAGAAGGTAGAGTTTATGACATAACGATAATCCTCCTTCCTTCAATCTTAAACTTCATTTTCCGGGTTAATTCTAAAATTTTGATGACCTCTGCCAGGCTTTTCGATCTGGAGATCGTTCCGCCAAAAGAGATGTTATCAAATTTCCCGTCATAGGTAATATCTACATTGTACCATCTGCTTAATTTGCGCATAGATACTTCAAGATCTTCATCACCAAAGGTGAAATAGCCATTCTTCCAGGCCACAACATTATTTATATCTACCTGATCAACTTTAAATGAGGCTTGTTTTAAAGTTGCCTGCTGTCCGGGACTTAAGAGCTTTGAATCGCTTTCATTTTGCGGTTCAGTAGTTTTGGAGACCTTAACACTTCCTTCTAAAAGCGTGGTCTTTATAGCATTTTCATCTTTATAAGCATTCACATTAAAATGAGTACCCAAAACCTGTACCTGCTGCTGATCAGTAATTACAATAAATGGTCTTTTCTTATCTTTTGACACTTCAAAATATCCTTCTCCTTTAAGTTCTACCTTCCGCTGATTGACAGCAAATTGGGTTGGATATTTAAGGGAAGAAGCGGCATTGAGCCAGACTTTCGTTCCATCCGGCAGATTGATCTGATATTGCCCTCCAATCGGAGTTTCAATCGTATTAAACTGCATTTTGTTTTTTGCCGAGCTGGCAGCTGCCGAATTTTTAACAGTATAAACTAACTGCCCGTCGGTAGTTTTGGTGACACAAATCCCTGATTGTTCAGCAATTTCACCGTTAGTAGTATCTGTTAAGCTGATTTTTTTACCATTTGCCAGTGTTAAGATCGCTTTATTCCCTCCTGGTATAATTACAGAAGCTATCTGACTATCTTTTTTTAGCTTATTAGCTGGTGATTTACTAAAAGACAGGTACAAGGCAGTTCCTGATATCAAAAACAATACAGCTGCTGCTAAAAAGGAATATTTCAATTTAGCGTTTCTTCGCTTTGGGAAGCTGAGCCCTAGCCTGCTGTTGATTTCTTTATTCAAGTATTCCCCAAGATCGTCTGGTATTCCGTCTTCTTCAACAGTTAATTCAGTATCATCAAAAGAGTTATACCACGTATTAAATGCAATTTTCTCTTCTTCTGTAATCGTACCTTTACGCCACTTTTCAGCTAGGTCAGATAGTTTGTCTTTGTCCTGATTGGAACTCATTATAATGGCTGTTTAATAGATAGCCAAATCAAATCAGCAAATCCCTTAGTCCATTATAAATTTTAAATGCTTTTTAAAAGAAAAGTACTGATTTAGCCATTTCTGCCAAATAGCCAAATCTGATCCGGATAGTTTTCCTGGCTTTTGAAAGATGGGCTTCTACTGTCTTTTCTGCAATATTGAGTTCTTCAGCAATCTGTTTTTGAGAATACCCTTCTTCATGTTTAAGTTTAAAAACCAGCAGACATTTTTCAGGCAATACTTTTATTGTTAAAGCCAGCTGACTTTGCAGCTCGTTGAAATCCAGCTGATCTGAAGTAGATTCATCAATTACTGAACTCAATACCAGGACTTCTTTCTTCACACTGTTCTCCCTGCTCTTTTTTGCCATCCGGTTGATAGCTTCAAATTTTACAGCTACAGAGAAATAATATTGAAACCCTTTTGTTAGTTCAAAACTGTTACGTTTTCTCCAAAGATTACAAAAGATGTCCTGCACAATTTCTTCTGCTTCATAAGAATCAGAAATTCTGTGACGTGCAGCAACATATAGTCTTTCCCAGTATCTTTTATAGATTTCATTAAATGCAGCTTCGTCATCTGTGGTAATCAGCGTAGCAAGCTCATTATCTGAAAGGACATCATAAGATTTCTGTAAAGGCAGCAGACAAAAAGCTCTTTTATTCATTTTCATATATCATCTACCACAAGAGGTTCACATATCATCAACCAACAAAAGGTTTGGAGAAGGCGGATCTGGTTAGGATTAATAGATTTATTTTAATCTGGTTTTGCTGGTATCAGGTTAAGAACTAATATACTGGCAAGCAGACCTATTAAAAAGGATGAGAACTACGCAAACGCTTGCACAACCCGGTTTATCGAGAAGAATATTAGTATTGTTTTTACCTGAAGAGATACAAAATAAATGCAAAATCAAGTAAATTAAGGTGCCTTTAAGGATTTAAAGGCAGATGGAAGATTTGGCTGTTATATTTCAGCACAAACGTTTGCTTTGAGCTTAGATTGTCGTTTTATGGCTATATCTGTATAGCTAGTCAGAAAATTATACTATTAATCTGGAAATTATACGACTGTCCTGGCAGAACCACCAGTCATTCCACTCAAACGCTGCAGAAACATTTTAGCCATCAACTTAGCCCTGTTTTTAGCATCTGACGCCATTTCACCTTCAAAATCGCCGTCAATCGTTTCATTGAATAAGATTAACCACTGTTCGAAATGCAGGTCATCAATAGCTAAAGGAGCATGTTTGGCAAACGGATTACCACGAAAACCAGGAACTCCAAATAATGCTGCATTCCAGAATTGATACATTTGCTGAAGATGAGGGCCCCAGTCTTGAATGGCTCCCGCGAAAATAGGGCCTAACAATTCATCCTGTTGTACTTTTTCGTAAAATTTATCTACAAAAAAAATAATATCTTCCAGATTTCTGATATCAGCCTTCATAAGCTCAAATTTACGGAAGAAGATTGAATTGAGGACTTATTATCATAAATATAACGCTCGTATTAGCTACTAAATTTCTATAATTTTATTCTCCAATGAAAAATTTCGCACAAAAAACATAGTTGTGTAACAAAATCAGGACAAGTAAATATAAACTAAAGAAATATTTGTTTTTGTGATTTAAAAGTAGAGATTTGTTTCAATGGGTTTATTAAGGCACATATTTCACACACTAAAAATGATAGTTGCATTAAAATTGCAGCCTGTCCGTGTTGTGCAGCGCCGTCCCGTTTCTTACAATTCAAATTCCGGATACTTCTTCCTAAAAAATAGCAAAGACTTTATTCAGTAAGTCCCGGCCCCTATCAGGTTTGGGGCCAATGATAAAGCTTTATTTTTTATATCTTAATTTATTTTGTTAATGAAAACAATCCATACACACAGCTCTATTTATGCAATGCTTGAAATCTCTTTTACAACAGAGATGCGTGCATCATTTGCTATGTATTGCCAAATGGTATCTATTCATTGTCATTTCGGATTCTATTCCCAAACTACCAGCAAGGACTTTATAAATAAGCCCCGACCACATTTTGGTTTGGGGCCTTCAGGAAAATCACAGGGCTTTTTGAAATTCATCTGATAGCTTCAATCTCTTTTTTACTGAATTAATGAGTTTTTATGATCAATAAATTTAAATCCATATCCCGGGTTGGCTTAGGCTTGATATGTATTTTTGGCTTAAACGTTACACTTGTTCTCGCTGCATTATTACTGGATCACCTGTGGTTGAATATTCTGGCGGTCCTGGTATCTGTATTACAATTATTTCTGCATCACAAACTGAAGCCCAGAAAACGGAAATTCAAAACTCACAGTAAATTACTGAATCTCTATAAAACGCATTCTGCGAATTAATAACTCAAACAAAACATTTAAAAAATAAGCATATGAAAACGGAACAATTAATGATCGTTAAAAAAGAACTGGATTTGTTAAAAAAACATCTTAAAGATTCTAATCTTTCAGAATACAATAAAAATCAATTACTTGCAGAACTAGGCTCGGCAAAAATCGTTAATGAAGATGAATTACCAGAGGATGCTGTGTGTATCGGGTCTGAAGTTGAAATTCAGGAAGTAGTAAGTGAAAGGAAATATACTTTTCAAATCGTACTGCCAGCAGAAGCCAATATGAAAGAAAATAAAATGTCTGTTTTTGCTCCTATAGGAACAGCCTTATTAGGATACCGTGTAGGGTCACAAGTCCAATGGGAAATGCCAAACGGTATGAAAACATTTGATATTTTAAAAGTAAACCACAAAAGAGCATAGCCTGTTCCAAGGTTATAAATCTTGTCTTGCTGAAATTTTTAACATTTATAAAAAATGCCCCCCGGATCTGTATGGTCCGGGGGCATTATAATTACATGGCCTTTTTCGCTGTAATCTTTAGCTGTGTTGCCAGCACCTGCCTCCACCAGAAACAATACGCTTACAAGATCCTCCGGTCTTAGTCCTTGCCCCGCACACTGAAGAGCTTGGTTTTGTGCTGCCTCCATTTGAGCCAGATCCACCGGAACCAGCAGCGTAGCTACCATATTTCATTGATTTTTGTCCAGATTTAATATTATATAATAACTCAAAACTGTTATAACCTAAGTCTCCATAGATTACATCGCTATTCTTTAGTATATAAGCACTAATATCCTGATAAACATTGTTAGTTGTTTTGATATTGATTTTCAATTCAGCATCACTAGCTTTTTTGAAAGGGTAACTCCACTTTCCACTACTATTGGTTATCTTCTTAGTATTTTTGTTTTCATCCAGAAATTGGATTTCACAAGAAGTACAGGTTACTTCATAAGTGTAAGTATCGGTTTCCGGTTTAACAACCGGTTCTGGCTCCTGATTATTTTTGCTGCATGAAGAACAAAGCATGGCTAACAGGAAAAAGAGCTGAGGTATTAAATGGATTGTTTTGTTTTTTCTTTTGTAGAATCCTTGCATAAATTTTATGTTGTTAAATTATCTGGTTTGTTTAATATTTAATTGTTCAACAATCAAAAGTATACAGTGCTGGAATGCTTTCCTTACGGAAAGCCGTAAACCTCCGAAATTCCCCACCTCTCAGCACATTTCCCTATATCCCTTAATTCTTGCCAAATGGCAAATTTTGTTTAGCCAATACTGATTAACTTTGGCTATGGAAGAATTGATTAATTACCTCCTTCAGTTTGGACATCTCAGTCAGGAGCAGATTGCAATGATTCAGTCCAAAGCCAGGCCAAAAACAATAAAAAAGGGAGAGTACTTTTCACAAGCCGGTAAAATAGCGGATAAAATAGGATACATAACAGAAGGTGTATTCAGGGTCTGTTATTATGATAAAACTGGTGAAGGTTACACCCGTTATTTTGTTTACGAAAATCGTTTCGTAGCTGATATCAACAGCTTTCGTGACGGAGTCCCATCCGCAGAATATATTGAAGCTGTTACTGATTTTATACTGCTGATATTTTCTAAAGAAGGATTTGAAGATCTGGCAAATACAATTACCGGGTGGAGTGATATTTTTTCAAAGATCACTTCATATGTTATGGAAAATAAAATGAAAGCCAGCAGTAATATGCTGGTTCAGGATGCCCATACCCGTTATTTGCACTTTCTCGACCACTATCCGGGTTTAGCTAACCGCGTTCCACTTTCGATGCTGGCTTCCTATCTTGGAATTACAGCATCCTCACTGAGCCGTATCAGAAAAAAATAACTTATTTGTTTTTTTGCCATTTGACAATTGATAGCTCTCAGGTTATCTCCAACTTCGCTTCAACAAGAAGACACATTTGCAGCTGTCAAATGTTTTGGCTTTTAAAGGGAGCGGCACCCAATAGCTGCATTCAATTAAATAAATGATATAATGGCTATTGATGTTTTATTAGGCCTCCAATGGGGCGACGAAGGTAAAGGGAAAATTGTTGATGTTTTAAGCGCAGATTATGATTTGATTGCCCGTTTTCAGGGTGGTCCCAATGCTGGTCATACCTTAGAGTTTGAAGGTAAAAAATTGTACTGAATACAATTCCATCAGGCATCTTCTTCGAAAACACGATGAACCTGATTGGAAACGGTGTGGTTATTGATCCGATTGCTTAAAAAAGGGAACTGGATAATTTAAAAAATGCCGGTTATGATCTGCTGGCTAAAAAGAATGGGCGATGCTAAAATTGGTTCTACACTTAAAGGTATTGGCCCTGCTTATATGGATAAAACCGGCAGTAATGGTCTGCGTATTGGAGATTTAACTTTGCCCAACTTTAAAGAACGATACCAAAAGCTGGTTAGCAAACACAAATCTATATTGCAATCCTTATCCGGTAAGATTATGGATTTCAGTGAACAGGAACAAGCATTTTTTGAATCTCTTGATTTTCTCAGCCAATTTCAATTAGTTGATTCGGAACATATAGTAAATGACTATGTAAAACAAGGCAAAAAGGTATTGGCAGAAGGGGCACAGGGTACAATGCTGGATCTTGATTTTGGCTCCTATCCATTTGTTACCTCTTCAAACACCACAACTGCTGGTGCCTGTACCGGATTGGGGATCGCTCCTAACCAAATTGGTGAAGTGATTTATATAGATTTTTTAGAAAAACAATTAGGTGTACCCATAAAATTCCTCTCTTTTGGCCCGGATAGAAAACAGACCCTGAGTATAAAAAAATAAAAAAAAAAAAAAAGCTGGTGTATTGCTACACCGGCTTCTGTATTTAAAAAACTATAGTTTATCAAAGATCCCTGACCCGATATTATCAGTATCAACCCCCGAATTGGAAAGAACTACCACTGCAATCTTTTTCTTGATATCGAACATCATAAAACTTGTGCTTCCCCCGGTCGCACCATTATGCCAATAATAAGTCTCTTCTGCTGATTTAATAATATGCCAGCCTAAACCAACAACAGCTTCTTTTGAAAAAGTAACCTGATGTGTAAGCTCAAATGCTTTTGATAAATCAGGATTTTTGCTTTCAATATTATTCTTTGCATAAATCAGCAAATCATCATTGACAGTAGAGCGAAGGCCTCCGGCACCAGCAAGTGCATCAAAATCCCATGCTTTGATTTCTACACCCTCATTATTATATACTTTTGTAAAACGCTTTGCAAATTCAGGAGTTAAATGCTGAAACGTACTGTTCATTTTTAAAGGATCAGCTATAATTTCTTTAATAAGCTCTTCATAACTTTTACCACCGATTCTTTCTAGAATCACAGCCAGAAGTCCAGCCCCCATATTGGAATAGCTATAAACCTTTCCTGGAACAGAAGCCAGTTTAGAGGTTTTAAGATAGCTGAAAAGTAATTGTGCCGTATAATTCTTATAAGGATTAACGGCATCCATATTTTTACTGAGGATATTTTCAGGCAAACGATCAAGACCGGAAGTATGATTACTTAAATTAACAATTTTTATTTTTTGAAGTTCAGGATTTGCAGCTACTGAATCCGGCAGATATTTCGTAATCGGATCTGTTAAGCTGATTTTCCCTGCATTCACATAGTACGCTAAGATCTGAGAGCAGTAAATGTTTTACTAATAGACCCTATTTCAAAAATAGTATTGGCATCTGGGAGCTCTCCATTTTTCTTTTGAGTAGTACCATATCCATAAGTATATGTCTTTCCGTCTTTTAAGACCCCAATACTCAAACCTACAGTATTCGAATTTTGAATATAAAGCCTTGCCAGGGTATCAACCTCTCTATCCAATTTCGATTTCAAAGGATTGTTTGAGGGAACCATTACGGCTTTTTTGGTAACTATCGGAATAAATGATGAAAAAGAAAGCTTTTTTAATTTGTTCTTTTGATCAAGAGAGAAAGAAAGCTCTATATTTTCAGCATCAAATACCAGTTTATATTTACTCAGGCCTTTCGTAGAACTGATAAAAGAAGATTCTTTAATTTTCCCTAAAATATAAATGTTCTTCTTAACAAAATCGCCCAATTTCTCCTGACTGATTCCTGCTTTATATTCTTTACCTCCCAGAGAATAGATCATATCAGGCCTCTCAGCAATATACTTTTTAATCAATACAACGACTAAATCACTTTTTCTATGTCCACCGCTTTGAGCCAGTGTCATTAAAGGCATAAGGATCAGTAACATAACTAAAGTCTTAAAATTTATAAGATTCATAATTTAAATTATACAGTTAATAGTTTACGGTTAACAATATAATTTAAACGAACAAAAAGTCAATACCCCTACTATTTCCGTTTTAAATATTATCAGTATTCAGAAATGAGTCCAATATTCTTCAGAATTATCTGCATATAAAAATGCCCCCCAGATTTGTATTAATCTGGGGGGCATTGTACGATTTGTCTTTTATACAAGAATCTTCACTTAAAATCCTGTATTATTTGGCAATAAACTTGGATTCACATCAGTTTCCTGTTTAGGTAATGGAAATAACAATTGTTTCTCCGAAAATGTTGCTCCGAAAACCGTCCTATGTCCTACAAAATTGTCCCAGTTACCTGTAACATCATTGTGAACTTTCCTGGTACGGATCATATCAAACCACATTTTATTCTCAAAACATAGTTCATAATTACGCTGAGCCCATACTTCCTGCTCAAAAGCAGTAGATGACAATGCTCCGATTGGTGCCAGTTTCGCCCTTCTTCTAATATCATTTACAAACTGAATCGCTGTACCATTTGGTCCGCCTTCTGCTTGATTTGAAGCTTCAGCATACATTAATTCTACATCCGCTAAGCGATATAAAGTAAAATTAAGATCCGATTTCACTGTATTTGTTACCGCCACAGAATCAAACCATTTATAGATATATGGTCCTTTAAAATTAACAACCTCGCCAGTTTTTGCATTTTTATAATTGGTATAAAAGAATTGTTTTTCAGCTACCCTTTTATCTCCAGCAGCAAAAGAAGCTATGAACTGTGGTGTTGGATATACCGCACCATATTCATCTGAATATTTAGAGATCCCCGAGTAATTTGGAATAGTCAGTGAAGTAAGCGGATTTGGAGCTGGAACAGCACAGCATACATACTGAACCTGAAAAATAAATTCACCTGTATTCTTATTTACTGGCTTCAGCATATCTGTATATTCGGAAAACAAAGAATATCCACCGGTTTGAGCTACTGCAAGAGCGCGTTTAGCTGATTCAGCATAATACTGTTTCCCTCCATTTATTGCAGCTCCGGCATAAGTTAAATATACATCGGCCAGAATAGATTTTATAGCACCCATAGATACCTTTCCTGTATTATCCTTCCAGGGTAATGTTGAGTTCTCTGCTAATAGTAAATCGGGTATAATCACAGCATCATAGATTTCCTTTGCCGGAGCCCTGGAAACTAATAAATTAAGGTTTTTTGGGACTTCTGTAACCTTTGGAACTGCACCATACATCCTTACCAGGTAAAAATAGTATAATGCACGCATGGTACGCGCTTCGGCCAGCATATTGGTTTTATCTCCTTCACTAAGTCCGGGTGCATTAATTAAGGGGATTTTTTCAATCGCCAGATTACATGCACCAATCCCCAGGTACATTTGCTGCCACCAGGTATCAACATAAAATGAGGAAGGATCATAAGAAAGGTTCTGAAAATTAGTAGCCCCAGTTTGCCCGAGGTCACTATTTGCTTTTCCTGTCATAAACTCCATTAGGTTCCAGGTATTCCCTCCATAAGAGGAAGGTTGTCCTTTCTGCATTCCCTGAAGATACTGATAACTTGAATTGGCAAAAGCTCTTGCTACCTTGGCACTGGAAAGATCTGATCCAGGTGTTATAAAATCAGTTGGTTTTTCTTCAAGGAACTTTTTACAGGAGGCACATGTCAATAAGACCAGTACCGCAAATATTATATTTTTTGTAGTTTTCATTTGATTCAGTTTAAAAGGTAAGTTGCACGCCTAAATTCCAGATACGAGGTCTTGGCGTAGAGAAGAAATCTATGTTTTGTGAAAATGCCGCATTTGTACCATAAGTTTGATTAAATGTGTCTACCTCTGGATCATAACCTGTGTACTTGGTAATGATGAACAGATTCTGAACATTTGCATAAATACGTAAGCGATTAACATTAAGCTTCTTAAGTATTTCTGCTGGCAAACTGTAACCAATAATAAAATTCTGACCACGAATGAACGAACCATCTTCAACCCACCAGCTGTCAAAGTGTGAATCCTGCGCAAATTTATAATTACGAACCTGCGAAACTGAGGTATTTTGATTTTGTGGGGTCCAGGCATTTAAAACTGTTGCAAGACTATTTGAAATTGTTTGTCTGTCTTCTGCCGAGTGTTTAAAGTTGGCCGCTGTATTCAGACCTTGTACAAAACGGATATCAAAAGATAAATCCCAGTTCTTGTACTTAAAGGTACTGCTAAAAGTCCCTGTCCATTTTGGATAAGCCTGACCTATAATACTATTATTTACAGTACCATCTGCATTATAAAGATATTTCCTGTCTCCGGGTTTCAAACCATGCGACGCGGCTTCAGCGGCTTCAGATTCTCTCCAAGTACCTACCTAAACGCGTCATTCCGTAGAAAGAACCTATAGGCTCTCCTACACGAATTACATAGTTCTGTCCAAGAAAATTCGGGCCGGGAAAGATATCAGCATTTCCATCGTTCAGCTTAATTACCTTGTTTTTATTTGCAGAGAACAGAAAGTTAGTAGACCAGGTAAAATCGTCTGTTTTAACATTGACTGTATTCAGACTGATTTCTACACCTGAATTTCTAACTGAACCCACATTTTTATAAACGTTCGCATTGGTAAAACCCGCTGACCAGGGAATTGGCGCTTGTAATAACAGATCTTTGGTTACACGATTGTAATAATCCAGGTTCAAACTTACCCTGTCATTGAATAAACCTAACTCTATTCCTGCATCTGCCTGGATAGATCTTTCCCATTTCAAATCAGAGTTACCAATATAACTCGGTAATAATGTAGATTTTGCCAAACCGCCTACTGTCGTAGAACTTGCCTCATATTGTGCCAGTGAACGAGCCTGACCAATTTCCTGGTTACCTGAAGTACCATAACTCGCACGGATCTTTAAATTAGAAACGGTTTTGCTATCTTTCAGAAAATCTTCTTGTGAGACGCGCCACGCTGCACCTACTGACGGAAAAAAAAATGCGTACTTATTGTTCGCTCCGAATTTGGAAGAACCATCATAACGGCCAGTTGCAGTAAAATAATATTTATCATCGATATTATAGTTAATCCTCGCATAAAAGGAAGCCATAGCTGATTTGGTATCATATGATTCACTCGCCGTTTTTAAAGCACCTGCTTTCAAATTGTGATACTGAAAGAAATCATCTATAAAATCTTGTGTCTCAGCACGAACTTTTTCATAACCTGTTTGCTGTAAAGAAAATCCCAATAAAGCAGTCAGTTTCTGACGATCATTAATCTTTTTGTTCCAGGTTAAATAGTTCTCTGTTTGCCAGTAATAATTATCATAAGCAATAATATTAGCTACTCCACCTTCATCCTGTGACAAATGGGGCAGATTTTGAGAAGAATAGTAATTATTCTTATTAGAACTCAGGTTATAACCAAAGTCAGTTTTAAAGTCAAGGTCTCCTGTAATATGAAATAATCCATACACATTACCCAGCATTTGCAATGTATTATTAATAGTATACCTGTTATTTGCAATATCAATTGGATTTGGTGCACCTTCTAAACCGGCAATATCAAAATTACCTGCATAAAGGCCATTTGGATATTTTACCGGCAAAATTGGTACTTCCTCTGCTACCGCTCTCGCCACATTTAAACTTCCGTTACCATCGGTAACCAAACGCTGAATACTGCGGATCAGGTTCACATTACCACCTATTTTCAACCAGCTTTTTACATCATTATCTAAAGTCATCTTTACTGAATAACGTTTAAACCCTGATGTTGGAGCAAGCCCTTTCTGGTTCAGATAACCTAGTGAAAAACTATAAAGTGTCTTTTCACTGCCACCTTGCAAATTTAACTGGTGGTTTTGCGAAAATGCAGGTTTATAGGTTTCCTTTTCCCAGTTTGTATCATAAAGAGGTTTATTATTGGTATCAAATAATAATGGAAAGTTTGCATAATTTAATTCTTTTGGCGGGCTCCAAACTCCACCTGCCGGATCAAATTTCTGACCATTTGCATAAGATTCATTATACACTTTCAGAAATTCTTCTGAGTTTAACGTACGTACATGTCTGTATAATTCACTTACGTTTGCATTAGCCTCATAACTAATCTGTGTTCCATCTCTTCTGCCACGTTTGGTTGTAATCATAATTACCCCATTTGCACCACGGGAACCATAAATCGCTGTTGAAGAAGCGTCCTTCAAAACCTCAAGTGAAGCAACATCATTTGGGTTAATGGAGTTAGGATCAACACCAGCAACACCATCTATCACGTACAAAGGATCGACATTGGAGTTAATGGATCCAATTCCACGTACGCGTACTTTCGCAGCAGTACCCGGAGCAGCACTGTTTAAACTTACCTCAACACCTGCAAATTTTACCTTGCAGTGCCTGAGATATATTCGCTACAGGTTTATCCATCAGCTGTTCTCCTTTTATCGTGGTAACAGCTCCTGTCAGATCTGATTTCTTCACTGTACCATAGCCAATTACAACTACTTCGTTTAAATTATCAGCTTTTTCATCTAACTGGATATTGATAATACTTCTACCGGCTACAGTTCTCTCTGTGGCTGTAAATCCTGTAGAAGAAAATACTAGTGTACCTTTATCATCTGGTAATTGTATCTGGTAATTTCCAGCAGCATCTGTCATTGCACCTCCGGTAGTACCCTTTACTTTTATACTAACCCCAGGGATTGGCAGATTGTCTTTAGAACCGGTGACCTTCCCGGTAATTTTAATTTGTGCCATCGCATGCAGGGAGAGCAGCGAAAGCAGAATTGAGTAAATAAATGATTTTTTCATAATTTGGTTTTTAGATTTAGGTGTGGTTATATTCTGGTTTACAAGCTATTCTGTCTGTATGATTAAGGATTACAAAAACATTATGGTCCAAAAAAAACAAGGTTCTCCTAATTGCTCCTTAAAGCATTATTAATTATCCATGAAATAGGCGTTAATTTTTTACCCGCTAATTTTTAGCGGCCCACTGTCTCAATGATTCAACTGCATCATATAAAACACCCGCCTCTCCTCTAAAATCGCCCGATCCTTTAGCCTCACCAGTTTGTACATTGTACCATTCATAAAACCCTTTATGATCAATTGCACGGTCTACCATAGGCATTAATTCTGCATAAGCCTGTTTAATTAAACCATGAGATACCAGACCATTAATCATCCGGCCACCGAACCAGGTCCAGTCCCCCCCATTTTGATAAGTATAAGGCAGCATATTTGGAAATTCAGTACCGGGATAAGGCGGATCAACAGTATAACCTATGGTCGCATATTTCTCTTTCGCTGCTGCTGCTACAATCTGATTATTAATATTTTCGATCTCTTTTTTTTGTATTAAAACCAGCGAGTATTGCACACACAGATCCACCGGAATACAAGACTTTGTCTTCCTCAAATGTCTTTGAAAAAGGACTGCCATTCAGATATACATGCGGCCTGTATTTTTGGTTATCTGTGATCCATAGATGTTTACGAACATTAGCTTTTATGTTAACTGCCAATTTGCCCCAGTCTTGTTGCATTTTGTAAGTGTTAGGTTTCATCGCCAGAAAATCATTAATGGCAATTACAAACATGGCATTATCATAAATATCGATCGCCCATTTAGTATGTGCATTGATCGCTACCCCCCAGCCTTTTTCTGGTTGAACATCCCCCCAGTCGACAGTAGTAGCCCCTTTTACCAACCCATATTTCTCAGACCACCTGTCTTTTAGGATATAAGAAAAAGAATCTTCCATCCTTTGCAAAATGGTTTTAGCATTTACACGTTCAGAAAGGATAGATACGTCTCCAGTAACATCAATATATTTTTTAACAGCCTGTACCAATGAAGATTCCTGATCAGTTTCTTTCTACAGTGTTTTTGTGTGCCGCCCATCCTGGCAATAAAGCCGAATACCGATATTTATATCCACCGTTTGCTTTTGCACTGTCAACTACACCATCTACGATATTCCCGTCATCACCCTGAATTTTAAAAAACATCAGGAGCATACTCTTGACTTTTTCTTTTGATTGTATTTTCAAAGATCCCCTAATAAAAGTATTAAAATCTCTGATCCATACTTCATCATAAGATGTTCCGGCAGAAAATCCAGTAAGTAATTTAATTGCTCTTGCCTGGATAGTATCTAAACGACTATCAGAACGGATTGATTGGGCTAGGGCTGCTTTATCTGCTACCTGAGCGGTAGAATCCAGATGTAAAAAACAAAAAACAGCAGAAAAAAGGAGTAAAGATCTTTTCATTTAGTTTTATTTAAATAAGATAAATAAAAAGCTTCCACACTCCCGCTTTTAAGGCAGAAGATGGTCGCTGTTTATATTTGGCTGGTCAATAGTTATGTACAAACATAGAAGTATTATACTTATTTCCAAATTTTAAATGATATTTTTTCTATCTGATAAAACGTTTATTGATTATTCTATATTTCCGTCTATTTATCTATTATTCAAATAATAACAAATAAAACAATTCCGGTAACATCTTTTTTTTCTTTCGTGTAACGTTTTTGTTCATTAATATTAAATTTAATCCGCCAGTGAATTTTTTAATTGCCGCGAATCTCAAAAACTTATATACCTACATTCCTATTTTTTATGTATGCATATAAAAGCTTAGTTTTGTATCCGGTAAATTGAACCATATAAAATCCAACTATGAATATTTCTATTGACCATAAAAGTCATGTACCACTTCATATCCAGGCTGAACTTCTGCTTAGAGAATTAATCAAAGATCCTGCTTACCAGGCTGGTAAATTACTGCCTAATGAGGTAGACCTTGCAAAAAAACTGGCCATTTCCAGAACTACACTTCGTCAGGCATTAAACAAACTGGTTTATGAAGAACTACTGGTAGAAAAAAAGGATATGGAACAAAGGTAGCTCCTTCCAAAATAAGCTCAAAATCAATGAATTGGCTAAGTTTCTCTCAAGAAATGAAGACTAGAGGAATACCAGTTAAAAACTATGAGCTTCACTTAAGCTGGGTCTATCCGGATGAGCAGATTGCCAATTTTTTCGACATCAAAACTGACAAAAAGATCTTAAAACTAGAGCGTTTGCGTGGTGGGTCTGACGGTGCTTTCGTTTATTTCATCTCTTATTTTCATCCCAGAATTGGTCTGACAGGAGAGGAAGATTTTAAACTTCCCTTATACGAAATGCTGGAAACAGAACACTCTGTTATAGCTAATTTGTCTAAAGAAGAGATCAGTGCCATAGCTGCCAGCAAATTTACTGCTGGCAAGTTAGAAGTCGAAACCGGAAGCCCTATCCTGTTCAGAAAAAGATTTGTGTATGACCAGGGAGACCGTGCAATGGAGTATAATTTAGGCTATTACAAGGCTGAGAGCTTATTTACACGGTAGAGAGCCGAAGAAACAGCTAGATTTTAAAAGAATAAAAAAAGGTCTTTGAATATTTAAATGAAATGTCATATGTTTGGACATTATAACATACAACTAGCCAAACATAATGACTGCTTACGAAAAAGAAGGGATAAAGACCGATATCAATACACTGCGAAATACGACGCAGTATGTTATTCCAGAAAAAAAGGCAACAACTGATCAGGGATATGACATCTACCCTACTTTTAAAATTGAAGGGTTCATCCATAATGATTTCGATAGTCTTTGCGGATGGATAATCAGTCAGGAGAAAGACATCGTCATCGATGGTTATTCTGGTGTTTACTGGGATCAGTTTATCGGACAGCTCAATCAGCAGTTAATCCAGCATGGCAAAACGGTAAACTGGATTAGTATTGATACTGCTTTAAAGACACCCGCTGTTATTGACAAATTGATTGAAGATCATCTTCAATTACATGACCCCGTGTTTGGTAAAACAATCGAAGGAGAACTGAAAGACTTTTTTGACAGTACAAAACTTGATTTAATCAGTCAGAACACGCAAGAATTCACAATTATTTATGGTTGTGGGGCAGCTTTAGCTAACCCGGATGCAAAGCTTATTTATATCGATGTACCAAAGAATGAGATTCAGTTTCGCTCAAGAGCCGGGCACCTCTATAATCTCGGTGCGATAGAAGCTATTGATCCAAAAACGCAATATAAACGCTTCTATTTTATTGACTGGCCTGTTTTAAACAAACATAAACAACAGTTGATAGCCCATATCGACATCATTGCTGATGAACAAAGGGTTACAGAAATATCCTGGATGAGTGGTCAGGATCTTCGTGCTGCATTGACCAAAATGTCTATGCACGCTTTTAGAGCCAGGCCATGGTTTGAACCTGGTGTATGGGGAGGGCAATGGATAAAGAAAAACATCAATGGCTTAAATCAAGATGTTGTAAACTATGCCTGGTCGTTTGAATTGATTGCCCTGAAAATGGGAAATGGGATTATATTAGAAAATAGCAGCAAAATGCTGGAGGTTTCCTTTGACACGCTTCTTTTTCATAATAGCAAAGCCATTCTGGGTAAAGCAGCTCAGCGCTTCGGTTATCATTTCCCTATACGTTTCGATTTCCTTGATACTATTGAAGGTGATAAACTATCGCTGCAATGTCATCCATCTGTAGTTTATACTAAAGAACATTTTGGTGAAGACTTTACTCAGGATGAAACTTACTACATTCTTGATCATCAGAAGGATGCTAAAGTGTACCTGGGTTTTCAGGAAAACATCAATAAAGAAGAGTTTAAGCTGGTGCTGGAAAATAGCTTTAAACACAATACCCCTGTTGCAGTGGAAGATTACGTTCAAACATTTGAATCTCAAAAACATGATTTATTTCTGATTCCAAATGGTACGGTTCACAGTTCCGGCAAAAACAACCTGGTACTGGAAATCAGTGCAACACCTTATATCTTCACTTTTAAAATGTGACTGGCTGCGCCCGGATTTAAACGGCAAACCCCGCCCACTGAATATTGACCGTGCTTTTGCTAACCTGGATTTTGAAAGGAAAGGTGAAACAGTCAGTGAGACATTGATTGCTAAGCAGACTGTGATTGAGCAGGGCGATGACTGGCAGGTGATTAACCTCGCTACACATTCAGATCACTTTTACGCGATCCGGCGTTTCGAATTTGACACTGGCATTGAGGCCTTAACAGATGGACAATGCCATATCCTCAGCCTCGTAGAAGGTGAAAGTATTATCGTTAAAACCGGTAACCTGGAGCAAGAAATTCACTACACTGAAACTTTTATCGTGCCCGCAGATACAACCCGGTATGAGTTAATCAATAAAAGCAAAGGGCGTGCAAAAGTCATCGCCGCTTTTGTGAAAGAAGAATGTTGTTAATTCAGATAAACCTCCATCCCAGATGAAACCAATGCCTGACAAGTACAAATTAATGAGTATTCTGATGATCTTCTTAATTGGGATCAGTTTGAATTCTTTAGCTCAAAAGACCAGAGCTGTCTTCAGCGACGTGGAGCTTCAGCCTACTATCGCTTATCTAAAGTATCATGGAGAAAGCAGAAGGATGATCAGGCTGATTTTTAAAAATGGCAAGAATTACCTGCAGGGAAAAATCTCGGTTTCTTTCAATGGTATGGAAGAACACATCACCATCCCTGCAAACAAGGATGGTATTGAATCCTTCGAAATCCCTTTACCTGGCATGCCGGTGGAAAAGGCAACACAGGCGGCTATTTCTATTTCAGCCAACAAACAAACTTACACTGCACGCTGTATCGTTGAGCCAGCAAGAACATGGAATATCTATGTTCTGCCACATTCTCATGTTGATATTGGCTATACGAACACACAGGCTAAAGTCCTCAAATTACATCTGGATAACATTGATGAATCGATCGCTCTTGCAGAGAAGACACAGTATTATCCCGCAGCAGCCCGTTTTAAATGGACAACAGAAGCTATCTGGGTAGTGGACAATTATCTTACACTGGCCAGCAAAGAAAAAAAAAAAACAGGTTCTGGAATGCAGTAAAAAAAGGGTGGATCAACCTGGATGGGGCTTATGGAAACATAAATACCAGTTTGACAGATTCGCGCCAGTTAATGCAGATGTTTTCTAAATCACAAAAACTGGCCAAAGCACAGGGCATTGAAATCAATACACTTTTTCAGGGTGATGTACCGGGCGCTTCCTGGGGTTTAGCCGCACAGGTTGAACAAACAGGGATAAAATATTTCTTATCCGGCCCGAATGCTTCAGACAGGATAGGAAACCTGGCCAAATGGCAGGACAAACCATTTTACTGGCTATCTCCTTCTGGCAAACAAAAATTACTTTTCTGGCAATGCCAGCCCTATTCGATCGGTTATCAATTAAAAGGAGACAAAATACCTAACTTCTTCACGATGGAAGATCCAAAGCCATTTTATACTGGTCACCCTTCTAAAAAAACTCTTAAATCCTTATCTGTTTGACTATCTGGATGCACTGGCAAAGAAATGTTTTCCATATGATATGTCTATAATAACCTGGGCTATGAGTGACAATGCACCCATTGACCCGGAACTGCCTGATGCAGTTAAAACATGGAATGAAAAGTATGCTTCGCCTCAGCTGATCATCACTTCGACTAAACAGTTTTTTGTAGATTTCGAGAAGAAATATGCAGATCAGATCCCTTCTTTCGCTGGAGATTATACAGAGTACTGGACAGATGGAGTATCATCCGCAGCTAAAGAAACAGCTTTAAGCCGCAATTTATCAGATCAGCTGAAACAAACTGATGCCGTTTGGGCCATCCGTAATCAAACAGCTTATCCGTCAAAAGCTTTTGATGAAAGCTGGAAAAATTTATTGCTTTTCAATGAACATACCTGGGGTGCATTTAACAGTGTTTCTCATCCTGATGATGAAAAAGTAAAAAGTGAATGGGCAGTGAAGCAGTCTTATGTATTGATTGAAAGCAAAAGATATGATTGATACTTTACATTCACAGGCTTTACAAAGTGATCTTCAAAAAGACAAACCGTCAAAGAACGGCTTTTCAGGAAACAATCAAATAGATGTTTACAATACGGTTTCATGGTCACGTACAGATATAGTTTTAGTATCTGCGTCTTTAAGCAAAAAAGGCGATCTGGTTAAAGATATTTCAGGGAAACCTGTTCCTTCCCAGCGTTTAACCACAGGTGAACTTGCTTTTGTAGCGGAACAAATCCCGCAAATGGGAAAAAGTACTTTCAGTATAAATGCCGGTAAAGCCTATGTTAAAGGTTCAGCTAAAATCTCAGGAAACACGCTGAGCAATGGGATTTATAAAATAGAGGTTGCTCCAAAAACAGGAAATATTAAGAAATTAATTAAAATAGCTGCAAACAGGGACTATGTCAAAGCAGATTCTGCCGGCCTTAATCAATATTTATATATGCCAGGCGATTCAATTGAGAAAATACAGACCAGCACAGATGCCAGCATTACAATCAAAGAAAAAGGGCCGTTGGTAATCAGCTTGTTAATTACATCTTCTGCACCTGGTACTAACGGTTTAACCAGAGAAATAAGATTGGTCAATGGTCTTGATAAAATCGAGCTGATCAATACAATTGATAAGAAAGCGATCAGAAAAAAGGAAAGTGTTCATTTCGCATTCCCATTTCATGTTCCGGATGCTAAAGTCCGTTACAGCATTCCATGGGGAAGTATAAGTGCAGAAACGGATCAGTTACCTTATTCAAACAGGAACTGGTATACGATGCAGAGATGGGTAGATATCTCAAATAGTTCTTATGGGATCACGTGGTCAAGTCCGGATGCACCATTGTTTGAAATCGGAAAAATCACTACGGCCAATTTACTTGGCGGATTACCTCATGCCCCGCTTTGGTTATCATTTACACCACAATCTTCAAATATTTATTCGTGGGTAATGAATAACTTATGGCATACTAATTTCAAGGCCGATCAGCAAGGGCTTGTTACTTTTCATTATGTACTACAGACACACGAGAATGGGTACAATAGCTACCAGGCAAACCAGTCTGGATTGAGTAACCATCAGCCGCTGCTTGTCGCTCCGGCCGCACCGGATGAAAAAGGCTTACCATTTTCTATTCATGGGGACAATGTTTATATCGAAGCCTTGAAAAAGGCCGACGATGGGAAAAGTCTGATAGTCCAGCTGGTAAACTGTGGCGATCAGGATAGCCAAATAAACATCAGTCCGAAAAACAACTCCTCACTAAAAATCTGGGAAAGTGATATTTCCGAAACACGCAAAAAATCATTAGAGAACCGCTTTACCCTTTCTGCAAAAGGGATAATGACAATTTGTATTGAGAACTAACCATAAACAACAATGAACCTAAAAAATGAATCCACGGTATCTCCTCAAAAATCAAAGATTTTTCTCATAGCCATTACCATGGTCGCCACGCTGGGTGGATTACTTTTTGGTTTTGATATGGCTGTTATTTCAGGTGTATTACCTTTTGTCAAACAACAATTTAGTTTATCACCGGCAGCAGAAGGCTGGTTTGTTTCTTCGGCTCTGGTAGGCTGTATCATAGGAGTTGCCTTTGCCGGCGAATTAAGCGACCGGTTTGGAAGAAAAAAGATGCTGATGTTATCAGCTATTTTGTTTTTGCTTTCTGCGATGGGTACCGCTGCTGCCTCAGATTATACCTTATTAATTTTAGCAAGGATGCTGGGCGGCATGGGAGTTGGTGTGGCATCCATAGTCGCCCCCTTGTACATCTCTGAGATCGCACCAGCTCATATTCGCGGGCGGTTAGTCACCTTTTATCAGCTCGCTGTTACCGCAGGGATTCTGGTTGCTTACCTGACGAATGCGGGTTTGCTAAATCTGTCTTTAACTTACCACGACAGATCATTGGGTGGTCTTTTAGACTATATCGTGATTAAAGAAGTATGGAGGGCTATGCTTGGTTTAGGTGTTGTTCCATCCTTATTATTTTTAGTCGGTTTGTGGTTTGTACCAGAAAGTCCAAGATGGTTAATTCAACAGGGCAAAGAGCAGGAAGGATTTACCATTTTAACCAGAATCAGTGGTTCTGCTATTGCAAATGAGGACATACAGCTGATCAAAAAGACACCCAAACAAGAATCCGGTTCTTACAAAGAACTGTTTGCAAGGGAAATGAGAAGACCGTTGCTGATTGGTTTGTTACTCCCCTTATTTTCTCAGTTCAGCGGGATCAATGCAATTATCTACTATGGCCCGCGTATTTTAAATGATGCAGGAATCAATATCAGTAATGCCTTATTAAGCCAGATTATTTTTGGACTGGCCAATTTCCTTTTTACCCTGATTGCAGTATGGAAAGTTGACCAGATGGGTCGCAGACCTCTTTATATTATCGGGTCAATTGGTGCGACAGTTTCCTTATTTTTCACAGGCTGGTGTTTTTATAGCGGAGCCACAAATAATATGGCACTGGTTTATTAGTATTATTTTGTTTTTAGCCTGTTTTGCTTTTTCTATCGGGCCTTTAAAATTTGTAATTGCGTCAGAGATTTTTCCAACAAGGATTCGTGGAAGAGCAATGGGTTTAAGCATCATGGTCATGTGGATCGCAGATACCATTGTAGGTCAGCTAACTCCTTTACTATTGGGTTCTGCAGGGCCAGCTACTACGTTCTGGTTTTTCGCTGCCTGCTGTTTGATTTCATTCTTTGTCGTTTTTAAGCTCGTGCCTGAGACCAAAGGAAAATCACTGGAAGAAGTACAGGATATTTTTGTACACTAAAGCAGTCAGACCCTGTACATCAATATATATAGATATATTGATGTACAGATATTAGCAATGCCGTATCAATACCACTTATTGCACATAAACTAGCTCCATTTGGCTCAATGCAGTTTAAACCACGGTAAAATTTAGTCCATATAAAATCGGTACGCATTGGATCAAGGCCTATAATCCGCTCACCAACAGGTTTAGCAGCATGGTAAACAATTGGGCTGCCCGGCCAGCTGGTCGCTTCACGTACACCAGTATCAGTATATATTTTTAATCACGTCCAGTTATATTTTACGCCTTCAAGCCAGACTTTTACATCAGTAATCTTCATCTTCTACTATTTTTTATTGTTTTCCAGTACAATCACCGCCCCCGCTTTACAGCTTAATTCCATAAAACCATCACTTTTCAGTCGAATCACAGCACCACTGTTTGACACGGTATGCCAGGTTTTAAAAGGTATTTTCAATTTAACCAATCCACCCTTTTCAGCTTCTAATCTAACTTCATCAATAAGACCATCTTTCTTTTTCGCACTAACCAGAACGGCTCCTTCTGCACGCAATTGATCAAATGATATATTATTCCACGAGACAGGTACAGCAGGCATGATTTCGATAAATCCGGCATAACTCTGTAATAACATTTCCTGCAGGCCTCCCGCAAAAGCAAAATTACCTTCCAGTGTAAACGGCCTGTAAGTGAATTTTGAATAACCGCTTTTAGTTTGATCACCATTTAAATGAAAGCTATTTACAGAACAGAATGCTTTGGCAAAAATGCCCAGATCTTTAGCTGCTCCGTCACCATCCTTGGCTCTTGCTTTCATATTTGCCATCCATGAATAAGAATATCCGCACCAGTAAGCAGGCCCGATACTGTCCAGTAAATGAATTGTATTTTGAATTACAGCCTGCGCCTTTGGCCCGTCTTCCCATTTAATTAGTCCCAAAGGATGAATTGCCATCGCATTAGAAAAATGACGGTGCGATTGATTGTAAGGCATTGAAGGGGCAAATTTCAATTCATGATTAGCAGAAAGTGCATAGTCGTCAAACTGTCCGGATATTTTCTTCCAATGCTGCCCTTCCTGTTTCAAACCCAGTTCATCAGCCAGTTCTGCTGCAGCTTTAAAAGCAAACTTCATTAGCGCAAGGTCATAATTAGTATTCTGAGGAAACCAGGCTTCCAGACTGTTATCATTAATTTCCGGACTGGAGCTGATTTGTAATTTACGATGTCCAGTACTATCTAAAACCGTAATATCTTCCAGTAATTTCGCCGTAGCTTTAAGCCATGGATAAGCTTTCTGTTTCAGAAAACCCTTGTCCATACTATATCGCCACTGCAAATAATAATGCTGCCCTAACCAGGCAGAAACTGTTGGAGAAAGTGAATATTGTATCCATCCGCCCATTTCTGTCCCATCCAAAGTAGTTACACCCGGAACGGCAATTCCATTACTTCCGAAAAAAGCTTTGGTATACCTTGCATAGTTAGCCTTGTTCTTTTCCAGGTAATCGATATAGCCCATAGCTTCTTTCAAATGATTACCACTATAAGATGACCAGTAACTGAGCTGTGTATTCAGATCATGGTGAAAATCACCCTTCCATGGTGGTAGTCTGCCATTATCAGCTGTCCAAACTGCTTGTAAAGTGATCGGAGGAGCACCTGCACGGGCAGCTGACCCAAATTTTTATTGTTCGAGGTACCACTGCTTTTCCAGTAAAGTATCAGGTATCTGGATCGCCGATTGCTTCCAGAATTGTTTCCACCAGTTTTGATGAGCAATAAAATCAGGTTTAAAACCAGGGCCAGTGGCTTTAGCTGTAACTTCTTTTGCTGTTATATTTTTGCTTTCAGCAGATGAATTGGAAGAGATACTCCATGTACCGGCAAGAGTATTCCCTGTTTTTTTCCACCTTACATTAATTTGATAACTAAATCCTCCCCATCCTTTCTGATCATAAGTTATATTTTGTTCCTCTTTTACAATCGTTCCTTTTGGATAACCCAGCCTGGATAAATCATCTCCGCCCACAGGATCTCCGGAGTTCTTAACCTGCCCCTGATACTGTGGCGCGACCAATTCAACATCCACATCACCCGACAGGTTCTCAAACTTAAACCAGCCCAAAGATTTATCCGCCGAAACAAAAGTTTTTAAAGAGCTGCCATTTGTCCATTTCACTTCACACAATGCATCTTTTACAGACAGGTTCACAGACTTGACCTTCCCCCAGTTTCGGGTATCAAACTCCAATGCGCCACCCGGAATTTTAGATGGTGCAGGTTCTGTATCATAGGGTTCATCAAAATATTTCTGTACAATTCCGTAATCTTTTTTGTTAACCTGTTCAATCACCCATTGATAGCTGAATTCTTTACGGTGTAAACCTTTCATTGGCCGCTGGTCCCAAAGATCTGCTCTATCCAGTGAAAAATGAAGCTGCCCGTCTTTCTGCCAGATTAATGCACCAAGCATCCCATTACCTAATGGAATAGCCTCATCCCATCTGTTTGCCAGCTGATCGAAGTGGAGATCATGACGGGAAGATGGCTGTGCAGCGACATGATCATAAATAAATACAAGGGAAAGCAGGAAGAAGAACTTTTTAATCATAGGATACTATTTAATGGAGAAGGCTATACTGCCCTTCAATTGTTTATTTTTGATGTTAATTCTATTTTTTGTAAAAGGAGATCCGTAAAATGGCTTTGAACCACTGTCACTATAGTCAGCGACCAAAAGCTGAATATGCTGATCCTGCAGCCAGCTTCTTGAAGCCTGTTTACCATTGTACAAGGAAATCATTTTCAAGATTTTTAAACGAGCTGCGCATTGCACATGCCTGCAAATTACTGCCCGGTAAAAATCTCTCTGTGACCAATATCTGTTATCAGTGCGGTTATCAAAAACTGCCTAACTTTAACAAATTCTTTCATATGATTATGGACTGCAATCCAAGTATGTATCGCAGCCGCTTTAAATAATACGGCTATTTTCCCTTTACTTCAATCCACCCTGTCCCTGGTATAAACTAACCGGTTTATCCAGTTCCAATGCCAGGACAGACATATATTCATCCTGTGTATCTTCCGGAACATTGATAAATACCAGTCCTGGAATAGGGCTCCAGGAGATCTTTCCAACCACTTTAGGTTCAATTGTTTTAGAAGTACCAACTATTCTGATTTTTTGATATTATTCTTTAAACCTTTCACTACAACATTTCCAGAAACCTTTCCCGGAAGGAATAAATAAAGAACAGTAGAATCTTTTGATAAAGTGGTAGGTCCATAGAAATGTCCCTGAGGTAAACCACCCAGGGTATTAAATATCGCTTCTGCATGTTTCTTATTCCATTTACCCAGTTCCTTTAAAATATGAACTTCCTGTTCAGGAATCGTTCCATCTTCTTTTGGACCAATATCCAGCAGCATATTTCCACCATTACTAATTGCATCGGCAAAAATTGAAATCACTTCATAAGGTGTTTTCCAAGCTGTATCCTGAGGCTGGTAACCCCAATTATTGTTGATCGTCATACAAAGTTCCCACCAATTGAATTTAGGCCTTGTTACCGGAAAATTCTGTTCAGGAGTATCATAATCACCATACCCCTGCAAACGACCGTTAAGGATAGCATCTGGTTTTAAACTTAAAATATTTTTACGGATGGAAGGTGTTTTTTTTCCATTCTTCAGCTGAATGCTCCCAGTCACCGTCAAACCACCATAAATCAGGTTTAAATGTCTTATTTATCTCGTCAATCTGTGCCTGGTTAAAGGTTAGAAACCGTTGCCAGCGTGCGGGGTCATCACTAATTTTATAACGAGTACTATCTTTTGTAAAACCCGGATAGTCAGGAGAGCTCCAATCGAGTATAGAATAATAAGCCCCGCGTTTAATCCCCTGTTTATCAAGGGCAGCATAAAAAGGAGTCAGCAGATCTCTCTTTGCAGGTGTATTTTTCACCACGCTATAATGTTTCTGTTTAGTGTCCCAAAGTGCAACACCATCGTGATGTTTGGTAGTCATTACTGCATACCTGGCACCACTCTCTTTGATTAATGCAGCCCATTCTTCCGGATTATACTTAGAGGCAGTAAACCCTTTTAGCTGTTTCATATAATCGGTATGACTAATCTTTTTATTATAAAAACTCCAGCTTTCGTCAATCCCGTTTACCGAGTAGATACCCGTGAATAAAAATACCCAGTTTTGCATCAGCAAACCATTGCATTTTCGTCTTAATGGAGTCGGGATTAATTTTCGACTGTGCTTTTGCAATATTAACCAGCAAAGCAGTTGTCATAAAAACACAGCTTATCGTAAAACGGAACCGTTTGATCATATTTATCTATTATTTGGTTCATAAATCTAAGATTATCTATGTTTTTAACTGCATTCATTTCAAAAAAATTACATGCTAACTCACAAACACCAATTAAGGGTTATAGAATTCATACTTATCCGTCAACAGGTTATGAATTAATAATTCATGTGCAGGAATTGTATTTGACTGATATATAAAAGGGGTATTACTAAAGTTTGCAATAATCTCAAGCACTTTCCCAAATGCAGTTCGCTGTACTAACTTGTCTTTTGTGAGCCATTCAAAGCCAGTCATTTCCTCTTTAACAGCCAGCTCATGTGTTCTGGAGAAAACCTTCATATGTTTTGATATCACATCCTTGTATTTAGCCCAGGCTGACTGGTTCAAATGATACATTGGAGGTACATTATAGAGGATCTCTTTGAGTTCTGTATTTTTAATCTCCCCAGGAATCTTTAAACTTCCGCATTCCCAATGATGAGAGGTAATTACTGCATTGTTATAAACCAATTGAAATAAAGGGACATTAAAACGATTATCAAAATAGATATATAAATATTCATCTTTCATAGGGGCTTGTAAGCCATATCTGCCGGGTACGCCACCATCGCTTGAATAATAAGCACCGATATAATATTTTGAGTTTTTATTTTTCCGCATATCCGGGTCGCTCCATGCAATAACCGGTGTGGTCATTCCATGTCCGAAAGCAATCGTATTTGCGGCGTAATCATTTCCAACCTCAGTTCCGATCACCAGTTTATACTGATCTCTGATCCAGGCCATTCGATGTAATCTTGCCTCCAGATCCTGCTGCTGACCGGTCATCCTGCCTGGCGTGTAATCATCCAGTATTTCGCCCCCGTACCATCACAATCAATAAACCAGGAATTGAATTCATGTTCAGAGTCTTTCATCAGTCCTAACATTCTTTGTTTTACTGCCGGCATCGATAAAACAGGATTTAACTTCCTGCCCTGCCCCAAAAAGCCATGTGCAGGTTTTCCACTTTTATTCAAGACATAAGCGTTAGCGTATAAAGTAGTATCATCAAACTTTGCAGTTAGCCATTTCTCTTCACCAGGAGCATGCATACTATGATAAGAATCATATGGGCCGATCAGATATCCTCTGTCCTTAGCTTTAAGGACAAACTCTGGATGCATTTCACCTGCCACCCAGTCATTTAAGCCTAACCACGCATTCTTTATACCAGCATTTCTCATTTCATCTATCATGGATAACGGGGCTCCTCCCCAATCCTGTACAGGCTTTAAAAGGGTAGCATAGGCGCTATTTAATAACTGTTTATTCAATTGATACAATCCCATCGGATCCGGCAGGCCTTTACTCTGGTCACTAACTAAAAGATTTTCTTTTGCTAAGCAGTGAAACCGTCCCTTTATCCAGCACAGTATTTTTCCAGGCTGCTGCATTATAAAAATCCTTACTCTTCAAAGCTTCACCAAGTGCCCTTAATAAAAGACTCTTGTGATATTTGCTCAGATAATCATCCTTTTTAAACTCCTTGAATTGAGCAAGAAATTCTTTACCAGCTTCTGCATTTTTCTGATGGAATAATTCAAAAATATGTTTTGTCGGATTCATAGAAGCAGAAGCGGATTCCTTAACGATTTTATCCTTTAACAGTTTCCAGTTTTTGACATCGTCACTGACCAGAAATTCATTATTCCAGATATAAATATGCGGTGCCCCATATAGCTTTCTGATCGCAGCATTATCTTTTGCTTTATCTTCCAATGTCAGAACTGGCGCCTTTTCCTCTACATATTTCTGATATGTTTTCGCAATAGACACAGGGTCATTATCCACCAGGTATATCCTGAACCCGAACTGTTTATCTTTAACCGTCGCCGGAAAATCATGCTTAAACTGCAAAGCAAGCAGACCTTCATGTGTATAAAATCCCAGTTCGTTATTAAACATGTTTTTAATCACATAAACCAAAGCCTTATTTTCAAAGTTTGCCGCGAAAAACTGCATAGATAAATCCTGAGAACCAGAAACTGAAGGGTTCTTTGCAAAATGAGCTTTCCACCGTTCATCCTGTGCAGGAATATATTTCCCCTGATGTAAAGGGATCGTAAATGCACTGATTTTTGCTTCTGCTTTAGGCCAGATCAAATGCGCAGTATCAGCAGATTTAACCGTAACGTCCAGATAGTTACTATGTAACTCCAAAAATACCGTCAGACCTGCCCCAAATGCCCAGGAAAGATGTGTTTTATCCTGCCTTAGCTTATGGACAGTTTGTTTGGCTGCCGGGGCAGAAATGACATAATGACTCCCCTTTTCATCAATCGCTGTGACTGCAAAAGTATAAGGATCAACTTCGACCTTCATCATTTTCATTGGACAGACTGATCAATTGATCTGACTGTCTTGTTATTATTTTCTCTTGCGCCAAAACTGGCTGAAACGCCATAAAGAAAACATATAACAAACTATATTTTACTGGTAAATTTATCCACTTTACAAATCGCATCTTCTCTTTAAATTATTTTCGTGTTTTTTTTTTAACAGGTTTAATCTAATCTGTGATTAACTTATATCCCAAACCTCTGATATTGACAATTTGAATACTAACATCAGCTTTCAGGTGTTTACGAAGTTTGGTTATAAAAACGTCCATGCTTCGGGCATTGAAAAAATTATCAGCTCCCCAAAGCAATTCAAGAGCAATCTTTCTGGACAAAACTTCATTTTTGTTTTCAATTAAGAGCTTTAACAAACTTGACTCACGGAAAGACAGTTTAATAACCTGATTTCCTTTACTCAGATCCTGGGTTACAGAATTAAAATAGTATTCCCCTACGGCACATTTTAATTCTTCATTATTCTGCTGACTCTTTCTGAAGGGCATCTTCAGCAATGAATTGATGCGAACAATCAATTCTTCCATACTAAATGGTTTCTTGAGATAATCATTCCCGCCAATTTCAAAACCATTAACTACATCTTCTGTTAAGGATCTGGCTGTCAAAAAAATAATCGGAACTTCTGAATTGATCTTTCTGATATCTTTTGTAAGAGAGAAACCATCCATTTCGGGCATTGTGATATCAAAGACGCATATATCCGGCTGATAATCCAGAAACAGAGAGAAAGCTTTCGTCCCATTATCAACATGTTTCACTTCGAAGTCTCTCGATTCCAGACTTTCTTTTACGATCCGTGCTAAAAACGGTTCATCTTCTGCAAGTAATATTTTAATCTTCCCCATAAATTCAGCTTAAAAGATTTATCGTAAAAACACTGCCTTTCCCAGGTTCACTGCTGAGTGCTATACTTCCATTATGCATATTGATAATATGAGCTGCATAACTCAGTCCCAGGCCAAAACCACTCACATTTGCAAGCTTACCACTTGGTACTCTGAAAAATTTATCAAATACTTTTTCCTGATAAACTTTATCAATACCAATCCCATTATCCTTAACTTCTATAGAAACCATATTTCCACTTTGGGTACAGGTGATTTCTATCCATGGAGAAAGACCTGAATACTTAATACTATTATCAATCAGATTATAGATGACACTATTGAGATGGGTCTTATCAGCTTTAATATAAAGCTCTTTTTCAACGTGATTAAAGACAAGTTTTACATCCTTACTTTTCAACTGTAACTGCATGTTATCAATTACATCCTGAATTAATGAAATCACATCCACAGACTGGAGTACCAATTTCACCTCACTACGCTCAAAAGCCGACATTTTAAGAACCTTTTCTACCATTTCTGCCACTCTTTTAATCTCGTGTTCACAGATATCCAGATATTCTAATGTCCGGTCAGGCTGATGAAGAACTTCAAAATTCTTCATCGCTTCAATTCCCAATGCTACTGTTGTTATCGGTGTTTTGAACTCGTGAGTCATATTATTAATGAAATCATTCTTGATTTCAGCCACCTTCTTCTGTTCATATATCGTGCGTAGCATATAAATAAAAGAACAGGCAGTAATAATCATAATGATTAAAGAGGCGAGCAGAACCCACTGCATTTTTCTGAATACATAAGCCGTATTACCATCCAGAGCTAACTGCACCTGATATACATCCAGCAGACCAATCTTAACAACTTTCGACTTTTCTCTGAACAGATTAAACTCTTTAGCGTTGGAAATAAACGGTTTACCTTTACTGTCTACATTGGACAGTTTCACTGCAAACCTGCTATGAATTCCTTTTTCTTTTAATAATGAATCTATTCTTTTATGCAGAGGAATATAGAACTTCTCCAAATCCTTTGTGCTGTAAACTACACCAGATTTCATGGTATAAATTCTATTTTTTTTCTTTTTCATTCTTCTTAAGCTTACTTCCTGAAGCGCTACTGTCTTTTGTAATGTCAGTTCAATCTTAATTGACACATCTTTCTTTTGAGGCCCTCCCTTTTTCATGTGATCAGCAGCCCTTATAGATAATAGCATTCCACTGAATTTTGAGGCAAAGGCACGATCATTAACGACATTATCTTTTACAAAAAACTTCTCCCTGAGCACTTCATCCAGTGCAGTAATATAACTCGTTCTCTGCAAAACCTCTGAAATATCCCATTTGAACTGCTGCTTTGTTATCCCATAAGATGTATATAACCAATACCCCTGAAAAAGAGATAAACCCATCAGGGAAAGTCCCATGATCACAATAATAAACCGAAGTTTTCTTTTCATTGACAGATAATTTTCATTGACGATGAAGCCATCATGTGTTAATAATGATGACATTTCAACAAATTTAGGATTATTTGAACCATAGCCTCTACCCGTTAACACTGTTTAACACTAAATAACTCACCGATAACAAAACACTGAACTTCAACCAGATAAATTTGCAGCAGCATAAAAAACACCTTATGAAACAATTAATTAAATCGAGTGTACTTATTGCGCTCGTATGGGCTCAAACCACCCAGGGACAAAATGTTAAATCATCTGCAGCGACTAAATTACCCGGAGACACTACCTTACCTTCTTCAGCAACACAACTCAATAATCTTGCTGCTAATGAAAAAAGCAAGTTTTCTTATCGTGTAGAAGACTATTTCTCGAAACCCCGGATAGATGAATTTCAGCTTTCGCCAGATGGTGAATTTATATCTTTCCGGCAGAAAGACGCAAAAGGTAAACGTGACTTGTATGTGAAAACTATAAAAACAGGAGTAACAAAAAAAAATACTGACCGAAGAAAAAGAACTTATCCGTCAGTATCTATGGGTGAACAATAACCGGATTATCTATCTTCAGGATAAAGGAGGTGATGAAAACTACCAGTTGTTCGCGGTCAACAAAGATGGCACCGGTAGCAAAGCTTTAACTCCTTTCCCTAAAGTAAAGTAAAAGTGACTTCTATTCATAAACTTAAGAATGATACGAACTCACTGATTATAGAAATGAATCTCAATAATCCTGAAATTTTCGAGCCTTATAAATTGAATATTATAACTGGGAAAGTACAGCAGCTGTTTAAAAATACCGATAAAAAAAATCCGGCAAGCAATTTTAACTTTGATAAAAATGGAATATTAAGAGCTTATACAGTGAGATTTAACGGCACGCAGAACAAACTCATGTATAAGGCTCCGGGTGACAAGATCTTCAAATTAGTGAACACCATTTCATGGCAGGATGAATTTTCAATTCTCAATTTTGATTACACAGATTTAAGTGGGAACAGGGTATATATACAATCAAATATTGGCCGCGATAAAAATGCCATACTGCTTTACGATATGAAGCAAAACAAAATACTCAAGACCCTATTTGAAAATGAGAATTTTGATGTCGATGGATTAGTCTTTTCTGGTAAACGAAAAAACACAATTGACTATTACACTTTTACCGGAGAGCGAAATGAAATTGTACCAGCCAGTGATTATTTTAAAAATCTATACCAGAAATTCACCTCAAAATTCAAGGATAAAGACATCTCTATTATATCTGTAACAGATAACGAGGACAAATACCTGCTTTCTGTAAGTAGTGATCGTCTGTATCAGACTTACCAGTTATATGATGCTGTAAAAGATAAATTTGAATTGATAAAGGATGTTATGCCCCAGTTAAGGGAGTCTGACATGGCGAAAATGCTTCCTGTTCATTTTCAGACCAGGGATGGATTAACTATTTATGGGTACCTGACCCTACCAAACAATGCTTCAAAAGAGAACCAGGTTCCATTGATCGTCAATCCTCATGGAGGCCCGTATGGTATCAGAGATGAATGGAGGTTCAATTCTGAGGTACAGCTTTTTGCCAGCCGTGGTTATGCAACACTCCAAATCAACTACAGAGGATCTGGTGGATATGGCAAAGACTATTTACTAAAAGGAAGTAAACAGATAGGCTGTAATATGCTGAATGATTTAGAAGATGGGATAGCTTTCGTTCTTCAACAGGGATTAATCAACAAAGATAAGATCGCAATTTACGGCGGAAGCTATGGCGGCCTTGCTACCCTTGGCAGCCTGGTCAAAACTCCCGGCCTCTATAAATGCGGTGTTGATTATGTGGGTGTATCCAATCTCTTTACCTTTGTTAATTCATTTCCTCCTTATTGGAAACCTCTGTTAAAACAATTTTATGAACAATGGTATAACCCGGAGAATCCGGAAGAGCATCAGATTATGACCGCTGTATCTCCTGCTTTAAACGCAGATAAGATCCAAACGCCATTATTTGTCATACAAGGTGCCAATGATCCCCGGGTCAATATTAATGAATCTGACCAGATGGTTAAACAACTTCGTGCTAAAGGGTTAGAGACCCCATATATGGTACGTTATAATGAGGGACATGGGTTCCATCATGAAGAAAATCGTATTGCATTATATCAGACAATGCTCGGATTCTTCGCCAAACATCTTAAATAAACCACGGAATTCCCGCAATAATTTAACTCTTCTCTTTAAAGAGAAGAGTTAATCAATTCTCCGCCACTAATTCCAGCAGTTTCTGCTTTCTCCATATCCCACCTCCATAACCGGTTAGCTCTCCATCCGCACCAATAACCCGGTGACAGGGAATCAGAATAGAAATCCTGTTCATCCCGTTTGCATTTGCGACGGCCCTGATGGCCTCCGCTTTATCAATAGACTGCGCCTGCTCTTTTGCCAATAAGACAAAATGTGGATTGCTACCCTGAATGATACTCGCATTTAGTGTTTTCGCCAATGCTTTCAATTCAGTCTCCAGCATCTTGCGATCAGTAAATTCCAATAAACAAATCCCATGTTCAACAGCACACGCAATCATCGGCCCTAATGGCGTATCCAGTCTGACCATGTCTATGACCTGCCAGGATCTGCTTTTGACCGGAGACGCACCAAAAACAGCCTTAAAAGAATCTCCGAAACCACTCAGAGATTCATACCCCGTATCAAAAGCAGTTGAAGTCACAGATTCTCCATGTAAAATTGCTTCTTTAGTTGAACTAAAGAATTCAACGTTCTCTCTTTTTGGTTTTCTTGCCGTACAGGTTGGGCGACAAAAAATCCCCGTAGTTTTGACAGCAGTATAAAAGACCCCTTCAAAAGAGGAATCCTTTTCTACGGCAGCCTTATACATAATATCATCCGTTAAATCTTTCATAAAATCTATATTTTCAAACGATGAGATCATAATTCTGATTGTTTCTCAGGATAAAATTACCAGGTAAACATACTTTAAGCAACCGAAAAACTGACAACTATTTTTTTTAGTAAAATTCTGTTCCTGCTGACATAGGGTTGTCACTACCGATCTGTTTCTTAGCAATTCAAAAAAAACAACATGGAAAAATTAGATCTGACAAAATTGTTTAAAACTTATTATTCGGCTGGTAAATCTCCCGCATTACTAGGTATGGAACGTGCAAAATATATTGCAATTTCTGGTATAGGGGATCCAAATGAACAACACTTTGCAGATAAGGTTCAGGCCCTATATGCAACAGCCTTTACCATTAAATTTATTCATAAATCAATCAACCAGGATTTCGTTGTTTCAAAACTGGAAGGTTTATGGGAACTCGATGAGTATACACCACGCAACCAGTGGAAATACCGGTTATTGATCCGGATGCCTGATTATATAAAACAAGCAGCTCTGTTAACCGCCATTGAGCAGGTCGTATCAAGAAAACAATTGTTTTTGGCCAAAGAAATAGAACTCTATACGATGCTTGAAAAAGATGTAGTGCAAGTCATGCATACGGGACCTTTCAGTACTGAACCTGAAACCATCAAACAACTGCATGACTATATAGAGAAAAAAGGGCTGCAAAAAACCGGACTGCACCATGAGATTTATCTCAGTGATTTCCGTACAACTCCGCCCGAAAAGCTAAAGACTATACTGCGTCAGCAGCCAGTAGAATAAGGGATTAAAAATTAATCAGACCAGGCTTAATGTCTTCTACGAGATGAGCAATCAGCCAGCGTCTGAACAGCTGAGTATCATGCGCTCTATGATGAACGATTTTCCCATCTTTAAGCAAAATTGTGAAAATATCTACTGCGCATATAAATTTACGTAATAAGTGTGCCGGATATTCAAATCCCGGATAGCTATCCAAAGCTTCATTCCCCCGTCTCTCTATTTCCAAAACTGAACTGGTTATCATCGTATAAATAGTCAATTGATTAAAATAATACAGGCTTTGAATTATAGCAACCATAAGCCGCTATAATCAAACCTGTATTCCAAAACACACCCAAAAGGTTAATACCTATTCACAAAACTCGTCACATCAGATCAGAAACCCAATACGTAAAAACAAGTAAATTGAATACGTAAAACAACGTATTTTATGGGTTTATACTATTTAATCACAATTTCAGTTCAGAAATGATTGCTCATCAGCAATAGAAATGATTCGGGTTAAGCTAATGAAAGCATCACTATTTTTCCCGTTTTAACCGACTCGTCACAAGCAAAAGCAATTTTCAAACTGTTTATAGCATCATTTGTAGGATCGATCAGATCAATATCTTCAAGAATTGATTTCAAAAAACAACGCTGTTCCCGGTTACATAACTCCTGATGATCAGGTTCATCAATCAGATCAATCCAGGTATCCTGTTTTTTGCAAAACGATCATTACTATCTAAATCCGCATAGTGAATCTTGATTGATTCTGTTTTAGTATGCGCAGCTATGGATGATGATTTACCAGCACTGCCTGCTTCCTTAGCCACAATTGAGACTGACCCTTTTGGCCCGATTACATCCTTAATAAAGAAAGCCGTTTCACTGATCATTGGGCCCCATCCCGATTCATACCAGCCTACTGAGCCATCTTCAAAACGAATTTGCAACTGTCCGTAATTATAGCTGTCTTCATCAATGTCAGGAGTAAGCCTTGCTCCAATCGCACTCACCTGAACAGGCTTTGACCGTGTCATCTGGCACATGACATCAATATAGTGTACACCACAATCCACTATCGGACTTAAACTCTTCAGCAGGTTACGATGCACCGTCCATTTAGCCCCCTGACTTTGCTGATTTAAATTCATCCGCATCACTAATGGCTTACCCATTTCTGAAGACAATTCAATAAACTTCTGCCATGAAGGATGGTAACGTAAAATATAACCTACTACTAATTTCCTTCCAAATTTCTTTGCCGCCGCAGCAACACGTTCGGCACCTTCAATAGAATCAGCTAATGGTTTTTCAATAAATACATGACAGCCACTTTCCATCGCCTTAATAGCAAAAGCCTCATGGGTATCCGGATAAGTAGAAATACAAACCGCATCAGGAGCTGTCATTTTCAGCGCCTGCTCATAATCACTGAAAAGCGGATAATGACCACCCAGTTTTTCATTCAAAACTATCTTGCTATTCCCGGTTGAAACCAATCCGCATATTTCAAAACCATCAAGTGTATGATAAGCGGTAGCATGAGAAGACCCCATGTTACCGCAACCTACTACAAGTACCCGTAAATTCTTTTTTTCTAAAGACATTTCTATAAAATCAGACTCCTAAACTCCATCCTTTTCGGTATTCTCTTTTTACATACTGGTTTACCTCATCAAAATTTGCAACTCTTAAATTCTGTTTATCCCACAACAACTTAATATCTCTTCCGGGATAATCAACCCCGGTTCCACTAGCTTTTGCTTTCTGTATTTCAGTACCTCTGATAGCCAGGTTAGCAATCAAAAGTGTTTCAGTCAGCGGCCCGGCGATATCAAATGGAGAACTTAACTGTATTTTGCCATAACCGGCAATCGCAGCCTCTACCCATTGCCAGTAGTGACCATCTACCCCACCCTTTACTCTCTCTGCTCTCTGCTTGGTATGGACTTCATTATTTCGTGATAAAGGTAAAAGTCTTGGATTAGAACCATAAACATCACACATCATTTTACCTTTTGTACCTTCAAATAAAACCCCGTTAGTTCCAAAACTTTCATTTGCCCCAAGCTCTTCTGGACGGGCAGGCTTAATTCCTCCATCCATCCAGTGGATCTGCAAATCATCCTTTGTTTTTTTAGTTTTCTCAAACGTCATAATCACATGACTTGAAGGAGGACAGCTATCCGGGAAATATCCACGTTTAAATTCATCTATATAAACACTTCCGACACTGCACTGTACATCAATCGGTGTACTTAATCCTAATACTCTGAAAGGAGGTTCAACCAGGTGACAGCCCATATCTCCAATAGCACCTGTTCCATAATCCCACCAGCCCCTCCAGTTGAAAGGTACCAATTTTTCTATATAAGATTTATTAGGCGCACTACCTAGCCAGAGATCCCAATCCAGCTCTTTAGGGACTGCAACACTACTTGTGGCAGGCCATGGAATTCCCTGAGGCCATATAGGGCGGTCAGTCCAGCAATAAACATTATGTACTTTACCAATCACTCCATCATCACACCAATCTTGTAACTGTCTTACCCCATCACCTGAAGCTCCCTGGTTACCCATTTGTGTCACTACCTTGTAACGGCTTGCTGCTTCTGTCAGCTGGCGCGCCTCATAAATATCATGTGACAAAGGTTTCTCTACATAAACATGCTTACCTAATTGCATGGCTGCCATAGCAATCATCGCATGATTATGATCCGGTGTAGAAACGACTACCCCATCAATGTTTTTACCTTCTTTATCCAGCATTTCACGGTAATCCTTATAGAATTTTGCCTTAGGGAAATTTTTCACTGAAACCGCAGCCCGTCTTTCATCCACATCGCAGAGAAAAGCAATATCTGCTTTCCCTCCTTTATATATATTACTTAAATTACTCTCTCCTTTTCCGCCGACCCCAACACCCGCAACCATTAAACGATCGCTTGGCGCTAAAAATCCTTTCCCGCCTAATACATGACGGGGCACAATCATAAAAACAGCAGCTGCTGCGATAGCAGAATTTCTAATAAAGTCTCTTCTTGAATTATCAGCAACCGGATCTTTTTTTTCTTCAATCATAAATTGTTCTTTTAAGCGCCCGCTTGAAACAGGCTATAATTACGCTGTTAATTATTTTCCTAAGTCTTTGATTCTTATATTTCTGAACTGGACCGGAGAGCCATGCCCAAGGAAACCAATATGTCCGCTATCACGCATTAAACCTGGATGTTTCTGACCATCTGCCGCTCCATTTTTACGTGCATCTGTAATATCCGCATCCAATATAGCTGTGCCGTTTAAGATCACTTTAACTTTAGGCCCTTTTACAATTACTTCTTCATAATTCCATTCCCCAACAGGTTTCAGAAAACCTCTTTTCGCAGGGATAGTACCGTAAATAGACCCATGATACTGGTATACATGTAAGTCTTTATAAATAGGTGCATCGTTATCAAGTATCTGAAGTTCCATCCCTTCATAAGCAGCATCACCTTCAAGCGGAGCCCTGATTCCTAATCCATTATTTGCGCCAGGACTTAATTGAAATTCGAAGCGGAATACAAAATCACTATACTCATCTTTAGTGAATAAATTACCTCCCGAACCTTTTCCTGGTTTTGGGCGAATAGCGATATTTCCATCTTCGATCACATAATCAGTTGTATTACCCATCCAGCTATGCATATTCGTACCATCGAACAACACTTTAAATCCATCTTTTTTCTCTGCAGCACTTAATTCAAAAGGTTTTGGACGAGGGATTTCCCTGATATAAATATCACGATAAACCACAGGAGATCCATGCGCCTGTAACTCTATTTGTTCTTCCGAAAATATCGGCAGGTTTCTGTCCCAGTAATTTTCAAGAATTACATTATCCGTTACCAATTCTCCATTCAGATAGACTGTTACGCGGTCACCTTTCATTAAAATACGGAAGGTATTCCACTCATCCAGCTTATTATCAGCAACTTTCAGCGGCTTACTCTCATTAACCTGGTTATTATATAAACCGCCAGAACCGACTTGTGCACCCTCTTTTATACGTGCATTATCCCAAATCTGTACCTGGGGTGATCCACGCAAATAAATTCCAGCGTCACCTTTCTGTTTATGATCATCAATAATCTTCCAGTCCACCAGCATTTCAAAATCACCATATTTTTTAATCGTAGCCAGGTTATTCCCATGACTCATAAACAGCAGTTCGCCATTTACTACATGCCAGCTATCCAACATTTCGGCATTTGCTTTTTCCTGTGCATCAGCTAAAACCTGAGGCTCCATCTTAGATCTTTTAATCGGATCTTCCACTAAACCTTTCCAGCCTGTCAGATCTTTCCCATTAAACATCGATGTAAAACCCTCACCCTGTGGCATCTCCGCAAGATATTTTTTGATTGCCTGTTTCTGATATTCACTATCCGCACCTTTCAAAGCCACCATAGTTTTGTCCAGCAAACCCTTCACCAATGACCCATGATAAGATTTATCCGCCAATGTGATATTCATCACTGTATTGGCAGCAGTAGCCTGTAGTGCAGGATCATCCAGATATTTCCCGGCAAAAATCAAAGAATTAAATGATTTAGCATTTTCCAGGTCTTTTAAGATCTCTTGTTGCTGTGAAGGTGTTTTTGCCAGACTCATCGCTTCACGCAATAACAATAATTTCTGCTCCGCAGGATAATCGGCTTTCCTGATCAAGCCAAGATATCCTTCAATTGCCTGGTTAACATAGTCACTGTTTTTTGTCTCTCTGGCAATCTTAATCAGTTGTCTTCCAGCTTCACCATCAGTCCAAAAAGATAAAGCTGTAAGTGCAGCTTTCTGATTTTGTTCGTTTCCAGTGTTAAAGGCATTTTGAACCGCCTCTAAAGCCTTAGAGCCACCTAAACTGGCAAGCATTTTATAAAAAAGAGGTTTTTTATCTTCAGAGGAAGCATTCATCTGTTGTAATAACTGATCTACCTGCTGATCACGGTTTGCTGTTCCTTTATATTCGCCGCAATAATCGCATCCTGTACAGCACTTAAATCAGCCTGATCAGAGGTCGCACTTAACAAAGTAAACAATTGAGGAAGATTAGCACTGGTCACCAGTTGTTTTAACGAAGCAAAAGCTGACTGTCTGACTTTCTGATTCTTGCTTTTAAGCAAATCAGAAACAATAACAAGTTGATCATTTGCTGCACGCGCTGCCAGCAGGTTAACTAAGGCGACTTGAAGAGCCGGATTTGACTTCGGTATAGCTTGTGCCAAACCCGCTGGAATACCATCACCTTTCATTCTTTGAATTGCACCAGAAACCACACCGGCAGTTTCTGCATCACCCTTACTCATCACTTGTAACAGTTCATTCAACACCTGGCTCTGACCTATATTCGCAGCAGCATTGATCGCAGCATATTTAACAGCCTGATCTCTGCTGTTTAATAATTTAAGTATTGCAGGCAAAGCCTCTTTTGCCCCATTGTTCCCTAGCATAGTTACAATCTCTCTTTGATGATGACAGCGTCAGATTTCTCCATTTGAGCAATCCAAAGTGCTGTAGACGCAGGATTTAAATAGGGTGCAGCGAATTTTAATGCCGCAGCACGGTATTGAATATTTTTATCACTGACAGCATCGATCAGGATATTTGAGCTTTCATTTTTACGGCTATCCACCAGAATTTTTAATGCGGTAGAACGGATACTTACCTGATTATCTGCCGTTGCCTGTTTCAAAAAGGATTCAGCAATTTTACCAGATAAGGTATTGTTTCCGTCTTTTAACAGCATTTCTGCATAAAGCAATGCGGACGCTGTCGCATTTGTATTTTCATATTGAAAGCCACTTTTTTCAGCCTCTTCTGTCATTATTTTTTCGGACGAAGGATCAGCAAGATTAGCAAGTGCATACAAGGACACTTTTTTTAAATCCTGATTTGCTGTCGCTGCTATGGCATTAATAGGTGCAGCTGCCTCTTTTAAACGGCTGTCACCTAAAGCATTTACAACAACTTGCTTGCTGAGCCAGGCCATTCGCTTTGGTCAAACCATTTAACAAGGCATTTTTTGAAGCTGGAGAATTGATTTTCACCAAAGCTCTTGCCGCAGGATCTGCCAGCTGGTTATCAGTCAGAAATCCTTGTAAACAAGAAATAGCACTATCATCACCAACCAGCTCCAGCTGACTGATAATAAATGATTTATTTTTGTTGTCAGATAATTTGCTTAAAGCCTTACAATAGGCATTAACACTCATTTTTCTCGCATTTTCACGGCCAGGTTTACTTGCGTAAGCAGAATAACCACCTACCGCATATTCCAGTAAAGCATTATTACCTTTTCCCTCGGCGGCCATCCCGCCAATCATGGTTGCATAGCCATCTTCTCCCATATTGGAGATCTCCTGCATACCAGTATTTAACAGTTCCGAATTTTGGGCTGGTAGCTGCGCATACAGATCAGCGATTCGGGTAGTAATTGTACGCTGGTCGGCCTTTTCCTGAGCAAAAGCAGAGTTTTGTAACAGGACAACGGCCAATAGCATAAAAAATATCTTTTTTATCATGAGATGAAATACTAGAATGTCTTTTAACGGAAAGAATGATTAATTTAAATAGTCCACGGTGCACGTAAAACCGGGTTCAGCAATCTGTTTGCCGCATCATCGTCTACAAACACTTGTTTTACAGGATCAAACTTTAAAGAACGTCCCAAACGTAAAGCAACCAATCCCATATTAATGATATTGCATGATCTGTAGCCGTTCTGCTCATTTAAAGCAAACTGCTGTCTGGTCTTAACCGCTTCTGAAAAATCAGTCAGCTGCGGTGCAGGCTCAGGAAAACTTGCCATTTTTCTTTCTAAATCAGGAATATCTGATTTAAATCCTGGATATAATTTACCCTTTGGGCCCTCTATATAAGGTACATCCGTGTCTTTTCCTTCTCCGTCTAAAATGATCTGGCATCCATCCGCATAGGTATAAGTAATTCTGCGCCAGGTACCAACGGCATCTGTATATGCTGTTGTGGTGCATCGATTTCAACTGATACGGGATTCGTGTCGTCTTTACCTAAAAAGTACTGAATAGGATCAATATAGTGCTGCCCCATATCACTTAATCCGCCTCCATCATAATCCCAGTAACCGCGGAAAGTCTGATGTACACGATGTGTACTATAAGGTTTATATTGCGCAGGCCCCAGCCATGCTTCATAGTCTAATTCTGAGGGTACAGGTTCTACAGGTAAGTTATCTTTTCCTACCCAGTAAAATTTCCAGTCAAATCCTGTATGCTTGCCAACCGTAACTTTTAGAGGCCAGCCCAGCAAACCACTATCAACCAATTTTTTAATCGGTTTCACAGGCGTACCCATTCCATAGAAATCATCCTTAAACCTAAACCAGGTATTGAGGCGAAATATCCGGCCATGCTGCTGTACAGCCTCCATTACCCTTTTTCCTTCACCTATACTATGTGTCATCGGTTTTTCACACCAGATATCCTTGCCTGCCTGCATTTGCTGCGTCGACAGCCATAATACCATGCCAGTGCGGCGGTGTAGCAATATGTACAATATCAACTTCAGGAAGTTTAAGCAACTCCCTGTAATCACTAAAAGTTTTCACGCCTTTATCCAGCATTGGCAAAGCCAGAGCCAGATGTCTTTTGTCAACATCACAAATTGCAACTACTTGTGTACCATCATAAGGAAAATGGTTCCGGCCCATTCCGCCGACACCGATAACAGCTTTAGTTAATTTGTCGCTTGGGGCAATAAATCCGTTTCCACCAAGGACATATCTCGGGACAATAGAGAATACGGCCAGCCCCACAGCCGTTTTTTTAATGAAGTTTCTTCTTGAATTTGGTTCTTCAGGTTGCATATATATATTATTTGGTTAGGTTTCATATATACTATTGTATAGGTATTAATTTTTCAGTTTTTTTATTTAATACGTTTCCCACCAACCTTCTAAACAGGGTCTTACACTATTCCAAATATAATATTATTGTTGACATACATACAGATGTATCATTATTGATAAATACTATATTATTAAGATAAAGTTAAATTTAATGGTCAGCTGTCAATCCCTTAACACCACGTAACTGGTTCATCTAATTCCATTTCCAGGAATTTACTATACTTAGAAATCTCGTTATTAATCATTTGCTTAGCAGCTTTATCAAGAAGATTTAAAGATTTGATTTCCAGTTGGAACTTGTCTTTAACCAAACTCCTTTTCCAGGTACCAGATATCTCTCCATCAGTAATTACGAGCGGGCTAAAAACACCATTCTTCGTTTGATTGATCAAATGATGATGGATTAGGGCTCTACGATCTTTATAAGCTACAGCGATTTCATCAAATGATGGCAATAAATAAACAGATTTCTCTGCTGCTAACGAGCGCATTACTGGCGAAAACCAATAAACCTGTTCTTCGATGACTTCCTTAATGAAGAGTTCTTTGTTCATTTCCATTCCCCTTTTAGCATCCGTTTGGTTCAAACCACTCCACCAGCAGCAAAAATCAGCTAAGGTCGCGGGCCCATGACTTAAAAAATATCTTTTAACCAGTTCTGCAATTGCATCTTCTCTATCAAAGCCCATAATAGCAGGAACCCGCTCTTCGAACAAAGCATAAGTAAAGTGTTTGCCTTCTCTTTTACCACTGCATATAATTCCATCCACCTCAGCTTCCATTAACAAATGGGTCATCCGGTTCTCATCCGTATTAATATTATTATTATTAAATAACTCTGCAAGTGCAGTACGGTTCAAATGATAACCATCACTTAATGCTCTGATCAAAAGCTTCTGGCTCTTTTTAATTATTGCTTCATCAATCCCAAGCTTCCGGCATTGAGGCTTGTTCATCGCTTTAATTCTGGGGCTTGTCAATTTAAGCATCCAGCCAATATCAGCAGGAGAAACAAAATGCCAGGTAGCCCGGAGTACATGTGTTCTTAAAATCCTGCCTGCATTAAAATCTGCCTCAACCTGCTCATTGGTTACCCCCTTTACCCTATTACCTATAGCCCATTTTGCAGCTGCATAATCCTGAGCTTGCATACAGCCCATCCAACTGACTAATGCCTCAGAAGTTAGAAATTCAGTCCCTTCAATATGTTGATTGGAAAGACGCGCCTTTGCTATTTTTTTCGTTAACATTGCATCATATTTACCCTATAGAATAATTACATCTTTAAATATACAAACAATATAAACTTATGAAAACCATCATCCTTTTATTCTCTATTATTCTATTTACCTCTACTTTATCATTTAGCCAGGACAATGCAGCCTACAGAGAAAGTGTTAAACAAATGATGATTGCCAATGGCTCTCAAACCACCTTTAAGGCCGTAATTAGTCAAATGATTTCCAACTTTAAGACACAAAAATCAGAAGTACCGGAGCAATTCTGGACTCAGTTTGAAACTAGCTTTCAAAAAGTCGGAATAGAAGATTTGCTGGATCTGCTCACACCGATTTATCAAAAACACATGTCCCAGGAAGAGATTAAGATATAACTGCATTTTACCAAACCCCGGCGGGAAAGAAATTTGCGGAGAAAACGCCACTGATTATGCAGGAATCTATGCAGGCCGGAAGAGTATGGGGTGAAAAAATCGGACTTGAAATTATCAGCAAGCTCAATGAACAAGGACATTAATTAATTCGCACAAATCTTTGTTCTGTTAAAATCAAAACTCACCTTATTCAAGTATAACAGACTTAGCATATAGCTTATCATTTCTGCCTGTTCCGCGCGGACAGGCAGAGAAAATTCATAGATATTCTCAGGTATGTTATTTACATTACAAGCCTCGAACACTACATTAACCATTCTTACCTTCCCTTGTCCGTATAATTCATAAGGAATTACAGTTAATCTTTTGCCAATTCGTTTGGTATGTAAATGCGTTTTAAAAAAGAGACAGCTATGGCTGTAAGTGACAAGCCTTTTACTGATGGTCAGTTTTTCCCTGCCGTATAGGTTCCATAAAGTATATCTTAGAGAAAACAACAAAAGTATTATAGCTGCTAAGGTAAATGCTGGCATACTCAAAACTATAGCTACTATGATCAATCCCAATAAAACCAGGTTACTGATGATTAAGAAAATCAGGAAAACTAAACTCACTTTGCTTTTAATGGTAATACAGACATTATTCCCATCATAATCTAAATTTAAATCATTTAGGCCCATTTTTCTGATCCCTCAATTTGATATCTAAAGTACTTATTTGCCCTGCCTTTAACATCAATACAATGTAAAAAACATAAGATTAACAAAAAGTATCATCCATGGTATATATATTTGTACTATGAAATTAGAAGATGAATTACAGCATCAGTTTTTAACCCCCCAGCAAAGAGTAAGTACTAATATTATTTTTACTGCGAACTGGATTTCAAACAAAATTGCAGCTTCTTTAAAACCTACTGGACTCTCTTTACAGCAGTTTAATGTTTTAAGCATCTTAAATGGACAATCTCAGCATACAGCTACCGTCAACTTAATCAAAGACCGTTTGATTGACCGGATGCCAAACGTATCCCGCCTGTTAAATAAACTTATGGAGAAAGAGTTAATTCAAAAGGAACGAAACCTTTCTGATCAGCGCGTTGTTTATGTTAAACTAACACCGGCAGGAGAAAAATTAAGAATACAGGGCAGACAAATTCTAAACCAGATCTCGGTAGGTATTAGTGATGAACATGCCAATTTATTAAATGATCTTTTAGAAAAGATGAGAGATTAAAAAAATTTGACTAAATACAATCCATGGATTATAATTCCAGGGTTACAACAATAATTAACAAGATAAAAAATGATGAACAATGTAATCACCTTAGCTAGCAGACCTGTTGGAAAACCACAGCTCAGCAACTTTAAATTTATCACAGAGCCAATGCCGCAGGCAGGCGATAATGAAGTTTTGTTAAAGACGCTTTACGTTTCTGTAGATCCTTACCTGAGAGGAAGAATGAATGATTCAAAATCTTACATCCCTCCTCCTTTAATTACATGAACCTATACAATCTGGCATTATTGCAGAAATCATTGAATCTAATCATCCAAAATACAGTAAAGGTGATTTCGTTTCAGGAGGCTTACAATGGAAAGAATATCAGGTTTCAAATGGAACCGGTCTCTCAAAGGTTGATGCAAAAGCCGCACCGCTAAGTGCTTACCTAGGTGCATTAGGCATGACAGGGCTCACTGCTTACCTGGGCTTAACAGAAATAGGCAAACCAAAAACTGGTGAAACTATTGTTGTTTCAGGGGCCGCAGGTGCTGTAGGAAGTATCGTTGGCCAGATTGGTAAAATCCTGGGTTGCCGGGTTGTAGGAATAGCTGGTACTGATGAGAAAACAGAACTATTGAAAAGCCGATTTGGTTTTGATGAGGCTATCAATTATAAAACCACCAAAAACATGAAAGATGCTATACGGGAAGCATGTCCTGACGGCGTTGATATTTATTTTGATAATGTTGGCGGTAATATTTCCGATGCAGTCATGTTAAACGTGAACAGATTTGCACGCGTTGCTGTTTGCGGAGCAATCTCCTTATACAATGAAACAGAAGCCCAGACAGGTTTAAGGTTAGATACTATCCTGGTTACAAAAAGTGTATTAATGCGCGGTTTTATTGTATCAGAATTTGCTGCAAAAGCTCCTGAAGCAATTACACAATTAACCAGCTGGCTGAAAGAAGGAAAATTAAACTATTCAGAAACTATAGTAGAAGGTTTCAACAATATCCCTGCAGCATTCATGGATCTGTTTGAAGGTAAGAATGAAGGTAAAATGGTCGTAAAAATCTAAAATAAATATTATGAAAGTACTAATTGTATTAACCTCACACAGTGAATTAGGTAAAACTGGTGAAAAAACCGGTTTTTGGGTAGAAGAATTTGCTGCTCCTTATTATGTATTAGCTGATGCAGGTGTTGAGCTGACCTTATCATCTCCTAAAGGCGGGCAACCTCCTATTGATCCAAAAAGTGAGTTGCCTGATTTCCAGACAGCTGCTACACATCGTTTTGATAAAGATGCTGCTTTACAAGAAAAATTAGCCAAAACTATAAAGTTAAGCGAAGTAAACGCAGCTGATTATGACGCTGTATTCTATCCGGGAGGACATGGTCCAATGTGGGATCTGGCTAATGACACTACCTCTATTCAATTGATAGAAACCTTTTACCAACAGCAAAAACCAATTGCACTGGTATGTCATGCACCGGCTGCTTTGGTAAAAGTTAAAAGTAAAGATGGTGAACCTTTAGTAAAAGGTAAACAGGTTACAGGTTTTTCAAACTCTGAAGAAGAGGCCGTTCAACTGACTGATGTCGTTCCATTTTTATTGGAAGACGAGTTAAAAAACCTGGGTGGAATTTATAGTAAAGGAGCAGATTGGGGTCCTTATGTTAAAAAAGACGGTTTATTAATTACTGGTCAGAATCCAGGCTCATCAGAAGAAGCGGCTTTGGAACTATTAAAAGCCTTAAAAGCTTAATTATAAAAAAGAGAGGCCATATCAACATATGGCTTCTCTTTTCATAAAACCTGAATAAATTTCTTATCAATTTTGATGACTAAAAGGTAAATTCTCCAATAAATACCCCATCCTTCCGTTCACCAGATAACTGTAATGTGATTATTTTTCGCTCCTGACTTATACTACCATAATGCGTATAAATTTCGGCCATTACAGTAGTAGGCCCACTTATACTCAACTGGCTGTCACCATAATAATTTACCTCAATTTTATATCTCCCTTTAATCGCTTTTTTAATCATAAACTGTTCCGGACCATAACCACTTGTAAAGTCATCACTAATTCTCCCTCCAGCTTTAGTGCGCTGATTACTGTAAAAACACTTTTCATCATTCGGGTCAGTCACCCAAAGATCTATATCAGTATCTTTTTTATTCCAGTTCATCACCACTCTTACATCGACCGGGAAATTAAAGACTACCTTCTTATCAATTTTACTGATACTCAGTTTTGTGCGATGAAGATTGATCAGGTTATTAATCTCAGCTAAGATAATTTCTTCAATCCCATGATCACGCTGTGCATTATCCATGCTATAACTTTGATTCAAGACCGTATACAAGGTATCTAAAGCACTTTGATAATGCCCGGCATCAGCTAAAGCCAATGCATAATCACGATAACTCTGTGCATCCATAGGTCTCCATTCCAAAACCTTACGACTGGTAAATAATTCAGCTTTTACATTGCCTGTTTCTCTTAATTTATAAGTCAGCGTTTTATAGATTTCGGCATTCTCGAGTTCCAGCTCCGTAAGATTACTCAAAATCATTAATGCCCGTTCCGCATCATGATGTTGCTGAAACCAATTGGAGATATCAAGATAAAAAGAAGGTGTAGACTGATACTCTTTTCTAATCGCAAGATATTCCTGATAAGCATGCACTGCACTACCATCTATCTTTTTCATATACTCTTTATCACTTTTAAATTCCGGAATGATAATCATCAGGCTGCTGTTCTGCAAGCTGCTGTCTGCTATTAACCGCGGCAACTTTTCCGCTTAATTTACTCATAGGGGCGTATGCAGTAACTACGGTTTCAGATAACATCTGGCTCGCATTAGTCCTTTCTCTCCTATCCACATGCCTTTCTGAGTTAATCACTACCTCCGAAAGCACACTTTGATCATTAGAATCTCTTGCCTGAGGGGCATTAGGAAGATCTTTCTTATCAGGTTTAGGAAAAAGTTTTTCAGACTTAAAAACCTTGTTCCACCAGATCTTCAACTCTGCCGCCATTGCAATAGCCTCTTTCATTAAGCCATTTTTACGTTCTTCTTTTTCGCTTATCCGGCCCTTAGTACCTCTGTTATATTCAGCCCTTAATTCATCAGGAGGCTCAATTCCATAGCGGATATAATCATCAACTGATTCCAGCACTAATAAACTCGTATTCCTGGTAACCAAACCAAACTGTTTACCCAACTCACTGATTTTCTCTTTATTCTGCTCATAATGCACATCCATATCCGAAAGCTTTTTCTGCGCCCAGATCTTACTCACATCAATTATACCTGCACTTTGAGATGCTGCATTCAGGTTAACTTTCCGTTCCAGAATCACTTCATTACCATAACCGAATTGCAATACCAGGTTTTCAGATCCCGAAGACGCTATACCGGCAACAGACAGGTAACCGTTTACATGTACAGGTAAAGCAGGATAAAGTTCACCGATCCCCGGGTTATTTTTGATACCGATAAACTGCATCTCATCTTTAGAAATCTGCTGCAAAGCATTTTCTGCAGATAACACATTCAAATTAATAAATTGCCCGCCCGTTTTGGTACTTATATATTTTAGCGTACTGAAATCGGCAGCAAGCGAAGAGTTTATGGTATAGACAGGTTTAGCCAGTGATACAGAAGAACTGCCAAAGCCAGAAAAACCATCTGTAAAAAACAAGTATTCATCTGCCTTAAGCAGATCTGAATTAATTCTGCTATAATCAGTACCGCCGTCATATACCAGGTTAACTAATTTCTCCCGCAATTCTTTCCAGTTTCCATCTTTAATCACAAACACGCCAGCTTTACTAAAGGTATTATTCAATAAACCCAATTGTATCGTTAAGTTCTTTTGTGCTTTGATCATTCCATCCAGTAAGGCAAATTCTTTTGCAGTATCTCTTTTCAATCCACTCAATGACACATCCCAGATCAATCCGATCTGCTTACTCCAATGGTGTGTTCTCGACGGTGCTTTAACCAGAACATTTGCAAGAAAATAATAGCTCTGTCCGGCCTTTTGCATTAAAGCGTTAGTTTGATCACCAGAAGCTGGCAGATTAACAACTAATCCATGTGCAGGAAGAAAATCTTTTCGCCGCATCTCTGCGATAAAAGCTGTTCCTTTATTTTTAAAACTAAAACTACCATCAGGTTGCTCAGCCAATAAAGGCTGCTGACGGCTTTCCAGAACACTTACTTTCAGAGAGAATTCAGGAATAGCATTTTTTTATAATCCAATGGCAAACGATAGCTAAGCTGCTGTTGAGCAGAGAAATGAAGTTCTTCTTCATAAGTAATTTTCACAGTCCGCGAACCACCAGCAGGAAAAGGATAAATGCGGGTACGAAAATTATTACCCTCCACCTTTTCCAGTAATCCAGGGTCTACCCTGCGATGCTCAACACTTTCAAAAACCTCTGTAGCTTTTGCTTTTTCTACAGGTACTGCTTCTCTCAACTTACCATTTATATCCATTGCATAACCACTTATGCTAACTCCATCAGGCATAGGAAAAGTAAGTTCTCCTTCTAACACCCGGGAACTTGTATTCACAAAAGACATGGTCATCACCGTAGTGGCGATATTCCCATAAACCTGGACTTCGATATGAAGTGATTTCAGGCTGACAGCTTTTTGCTCAGAAGGGACTGTTGTCCCCAGAACTTTTATCTGCGGAGTTTGGGCATTACTGACACAGGATTGTGCTATAAAAAAGAATAAAAAAGTAATATCAGGGGCAGGGAAATAGATCTCAGTTTCATAAAGATGTTTTAATCCAGATGCAGGCAGCGCTGGTATTCCATAAACATATACAATTGAAATTAATCTGAGTATTTTTAAGTTCAGGCGATTTTTCCTTCAGACATTCAAAACAGTATGTTTTTTTTTCTAAACATTTCCAGTAGTATACTGTTACTTAGGTATATCAACAAATTAAACGGAATGGGATTATTAAAAACAGCGTTAATTGGAGCCGCAGTTTACGGTGCAATTAAATACATAACAAAAAAAGATGTTAATGGCAGATCTATAGTTGACGATCTGCAGGATAAAGCTCCTGAATGGGTAGATAAAGCGAAACGTTTCAAAGACGATCTGGAGCAAAAATATAACTCGGAACTTGATCCCTATACAGAGGTCAAGCCATAAATAAAAAAAAAAAAGGTGTTTCAATTGAAACACCTTTTTTTATGGTTAATGCTATTCTTTTAGCAGATTCGCAAAATCATTTCAAATAATGGAACCTATGAAAAATCTGAATCTGCTACTTTTTTTTATCCTGACCTGGTCCTGCTCATTTGCACAGCAAAATATTTCTGAGAATGATTCAAATATTGTGGCTATAGATTCTGTCAGGATCAATCATAAGATCTACAAAGCAATTTTCACAGTAAATGAGACTTCATCTATCCCTTATTCAGCTTTATATATTCTGAATTCAAATGGCCTCATTATTTTTCAGGATAGTACAAATAATGAATTTTCCAGTTTTAAATTTATAGATTTTAATGGCGATGGATACAAAGATCTTCTTATTAGCTATGCTACAAATGTTCCGGGGATACAAGATCTTATCCTGTTTAATCCCAAAAACAATAAATTCAGGAAAGTAACTGGTTTCACAGGATTCCCCGCTTCACAAAGAATAAAAGGAACAAATTATTATTATTCTTATCATCGCAGCGGTTGTGCAGATATGTACTGGGACAGCGATTTATATGAATTAAAAAAAACAACCGGATAAAAAAAAAAAAAAACTGGGCAATATCTCAGGAAGAGCATGTAATGACCCGGAGTTGAAAAACGGGATTTACATTTATGCAGTAGTGAATAAAAAGGAAAAGAAGATTGCCATCTATCCTATTGAAACTCTAAATAATTATAAAAATGGTAAATGGGGATTTATTAATTCCTACTGGACTAAAAATTATAACAAATTCCGCAATTAACCATTTGTTAAATTAATTCAACTTATATATGTTTGAGCATTGAATTAATATTTATTTATAAAACCGGACGCTTATGAAATCGCTGTTATTTCTTTTTTTATTATTTCCTCTGGCCCTGCTTGCACAAGATGACAATCAGGAAGTCAGACTATCCAAAAACGTCCAGGACAGCATACCAGGTACTGCACTCGTCTTAAAAGATTACACAACGATCTTCGAAAAAATTTATTCTTCTGACCTGGAGAAAGAAGAATTAGCAGCAGAAATTAAGATGTACCTTCCTGCTGTTAAAAATTTCCAGCTGACTAGTACAGAAAATCAATCTGTTTATCAGCTGAGTGGCAGGCTTACGGATTATATCGCCATTTATACCAGATTTGACTCAAAAGCATATTACGATAGCTTTCCGCTCAATGCCCCTATAGATGCAAACGTACTGATCAGTATTAAAGATAAAAAATACAGGGTAATCGTTTCTGAAATAGTTTTTCAGGATGCTACAACTGATGCTAAGGGTAACCTCATAGATCAACCTCTTAATGTTTATTTCAGTACTTTATATAAACCAAAATTCAGATTAGGTGGTGAAGCTAAAAAAGTTGCAGATTTTCTCAGTAAGGATTTAGTGGCTTCTTTTGACATCAATAATCATAATAAAATATCAATAGATTTTTAACGAACAAGCCTCTTATTGAAATAACAAGCTATAAAAGCTATTGATAATGCTCTGTTTCAAAAGCTTTCCATTCCTTAATCATAAAAGCCTTAAAAGGTTCTGGTATTCCAGCTTCATATATTCATGGTACCCGGAATCTTTTCACCCATATTGACCGTGGTCGTTCCTCTGATCACATATTTGTTTTTATTCTCAAGCATGATCAATTTCATAACTTTGTTATCAACCCCTCCGGTACAGGTCAATTGATAAGCAAAAGTGGCTTCTGCAATTCCATCGCCGTCCAGATCAGTAACAAACAAGGCACCAGGAACAAATCTTGTCACAATATCTACAGGACATGAACTGATCTGATCATTAACATTTGCAATTTTCTGCCATACGCCCGCCGTTTTCACATAATGATAAACATGTAATTCTGCATCCCTGTTATCTTCATATTCCGCCGAATCTTTAGAAGCAAACTCACCCGTTTCAGTAAGCAGTAAAAGATTATCCCCTAACTTATCCTTCCAGCCCATAATCTTAATGGGTTTCCCTTTGTAAGTAACTATAGCAGGAAGATCTGCAACTTTCAAAGTATCACTTTTAATTTTACCTGTTTCCATTTGACCAGCAGAATCACTTTGCTGATTAGCAGGACCATTCTTAGCATCGGAAACATTGTTTTTTTATTTCCGGAAGTATTTGAATTAGTACAAGAAAACAGTGTTAATGCTGAAAAAATCCCAGCAAACAAATAAGAGACCAAAACTGAAGAAAGCGGTTTATTCATAAACAGTAAAGCTATAATTTAATCTGCATAGTCAGAAAAAAGCGCTTGCATTACTTAAAGTTTATTGCGCCGAATATTCAAGACTTTTTTTACCCTTTTACAAAATTCATTTTATTTAACCATAGGTACCCTTATTAATTAATAGATAAATCCAACGCGATTAATACCTATATTTGATTACAAACCCTCGTTCTATAAAATTAACCCGTTACCATGGATGCAAGCACCAATAAGCAATATATTATAGCCATTGGTGCATCTGCTGGCGGTCTTGATGCAATTGCTGCATTTTTCGACTATACTCCCCTCGATGCTGTCTCCTATATACTTATTCAGCACCTGTCTCCCTGTCTCCCATTTTCAAAAGTCAGATGGCCCAGATACTCAGCCGGCATAGTAAGCTCCAGGTTGTAGAAGCGACCCATAATCTTATCATAGAACCCAATACGGTATATGTTATACCCAGTTCTCATTTTATGGAAATTAAAGGTGGCAGACTTATTTTAACTGATAAAAAAAATAAGCCGAGGCCGCATATGACTATTGATTACTTTTTTATCTCATTAGCGAAAGAACAAACAACACATGCAATAGGTGTTATTCTATCCGGCACTGGAAACGATGGGTCAAAGGGGGTTAAGGCTATTAAAAAAAGAGGTGGTATGGTTATCGTTCAGGATCCTGCTACAGCTAATTACAAAGAAATGCCATTTGCAGCAATTGCAAGTTCTGTTACTGACTATATTCTTGCTCCAGAGGCTATGCCCAAAGTAATTGAAGACTATGTCGAGAACAATATAACTCACACTAACCAGAAAGATGATAAAATCAACGAAGGCGGACATCTTGAAATTATCCGTTTGATTAAAGAAACTCTCCCTTTTGATTTTACTAACTATAAACATCCCACCATTTTACGCAGAATAAAAAGGAGGATGGAACAGCAGCATTTTAGTAATGTTGGAAAATATTATGCTTTTTTACAGCAAAACCCTAAAGAAACAGAACTGCTCGCTAATGACTTCTTAATTGGGGTAACTTCTTTTTTCAGAGACCCTGAGTCTTTTAAAGTAATTGAAGAAACGGTAATTCCTGATATTATAGATCACAAAAAATCAGACGAAGTTATAAAAATATGGGTAGCAGGCTGTTCTACAGGTGAAGAAGCTTACTCGCTAGCCATATTAATCAGGGAATATTTAGACAAGGTTCAGCAAAAAAATGATGTTAAAATATTCGCAACAGATATTAGCAAATCTTCACTGGAATTTGCTTCAAAAGGAGTTTATCCAGAAGCATTGGTCAAAAACATAACAACAGAGAGACTAAAGTTTTTCACCCACGAAGACGACGACTACTTCAAAATAAAACCAGAGATCAGACAAATGCTCATTTTTGCACACCATGACCTGGCCAAAAACCCTCCCTATTGTAACATTGACCTGATTAGCTGCCGTAACCTGTTAATTTACATGAATGCCGTTTTACAGAAAAAAGTCTTCTCCATGATGTATTTTGGTCTAAAGAAAGATGGATATCTATTTTTAGGCCCTAGTGAGAACGCTACTGTTTTACAAAAGAATTTTGAAGAAATCAGCAATAAATGGAATATACTAAAACGGAATAAAAACGGCCAGACTTTTAGGTTTGACATCTTTCCGTCACCCATTCTTGAAGGAATAAAAAATACTACAATGGAAATAAGTAAGAAAGCCACAGCTCCCCTATCAAAATTAGCTGCTACAGATGAAATAAACAAGGTTATTCTGGAAGAGTCTGGATTCAGAGGAATATGTACAGACGAAAACCTGACTGTAATCCGTTCATTTGGCGATCCATCTATTTATCTTAAAAACGAACTTTTCAATTTTAACCTGAATGACTTAATACCTGATCATATTGCAATTGCTTTCAAAGCCGCAGCTCATAAAGCTTTGAAAACAAACGATAGAATTGTACTTAAAAACCTCAAGCTTCAGGTTAAAGATGAACTGATGAGCCATATTATTGATATTGTGATTAAACCCTTTTTAATAACAAATTCAACTACACAGCTGATATTGGTTCTTTTCCAAAAAAACAGGGATAAGAAGACTGATCAGAGTTATATTCTGGCTGATGATACTTCCCAACTGACTAAAGGATATGTTACCAACCTCGAAAATGAACTTACCGAAGCAAAGCATCAGCTGGAAACTGCGCATGACTGGATAGCCTCGTCAAATGAGAATATGCAATCTTTTAACGAAGAGCTTTTATCTGCCAACGAAGAAATGCAGAGTGCAAATGAAGAATTACAATCTTTAAATGAAGAACTGCAAACGATTAATAAAGAACAGCATTATACCAATTCGGAACTGCCGAATTAAATGACGATCTGAATAATTATTTCCGTAGTAACACCAACGGGCAACTATTTGTAGATCAGGATTTGTTGCTTAAAAAATTCTCTCCTGCAGCCGTTCAGCATATTAATATACGTGAGAGTGATATTGGCCGTCCGTTAAGCAATATAACTACAAATATCAGGATGGATAGCTGGATAGATGATATAAAAAAAAAAGTTATGCTACATAATGAGACTATTATCCGGGAAGCGGAATCTGATGGAGGTAAAATATACCAGGTAATGACTATGCCTTATCTCAGAAAGGGCAGTAAAAAAGCAAATGGTGCCATTATTAGTTTTTATGACATCACAGAGCTCAAAAATCTATCTTCTAGGATAACAATTAGCAATGAAGACTTGCTAAAAAAAAATGATAAAATCACAGAAGTCAATGCTGAACTCCTGGAACGTAACGAACAGTTAAACAACTCTAAGAGATATACAGAAGAGATATTCAATACCATTCATGACCCCACTCATTATCCTGGATAAGGAACTCAAAGTATTGCGTGCTTCGGAAGGATTCTTTCAGATGTTTAAAGTAAAAGAACAAGAAACTGAGGGCACATTTTTGTATGACCTGGGCAACAAGCAATGGGATATCCCTGTTCTGCGCCATCAGTTAGAAAACATTTTGCCACAAGAGGGGCACTTTAAAGCCTTTGAAGTTGATCATGTATTTAACCTGATAGGGCGTAGAATTATGCGTCTTACCGCCAGACAATTTGATACGTATACGGAAGACAAATTAATTTTACTGGCTATACACGACATAACAGATAAACGAAAAGTTGAAGAAGGGCTTGCTGAGGCAGAGCGTTTACTGGAAGAAAGTAAGGAAAGATTACATTTTGCAATTGAATCTGCCGGTATAGGTGCCTGGGATTTTAACCCTTTAACCAATGAACTGATCTGGGACAATCGTTGTAAAGAATTATTCGGCCTTGCCCCCGACGACTATGTTGACTCCTCACTATTTATGGATCATATTTTCCACGAAGACCGCGCAATGGTTGAAGAAAAAACCAAGGAAGCATTAAAAGGTGAACTGAATGGCGAATTCAATACAGAGTACCGCTCAGTAGGATTATATGATCAGAAAATACGCTGGATAAAATCTAAAGGCAAAGCCTATTTCAATGCTAAGAAAGAAGCAACCCGGTTTATTGGAACTGTACTGGATGTTTCAATAGAAAAAAGCCTGGAAGAAAATACCAAAGAGCTATTATTAAAAAAAGATGAGTTTATCAGCATTGCCAGCCATGAACTTAAAACACCTATTACAAGTCTTAAAGCTGCTTTACAGCTCTTAATGCGTATGAAAGATAACCCATCTCCCATTATGCTGCCAATACTTTTAGCGCAATCAACTAAAAGTATGGAAAAGGTAACCAGTTTGATTGATGATCTACTCAATGTTACCCGTATAAACGAGGGGCAACTTCAATTGAATAAGTCTGTTTTCAACCTGGCCATTTACTGAATACCTGCTGCACACATGTAAGAATGGATGGCAAACATGAACTCATTGTGCAGGGCGATGCATCTATAGAGGTCTTTGCAGATGAAAACAGGATAGATCAGGTTGTAGTCAATTTCGTAAACAATGCAGTTAAATATGCCCCGGATTCAAAAAACATCTATATGATTATAGAAAAAGAACATGGAATAACCAAAGTATCCATAAAAGATGGCGGGCCAGGTATTCCAGAGGAAAAAAGGGTTCATTTATTCGACCGTTATTATCGTTCAGACTATGAGGGCGGACAATATTCAGGATTGGGTTTAGGCCTCTATATTTGTTCAGAGATCATTAAACGCCATGGCGGAAATATTGGGGTTGACAGTGAAATTGGTCAGGGTTCTTCTTTTTGGTTTACAATACCTGAATAAAACAGTCTGGCGTATGATGACAGGAATCTACCTTCACTGTGTCTTTTTTAATTCTAAGAAATTTAAATTCCTTTATTTTTTCGTTTTATGGACATTAGAATCAGGTAAATTTGTTATTATATTTGAATAAGCTATACTAACTATATTATCAAATTCAAATGGATCAGCAGATTGTCTACATCCAGAACTAGTTAGAATAATTAAACAAAATAACGCCAGTAAAACTTTCATGTTTATTATATAAATATATATTATCTAATAAATATTTACATAATAAAAACAGTAATAAAAAATTTACTACGCCAACTACCATTTAACTTACATCAAATATCATTCCCGACAATAAATATTAGTTTTCAGCATTATTTTAACCAGAGCTAAGGTGTCTTTTTTACAGGTATCATTCCTAGTATTCCAGTTGCAAACTTTAATGTTTCTTTTTCTACAGCTGGTACATCCTTACTCAACAACGGAGAAGCGATCACATGATTTCCAGCATTAGGAATTGCCTGCTTTACTTTAAGTGCCCCTGGCGTCCCTAATTCTTCAAACATTTTCAACATCGCATCTACTTTTACCGAGCATCCTGATGCTGTGCATCTTTATAGTAGTACAGCATTAATACAGGCTGTTTTACCTGCTCATAACTTTCTTTCACATTGGATGTTTCCATAAACTCCTGTAATTGTGGAACAGCTTCTAAACGATATTGACTATACCAATACTGAAGAACCTTAGGATCAGTATCTGCACTCTTTTTAGAATATATCCCACCCATTACTTTCCTGATCAGCTGCAGGCCCCATGGTTTATTAGTGAGCCATGCTGAACCGTCATTAATCTCAATATTAGGAGAATAAAGAATTACTCCCTTAATCTCAGGGAAATTCGCTGCTAATTTAACAGCTAGTGCACCCCCGGTTGAAGTACCCATTATAATTACTTTTTTCCCGATTTTTTTACCAATTGCATAAGCTTCCAGTGCAGATGCCCATAAATTCTCTGGTGTAAACTCAAGCATAGCGTCTTTTCCTTTTAGTCCGTGACCTGCCAGACGGGCAAGGTAAAGATTACATCCAAAGGTTTTAGCGAAATTGCGGTGAACAGGCTCTCCCTCTCCCTGGCTTGCAGTAAACCCATGAAGATATACTAAAGCGTATTCTGTTTGCTCCTTATGTGTACTATCTGCCCAGACAATCTTTGCTTCATTATCCGTTTTCACAGGAAGTCTGGCTTCCCTTTGATTAATAAATGTATCTAACTGATCCAGCTTGCCCGGAACCGAAGGCAGTGCGGTAACATAAACTGGCGTTGCAGGCTTAGGCCCCGAAAAATAAATGACCACCAACAGAAGTATCAGAACTCCTAAACCTATTAAAATCTTCATAATCATGTTTTGCGTCTTATCAAAATTAACATTTTTATTCAAATGAATCTCACCGGATATTATTACATTTAATTATAATTGTCCTAATTAACTAATCAGTATCATTTAATATCTATCTCAAAATCAATGAACCAAAAACCATCAAGTGCATTTATTGGAGCCTCCTGGGTAGCTTTAATGGCAGGATTCGCTGCTGCTTATAATATCGGACTTTTCAATGCTACAATGCAATTGAACGAGAAGGGTTACTACTTTACGATCCTTATTTTCGGCGTATTTGCCGCTATATCGGTACAAAAATGCGTACGTGACCGCCTGGAAGGAATTCCGGTAACCAATATTTACTATGGGATAGCCTGGTTCTGTACAGTTCTTTCACTTGTACTGTTAACCGTAGGTCTGTGGAATGCTACACTTGCCTTAAGTGAAAAAGGGTTTTATGCGATGTCATTCGTATTGACAATTTTCGCTTCCATTGCGGTGCAAAAGAACACCAGGGACAGTATAGGTGCAGAGCCTAAAACACCAAACGATTCTAATAACTTTTAATAAAAAACCCTGAATCAGCGAAGTTTTGCTTTGGCTTGCTCAACAATGATCCAGGGTTTTTTATGTTTTAAAATTATATCGTTAAACCGATACTTTCTTAGCAGTGATATAACGCCTGTGATAGTTAATCTGTCCGGTATGATAAGAAAAATGAGCAAATAGATGAATTAATACATATTCAACTGTCTGTTCCTCATTGACTACCTTTATTGCAGCAGGATAATCCTCATCCAACTGCTCACTTGTCAGGCTGGAAATAGCATCACCAATAGTCTCCGATAATTGATTAAATTCGACTATCAATTCTTCCTTAGTAAATAAACGGGCATTAAATTCAGCATCTCTGTTTCTTTCATAATTGATATGTCCAAAGGGATTACCTACAAAAGTTTTTAAATTACCAATCAGATGCTGCAGTAAATTGCCTCCTGAATTGGTCGTTCCCGGTAATACTTCCCATAAGGAGTTATCATCCGGATATTTTTCAAGTTCTTCAGTGACCCTTTTGAGATCACGTTTATATAATTGAGTATAAAATTCGGTTTTCATCTGTTTAGTATTAAAAAAGTACGTCCTGCAAATCTGGGTTTTTATCAAATACACTTTTAGCGAAAGGACATAAAGGAAGAATTTTCACTTTATTTTTTCCCTGGCATATTTTACCGCTTCAAGTACTAATTTCTTTCCCACCCCTTTTCCTGAAAAATCAGGGTTTACTTCAGTATGATCAATAATGATCTTACCCGGTCCGGCCCAGACATAAGTCATTTCTCCGGCTACCTTTTCATCTTCTATGGCTTTAAAACTGCCCTTTTTCTCATCGTTAAACTGCTCGATATTCATAGCTATTATTTCCTTAAATACGTACCTGCTTATAATTATTTAATCTTTTTTGCCAGCCAATTATCTGATCTGTTTCCCCTGTGGCGGAAGCGGCACAAAATCCGTCTCCCCGGAACCGGTGGGAATGACTGTTCCAGCCATTTGGTTTTCGCTTCCTCAATCCTTTCTCTGCTTGAAGCCACAAAATTCCAGTATATAAACCGCTCTTCTGGAAATGGTTCACCGCCAAAAATATAAACGGTCGTATTTTCATGCATTTCGAATTCACAGAGCTGACTGTCTTTAGCAATCAGTATTTGTTTTGGTTCATAAACATTCCCTTCACTTTCTATAGCCCCTTCAAGAATGTATAAGGCACTTTCACCATACAAATATTCCCCTATTTTCACCGTCTGGCGGTCTTTGGTTTTCAATTCCAGAAAGTAAAGCGGGCTAAAAACTGGTACAGGAGATTTCTTTCCGAAAGCTTCTCCCGCAATTAACTTAAATGAAGTTCCCTCAGATTCCCAAACAGGCATCTCATTTTCTTCAATATGATAAAACTCCGGGGCCATTTCCTCCTTGTCTTTTGGTAAAGCGACCCAGATCTGGAGTCCATGCAGCATCTTATCTGAATGTCGTAAATATTCAGGAGTACGTTCAGAATGAACAATCCCGCTTCCAGCAGTCATCCAGTTTACCTGACCAGGCTTAATCTCCACCTCATTACCTAAACTATCTTTGTGCATAATACTGCCTTTAAAAAGATAAGTCAGTGTCGAAAGACCAATATGCGGATGCGGAGGTACATCCAGGTTCTCATGTTCTCATGGTCACTCAGGCAAACCGGGCCCATATGATCGATAAACGAAAATGGTCCAACCATTCTTTTTTCACGAAATGGTAAAAGCCTGCCTACTATAAAATTGCCAATATTGCTCGCTCTTTCCTCTATAATCAGTTTAATATTTGACATCCCGAATATGATATTATGTATAAAAATTTCCCTCTATCAGACCGTATAGATACGATCTGCTTAAACAAGCTCTAAGATAGGATTAATTATTTCTCTCAAATTCTAAACTACAATTCTTTTCTGATCCGGCTAAGCTGAGTTGGGGTTATACCCAGATAAGAAGCAATATGATGTTGTTTAAGCCGCTCATTCAGTTCAGGATAGGTGAGCAGAAACGTTTGATAACGCTGTGTAGCATTTTGATATTTTGCCGTAATCTCTAAGACCTCTTTATCTGCTATCCAGTGCTTTTCCATATATTTAATATGAAACATGGCAAGATCTGGAAACCGTTCGATCAACTTCCAGAACGAAGCTGAATCATATTCAAGTACCTCAGTATCTTCAAGCGCATAGATATTAAACATACCCGGTTCTCTTTTAAGCATCGCTGAGGTCGATGCCACAAAAGAATTTTCCGCAAAGAACTTCTTGATTACAATATTCCCTTCCTCAGTAGTATAATAATAAGATAAAAGACCTTTTTTGACAAAGGAAATTGTTCTGGGTATACTCCCCTCTCTCAGTAAAAAATCGTGCTTAACAATAGTTTTGGGCCGCACGATTTTTAAGATTTCATCAACGCAAGCAGTAGATAATGCAGCGTAGCTATTTAATGCTTTAATAAATAAATCCATCTTCAATCCCTCTGTTCTGTGGGATAAAGATCGGATTATTTCATTTGAAATAACCTGTTTATTTCAAATCGTGCATGACTGCAGTCGCATCAATTTCGATTAGCATTCCGTCTAAGGCTAATCTTGAAACAGGAATCAGTGTATTCACAGGAAATTTCTCATCAGGCCAGACTTTCTTCTGCTTCTTCAATGAGTATTTTGTGTTTTTCAGCATCATAATCAACCACAAGTGTTGTTAGTTTAGCAATATGCTGCATTTCCAGCCCCTTACTTTTCAACGCAATTGCCAGGTTCTCAAAAGTAAACCTTACCTGCGTTCTGAAATCTTCACTCAATTTACCTTCCTGATCTGTTCCTGCCTGTCCGGCGACAAAAACCAGTATACTATTAGCAGGTACCGTAGCTACGTGAGAATATCCATGCGGACGGGGATCATATAAACCTTTAGGGTTAGTAATTTCCTGTGCAATGCCTTGCTGAGTTAATAAGCCTAATGTTGCCATAATTAATAAACGTTGAATAAGTTTCATCGGTATAAATTTGTTTTGAATTGAATTCCTGATCAGCCAATCAGGATTGACTGAAATAGTTATGAATAAATAATAGCTGAAAAGCCGCAGCCTTTGACCAGTATACGTTATCGTGTCCTCCAGGGCGCTCTATATAATCGTGCGCTATATTTTTTAGCTCAATTAATTTCTGATGTAAAGACCTGTTTATTTCCAATAAGGGATCATTAAGACCACAGTCAATGATCAGTTTCAATTCATTGTTTTTCAGCGACGATATCGTGTAAGCTACCGTATGAGTTTCCCAGCTTTTTTCATGGCCGGAATAATCACCAAGGTTCTTCTCAATTCCGTATCCATTTGTAAAAGGTCTGAAGTCAACCGCCCCGCAGGTACTACCTGCTGCACCAAACAGTTCTTTATGGCGAATAGCAATAAATAGAGCTCCATGTCCTCCCATGCTCCATCCATAAATTGCTCTTTTCTCCCGCTTAGCTATCGAAGGATAATTTTTATCGGTATAACCAACAAGCTCTTTACTGATAAAACTTTCATAACGTATCTTATCATTTACCGGACTATCAAAATACCAGCTGTCATAGCCTCCATCTGCAAGAACAAAAATCATTTTGTAAGTTTCTGCCTGTACGGCAAGATCGGGGATATATCCTGCTTGATTGTTCTCATCGCATTCCCGCTATAGCCATGTAATATGTATACTACCGGGAACTGCCTGATACCTTTCGTTTTATCCGGAGTTATAAAAACACAGCGGATTTCTTTTTTCATAGCCCCACTATATACTGCTGCCGTATCTACTTTTGCAGCAAAAGAAGAAACAGTAAAAAACATAACGGCTAAAAGACTGAATAATCGTTTCATATTTATTAATTTGTCCAGCAAAGAACCACCTAATTTCTTCACCAAACATTTACATATGTTGATGAAACAGGAAAAACTATCCCTTCAAAACAATTTCAAACAGCAACAGCTCAATATGGGAAGAGTAAGAACTGCCTATACTGAAAAATGGACCAGCCTACAGGACGAACTGCGTCAAAAAGACTTTAAAGATAAATTCGATTTATCCATTACTGCCTATAAAAGCGAAGGCAAATTGGAAATATGGGTGAAAGCCAGAAATCAAGCTAAATACAGTCTGTTTAAGACTTATGACTTATGATTTTAGTGCATATTCAGGAATTTTAGGGCCAAAAACTAAAAAGGGTGATCTTCAGACTCCCGAAGGGATATATTTCATTGACAGGTTTAATCCGGATAGCAAATTTCATTTATCCCTCAGGATTAATTATCCAAATGCTACTGATCTGCTCAGAAGTGGTCAGAATGATCCAGGTTCGGATATCTATATTCATGGGAACCAGGTTACAGCAGGATGTATCCCGTTAACTGATGATAAAATAAAAGAGGTTTATATACTCGCTGTTGAAGCAAAAAACAGCGGGCAATCACAAATTCCGGTTCATATTTTCCCTTTCAGAATGACAAAAGAAAATATGAACACAGAAGTACTGAATTTTCCACAGCACAAAGCCTTCTGGACAACATTACAGCCAGTGTATGAATCTTTAAAAAAAATCAGAAACCCAGGTTAATTCTCCTGATCTTCAACAATTGGAGACCATGTTTCCTGCAAATGGTGCCATTTTAGCTGTCCGTCCGTCATCTCCTCTGATAAATAAAGCACTGGCGATTCTTTTATTATCACCTTCTTCTCTGTACTGTAATTCTGTATAAGTCATCAAGACACTATCTGCCAGTACATAATGCGCTTTAATATCTTCAACTTCTATTAGAATATCAGGCTTAAGTCCGTACACTGTAGGTAGCCAGGCCGATAATTCTGTAAAATCCACAGCAAGACCACCAGGAGTAATCATTATAAAATCCTGATGAAAATTCTTTAGAATAGCAGCTTCTCCTGCTTTGTTTCCTTCAACATCACTGCGAAACCATTCTCCGATATTTTGTAAAAAAAGGTTAATCTCTTCTGTTGCCTGTATGACGATATCCATATAAATATTAATTAATTGTTCCTGATCCGGGACAATAGCACCTGCTAATTATCCCTGCGTAAATTATGTATTATTTAATTACAAAAGTAGTAAGGGTAAAAGCAAATGAGGTTGTCACAAGACAAACAACAAATAAAATGACTGATCTGATCAATCCAAACAAGCTATTCGTCAAGCCCCGTTCTCAACTGGTCAATTGTTTTATAGCAACCAAAATCCACAACCTAAATTAGTAATCTTATGACAGGTCAAACTCATTCTCTATGTTTCATGTTCAGCGGTTTTCTATCTATTGCGCTGGTCCTGGCTATTATCGTAATTATTTACCTATTAAAACTTGTCCATGAATCTTGTGAGGAATAAATTTTTCAATCAGTTGTATCACCTTATTTTTTTTCCTATTTACCTCATTAGTCTGCTTCCGCATACAATAGCTGATGTCACTATCGGAAGGTTCCTTTATTTTATTTCTTACAAAGTGTTCAGGTACCGTTATAGCGTAGTCCTGCAGAATCTTTCCAGGTCCTTACCTGCAAAATCTTATGGAGAGATTCAACAGATTGCCAAAGACTATTACAAGCATCTGGCCTGTATGGTCATTGAGATCATTAAACTCTTCTCTGTAAGCAGTCATTCCCTGGATAAAAAAAACACAGCTGGTCAATACAGAACTCTTACTTCATTACCATCAGCAAAACCGCAATATAATTGCCGTTTTAGGGCATTATGGAAATTGGGAATATCTGAATATTTTACCAGCCAGGCTTCCATTTAAAGTAAATGCAATTTACAAACCACTTTCCAGTCCTGTTATGAATAAATTAGTTCACTATGTGAGAGGCCGTTTTGGGATGCAGCTTCTTCCTGCAAATCAGGCACTCAGATATTTGCTTAAACAAAAAGACAAATCACAATTGTCAATTTTTTTAGCCGATCAGTTTCCTGGTGTTAGTGAACATGCCAAATTTGACTTCTTACATCAATCTACAAATATGTTTAATGGTGCAGAAAAATTAGCCATTGCAACTAATGCAGTTGTTGTTTACCTGGAAATGAAAAGGAAACCTGATAATTGCTGGGAAATAGGTTTTTCCCTGATTACAGAATCTCCAAAGGAAACCTGTAATCAGGAAATCACCAAATGTTTTGCAGACACTTCAACATACAATCAAAGTAGACCCTTCTTATTGGTTATGGTCACACAAACGGTGGAAGGCATAAATTCTATTTCCATCCACCCCCTAAAGCCCGGTACAAAGACACCGTTGCCTGCACTTGCTGCAACTGGTCATTGACCTGACTAAGCTGGGCAGCCAGAAAACTTTGCTGCGCAGTCAGTACTTCAGTATAATTTGCTGAGCCATATCTAACCAGCGCCTGTGTATATTGAACTGACTTTTCCAGATTCTCCAATTGACTTGTTCTGGTGATTTTCTTTTCCGAAGCCCGCTGATAAGAATACATTGCATTAGAAACCTCCTGTCCGGCGGTAAGTACCACAGTCTGGAAACTTAATACAGCTTGTTGCTGCTGCTCCAAAGCTACTTTTAGCCTTGTTTTATTAGCACCCTTGTTAAATATAGGCTGTGTTAAACCTCCCGTTAGACTGCTGATCCATGATCCCGGGCCAAAGAAACTACTGAAACTAGAATATCCCCCTGATGCTGAAATAGTTAAAGAAGGATAAAAATAAGTTCTCGCCACATTACCCAGTTCAAAGGCATTTTGGAAATTATACTCCGCAGCCAGTACATCAGGGCGGTTAGCTAATAATTGTACAGGAACACCAGTTTGCAATAGCGCAATCGGGTGAATCTGATCAAATTTACTTCGTTCTATCGGCCCCGGAACCCTGCCCAGTAATAAGTTCAATCCATTTTCAGTTTCTCTGATCGATTGCATCAGATCGGGAATAGTAACTGCTACCGCATATTTACTGGATTCACTTTGCACTACCGCAGCTCCTGTCACTACATCCGCTGTTTTCAGTTTCTTCATAATATCTACAGTAGTCTGCCAGTTTTTTTCAAACTCTGCTGAGTGATCAGCAATTGATCGTCCAGCGCAAGTAAGCGATAATAATTGGTGGCAATATTAGCGACCAGTTCCGTTTGAACAGCTCTTGCATTAGCTTCTGCCTGTAATAAAGAAGCCCAGATTAGCCCGTTTTCCACTGCTGAGTTTGCCCCATAAGTCAGCCTCCCAGCTTGTGGTCAGTTCGGCCTGATATTGATAAGGGACAACACTTTTTAGTTCACCCTGATTAGAAGATCCTATGGCTACCGCACTGGCATCACTATTTAAAGAAGGTAAAAATGAAAGCTTACTTTGCTCAAGATAAGCCCTGGATTGACGGATACGGGAATAGGCAGCCTTCAGATTTAAATTCCGCTGTATTCCTTCACCGATTATCTTTTGCAATAAGGTATCTGTAAACATTTCTTTCCAGTGCAGACTGGCAATCGTGACGGTATCCGCAGCTACATTTTCTCTGTATAATCCTTCCATATCCACAACTGGCTTTTGATAAGGTTTCGTTACTTTGCACGAAGCGAATAACAATATAATCAGCCCTATGACGGGTGGATAAATTTTCAAGTATCTTTTCATAATTAAATTTGCCGTAATAAATTATAATTTGTGATCAGGTTTCCGTTTCACTTCTCCTGAAGCGTCTGAAATACGATGAATAAAGTTGGCGTAATAAACAGGCCGAAAACGGTTCCTACCAGCATCCCTCCTACGGCTCCCACACCAATAGAGCGGTTACCATTTGCACCTGCCCCGGTAGCCAGCATCAAAGGAACAAGCCCTAGTATAAAAGCAAATGAGGTCATTAATATCGGTCTGAGCCTTGCCTGTGCACCTTTGACCGCAGCTTCTGTAATCTCCATTCCCGAACGCCTTCTTTCTACGGCAAACTCAACAATAAGAATCGCGTTTTTTGCCAGCAGCCCGATGAGCATCACCAGTGTGATCTGTACATAAATATTATTACTGATCCCAAACAGATGCGCGAACATAAAAGCTCCTGCCGTACCCACAGGTATAGTCAGCAAAATTGATAATGGCAATAAATAACTCTCGTACTGCGCACTGAGCAATAAATAAACAAAGACCAGGCAAAGCAGGAAGATGAAAATTTGTCTGACTGTTTCCAGCAAGTTCTTCCCTTGTAATTCCTGAAAACTCATAGCTATAACCAGCAGGCAGTGTTTTTGCAGCCACTTCCTGTATGGCATTAATCGCCTGACCAGAACTGTAAGACGCATTAGGTGTACCGTTAATACTGATTGAATTGTACAAATTAAAACGCGTTATTGCCTGTGGCCCATAAGTTTGAGTCAGGGTAAAAAATTCCGTCACCGGAACCATTTGTCCATCAGGCGTACGTACAAAAATTCCGTTCAGACTTTCAGGTGTCATCCGGTATTCTGGTGATGATTGTACCATTACCCTGAACTGCTGTCCGAACTGGTTAAAGTTTGAAGCATAAACCCCTCCAAAATAACCCTGCATAGCAGAAGTAATATCTACCACATTCAGCCCGGCATCTTTAATCTTCGGAACATTCATGTTCATCAGATACTGAGGAAAATTAGGATTAAAAGAAGTCGTCGCAAACTGTATTTCCGGCCGTTCTGATAAAGCGGATAAAAAGTCTTTACTTGCTTTATAGAATGCCGGTATTTCACCACCAGTTTTATCCTGCAATTGAAAAGCAAAGCCATTTGTAGTTCCGAAACCCTGTATGGTAGCTGGAGCAAAAAACTTAACCTCAGCTTCTGTAATATCAGCCGATTTTTTAATCAGCTCACTAATGATAGCCTGAACATCTCTTTTTCTTTTATCCCACGGAATAAGACGCATCACTACAGTCGCATAATTACTCCCCGTTCCGGAAAGCTGTCCCCTACCAGTAATAGCCAGTACATTATTGATTTCCGGGATCGTATGCGCCAGTTTCTCTATTTTACGCGTCACTACATCTGTCCGCTCTAAAGAAGCATCAGGAGGCAAAGTTATATTACAATTGACCGCTCCAAGATCTTCGTTAGGCACAAATCCAGTTGCTGTATTTTTAGCGATGAAAAACAGTGTAACCATAAAAAATCCGAGTATAGAAAGCGGAATCCATTTCTTATGACTAAAGAAAAAGAAGGCAATGGTATTTGCGTATTTATTGCTCATCCGCTCAAAGGAAGTATTAAAAGCAGTATAGAATTTTTCCATGAGACTCATTTTAGCTTTTCCTTTTTCATGGTGACTCTTTAAAAACAAGGCACAAAGCGCAGGGCTGAGTGTCAGCGCATTAATCGCAGATAAGATAATCGCTATCGCTAATGTAAGCCCAAACTGCTTATAAAAGACCCCGGATGACCCGCCAATAAAACTGACGGGAATAAATACCGCAGACATCACCAGTGTAATAGAAACAATAGCACTGGAAATCTCACCCAAAGCGTCAATACTTGCTTGTCTGGCCGAAGTATAACCACTATCCAGTTTCGCATGGACAGCTTCTACGACTACAATTGCGTCATCGACGACAATACCAATGGCTAATATGAGCGCGAAGAGTGTAAGCAGATTGATCGTAAACCCAAATAATTTTAAAAAGAAAAATGTTCCTATAATGGCTACCGGTACAGAAATAGCCGGAAATAAGTGTGGAGCGAAAATCCTGAAGAAAGACAAACACAACTATAAAAACCAGGATAAACGCTTCAAATAAAGTATGCAAAACCTTATCAATGGAAGCAGTCAAAAAATCATCCACACTCTGCAAGACCACATAATGTATACCCTTAGGAAAAGTTTTAGACGCTTTATCCATCACCTGAAGTGTTTGCTGAATCACTTCACGGGCGTTGGAACCTGCTACCTGTGATACGTTAATGGATACTGCCGGGTGGCCATTAGTTCTGGTACTGTTAAAATAACTCAACGCACCCAACTGAATGCGTGCGATATCCTTAAGTCTTAACAAACGGCTGCGATCATTTGAACGGATGACTATATTTCCAAACTGGGCAGTATCTACCAATGTACCCGGATACTTGATTACATATTGAAAAGCCTGTCCTCCACGTTCGCCAAACTGGCCGGGAGCTGCTTGTATATTCTGATCAGACAATGCGGCTGTAACATCTGCCGGTACCAGCCATAAAGATGCCATAGCTTGTGGATTAAGCCAGATACGCATAGAATAATCCATTTGACCAGAAGCAGAAGCATCACCAACTCCCTGAATTCTTTTAACTTCCGGAGCAATATTAATGTCCACATAATTCTGTAAAAAGGTCTGATCATAAGCAGGATTATCACTGTAAACCGAAAAGATCAAAAGAGTACTTGTCTGTTTTTTCTGAACAGTAACACCTGCCTTGGTTACCTCCTGAGGCAATAAAGGAGTAGCACGGGAAACTGCATTCTGCACATTGACAGCTGCCATGTTCGGATCGCTTCCTATTTTAAAACTCACGGTTATATTTCCTGATCCGTCATTACCGGCAGTAGAAGTAATATAATCCATATTTTCAACCCCATTGATCTGTTGTTCAAGGGGAACAATTACGCTCTTTAATACTACGTCGGCACTAGCGCCACTGTAGTTTGCTGATACCTGTACGGTTGGTGGTGCAATATCAGGATACTGGGAAATCGGAGTGAAACCAGGCCAAGTATCCCCAGGGTAACTATAATAATAGATACCACGGTCGATAACACCGGACGCTCAATAAATAGCTTTAACATATGCTGATATTTCTTAAATTAATTTGTGGGTTTGATCTCCAGACCTTCTCTCAGGTTTGAAATACCATCTGCTACTACTTTGTCACCTGCTTTTAGTCCTTTTTGAACGACATAAGAATCGCCGGTACTCGCGGTAGTTGTAATTTCCACAGAATTCACTTTATTCTCTTTGTCTAATACATATACAAATAGTTTTCCCTGTATCTGATAAGTCGCTTTCTGCGGAACCAATAAAGCCGAATTAATCGTTCTGGGAATCCTGACTACGGCACTGCTTCCACTGCGTACCAGTCCGTCATGATTTGGAAAAGTCGCCCTCATATTAATAGATCCGGTTTGGGCATTGATTAAACCGCTCGCAGTTTCAACTTTTCCCGCTGTCGGAAGAATATTGCCATTGGCAAGTACCAGGTTAACAGGAGGCAGCGTAGTCAGCTTTTGCTGCATCGTCACCCCTTTGGCCGCCATAAAAAAGTCAAGCCCCTGTTTTTCATTGATAGAGAAATAAGCATAGATCTTTTCTATGTTTGATACTGTAGTCAACGGATTCGCAGTTGTACTGCTCACCAGGCTTCCAATTTTATAGGGAAGGATACCAATTACCCCATCTACCGGACTATAAATCTGCGTATAGCTCAGGTTCGTTTTAGCATTATTCAATGCTGCATTAGCTTGTGCTAATGCTCCTTGTTTTGACTCCAGCGTATATTTTGCAGATTCCAGCTGATATGGACTGACAATATCTTCATCCACAAGCGGCTTTACTTTGTCAACATTCATTCTTGCCGCATTTACATCGGCCTGTGCTATTTTAATATTTGCCTCTGTTGTTTTGACATTCTGTTCATATTGAGGGGCATTGATACTGAAAAGCAACTGGCCCTTTTTCACAGAAGCCCCTTCATCGACAAAAATATCTGCTACATAACCATCTATTTTTGGACGTATCTCAATATTCTGTATCCCCTGTATAGTAGCAGGATAATCAGAATAAATATTTGCCGTTTTGGGCGAGAGTGTGATTACCGGATATGGTTTAACCTGATCAGCAGGTTTATCTTTTTTGCTTCCACAAGAGGAAAAAATAACCAGGAAAGCCACAATAACTAACAGGTTTTTTGAATTGTTCATGTTATCTTAGATAGGATCATAGCCAATAAAAATTGGCATATACAAGTTAACCATACTAACCTTCAACAAGTTAATATGACTTTGAAAATAGGAACCGGAATAAATTCCGCCTGAACAGGAATTTTAGCAGTAAGGGGGAGCCCGCAGCGGGAGCAGCCGAAACTCATGGCCGCCTACTTTTTTAGTTGTATATAATACCTGGTAGGCAGGTACAACAACAAGGGAAGGTGGTACTAAATCAATTTGAAATGCAGCAGGTGGTTCTGTGACTTGCAAATCTTCTTCAAAACAAAGTAATCTGCAATGCACAACTTTAGCCCTGCACATCGGAGTTTTTAAGTTTCCAATTTCAGTTGAAGCACCTTTATGAAAAAACGCATCGGCATACCTTGCAATCACCCTGCCCTGTAAGCCAAAAACAATGACCAGGATAAGTTGGATTTTCAGCAGGGTATTAACCATTTTTTGCAGCTTCATGATAAGGTAGACTATATTTTTGTCTAATGGTTCAAATGTATTGATAAATTCTGTTCAAATACTGAAGGTTACAACGAAAAATAATTTACTGGATCACGACAGTGCTTCTGGCACTATTTATCTTACCAGAGATATTCTTTATGAACACACCGATGGCATTAGAGGGAACGCAGCATTTAGGTCTTCCACACTGGTTTCACGTTGAGGCAAGTATCGGTTCTTTTATCGGCGGACTAATTCTGATCATTCCTAAATTTCTTATTTATGTTATCATAAATTACTAAAACACGCGAAATCCTTAAGCTCAGTTCAAAATTACCATCAACGTAACCTCTTAGTGCTGCAGTCCCGGAAGTATAGGAGGCATTCAGATTTAATGACTGATACTGCAACCCCATGCCGGCAGTAAAACTTTGTGTAGAATGGTACAGACCGAATACATTGACTCTTTTATTCGCAAACACAAGATTTGCACCTGCGTCAAATATATCACTGTACCCTTTTACACCTCGTATAGCTACTTTAGGTTCAACATCCACTCCATCCTGTCCCTGGCTCAGCTCCAGCCTGTAGCTTGCGGCTCCATAAAATGTAGCCTGATCAACTGCATTATTCACATCAGTTTTATGAAATACACTTTTCAGATTAGGCAATGCGCCCTGTAAGGTTAACCTGTCAGCAGTATAAGCAACACCAAAATCACCATCAACATAAGTTGAACGCTGATTATACTGACTGATCCCTGCATCATTCGGATCTCCGTTAACCAGATTTTCATTTAGTCTTTCATTAGAGAATCCAAGGACACGCCAAAATGTAACTGATTTCCTTTGTCATTGAGCTGTAAATGATAAGCATAGGTAGCCACAGCTCTTGTCCAGCGTTGCAGTCCTATTTTATCATTGCTAATGTTAAGCCCCAAACCTACTCTTGGCGTAACTCCATAATTACCCGTTACCGATTGGGTAACAGGAGATCCTGGTGAGCCGTTCCATTGTGCTCTGTAGGCCAGGTTAAATGCCAGACCGGTATCAATTCCAACCATTGCAGGATTACCCAGATACTGATTCTGATAATACATTGCTGACAATGGATTTAACTGGGCGTATGACTGTTTTGCAGTGAATAAAAACAGCCCCGTTATCAGTCCCCATATTGCTAGATTCCTTTTCATAACTTTAATTTTATTTGTTTCTTACCAGCGTAATGAAGCCTTTAAACCTGCTTCTGCCATTACCAAAATCCAATACATAGAAGTAAGTACCCTCACTCAGCGGGTTACCGTTTATTGTTCCATCCCAGCTATTATCATATGATTTTTTAGCATAAATTAATCTGCCAGCACGGTCAAATATTTTCACTTCATTATTAGGATACATATCAATATTCCTAATGACAAAAAGATCATTTACCCCATCTCCATTAGGCGTTAAAATATTAGTCGCATCAATGGTTTTGTAATCATCATCCACGCTAATGGTAATCTGCTCTGTACTGGTACAACCAGTTGCATTCGTAGCGGTAACGGTATAGGTGGCAGTCTGTGCTGGTCTGATTGTTAATACCGCAGTATTCTGACCGCTTATTACACCTGATGCATTAGCCCAGACATAAGACGTTCCCCCGCTTGCTGTAAGTTTCGTCGTGATACCTTTCGAGATCTCCAGTCCTGCCGATGAAACAATACTGACCACAGGAAGTGGATTAATAGTCAGCACAAAGGTTCTGTTATAAGTATCAATCCCACCATTTGCTGTTCCACCATTATCTTTTACAGTAACTGTAATGTTTACCGTTCCTGAAACAGTATTGTATTGTTAGCCAAACGGTAAGACAACGTTCCGTTTCCACCTGTCTCCTGGCTTACTTTCAAATCGCTGAACATAGCTGGTTTATCGGAACTGATGGTCAGTGTTGTAGTCTGTGCCGATTCAGGTCCCGGACTTATTCCGGTCAGTGCGATAGTTTGTTTAGTGGTCGTATTACATTGCGTAAGATTAGCGATCGTGTTCAGTGCTGGTGCTTCATTGACATCAATCAGCGTAATACTGAATTGTTTGTCAAGTGTTAAACCATATTGAGTGGTGCTTCTTACCCGGATACTGTAAATTGATTTTTGTATGAAGCTCAGACTGGTTTTAGTTTTCACAAGATTACCAGCGATGTCAAACAGCGCATTATCAGTATCTCCGGTGCCACCAACCAGGGTGTAAGTGAAAGTAGCATTCGGATCAAGTGATGTACTGCTTAATGTCCCGGCCAGCGCTCCTGCAGGTTTGTTTTCAAACAAATCTACCGCTGCGAGACTGATACTCGTTGGTAACCCAGGTTTCACAATCAGTACCCCATTCACGAAACTGATAGCATAGTTAGCTGCTATAGCTCCATTCACAGTGATCGGGTAATTACCTGCAAGGGAACTGCTATTTGCCGTGGTACTTACATTTGTGGCACTTGTGAATACACTTATATTTTCTCCATTTACAAAACCACTATAGGTCAGCGTCAAAGGAGGAACAGTTGTTCCCTGTATCATTTCCTTGTTATCAGCCGTAATCGATAAAGGTTGAGTGGTAATGACTCCATTGTTACTGTTCAGACTAGTTACTGCCAGAACATAGTTTCCTGCATCAGCGCCTGTCATTGTTATTCCATTAACCGTTACTGTTTTACCTGTTACAGCATTTTTATTGTCATAAGTTCCCTGAGCAGGGTTATTCAGTATTACATCTTCTGTTGCTACCTTTCCTGTAAAACTATAATTAGCCGCCGTTAAAGTTGCAGTCGTATTGCCATCATAAACCTTAGTAATCATACCAGCAAGTGCGGGTGTAATCGTACCAGAGGTTATCGTACCTGGAGCTGTTAAACTGGCTGTTGAAATCGTATAGTTCCCTGCATCTGCTCCCGTTAGTATTATTCCACTAACCGTTACTATTCTGTTTCCAACATTTTTCAGATCGTAGGTTCCGGCCGAAGGATTATTCATCGCTACATTGTCTGAGCCTATATTTCCTGTGAAACTATAATTCGCACTGGTTAATGCAGCAGTGATGTTCCCGTCATAGACCTTAGTGATCGTACCTGCAAGTACTGGTATAATTGTCGCTGAGGTAATTGTTCCAGCTGCTGTTAAATTACTTGCAGAAAGAATATAGTTGACAGCATCGGTTCCGGTTAATGCAATTCCGCCAACACTCACTGTTCTGCTACCTGCATCTTTCAAATCATAGCTTCCGGCCACAGGGTTATTCAGCGCAACATTGTCTGTGCTTATATTACCTGTAAGACTATAATTTGCACCAGTTAATGTGGCCGTAGTATTACCGTCATAAACTTTAGTGATCGTTCCGGCAAGTACAGGTATAATTGCAGCCTGATTAATCGTGCCCGGTGCTATCAGGCTGGTTGTTGAAAGACTATAATTAACAGCATCAGTTCCGGTTAACGTTATTCCGCCAACAGTTACTATTCTGCTACCTGCATTTTTCAGATCATAAGTTCCACCAGCAGGATTATTCAGAGCCACATCATCAGTACCGATATTACCCGTAAAACTATAATTGGCACCTGTTAGTGCAGCCGTAGTATTACCATCATAAACCTTAGTAATCGTTCCGGCAAGTACAGGCGTAATTGTAGCCAATGTGATTATTCCGGGTGCTGTTAAACTGGTTGCTGATAACGAGTAATTGGCAGCATCAGTTCCGGTTAATGTTATTCCGCCAACAGTTACTGTTCTGTTACCGGCATCTTTCAGGTCATAATTTCCAGCTAAAGGATTATTCAGTGCTACATTCTCAGTACCAACCTTACCTGTAAAACTATAATTCGCAGCTGTCAATGAAGCTGTAGTATTACCATCATAAACCTTGGTAATCGTACCTGCAAGTACAGGTATAATTGTAGCCGATGTGATCGTACCCGGAGCAGTCGCACTCGTTGTTAAAAGACTATAGTTTGTGGCATCGGCTCCGGTTAAGGAGAGTCCGCTAGCCGTTACAGTACGATTTCCTTTATTTTTCAGATCATAAATTCCAGCAACAGGATTATTCAGCGCAACATCGTCAGCACCAATCTTGCCTGCAAGACTATAATTGGCAGCTGTTAATGTAGCAGTCGTATTACCATCATAAACCTTGGTAATTGTACCAGCCAGAACAGGTAGTATAGTGGCTGGTGAGATTATTCCGGGGGCAGTTAAACTGGTTACTGATAACGAATAATTCGCTGCATCTGTTCCGCTTAATGTGATTCCGCTAACACTTACTGTTCTGTTTCCTGCATCCCTCAGGTTGTAAGCTCCTGATGATGGATTATTTATAGATACATTTTCCGTGCCTATCTTACCTGTAAAGCTATAATTGGAACTGGTTAATGTAGCAGCAGTAGTACCATCATAAATCTTGTTAATTACACCCGCTAAAACAGGTATAATAGTGGCTGAAGTGATTGTACCAGGAGCAGTTAAACTGGTTGTTGAAAGGGTGTAATTCCCGGCATCTGTTCCAGTTAATGTTATTCCGCCAACACTTACAGTTCTGTTACCTGCATCTTTCAGATCGTAATTTCCCGCTGCCGGATTATTTAAAGCTACATTCTCTGTCCCTACTTTACCAGTAAAACTATAATTAGCACCTGTTAGTGCAGCAGTAGTATTCCCGTCATAAACCTTAATAATCGTTCCGGCAAGCGCAGGTGTAATTGTTGCTAAGGTAATCGTACCAGGAGCAGTTACGCTGAGCGTTGAAAGTGTGTAGTTCCCTGCATCAGCTCCGGTAAGAGCCAAACCAGTAACAGTTACTAACGATTTCCTACATTCTTAAGCGCATAATTTCCTGTCGCAGGATTATTCAGGACTACATCCTCTGTACCTATTTTACCTGTAAAACTATAATTAGCTCCTGTTAATGCAGCTGTAGTAGTACCATCATAAACCTTGGTAATCGTACCAGCAAGTTGCGGTGTAACTATAACTGAGGTAATTGTACCCGGAGCTGTTAAACTAGTCGTTGAAAGCGTATAATTCCCTGCATCAGTTCCAGTCAGAAGCAGACCAGTAACAGTTACTGTCCGCAGCCCCACATCTTTAAGCGCATAACTGCCCGTCGAGGGGTTATTTAAAGCCACATTCTCTGTACCTACTTTACCAGTAAAGCCATAGTTTGCACCTGTTATAAAAGCAGTAGTATTGCCATCATAAACCTTGGTAATTGTACCTGCAAGCAGCGGTGTAATTATAGCTGAGGTAATTGTACCTGTCGCATTAATGCTTGTTGTTGAAAGGATATAGTTTCCGGCATCGTTCCGGTCAGGAGTAAACCAGTCACACTGACTGTCCGGTTACCAATATCCTTAAGACTGTAAGTTCCGGCAGCAGGATTATTCAAGGCCACATTTTCTGTACCAACTTTACCGGTAAAACTATAATTAGCACCTGTTAAAGTAGCTACAGTATTACCATCATATACCTTAGTAATTGGTAACACCAATGACGGTACAATAGTAGCAGCAGTAATCGTACCCGTCGCACTAATACTTGTTGTTGAAATCGTATAATTGCCCAGGTCTGCTCCGGTTAATACTAAACCAGTAACAGTGACTACACGGTTACCTGCGTCTTTAAGTGCATAAGTACCGTTAGCGGGATTATTTAAAGCCACATCCTCTGTTCCAACCTTACCTGAAAAGCTATAATTAGCACTTGTTAAAGCAGCTGTAGTATTACCATCGTATGTTTTAGTGATTGGCAGAACCAGTGATGGAATAATAGAGGCTGGTGTAATTGCGCCTGTAACGGGTTACAATATTCAATACATAATTCGAAGCTGAAGCACCTGTTAAACCCAAACCCGTAATGGTAATTGCTTTAGCCGCTCCTACACCTGGATTATTATAAGCAGCAGAAGTATAGGTTACGCTGACTACATCGGGAGCTACTAAACCGCCCCCTGCATTGAGCGGATCGAAAACCACATTGGCAACAGCATTTCCATTATAGACTTTAGTTACCGCAGCAAATGTTGCAGTTAAGGCTTTTTGTGCAATGACCAGCGTATAGGCCTGTGACCCTGCACTGATACAGGCTCCCGTTACAGAAACAGTAAAATTGAAGTTACCAGCAGCAGTTGGTGTTCCCGATAAAACCCCGGTAGAAGACAAGCTCAGGCCAGCAGGCACAGTTCCGGAACTAACTGTATAAACGTATGGTGCTGCCCCGCCCGAAGTTACTGTCAGTGCCTGACTATAAGCTGTTTTATAAACACCAGAAGTTAAAGACGAATTTAAAACTATAACCTGGTTAGATAGTGTAAGCTGTGCTGGATTTGAAGTCGCCAGGTTGCTCGCCCCTCTTGCATTTACCCTGTAAAGATTCGTTCCCAGGCCATTGACATTTGAAATTGTAAGTGTATTGGTAACGGATCCGGTATATGGCGCAACATCAGTAAGATCAGTATAACTACCACCCCCATTTGTACTTACCTGCCATTGATAGGAACAGGCATTACTGGCAACAGCAGTGAAACTGGTTCCGCTTCCCGCACAAATATTAAGTTTATCTTGTGGCTGAGTAGTAATTGCAGCTCCTGTAACGAGAAACGTTTCTCCTGAAAGTAAAGGAGAAAAAGAAGTCCCGTCACTTTTATATTCCCATTTAGTCCGGCTATTAACCTCAGCTAAAATTACAGCCGGTGCCCCTGTTGTAAAAGTTCCTATTGTTTTTTTGTACCGCGCTGTATATCCTGTATTAAAATCAAGATCTCCTTCATCATCATGTAAAATGAACGATAAGTTCTGAGCCCCCGCTTGCTTGCCAGTACAGCAGGCAGCATAGAACGGTCTGAAGCAAAACTGCCCGCAGACAGTGTTGCATCCCAGCCAGTTATATTATTGGTATGTAAAGCCTCTGTACCAATATCATGATTCATACTAATCCCGGCAAGTAATGTTGGCGAAGCAACACTGCCCGTAAAAGCAAAAATCTGATCACCACTGAACAGTCCCAGACTCATATATTCATGATCCCCTCCCAGAGGATTTGACCTGGTTGCGAATGATTCTGTGACCCCGGTAATAGTTCCTGCCGGAGCATTAAGTTTATCAAAAGCCAGTAACCTAAACTTACAGTAGACATAAATTTCTGTACCAGCCGGATAGGCCTTATCAGCAGTCCATTTAATTACACCATCGCTAACTGCCTGTGCATCCACCTGAAAAGCATTTGCAGCAGTCCAGCCATAATCAGTAAAAAAAATCACAGTACCGGTTGGCACATCACGCAATAACAGGAAAGAAAAAAACTTCATCATCCTGAGTTACCCCGTTTGTCTCATCGTCCTGAAGATCATAGCCTGTTATAACCAAATCTCCCTTTCCGAGAGGACATTGTTGTGCGACAGCATTAAAACTAATGCCAGCAAGCAGAATAAAACAGAGCAATAGGCCTGTAGTAATCCTTTTAAAGAAGATTTCCATGGTGTGATGGATTAAGAGCGTTAATATGTTTAGGTAATACTAGTTTTTATGAACACATATAGGTGTTAATCCATCCTGACACATATCCCTGAGGTGGATCATCACATATTTCAGTCCATTCTTGCAACACTTCTTCCAGAAGCACTTTATCCTCCACAACCAGGTGATTACCCGCTCCAAGTTTTACCCTGTAAGCCGGTGAAAACACCTGATGTGTTTTTCTATCTATATATAGTTCCCCTTTGGCTCCGTTTATTTCTAAATCCAGCAATTCATCCAGCACTTGTCTGGTACTGAAAAGCGGGTTATCCAAAGAGATCATCATATGTTTAAGTAATAATAATATACCTGTATCCCAGCCTAATGCTCCAATCGCATCAGGTATACGTCCTGTTTTATTTTTAAAAGCAGTACAATAGTCCGTATGCTCACCATTCTTTATTCCGATCGTCCATGGTACATAAGCATTGATAGAGATTTCTTTATTCGTTACGCCATATTCTGGTAAATGAAAATCATCGAGCATTGCCGAATTAACAAAAACATTTAACCGGGCAGCAGGAAATTCGGCAACCAATTTTTCATAAAACACCGGACTTAAATCACTGTATACAGCAAGTACATTGCTGATTTCAGCATTTGCTGTTAAAAAGGCCGAGAGCGGTTTGATATCAAATTCCTCTGCTTTGAATTTACTTACAAAATTGAAAGCCACAGCACTTCCTTTGTCCATATAACCCTTGCCGATTGCATGGCAGAGACTATAACCACCGTCGTAATAAGAGGTTGCCATCACAGCTTTTTCACTAAAACCTGCAGCATATTTACCGGTAAGCCTGCAATTCAGCGCATAGTTCAGGGTGTGATAAATTACATAAGGCTGCCTTTTAACAGGTGGATATTTTGCCCCTCCATTTACAATAATCAACAGCTTTTTCATCGCATTGATTAAAGGAAAAAGACATTCTACTACAGGATGATCCGCAAAAACAACTAATACATCTGCTCTTTTATCCAGCAGCATAATTTCGGCTTCCTTCAGCATCAGCCCGGCATCAGTACCAAAACCAATGGTTGCTGTATGCAACTCGGGTGATAAAGCAGATGCCAATTGTGCTAAAGCCCCCTTTACACCTACCATAAAATTATGAGAGATCAGCGGATAGGTAGTGGAATTTGGAAGCAGTATACCTGTTATCATTGCGTTGGAAAAACACCGAATAATGAAATAATAAAGCTAACAGCCAGAAAAGGCTGCATATTATCATGAGGCTGACTTCCCCCAGCCCCGGAAAGCTGAATATCTGTAGTCAGCGGCGCCATTGTATTGACTGTTGGCGCACGGCGGCTAAAGTACTTTTTCCCGGCTGCAATAGCCAGTCCATTATTCACCGGGGACACCTGATTATCCGGATCTCCTCCTCTGACTTTCATTGTCAGCTCTCCGCTTACCACATGGGAGTGGGCTGGGATCTGGTTCATATTTAATAATACACCCTCAACTCCAGCCATTTGTCCAAGTACATAGTTACTGGTTCCACTCGACTGCCCCATATGAACAGGGATACGCCCACGTAAATCCGGCATAGCAAATGTACTTTGTCCATCACCGCCAAACGTTGTTCCTATTAACTGGAATAATGTCTCATATTCAGAAATAGCAAGCAAACTACCATCACAAAATTGCCATCCTGCCGGGGCAAAATTGCCGCCAAACATTCTGATTTCACCAACATAGGGTTGTGCCATAATCTTATAATTTAACTTCGTGGAGGAAAAACACCTTGCATAGCAATAATAAAATTCAATACTAAGTAAGGTTGCATGTTATTATGGGGGGACTGACTCCCTCCTGAAACACTTGTCTGGGGATCAAAATTTACTGCCAGGGGAGCCATAAAATCTGTAAGACTCGCTGTATTTGCATATAGAAAGTCTGTATTGGGCGATGTAGCTGGCATACTGCTTACCGCATTTGCCGTATTAGGAGCCGTCCCGGTTTTAAGTGCAGGTACAAAGGGGTGCGTATGCAAAGGCATTTCTGTTGGCTGCAGGGCTATTGATGGTACTCCCGCAGTTTCACCAACCACCCTTGGTGTCAGACCAGGCCCGTCTCCAGTACCCATAGGACACATTCCCTGGAAATTAGGAAGCGCAAAATTCGAACGACCATCTCCCCCATAAAATGTTCCTAATAAAGAAAAGAGTGCTGTATTTTGAGATAAAGGCAATAATTGTCCGTTACATGTTGCCCAGCCAGTTGGTGCAAAATTAAAACCGGCTATGCCAATTTCACCAACAAAAGGGTCACTACCTGATGCCATAATATTTGTCGATTAAAAAAATCCAATTAAAATTAATTTCTTGAGGGAAAGATTCCAGTCAGTGCGATTGTGAAATTCAATACCAGGAATGGCATTCTGTTTTCATGTGCCAGGCTTCCACCTTGATTACCCGTATTAAATGGCGCACTATTATACATACCAGTATCCGTATGATTACTAAAACGATTCGTTAAAGCAGGATTCGCCGCATAATAATTATTTTCTGGAGTAGTCATATTAGCAGCTGTACCACCAGCCTTCGCTTTCACAAACCCGGAGCCTACATTATGTAAATGCTGCGGAAGTTCTTGAGGAATAATAGTATGTGATTCTTCACCGGCTTTTTGCCCCTGATCAAAACCAGAGCCGACATGTAAAGGAGTGCGGCCTCTTAAATCCGGCAGACCGAAGCTGACCCGTCCATCGCCTCCATAAGTTGTACCCAGGAGGCTAAATAAAGCCTGGTTTTGGTTTATAGGCATTAACTGCCCATTACATTGTGCATAACCTCGAGGTGCAAACCCAAAAGAGAATATGACTATAGATCCTAAAAAATCTTCCATTTGAGAGCGGAGATTGAATATAAAAGGTGAGCGCTTTTTTTTATACTTAGTAACTCGTTCAGGTAATAACTTGTTATGGTATCGTTAATTGCAGAATAAATGTAGTTTATTTTTTTTTTTTTTCATAAATGCAATATTTATTATTTTTTTTCGTTTCGCTTGCAAATGACTGTATAAATTTCGTTAGGTTTATGGTGCTCTTAAACTTAATGATATGTCAAACCGCAGGTCGTTTCTCAAAAACAGTACCCTTGTAGCAACCGCTACCCTATTCAGTAAACCAATTAGTTCCTTTGCCCATATTAGTAAGTCCGCTGCTACTTTAGAGGCTTCACAGAAGAACATAATTATCTACCATAGCAGCCATCTCAACGGCAATATAAATGGCTATCGTAAAAATCCGGCAGGCATAAACCAGCTAAATAATTTACTTAGTAAGCAACAGACTGGCGGATTAGTTCTCGATGATGCTGGAATTTTCTTGGTATAAATCAAGATACAGCGCACCATTTCGCTGTTATTTCTGCAATGAATACTGCTGGTTATCATGCAAGCATGCCATCCGCACAAGATCTTAGTTATGGGGAAGCGTACCTGGCTAAACTAGCAGACACGATGAATTTCAGTCTCATTAACTGCAATTACCTATTTAATGATCCCAAATTAACCGCAATAGTAAAGCCATGGCAGATCATTCACTTTGGTAAATTCAAAATAGGGATTACCGGCATAGAACCAGAAATCAATGGCATTGGATATCACGATCCGATTAAAAAAGCGAACGATACAGCTCACCATCTCAAACACAATCTAAACTGCGATCTGGTTGTTTGTCTGTCCGGCCTGGATTACCAGCAAAAAGGCAGTATTGCAGATAACACCACACTGGCTGAAAAGTCCGAAGCTATTGATTTTATCATTAGCTCGAATACGATGCATCCAGCCTCCCAGACTATGGTTTTAAAAAACACACCGGACATGATGTCTTTATTGGTCATACTTCGGCCGAAGGCCTGACCATGAGTAAGATGATGTTTGAATTTAAAGAAAAACAAAAACACGCTGCACAGACCAGTCATTTGTCATAAACTAGATCAGATTATGTGTTTCTTTAATTGCAGCCATCACAAAGATGCTCTTGGTCTGACCTATGCCTTTAACTTCTCCAAGTTTATTCACAAAGAAATTGTGATAATCCTCCATACTTTCTGCAACAATTTTCACCATAAAATCAAAATCACCTGAAATATTATAGCATTCCACAATTTCTTTAAATCCCATCATCGCCTTAATAAAGATCTCTCCCGATTTTTTGTTGTGCTCTCTCAATGTTATCATACAAAGAACAATCATTCCCTTACCTACCAACTGCCTGTTTAATATAGCAGCATATTGTTTAATGACCCCGCTCTTTTCCATGCGCTTAATTCGTTCATGGGTTGGTGTCGGGCTTAAATGAATCATGGCAGCTATCTCCCGGACAGTAAGCTTCGCATTTTCTTCCAGCAATCTAAGGATTTCATAATCCTTTTGATCTAATACCGTAACTGGCTTTTCTGGCTGTTCTGTATTTATCATAATTAAGATCTCCCAATAGGAACTTTGTTCTTTCAAAGATACACAAACAATATGTTTGTTCTGAATATTTATTATCATTTCTATAATCTATTCTATATAAATATATTTGAAAGAACAATATCAATTTATGATTTCAAAAAAGAACCTTATTCTCACCATTGCTTCGATGGGTATTTTCGTAGAAGCACTGGATATCGCTATTATTAATCTTACTATTCCTTCCATACAATCACAGTTTAATATCAGTAACGATCAGGTACAATGGCTGCAAACACTTTATGTATTGCTGTATGGCGGTTTCCTGATTATTGGAGGGAAACTATCTGACATTATTGGCAGGAAAACCATCTTTATGATTGGTGCTTCCTTATTTTTACTGACCTCCCTTGGAGCCGGACTTTCAGGTTCATTTGGGATATTAGCTTTTTACCGGGCTGTACAAGGTTTAGCTGCTGCTTTAATTATGCCTTCGGCTTTATCAATAGTCACTCATACCTTTACCGAAAAACACGAACGTAGTAAAGCAATAGGGATTTTCAGTTCCTTTGCCGCTATCGGATCAGGAAGCGGTTTATCAATCGGAGGTATCATCAGTACCTACTGGGGCTGGCATTGGGTTTTCCTGATCAACGTACCCGTTCTGGCCATGGTGATTATTTTATCCTGGTACTATCTTGACAGAGATCCTGCGAGGGAAACAAAAAAATCACCAGATCTTATTTCAGGTTTTTTACTGGTAGCAGCTTTGCTGATGCTGAGTTACGGTGTACATGAACTGGGTAATTTTCAAAAACATTATCTTTTACTAATAAGTCTTGCAGCTGGTATTGCAATTTGTATGAAGCTATTATTTAAGCGCCTTACCACTTTGGAAGTGCCTTTAATAGATTTGTCTATTTTCCGTTCCCGGGCTGTAGTTACATCAAATGGTATCTTCTTTTTACTAGGTTCATTTTTCACCGGTTATCTATTCCTTATCTCCTTATTGCTACAGAAGGACATGGGCTTCAGTGCCGCTAAATCCGGCCTTCTTTTAGTACCTTTTAGTATTTTATCCGCAGTCGTTGCCAAATTCGCTTTACCTCCTTTAATGAAAAGATTTCATACAGGTCAGACCGCTTTTATAGGGATGACAATGATGTTAACCGGCGCAGTTTTGTTAATTGGTTCTATGCTGGCAGGCTATTCACTATTCTTAATATTGCTTTCTGCTGCATTCGTTTCAGGATTAGGAATGACCATTAGCTACACAAGTTTATCTGTACTTTCAATTCAGGACATCCCAAGTAAGCATTATGGCCTGGCTTCAAGCCTGGCAACTACTTCTTATTTTCTTGGTGCTGGAATAGGTCTATCAATTCTGACGCTCTTCATGACTACTAAAAAAAATGTAACGAATGCCGTTACACCGCTTTCAGTAGCTATTCTGGGTACATATGCTTTCCTTGGTATAAGCTGGCTTTTTATATTCATCAGAAATTACAATGCCGCCCAAAGAAGAACATCAATAGTATAAGAGCCAGTTTAAAATTCAATTGATATGGTTTTTAGAAATCATCTGTTAAATTAGATTTTTGCAGATCAAATTTATCAGAAAAATCCTGATTAATAACCCTGGCCAGTTTCAAATCTGATTTTGCCGTTCCAAACCGGCTGCGGTTATTTTTAGTCATATAGTCACTTAATTTAATGTCGCTGGATCTACCTGCTGTATCTACACGAGTATAACTAACGTCAGAAACAGTAACACGATATTTAAAATCTTTAACATGAATAACCACCGAAGCATTCAAAGGGCTATTTACAATCCCCATCATTCCAAAAATAGTGTTTTCTGTATATCTTTGAACGTCAACATCGTATTGGATCAATTTCCCAATAAGCTCACCACCAGCTGCGGAGAAATACGCCGGTCAAATTTGAAACCTTTCGTAGTGGATAAGAGCGTAAAAAGCTTTTCACCTAATTTATCCGCCATTAATTTAGAAGTATAAACTTTCTGAAAAATCACCTCATAGTTCTTTAGAACTATCGAAGTCCCAGGGATACTATCCACAGCTCCATCAGACATTTTCTTTTGACCATTCTGGGCAAAGCAAAAAAGGGGAAAAAACAACACTAACAATACTAGTTTCATATATAATAATCTTAAGCAGGACAGATGACCTTATTATGTTAGAGTCATCTATCCTGAATAAGTTACGATCATAATTTATTTTTTTTTTTTTTTCTGGTTAAATACTATGGATATAATGCAACAGTTGCTTGTTTATCTTTTGTAGACAATACAGTAGCACCCGAATTACATTGACCGCCATTCATCAGTGACGAAGCATCCGTTCCACCAACTCCCGGTACAGGTGTGGCAGTACCTTCACCAATAGAAGACCAGTTAGTGTGTCTCTAATGAAATATTATGTCCAAGCTCATGTGTAATTGTTCTTTGACGCTGTGCAAAACTATTCGCGGCAATATATGCCTTGTTAATTTTGATCAGATTACCCGCAGCGCCGCCAGAAGGGAATGTTCCCTGACCGCAAACACCATTACCAAGATTTTCATCTTTGATCAGGATATCATAACTAGTGCCAGTAACGATTGAAAAACGAACAGTAGATGCTGTAATTGCATTCCATTGATTAACTGCAGAGGTTACTTCTGCATTCATACTGGTCATTGAAGCATCGACTTTTACACGTATATTTTTTTTATTGGTTGCATTTACCAGGCTTCCGGTATAGTACTGTTCAGTTTTTGGCTGACCTTCAGGGATTACCATATTTTTCGGGAAGATAATATCTTCTTCTACAACATAATGATCACCGTTATCTACAATAGATGAGGCAGGGAATCCCAGGCTCTGAATATAGGCTGCTACCTTTTCAGTTTTCTGGATTTGAGGATCTGGATTCACAGGTGCTTCTTTGGTTTTAGAGCACGATGTAATCACTACTGCGGCTAGCGCAATAAAAGCGAAGTTTTTCAAATTTTTGTTCATAGGGTTGAATGTTAGGTAGATCGTAACACTCTAATATACAGAACGAACATTTATTATTGTAACTTTTTTGACATTTATTTTAAACAAGTGTTAAAAATACACCTCATTTAAATGTTCCATATGAATTGAAAAAACAATTCATATGGAACATTTAAAAAAACTACTTAATTATTTTTCCATTTATTCTGATACTTGTCCAGTCATCATCCAGACCAATGCCTTTAAGATAGCTCACTTTATGCGTGCTGCCTTTTAAATTTGGATGATAAACCATATCAAATTCAAAAGTCCTCCGGTTAGCAGTCTTCTCTACCAGCTTAACCTGGTAATCATTTGTACTCTTATCATTTAATGTAAAAAAAACATCATTTACGTTCGCATTAAATTTTGCATGCACGTAAACAACTCCTGGCTGATCAGGATAAGATTCCAGTAACTGATTGTTTTCATCAATTCTAAAATACTTGGTATCAGTTGCATCTCCTCCAACCAGAGAATAAAACTTATAATATAGCTGTTTACCAATTCTTACAGTATCCTGAATTTCTGTATAAGAATGTGCCCCATGCGACCATTTGTTTCCGATTTGCATCGGCATAAAAGAGTCTGTAGCCGCAACAGGCTGTATTACTGTTTTTTTCATTTTACAGGAAGGTATTATTAAAACGATTAATAAATACATTAGATAAGAAGTTTTCATAGGGTTATATTTTTTAACTAATTTATGAATTTAATCGTTAAAAAACATTTTTCTTAAATCATTCCTTGTTTAGCCATCTGCATTTCTCCCCACTCTCTCAGGTAATTGATAAAGGGGATTAATTCTTTACCAGCATCTTTCAGTGAGTATTCTACTTTTGGCGGAACTTCGTGATACACCTCACGATGAACAAGCCCGTCATTTTCCAGTTCTCTCAATGTCTGAGTCAGCATCTTTGGCGTAATATCCCACAGAATTTTACGAAGCTCCCCATATCTCAGTACATTCTCTTCACTCAGATGCCAGATAATACGTCCTTTATACTTTCCTCCCACTCTTTGAAAAGCATAATCCAGGCTGCATACATAACCGGATTGTTTTATTTTCGTCATAACAATATTCATTAAAACCTGTATATCAACATAGTATCTTTTTGGTATGTAGAGTACTTAAAAGTGCATACTTGCTGTAAATATATTGATCTGATAGCTTTGTTTTTTATCGAATGAACAAAATTATGAAGGCTTATATACTAAAAGAACCAGGCAGTATTAAAAACATGTTATTATCAGAATTACCTGTACCTATACCGGCAAATGATGAAGTATTAATCAAAACAAAGGCTATCAGCATCAATCCGGTAGATGTAAAAACAAGGGCAGGCAATGCGCTTTATCCCACCTTGCAGCATTTAGGGCCATTGATTTAGGCTGGGACATTTCAGGAACAGTCATCGCTATTGGAAAAGACGTGGTGAATTTCAAAGTGAATGATGATGTTTTTGGAATGGTTAATTTTGTAGGACACGGAAAAGCTTATGCAGAATATGTAACTGCTCCCGAAAATCATTTAGCCATAAAACCAGCAAACATCTCCCATCCAGAGGCAGCAGCAGCAACCCTAGCCGCGCTTACAGCATGGCAGGCATTAACAAAACACGTTAATATTAAACAAAATGACCGGGTATTAATCCATGGGGCATCTGGCGGAGTTGGTCATTATGCAGTTCAGATCGCACATCATATCGGAGCACATGTAACCGGTACATCATCAGCAGCAAACCGAAACTTTGTAGTGGAACTGGGAGCCGATGCTCATATTGATTATCATATGCAGAAATTTGAAGAAACAGCTGATAAATTTGATATTATACTGGAGACTATCGGGGGAGAAAATTTTATCAGATCACTTGAGATCCTGAATAAAAAAGGTACAATTATCAATCTGATTCCCGATAAAGAATCCGGGTCAGCCGAATTAACGGCCCCAAAAGCCACGCTGGAACTTGCAAAAGAGAGAGGTCTGAATGCAATTTATTTCCCGGTTACTTCTAATGGATCTGATATGCAGCAGCTAGCTGATCTTCTTGAGAGAGGAATCCTGAAATCGCATATATTCAAAACTTATACTTTTGAGGAATTACCAGAAGCCCATCTTCAACTGGAAAGTGGAAGAACTCAGGGAAAAGTAGTTATATTGGTCTAGTTCAGTTTTTCTATGCTCCCTATTTTTGATAGATCAAGGATTAACTGACCATTACTATCTCTTGAAAAGATAGTAGCAAACCTGGCATTATGGATGATATCTTCATCTTTATAAGAAGTACGGGTATGAACGGTTTGGGAAAAAGTATCATCGAATGCTTTTACCAGTACCAATATTTCTACTTCGGCTTCTGCTAACTCTTCCGGTGTTTTTTCGTACAATGGACTGTTTTCATCTATAGGATGAACAACAGTCCAGCTCATGGTAAGCAGACCAATCTTTGCCCGCTCCAGATCCAAAGGATAAAACCTTCTTTTTTTTCCGTCATCGATAGTCTCATTATAAGAAAGCACAACCTGTATTTCAATTTCTATCAGTTGATTATTTCTTAAATTGGCAAGTCTGAACATCAAACCTTTGATATCTTTATAAGGAGCAATCACCATGTTTTCACTATAAACAACTTTAGCAGTAGGCCGGGAAAACCGGCCATATAACAACCCTGTCGCCAATGCAAAAGCTAGTAACCCAAGCATAGATTCAAATGCAGCCAGACAACTTGTTAGAAAGCCATCCGGACTGATATGTCCATAACCAACTGTAGAAATAGTCTGTGCTGAAAAGAAAAATGCGTCAAAGAAATGATCTCTTGGAGTGATTCCCCCAGCACCTTTAAGATGCTCAATACCAATCAGCACATATAATGAGGCAAAAAGTATTAACAAGCAGATAAGCAATCAGGAGTATCAACAAGAATTTCTTCCAGGTCATGGAGATCAGCCAGTTGTAAGTATCAGAGGTCCTGATCAATGGCAGGCCAATCCGTCTTATATTCGAAGACCCGTCTGGATTCATCATTCTCTGATCTCCGGTTATTGGTTGAGTACCAAAACCGAGATCATCATCGATCTGTGATTTACGTTTAAATAGCGCCATAATTTCAAGCTAATTTTACTGAAAATTTAGCGCATTAGAAAACCTATTCTATCATTATTATCTAACCGCCTATCAGAACAACCATTGATGCGATGATTACTCCTGCAAGAATGATAAACAGTGCGTTTTTACTTGATTCTACTATCATGGTATTATATTTTATGTCGTTTGTTCCCTTAAAACGCCTATACAGTATAATACCCCTATTTGTAATGAAAAATTTATTCGGAACAAAAAAAAAAGACGGCCTTTTTAGGGCCGTCCTTTTAAAATATGATAGAAGCTTAATCTGCGCTGATTACATCAATAGTAAAATCAAGATTTGAATTTGGTGCAAAAGGCTTTGTCCTATCGTTTCCATAACCTAATCCCGAAGGGATAATCAATCTTATCCTTCCACCTGGCTGGATCAAAGGTATTCCGATTTGCCAGCCTAAAATAAGTTCACCCAATGGTTTAAAAGTACGGGGACTGCCCTTAGTTTCATCAATAACTGTCCCATCCAATAAACTCCCTGTATAATTTACAGTGACCGCACCTTTGTAAGTAGCCTTACCATTTCCCGGAGTTAAAATCTGGTAGAACAATCCCGTTTTTTCATCTTTTAGTGCCGGAATTTTTCTCGAGGTTATAAAGGTTCTGATTGCAGTAGTATCCTTGATAAATTGTCCGGCTTCATCAAAGTCTTCAGTATTTCTTTTTTCTGGTTTAGAACAAGCAGTAAATACGGTTACCGCACAAATCAATAATAGTATAAGTTGTTTAGTCTTGGTCATAGTCACAAATATAATTTTAATTACGCTAGTAATTAAAATGTTTTAGTGAAAAATAAAAAAACAGATGTTTCTGATTTTTATCTTAAAATTCCCATGCTACAACATTCCACAATTCCTTTTCATCACGATAAGTTCCTATGATCTCAAAACCCATTTTCTGATGAATTTTTAACGAATTAATATTTCTCGTTGAGATCTCTGTAACACACAACTGATAGTCAACCAGTAATTTACTCCTGGTTTCATGGTATAACTGACTAAGTAAACCCTGTCCTCTGAAGTCTTTGTGAACACAGACCTGTCCTCCTACCATATAATTATAACTGGTTAACAATTTCCCATGGTAAATGCACCGGTCAAATTCATTAAACATAGGGATCAGGCTTGTTAAGTCATTTCTCATAGCAACAGGCATCGCCAGATTATATCCAATCACCAGATCATTACATGTCGCTATAACCTGTGGTAAATGGCCTGCCATCTTTTTCAATAGCTCCAGATTATATGTTCTGCAAACACAAATCCCTGCTGTAGCTGCTGTTCCAAACTAATCGAGCTGTACAAATTCTCCTTTTGTAAAGCCAGTATCTGAAGGAAATGCTGGTCAGTAGTTGCCGTTTTTAACTCAACAAGTCCGGTTACAGATTCTTGGTTCATATGCTGATTTATCTTTTAAACAAATTTCCTATTTTTAGAGAAACCAGTACAGATACAGTTTTAACTATTTTAACCATAACAGTTGCAAAAATGAAACACGCTACCCCTGAGACCCACAAGCATTTATATGAAACCATAGCAGCTAACTTAACGCATCAAATTCATTCAAACGTGCTTATTTTAGGAAACAAACTACCTTCAATAAGAGCAACATGTCAACAATACAAGGTGAGTATGAGTACCGCCCTTCAAGCTTATTATCTTTTAGAAAGCAAAAGCCTGATTCGCTCCGTACCCAAATCCGGTTACTATGTAAGTTATATACCTCAAACAAACGCACTTCCAAATAAAAGTAATCCATCCTTATATCTTGGAAATGAAGACACCTCTAACATTGTCAGCAAAGTTTATGATGGAATCAGCTCTGATCATATTATGCTTTCGCTCGGTGTACCAGCTACAGAACTCTTACCGCTATCTAAATTGAATAAAGCAGTCAGCCATGCTATACATACCCTTGAAGAGCATGGCTCAGGCTATGAACATGTGATGGGGGAAACCAAAAACTCCGCAGGCAAATTGCCCGTTTATCAGCTACATGGGATGGAAAACTTACAGAAAATGATATTATGACTACTGCCGGATGCACTGGTGCCATGCTTCAGGCCATTATTGCACTCACCCAAAGAGGTGATACTATTGCAGTCGAAAGTCCGGTCTACTTTGGTATTTTACAATTAGCTTTAAGTTTGGGATTAAATGTAATGGAACTTCCCACCCATCCTGAAACAGGAATAGAGATCGAAGCTTTAAAAATTGCGCTGCGTAAAAATAAGATTAATCTTTGTTTTTACTAATCAGTAATTTCAGTAATCCAATGGGTGGTACAATGCCATCCGAACATAAAAAAGAAGTAGTCAGACTGATCGAACATTATCATGTTCCATTGATAGAAAATGATATGTACGGTGACCTCTATTTTGGCGCAGAAAGACCAACAAATTGCAAAACATATGATGAAAGCGGGTTAGTACTTTTATGCAGTTCAGTATCTAAAACACTGGCTCCGGGATATCGTGTTGGCTGGCTTACACCCGGTAAATTTACAGAACAAATCAGGCGCGTTAAATTTGCTACAGCTATATCTTCTACAACACTCATGCAAGAAGCGGTTGCTGGTTTTCTGGAAAGAGACCGTTATGAAAGTCATCTGAAGAAATTAAGGGTTACATTAAATAATAACCGTCTGAATTATATCGAGGCAATCAGCAAATATTTTCCGGAAGGGACAAAAATCAGCAGGCCACAGGGCGGTTTCATGTTATGGGTAGAACTTGGTCCTAAAATTAATACACTGAACTTTATGATAAAACCATAAAAATGAAAATCAGTTTTGCACCAGGCCGCATGTTCACACTACAGAATCAATACAATAATTGTCTGCGTCTCAGTTATGGTCTGCCGTGGACAAATCAGATCAATAATGCAATTAAAACTATAGGTAATTTGATTAGTCCAGCTTCATAACCATATGTATATCCTTAGGTTCTTTATTAAAAAGAACTTCATCAACAACCTTTGTAACTGCACTCCCGTTTTTACTGTAAAAAGAAACAGCAGATTTTGTTTCCGTAGAAGAGATATACAGATACTCCGCTCCTCTGTTTTTTGCTTCTGTACTGAGCATTTTTAAAATCTCCGATCCGATCCCCTGTCTCCTGTGGTTTCTGGACACATACATCAGATCTACAGCTAACTGATCAAGGTTTTTACCCATAAACCGATGTCCCAGGACCCCAAAACCTACCAGAAGATCCTGATCAAATGCTCCGACGGCCGTTCCACCATTGGTCAGTTCGAAAATGTATTGCTTTTTTATTTCTTTTAATTCTTCACTAGTCCACCCGGCATATTCATAATCCGCTTCCGTCTCAGACAATCTATCACCGTTTACATGATATAAAACATCGATAAATTCAGAACGGTCAATTTCATTAAGTCTGCTGACCATATCGATAGCTATCGGCCTGTAAATAATCATGGTTTTTTATTTAAAGATAGTACTACCCATTCATATTTCTCTTTAACAGGCATAAATCCCCTTCCTTTAACTGTTGCCCCAATAACAATACCACCAGAAAGTAATACAATATTTTTAATGATATACTGACCAAGTAACGTTGGTATAAATAAGCTATGTACGAAAGTTTCATCCGTAAAAAAAACCAAAGGTAAAAAAGTGCCAATCATCTGAAAATAAAGTAATAACAAGGTAAGTCCAAGCCATTTTTTCGAGATAAGCCCAAGTCCTATGATGCATTCCCATATAGCTAGTAAAGGAAGAGAAAAACTGGTGGAAGTATAGTATAATTCCAAAAGTTAACTTCTCTATTGTCCGACCTGCTATAATTTCGGCAGCACTCACGCCGGGAAAAAACTTGAGTACGCCAAACCATATAAAAATAAGCCCTAGCGATATTCGCAAAATATTTAGTCCGTTACGCGCTTTCCATTCTACAGCTTTACTTTCCGTTTCGATCATTAATGACATTATTCTACATGCTTTCATAGGGCTTGGTTTAGTTGTCCAAAGCACTTACGTCAAATGATATTTTGCAGATGTATACTTTCTGACATTAAACAAAACCAACAGGAATAAACCCCAACTGCAGACAACTTATTAAGTGACTGCTTAACATACGTAAGCCATTTAAGTTGGAAGGGGGTTGGAAGGGCGATTACCCCTTCCAACCCCCTTCCAACTTAAATGTCAAACCGATCAGTACCAGCCCCCTCCCTTATACTGCAGAACGAATAGTCTTTACCTCTTTTTATGAAGTACTTTATCAATAATCACTTCTTGTAATTTCTCTGACTCAGATTTATTTCTCACGCCCCTCTTGCCCAGTTTTAATTAATTCTTATCTTTGCGGCCGCTAATTATTATTTAGACTAACACTAAATAAGTAACCTAACAACAACATTATCAGACGATTAAACTTAACCAGAAACACATGAATTTGACTACAGTTAGCCCAAAAAGCTGGCTCATGATCACTATTAAACACACCATATGATTAAATTTTTTACCATTTTAGGAATATCCATGACCCTTTGCTCTGCAATCAAGGCACAGGTCATTAAAGGTACGGTCTACGATAAAAACACAAAAGAGACTATTATAGGAGCCAGTATTACCGTTAAGGAACATCCTGGAAAAGGTGTAATGGCAGATGAACAGGGTAAATTTACTTTACAGCTGCAAGCAGGCGAAACACTGATCGTTAAGATGATCGGCTATAAGCATTTTCAAAAACAATATACCGTTGTCAAAGCAGGTCAGCAAATTGATATTTCTCTGAACCGGGTCTGGAACTACAAGAAGTAATGGTAACTGCCAGTTTAGCAAATTCAAGAAGTAAAAAAGCAATCGGTACAAATATAGATCACATTAATGCAGCTGCAATTGTTGCAACAAGTAACCCTTCTTCATTAGCAGATATTGTTAACGGGAGAATCAGTGGGGCACAAGTTTATAATACCAATGGTAAAGTTGGTATGCCAATTCGTTTTGACATCCGTTCTTCCGCCACATTCAGTATGGAACGTGATCCGCTGATTTTCATTGACGGAGTACGTTATGGCAGCAGTAACACGTCAGATATCAATTCATCGCAGGAAGCAATGAGCGCATTGAACGATTTGCCATTAAACGATATTGAATCCATAGATGTAATCAAAGGCCCGGCAGCAGCAGCATCATATGGTGCAGAGGCTGCAAACGGTGTGGTGGTCATTCAGACAAAACGCGGTTTAAATGGCAAAAAAGGGATCGCTGTCAATGTAAAATATACAGCAGTTTTAGTGAACTGGCCAGAAAATATGATCAGTTTGTAAATAATGACCCTTTAAATGATTTTTTCAGAAAAGGGACAGAGCAGCAATTATACGCCAATGTAACTTCACAAATTGATGAAAGTAACAGCATTTTCTTTTCTGCAAATACCAATAAAAACGCAGGTATTGTTCCAGGAAATCAAGATAAAAGGCAAACAGTCCGTACAGGTTATGACTTTGTTAAAGATCGCTTCAAATTATCATTGACAGCAGGTTATGTTAAAGGAAAACTAAGCATTCCGCAATCTGCTTCAGGACGCGACGATGCAATCTGGAACCTGATGCGTGACCGTCAGCCATGGCCATTTATCGCAGAAGAAAGCTGGCGTGCAATCCAGAAAGAATATGAAAATGACCGTTTTACAGGAAGCTTAAAATTAGCTTACACCTTCCCTTTCCAAATTAAAGCAGAAGGTTTAGCTGGCTTAGACCTGAACCGTATTGATGGTTTAAACTACCTTCCTTACGGCTTTTTGCAAGGAACAAACAATACAGGAAGCAAACAAATCAGTAACCGCCGTAACCAGAACATGAACCTGGATTTTAAGCTCTCCCGTAATTTCGTGTTCAACCCAAAATGGCAGTTAAACCTATCTTTCCTTTCTCAGATGACACAAGCATCCGAAAAAGTTACCGGAATCAGTGTTCGTAATTTTGCAGTTCCTGGAATCAGTAATATCGCTTCAGCAGCAGAAATTTTAGGTACAACTGATAATACTTTTGAAAAGCGTACACACGGATTATACGGAGAAGCTTTTTTGAGTTATGATAACAAATTGTTTATCAATGCAGGATTAAGACGTGATGTTTCCAATATGATTGGAAGAAACGTAGCCAGCATCTGGTACCCTACTGTAAGTGTTGCCTATAATGTAGCCGGTATGGACTTTCTTAAAGGAAAAGTAGACGAATGGAAATTCAGGGCTGCCTATGGAGAATCCGGCCGTCTGCCTTATCCTGGGTGATGCACAAACTGCTTACCTGGTAGAAAATTCTTCTTTTGGAACAATAGTAAAACCTCTAAGGAAAGGAAATCCTGATATTAAACCAGAACGTACAGGTGAATTTGAAATCGGAACTGATCTCAGCTTATTTAAGCAGAAACTGAGCTTTACCTATTACAGACAATATACCCGTGATGCAATTGTATATACGACCTTACTGCCATCTTTAGGTTTTCCATCCAGTTTAAGCGGTGATTACCCTGAAAATATTGGAAAAATACAAGGACAAGGATTAGAAATTTCTTACAACAGCAGAGTGTTCACCAGTGCGAATAAAAAACACAGTCTGGATATTTATGCGATCTTCAATCAGCAGTCTAATAAAGTTATCAATTCTGGTGATAAAGATATCTTAAGTTCAGTCAACCTGATCCGTGCGGGATTACCAGCATTTGCTTTTTATTCAAATCTTTCTGACGGGCCTGTATTTGACGCCAAAGGCGTATATACAGGAGCAAAGACCGCTTCAAGAATTAGGCAAACCTTTCCCTACTTATAATGGTTCGGTTGGTTTTGGCTTGCAATTGTTCAACAACTTCCGTTTACAAACATTGTTCACTTATTCAAAAGGAGCCAAAGTTTATAATATCTCGGCCAGAAACGTAGCCTCACAAGGGAATAACTATGAAGCCAAAGAAACTTTAAAAACACAACTGGCAGCATTAACACCGGGCACAGCTGATTACATTTCAACCGCTACAGCATTATCAAAAGTTGAAGGTGTAAGAGGTGACTTTATTCAGAAAGCTGATTTCATCAGACTGAGCAATTTAACCTTGTCTTATGATCTGGGAAACTGGGCAAAAAAACAGACCAATGGTGTCTTGAAACGCTGTATAGTATCCTTAACAGGAAATAACCTGTGGCTTACCACTAATTATGGTGGTGCGGAACCTCAGATTGATTCTCAGGGTGGTAGTAAAAGGAATAAAGGTATCAGCTATTTGTCTTCAGACTGGACAGCTGTTCCTGCTCCCCGCACTTATGCTTTTAGTTTAAACATTGGATTTTAACCAGGGCTGATTTTCAGTCTGTTCACACAATATGATTATGTTAAAGAACACAAAATATTTTTTTTTAGAATCGGAGCGGTAGTTTCCATTGCATTAACCTTTTCATCCTGCAATAAATGGGTCAATGCCCCAAAATCACCAGATAATACTGTAGATGAATCTCAATTAACAAGCCTGGAAATGTTAGGCCGTATTGATAAAGGACTTTATGTTAACGGGCCTGTAATTGCTGGCGTATGGCGTGCCGGAGCAACTGCGTCTTCTGACCTGTTAGTTGCCTCAGGTGCAATAGCAGATGAAATTACTTCGACAGCCGTACCTAACTCTCCTTTCTTTAAAGAACTGGATGAAGATAAACTGAGCCCGGATAATACATCTCTTTTTAGCAGCTGGTCTAATGTTCAAAATTACCGGGCACGTGCAGAAGATGCGATCCGTCTTGCCGATCAGCAGAATCCGGCAGAGGCTGATAAAATAAAAATTAAACAGGGTGCATTAATCAATGCAAGGTTACATGCAGGTTATGCATGGATGCTGCTGGCAGATTATTTCACTGTAAGTGAATCAAACCACGCAGTGTATGCTGATCATATGCTCGTTACTCACGAGCAGGCTTATGCCAAAGCTCAGCGTTACTGGGAAGAGGCTTTACCTTTAGCTAATGAGCAGGAAAAAAGACTATTACACTCTTTACTGACCAAATTAGGTGTGCATACACAAAATTATGCTTTGGCAACAGCTCATATCAATCAGTCATTCACACCACTGGAAAACTTTGCTTTCTTAAATACGGCAGGTACTGTTAGCAATGCGTTCTTTTCTGCAATGAGTATCAATAGCAGAGATGCAGCCGTAGACCCTACCCTGGTAGCTGTGTTAAAAACCACAGCAGATAAAGCACGTAACCCGGTAGTGAAAGCACCTAAGGGTCACTGGTCATTTAACTTACTTCAAAGAAAGAGATCCTTTACTGGTTACTGATTTTGATGAAATGCAATTAATCAGAGCTGAACTGGCTATCCGTGGCTTAATCGCCGGAAATGCGACTGATTACGTAAACACTGTAATCGTAAAATATGATCCTGCTGGTCAATCTAACATTCAAACACAAACTGTTCTTACCTTAACTGATCTTACTGCTATACGCAGAATATTCTTATCGTGGAGAGGAACCCGTTTAATCGACTTGAGAAGATTCAATATTGATGGAGACCTGACCCCAGGATTTACCAAAAGGAAATTTCACTGGATCGGAGTTCCTGAAATTGAAACCAGGTAATCAGAATTAATAGTATTCAAAAAGCTTTTCCGGTCTTACTGGAGAAGCTTTTTTTTTACTTATCAAAACTCACATCAGTAATTGTAATTGCATTGTCATAGCTAAATTCAATTATTTAGAAAGATTATAAATAAAGTATATTTACCGCCGGAGTTAAAAAGAAGACATTCACGATGAGCGAAATAAAAAACGAAAGACCTGCCACTGTCCGCGGGGTATTAGAAGTAAAACACAAGGTGTATCTTACGCCTCACTATATCCGCATTACTTTTACTGGTGATGACGTACCGCTCTTCGCGGATACCACTCCGGGTGTAAACAATAAAATCCTTATTCCACCGGCAGGAGTTAATGAAATACATTTCCCTGATTTCAACTATGAGACCGGAGAATGGACTCATCCACCTGAGCATTTAAAACCAACCATACGCACTTACACGCATAGAGCTTTCGATCTGGAGAAGAACGAAATGACCATAGACTTTGTTGCACACGGAGAAAGCGGCCCAGCATCTGCATGGGCAATTCATGCTAAACCGGGAGATTTGCTGGGTGTGCTGATGAAAGCAAAAGGATCAGTTCTTTATCCTAAAGCTGACTGGTATCTGCTGGCCGCAGATGCAACCGGAATACCTGTTATTGCTGCTATATTAGAGACACACTTCCTTCTACAGCCACCGGAGTTGCCTATATTGAAATACCAGGAAAAGAAGACAAACAGGAATTAAAAACTGAAGCCGATATTCAGATCAACTGGATTTACAATACAACTCCGGGAGAGAACACATTACTTGCAGATGCTGTACGTACAGTAAAAATACCTGAACAAGAAAATACTACACATTTTGCTTATGTAGCTGCCGAATTTTCATCGGTAAAAGACATTCGTCAGTTTCTGCGCAAAGAGCAAGCATGGGATCAAAGTGAACTTTACGCCTATTCTTACTGGAAATTTGGGGCAAATGAAGATGGCTCTGTAAATACCCGTCGTCAAGAAAATATGGAAGAGAAAAAATAGGTTACATTTGGTTTCACAGCATCCATTCCAAAATGAGAAACAAGTTTCTATGTGTCATCGCGATTACCCTGTTCAGCCAGTTATCTTTCGCACAAACACCAAAAGTATTTCTACTAAATGCTGATTATATAAAAGCAAAAAAAGAAGAAGCTATCAAAAAAACGACAAAGAAGTAAAAAGTCTTACAGCTCTGGTCATTAGCAAAGCCGATGGCTTCCTTTCGGCAAAACCAAAATCGGTAATGGATAAAACATCCACACCTCCCAGCGGCTCAAAACATGACTACATGAGCCTCGCACCTTATTTCTGGCCTGATCCTTCCACACCAAACGGAACTCCATATATCAGAAAAGATGGCGAACGTAATCCTGACATCAGGAAAATAACAGATGCGGTGTTCTTACATGATATGACTGATAAATGTAAGTTCTTATCACTTGCCTATTATTTTACAGGTCAGGAAAAATATGCAACAAAAGCTGCTGAACTCATTAAGGTGTGGTTCATCGCCCCTGAAACCAGGATGAACCCCAATCTTAATTATGGACAGGCCATCACAGGAATTAATGATGGCCGTGGAATAGGTATTATTGAAAGCCGTTCACTGGTTGAATTAGCAGACTGGGCGGGTCTTCTTGAAGGATCAAAAGCACTCTCTAAACAGGAAACCGAAGGTCTTAAGGATTGGTATAAACAATATCTTACCTGGATGTTAAACAGCAGGATTGGTACAGACGAACATCAATCGAAAAACAATCACGGTACCATTTACGATTCACAAACCACTTCATTTGCATTATTTACAGATAATAAAGAACTGGCAAAAAAGATCTTAACGGAAAGCCTTAAAAGAATAACTGTACAAATTACACCCGAAGGTGAACAGCCTCTGGAACTTGCCAGAACAAAAGCATATAGCTATAGCACCATGAACCTGAACGACGGCTGGTTTAACCTCGCCTTACTGGGTAAACATGCAGGTGTTGATCTCTGGAATTATCAAACTACAGATGGAAGAAGTATTCGTAAAGCTTTGGATTGGTTAATCCCTTATGGACTGGGAGAAAAAGAAAAAACTATGAAACAGATTATCCAGTACAAGACAAGCGAATTGTACAGATTGTTAATACTTGCAGGTACAGAATACAAAAAAATGCAGCCTATTTAAAACAAGCTGCATCCATACAAAAAGATAAAGATACACAGTTAACAGACTTACTATACAAACCGTAATACACATATCCAGATATCCTGATGCAATTATATCAGGATATCTGGATAAACAAAATTTAATATTCTACTTTATAATCTTTTACGACCTCTTCACCAGTCCACGCTTTTAAAGAAGTCCATGGAGCCGCAGGCCCCGTCCAAAACTCGTTATCGGCTGGAAGCCCTAGTGTTAAGAATCCTAAAGTTGCCATGTACAAACTTCCCGTAGAAGTATAATAATCTGCAATGGCAGGCTGATGTCCATTAAAGCCTAATACCAGCCACCCCTTATCATCAAAATTCTGATTTCCCTGAAACATATTTTGTATCACTTTAGTCAATGCACAACGAACCTGCGCCGGTTTTACATGATCCGGTAATTTTTCCATCAATGCAGTTTGAGCCAGTGCCTGAAAAGCTGCTGTCCGTAAGTAATAGAGATGTCCGTAAGCCGGATAAGTCCCTTCAGGAGAAATCACTCTCTCCAGATATTCAGAATATCTGACCATTCTCTTTAAAGCCTCATTATAATCACTGACAGGTGCCTTTTTATTGTCAGTCATAATTTTCAAAAGATCTACCAGCATGGTATGAATTACATAAGAATTATAATAATCCATACTGAATTTTGCCCCATCACTATACCAGCTGTCACCTACATACCATTCCTTCATTTTATTGACAGCAAACTGAACCCTTGCAGGATCATATTGTTCGCCAATACTCAATAAAAACCCTTCGGTCAAACCAGAAAATAAAAGCCAGTTATTATAAGCTCCGCTCCTGTTTCTCAATGACTTAAATTCTTCAATAAAGCGAGCTTTAGTTTCCTTATCCAAAGGCTCCCATAAAGCTTTTGGTGCACGAATAAAAGCCTGAGCAACATATGCCGCATCTACAATTGGCTGACTTTCAGTCCTGAAATTCAAATAATCAGGACAGGACTTTTAGGGTCTACCGCATTCTTTAGTCCTTTTAAAAGCATAACACGCATTTCTTTACGCATTTTGCCCTCATCAGTACGGTCATCAGGAAGAGCAAGCCATGGCGCTATACCAGCCATTGTCCGCCCTACAGCTTCCAGATAAGTCACACTTTTAAGATTTAAACCATATTTTGGCCCCGTTTCCAAAGGCATATTTTTTCTCAATGTTTCTTTAGCAAGATTAGAAACTACCGGATAAGAAATTTTGTATAATGCTTTGACCCAAACCTGTCTGTCCTGTGCGCCTGTAGTGGGTTTGCCTTTCTTTTCCAACTGTGCAGAAGCTGAAAAACAAACCAGCAGAAAGGACAATAATAAAGTAGCTCTTGTATGTAAAGAAATCATAAGGTTATCATATTAATTTTAAAATATCAAATTACAAATACCATTTTTTATACCTGCCCAAAGCTTCCAGGAAGTAATAATCAGCATAAACTAAAGGTACATCAATTTCACTGTTCAAAGGAAGTGCTCCTGTACTGTGCAACAATAAAAAACCCTCCGTTTTCACCTAATTTAGCACGATACACCGGAGCCGCTAAAGATCTGATCATCGTCTCTGCCGAAGAAATAAACTCAGTTTTTTCTTTACCTGCTGTCGTATATTGAGCCAATTCAAGCAAAGCCGATGCAGCAATGGCACCCGCAGAAGCATCACGTTCAGCATAAGGGATTTTCGGTGCATCAAAATCCCAGAAAGGAATTTTATCAGCTGGCAAATTTGGATGGTTCAGTATAAAATGAGCTATCCCTTTTGCCTGATCCAGGTATTTCTGATCTTTAGTATCACGGTACATCATCGTAAAACCATATAATGCCCATGCCTGACCACGTGCCCACGCAGAAGAAGATGCAGCTCCCTGCCAGGTTGCCTTACGATAAACCTTACCAGTTGTCAAATCATAATCCACTACATGATACGAACTAAAATCAGGTCTGAAATGGTTGAAATGGTTCTTTAAAGTAGTAGTATTGGCATGTTTAACAGCAATCTCTTTATATTTCGCATCTCCCCCGTTATCACTTACCCAGTTTAACATTTCCAGGTTCATCATGTTGTCTATAATTACCGGACATTTCCAATACTTGTTTTTATCCCATGACTGGATAGACTCAATAGCGGGGCGATAACGCTTAGCTAGTGATGCTGCCGAGTTATCGATTACTGTTTTATAGGCAGGATTCTTTGTCAGACGATACGCATTGCCAAAACTACAAAACATCATAAATCCAAGATCATGATTACCACTATAAGTTTGATTGGGTTCAATTACTTTTAAAGCCTTTTCAGCAATTTTTTTGACCGATTCATCTTTAGTTTGTTCATAGATATACCATAACGAACCGCTATAAAACCCACTGCACCACCATTTAATATCATAAGCAACAAGTTTATCTTTCTTAGCATCATAACTCTGCGGCGTTAAGCCAGCAGGAATATTCTTATCCAGAACTTTGTATTGTTTAGCAGCAAAATCAAATTGTTCATCAATTAATTGCCCCATGTTTTGTAATTGTGTCCCTGATTTCTGCGCAAAAGAGGCAGATCCCGCAAGTAAAAGTATTCCTGCAATTAAATTGATTCTTTTCATCTTTTTATTATTCATTTATGTTAAAAACTTCTAACCGTAGCACCCCGCTGTGCACCTGTCGGTAAAACACAGTTGAGTTTCTTTAATTCTTTTAGTCCTGGTAATTCAAGTTCAAGTTGTATGATGTCACTCATCTGTCCGGGATCTGCCACGTCGATTATCGGATATTCAGTATGCAAACCCTGAATCAAAATCGTACAAGCCTTATCTGCTTTAACAGTTAAACCCGCAGCTTTCAATACTCCTCCCTTATAAAAAACCAATTGCAAAAGGTCTAATTCTTTATTTTCCACTACCTGCAAATCTTCAGTATTACTTAAAATCCGTATCATGGATAAATTATATTTTTTTTTTGGCACCAGCACCATCTACTCCCGGAACAAACAACAATATATTCATAGTGTCCATCCACAGGTTTATGCCCATGATTTAAAGAAAGCTGAAATACTTTCCCGCTGATTTCATCTTTCGGCTGGAACTGATTAATACGATACCAGCTACCTTTTTGTGTTTGATTACTCACGCTTAAATTCCCGCCTTCCGGGAAGAAATAACCGATGTGATCATGCCATATCCATTTAGGTTTGGAATTCTGCTGTTCAATTTCATTTCCCAAAACAACCTCATCCAGAACGACATCCCCCTTTAACCAGCTCTGGTTTAAAGTAGTCTTCACTTCTTCGGCAGCTTCACTTTTAATCCCTGCTCCTAAACACACAATCTCTTTATCAAAAAAAAGAACCATGCTTTTTTTGCCTGCACTTCATCATAATTCTGTGCGTAAACAGATACGCCATAAAGTCCATTGCTCAACCCGCCAACAAAAGCAGTAGTTCCCGGTATACCCCAGTCTTGTTTGATTACGCTCCCTTCGTCACCCAAAAAATCCTGCAGGTCACTCCTGGAATTTTATCCCATTCCCAAACCGGCATCACATTCACGTATTCATCACCGCGAACCTGGATATTTGTTGCTCCATCAGCCAGAAATTTACCCAGTACATTTTCATTATTTCCCCTTTCAGTTCTGAGCGTCCGTGAAGAAGCCGCCTGTACACTAAATGTATATCCGGGACGCGTATGCAGTGTATAACCACTTTTCCAATACTGTCTGTTTCCTGCCGATATACCATAAGAAGGAACCTCTGTATGTGACATCCGTTTTTCCACCGCAAGCCAGTAAGCTTCATTTTCCGGACTCAGCACTTTAACCTTAGCAATCAGCCCAGTAAAACTTCCTTTTAATGAATCTTTCCTGCTGATCCCACGTCCACGGACATTGAAATCAAAAAAGCTTCCTCTGATAGTTTTGAAGAAAGTGTCCCTGATATAAGTAATCAGAATGCTCAACTGTTCAGGAGGCATCGCATAAGCCGTACCCTTTAAATAAATGCAGCATTCACAGAATTGCTGGCAAAGACAGCCCCATAACTAGCTATAGCCTGCTGTTTCCCATGTTGAAAATAACTGTTATCAACCTGTACTCCCTCTTTTCCGTCAGTAACAGAAACAGGTTCAAATAAATACTTTGCAGCAGAATCAAGCGTAGCTTTCTGCTTTGTTAAACAAGCCCGATACAAATAATGCAAAGCCTCATCAGAGGTATTCGCACCATCACCGGTCTTTAATTTTCTAACCATACGCGCTAGTAATGACTTTTCCAAATCCGCTGGTAAAGGCGTTTTTGCATAGTGCATCAAAATGAGTATTTCGCCAATAGTCTTCGGATAAAAGATATCATTATACCACCAGTTCTTATTTTTAGGATTAAGCTGCACCCAATGCTCAAGCGACTTTACTACGGCATTATAAGCCTTAACCTTGCCATATAGCTGATGATTTGATCCGCTAAAAACCAGCGCCATCGTCTTAATTCTTTGCAAAGGATCATAATCCGGGTTCGCATAGTTGATATCCGACCAGCTCCCGTCTTCTTGAATAGTTGCTATACTTTTTGAGGCCTGCACATCCAGTAACTGACTTTCTCCCTGCAAATCAGTATTGATGCGACCCATAATTGTTTCATAAGAAGAATCCTGAGCAAAAGTCAGCTGACTATTGAACAAAAACACCAGTAAAGCCAATATTTTCAACCTATTTGTAAACTCTAACATAATCGACATAGTATTTTAAAGGTAAAATATGATCATCCAGCGGCCCGCCCAGTGTCCCTTCCCTGCCCAAAGCCAGATTTAACAACAGATAAAAAGGCCTTTTAAAAATCTTTCCAGGATCATAAGCTGCCTTTTTATACTCAAATACAAAATACTTCAAATCATCATAGTAAAAAGAAATACTTTTCTTATTCCACTCTATCGCATAAATATGATAATCTTCATGAGGCGCACCTACTTTCGGCTTTTCTCCTATATAATGATACTTCGCGCAGTCAGCATATGAACGGTGAACGGTACCATAAACCTGTGTTGAATCTTTACCTACATATTCCAGAATATCAATTTCACCACAATTTGGCCATTTAACCAGCTGGCGATTTTCACCAAGCATCCAGATGGCAGGCCAGCTCCCTAAACCTTTGGGAACTTTAGCCTTCACCTCTATCCTGCCATACCTGAAATGCTTTTTACCCAGTGTAATTAAACTTGCTGAAGTATATTTCGCCCCTTTATAATCCTCTTTTTTCGCTTCAATGACTAGATTTCCATCCTCTACCCTTGCGTTCTCCATTCTTTTTGAAGTGTAATACTGAGGCTCTTTATTCCGTACCAATCCCACCTCATAAGTCCATTTCAAACTATCAGGAAGTCCTGTATAATTAAATTCGTCCGAGAAAATAAGTTTACCCTTTTTGATTTCCTGAGCTGTTGCCAGGTTTGTACCCAGCAACAGCAATACTATAATTTGATAGGTCTTCATTAATTGATCCAGCCGGCATTTTTGTTTCAAATTAGGATTCCGCTCAATTTCCACCTGAGGAATAGGCCACGTAGTAATATAATCGCCTTTAAATGAGTAAGGATACACTGTATTTCCCCAGATCTGTTTTACCCCGTTACCTGTATAGAAAACTTTATCTTTCCAGCTTTTCCAGCGTAATTCATCAAAGTAATTCACCCCTTCATTTGGAAACTCCACACGACGTTCGTTCCGGATACGCTCTCTCAAATTAGTCTGATCACTTACATACGTTGGCAAAGAGCCATTTCCCATTTGCAGCACTACCGCACCTGCTCTGCTCCTCACTTCATTAACTTTTGCAATCGCATCACCAGTTGAGCCCAGTTCGTTTAATGCTTCTGCCCACATCAGTAATACATCTGCATACCGGAGAATCGGAAAATCAGTAGGCCCATAAGATCTGTTCAGCGTTTCAGAAGCTCCTTCGTAAACAAATTTTCTATATAAATAGTAGAAGTAACTCTGTGTGTATCTGTACGAAGATCCCCGTTTAATGCAGCTTCTGAACGGTACGGCCATCTTGAAGTTACCGTTGCATTTATACCGCTATATACGCCAACATAAGTTGAATATGGTGTAATTACATTCGCAGCTAACCTTGGATCACGATTTGTATAAGCTTGTAAAATACGGGCTTCATTACCTGCAGGCAGATAAAGACTCATTTTTGCACCTCTGGTAGTTGCCGCAGCAATTTCAGCAGCAGTCAGGTTATTTCTTAAAAAGTAAACCTCCCTTTCTGCTACAGATAAGGCAGAATAACCCGGAAACACAGTCTCCCAGCTGAACTTCGAACCATCAGCATTTTCATATAAATCAACCAGATTTGGTGAAACATGATAAGTATTCCAGCAAGAACCAAAAGAAGATCTTGTACCACAGAAAAACTGTGTCGTAGAACCCGAATTTGAGATACCAATATTCTGAATAGAAAAAATCATTTCATTGCTCTGCTCATTAGCCGTTTTAAACATCGTATAGTTATTAAATAGTCCATAACCGGCATCCTTAACCTTGCTAAAATCGGCAGCAGCCAAAGCCCATTTTTGCTGATATAAATAAGCTTTACCACGCATGGCATATGCTGCACCTTTAGTGATATGTCCATAAGAAGCATTACCGGCAGCATACCTGTCCGGCAAATTTGGTTCGGCGATACAATCCGTCAGATCGGCAATTACCTGAGTCCAGACCTCTTCTTCAGTTGAACGCCCTTTAATAGCATCCTCAGCTAAAAAAGGCTCCAGGTATATAGGCACACCTTTATACAATTGATTTAACCGTAGATAGAAATAGGCCCTCAGAAATTTAGCTTCTGCTATATAGCGGCTCTTTTTCGCATCGGCGGATGGAGATTTAAGCGGTATATTTTTAATCGCATCATTAGCACGCTGAATCCCTTCGTACATATTTCTCCAGTTATCGCTGAATGTACTGTTGCCAGTAGTTACTGTACCTGCCATCAAGACTTCTGAACCACTGGTCTGTCCGGTAAAACTGAAACGGTCTAATTGATAAAGTTCAAGTCCCGATGCCCCGTCAGTTTTAATGCCCAAACGCAGTGCACTGTAAACCCCGCTGATCCCCAAATCAGTCAGGTTATCCGTAGTCCACATTTTCTCTGCATCAACCGCCGAATAGGGAGCAGTTTCCAATAAACTCTTTTTACACCCTGACAATACAACCAGCGTTAATATAATTGATAATATCTTTTTCATTTCTTTCTCCCTTAAAATGTAACATTTAAACCCAATGAGTACTGGCGCATGGTTGGATAAGCCACCCCTGCATATTGTCCGCCGGAAACACCAAGCTCAGGATCGAGACCTGGAAACTTAGTAATTGTAAATAAGTTCTCTCCCGAAACATATAACCTTACTCTGTTCATCCCTGCCTTTTTAGATAAGTTTTCAGGAAGTGTATAGCCGAACTGCAAATTTTTCAGTTTCACATACGAAGCATTGTACAGATAAAAATCACTGGCTACACCCGAATTCTGAACATCCGTTGTATTTTTAAGTCTTGGATAATGTGCATTGATATTATTAGCCGGATCAGAAGGATTAGCAGGGTTATAATAATAGTGATCATTTGCAATTAAAGTGCTTACTGCATTACCTAAAGAAACTATCGAACTGTTATAGCCCGTAGCATTCCAGTAGTACTTCATTCCGGCACTTCCTGCCCATAACATGGACATATCAAAGCCTTTATAACCAAAACTAAGCTGTAACCCGAAATTATACTTAGGTGTTGCAGAAACATTGGAGAAAGTCTGATCGTAAGTATTGCCATAAATACCATCTCCATTGTTATCTGCATAAATCAAATCCCCATAGGTAATATTCGTTTTACCTGCAGCACCGCCTGTTGGCTGAAAAGTATATCCTGCGGCGACCATACTTTGTAACCATGAAAGATCCTGAGGTGTTCTGATCATCCCATCTTTAGGACCTCCATTAATATATTTAAAGTCCCATCTGCATTGTTATAAGATCCATTCCCTTTGTAGACATTATATAAATAATATTGATTTGCCTGCTGTCCTTCCAGAATACGGGTTATTGTACCATTAGAAACACTGCCCAGGTTTGAAGTGTAAACCTGATTACCATTAGCATCAGTTGTATAGCCCTGTTGTAAAGCTCCTTTATATTTTCTTACTCTGTTAAAGTTATAGGCGAAATTTCCAGATACACCATATTTAAAGTCACCTGATTTACCATTGTATCCCAATGTTACTTCCAGACCTTTATTCGATATCTCTGCTATATTTTTTTGGTTGCAGCAGTTGCAGTACCTACTGTTAAAGGAATAGTTGGTACATATAAAATTCCTTCAGTAAATTTATTATACAGGTCAATTTCAAAATTAACTGCTCCCCTAAAAAGGGTTCCATCCAAACCAAGATTACTAACTGTAGTGGTTTCCCATTGCAAATCCCTGTTAGCAAACTTTGACTGGATCAAACCAGTAGTAACTGGTAGTCCGTTAAAAGAGTAAGGTGTAGAACCATAAACAGCTTTATAATCGTAATTGCCCAGACTAGCATCCGCATTCATCACATTGTTACCGGTTTTACCCCATGACGCACGTAATTTCAGATTACTTACGTACTCGTTTATATGTTTCATAAATGGTTCCTGAGAGATACGCCATCCAGCCGAGAAAGCAGGAAAGAACCCCCAGCGATTACCCGGAGCAAATTTTGAAGAACCATCATAACGGAAAACGCCTTCCAGTAAATATTTGCTATCATAGGCATAATTCAAACGTCCAAAAAAAGAACGTATCGCATAATCGTAAGCATCCCCATTAATCGAGGTCATGGTAGTTGCAGAACCCAATGTGGTTATTGACTCATCAATCAGGCCTTGTTTAGTCGCATCCCAGTTATAATAATTATAGTAATTCTGGTTGTACCCCATTAAGATACCCAGATCATGTTTTTCGGCAATCGTGATATTATACCTTAAAACGTTGTCAATAGTTGTGCTATAATTTTTATTAAAGAGATAAGTAGTACTCAATTGATCTGGCGTTGTTGCTGCAACCTTTAAAGTATTGGAAGCAAAATTCCATTTTTCAAAAGTATTACTAAACGTGTTTTTTTCTTCAAAACGAGTCTGATAATTAAAACGGGTTTCAAAACTCAACCCCTTATAGATCGCAAAATTTGCAAATACCGTGGTATTGAATCTGGACTCCTGATCCTTTCCACCAGTACTGTATAAATAAGTTGAGATGTTATTTGCAGTAGCTGATTCTTCTGCTGCTGCAGGAAAACCATACAATCCATTGTAAACCGGATATACACCCGGAGTGGTCTGACGCAAAAAGTTAAATGCATTAGCAGTACTTGCCAGCCCATATTTTTGTAAAGACGCAAAAGTCTGTGTTCCTAAAGTCAGGAATTTATTCACCTTGGTTTGCAGATTAATCCTTAACTGGAAACGGTCAGTACCTGTATTGGCCCATAGTACCCGGATTATTTAAATATCCGGGCTGAAAGCATAAACTGAGTATTTTCTGTTCCCCCGTTAAGTGAAAGATTATGTTGCTGAACCAGATTGTGTTCAAATATAGTTTTTGCCCAGTCTGTATTCGGATAAGCAATCTTGTTTGGAATTCCCTGTGCAGTAAGTCCATCCGGGTCTGCGTTTGCTGCAGCCCACAATGCCTTTGTTGCTTCAGTATATACCGGAGTCTGCCCAAGATTACGATATCCTTCGTTTACCAGGTTCATATGGGTAATATAATCTGTAACAAATCCAGGCATATTAGCTGGCTCTGCAATAGAAAACATACTGGTGTAATTTACACTGAGCTTATTTTTACCCCCTTTTTTAGTGGTAATCAAGATTACTCCATTGGCAGCCAGTGAGCCATAAATTGATGCCGCTGCGGCATCTTTCAGTAAGGACATACTTTCTACATCATTTGGATTTACCGCATCCATACTACCGGCAATACCGTCAATAATTACCAAAGGGTTATTGTTATTTAATGTCCCTGCTCCCCTGATCCTGATTGTAGCTCCATCACTGCCGGGTTTACCGGAACTCTGGTTAACTGCGATACCAGCACTTAGACCTGCAAGTCCTGAAGACAAATTAGTAATCGGACGATTTTCTAATGATTTTGAGCTAATCGTCGCAATAGAACCGATCACATTTACTTTCTTTTGTGTGCCGTATCCAACAACTACAACTTCATTCAGACCTGTACTTGCCGCATGCAGGTTCACATTGAGTATCGCATTACTGCCCGCCTGTAAAGTTTGTGTAGTAAAACCGATTGCTGTAAACACGATGTCAGCCTTGCCGTCTGCCTGAATTTTGTATTGACCACTTCCGTCAGTTTGTGTAGACTTCGATGTGCCTTTGACCTGGATAGAAACACCCGGAACAGGAAGTTTCTGTTCATCAGTAACAGTCCCTGAAATTACTTTGCTTTGCGCAAATAAAGATAAAGGTGATACGAAAGTTAATGCACTGCATAAAAGCACAGTAAACATTAAGCTACACCTAATTAAATTAAGGTATAATTTCTTCATAATTGATTTTTATTTGGTTAGGTTTTGCATGTTGCTTCCAGCCATTAATAGTGGTAACATCATATAGCAAACATATAGGCAAGGGGGGATTCGGAGGGGGTAATTTTATAAATTTATAGGGGTGATTTTCTAATAATTTAGCTTATAATTGCGTAACCAGGCTGTTTATCATCTATTTTACTGAAAAAACAAAACCATGCTCTTCAAATCAAATTACCTCATTTTATCATGTTTGTTTTTTTTGTTTCTTTTGTAGTACTGCCAGTGCACAGCAGCCTATCCTGTTTGACCATTTGAATATTGAAAAAGGTCTTTCTCAAAATTCGGTATTATCGGTTGCACAAGATCAGGAGGGGTTTATCTGGCTGGGCACACGTCATGGATTAAACCGCTATGATGGTTACCGGTTTAAGGTATATCTGAATGAATAATCCATCAGACAGACAGCACGTCCCTGCGAAATGATTATATCAATGCACTATACAAAGATCGCATGGGCTCTTTATGGATTGGAACTGACCTTGGTTTACACCGGTATAATAGTAAAAAAGAATCCTTCACAATTATAGGTGACAATGATAAACGTAAAACCAGCTCCAAAAAAATCAACTGTATTTATGAAGATAAATCAGGCAATTTATGGGTCGGAACAACCATGGGCCTGAAAATTTTATCCGCGAAGAACAGACAGGCTTATTCACAATCCTTTTATGCAGAGAATAACAGGCTCCCCTCTGGCAATATCCGCACGATCTATCAGGATCATCAGGGCGCGATATGGATTGGTACAGATAATGGCCTGACGAGACTTACCTATAACAAAGGGCGCGAGCAATTTGAGAACTTCAAAAACAATGCACATCAGGGAGATATCAGTGATAATTTTATTACCAGTATCATTGAAGACAAGCAGCACAACCTTTGGGTTGGAACACAGAATGGCGGAGTTAACCGTTATAACCGTTCAGCGAACAACTTCATTTCCTTTAAACATACCAGTGATCCCAAAAGTATCATCAGCAATGTCATCCGGAATATCATCACAGATCAATCTGGTAATCTCTGGATTGGAAGTCTGGAAGGGATTAGCATTATGAACCCCGTAACTTTCGCCGCCGTTTCTTATCAAAATGCTTCTGAAAACAAGAAAAGCCTGAGTCAAAACTCCGTTTATAGCTTATTTAAGGATAAAAACGAGTCTATCTGGATTGGTACTTACTTTGGCGGGGTTAATATTGCCTTCCCCTATATTACACATTTCATCAGCTATCAGAAAAACAAATACGAGTCCAGTATCAGTAATAACGTAGTCAGTTCAATTGTAGAAGACAAACAAAAAAAAAAATCTGGATAGGAACTGAAGGCGGTGGTATTAATTACTATAACAGAAAAACAGCTAAGTACACGGCTTACCTTAGCAGTGCCAATCCTTCCAGCAGCCTGGGTTCAAATCTTGTTAAATCTATCTATGAAGACAAACAAGGAAATGTTTGGGTAGGTACACATGGCGGGGGTTTAGATCTTTTTAATCCTGCAACACAATCTTTCAAACGGTTTTTAAACCATCCAGAAGATCCGCTAGCCGATGAGGTCATCGCAATCACCGAAGATGAGCAGCAGCGATTATGGGTCGGCACACAAAGGAATGGCATACTGCTCTCCAATCCACAAAAGACACAATTCCAACCGCTTAATCTGCCTGTAGTTACTGAAAAACTGAAAAACACATCAGACTTTGTATTCCTCAGAGATCAGGAGCGTAATACATGGATAGGGACATCGAATGGATTGTTCGTTTTAAACAGAACCAAAGATCTGTTTGTTACCTTTAAAATGGGGCTTAAGAACAGCTTAAGATCCAGCAATATCAACTGTATTGCACAACGTAAAAACGGTGAAATATGGATTGGAACCTATTATGGTGGCTTGAGCTATTATGATGATCAGAAAAATAACCGTTTTATTAATTATACCGAAGAAAATGGCTTACCGGTTAACAACGTATTCGGTATTATAGAAGATAATGCAGGTAATTTGTGGGTCAGTACGAGTAATGGGCTGTCCATGTTTAACCCGGCTTTAAAAACCTTTAAAAATTATACCTCCAGAGATGGTTTACCGGGAAATGAATTCAATAAAAATGCTTATCTGAAAAGCTCAGGCGGAGAACTGTTTTTTGGTGGTTATAATGGCTTTACAGGTTTTTTCACGAATAAGATACAAACCAATACCAAACCTTCAGAAATTGTCCTGACGGATCTTAAATTAGATAATCGGTCTTTAAAAATAAATGATGAGGATGGGCTCCTGAAAAAGAATATCTGTCAGACGAATCAGGTTACTTTTCACCACAATCAGAATACGATCACAATCAATTTTGCCCTGCTGAATTACGTTAAACCAGAAAAGAACAAATACAGTTATAAACTGGATGGTTTTGAAAAGAACTGGAATTCAGTGAATACACCTACAGCCACTTATACCAATCTGCCACCGGGCGATTATATTTTTCAGGTTAAAGGGATGAACAATGACGGTATACAAAGCCTGAATGTCAAAAAACTAAAAATCAGTATTCTGCCTCCATTCTATTTAACGTGGTGGGCTTACTTATTTTATGCCTGTCTGGCCACAGGGATAATTATCTTACTCCTGCGTTATTTGCTGATCAGGGCAGTACTTAAAAATGAGAAAGAAACCAATGCACATAAGCTTGAGTTTTTCACTAATATTTCTCATGAGATCAGAACGCCATTAACTTTAATTGTAGCACCATTAGAAAAAATAATAGAGGAAACAAGAGAACAGCCCGTTTTACATAAAGAACTCTCTTTAATTAAAAACAATGCAGACCGGCTGATGCGCCTTACTACAGAATTACTGGATTTCAGGAAGGCAGAAAGCGGAAAGATGATCTTGCAGGTTAGTCCGGGCAACATCGCGAAATTTTGCCGCGAAATCTTCCTGGTTTTTCAAAATATGGCTGATGTACAGCACATCAGTTATGATTTTTACGCAGAACGGGACGAAATACAACTATACTTTGATAAGGTACAGTTAGAAAAAGTATTATTTAACCTGCTTTCCAATGCTTTTAAATTCACACCGGAAAACGGACAAATCAGTCTTCATCTAAAAGTTGAAACGAATCTTGTTAAAATTGAAATTGCAAATAGCGGAAAAGGCATTCCTTTAGAAAACCAGTCAGATCTGTTTAACAGTTTTTACCAGGTAGCTTCGTCCGGAAATATCGGTACAGGTCTTGGGCTTTCTTTTTCAAAGAGTATTACAGAGCTGCATCATGGTGAGATCTATTTCGAAAGTACACCAGATCCAATGGGCAAAAACGGGCATACTTGTTTTACAGTGGAACTTCAAACAGGTAAAGATCATTTTAAACCAGCAGAATTCCAGATTGATTATATCTATTATGATGATGCTGTAATTATAATATAGAGACGCTAATGATGTTTTAAATTCAAGGGAGCCCTTTCCTGCAAAAGATAGCGTTCCCAATGATACTGGAACTATAGCCCCTGCTGAAGATTTGCTTTATCCAGCGAAAAAACATACCATCCTGTTAGCTGAAGACAATGCAGAGATCCGGAGATTTGTCAAAGATGCCCTATCAGGGAATTACGAAGTAAATGAATGTGAAGATGGCCTTGCGGGATGGGAAACTGCTCCTGATTTAATACCTGACCTGATTATCAGCGATGTCATGATGCCAAACATGGACGGACTGGAATTTTGCAGAAGAATCAAAACAGATGAAAGAACCAGTCATATACCCGTGATATTACTAACAGCAAGATCTGCCTATATCCATCAGATTAACGGTTTGGAAACCGGTGCAGATGCCTATATTATCAAACCATTTAACATCAAATTGCTACAGTTAAATATAGAAAACCTATTAAATGCAAGAGAGAAATTACGTTTGAAATATGGGCAGACAATCACACTTGAACCCAAAAGTCTGATCATTAACACGACTGAACAGGCTTTTCTTCATAACCTGATCAAAATTATTGAGAAACATATCAGTGATACTGATTTTGGTGTGCCTGCACTGGCCGCTGAAATAGGCATGAGCCAGCCTGTATTGTATAAAAAAATCAGATCTTTGACCGATCAGTCTGTCAACGACTTTATCAAATCCTTCCGGCTTAAGCAAGCTGCAAGACTGCTTAAAACCGGCGGTTTATCCATTTCTGAGATCGCCTACAGTGTAGGTTTCAATGACCGGAAATACTTTAGTCTTGAATTTAAAAAACAGTTCGGTATCAGCCCTACAGAGTATATCCAGAATAATATAAATGAGTAACAAACTATACGGACTTGACCATTTAAGAGCATTAGCGATTATATTGGTTTTCTTTTTTCATTATTTCATTGTTAGCGGCGGACAACCGAAATGGTTGCCAGATGTAGCTTCATTCGGTGGACAGGCGTTGACTTGTTTTTTGTGTTGAGTGGATTTCTAATTTCTTTTCAACTCTTTTCTCAAATAAAACAAGAGCAACTCATTTCATTCAAAATATTTTTTATCAAACGATTTTTTAGAATTGTTCCTGCATTTCTGGTAACAGTTGGAATTTATTTTTGCTTTCCATTTTTCAGAGAAAGAGAAGCACTACCACCAATCTGGAAGGTTCTAACTTTTACTCAAAATCTTGGACTTGATGTAAAAGATTTTGGAACTTTTTCTCACGCCTGGTCGCTGTGTGTGGAAGAACATTTTTATTTGTTTTTACCTATAGTTTTGATTTTCTTACAAAAATCAAAACTATTTGCTAAATCATACTGGCTATTACTAATGCTGTTTTTATTTGGTTTTGCAATTAGAATTTATAGTTTCAACCATTTGTATCTACCTAAAATTGAAGATGACTATAGTTGGTTCTATTGGTACAAATACATTTATTATCCGACATATAATCGTTTAGACGGGCTTTTGATTGGCGTTTCAATTGCAGGGGTTTATGTTTTCCTCCCAAAATTTTACAGCAAAATTTCACAATATGGAAACCAATTTATTCTATTAAGTTTATGTATTCTGACAAGTGCTTATTTTTTATGTGAAGACCAACAAACATTTGCCGCTTCAATTTTTGGTTTTCCATTAATTGCACTTGGCTTTGGATTTATGGTTTTAGGGGCTATTAGTCCGACAAGTTTTTTGTATAAGTGGAATTCAAAAACTACAACATTTATTGCAAAACTTTCCTTCGCAATCTATTTGACGCATAAAGGTATAATTCACCTGACACCCGAATTATTAGACAAATTTAAAATTGACAGTAATTTAATGCTCATAATTTGTATAATAACCTGCATAATGGGAGCATATCTACTACACTTGACCATAGAGAAACCATTTATGAAATTAAGAGACAAAATTATAGAACGAAAATAGATAAGCTAACACTACAGGACATATTAATATGATTAGAGGATCAGGAAACCTCATCAACTACAAATCGTTAATCGGCCTGTATTTAGGTACCAGAATTTTCATCACTGTCCATGCAACAATATAGGCCACTGCACAAATCGTAAACATAATCGTATACCCTGTTTGCGTATGCCCTAATGCTTTGTAATGATCAAAGAGTGAACCACCCAGCTTAGACATAAACACCCCGCCTAAACCTCCGGCCATTCCACCAATTCCAATCACCGATCCTATTGCTTTTTTAGGGAACATATCCGAAACTGTAGTAAATATATTGGCAGACCATGCCTGGTGTGCCGAAGCGCCGATACCAATTAAAATTACCGGAATCCAAACGCTGATATGTCCTAATGGCTGTGCAGCAAGTACGACTAAAGGAAAAATTGCGATAATCAGCATCGCTTTCATCCTGCCATCATAAGGCGCATATCCTTTTTTCATAAAGTACATCGGGAACCATCCACCGCCAACACTTCCAATCATCGTCATACTGTACAATACCGCTAAAGGGATCATAATTGCCGTATCATCCATTCCATATTGAACTTTCAGATAAGAAGGTAACCAGAACAAAAAGAACCACCATACCCCATCTGTCATAAATTTACCTAAACTGAAAGCCCAGGTTTGTCTGTATTTCAGGAGTTTTACCCACGAAACTTTCTCGGCTGCTTCTGTTGTTGAAGAAGGGACAATAGCCTGCTGATCAGGATCACATAAAATATAATCCAGCTCGGCTTTAGATAAACGCTTTTGCTTTTCAGGTTTTTCATAAAATATAAACCAGAAGATCAGCCATAAAAAGCCAACTGCACCAATAATCAGAAATGCAGCTTCCCAACCCCAGGTATGCGCTATCCATGGCACGGTCAGCGGGGCTAGTACTGCGCCCACATTCGCACCTGAATTAAAGATCCCTGTGGCTAGAGAACGCTCATTTTTAGGGAAATATTCTGCTGTAGCTTTAATCGCCGCAGGAAAATTCCTGATTCACCAAAACCTAAAACTGCTCTGGAGAAAATAAAGCCCAGTACAGAAACAGAAACACCTGTAATACCGATTAAACCTAACATTGAAGCAATTCCATGTCCAACAGGGATAGCTTTGGCATGCAGGATCGCGCCTAAAGACCAAACAATTAAAGCGACAGCATAGCCCCATTTGGTACCTAGTCTATCCACTATTCTACCTGCAAAAAGCATTGAAATAGCATAGACCAGCTGAAAAGCCGAGGTAATATTAGCATAGTCACTGTTTGTCCAGTTGAACTCTGCTTCTAACCTTGAATGCAACAGGCTAAGAACCTGTCTATCAAGATAATTTACTGTTGTCGCAAAAAACAACAGGGCACAGACCGTCCAACGGTAATTGCTCATTTTGGTCTCAGTCATTATATTTGGTTTTGGTTGGTTTGGTTGTTTTTATGGTGTGGTTTTTTTCACCAGTATTTATCGTGTGGCTCTCACCAATATTTATCTCGTGGCTTTCACCATTTCATTTCAATAGTCTTTTGAGTACGTATAGCTAATTCATTATAATCTTTGTTTTCCAGAATATCTTTACTGACCAGTTTACTGCCCATGCCAACAGCACATACACCAGATTTAAACCAGTACTTCATATTTTCTTCTTCAATCTCCACCCCGCCTGTAGGGATAAAAAGCTGTTCTGGAAACACCTCTTTTACCGAAGACAAATAAACAGGTCCCAATACATTTGCCGGAAAAAGTTTAATAATACCTGCCTTTAACTGATGTGCAATATTGATTTCAGTTGGTGTAAAGCAACCAGGAATCCATAACAAACCAGCGTCATGGGCTATTTCACCTACTTCAGCATCTACCACCGGGCAAACGATAAAATGCGCACCTGCTTTGATAAATTCTCTGGCTTCAGTAGTATTTTTGATAGTGCCGATACCCAGATGAAGATCTTTCATCTCCGTTTCAACCACATGAATCAGAGATCGAAAATTTCCCAGTGCAGCAGGACCTCTGTTTGTGTATTCCAGTACCCTGATTCCCGATTTATATAATGTCCGGATGATCTCTAAACTCACTTCTGCATCCTCGTAAAAAAACAAAGGCAATAGCCCCTGGTCTGTTATCGCTTTTAAAGAGCTCTCTTTAGTCTTCATAATTACTTGCTGTTTTTATAACGTTTTCTACTTTTACCGTTGTCGCGTCTCCTTCTACAAAGAGTTTAGAAAACGCAGCGGCCGTTGCAAATTCAAGGATCTCTGCTGCCGACTGATCCTGGTAAAAACCATAGATCAAACCAGCCATGTAACAGTCTCCACTGCCTACTTTATTGATAATCTTCTTTGCCGAATATTGTCTGGATACCAGTAATTCGTCCTCCGAAAATAAAGTAGAATAATACTTTACCCCCTCCTGTTCATCAAAACGGAAAGTATTTGCGACTACCTTACATTCAGGAAATTTCGCAATCAATGCCTTTGAGCTTAACTCCGCCTGTTTTAAATAAAGCTCTTTCTGATCTGCATCAGCTAAACCTTCAGGAACGGGAATGCCCAGCATTTTCTCTGCAGCCCATAAATTCCCCATCACGACATCACAGTACCTGACTAAATCAGGTAAGACTTCAATCGGTTCTTTGCCATATTTCCAGAGCTTGGCTCTATAATTTAGATCCACAGAGATCGTGATATTCCGGGCTGATGCTTCTTGTAAGGCTTCCATGCAAAGCTCAGCTGCTGCTAAACTGACAGCAGGACAAATAGCACTAAAATGGAACCAGGAAACATCATTCAATACTTTGTCCCAGTTGACCGTTCCTGTTTTTAAAGTGGCGAAGGATGAACCGCTTCTGTCATAAATAACCCCTGCATTTTTAAGATCTTTCCCCTGATGTAAATAGTATAAACCTACTCTTTCACCAGTATACTGAATTGCAGATGTATCTATATCCAGCCCCCGGACATACTCAACCAATTGCTCAGTTAAAGAATTAGGGGGCAAAGCCGTCAGATAAGCTGAAGGTATCCCCCACAAAGCCAGTGCTGTCGCTACATTTAATTCTGCACCACCAACATAAAAAGGAAGGTTATTTTGCTTAAGCCAATTCCCTTCTATATCCGGACAAATCCGCAGTAACAACTCTCCAAAGTTCAGTACCTTTCCCATTTTTCAAAAAAATTATTCGGTTTAAACTCCTCCAAATACAGAGAAACCACCATCAACACAAATCATTGCTCCGGTTACAAATTGCGAAGCATCACTCAACAACCAGATCAAAGCACCTTTTAACTCATCCGGATGTCCGAAACGCTTAAATGGAGTTTGTTTAATTGCCAGACCTCCGCGATCTGTATAACTTCCATCACTATTGGTTAACAGGGTGCGGTTCTGTTCGGTAAGAAAAAAGCCAGGTGCTATTGCATTCATCCTGATTGCACCGCCATAACGGTTGGCTAATTCTACAGCAAACCATTGATTATAATAATCAACACCCGCTTTCCCCAGATTATAACATACTTTAGTGATTACTCTTTTAGAATTCATGGAAGAGATATTGACAATACTGCCTTTACCACCCAAAGCAATGGATTCTCCAAAAACCTGGGTAGGAATAACAGTTCCCCATAAATTCAGGTCCATTACTTTTTTCATTCCTTCAAGGTTCATCTTGAATATATCTTCTTCAGGCTGTAAAACTCCTTCTGGCTGATTACCACCCGCAGCATTTACCAAACCATCTATTTTACCAAATTTCTCTAATATCTGGGTTCTGCAAGCTATTAACTGAGCTTCATCCATCACATCTGCTACTAGGGCAATAGCGTTACCGCCAGCCTGATTAATCGCATCTGCACGTTCGTTGGCGATCTGAGCATTTCTACCTAAAATCCCTACCGAAGCACCTGCTTCAACAACTGCTTCTACAAAAGCACCACCTAAAATCCCGGTACCTCCGGTCACTATAATGACCTTATTTTTTAAGGAAAATGTGTATTCCATTAACGTATGTCTTGAATTGCAACAGGGTCCATATCCGCATAATCAAGGTTCTCACCTCCCATACCCCAGATAAAACTATAATTTTGAGTACCGCTTCCCGAATGAATACTCCATGGCGGAGAAACTATCGCATCATGGTTACCCATTAAAACATGACGGGTTTCCTGTGGTTGTCCCATTAAATGGAATACGCGCTGATCAGCAGCTACATCAAAATAGAAATAAGCTTCCATTCTTCTGTCGTGCGTATGCGCCGGCATTGTATTCCAAACACTTCCATTGGCAAGGATGGTTAAACCCATAACCAATTGACTGCTCTGAATTCCGTCTCTATGAATGTATTTGATAATTCTGCGTTCATTTGCTGTGCTTAAACTACCTAATTCTGTTGAAATTGCATCCGCATGAACTAATAAAGTTACAGGATACGCCTGATGCGCTGGTGTAGAAAGGCAATAAAAAACCGCCGGATTAGCAGCGTCAGCACTTTTAAAGCTGACTTCCTTCACCCCTTTCCCAAGGTATAAGGCATCCAGTTTATTCACTTCAAATGTTTTTCCGTCTGCCTCAATAACCCCTGCCCCGCCAACATTGATAATTCCGATTTCTCTTCTCTCCAGAAAGTAATCTGCACGCAGATTTGAATAGTTACCTAATACCACCGTTTCAGAAACCGGATGTACTAATCCTACAATCATTCTGTCGTAATGCGTATAGGCGAAATTGGCCTTATTTTCTTCTTTTAAATCAGCCAGTAAAAATCTCGATCTGATTTTTTCAGTATCGTATGCTTTAAAATCATCCGGATGTACCGCATGTAATACTTTCATATCCTTCATTATAATATTTTTTTATCAGGCTTTTAAGCCCATTTAAACGTGTTTTTTATGACCGTGAATTATTTTTTTGCTGCTGGGATCAGACTTGAAATCCAATAGATCAGATCAGTACCCGCTTTAAGATTATCATATGGAGCGGCCAGCCTTTTTCCGTCTACATATTCGTTATATAACCACGGATCACCAATGATGATTACCGATCCTTTACCATATTTTGATAATGCAATAACTTCATTACCATCTCTATCCTTCAGAATAGATTTCGCAGGAGCTGTAATTGATAAACTACTAAATTCCTTGATAAACAATTGTTTTGCTGTCTTAAATACAGGATCACCGGCAGGAACCATGATCTTTCCCATGTCAAACTGGTCACCCGTCACTTTCCCTTTACTGTCCAGGTTAAACTGAACGCCAAATACTTTTGCCAGATTGTTGAAATGTTCCAGTTCGGCATTACCCACGTCATTGCCCATCATCACCAGTATGCCACCTTTTTTTACCCAGTCTGAAATCGTTTTAACATGATCCGCCTGTATAAATTTGGGATCGCTGCTTTCCTTTTCCGTATCCGGATCAACAATAATATAAACTGAAGAACCTTTCAGGTTCTGTGCTGTTGGAGCTGCATAAAGTGTTGAAGTCTTAAATCCGGCTTTTTTTTTGATTCGCGCCTCCCCAAAGAGAAAAACCTCCATTGGTCAGTTCATCCCATTTATAATGCCATGAGATTAAATTACCGCCCTGATCTTTTTTGGTTTCATTATTGAAATAGGAATCCAGCATTACTGTTAGCGAATCTTTCTTTTTGTTTTGTGCATTGCTGTTTAAAGCTGCAAAAACCAACACGCTGGATACTATTACCTGGAATTTATTCATAAATATCTGGTTAATTATTTCGTTTGCAATAACTAACAAGTCTACATAGTTTTATACGCAGAATGAAACAAAAGGGCAGAAAATATTGCGCAATCGTTCCCGGCAATCAGAAATTATATGTAGACTTGTATGATTTAGATATCCGCAACGAACGTTATGTTTGAGCCCTTTACTTTAAAAGATATTGCCAAGGCACTAGGCCTTTCTACCTCCACTGTTTCGAGAGCTTTACGTGATACGCACGAAATCAGTCCGGAGACCAAAAAAATAGTCCTTGAATATGCTCAGAAGATCAATTACCGTCCAAATCCAATTGCATTAAGTTTAAAGGAACGCAGAAGTAAATCCATTGGGGTTTCACTAAGCGAAGTAGCCAATCAATATTTTGCACAAGTCGTCAATGGGATTGAATCAATTGCCTATGACCGGGGTTATCATGTAATTATTACACAGACCCACGAACTTTATGAACGTGAAAAGATCAACATACAGCATTTAGCATCCAGATCGGCAGATGGTTTACTAGTTTCTCTATCCGCTGAAACCACAGATACCTCCTATCTTCAAAATCTACATCAGAGAGGTTTGCCCATCGTATTTTTTGACCGGGTGACAGATCAGATCGATACCCATAAAATCATAGCAAATAACGAGAAAGGCGCATTTGAAGCAACCGAATACCTGATTAGTCAGGGTTGCAAAAGGATTGCCCATTTAACAAGCTCAGACCATTTATCAATTAGTGTAGAACGTTTAAATGGCTATAAACAGGCTTTAGCAAAACATAATCTGCCTCAATGAAGCTTATGTAAAATATTGTGCTCATGGTGGCATGTTTCAGGAAGAAACAGAAACTGCAATTACAGCGCTAATGAATCTGCAGGAAAAACCTGATGGTATACTCACAGCCAGTGATCGTTTGAGTATAGGTGCACTAGTCGTATTTAAAGAGTTAAAAGTTAAAGTTCCGCAAGAAATGGTCATTGCAGGATTTTGCAATTCAGATGTGCTCGATTTGATGTCCCCAACATTGACCTCCGTTCGTCAGCCTGCTTTTGAAATGGGACAAATCGCAACTAATAAACTGCTTAATTTAATAGAAAGCAAGTACCCGGTTTATGATTTCGAGAAAACAATACTGGATACTAGCTTGTCTGTACGTGATAATTAATCTACGTGAAATGCACGTCTTGCAATTATTTTCCAGTCTTTTTTCTCTTTCTTCAAAACCAGAACTATCCCCAGACTGATATGTGCCGGTTTCCCGCCATCATTGGTATCTGCTACTAAGACATGACGTACTATCGCAACATTATTCTGGATGGTAATAGATTGTTTGGTTAATTCAATCGTTTTAAAATCTGATCTTTTTGAGCTGATATCATCTACAAAAGCAGCCCTGTTCTGAATTTTACCTCCCGAATGTCCATAAGTCAGATCGGCAGAAGTCACACTCTCCAGATCGGACTTGTTTCCGCTGATCATGGCTACTCTTAATTTTTCGACTACCGCAGCAACTTCAGTTTCTTCTTTAGAAGCAGGGGTTTCCTGCTGTGCTTTAACAAGCAGACAAGAGGTGATCAGAAAAAGGGAAAGGATTATTTTTTTCATGTTTATTAATTTGGTTTTTAGGTTTCATTTAAATGCAAACAAGAAATTGTTTAAGCACCTCATATTGATCGGCTTAAATTACTCGTTAATTATCATTAATATTATATAAAAAAACAAAACTTATGAAAAAGTTACTTTTAGCATTCACCTTTGCTGCTGCAGGCCTTACTGCCGCTGCACAAACTGCTGCTGCTCCCAAAACCTCACCAAAACAACAGGTAGCTGTTAAAGCACAAAAAATGGTTCAGAAGGTACAGGTACCGGCTGCGCAGCGTGCAATCCCATATTCTAAAGAACTGCAAAAAAAACTTTCTTTGAATGATGATCAGTATACTAAGGTTTTAGCTGTAAACACAGAATGTATCAATAAGAAAGATGCACTAAAACAAGCTAACGAGAAAAAGGGTGGTGGATCTAAAGAAATAGCTCAGTACCGTATGGAACAATATAAGACTATTCTTACACCTGATCAGATGACTAAATTGAAAGGTATGAATACACAAATGGCTAAACCAAAATCATAAATTTAAACCGGCTTTTATGTAAAGAGGCTATCCGTGGATAGCCTCTTTACTGCCAAAACTCTGAATCAGTTCGCCTTCAAACTCTAACCATTCTTTCCATCTTTTATCTACATCAACATCAATGGTATATTTCCGTGCAAAATTCAAAAAAAAAAAGTGTAATGTGTAAACTGCTTCTGAAAACCATTAAATCATGGTAAAATTTCGCTAGCTCCTGATCTTTAATATTTAATGACAATACGCGGAAACGTTCGCAACTTCTGGCTTCTATCATTGCAGCAAATAAAAGCCGGTCTATGAATGCATTATTTCTGCTTCCATCCTTGCGGCTAAATTTCACTAATCGACCTACATAATCATCTTTGCGCTCACGTCCTAAAGTATAACCACGTTTTTTGATAATCTCAATGACCATCTGAAAATGCTGCATTTCTTCAATAGCAATAGCGGTTAGTTCTTCCACTAAATCCATGTGTTCAGAATTATTTGCGATCAAAGTAATGGCATTTGTTGCTGCTTTCTGTTCACACCAGGCATGATCAGTTAATATCTCTTCTAAATTCGATTCAGCAATATTTGCCCAACGCGGGTCTGTCAATAATTTTAATCCAAGCATGATGTTATTAATAAAATTCTTCCCGGCAAAATTACGAATAATCATATTGTTTAATGGGCTATTTAGATAAACTGCGTTAAAAACCTCTATTTTTGCATAAATTTTAAAGGAATGAAGAAAAAGAGAATCTTGATTATTGGGCCGGTTTGGCCAGAGCCAACTTCATCGGCAGCAGGCACAAGAATGATCCAGCTAATCAATTTATTTCTTTCCGATGGGTATGAAGTACGCTTTGCATCTGCTGCATCTAAAAGTGATTTTAGCTTTAACCTGATCAGTTTAGGCGTGCAGGAACATGAGATTAAATTAAATGATAATAGTTTTAATGTTTTTCTGAGCGAGGTAAACCCGGGTATTGTATTATTCGATCGTTTTATGATGGAAGAACAATATGGATGGAGAGTTCAGCAGGAATGCCCGGACGCCATCAGACTGATGGATACAGTGGATCTTCATTGTTTGCGTCTTGCCCGCCAGCAGGCCATAAAAACCGGCGACACAATTGACCTTTATACTGATATTGCCAAACGTGAAATTGCATCCATATTGCGATGTGATGTATCCTTACTCATCTCTGAGGTAGAAATGAATATTTTGCAGGAGCAGTTTCGCATTGATCCTTCTTTAATTTATTATTTTTGCCATTTTTAGAAGAAGAGCTTACAGAAAAAGATATCCAGAACTGGAAAACATTTGAAGAACGCGAAGGATTTGTATTCATTGGCAATTATTTACATGAACCGAACTGGAACACACTTCAAATATTAAAAACAAAGATATGGCCGGCATTAAGGAAAAAACTGCCAGGAGCAAAACTGAATATCTACGGCGCCTATTCTTCGCAAAAAGTAATGCAGTTACATAATGAAAAAGAAAAGTTCTATGTCCATGGCCGTGCAGATGATGCATTGGAAGTTATTGCAGATAACAGAATTTTACTGGCACCTATACAGTTCGGCGCCGGGATGAAAGGAAAATTTATTGATGCCATGATTGTTGGTACACCATCTGTCACCACAGCTGTAGGTGCAGAAGCGATGAGCGGAAATCTGGAATGGAACGGAGCAATCGAGGATGATTTTAAACTTTTCACGGATCAGGCTGCCAAGCTTTATCAGGACAAAAACTGGTGGTTAACTTCACAGCAGAACGGAGTAAGGATTATTAATGAACGTTACGGAAAATCACAGTTTACAAAGGCCTTTACAACCATGATAAATACTTTGTCCCTGAATTTAACAGCACACCGTCAGCAAAATTTCTTTGGACAGATTTTAATGCACCATACTGTAAACAGCACGAAATATATGTCTTTGTGGATTGAAGAAAAGAACGCAAAAAAAAAAATAGACCTGAATAGCAAAGTTTAAATTGGAATTTAAACTTTGCCAAGACGAATGGTCATTAATGCCTGGTCATGTCAATAATTACCTTACCTTCATTATGATGCTGTTCTATTGCACCATCAGCAATAGTTTCCATTGTATAATGAACGGTATCCAACATCGGCTTCAGTTTTCCTGCTTCTGCCAGAATGGTGGCTTCCTTTAAAAAATAGCTCCGTGATGTGCCCTATTTTTACCAGTTATTAAAGGCAAAAGCGTAAACACCCCAGAATAAGTCGCCCCTTGAAACGATAATGGTGCAAGGTTACGTGTCCCCCAGCCTAATATACTCAACATGTGTCCTTGGTATATTTTTAACGCCTTGAAAGAGGAATCAAGTGTATCCCCCCGATAGTATCAAAAATAATATCAAAACCCTCGTCATCCGTATGTATTTTCACATAGTCAGCAACAGACAGACTGCTCAAATCAATAGCTGTAGCACCATAAGATTCAATAATTGATTTTTTATCCGCTCTGACTGCTGCAAACACCCTGCCTCCCTTCGCAACTGCAAGCTGTACGGCAATATGACCGGCTCCGCCTGAACCACCTTGTATCAATACTGTTTTATCTTTTTTAGCTGCGCACGATCCATCAGTCCTTCCCATGCAGTAATAAATGCTAATGGAATTGCAGCTGCTTCCTTCATAGATAGAGTTACTTAGAATCCGCTCCTCTTTTCGTTGATCAGTTGCAGCGATCACTATCAGCGCAATAATTAATATAAAACTATATTCTGCCCCTCCTTCTCCATGTTCCCCCACAAACCAGCCCTTTTCGGCATGGATAATCACAATTCCTATAGTAAGAATTGCAATAAAACCTGCACTTAACCATTTTGTAAAATATCTCAGAGCCAGCAACAGTCCCCCAGCCAGTTCATAAGCAGTGATCATCCAGACTATGGGTGTACCGTAAGGAAAACCTTTACTGGTTAAGAATCCACCAAAACGCTCAACTGTTCCACCAGTGACGCGCACCGCAGCATGAGCGATGAAGATGAATGCTACAGCATATCTTAGCAATGCAAGGCTGTTTGCTAAACTGATTAAAGGGAATTTTTTCATGAGAGGGCATTTTATTTCAAGCCTTAAGTTCTTACATTTTTCCCGTAAAAAAAAGCCCCAAAACAGCCCTAAGAAACATCTCCATAACTACCTTACTGTCAAGACACTGTAGTAGTCTTGTTCAGATACGATCCGGATCTCTTTCAGATGCCATTCAGCATGTTTTCAGCCAGCCTCGGACGAAGGCCGAATTAAACATGAAATTTAATGTAAATTAGTTATCAACAAAGCACCAACACAACTACTATTTAAGTAACATTTATTGTATACCAAAATAAAATCAGATGAATCATGGCAAGAGTAGCAGAAAATAGCATATTAGCAAGCGTAAGTGGCAGTTCCGATTTCGGACGGAGATCTCGCTAAACCAGAAAACGTAAAGGTAACAGTCGCTAAAAATACTTTTGAATTCACCTGGGATGTCGATAAAACAGGCATAGGTTCTCCAAATGACAGAACCATGATTCTATTATATAACAAAGTCCAAAAAGGCTTTGAAGCCTGTTATAGTGGTGCGCGCAGAAGCGAATTAAAAGATGTAATAAGCGATGCCGTTTCCAAATTGTTTATTGCGGAAAATGGCAAAGCTCTTAAAGGTTTAAAAATCTATATCAATCAGGCTTGTTAAAGGAATATGTATTCCGTTCTTCAGCTGAATGTATTTCTCTGTAACTGACCATACTGTCGTATTCACAGTTTTTGGACCAAATTTGGTATTAAATGTAATGTCTGCTTTTGATTTGAATTCATTGCCTAAACGCTGAGCACCATTGAGTTTGTCTTTTAATTCTTCTATATGGTTTTGATCTGCGGCTATAATTTCACTAACGTCTATTGACTCCTTTTCGATTAATTCTCCTAACATAGTATAATGGCTTATTCTTTCTTAAATATGCATTTAATCTATTTAAACCGCAATAACATCCTAAAAGAGTTACAATTCTATGAGTTTAGCTGATGCGGATGAAAATCAGATGACACTAGTTTTCAGCTAAATAGTAATTTTGTGATAAAATGAAGAAAGAGGCAAATTGCCTCTTTCTTCATTTTATCACATTGTAAACCAATCTAATATCCTTTATTTTGTGTTAATGAAGGATTATCTGCGTTCAGCATCCGGAATCGGATATAAGAAGTAATTCGCATCGGCCTTGCTCATCATATCTGTCAAAGCTAAACCAGTTCTGCAGTAATCAAACCAGGCTTCCCCTTCAAACATCATCTCCATGCGTTTTTCTTTCTGTACCGCAGTTACAAATGCGGCAACAGAAGTGAATGCAGAAACATCAGGAGTGTTGATACCAGCTCTGTCACGCACTTTTTTATAAGAATCGTATGCAGCACTACTCACCGCACCATCTACGCGTGCCTGAGCTTCAGCATGGATCAGATAGATTTCTGCTAAACGAATGACAGGGAAGTTTTGAAGCGCCGGACTAAAGATCTTGTATTTACCTATATAATACTTTAGATCTGCTGTCGTATTCTGATAAACAGTAAACTTGCCCCTTTTATCTGCTGTTTCATATAAATCGGCGATAGATTTTCCTTCTGCATAAAATAACATAGATGGGTTTGGATTACTTACAGTTGCCAGTGGATGGTCGCCTGTGCATCAAACTGAAGTTCAAAAATTGACTCTGAAGTATTTTTTGTTGTCCAGATAGATCCAAAGTCAACTGGCATAGAAGATCCGCTTGTCGAGATAACTTCCTGCGCCAGTCTTGCTGCCTCTGCATAATTATTAGTCACACTACCATTATACAGGTAAACTTTAGCCAAAAGTGCTTTAGCAGCGTTACCAGTTGCCCTGCCTTTAGTTTCTGCAATGTTCGAATAAGTATTTGGCAAATTCACTGCCTCTTTAAGATCTGTGATGATCTGAGCATAAATTTCAGCTACTGTATTACGGGGTACTTTAAGATTATCATTTTCTCCGGTAGGCGTTAAAACCAAAGGAACGTCACCAAATGCTCTGACTAAATTAAAGTAGTTTAATGCTCTTATAAACCGGCCCTCTCTCACAAACTGCTGTCTTTTTTCTAAAGGAATTGCACCATCCGGCATTGCTGCTACTTTGGTTACTACATTTGGAATTGGAAGCATTAATAGCTGCATAAGCTGCTGTCCAGATGTTTTGTACCCATGGATTATCAATACGTACAGTATTTGTCTTAAAGTCTACATACTCCGGGTAACTTGACACATGATTCACATGTCTTGCTGAGAATTCAGGAACAATCACTAAAGATTGTCCATAAGAGAAAGCGCCAAGCTGTGTTCTGTACACGCCCATCACGGCAGACTGAGCACCTTGTTCTGATGTAAAAATATTCTCTGGTGTAATCTGAGCAATCGGCTGTCTGTCCAGGAATTTTTTACAGGATGAAAAGCTTAATAAAACTGCTGCTGTTAAAATATATTTTGAAATCGTCTTCATGTTCGGATTATAGAATTGTTCTTAGAAAGTTAAATTGATACCTGCAGTAATGATCCTCGGTTGTGGGTAGCTACCATAATCGTAACCATAAATCAGTCCCTGATTAGCACCACCCTGGTTAGAGCTTACCTCCGGATCATATCCTTTGTATTTTGTGTGAATACGAAAGCATTCTGTACTGTGGTATAAATACGTAAGCTTTTAATTTTCAACTTCTCAGATACTTTATCGCTTAAGGTATAACCAAACGTGATATTTCTCAACCTGAAGAAAGAACCATTTTCTACAAAACGATCAGAGATTGCAGTGTTGTCAAAGTTTCCTGGGGTTGGACGTGGTACATCAGTAATATCACCTGGATTTCTCCAGCGTCTGTTCCAGTCTACAAAACCGTTACTTGTTTTATTACTTCCATCCAATCCCGAAGCCAGATTGTAATTGAAAATATCATTTCCATAAGAAAACTGCCCCATAATACTCAGGTCAAAGTTTTTATACTGGAAAGTATTCGTGATACCACCATAAAAATCAGGGTTTGGATTACCAATAATCCCACGATCTTTCGGATCAGTTGGTGCACCAAGTGTACCATCCTGCTTGATATAATCAATCATTCCGGTTTGAGCGTTTACACCAGCCATTTTCCATCCGTAGAACGAACCAAGAGGTAAACCTTCTCTGGCGATATTCAGACTTCCGGCACCACCATAAAGCTCCCCGCCTGGTAATGACACTACTTTGTTCCTGTTAAAGGACATGTTGAAAGAGGTATTCCATTTAAATGCACCTACCAGGTTCTGAGTAGACAATTCAAATTCAAATCCTTTATTCTGAATCTTGCCTACGTTAGTAAAACGGGTTTGGAAACCAGAACTTGAAGGAATAGAAATCCCCACAAGCAGATCTGAAGTGTTTTTAATATAATAATCGGCCAGTAAAGAGATCCGGTTGTTCAGCAATCCAAGATCCAGTCCAAAATTCAGCTGTTGTGTAGTTTCCCATTTCAGGTTCTTATCTCCCAAAACGTTAGGTAAATAACCAGGATTTCCAAGATAATTGTTACTCCCGCTGTATAAAGAGTAACTGGCATAATTAGGAATATTCTGGTTTCCTGTAATCCCCCAGCTCGTTCTGATTTTCAGATTACTGATGATTTTATTACTTTTTTTTTCAAGAAGTCTTCATCAGAAACACGCCAAGCTGCACCAAATGAAGGGAATGTACCATAACGGCTGTTTACACCGAAACGGGAAGATCCATCTACTCTAAAGTTTGCAGTTAAAAGGTATTTTCCTTTGTAATCATAATTTACTCTCGAAAATGCAGATGCAATGCTCCATTCTTCAGGGAAGGCATTTGCACCTGTAACTGTACCACCGGCAGAAATATATTCAATATCGTTGGAAGGGAAATTAGAACGTCTTGCATCCACAAACTGAATACGTGATTGCTGTACAGAAGCACCTGCAAGTGCATCTATATGATGTTCACCAAAAGACTTCTGATAACTCAATGTTGTTTCATTAACCCATAACTGATCTCTTGTACTTCTTTGTGCGCCAATTCCACCTTGTGCGGCGAATGAACGGATACCATTTGGTGGCATAAAGAAAGTTTCATCAATAAAACTCAAATCTGCACCAAAACTGGTTTTCAGGGTCAGATCAGGAAGAATTTTATACTCTGCTGAAGCACTGGCTAATACTCTGAATGTTTCCGATTTGTTAACCGGCAGAAGCAGCATAGCAATAGGATTTTCACGATTGGTATTGACCTGGTCATAAGCATAACTTCCATCAGGATTATAGACAGGAAGATTAGGAGGTGCAAAAATACCGTTTTTAGTAGAGCCTTCTTTAGAGTTTTCTTCCTGGATACGGTCATTCAATGCCCTTGTCAGATTTACACGGGTAGAGAATTTCAATTTATCGCTGTGCTGATGATCAAGATTCAATCTTGCACTTAAGCGGCTGAAATCAGAGTTCTGAATCACACCTGCCTGGCGCATATAACCAATGGAAGTATAGTATTGTGTCTTCTCTGATCCACCACGTGCTGATAGCTCATAATTTCTTGTTGGCGCGGTTCTGAAGATCTGATCCTGCCAATCGGTATTTGTACCCGGATTTGCCAGAACCCCAGCCGGAACTGGTGTAGGATTACCGTTAGCGTCTTTAAGGAAACTATAATAATCTTTCATGTAATCCTGGTATTCTCCAGTATTCATCATTTTATATTTTCTCTCGTTTGGAACCTGAGAGAATCCTTCATATGCATTAAAACTGAAGGTACTTAATCCCGGCTGCCCCTTTTTAGTCGTAATCAGTACAACGCCATTAGCTGCTCTTGCTCCATAAATTGAAGAAGATGCCGCATCTTTTAAAATCTCAACAGACTGTACATCGGATGGATTAATTGAAGCAAGGATATTGATTCCCTGTGTACCTCCACCGAAGTTAAAGTCACTTCCGCCTGTAAAATTTGTTGTACTGTTTACCGGGATACCATCTACCACATACAATGGATCTGAGCCAGCATTGATTGAGGTTGTACCTCTGATACGAATATTTAAGCCACCACCCGAGAACCGGATTTCTGAGTAACCTGTACCCCTCCTGCTTTACCCTGGATAGCCTGGGTTATGGTAGGAAGTACATCATTCTTTAGCTGATCAGCCTGGATACTTGAAACCGAACTGGTTAATTTTGCCCTGTTCACAGTTCCATATCCTGTAGCAACAACCTGAACTTCACTTAGTACTTTTGACTCTGTTTGCATAACCACGTTGATGGTCTTTCGCTTGTTTACAGGTTCTTGTTTTGTCTTATAACCCATATAGGCGAATAAGAGAATTGCATTATCCCCTGCGGCAATTCTAAAGTTACCTTTGGTATCTGTAAGGGTTTTATCTTTACCGCCTTTGACGGTAATGACTACTCCAATCAATGGCCCGCCCGCGTCAGAGACTTTACCACTGACAGAGTCCTGCACTGTTTTTGCACCGGCTGTGTCCTGAACTGCCTTTTTAATAGCAGTATCCTGAACAGTTTTTTTAACCGAAGTGTCCTGAATAGTTTTTTTACCAGCAGTATCCTGAACAGTTTTTTTGATCGTTGTATCCTGCACTGCTTTTTTAACAGCAGTATCCGGCACAACTTTAACTATTATTGGAACAGCTGGAACCACAACAGGCTTTTCAGAAGCCTTTTTAATGGAGTCTTTTTTTATTGAATCTTTAGGGATCGTATCTATCTGAAATAAAACTGCCCTGAAACTGGACATGTTTTTCCCATGGGCTGCACCATGAGCGAAACTGGTGCTGAACACCAGTGCGAGTAAAAATACGAAATACGGTAAAGGGTTTCTTTTCATCTGATACACTAATCTTTAAGTAATGAGCAAGTTATTAAAGAAGCACAATAGCAATTTTCGCTCCACAGATTAAAATAAGATTAAAACACTCGTTTTAAGCGATTTAAATTATTAAGACTGTTTCTAATTGTAGACATTCTCCACAGCTTGTACAAGGAAGCAACACCTTTTTAAGCGTCATACTACAACCCATTCTGGACTATCTGAAAAATAAAATTCAATTCTACGTCAGGGTAGAACATAATCATGTTGTCATAAACCCGAACTAACAGAATGTTCAGCACACTTAATTTATTAATTTCAATCTTGAAATTTATGTTAAAGAAAGCTCAGCCGATAAAGAAATTACTTATTATTTTTCTCGTGCTAACTGGCAAAAGTGTTTTTGCTCAGTTCACACCGGTAAACACCATTGAAGTTAACGCAATCTACCTTCCCGGCAGTAAGTACAAACAGAAAGATGGTAACGTCGAAAATGCAGAAAAAACCCAAAAAAGAGTTGACCTGGGTTACAGTTTTCTGATCTCAGATAAATTTGATCCGGCTACGAAAAAGGTAAACCGATGGACGGGTATGATCAATGGAAGTTATACTCAAATGAGTGGTAAATCGGGTGAGAAAGACTTGATGCCTGAGAAATTGCTCAGTTCTCAGGTAGGTGTTAGTTATTACCGTTCTATGCGAAATAACTGGGGTATGGTCAATATACTATCCGTAGGTATCAACTCGGATTTAAAACATATAGATTACCATGATCTGTACATCAATGGAGGAGTCCTTTTTATTAAGACTCCCCCGTCCCGGATTTTCATATGGGTTTGGCGGTTTTGTAATGAACGCATTGAACTCTCCGATAATTTTACCAGGTTTTATGATCCATCTGGAAACAGAAGGTAAATTCAAATTCAATATAGATATTCCTACTGAAGTAAGTACCGCTTATGATGTAACGAAGAAAATGGAGGTCAAATTAGCTTTAAGATTCAGAAATCTTAGCTATGATACAGAGAATAAAGTCGAGCCTAAAAGACGTTATCTGAATTATATGGAACTTCCTCTTGGATTGGAAGGCAAATGGAGGAGTAAACACTTTGACCTTATACTGGGGGGCGGTTATATGTTCCTGAGGAATTTCGATCTTAAAGAAGGTGGTATAAAAAACTCGTTTGAAGAGGGGCAGATCAATAAATTAGGAGGCAACCTGTTTGTAAATGCAGGCATCAGGTTTAAACTGCAAACCGCAAAAAAATAAACTGATATTTTTTGAAATACAAAATCCATTTCCTTAAACTGGAAATGGATTTTGTATTTACATTTCAGATCACAATTTTATTAAGCTTCTATGCTGTTTAATGCATTTAACGCTGCTGTAGGGGAAGTCCGGGCTAATTCAAATATCTGTGCCGTTACACCTACATGAATTTCAAAGGTATCATTTTCAAAAGCGTCAGCAAATTCTGTTGCTACCTGCAGCGGTGGAATACCATTTTCTGCTCCACCTATTTCTTTAGAAAATTCTGTATTGACTAACGGCGGCATTAACTCAAATACTTTAACACTGGTGTTTTTTAAAGCAAGACGCAATACTTCGGTATAGGAATGAACAGCTGCCTTACTTGCACTATAGGTCGGTGCATTAAGACCAGGCGTAATCGCAACTATAGAGCTCACATTAACCAGCGCAGCAGATTTTTGTTTAAGCAGCTGAGGAAGCAATTTCTCTGTCAGACGGATTAATGAAATATAGTTTGTTTCCATTTCATCCCCTGCTTTTTTCCATGATTTTTGTCCTCCGGCTATGTATAGGAATATAAGCACGGCCTGCATTATTAATAACTACGTTTAACGCAGGAAAGTCAGCATTGATCCTGCTCACCAAACGGTCAACCTCTACTTCTTTTGTGGTATCGAATAAGATACCAGTAACGTTATCCAATTTAGCTACTGCTGTATCAAGACGTTTCTGATCACGACCAGTAATGATCACGTGATTACCCTTTTCTGTTAATAGTTTAGCGATTTCAAATCCAATACCAGCAGTTCCGCCAGAGATCAGGATTGTATTATTTGTTAAGTTCATATTTATCTTTGTTTTTTTTTTCATATTAATGATCGGAGGAAGGTATAATTATTGGTTTTGCTTTATCGCGCCTGGCGACAAAAATCAAAAGAGGCAATGCGATGGCGAAAAACATCCCCGTTAATAAAAAGGCATCAAGATAACTGGAAAAGAAGGACTGTCTAACGACTACCAGTTCAATGAGCTGCATTGCTTTTTTTTTGGCGTCAAGCAGACCGAAACCCTTCTGCTGAAAAAGTCTTGTATAAGTGTCAATCCGTTCTACAGCAACCGGATTTTCTACTTTGATGTGAGTGATCAGATCCATTCTGTGTGAGGCAACACGCCTGGCTACATAGGTATTAATAATAGAAATTCCGAATGAGCCACCTAGCTGCCGCATCATGTTATTCAGCGCTGTACCCTGGGGCATATCTTTTGCCTGAAGAGAGGATACTGCGAGTGTACCCAGCGGAACAGTTAACAATGCCATTCCTATAGCTCTGAAAGTTAGGTTTAAGGTAATGTCGATAGCTGGTGTTTGGAGAGTAATCGTGGACATTGACCAGTTAAAGTAAATAAAACAGAGAAAGCCAAACAGGATAATTAAAGCCGGTGAAACCCCTTTTTGCAATAACTTGCCCGTAATGATCAAGGCTAGCACAGCTACTATCGAGCCGGGTAAAAGCAATAAACCAGATTGGGTTGGAGTAAATCCCAATAACCGTTGCGCAACTACTGGTGTCAGGTAGATTGAGGTGTACATGCCCATCCCGGTAATAAAAGTCAGTACGGCAGCAATACTTAAAGACCTGTATTTTAATATCTTAAGATTAACAATAGGATTTTCAATACGAAGTTCCCATATAATAAATCCGATTAAAGAAATAGCAGCAATTATGCTGAGGACAATAATATATCCGGCTGAGAACCAGTCGTCGGTCTCTCCTCTTTCTAATACTGTTTGCAGTGATCCGATCCCGGCGATCAAAAGAAATATTCCCATCCAGTCGATCTTTTTGATTTTTTCTCTGACAGGGGATTCATATAAAAGGAAGAAACAAGAGATCGCTGCTGCAATCCCAATAGGGATGTTAATGTAAAAAATCCAGGGCCATGAAAAGTTTTCTGTGATATAGCCTCCCAGTGTCGGGCCTATGGTTGGGCCAATGAAAATACCAATACCGAATAATGCGCTGGCGGTTGCCTGTTTTTCTTTTGGGAACAGTTCATAGACAACTACAGCGGATACAGAGAGTAATGCACCACCTCCAAGTCCCTGCATAAACCTAAAGGCTACAAGCTCCCAGATCCCGGTCGCATTACCACATAAAAAAGAACAGACGGTGAAAAGGATAATAGAACCGATATAGTAATTCCTGCGGCCAAGATTATTTACCAAAAAGCTGGTCATAGGAATAATAATAACGTTTGCGATAGCGTAAGAGGTAATTACCCACGAAATATCTTCCAGAGTTGCACCTAAATTTCCGCTCATATAATTGAGTGCGACATTCACAATTGAGGTATCAATCAATTCCATAATTGCAGCTGCAATGACAGTGATTAAGAGTATTTGACGTTTTACAGGGCTCATATTATACTAATCGGTATATTTTAGGATAAAAAAATCACTTTTTAAGCTGGTTGATAAGCATCTCTGCTGTACATAAGATATTATCCATACAAGTGACGTCATCTGTAACTTTGGAAATCATTATCCCGCCTTCTATTAGTGCAACAATTGATAAAGAGGTTTTACGAAGATTCACATCCTCTTTAAATTCACCCGCCTTTATCCCTTGTTTGATTAAGCTGGTCAGGCACTCCTCCCATTCTCTTACTGCTCCTGCGGCTTTCTCTCTTAACAAGCCATTTGTATCGTCTGCCTCCGTTGCGGTATTTAATACCGGACAACCGCCACGGTTTATTGTATCTTTAAGAATGCCCCGGTAAACGCCGACAAAACACATGAGCTTATCATAAAACGTTGTTGCCAGATTAATTTTTTCGGTGATTAAACGGGAAACTCTTGAATAGTTATAATCAAAAACTGCGAGCGCAACTTCTTCCTTATTCCCAAAATTGCCATAAATACTGCCTTTGGTCAATCCTGTCGCTTTGGTCATGTCAGTTAGAGATGTACCAGCATATCCTTTTTTATTAAATACCTCTGCGGTACTTTCAATAATAAACTTCCGGGTCCGTTCAGCTTTTGAGTACGACTTATCCATAGGTCAAATATATACCGATTGGTATTATAAAAACAAACGTTAGAGCTTATATTACTTCCGCGTGTCAATTGATCTTTTCTGACATTAAAAAAGGGAGCCGAATTTTACTTCAGCTCCCTTTGCTTTATGATTGTACATTAGTTTATACTTGCTTTTGTTTATTCTTTTTGACAAGTAGATAGCAGAGATATAAAAGTATAAGCCATCCTGGGATCAGCTCCACAGGCAACTTCATTCCGGTAATCCACATGATGACTAAAATCCCGATCAGAAAGACCAGACAAATGTAGTTAGACAGCGGATAGATAAAAGAAGGGAATTTGGTTTTCACTTGTTCAGCCTTCTTGCTCTTTCTAAATTTCAAGTGGGTAATACTAATCATCAGCCAGTTAATCATCAATGATGATACAACCAGTGACATCAGAATTCCTAATGCTTTTTCGGGCATCAGTTTATTGATCACAATACTTATAGCTACAAAAAGACCTGATACTAAAATTGCTTTTAAGGGCACGTGGTTTTTGTTCAGTTTTGATAAGAAAGCAGGGGCATTTCCCTGTTCTGCTAACCCAAAAAGCATTCGGCTGTTGCTATAAACACAACTGTTATAAACTGATAAAGCAGCTGTTAAAACAATAATATTAAGCACATTTGCAATGATGCTGGTAAAATAAATAATCTTACCAAAAAGGCTGAATTGAAACCCTTTCAGGCTTTCAAAAACCATTACAAAGGGGCTGCTGTCTGTGGTAATGTTCTTCCACGGTGACAGCGCAAAAAGAATGACCAAAGCACCTACATAGAAAATCAGAATACGATAAATCACCTGATTGGTTGCTTTAGGGATAGTTTTTTCAGGATTTTCAGCTTCGGCAGCAGTTATTCCGATTAATTCCAGTCCGCCAAAAGAGAACATAATTAACGCTATAGCAGAGAATAAACCTTGAAACCCACCTTTTCCATCTGAACTTAACAATCCTTTTGCAAAGAATCCGCCGTCATTCCAAAGATTTTCTATGCTAGCCTGTTCACCGCCTGATCCGCTTACCAGTAAATAAACTCCAAAAAAGATCATTGCTATGATCGCTGCTACTTTAACAATAGAAAACCAGAACTCCACTTCACCATAAACTTTAACGGAGGTCAGGTTCAGGGCATTGATAGTCAGAAAAAAGAAAAGACTTGACGACCATAATGGAACCGAAGGCCACCAGAAGTGTACATATATCCCAATTGCCGTTAATTCGGACATGCTGACCAGGATATAAAGTACCCAGTAATTCCAGCCCGAGGCAAAACCAGCAAATGAACCCCAGTATTTATAAGCAAAATGACTAAAACTACCTGATACAGGTTCTTCTACGACCATTTCACCTAATTGGCGCATAATAAAAAATGCAATGATACCAGCCAATGCATAACCCAAAATTACAGATGGGCCAGCCAGTACAGCCGCAGGACCTATACCCAGAAATAAGCCAGTACCTATGGCACCGCCTAGCGCAATCAATTGGATATGCCTGTTTTGCAAGCCTCTTTTAAGCTTGTTTTCGTCAGGTTTTTCGTTTAGTTGTTTCAATTTTTATGGTATTAATCTGATGGTACAATGAGCGCTAAATAGGTATGAGACCTACAAAGATTCTAAATTCCAACAAAAATGTAAACTTATATCCATTTGAGCTATTAAATGAACAAATAATTTAAAATAATACCTTAAAACCTATTTTAATATTAAAAAAAAATATGGTATCGTATGGAAATTCTAAAATTTCTGCATCTACAGAGCAAGCAATACAATTATGGAAGAGAAAATCAACAATGCCAGTCTTAGTTTTTCCTGTAATGAGAATTGGGATAGAATGAAACCTGATGGTGATGCCCGGTTTTGCGGGACTTGTCAAAAGAAAGTGTATGATCTGACTGATAAAAAGGCGGCATATTTTATGCAAATCATGCAAGAGAATAATAATAACGTGTGTGGCCGGTTTACAAATGATCAATTGACGATTGATTGCCTCGCAAACCAATGAATCTCATTGGAAAAGATGGGCTGTAGCAGCGCTGTTATTTATTGGTTTTGGTACTGCTGCACAGGAAGCAGATGCACAGACTACCTTACAGGGTAAGGTAGCTCCGAAAACAATTGAACCTGATCGCCCAATAGCAACCATGGGAATTGTAATTCCAATGGTAGTTAATCCGGATTTAGTATCCTTACACAATTACCTGATTAAAAACTGTATTGTTCCCGCCTCAGCAAATGGCAGATTAATTGTGTCCTTTAAATTAAAAAAAGATGGTTCACTAACTGAACTAGCGGTTAGCAACCACCTTTCCAGCCAGGTCCGTCAGGAAGTTCTCAGAGTTTTAAAAACTGCCCCAAAATGGAAAAAGATAAATAGTGAATATAATTCCCCTTATTCTTTAGATCTGACTTTTAAAAATGGGAAACTGGAACCTGGCAGACATTAAGTTTATTCAGACCTGTTTCCCAACAGGATTAGCCGTGGTTCACATTATCCATTTTAAAATTAAATCTTTTGCCTGCTCTGTATACTGGAATTTATGCCCAAACATATTGTATCCCTTCACTCCCCATGCATGGTCGCCTTGCGGAAAAATATACAATGATGCAGGGATATGATATTGTTTCAATGCCTGATAATACATTGTACTATTAATTGGAGAAACAACACTATCATCGTCACTCGCTAAGATTAAAGCTGGTGGGGTATTTGAACGAACTTGTTTTTCACAGGAGTACATTTCTATAGCTGATGAGCGTGGATTCTCTCCCAACAAGTTTTGAAAGGTGTTTTTTTTGCGTAGCTGCTCCCATTGAAATTACAGGATAAAACAAGATTGAAAAATCAGGGCGTGTACTTACACCTTCTTCTGAAAATAAAGTTGACGCTAAAGCAGCAAGGTGACCACCCGCAGAAAAACCTGTTACTCCGATTTTATGCTCATTTATGCCTAATGCTGAAGCATTGCTGCGAACATAACGGATAGCTTCCTGAACATCATCCAGGGGTATTTCTTTATTTCCATTTGGCATTCTGTATTTGAGTACTATACCCGTGATCCCAACCGACGCCAGCCATTCGGCAAAATCGTAACCTTGCATGGTAATTGCCAATCCTGCATAAGCACCTCCCGGACAGATAATGGTCGCCATTCCTGTATTTATGGTAGGTTCAGGGCTGTAAATAATCAATTGTGCTTCTGTAACATTCGTGGCTTCTAAAACCTCTTTCTGATTTATGACTTCGTTACCTGACAGTCCACTTTTGGATGGTGGATTACCATTCCAAAGATTTATAGTTTTTTTATCTCTCATGATCAATTTCTTCTTTTATTATTTTTTGCCGGATGCTTCCCGGATTTTGGGTGCGATCTTCGTTCCGAATATTTCGATTGATTTCATCAAATGGCTATGAGAAGGTGCTCCGACATCCAGATGCGCTATAAAACGGGTAATTCCGTACAATTCCTGTGCATACAAAATTTTGTCAACAGTCTGTTCTGCATCACCCACAAACATAGCTCCTTCTCTGGATCTGCCAAAGTCATACTGTTCCCTTTGAAAAAGAGACCAACCTCTGCTTAGCCCTATTCTATCCATTTGTTGTGCATAATGCGGGTAATAATAATCGCTGATCTCTTTAGCATTATCACCAAACAAGGAATGCGAAAACATACCCACTTTAAATGCTGACATATCATGTCCAAACTGCTGATAAGTACTTTTATACAGTTCATAAAGTGGTTTGAACCTTTGCAAGGGTGTACCTGCTACAATAGCAAAAATCAATGGTAGGCCCAGACGCCCAGCACGAAATACTGATTCAGGTGTCCCACCGGCAGCAATCCAGATCGCAAGTTTGTCATTTACAGCCCTGGGTAATACCTGCTGATTTGCTAAAGATGCACGAAACCGCCCCTGCCAGCTAATAGTCTTTTCCTGGTTTATTCTTAATAAAAGATCCAGTTTCTCTTCATATAAAGCACTATAGTCTTGTAAATCGTAACCGAACAACGGGAATGATTCGGTAAAGCTACCTCTACCTGCCATCAGTTCGGCCCTGCCTCCTGAAAGTAAATCTACCATAGCGAAGTTCTGATAAAGTTTGACTGGGTCAGATGAGCTGAGCACAGTAACGGAACTGCTCAGCTTTATATTTTTTGTAATTGTTGCAGCAGCGGCCAATACAATTTCAGGGCTCGGTATGGCATATTCCGGCCGATGATGCTCGCCTACTCCAAAAATATCCAATCCCACTTCATCTGCAAGCTTAATTTCTTCCATCAATTCTTTCAATCGCTTTTGTACAGATTGTATTTTACCGGTTGCCGGGTCGATGTGTAAATCGCCAAACATACTAATCCCTAATTCCATATATGTCTTCTTTATTTTTTTTCTTTTATTGATTTGAACTATTTATTATTTTGTCTGAACGATCAGTCAATTAATTGAACGATCGTTCTGTTATAGATTAAAAAAAAAAAAAATCTACTGCTTTTATTTTGTCTCTCCAGATATCCACATAATCATAAGTGCTGTATGCTTCGGTATGAAACGCTCCCCAGGCTCCTTTTTCTATAGCCAGATTCACTGCCCTGAGTTGTCCTGGAAGAAATCTCAAAGTGATTACATGCCCAAGTCCAATGAGTACCTTCCAGCTTAAGAGCTCCACATTCTTACCCGGAAAAATCTCCCAAAATTTGTTCTTATCCAGAACACTGGAAATAGAATCCAGATTTTTATCCTGCTGATGCTTTAAGATATAAGTCAGTATCATTTGATCAGTTTCATTTTCAGAAGCGACATCTGCTTCTTTTGTATTTTCAATCTTCATCTTTATGAATTAGTTTTTTTTAATCATTATACAGACTTATTAACAGAACGATCGTTCTATTAATAACCAAAAAAAATATTACTTCAGACTCTCAATTATATTTTTCGCCATTTGTTCTACCATAATTCTATCATTGTATAAGGATTGCATTTGCCATAACCCTGCAATGAACCTGCAATAAACTGTGCGGTTTGTCTGGCATTCTTCTTTTCAGATACTTCACCTGCCTTTTGTGCTTTTAAAATCAAATCTTCGAAAATAGCGATTAACGCATTGGTTAACTGGATTAATAAGTCTTTGACTAATGTATCAAGCTGGGCCATTTCAAAAGAAGATTTAACAACCATACACACCTTCCCCTGCTCAAAAGATCTTTCTATAGCTTTTTTCACAATCTGTTCTATTGCTTTAAGTGGTGACTTCTGTCCCATTGCAGCCTTTTTATATTCGCTATATGTTTCCAGAGCATAGCTTTGAAGGCTCTCTACAAATAATTTATGTTTATCTCCGTAAGTATCATACATGCTTCCGCGATTCACTTTCATCTGGCTCACCAGGTCTTGCATGGAGGTAGCGTGATAGCCCTTTTCCCAAAACAGATCGCGGGCTTTCTTTAATTTTTCTGTAGGATCGAATTCTTTATTACGTGCCATTGGGAGCAAAAAAAGTATATAATTAGAACGAATGTTCCAATTAGTTTTGGTTATCTTTTTAGAATGAACAAAGGATAGTCAAAAAAATATCATATTTAATCCTGAAACCTCAGCTGCTATTAATATACAGCCGAAATTAATATCTTCCGTTGTCATTTCTGACACTAATAAATTCTAATTACCCATTTAAATGAACACTAAAGTCAAAGGCTATTTTTGGGGATGTATTTCATCTGCAACTTTTGGTCTCATACCACTCTTTGCCTTACCTTTAATGCATCAGGGATTTGCCCATGATTCACTTTTATGCTATCGCTTTGGCTGCGCATCTTTTCTGATCGCAATGTTTATGCTTTTCAAAAAAGAATCCTTTAAAATTGCGAAAAAGGAAATAATACCACTGGCTTTATTGGGCACTTTATATGGCTTATCAGCCCAATACTTATTCTTAAGTTATGACTATTTAAGCGTAAGCACAGCTTCCACCATTTTATTTGTATATCCTGTATTTGTGGCTATTTTAATGACCGTCTTTTTTAAGGAAAAGGTAAACATGATCACTATGGCAGCCATTCTGCTTGCCATTTTTGGGGTCTCGCTCCTATACAAGGGAGAGAATGGAATGACAGTCAACCTAATAGGACTTGTTGCTATTTTATTCGCAGCACTATGTTATGCCATTTATATTGTAGCAGTTAACAAATCAAGAATACAATTGATGTCCGGGTATAAGCTGACTTTTTATGTGATGGGGTTTACTGCTGTTTTTTTCCTCATAAAAGCACAAGCTACTGTTGGATTGCAGCCATTACCAAATACCAAAGCTGTTGTAGACCTGGTATTACTGGCGTTACCAGCTACTGCTATCTCATGTGTTGCAATGATATTTGCAGTACAATATGTAGGTTCTACAGTTACGGCTATTTTAGGGGCATTGGAACCGGTAGTTGCTGTAGCGGTAGGTATCTTTGCATTTAAAGAGGCAATTACCTTGAATCTTATACTTGGGATTTTAATGATCCTGATTGCCGTTTTAATGATTATTCTATCAGATTATATTTATCGGAAATTGAAACTGCAAAGGTCGTCTTAGCTTAGGATTGATGATGAAAAGATCCTTCTCAGTTTTTATAAGCTTATCAGCTCATCAAGCGTCAGATCTGTTTTTCCGATACCATCTCCGCCATCAGCATAAAAGATCCATAAAGTGTTATGATCCCTGCTATCAATGAATAACAGCCTGTTATTTTCCTCACCAATAGTTATACTATCAGAAAGGTTATCCAGTGTAAAAAAGTTGCTGTCTTTTCCGTAATCTTCAATTATATCACTTAAAGACAATGCATACCCTTTTAACTGTCTCGCAGCGACAAATTTCTTACCACCAATATTTACAACTTCACGAAGTTCCTCAGAACTAAAGATTTTAAACCCATTTTCATCTTTAATGATCTCCAATTCAGCTTTGAACTTTTCACTGTTTAAATAATCGAGGTACTTTGATGGAATTTCAATTATCTTTCTTTAAAATTGAATTGAATTCTTTTAGGGTTTTATGTACAGATATGATTTGATGAGGATTGATCAAATGAGAAGCTCTGCTTTCACCACTCAGGATATTGTAAGAGAACGTCACCTGACACTCAGGACACTCGATAAACATAAACGTCATTTTCTTAGCTGTTGCACTGGCAACAAATTCCTGATCGGACGCACTTAGATCTTCTGTTGTAAATTCTTTTCCACAAACCCAGTCATAAGGGCAAATAATCTTTGTCATAATTTGAATTTATACAGCTGTTGATTTTTTTGCAACTTAAAAATTAATTTAGAATTTCTGCAGATAACCCGTTTTTTCAAAAAGGGTTCTGGAATTAAACCTCCTGTAAGTCTTCTTCTTAAAGAAAAAACAGATAGATTGACACTAAGATATCAACACATCTTAGTATCATTGCGCCTTTGTATAAAGACACATTGAAATGAAGATTATAGCAATTATAAACCATAAAGGTGTGGTACAGGAAAAACAACCTCCACCCTGAATATTGGCGCTGGTTTAGCGCGTGCAAAGAAAAAAACATTGCTGATTGATATCGATCCGCAGTCAAACTTAACTGAAGGCTTAGGCTTAAGAGACGTTAAAGTGTCTATTTATGATAGCATAAAAGACGATTCTCCACTTCCTATTGAATCGATTTCGGAATATTTAGATATCATACCTTCTTCATTAGATTTATTAGGAGCAGAAATTGAACTGGTTTCAAGACTTGGAAGAGAAACTATTCTTAAAAGATTATTGAAAGCTGTGGAAGGTAAATACGATTATGTATTGATTGACTGTGCTCCTGCTTTAGGGATGCTGACTGTCAATGCGCTGGTAGCTGCTGATACAGTAATGATTCCATTAGAGGCTGAATATTTTGCCTACAGAGGAATAGATCGCCTGGTATCCATTATTTCGGATGTGAGGAAAACATTATAATGAGAACCTGACTATTGGGGGAGTATTTATCACGAAGATAAATCCAAGAAGAATTATTACTGAACAAATTACCGAGAGTATCAAAAAATACTTCAATGATAAGTTATTTGATACTTCTATCAGAATAAATGTGGCATTGGTAGAAGCTCAGTTAAAAGGGATAGATATTTTCGAATATGCCCCTGCATCGAATGCTGCAACAGATTATGCAAATCTGACAGATGAAATTTTAAATAAAATATAAGGTCATGGCAAAGAAAAACTTAGGTGATATAGAAGACAATAATAAAAACTTAGGAGGTGTATCTGCCCTATTCAATTCTCCATCAAGAGAAAATAGTCCAAAGGACGGGAAACAGGATATTCAGCCTGAAGAGGAAATCGTCACTTACCCTTTAAGACTTAAAAAGAGCTCATTAAAGGCATTAAAAATACTCGGCGCACAAAGAGGTGTTACAGTTAGAGAGTTGATCCTATCTCTGGTAGAAAAGGAATATGAGTTATAAAATCAGTATTTTAAAAATGCTTGTTTTATATATTAACATATAAAACACTATCATTTCATCCTATAAAAACCCCAATCTTTATCAAAGGAATGGGGTTTTTACATTTTCCGGATTTTCATTTCAGAACACCAGATCTTATTTTTCACCTTCCTGCTTAAAAGATCCCTTTCAATTTCTTAACAGAAAGAAATATTTAAATACGCATTTGACGGTATTATTAACAATAATTTTATTGTAAGATATTCTTCTCTGAGCCTTGTAATAATCTTGCTACAATAATTTAGCAAAATTAATCATTAAAGAAATGCTCATGAAAAAAAAAAACTTACTTACAGTATTAAAAATGTGTATTGCTATTGTACTTATTACAATCAGTATGGACACATTTGCCCAGCGAATTCAGTTTAAAGGAATCGTTAAAGATGAAAGCCAGGCGATAGTGCCAGGCGTTAGTGTTGTGATCAAAGGCTCCAGAACCGGAACCTCAACTCAATCGGATGGTACTTTTGTTATTTCAGCGGAAAAAGGTCAGACGGTTATATTATATCTTCTATAGGGTTTGTTTCACAGCAAATCGTACTGGGAAGTCAGACCATGCTGAATATCGATCTGAAAAATGATGCAAATGCATTGGCAGAAGTAGTTGTAACTGCTTTGGGTATTAAAAAGGATGTTCGTAAAATAGGCTATTCAGTTACAGAACTAAAGGGAGATGATGTAAACAAAGTCCGCTCTGCAAATCCATTAAATGCTTTGGCAGGTAAAGTTGCCGGTTTATCTATAGGAGCGAGTACTGAGATGCTTGGACGTCCGGAAATCGTATTGCGTGGAAGCAAAGACTTATTATATGTGGTGGATGGTGTACCGATTAATTCCGATACCTGGAACATCAGCCCAGATGACATAGAATCTTACACGATCCTCAAAGGCCCGAATGCCGCAGCATTATATGGATCAAGAGGTATTAACGGTGCAATAGTCATCACGACAAAACATGGGACAAAAGATGCTAAAGGCTGGTCAATTGATTTCAATAGCACCAATATGTTTGATACTGGTTTTATTGCTTTACCTGAAAGTCAGTATGAATACGGTCGTGGTACGGGCTTTAAGTATGCTTATGGCAATGTACTTTATGATAATGGACAACGTCTGCCAGAATGGGGGCCTCGCTTTGAAGGTCAGCAGATTCAGCAATATGACAGTTCATGGGACCCCGCTACCCAGGTTCGTGGTACAACGCCGTGGCTGGCCAGAGGGAAAAAGAACTTTGAGAACTTTACTCAAACCGGATTAACATCTACCAATAACGTTTCTGTGTCTGCATCCGGTGAGAAATATGATATGCGTTTATCTTATTCTCATCTTTATCAAAAAGGTATATTCCCCAATACAAAACTTAACGGCGATAATCTTAATCTTAACTTAGGATACAACGTTAATAATAAATTAAAGATTGAGGGAAACCTCAACCTGAGTGTACAATACACTCCGAATATTCCGGATGTAAACTATGGTCCAAACAGTTATACTTATATGTTTAAAGTCTATGGTTCATCTGATTATGACATCAGAGATCTGGAAGACATTTATAAAGGCCCGCAGGGTATCCAGGATTTAACACAGTATTCAGCAGAGTACGGACGCTTAAACAGTGCCTGGTTCATGGCCAAAGAATGGCTGCGTTCTCATCATAAAACAGATGTTTATGGCTTTTTAAAAGCAACATATAAGTTCAATGATGACCTGACATTAAGCGCCCGTTCTCAAATCACCACATGGAACCAGGCCCGTACAGAAAAGGTTCCGCCATCTACAAACCTGAACGATTATATCGCATGGTACAAGTTCGGCTGGTATGGGGATTACCGTGAAGACAACAGGAATGTAATTGAAAACAACACAGATGTATTATTATCTTATAATAAAAAAAAAGTGACTGGAACTTCTCTGCATTAGGGGGCGCAAGTATGAGATCGTTTAAATACACTTCAAACTGGGCAACGACAAAAGGTCTTGCTATTCCTAAACTATATAGCTTATCAAATACACTGGCGGCCTCATTAAATTATACCTGGGGATCTGCAATGCAGGTTTATAGTGGTTATTACTCTGCTGATATTGGTTACAAAAACTTCTTCAATATTAACACCACTGGTCGCGTAGATAATCTTTCTACTTTACCAAAAGGAAACAATACGTTCTTTTATCCTTCAGCATCGATCAGCACAGTACTGACAGACTATGCAAAACTTCCCGAGTTTATCTCTTTCCTTAAACTAAGAGGGTCAGTGGCTGACGTAAAAGGTGGTTTAACAGCTCCAACTATAGGTTCTGCTTATATGGGTGTAACTGGTAAAACGTTAAATGCAGGCTTACTGAACTATGGTTCTGAGCTTTATACTGCTTATGACGGCCCTACTTATGCCAACCAGAATTCATACTCTATTAATAGCTATTATAATGGTTTACCAGCAGCAAACTATTCTGATGTAATTGCGAACACAACCTTAAAACCATATAACCGTTTATCATATGAAGGAGGTGTTGACTTAAAATTCCTTAAAAACAGGTTAGGTATTGATGTTACTTATTTTCGTACTATAAATGGCCCGCAGATCTATGCTTTAGATGTTGCTCCTTCAACAGGCTATAAACAACACAATATCAATGGTATCACAACTTTGAACCAAGGTTTCGAAATCTCTTTAAATGCAGCGGTGATTAAAAACCCGGGAGGATTTAATTGGGATATCAACGCTAACTGGAGTACTTATAAAGAAACATTAAAGGCAATATACGGAGATGAAAAAGTCTTAAACCTAAACGGTCATGGTTATGCAGTTGGTGAAAGACTGGATGCTTATTATGGCCGTACACTGGTTAGAGATGGCAATGGTAACGTTGTACATACCTCTGCCGGATTAATCTATCAGGCACCTAGCGGGGATAATCAAAATGGATTTTTAGGTAATCTTAACCCTGATTATTCAGTGGGTATCAGCAATCGCTTTTCTTATAAAGGCTGGGGCTTAAATTTCCAATGGGACGGACGTATAGGTGGTAAAATATTTGATTTCACTTATGCGCAAACTATGAACGGCGGTACTGGTATAGAAACTGCATCGGGTCCTTTTGGTGATTCAAGACTTGCAGAGTGGAATTCCTTAAAAAGCACAGGTACTGCGGCTCCGTCTTATGTGGGACCAGGGGTAGTCATTACTTCGGGTACACCGAAATTTGACAAAGGCCAGATTACTAATTTAAATGAATTAACCTTCGCTACTAATTCAAAAGCCGTAACTACACAAAGTTATATTACAGGTTCAAACGGTCTTTATGGTAACACGGAATATTTTATGGTAGACCGTTCATTCGCAAAATTAAGAGAAGCGAGTTTAAGTTATACTTTACCAGAAAAATTACTTAAAAAGTCATTCCTGAAAGCGGCAACAATAGCTTTAGTTGGCAGAAACCTATTATACTTTGCTAAAAGAAAAGATATGGATATGGATAGTTATGCTTCAGGTTTTTTTAATGCTACTGACAGATCCGCAAACGGTGGTAAAGGGAACGTTGGTTTGCAAAGCAGTTCGACACGTACAATCGGTTTCAACATAACCCTAAGTCTTTAATTTAAAAAATAGCAGATCATGAAATTCACTAAAAAAATATACACTTTAAGCCTTCTTACATTTTTAGCTATAGCGATAACCAGCTGTCAGAAAGGCGATTTACTAAACAACCCTAACGCAGCAGGAGATGGGACGTTAGTACCTCCCTCATTGGTATTAAACCGGATAACTTCAAATTTAATTAAAGCGGAAGAACAACCATTTGCCCAGGCACACAGGACAAATCAATACTACGTGAGCAATTACTCATATTACTGGGGGAGTAACTTCTATAACTGGAGTAATTCTGATCAGCAATATGAAACATTCCGCTACGCGGTCAAGTTAGAAGAACAAGCGGCCAAATTGGGAAATACGACCAATGCTTATTTTGCACTATCTAAATTCTTTAAAGCCTATGCTCGATCTGGCTGGCTTAGTCAGCGCGTTGGAGACATTCCAATGTCAGAAGCGGTGAACACCAATATCTTAACTCCTAAATTTGATTCACAGAAGGAAGTCTACAAAAATTCTTTAGCCTTGTTAGAAGATGCGAATACGATTATGGCGAATCTTTTGTCTATCACCCCAGCTAATAAAAATGTAGTTTTTGATACACAGGGTGATGTCTTTGGTCTAACCTATTTACAATGGCAAAAAGTTATCAATACCTATAAATTGAGAGTACTGATCAGTTTAAGCAAACGGGCTGATGATAATGGCGATTTAAATGTAAAAGCACAGTTTGCTGCAATTATCAGTAATGCCGCAAAATACCCTGTAATGGAGGCTATCAATGATAATATGCTTTATAAGTATAATACTTCTTATAATCCTTATCCTGCTTTTACCAGTAAATCGTACAGTTACGCGGCCAACATATCTAAAACTATTTTAGATATCACGACTTCAAGCGAAGATCCGCGAACTTTTGTATTTGCAACACCAGCTCCAGCCCAGTACAAAACAGCGGGTAAAAACGTTGGTGATTTCAGTGCTTATGTAGGTGCAAGTACCAATACTGATCAGGCAGTTCTTTTCGCAGGAACAGATGCTTTGGGTAATACTTCGGCTGATAAAGGAGCTTATTCTTATATTAACTTCAAACGCTATTTCTCTTCACAGGATGGTTCTACAGCAGAACCTTATATACTTATAGGTTATTCTGAAATGTGTTTTAACATTGCAGAAGCTATCAATCGTGGATGGTTAGGTGGCGATGCAAAAAGCTGGTACGACAAAGGGATCAATGCTTCGCTTAGTGTTTATGGCTTAACTAACGGACAGGTCTTCTCTGTAGGTGACAGACTGGGAGGAACGATTGCCACAACCGTGATTGACATCTCTAGATTCTTAGCCAATCAAAATGTGGTTTATAAAGGAAACAGCTCAGATGGTTTAAAACAAATCCTGACTCAAAAGTACGTTTCGATGTTTAATAACTCAGGCTATGAGCCTTTTTACAACTGGCTTAGAACTGGCTATCCAGCTCTTGCAGAAGGAGGGGTTGGTATTGGCACTCCTAATAACAAACTTTCCCGCAGATGGATGTATCCTCAAAATGAAATCACCTATAATAGTGCAAACTATCAGGCATCAATTCAATCACAATATGCAGGAAGTGACGATGTTACTAAAGATACGTGGTTAACAAAATAAATAATTAAAAGGTATAATGGAGCATTTCCATTATACCTGATATAAATTAAAACAGCTAACAATGAGAAAAAACATCATTTTATTTTTGGGTCTGGCTTTTAGTATTCAGGCAGCCAATGCATCGGTAACCGACAGCACAAGAGCTGTTGCTGTGAAAGGTGCAACCAATTTCAGGGATCTTGGTGGATACACGACCAAACAGGGCACTCATGTAAAATGGGGCAGAATTTATCGTTCAGGAGAAATCAGCAAGTTAACGGATGCTGATCTTTTACTTTTAGATCAGAATCACATCAATTTTATCGTCGATTTCAGGGGTAATGACGAGGTCGCTAAAGCCAAAGATCGTTTGCCTAAGGGAGCGGAATATCTTCAATTGCCGGCAGGAAGTGAAAATCTGGGTAACTGGATGACTCAGTTAGGAAAACTCAATTCGGCCGATTCTTTAATGGAATCTTTTTATAGTCAGACAAGTCACTTAAAGGCAAAGTATCAGCCATTTTTCCAGGCGCTTTTAAAACAGTCTGATTCTTCTGCATTACTTTTCCATTGTACAGCAGGTAAAGACAGAACTGGAATTGGTGCTGCTTTACTACTTTATACCTTAGGTGTGCCAGAAGAAACCATCCTGGATGATTATTTACTGAGTAATGAATTCCGTAAGGAAGAAAATGAAAAGATGGTAAAAGGAATGGTCAAAATGGGCATTAAGGAACAGGTAGCGAAGGACCTGGCAAGTGTAAAAAAAGAATACCTGATGGCTACTACCTACCAAGCCATCCTTTCTAAATACGGGAGTATGGATTCTTTCCTGGAAACAGAAATGGGACTAAGTAATTCTGACATTACAAGCTTACGTGAAAAATATACTAAATAATGTAAAGATTGCTCATTATCTCCACAGGAGGTATTGAGCAATTTTTGAATACAGTTCAGCTGGATTATAGGGTTTGGAAACGAAATCATTCATACCAGACTTCAAAACTTTCCTGTTTATCTCTGCCAAAACGGAAGCTGTCAATGCAATAATAGGCACTTCTTTAAATCTTTTTCCAGCCAGGTTCCTGATGGCCCTGCTTGCTGTATAACCATCCATTTTGGGCATTTGAAGATCCATAAGTATTAGATCATACTTAACCTCTTTCACTTTTTCCAAAGCTTCAATTCCATCAACTGCATAATCTATTTCCAGATCCCATTTTTTCATAAACTTACTGGCTACAATTGTATTGATCTCGTTGTCTTCAACCAGCAATACCCTGAACCCTGCAGACTGGCAAAAATTAATGTCGGAGCTACATAACCTACACCTGTTTTTTTTAAGTTTTTTTTTTTGAATTGTAAATCGAAAGAGAAACTTGATCCTTTGCCGGGAACACTTTCCAGATAAATTTTGCTTCCCTTTAACTCAATCAGCCTCTTTGTAATGGCAAGACCAAGTCCTGTTCCTCCAAATTTTCTGGAGGTGTCTGGACTTGCCTGTGTAAAGCTTTCAAAAATGTAGTCTTTTAAATCCGGATCAATACCAATTCCTGTATCAGTAACTGTGAAATTGATCTCTACTTTATCATCTACTATATTTTTTCATAGAGAGGTCTACGATTACTGACCCTTCATTTGTAAACTTAAGGGCATTGCTCACCAGATTATTTAAAATCTGCGTTAACCGAACCGGATCTCCTACCAAAACAGAAGGCAGGTCTGAATCAATTTTCACCTTAAAGAGAAGACCTCTTCCCTCTGCCTGCAAATTATGAGTAAGCTTAATACTGTTAACCAGCTCTATTAAATTGAAATCTATATCTTCAAAAACAATTTTCCCCAATTCAATTTTACTGTAATCAAGTATATCATTGATCAGACTAAGTAAATTATCACTTGAGAACTTCAGGATGTTTAGATTTTCAAGCTGCTCAGGCTTGGGATTCTCCTGCAAAAGCAAATGAGTCATGCCAATTACAGCATTCATCGGCGTCCTGATTTCATGGCTCATATTGGAAAGAAACTGCTGTTTGGCCAAAGCTGCTTCTTCGGCTATTTCTTTCGCCTTTAACAATTCTGCTTCAGCCAGTTTACGATCTGAAATATCTACAACCGCACCCATAACCTTGACAGTTTCGCCATTTTTAACTACAGGAATCCCAATACTTCTTAACCATTTCTCACCGTTTGCTGTTCTTAACTCCAGACTATAAGACTGCTGAAATTCAATGGCATTCCTGATTCCTTCTTTGATCGCTTCTCCATCACTCTGTTTATAAAAAGAGATGATGCCTTTTCTATAGTCGTTATCTCTTCATAAACTCCAGATAACTGTTTCAGATATCTGGTTCTGTAAACAGAGCCAGTACTTACATCATATTCCCATCCGCCAGATTTACTGATCTGCTGGCTGGTATCTAATAAATCTACTATTCTTTCTAATTCTTTACGGGCTTTTCTTAACTCTTCCTCAGCCTGGTTTTGCAGGGTGATATCTAATGCGAAACCAATAATACTCCCATCCTGGTCTGAGCTGGGAAAAAGAGTATTTTGATAAACTAACTCCCTCCCATTTATATCGAGCCGGCTAACAAACTGACCAGATAGCCCAGATAATCCTTTGCGTAAATTGTCGGCAGTCTCAGGAAAAGAATCTAAGGCATTCTCACCAATGAGTTCATTATCTTTCAAACCCAAAGCTGTTAACCCCGAACCAATAGATCTTGTAAATGTACCTGCCGGATCAATTTCATAAATAACAACTGGTAAATTCTCAAGTACTCCATTTAAAAGACGGCTTTTCTCTTCAAACTCTTTTTGCAACTGTACTCTTTCGGAAACATCCTGACAGAATACGGTCATCCCTGTAACTTTACCTTCATGGTCATACATCGGGTTACAGATCATACTAAAAGATGCTCTGTGCAGCTTTGGATCACCAAATTCTTCTATCAGCTCAACCGTCTCACCAGTCATCACTTTTCGGAATATATCTTCGGTCTTTTCTCCATCTATACCGCCGTTCATCCGGGCAAGTTCAAGGTAATTATCACCTATTTTAAGGTCTACACCCGTGCCCATCTTTACGGTTTGCTGATGTGATTTATTAAAGGCTATATAATTAAAGTTTTTATCGAAAGCGAAAATACTCGCACTTGTACTTTCCAGAACAGATTGAAGGATAGAAATTTCTTCTAGAAGTTTTTCTTTAGCCGGTGCTTCGTCATTAGTATTCGTCCCACTAATTCCTTTTATATCATCCATTTTCCCGGTTACATTTAATGATCAGGTAGGTATTGTCCTAACAATTTACAAGCCAAAATCTTAGCTTTTTTTAATAGCAGTTTCTGGTTGATACCTGTTCAACCCCGTTAAATGTCTCATAAGTCCCATTTTTTTTTTCCGAATGTGCTATATATTTGATCTGTCATCTCACCTTATACAGAAAACATGAAAAATTTATTCAACTCCGATATAGCTTCGGAAATTTTAGCAAGAGTTAACATCTTGACCATCATCTAAGACAATTCGGCGTGTAAAGATGAGATCGGGTTATTTACCTGCTTTAAAAATACTCCGGCTAAAACGCTGCATCACACTAACGTCCTGAATGATAATCTCTGCATCGGCCATCATGCCTTTTTTTAACCGGATCTGTCCAGGTAAAGAAGATAAATTAAAATCCACCCTGGAAGTAAAAATACTGTCCTGCTGAGGAATTGGGTCTATAAACTTAATTCTTCCTGCGATCATACCATACGTTTCAAATGGATATCTTTTTAATTTAATTAAGACATCCTGCCCCTCTTTAACTTTAGCAAGCTTATTTTGCGGGATAAGCAGCTCTCCATAGAATACTTTACCCGGCGTGGAATCAATCTTAAGTGTAGTCTTAACGATATCCGGATATCTTATAAATGCTGACAGTCCGATAATCAAAAATAACAGCACAAAAAATATAAATATACCCCAGCGAAGTAACCAGGATGGGACACTGGTTATAATCTGCTGTATTGCAGGGCTGTGAACAACCTCCTGCTGAGTTACTTTTTTTATGGATGACATATATTAAAATAATGATTATGTTCCTAATTCCAATTGATTTTTAACTAACAAATAATACGCACCTTTTAATTGTGTCAGCTCTTGATGTGTCCCCTGCTCAATGATTCTCCCTTTATCCAGAACAATGATGTTATCAGCATCCCTGACTGTACTTAATCTGTGTGTGCAACAATAACTACTGTACGACCTGTGAAAAATTCTTTGAGATTATTCATAATCACCCATTCGTTTATTGGCATCAAGGGAATTGGTCGCCTCATCAAAAAAGATATATTCGGGGTTTTTGTAGACAGCGCGGGCTATTAACATTCTTTGGAGCTGCCCCTGACTGATCCCATTTCCTTCTGCGCCAATCTTTGTATTTAAACCCAGAGGCAACCCGTCAATGAAGTCCTGTATATTTGCTATTTTAATAGCATGCTGTAATTTTTCAGGATTGGAAGGGCTTTCTCCTACGGCAATATTATGTTCAATAGAATCAGAAAATATAAAGCCATCCTGCATGACCACGCCACATTCGTCACGCCAGGTTTTATAACTAATGCTGCTCAAGGATTCTGTACCAATTTTGATATCACCTTCATCAGGGTTGTAAAACCTTAATAATAGTTTAAGGATAGTTGTTTTCCCACTGCCGCTCATTCCTACAATAGCGGTCGTTTTACCTTGTGAAATATGCAGATTAATATCCCTGAGTACAGGCAGGTTTCCTGTACCAGGATAACGAAATGATGATAATTGATTAATACGAATATCTTTACGGACAGGAAGGATATGATTCCATTCCTGATCAGGCTGTTCTTCATCATCCATCTGATAGATTTCATTTAAACGTTCCAGACTAATCGTGGCATCCTGAAAGCCTTGTATGAAACCCAGCATTTGCTCTATAGGGCTGTTTAATTGTCCAATAATATACTGTACAGCTACCATAGCCCCTAAAGTCATGTCTCCATCAATAACTGCTTTAGCACTTAAAAATGCAATCAGCAAGTTTTTCCCTTCATTAATTAAGGTTGATCCACCCTGCTGATACTGACTCAGCGCCAGGTTTTTCACGTTGACGTTAAACAAACTGGCTTGAATATCTTCCCATTCCCAACGTTTCTGCTGCTCACAATTATTCAGTTTTATTTCCTGCATACCTGCAATCAATTGCACTACGTTGCTCTGGTTCTTTGCTGAAATCTCAAAACTTTTATAATTCAGGACTTTGCGTCGTTTGAGAAACAATACGATCGATCCAACCCATATATAAAGTACTGCTGATCAGAAAGACAAAGAAAATAGTAAGGTTATAATAAGCTATAACTATGGAGAAGATTAACAGGTTGAAAATAGAGAATAAAGTGGCTAGTGCAGTTCCGGTTAAAAAAGTTTCAATCTTTTTCTGATCATTCATGCGCTGCATGATATCATATCACCATTTTTTTATCGAAAAAACTCATCGGCAACTTCATGAGTTTGATAATGAAATCTGTTAGAATAGAAATATTAATACGGATACTGATATGTAATAATATCCATGACCGGATAAAGTCTACACTTATGCGTCCAATAATCAATGCTCCCTGTGCGATAAGTATGATATAGATAAAGTTAAGATTACGGGTATTAATTCCAATATCAACAATGGATTGCGTTAAAAATGGTGCAATTAATTGTAATAAACTCCCCGCAGCCAAACCAAATAACAACTGGATTACTAGTTTACGATAAGCTATGAAATACTTGAACAAAAATGACACCGGACTTCACTTCCAATCTCATTATCATGCTCGTAAAATTGTGATGTCGGGGATAAAAGCAAGGCCAAACCTTCACCAGATTCTTCATTTTCAACCCAGTTGCGGGAAAAATCTTCTAAATTAAGTTTGATGTGCCCTGTTCCGGGATCTGAGATATAGAATTTGTTGTTCTTTATTTTATAAAGAACAACAAAGTGATTTTGTCTCCAGTGCAGGATTATGGGCAATTCAGATTCTTCTAATCCTTTGACACTGGTTTTAATAGCATCAGACTCAAAACCGATCTTTTTTGCAGCATTGTAAATGCCCAATAATGACACGCCTTCTCTATTAATTTCGCAATACTGTCTTAACGTCTGCACTTTAAAGCTACGCCCATAATACCTGGCGACCATACGCAGACAAGTAGGACCACAGTCCATCAGATCGAATTGTTTATAAAATGGAAAACTCATTAATTGCGTTGTAATTTTATAATTAGGTTATAGCTGCTTTAAACTGATGATTTGAAATGGCCATTTGTGAACCATAATATTTTTCCAGGAAATGATAAATAACTAATTCATGTTTCCGCTGATTATTTACAAATAAACGATTCAGATACATATGAATAATACTTTGTATGAAGTCATCAGCTGTTTTAACATCTCCTGATTTAAACAAGATAATATCTTTAATGACAATGTTCATCTCAGAACGTTCTTTAAAAATAGCAACGGCTTCTTCAATCTCATTTAATTCGTCAAATTCAGGATTCATATGCAAAAAGATACTTTTCTGTTTTTGACGATACTTCTCATTCAATTGCTTCTGTAATTCCGGGTTGCCACCAAACTCTATAAAATAACCAGATTGAATAGTCTTTAACAGCGCTCTCTTAGCTTCAATTGTGTAATCAAAGTCTGTTAACAACAGATCAATACCCCTAAGCGCAAATAAGAATCTATATTCTTCGAGTTCAGGATTGTCCAGTAGCTTAACAAACCTCATTACTGCTAAACTATCATTAAAGAACACGGACTCAGCTTCTGCTATCAAATTGTCCCCGTACCGTTCTAACTCTCTTGAATAAGTATCAAGCATGACTTTACTGACCTGATTATTAGTTAAAAGAGGTTCCAGAATCTCCATGAATTTCTGTTGAACAATCAGCTGCTTCTCTATATCCGGATTATAAAATCTTATCCTGATATGGGAGGATTCATCAAAATACCTGATGAAATGAAATTTCTCAAATAGTTTTTGTCTGATTCCTTCTTCAACAAATTCTAAAATTTCATTTTTAAGCAGTTTTTCACCAACAGTAGGTCCGCAATAAATTTTGAAGTATAACCATTCGCTGAATGGTGAAAATTTCCTTTTAACAGGGGCTTCGATTTTCGTCTTTTCCAGACTATAGTTCGATCCGGCTGATACCCGTTTTAATGGAATAATTAATTCGTTAGTATGAGGATTACCATCTGGATCATGTACAATGCAGTTTTCATTGGTAAATAAGAACTCTTCAAGCTGGATACTGGCATACCGTTTTAAATAATGAATCAGTAATTCAGCACCAAAAGGGTGTTCCAAATCTATTAAAAGCTTGTTGTCGCTTTCTATATAAGTGACTTTTTGGGGGATATTTAATTGTTCTCTTAATTTATGGCAGTACGATAAATATTCCTTTTTTTCTGTAGGAACAGCCTTTAATTCATCTTTTTTAAGCACCCATCTTGCTTTTCTGATGACTAAGTTTTTATAAACTACTCTTGGCAGATAGTTTAAGGAAGCCAATACTCCCCAGTCCCATGCATCAGGCTGTGCCAATCCCTGTGTCTGCAAATCACATAAAAATTTATAAACAGGCAGACTCCCAAAGGAGAAATTATGGGCAGAAGTCAGTTTAGGTATAATGTATTTATTATGTTTTTGACTTCTTAAGACTACTTTGTTGTTTTGAACACTCACCATAATATCCTCTGCAGGGATTTGATTTTCTGGTTCTATGCCAGACCGTCCGATATAAGGTATTTCGTAATTACGCAATAATGGGCGAAGTAAAACATTTCCAATTCTTGCTTGTGGTAAATGTATAATTTCTGCGTAAATGTGATCGGAGAACTCCTTTTCTTCTTCTTTCAATAATTCCTGAGTAAAATCTCTGAGTTGAACATCGCCATGTGTAAACCTTGACAAGAGATTACCAGAGGAAGTGCCCCCAAAACTAGAAACTTCAAACATAAAATTTTCAGCATCTAACATACCTCCTGATTTTAGTAGGCTACCCATCAAATGTAAGCTGTTGGAAAAACGATAGCTATCTGTTAAAGATTTAAATGATTTCAGCTCTTTTTCAGTAATTTCAATATATTCCTTCTTATTCTGAAGATAATCGTTGTGTTTAGTCAGAGCAAACTGTTGTATATAGCCGAATTTCACTTGCTGTCCGGCAGCAGGTTCGTTAAGAATGAGATCATCTACCAGGCTGTTATTACCTGTAGAGGACTGATCACTTCCAGCATAACCAACGCCCAATTCAGCATCCAGTGCTATCGATAAAGGAATTTCTTCCAGTTCATATTTTGCTAAAAATTTATCTCTGAAACTATTCAGGTCCCTGTTACTACTTAAATTGCTTAATGCATATAAGTCATCTGCCTGCTTAGCGATACAATCAATAATTTGTTTGTCGATCACATCCTCTTTTGTCGCAAAAAAAAGATCCGTCTGCAATATATTATTGGGGATTTGTATCGGAAAATCAAGTGCTTTTAATCTGGCCTCTATTTCCTGATAATAATCAACTCCTGCCGCTGGATTTTTGATCAGCTGCTGAATCTCTCTGAACTTTAAAAGTAACTGATCAGTATGTTCGAGCAGTTCCAGCTTATCAATTAATTGATCCAACGGCTCCTCCCCTGTAACACAAGGTTCTAAATCCGATAAGATCAATTGTGAATCATACATTTCCGTAATAAATTCTGCTGCATCTTCAATGCTTATATTTTCGGCTTCCACAAGAATCTGCACCAGACTTTCAAACGTAGCCCCTTGACTTGCAATATTCAAAATTTCTGCGATATAGCTGGTTTTCTCTATGGATGTCAGCTCATAATCACGCTGATTATTTTTTAAAGAATATGCTGCATATCTAAAACTACCCGGCAATTCATATAAACTGTTATTAGTAAAAAAAAAGAAGCTGTTTTACAATTTCGGGAACTTTTGTTAAATAAGCGATAATCCCTGTCAGGTAGTTCATATCAAGCCTGATTCTGCGGATATACTGATCAGCAGGAGCTAATAAAATATTAGTTTTTTTTTTTTCTTTGATTGCTGTTAATTTAACGCCTGCCAAAGTCCCGTATGGAGTACAACGGCTACAGCTGCGCAACCAGTATTTTGCAAACGCAAGGTCCAGTTTCTCCCGTTCTTTTTCTGAAAGATCAAGCTTTTTCTGAAGCTCCTTCCAGAATTCCGGGGAGGACAAATATATGCCTTCCTGAAATAACGTTTGTGTCTGCTGAAAAGTCATTTGCTAAATTCAGGCTCTGTAATGGAGCACGTAATAAAACATAGGAATAGCTCTTAATCATATATATTTAATCATTAAGCATCAAACAGTAGTCCCAGCTAAAATCTCCAGTCAGGTAACTGATCAGCACCAATCCAATACCACTTACACCATTTAACAAGCCAAAAGAATTCATATGCTTCCCGCTTTCAGTTGGGGCATACGCTTTATAGCCTGCAAACGCATCCTGATGTATGGAAAAATCTAATGTTTTCTGTATCCAGAAATCACAGGTTTCTTTGAAAATACTATTTTGTGTGTAGTGCCACATTTTATTATAAATATGAGCAATACCAGCACTTCCATGGCAGATACCTGCATCTCTAACCAGTGTTTCTTCCTCGGTCCTTCTTTTAGAAGTATGTATCAGTATCTCAGTCGCGAATTCTTTCAGTTCCAGATCATTAAAAGCCATTCCAGCCTGATAAAGTATAAAACCTATACTTAAATCTCCATAACACCAACCTACACGACTATACCCGGTCGACTGCTCATCAAGCGTCAGAATGTTTGGGAACATAGATATTTTGGTGTTTTTCTTGACATTTGACTTTAAAAAAGCAGCAATATCAAGCGCAAGCTTTTTTGCCTCCGCAGCACAGATATTCCTCTTGTAACATTGTAAACAAAATTTCAATATACCAGGTAAACCATGTGCCATCCCAAAATTAACTCTGTTCAATACAGGTATTTTGTTGACCAGGTCATAGTGTGCAATAAATAGCTCATTTTCTGAGGAATAAGCGAACTTATAAAGCAATTGAAAGAAGTTTTCCTGAAATGCGGTGAACTTGTTCGTTTTATCATATAAAAAATAATAAGCTATTCCAATAGCTCCATGAAGGAAATCATAATTCCCCTCTTTCAAATTGTGGACGGCCTGATCAAATAATTCAGAGTTGTCTTCACATAACAGCTCAAGGTCATCGTCATCCAGGATATCTTTTGTATTTAAATAAGAGAAAAACCAATTAATCCCTGCCTTACCTGAACAAAAAAAGGGAGTATTACTGCCAATTGAATTTTCAGAAAGCCGCTGAAAGCTGTTTTCGAAACGGATAACATTGTCAGGTTTGTTTCCAGAATATTCGATATAAAACTGATCGAAGATACAGCATCCTGATTCTCCATCAAAGAGAGCTAGTTGAGAGTAATCACGAATTTTCAGGGACGAATATATTTTATCTATTGTAATTTGAATTCTTTCTTTCATTCTTAAACTAATTGAAGCCGGACACTGCACCTATATTATAAAAAAGCCAAACTAGTTTCTTATTCGAACAGCTATAAACAAAAAAATTGCATCTGAAGAAGAATAGCCAGTTTATAAGCTGACTATTCTTCATTAACGTACTTTTAGACGTCAATTTACAAAATGATACCGGCTATTTTTCTTCCGGGCAAATCACTTCTGTAAAATCGCAACAGGTTCTTCTGCTCAGTGTAGTAACTGGTATTCCACCATAAGCTTTACCCATTTGCTCCGTGGTCAATGAAGCAACTTTTTCTTTTTTCAAGCGCAGTTTTTCTGAATCTAATTTAATTTTTTTCATTTTAAAATGATTTTAGGTTAAAAAAAAATAATTCTGTTTATCTAAAATATTGTTTTTTTTTTTCGAATATCAAAAGATGTCATTTTTTTGTTACAAAAATATCTGTATTATTTATTCTTAAAGAAGATTGATAATTGCCCTTTCAGAGAGAATAGATCATATTTAGCCCAAATGGGACAAAATATATCACTCATGAAATCTACAGACCACATTTCTCCGGGAGCGGCTGGCTGTGCCAAAGGAGTTTTTACCCTCTCTGGTAAACGCTTGCGCGCTTTTCTTCTTTGGTTCAATCAAAGTTACGAATTTTCGCATCTTTTACAGTTCGATTTTTAGGAGGGGTTACACTATGTCTAAACATATTTTACTTAATTTGCCACCTAAATCTGATACTGATACTATGAAAAGTCCTGCTTTCGAGTACATCGCACAACAATGGTTTGATGCCTTCAATACACAAAACCTTGAAGGACTTTTGGCATTGTACGATGATCAGGCTATACATTTCAGTCCGAAATTAAAAATAAGACAACCCGATACAGAAGGACTAATACGGGGTAAAGCAGCTCTCCGCCAATGGTGGAAAGATTCATTTGACCGTTTACCTACCCTGCGTTATCAACCCACTTCATTCACCGCCAATGAACAGCGTATTTTTATGGAGTATATAAGAACAGTAGAAGGAGAACCGGATATGCTGATAGCCGAAGTACTTGAAATTAGTAACGGAAAGATAAATGCCTCAAGAGTTTACCACGGTTAGTTACGCCGATATCCCTCTATAATTTCAAGGTCAAATCAAGCTGTCTCCAATAAATACCGAAGACAGCATAATCACAAATACTTACTGAACATCAATTAGCATCTGTGGGACATACAATCAATTATAGTCTGAATAGTAGGTTGTGTAGGACGTCCAACTTCAGGCCTTGCACCAAAATAATCTTTCTTTTCCTGACCATCAGATAATTTTGCAATTACTTCTTTTTTTAACTTTAATTTAATTTTCATATAAAATTTATCATTTACAATAGATACTCCATGTACCTAATTTTTTTTATAAAATCCTTTTTCTTTTTAAGAGTACAAAATCAAATCAGAAATTCTAACTTAGAATATTAAGTTTATTACAATATAGATCTATGTACCATAATGAGTTATAAATCTAAGTCTATTTTGCTGAAGGTTGGCATCAAAAGCGATACTAAACTTACGGATCAGAAACTTGTTATTCGGTTAAACACTGGAGACGAACGCTTACAATGAAATTTACAATAGATACAAAAATATTTTGCAAAGCCACGCCTATAAAAAGCCAGGCAATTTCTAAGAAGTAAAAGATAGGAAGTCAGGGTTATGGGCACTCATTTTAATATAAATTCCTATACAGATAAACCAAACGTCCAGACAACACTTCTTGAAGGATCTGTAATCGTGAATGTGTTTAATCAAAAAACTATGACCAATGATTCTGTAAGACTAAAACCTGGTCAGCAGAGTAAGCTTGAGCAAGGAAAGCTGACAGTCGGTATAGTAGATAAAAATGAAGCAGCCGCCTGGAAAAATGGACTTTTAATTTTTAAATGATGCCGATATCCAGACTGTGATGCGGGCGGTTGGAAGATGGTACAATGTAGAAATTGTGTACCAGGGAATGCCACCGGAAAGATCATTTTCAGGAGAAATTTATCGTAATATGAACCTTAAAAAATTACTCGAAATCCTGAACTTCAATCATGTACATTTCCGTGTAGAAGGAAAAAAAATATTAGTCACATCATAGCTCCTTTTTTGTTTCCAGTAAAATATTTCTCATGCATTTACCTGTTTAGCAGCAGTTAACTGTCTTGTTTATATTGGATGATTAATCATTTTATTATCCATGATAAATTCATGAAATCCTATTACCTAAAACAAACACTAAGAACAAAACATCGATTCTTATGACGACTGCACTTCTGCTAAGCCTGAGTGCATGTAAGAAACAAAACAATTCAGAGACAAAAGCTTCCGAACCACAGGATTGCCACTGTAACATTGAAGAAGCTTTACCCAATACAAAGGGCGAGCTTATTACCATTGGAAAAGGTAACAAAACAATTCATCTGGTAAAAAAAAGATGGCTCCCATATTATGGGTGGTGACATGATCTTAACTGATCAGTAAGTAGACTATCTGAAACAGGAGTATGAATCAACCGGAATCAGAACCGGTGATTTTAATAAATCATGGCCTGAAGACACCGTTTATTATGATTTGGATGATAATCTGTCAGCCACCAAGCAAGATTGGGTAAGCGGTGCTATAAAGCATTGGGAAGACAATACAAATCTTTATTTTGTTAAACGGAAAAAAGAAAAAAACTATGTCCGTTTCAGATCCGGAGATGGCTGTTCTTCCAATGTTAGTATGTCAGGCGGACGCCAGTATGTTACATTAGGTAATTGCTCCTTAGGCAAAACGATTCACGAAATTGGCCACGCAATTGGACCTTGTCATGAGCAAACCAGAACAGACCGGGATCAATCAATACGTTATTATTAATGAAGATAATATAACAAATGGAAATGAGTATAATTTTGAAATTAAAGAAGGAAGTTTTGACTTCGGGTCAATTATGATGTACGATTCCTATGAATTTTCAAAAAACGGAGACCTTACAATTACAAAGCTGGATGGCACAACTTTCACCAAGCAAAGAAATGGGCTTTCGGCAAAAGATATTGCAGGGGTAAATATCCTCTATCCATAATTTATCGAATCCTGTGATCACATGATTACAGGATTCTTTCTTTATTAAATCCATTGTACTGCTCATCAGTCACCTGTTCCATCCAATCGACCGGTGAACCGTCTAACTTCTCCTGGATAGCAATATGGCTCATAGCTGTAGTAGTACCTAGCTCCGTGCCAGTGCTTTTCTCCCGGAAGAAAGTATATCACATCACCCTGATAAATTTCTTCTCTTTTATCACCTTCACGTTGTACCCAGCCAGAGCCTGCGGTCACAATCAGTGTCTGACCAAAGGGATGCGTATGCCATGCAGTGCGGGCACCTGGTTCAAAAGTAACAAGTGCCATCGCCACACGGGAAGGTTCTGGTGGATTAATAAGCGGATCAATTCTTACTGATCCCGTGAAATATTCTGCAGGTCCTTTACCTGAAGGCTGTGAGCCACTTCGTTTAATTTCCATAAGTTTCTTCTTTAACAATTATATTCAAAAAGTTTAGTAGTCTTCTCTTTCCAATATAGTTTTCAATTGTGATGAAAAACTCAATCCCCATTTATCGACAGCTGAAATTAATGGTAAAAGTGATTGTCCAGATTCGGTAAGGAAGTATTCCACCCTCAGTGGAACTTCTGCATAGATTGTTTTCCCTAAAACCCCATGTAATTCAATTCACTGAGTTGTTTTTGCAAAACCCGTTTGGTGATCCCATTGATCGAGTTGACCAGATCTCTGGGACGTTTTATTCCTTTCGAAATTTCATCAAGTATACAAAACTTCCATTTAGAACCTATCACTTCCATTGCTATACTAAGACCACACTCATAGTCAATTGGAATTTTTCGTTGATACATATTAAGCTTAATTCTATTTTCAGAACCGTAAAAATACACAAACAGATAGTTTAATGCATGGTGATTAATTGGTCACCAAATGATTAATTAGCCACTTATTGACCAGCCTTTTAATAAAATTTATATTTGTTCCAACAAATTAAGATATCATATCCTCTAAAAATTATAACATGAAAACCCTGGTAATTATTATTCATCCGGATCCGGAAAACTCAGTAATCAATAAACGATGGATTGAAGAATTAAAAAAATATCCCAAAAAGTATAGCGTGCGTGATCTGCACAGTTTATATCCAGATGAAAAGATCGATATTTGAGCAAGAGCAGTTATTATGGGTAGAATCTCACGATAAGATTATATTTCAATTTCCTTTTTATTGGTTTAATTGTCCGCCGCTTTTCAAGAAATGGCTCGATGTGGTATTAACTCATGGATGGGCATATGGATCAGGCGGTTCTTATAAATTGAAGGGCAAAAAGATTGCCTTAAGTATTACCGTAGGTATAAATGAAGAAGATTATCGCGTATCAGGAAGATATAAATATACACTTCAGCAATTAACATCTCCGTTTGAAATAACGTTTGATTATGTTAAAGCTGATTATAAATCGTGCTTTGCTTTTTATGGGGCGGAGCATCAGGCTACTCCTGAAAGAATAGAAAAAAGTGCACTGAATTATATCTCCTTTATAGACGGTTTATGAAAAATCAGGATACTCTGGCATGAAAGTAGTGTATACACGGGTATCAAATCAAGAAAAATGAAATTACCATCGTTAAAGCAGGTTAATTTTAGGAAAGTAAAAAAAGATGTCCCGGGTGGTTTTAAGCATCTTGCTGAAGGTGGTTTTAAACAGGTTTTTAACCAGATTGATCAATTAAACATCAAAAAGGGTGTGGATACTATGGGAATCGAAAGATTTATCAATCAATGTGCATTACTGGCAGCAGGCTCTGGCTTAATCACTGGCGTAGGAGGTATTGGAACCATGCTGATTGGCACTCCTCTTGATGTGATTAACATCATCGCTCAGCAATTCCGGGTAACACTGGCCATTTCTTACTACAATACCGGCAGATATAAAATTAGTTTTGATGATTTCTTTAAAATTGTGGCTTCATCAGTCAAAGCGGACACCAAACTTGCCCTGAGTAAGAACCTCATGGAGGAAGTTGCAGAGAAAATCCTTATGGGTTTAGGTTCCAAAACTAGTCAGCGTCTGGTACCAGTAATAGGTGGTGTAATTGGAGGAACTGTCAATTACCTTTTTATTAAAGGAGTAGCAAAGGAGTTGAAAGAGAAAAATTCCTATCTGAAATGTTTATTTTATTCTCTTTTACTTTTTCAAGGAGCCTCAGAAGGGCTTCTTAAGCTGTCTTTCTTTCACCTAAACTGTTTAGGTCTCAGTTCCTGAGAAGCAAGTTCTGCAATTTCTGTAATTCTTTTTTGCCTGGTTTCTGATCGTTTAGCAAGAACAAGCCATTGTAAAATACTTTTTCTAACTGACCTGCTCATACTTAAAAAGTACTTTTCTGAACCAGGTTTGTTTTTGAATTCGTTAACTAAGTCTTCTGGTATTTTTAATTCCTCTACCTCATCCAAGATTATCCATGAACCATTTTGTTTTGCAGTTTTAATACTTTCGAAACCTTTCTTAGTCATCAGCCCGCTATCAATTAATTGCTGCACCTTTCCCTTGTTAACCTTTGACCAAACACTATTTACTTTGCGTCTGCAGAAAAACTGCATAAAGGTGTCGTCATCAATAGATTTTCTTGTACTATCTATCCAGCCAAAACAAAGTGCTTCATCAACAGCATCGCTGTAAGTTACTGTCTGAACATTAGCTTTCTTTTTATAATAAACAAGCCAAACATCTTGTTTTAAATCATGGTGTTCCATTAACCATTGTCTCCAGACCTGCTGACTTGACGGACAAAAAGTTTCTATATCTTTTTTAATCATTATCTTAAATTTGCAAACAAATCTAAATCTATAGGATGACAACCCTATGTCAGGAGTCAAAATGACTAATCGTGCACCATTTGATATATTTGCCTCATGTAAGCAGCATGATTAAGTGCACCAAAGAACTCATCCCATTCTACGCGTGTAAAAACGAGGCTGATCTCAGGAAAAGGTGAAGCTAAAATCACCACGTCCATCCCATCAGGATTTTGCTCAATGTAGTTCTCGAATTCAAGATCTTTCGTCGCATTTAAAAAGGCATCAAACTGCTCAAATGAAAAGCTAATTAAAGCACCCTTATTCAAGACATTGACAATTTTACAATTCAGGCAGTGGGTGACACACACATCTCCTCACGGCTTCACGGCTAACTACTATTGGTTTACTATATATCTATCCTGATTTTCTATGGAATACGTCCTTAGCAAAGAAAATAAAGAAGATTACCTAACTGGTCAAAGTAACCAGCAGCACCTACACGAAAAGCTGATTGAAAAAGCAAAGGAAAAGTTGTCTACAAGAGATTTATCAGTCAGTGAAATTGCTTATACACTGGGCTTTGAACGTCCGCAGTCATTCAGTAAATTATTCAAGACAAAAACCAGGCTTTCACCTTTAGAGTTCAGAAATTCCATCATTTAATAACCAGTCTCAAAGAATATTACAGCCTGACAAACTGGATGTAATCTGTATTAACTGGCGTAATATTGTGCAGCTTCATTTCTTTAGCTATCTGTGCCCGATGGTAGGTGCCATGATTAAAAACGTGCAGCAAAATATCATAAACGGACGTTTCATAATGGTCACCATTTGAGATTACATATTTTATAACACGGGAGTCTGTTGTTTCTGGATACCATTTTTGAGAGTGCATCTGCACTTTCCTCAAGAAGTACAGTGCAGGTTTCAAGATCATGTACTTGCCATACTGCTACTTCAGGTACAATGTTATTGATTCTGCATGTCCAGATCTTTTGGGCATTCACGATATGACTGAACAAAGTAATACTTGATTCGGGAAGCGTGCTGGAATTTGCCTTTAACGCACCTAGCAAAAGTGAATTTGCCCAATTGTTGTATTTGCAGAATTGTTTAAACATAACTCTTTTTTATTTTTAAATCTAAGATTTTCGTAACAGCCTTATTAGTGCTTCTTATTTTCCCCGCTGGTTATCTCTTAAATAATGAAACTACCTTTTTACCACCCATGGTAATTGCGACCACAATTAATCCAGCAATCAATCCAATCGTAAACTCTTTAATTATTGATGATATATTTGGAAATAAATGGTGCAAATATTCAATGTTATGAACAAAAATACCACCTGAAACCAGGATCAAAGCAATTGTTCCAACCACACTTAGAACTCTGATAATAAGGGGCAAAGATTTAACAAGTAAGTGTCCTATACTTGCAAAGAAACTTTTATCATCAAAACGATTAATCAATTTGTACCCCGTATCATCCATTCTTACAATAATTGCAACTATGCCATAAACACCAATTGTAGCCAGAATAGCAACAATTGAAACAGTTAGAATCTGTATAGGTAAACTTTGTTCCAAAACAGTTCCCAGTGCGATAATCACAATCTCTACAGATAAAATAAAATCGGTCATTACAGCAGATTTAATTTTCACTTTCTCTGCATCACTATCATCCTTTTTAATCTCTGCCACCACTTCATGACCTGCCTTTGAGCGATGAAAAAAGTATTCGATTATTTTTTCAACTCCTTCATAAGCTAAGTAAAATCCTCCTAAAACCAGGATAAATTTAATAGCAATAGGAAAAAACAAATTTAATAGTAGCGCGATGGGAACGATAATAAGCTTATTAATTAATGAGCCTTTTAGTAATTGACCAAAGCACAGGTAATTCACGTGAAGACAGAAAACCAGTAGCCTTTTCTGCATTGACAGCTAAATCGTCACCCAAAATACCAGCAGTTTTACTTGTAGCGACTTTAGCTGTCACTGCAACATCATCCATTAAGGCCGCTATATCATCCAAAATTGCAAAAAAACCTGACGCCATGTTAAACCTTTAATACTCGCGTAAAATATGAATACGATTTTGGGTTACAATAAAAAAAAGGTATATTTTTTCAATATTCCATCTTTTTATTGTAATACATTGTTAAAACATATCGTTTTTTATCTCCCTTGAATCATTACCACTTTAACCCCCACTTATGCAGGTCATCAATTATCTGCAATAACTCCATCCCCTTTAAGGTTGGGGTATATATAATCTTCATGGGGGCCTTTTCTTCTAAAATAGTTTTATCAATCAACTGGCTTGCAATAAATTATGAAAGTATCTTGCCCAACATTTGATCTGACAAGGAAGGAAAAGAATTTTTAAGAAGGCTAAACCGGGCAGATAAAAAGTCCGCCATGCAATTTGACAAAGGATTAAGCCTTCCGTTTCTTTCGGCTGAGTTCTTTGGTGTAACCAACGCACATGATATTAAATGGGTAAATGAACGTTTAACAAATCAACCTTATAGAACTTTTACGCAATCTTTAGTACTAAAAACATCCATATGGCAACCAACTACCGCTCACTTACATTGCCTGTATAAATCCAGAACTCCGGGCCATCAAGCCATTTGCAGACGAAACAAAGGTCAGTAAGGATTGGAAGTACCTGGAGTTAAAAACAGGGCATGATGCTATGATAACTATGCCTGCCGAACTCGCTCAAATGCTGGAATCATTAAAATGAATCAGGATCAGGAAGGATATTTTTCTTTTCAGAAGCTGTTTTTAAAGCCATTAACCAATAATTGAGAGAGCCCCTGTTTACTGTCTGAAAGCGGTTTTTCAGCAACCAGACCAACCAGCCTTATACTTTCCTCAACTTTTACAACGGTATGGTTTCCTTGTCTGATAAAGTGCCAGTTATGGATTGCAAAAGCTCCTAATGCCGGACCAGACCACCCCACTTCATTATTGACATCCACAGTATGGAAAGTTGAACGAATGGTGAGTCCGTGTGTCTTCCAATTAAAAGAGGTTCCTACCTGGAAAGGGCCCTCAATTTTACTCTCTGAAATTTCTTTTTGCCATTGAGACCAGTTATTGACATCAGCAAAAACTTTCCAGACCGTTTCTACCGGAGCATCAACGACTACTTGTAACCTCGTAATTACCGGGGCATCTTCATGGATAGTTCTGGTAACTTTATAAGAACTGCTCATTTCCAGTATGGTTATTATTAAAGTCAGTCCGACAATCGTCAGGGCGGTTATTTTGATAAAACGTTTCATCATTATTTTTTTTAGATTAATTTAATGATGTAAAAGTACCCCCGCATATCAGCATAAAATTGTAAGATTCCGAAAACAGGAAATCAATATATGGTTGAAAATTAGATTTGCAAAAAATATGACTCTGAAAATATCTTAAAAATCCAGCTATAAATAATTAATAACACAAATTTACGCGACCGATAAAAAACAAAATAGCTTGATTTGATCAAATAATAGTTCTATCCGGCCAAAACTATGAGACCAGATTCTGAAGAGAAAAATGAGATTTAAAAAGACCCAGCAAAGTTGATTGGAGATAATCTGGAAAATGGTATGACCTACGTGCCTTCAGACATGGGCACTGGTTATATTAAAGGCTTTTTTATCAATTCTGGATTACGACTAATCGTGCGGCAATATGAGTTGAAAAATGACTGGGTACTGAACAGAGGAATGGGTACAGAAGAAAGTAAATTTGTAATGATTGCTTTTCACAATATTTATCAATCAAAAGAAGATATAAAAAACTTGTTGTTGCAATCATCATCAAACAGAAAATGGTTACCGTCCGTACAGGTAGCCACTACTGGATTTAATATTGAATATCTTCCTGCCAACAAAAAAATCAATTCAATAGTGATTACTGTAAGTACAGATTATTTAAAGGAATTGCTGAAACCAAAAATGGGAGATACACTTTTGCAAATGATAACTTCCGGCAATCAGCCATTTTTATTTGAAGAAACAATTTCGCCACAAATACAAGAAATCGGGACTGGTATTGTCACTGCAAATCCTCCAAAAGAACTACAGGATTTATATTACAAAATAAAAGCCGAAGAACTTATTTACTTATTGTTCCTGGAGTTACTGAAAAGACAGGACACTACCTTGCAAAGGTTGAATGTTGCTGATGTTAAAAGGATCTATGAGATCAAGGATCAGCTCCTTTCAGACATTGACACTCCTCCTAAACTTCCTGAACTTTCAGGTATGAGTGAATCTAAATTAAAGCGCCTTTTTAAACAGGTATTTGGAAACAGTATTTACAACTATTACCAAAGTTTCAGAATGAAAAAGGCAGCCTATCTGATCAGAGAAGAAAACTTGTCAGTGTCGGAAGCAGGTTATCGTTTAGGTTTCTCAAATCTTAGCCATTTTTCAAGATTATTTGAAGCACATATTGGTATAAAGCCAAAAAAGTATTCTACAAGCAAATAAAAAAATATGATATCCTTATTTCAGTTTAACAGATGGATTTGATTCTCGAATAAATATAATGGCATCAAAATCATTCCCGAGGCTTACCGGAAGTACTCTTTTTTCTGTCCAGTTTGAATAAATATTTGTTATGTTATTTTTGATTCCTGAAAATGGATTCGGGGTTTTACGAAAAGAGATGAAAAAGTCTGTAAATTTTACATGAGCGAAAATATCTGAAAAAGACCCCTGTTCTCCAACAAAACCATGTCTGATGAACTCCTGACCATCAATGACATTGACTGCTCCTTTGAAGGTATCAAAGCCCAATACATAAAAACTTTCACCAAATTCTTTTCCGATGTAGAAGCCCAGCCCCTCATAATGTCTCGCGGCTGAATCTTTTGCAAGATGTACATTATGTGACCAGATGATAGTTTTATTTTTCGATTTTTTGTACTCTGCAATTATATTTTCGGCCATGAATTTATCCCTGGTAAGCGGATTACCAGCGTATTCTTCTCTATCGAGTCCAGATAATGAAACTTTATTTTCAAAGGACTGTTGTTCATTATAAGACCTTATCAGTTGAAAAACCTGGCAGACCTCTTCAGTTCCATATAGATACAGTTTTCTCACTAGTTCCTTTAAATCGCCCTTCCCATCTAATACATAATGATTGATCGGTTCAACGAAAGTACCAGGTAATTCGAAACTGAGGTGCTTGTATTTTAGATTCGTAATTAGGTATTCAATGATTCGTTTTTTCTGATTGTAAAATTCTCTTGTGCCATGGGATGCTTCTCCGAGGCCAACGACTGTATTTCCCTGAAGCTCCGATGATAAAAATGATAAATCCTTAACTGATACTACGGTATCAACAGCTAATGGATGAGCATTTTCATTGATCCAGGATATGGTTTTATCTTGCGTATATCCTTTAAATACATTGAAAATCGTTATCATACTGATTAGTAGTATTTTTTTTTCTCATAATCTATTTGGTTTTTTAGGTTATCAGCCAGCATGATGCAATAGTTTGGAATAATCCATAATTGAAAGCGGATTTTTTATTCCGGCCTTGTTCAGTGACCCGAAAATATTTTTGATCTTTAACATAAAAAACAATGAAACACCTTGTTCGTCAAACATCTACTGAAATACAACTTATAAAAATCTCAGATATAGGTGAAGGGAAAATAAATCCACAACTGAAAGGCTTTCGCTTACAATCCGGCTCTATAGAAACCTGGGAAGAGTGATAAGGTTATTGATGGTGACCTGATAATTAATTTTTCAGAACTGGCTCCAGATGAACAAACAGAAACAAGAAATATAGTTGCAAACGTTAACCTGACCGTAAACGGAAATTTTGATGCAGGTAAAGATATTGAGTCGTTACCGCAATTTGTATATATTACTGGTAATCTTATCGCCAATAATTTAATATTATCTGGTTGGCTTGACATCATTGTGGAAGGAAATGTGATTGTAAAAGATACTGTGCTCGGTTACTATGGAGAGCCAGGAGGTAGATTGCTGGTTAAGGGAGATTTGAAAGCAACGAATTTACTCAATGGCCTCATGTATTTATTTGAGATAGAAGGAACTGTGAATGGTAAGTGTTATACTTTTGATACTATGACTTGCGGAAACGGTTATAAACCTACCAAAATACAGTCTAATTTCTCAAAGGCAGAAGAATTACCACAGTCTCCTTTGATAGCTGAGGTATTTCCTTACGATAAGGATATGAACGAACATAATTTCCGTTTCGAAGAAGCGTATTCACAGCTTCGAAACGGAAATTATATTTTCAAAGAATTGCTCTCTTAAGTCAATTTTGAGCTTGAGTTGCAAACCCATTGGATTCTTTCAGGATAGAAAGGCTGCCCGATTCAAGCATAAGGTTAAGAGAATCAATTAAATTGATCACAAAACTGATTGGGACTTATCTTTAACTGTGTTTCAGCGTATTGAATACTTTTTTGTCCTTCTAACAAAAAGCTGAATAAATTTTGCCCCAATTTGATTCTGGATTTAATACTCCCACAACCAAATGCATAGAAATAAGTTTTACATGTTCTCAATCTCTTTCAAATTGCTCATTTTCTTGTAGGCCAGGAATCCCTTAATATCTTCAAAATGCTCTCTGACACGTTTATTACCAAATTCAAATACTTTATGAGCCAGTCCGTCTAAGAAATCCCGATCGTGTGATACCAAAATCAAGGTGCCATCAAACTCTTGCAAGGCCCCTTTAATGATGTCTTTGGTCTTCATATCTAAGTGATTGCTCGGCTCATCAAGAATCAATACATTTACCGGTTCCAGCAACAGTTTAATCATCGCTAAACGCGTTTTCTCTCCGCCGGAAAGTACCTTAACCTTTAGTGGTATCGTCGCCACTAAACATAAAGGCACCTAAAAGGTCTTTGATTTTTACGGCCCCATTGCTTAATGGAATCTGATCAATGGTTTCAAATACCGTTAAATTCTCATCCAGCAATGCCGCCTGATTTTGAGCAAAGTAGCCAATCTTCGCATTGTGGCCAACTTTTAAACTGCCCTCAAAATCAATTTCGTTCATAATAGATTTAATCATGGTCGATTTACCTTCACCATTTTTACCCACGAAAGCTACTTTTTCTCCCCGCTCAATCACCATCGATGCTTTTTCGAATACCACATGATCGCCATACTTTTTGGTCAGCTCTTCTACAATTACCGGGTATTGACCCGAACGTGGAGATGGCGGAAACTTCAGGCGCAATGCAGAAGTATCCACTTCATCGATTTCAATAACTTCGAGTTTTTCGAGCATTTTTACCCGTGATTGCACTTGCAGAGTTTTTGAGTAAGTACCTCTAAAGCGATCTATAAATTCCCCTGGTTATCGGCAATAAAGCGCTGTTGTTCTTCGTAAGCTTTTAATTGGTGGACACGGCGGTCAGCACGCAACTGCAGGTAATGACTGTATTTGGCCTTGTAATCATATATCCGACCCATGGTAACCTCTATTGTACGATTGGTGACGTTATCAATAAAAGTACGGTCGTGCGAGATTACCATCACGGCCTTTGCTGAGTTGATTAAAAAATCTTCCAACCATTGGATACTTTCAATATCCATGTGGTTGGTTGGCTCATCCAGTAAAATCAGATCGGGCTTCTTTAATAAAATCTTGGCTAGCTCAATCCGCATGCGCCATCCGCCCGAAAATTCAGAAGTTTGACGAGTAAAGTCCTTACGTTCAAAACCTAAGCCTTTTAACACTTTTTCTACCTCGGCATCGTAATTGACTTCTTCTACCGAATAAAACTTCTCACTCAACTCCGATACACGCTCAATTAACTTCATGTAATCGTCACTTTCGTAATCGGTTCTAATAGTGAGTTGCTCATTCAGCTCGTCCAGTTCCTTTTGCATTTGATGTACCTCTTGAAAAGCTTTTAAGGTCTCTTCAAAAACGGTAACATTGTCTTGCGTAAGCAAATGCTGTGGTAAATAAGCAATTACAGCGTCCTTTGGCCCGGTTACATTACCCGAAGTGGGTTTTGTAGCATCTGCAATTATTTTTAAGATGGTAGACTTGCCGGCACCATTTTTACCCATCAGGGCTATTTTATCATTTTTCGTTAATCGAAAAGGTTACATCACTAAACAGGATAGTTCCGCCAAATGAAACGGAGATATTATTTACATTAATCACGAAATGGGGTGTTAAATTGAGTGGTAAAGATAGTGGATTTTGGTAAAAATACATCGGTATTTGATGTTACAGATTTACAATCTTTCAAATGCAACTTAATTTCATTAACATAATGTTTTTTCTTACTTTGCGATCATTATGAAATTTAAAATTCACTATCTGTTCACCATAGCAGCAATAATAACTGTGTTTTTACCTTCAAAATTGAAAGCGCAATTATTTACTGGAAAAGACTTAGCGAAGGAAAACTCAAACAATACCTCAGATAAAGCGCCGCAGGATGCCAGCCGGACTGGCCGTACTTCAGGTTCAAAAGCACCCGAATTCCAGGAGCTTTATGATTACGAAGTCAGTGCAAAAAATCTCATCAGTGTGACATTCCCTTATCAGACCTTATTGCATAAAGCATATGTAATCATGCTGACCGAACAAAACATCATCAACAATAAAGAAGCTAAAGCTATATTTAATGGTTTGCTCAAAGTAGATAAACTGGCCATTGAAAATCCGTCCCTGCAAGTATATCTTCCATATGAAGCACAGCTAATCAAAGAAGTTGGCAGTGTTGGTGGAAAAATGCATATCGGCCGCAGTCGCAATGATCTGGACAACACCATTAATCGCATGTTTCTACGGGATCAGCTACTCGAGGTGATCGGGGCTGTTATACGCCTGCGCGCAGCAATCCAGACTAAAGCACTTGATCATGTGGAAACTGTTATGGTGATTTACACCCATAGAAAAGAGGCACAACCGGGTACTCTTGCTCATTATTTAACAGCTATTGATGAAAGTCTGGCAAAAAGTTTAGACCGGTATCTTCAGCTTTATGAACGCATTGATCAATCTCCATTAGGGGCCGGAGCTAGCGGAGGCACCAGCTGGAATTTGAACAGATATAGAGTTGCTGACTTACTGGGTTTTAACCAGCTAGTCGTCAACACTATAGAAGGAGCTGCTGGCTGGGATCATATCACTGAATTCGCTTCTGACAATGCCATCTTCATGAGTGAGCTTAGCCGTCTGGCATCAGAGATACAACTCTGGAGTACAGACGAATACAGTTCGGCAGAATTAGATAACTCCTATGCCGGCATAAGCAGTATGATGCCTCAGAAAAAAAAAAAAATCCTGATGCCCTTGAAAGAACACGTAAGGCATCTTCAATAACTATAGGACAACTCGTGTCTGTGTTGACGTCACTAAATAGCATCGAATATCAACATAGTGGTGTGAGGGTTATGCTGGAACCAAAGGCACTGGATGCTCTTTTAGCTGCTACACATACAATGACAGGTGTAGTTAGTACCTTACATGTCAATAAAGAAACCATGCTCAGATACGCCAGGGAAAACTTCTCCACAATGACTGATCTGGCAGATTTATTGGTTAAGAGTACTGACCTTGACTTTAGAGATGCACATGAAGTTATTGCATCAGTTGTGAATACTGCAATAACGGAAAAGAAAACTGCCGATCAGATTACAATTAAAATGGTCCAGACCGCAGCGAAAGAACGATTAGGTTATGAGCTAACCATTTCTCAGGAGCAGTTACAGGCAGCACTTGATCCTGTTCAAAGCGTAGCGCACAAAACCGGACCAGGCATGCCAGCGAGGTCATCAGTGATCGGGATGATCTCCACAGGTCAAAAAGACGTCGCTACTAAAACCTACTGGCTGGAAAAAAAGCAAAGATACATTTAAGAAGAAAAAAAAAATCAAGAACTGATGGAATTAGTAAAGAAGTATTGCCAGTAAGGAAAAAGGATCTGCATCTTTATTAACTATGTATCAAAAAGTTAAAGATTCCAAAACTCTTCAGGCTAGAACCGGCTTTTCAGGCCTGGGCCAAAGAATCTAATTCCATATACCAAGTAAACGCCGGATGACTATAATTTCAGCAATATGATAGGCTGTATGGTCTGCAATTTGAAGTGCTTCCCGCAAAATGTTTTGTCCACTTCCGTGTGCAATGGGTTCATATAAATCCCGTGTCTGAATCAGTTCAACAAATGCCTTTAAATCATCATCGATCTGCCTCAAAGTCTTCTCCCAACTATTTTTGTCTGTTGGAGCAACTTCTTTTGGCCAATATTCATCGGGCCAATTGGGCGATTTATAGTTGCCGTCTTTGCTAAATTCCAGCATATCCAATTGAGCAATTCTAATGTGTTCAACAAGCTGCCAAATAATAAGGTAAAGCATGGGGTTTTTCACCAAGCAGCGCAAAAGGAATATCTGCAGTGGCATCTTTTAATCCCACATGGGCGCCGCCGCCACTCAATAGTTTTTTAAGTTCTTCAATTAAGAGTTCCATTTTTGTGAATCTAAATATTCAGTATAATTTACAAACCAATATTAATAATACAATTCACTATGAATAAAGTTTTCCTGACGAACTTGAATTTGAAGGTTCCGTCCAATGGCACCAAGCTGAATACAAACTGGTGAATCAAACCCATTTCCCCCATAATGTTTACCATACCTATCTTTGAATTTATTGAAAATTGCATTTTTACGTTGTCAGATAAACCATGCACATATTGCCCAAAACTGTATTAAGAGAAGTACAAACAAATTCATCCACGACCAGATCCATCCACATAAGTGTTCGGATTTTTATATATTCACAATTTTAAAAAGACAGTTAATCCCTGGCGGTCCTTGTGGTACCACAGGTGATCAGAGGATCAGAGTCCTTCTGTAGATGCCATCTGAAGTCAACTGACGAAAATTACTGGGGTAACCGGGGAACTCACTAAAATCACCTATGACGCTCGTAAAAATCCATTAGTGATCAGTGCATTCATTGACGAGGGAGATTTGTTGTCAAGAGACTCCTGTGTCTACAATCCTGAAGGAAAGCTAAACACAGGTACACTCTTATGAACAAGATTAAATGACCGAAAAACCTGCATTGGCTAGCATTGGCACATTTGAACGGGATGGTAAAGGAAAATCAGCCGGAGGATTAATACTTCCTCTTCAAATGGAGCCCAGTTAGGCTCAACCAGCTATACTTACGATGACCGTAACAGATTAATTCTTATTTCCAGTACCATTAAAGAACCCTGAAACAAGCCAGAGCAATCCAGTGTTGTACTCAGTTATGGTGATGATAAAAATATAAAGCAAGTAACATCTAGTTTCGCTGGCAAGATTCAATGGAAAACAGAGGTTTCGGGTTATGAGGGGTATCCTTCTTTCTATACCCATAAATTGCTTCCTTACCTAGTAGATGATATTCAGGAAGAGGAATTTAGTGAACATAATGTGGTCAGCAAAAGACAGGTAACTTATATTAACACCGGTTCGAAGACTGACTCAATTGTTACGGTTACTAAAAGCAGTTATCAATATAATAATATGAAACTACCATTGAAGCAGATTTCTAACCAGCAGTACAACAAGCCAGAATGGAAAGCCACTAAACAGCAATCTTACCGTTTCTTTTGATTATGGGAAGTAAATAGAGGTTTATTATGGTATAAGGTATCACCCATTTGGAATCCCAACGGGTGATACCTTACACTAACTACTTAATATACAATAACTTAACTTAATAAAATCTACATCAGCATCTTTGCCTCATAGATAATTCCTAATTGAAGTGACATCAAAGAAGTTTATTTAAGCTATCCTTTCACAAAATAGAATGAAATGGGATGTTGAAACAAAACATTAGTTAAATGGGCAACTCCATTGGGATTGTTAAAGTATCCCAACACAAAATTGGTCACTATTTATCACGATAGTTTTGAAACTACAAAGCCAGAAAAAATTAGAATAAGCGCTTGCATTACACTAACAGGCTCCGTGAAGGTGTCAGGAAATATTGGAAGAACCTCCATCGAGAAAGGAAAATTTATTGTTGGAAACTTTGTAATCTGCGTTAATGAGTTTGAAAAATCCTGCTGCTTTCCTTTCATTAATTATCGTAATACTCAAGTAAGTTTGCAAAGCTTTGAAACGGCAAAGGCGAATCTTGTCGATGCACTTAAATATGAATAAATGCCATTTAAGCTTAATAAAATACTTATATAATTGATTAAATAAATTTCATAAAATTATTGATAATTTAAAATTAAATCATAAAATTTACATTGTGTGATTGGCCGATTCACAAATTAACCATTTGTAAACCATAATTTTAAATTCATCCCCTATGAAAGTTAAATGTTTAAGTTTATTGCTGACAGGACTTATTTTTAGTTCTTGTGAAAAAGGTATTCAAAATTCCGAAAATCCGGCATCCCCGCAGTTAACCACTAAAACCAAATCTGATATTTCCATCGCAGCAGCTGGTGTGACTTTAAACGCCGATGGCCCGGGAAATACCTACAGTTTAATCAATAGTGTACTGGGCGGAACAGCCTATGAAGTACCTGATTGCGGACATGCCCAGAACCATATTAGTGAGGTTTTTGATTCCGTACTCAACACCAATGTATTTGTATTTTCCGCACATGTTGCATTAGACGATGACAGATGTCAAGCCACCGATCGTCAGCGTACGGAAATTAAAACTTATGGCTCGTCTCCGGCGAACCTTAAAGCCTCTAATGGTGAAACCGTTACGTATCGCTGGAAATTTAAGATAGACGCCGGTTTTAAGGCTTCTTCCAGCTTTACCCATCTTCACCAGATCAAAGCCGGTGATGGTGATGATGCTGGCGCTCCTCTAATTACCATTACCCACGCTGGAGCTAATAATACGGACAAAATGGAGCTTATTCACGTCAACTCTTCAGGTACAAGTACTAAAGTTAAGATTGTTAACCTGTCACTTTTCAAAGGCAATTGGGTAGAAGTTGTAGAAACCATTAAATTTGGTTCTTCCGGAACTTATAACATCGCAATCAATAAAGTAAGTGATGGTACAAGTTTAATGTCCTATAGCAACTCCAATATAGATTTGTGGAGATCAGGTACAACTTTTTGCCGGCCAAAATGGGGAATTTACCGCAGTCTGAATAACCCTTCCCAATTGAGAGATGAAGACGTTCGCTTTGCTAATTTTTGCATTGCTGAAGGAAGTGCTACTTGCCAATAGCTTTGCCTATAGGAATACCAAAGCACCTATCTTATTGCCTCAACAATAAAGATCATCTTTAATCAGATAAAATTTTCAGCAAACAGTTACTCAGTAAAACTGGAAGTCCAATTTAAAAACGAAAAAAGCCGCTTCTCTTTCAGAAAAGTGGCTTTTTAGCGGTAGGCCCAACCGGGCGCTTCTCGAACCATTTTTTACCTGATTTAATATTATCACCTGCTAAACGCTTAGTATCCACCTCACATCGAAATCATCAGTTAATTCAATTAGTTTTTGGTCATCATCATTATTTACTGAAAAACTTCTTTTATCCGATTCCATTTTTTTGATTAGCTCTTTCCTTTCATTGGTGTTTTTACAGTAAAAAAAAAAAATAGAAATATAATTCCCTAATTTTCGTCCTTCGTTATGTACCAGGTCCGAACCATGAATAATTATCCTATCAGAAACCAATGATCCGCTAACAACAGGCTTTTCAATGTAACCAGATAGTTCTTTTTCAAAAGTTTCAATTTGCAATAGTCCTCCAAAACAGCTTTGATAGAAACTGAGTGCTTTTTTACAATTCCCTGAAAATGTTATGAAGACCACACTTCTAAATTTATCGTGGTTATACTCAATCATGGTTTCATAAATTAAGCGGCAGAAATTTTATCTCTATACACATAAGAAACAGCAAGTATACCAAGTACTATGAGTGGCAGTAGCATAAACCAAATATTTTTATCTACACAGGCATGACTGATGAAAGCAAAGATTAAATTAAATGTAAGACCTGCATAGGCCCATTCTCTTATTTTAGCTGGTGTTTTAGAATAAGAAATAGCAAAAATGCCGAGTACTTTACAGATGATAAGTGTATGGGCAAAGTAATCTGGATAGCCCAGAGGCTTCGTGCCTGCATTCACATACTCTGGGGCAAATAGCATAGTAGCCAGTGGCATTATGCCCTCCCAAAGTACTATGATACCAGTTGCCAGCCAAAAAATTATTTTATTCCTTTTCATAATATTAAATAATTAGTGCTGGATTAATTCATTGATTCAACATATTTCACAAAGTTGTTCAGGATAGCTTGCCATCCTTGCTTCTGAAATTCAGGGTCATTTTCTGTTTCAGCATCAAATGTGGTTGTTATATAGTGGTTTTTCCATCTTGTTCCGCAAACAGAGTAATGACCTTTCTTTCGTCACCCAGAGTATACGCAATTTCCTTATGTAATTCAACTTCGTCATAAATACCCTCAAAGTCAAAACCGAAGCTACCGTCTTTGGCTTCCATTCTATACTTAAATTTACCTCCTACAGTTAGATTGTTTTCACTGCTCGGAGTATGCCAGCCTGAGTCTGGAGTATTCCATTGGATAATGTCATCTGGAGTATTCCACGCTTTCCAAACTTTTGCTACGAGAACATTTGCTGTTGCTCCAACCGTAATTCTTATTGCCTGTGCCATAATTATTTTTTGTTTGTTAAATTTTACTATTCAAAGATACATTGGCGCATAAGATCAGACCTATTGTGAAAATGACAATTTTCAGGGTGAATTATGACAAAACTATTTTCGTAGCTTAGTATCTTAATGTATAACTAATATGCGAATTTCAGTCTTTGTGCCTGAGTATGGGGTAATTGAAGCCATATAACTCCGCCCTATAGAAGCTTCCATACTGCCAATGAGTTTTTAATCACGTTCGGTAAAAAACCAATTTTTGAGGTAGAATATGTAGGCTTAAACGAGCATGTGCCGGCGAACAATGGTGAGTATATGATTAAGACCGATAGGTTGCTCAAAGATGTTACTGAAACAGACTTGCTGATTATCCCCCCTACCTTTGGCAATACCATAAAAGGAATAGAAGCCAATGCAGAAGCCATACCCTATTTTAAAAAGCTATATAAGAATGGTTCAAGTCTTGCCAGCTTGTGTATAGGTGCTTTTTTATTGGCTGAGACAGGTTTGCTCAATGGTAAAAAATGCTCTACACATTGGGCTCATATAAATGAATTTAGAGAAAGATATCCGGAGGTGGAGGTAGAAGATGGAGCTATAATAACAGAACATGATAATATTTACAGTAGTGGCGGAGCAAGTAGTTTATGGAATTTAATCTTATATCTTATCGAAAAGTTTGCTGATAGAGAACAGCGGTTATGATTTCTAAATACTTTGCTTTAGATATTGGCAGAGACAGCCAATCTCAATTCGCAATGTTCAAAGGACAAAGAAACCATGGTGATGTGGAAATTCAAAAAGTACAGGATCATATTGAAAAAAACTATGAAAATAAAATAACAATAGAATCACTGGCAACACTAATTAATATAAGCCGTAGAACATTCGAAAGGAGATTTAAAGAAGCTACCAACAATACAAATGAAGTCATCTCAGCAATATGCCCGATTTCCAGCAAATTAGAAGGTGAAAAAAAGTGGGCAAACGACGTCGAAACGTGCTTGCCCACTCGGGTGGGCCATGATGGGCTCGAACCATCAACCAAAAGATTATAAGTTTTATAGACTCTTTTAGTATATCAGGTGTAAAAATCAACGTTTCTGTTAAAAAAAGTGCTGAAATAAGCAATATTTTTTAAAAATTTTCTAGGGTTAAATGATTAGCATCATGTATCTGAACCCCCCAATTTATTTACACAGTTTTCTGAATACTACCATTCGGCTAAGGTTCTCAAACACTACTTAAAAACCAAGGTCCAGGCTAAATTATTTGAGCCCGCCCTGGGCCCTATTATTACCCCGCCTGGAGTTTGTCCCATACAAATAATTTTTTTATTATTTTCATCAATAGGCACCGCATAACTACAAAGCAGAACAATCCCCTCCGTAGAAGGGATTGGAGCAGTTATGGTATCAGTACTATTTCCAGTCACTACAATCGAAGTAGGCCTACGACCAAAGTTATGTCTAATTATAAATTCATATTTTACGCCATCCCCTGTCGCCGAAATCGTAACAATATTAATATCAGGGACATCCGATTTTAAAGCAAGTAGACCTGTTCCATCAGGCAAAAACCAGGCACGATCTGCTGTTAGTGGATAGGGATCTAAAGTACCCTGGAAACCGCTGTGCCCTACTTTATCATAGATAAGCCCATTGTATGTTCTTACACTATTTACAAAAATAGGACCGGTATCGAAGGCTCCCAATACAGTAACCTTCTTGTTGAATATTTGGTTTTCCTGGAAGGAATTTTCGGTAGTTAAATCCGCTTTTTTTCTTAATAAAAGATCAGTTGCATCATCAGCTCTGTTTGCTGTTGCTCCTGTTTGAATTCCAGATAACTTCTTTTTTTTTCAGTAGTGGTATAATCTTCTGTAGATAAACCTTTACCATTAATTTTATCAACTTTACCAGATAATCCAGGAACAGTTGGCACATCAGCGGTACCGCCAAGGTCACCAGCAAGCTTGATCTTCCCTTTTACCAGCACCGTAGCATCCTCCACATTGGCCGAAGCAGCTTCGGCAATCTCCTGCTCCAACCGATCACGCAATTTCTTAATTAATTCTCTCAACTTTATCCCCTGAGTCTTATTCAGCGATGGGTTATAAGCGTCTTGTGCCTTAATGATCTCATCAATGTAGGCATCTTCAATCGGTGGTATTTGCGACATAATATTTATTTATTTTTCTTAAATCGTTATTTCTTTATCTGTAATATTGAATAAGCCTGAAGAATTTTGTACCTGCACTTTAAAACGATAATAGAGTTTATCGCCATTCTCATCAAGTGGTACCAAAGATGCTGGTAATGCGTATTCCATTTTCAATTCAGACTTTGGTGGCTCAACGGTATAAACCCGTTCCCAATTACCCTGCTTATTTTGCTTATATACATAATAAGTGCTATTGTTTGCTGTAGCCTTCCAGCTTAGCTTGTTTTCAGCATCATTATAATTCAAATCTGGCGCATCAGGATTCCGGTTATCAGCAAGTTTAATGGCTATCACTGCTGTTGGTAGTGATAGCACATCCTCAACTTCTTCTTTCTCATTAATAATTGTTCTGATCCCCACCAAACGATAATAAATGGTTTGACCCAATGGTACCGAGGTCAAGTTCTCGAAGCTATCTGTCAGTTCATAACCCAGTGGTTGATCAATCTCTAACTTCTGATCAAAATGGCTATCCATAGTATGCAGACTCAGGGCATCCGATTCGTGCGTCGTACGGTAAATCCTTATTTTGGAGATGTGGCTAACAGGAGAAAGGGGAGCTATTTTAAACGTAATTGACGCACCACTTTCAACTAAAACAGTATCTAAATTAATGCTTGTACCGGTAACTAAAGGTGGTGCTGAGGCTAAAGTTTGCAAAATTTCTACAGGCCCTGCAAAGGGACTGATCAGCCCCGGTTCTAACTGATTGGTTAATTCAGTTCCAGCAAAAAAATACAATTTTCTGGATGCTCCACTTAAAAAATAATCGGTAAATCTGATATAAGTCGTGTTTGGTTCTTTGTCCAGCCGATATTTCCTGACCATAGGAAATGGATTAAAATCAGGATTTGATGAGCTTAAAAGTTGTCCATCAAGATTACGAATAACCGGCACTTTATTTTCGGTTTGAAAACCTTGTTTAAGGTATGTAAATATAACAGGTTGCTCTGTTAATGGCAATAGTGTTTGATGAATGGCATCGGTATACTTGACCTTTTTCAGCGCCAGGCTATCCCCTGCCTCGGTAAGATCATTCTTATCAGGCAATGGAAAACCATAAGGAGTAGGACTTGCCTCAAATATTCTAAATGCACCAGGCTGGACAGGATCAAAAATAAGATTAGCCAATTCAAGATACCGCTGGTTGTAGTACGAATCTTTTGTGAGTTTGCCCAGATCAGCAAAAATTTGATTTACAGTCACTGGCGAATACAGTGCATCCAAAATATCTTCACTGGTTGTTCTATAAAACAAAAAGCCAAACGGATTCCTTAATTTCCCATTTTTAGAAGGTGAAATTTTAACATCAAAAGTAAAGGCCGCTTTTGCCGTAGCATCTGGCCTGACTTTAAGTCCAGCTGCATTTGGTACTTCAAATTGTACAGGTTCTTCAATTTTCCGGGCAAGCAGAACCGCCGGAACAGATATTCTTGAAACGAATGCGCCATTATCAGGTCTGGTGTCAGCAGCCTGTAGTCCTAATAAGGTTTTCCTATCATTAGCCTCGTCGGCAGGTAAAATATTAGCCCCGTTAAAAGTGTGATTAACGACAGTCTCAGGGAACAAGTAAGCTCTGTAACCTGGATGAAAATTCAGGGGGACACGTACCTCTGGACTGTTAGAAGTCAAGATTGGATCTTCGGTATAGGTAGGGTCATACACATACAAAACCACAGGGTTAGTTTGCTCTATTCGTAAAACCTGTAATTGCTTCAGATCCTTATCTCCACTTAAAACAGGTATCCTAACCCATCCTTTATACCATTCTACATGTGCCTGCCTGATTTGATCAGGCGAATTTTTGTTGGCATTGCTGGGATCGAAAGGTAAGTTGATCTGGGGATGTGGTGCTAAAACACCTTCCCCATCAAAACTAATCCTATAATAGCCAAGTAAATTATCTGCGTCATTAGCGTGTCCAAATAATGGACTAACCGTTGCATTGTTGTGTAAACCTCCAACCCAATAAGTAGTTGGGTTTCCTTCCGAATCTATCAGCCGCTCCAGTTTAGGATTATCTATATCGGCAAAACTTTTTAATGAAATCTGTGATTCAATAGGTTTCCAGTTTTCAGGGTTGCTTAGATTTTCTGTAATGGTAAACCGGCTCCCGATTTCTGGTGAAGTATAGGATTTTTGGGTTCCATATACCCCTTGATCTTCTGCATCATCAATAACTTCTACATGGGCAATTCTTTCTATTGTAATAACCGGCCACTGTGATCCTGCTTCAATACTATGTATCCTGAACTGACCTGCCGGGGTCGATAACAAACTATTTGAAAACCTAAAAAAATCTTCCCTAGCCAAAGTCGGATCAACAGATGTTCCATCTATTTGCTTATAACTGGAAATAACCAGTTTAAGCAAATCTTCTGATCCCGGAATCGCAATAACATTATTAATCACTCCAACCACTCCAAGTGGCAAACCAGGGTTAAAATAAGCCTTAACACTATCCGCCTTTACCCATAGTAGAAAGCTCAGCCGCAGTAGTATTATTTAATCGACTAACATCCAAGACATCAAGCCAATTAAAAGTAACCCGTGTAAAGTTAATATCCTGACCTTTAAAAGTTTCCGATCGTCCCGCCAACCAGCTTTGTTCTGTTGTGGTGGTAAACACTAAACTACTTTCCTTTTGTATGTACTGAACAGCAACATCGGCCGGCGGCAATAATGTGTTTACAGATTTAAAAATTGTTTCATCTGTAGAGAACTCATCGCTTAAAACAGAAGCCCTGGCAAACCAGTTAATTCCATAAATCGCATAAAAATGTATCCCCTTTTGTCTCTCAAAGTGTGTATATAAACTGATTGGGTTGTCCATCAGCGGAACCGTTTCTAATACACCGTCAACATATTGATCATCATAAGCATTATAAACTACGCCACCAGTAGATTTATCGTGTGTAATCTCTGGTTTTACATAAGAAGATTGATTTGCAGAACGGTATTCCAGACCATAAAAAAAGATTTCGGATGTTCAAATACGTTTAAGTTTTCTATTTGGGTAAGATCAGAAAAGAAATCGTAATCAGTCATTTCATCAGTATCAGCCACTCTCCCGATATTTACAATCCGTACATTATCCACTTTGGAATAACCATTTTCATCAAGAGAAGTATTGATTCCTTCGTCACCGCCTAAAAATTTATACAGTAAGGGCCTCATTTTAGGCTTTTCCGGGGCTAGTTTTTCGGCCTTGGATATTGGCAAGCTGGTATAAGTGTAGTCAATTTGCTTTGAATCATCCAGACTTTTGCGGTTGGTATAGCTAAGCTGATAAATAAACTGATCATTCATCCCAACACTAGCGGGGGTATCAATAAAGCCCAGTCCCAGCATTCTTGCGATGTGATAATCCAGTGCCTGCATATTGATTATATCCAGATAGCTTAACGATAACCCCGGATCCTCTCCATTCGCATCATCATTTTTAAAGACGTATTCAGCACGCGGGTCCGATTGTTGCTTAAACTGAGGTACTTGGAAAGCATATCTTTCAACGAAGGTTCGTTAACATATGTATTGCTCCACTTTTTCTGGTAGTTTGAAACTCTTACCTTTGTTCCCTGGTTATATTGCGGCCAGCGGTTATCTATAGGATAGGTATTATTTTCTAAACGGCCAAACACCTGATTGTCATCTAATGAGAGACCAAAATTCTGTCCGATTATACTCCAGTCAGCAGCATTTCGGGTGCTGATAAAATCATGGTATGTTTCAAAAGAAAAAGCTTGCAGGTACCCGTTTGCCGTTTTCTTTATTCGCAGTTCAGTTAGATTTTCTCCTTTAATTAAAGTATCTTTTTGATTTTGACTGCCTTCTAATAAAATGGTATTTCTTACCACTTGCATTTCTTCAGGATTAGCATCCTTTCCGGCTCCAGAGCGTCCTTCCGCCTTTAAAATGGCCAATTTCGTCCCTTTTTTACCAAAATCAAAACCAACTGAGAAAGCCTTTTTTATGGGCAATTTGTATCGTAATTATCCCATCGTACAGGTTTAAAAATTTAAAAAACTCTACTTTAGGATCAATGGTTTTAGCTAATTTTATATAAGCTTTTTCGTCGTTAAACTTTAGCTTAACCTGGTTGGTGAGTTTTTTTTTTATTTACCTGCTGGTTAATCGTATAGTTCCATGTTTTTGTACTAAAATTCACAATGGGCTTTTCCTGCTCAAAATTAATATTAAAGCTTACTGGATTTGTATATGGAATACGGCTTATACGGATATAATCATCTGGCTTGTTAAAGCCCGAAACATTTCCACCAGAACTATTATAATAATTGCCCTTTGGCAAATGGTTACTGCCAAGCGCATCAGTTAAACTCCAACGTAAATGAAAGCCCTCCGCAATGCCATCAATACCATCAGCACCTGCTACCTGGAGATAAACCCCTGGAGTATTGTTCTTATATTCTTCAACTGAACTAACATTACATGGGTTAATTCCCATTTTATTTAATAATCCTGCAGTTCTCTAAAGGCAGCCAAAACAGCTTCTAAAGCTTCATTTAACGCCTGTTTATCCTCATCACTTATCTTATCCGGATTATGGGTGTTTATTTCATCAAACATATTTAATATGCTTAGAAAAATAACACTGTAATCTTTACCAATGGTAACAAGATATCCCAGATAAAAGTCTTTGTCAAAAAAATCATCCCCAACAAAATCACCAAAAAAATAGTCATCATGCACAGGAGGACGCACTATCGGATAGCCAACATGAAAATCTTTCTCTGAGAAATTTTTCTCACTAAAATCACCTCCTATATAGGTAGTAGTTGGATTATTGCCAGCGTTATTCAACCCAAACAATACCTTAACAGTACGGAAGTAAAGTTTTTTCAGTAAATCCTTTTCAAAAAGACGCAATAATCTTAAAAACTCCGCATCATTGTCAAACAGCCCCTTTTCCTGTGAAGTGCGAATAGCAGATAAGCAAAGTGCTACATCCTTGTATCCAAAGAGAAGGCATTAAAAATGGGTCCTGATATCATTTGAAAATATTTTATAGTTATTAAACATCGCTCGCTTAGAAATTCTGGTTATTTTGGTATGGACTATATCTTAATCGGAATGACCGGACTGGTATAATCGGTATGCTCGGTCAGGTAATCGTTTCCATTAAAAATCTTATTCCTGAAATGCAATTTAATATCGCCTGCTGGTAGATTCATAGCAGTATTTGTTATAAACACCGCAGAAGTATCCCGCGAATGAATGTATATAAATGTTTGAGGCAGCTGTACGCTTTGATCAGGAAGAGTCAACGATAACTCAACCGTATCCGATAACAGTTCGACAGGTAATTTAGGGTTGTTAAAAGGCTCAGGGTTTCTGATTAATATGCCTAATAATCGTTTAGGTCCCGCCGGGTCTGTATTGATTACCAAGTGTATAACCGACTTTTCTATTGGCTCCAAATTATTAATGGCTAAGCCTCCATAAACCAAACGAACGATCAAACTTAAGAGCATAACGGCTAACACTGTCACCATCATTTTCAGTATCATCGTCAATAAGTTTCTTGATAACTCCATCTATCTGAGTTGTTGTAAAGATTAGGTTTAGCGGATAAACAGCATATTTTTCTGCTCCAACAGTTTCATTTAAAATAAAGCTCTTCGCCTGCTGCTGGAAAGAAGCAAAACGCGACGTTTTAAAATTAAAGCGATGAACTTCTGTTCGGCGTTCAGGCTCACCGGCTGGCTGGTAAACAGCATTGAACAGAGCGGTGTATAATCGGTTAGGTTCAAGATCAGCAAAATGGAATGAACCTTGTTTTTTCCGTTTTTTAATTGAGATCGGATTTTCGTTACAAGAGTCTTCCAATGCTGCACGGTTCATCAAATATAAAATCTGTTGATCGATAGGCAGTTTAGTAAAATTATTCGCATTGATCTCCTCGTCCGGCAACTGTTCCCAGATCAATTGCGGACTACTTGCCGAACCATAAGGATCTAAAAGCTGAATTTCCAATACACTTTTTACCGCTCCAAGTCCCAGATAACCATCCCAATTGTTAAACATTGCATTTATATAGGGTTTATTAAAAAGCAAGGATACTTTTGGGTCGTGATAGAATACCGGTTTACTTAAATCATAACGGCTTTGTGCATCTGGAAAAGATCGCTCATAGTCAATATAATATTTAAGATTTGCCAGTTTAAATTCGCTCGCTTTATCTTTAGCTGCTAGTGCATTGTATATAGCATTTTCGTTTTGGAAATGTCCGATAGGACCACCCGTTTTAAACCCATAGATATGATTTTTTTGTACGGAGGCATTGACATTTCCATCGACAACATCCCTGGTTTTAACTACAACAGCAAAAATGGTGTTCGGTCTCCAAACAGGTTGAACCGCTTTATTCAGATTGTTGTTCAGTATTTTAGCTTCGTTAATAAAACCCTCTTTGGTAATTGTGTTATCCTGTTGACGGCGCTGTACAACTTCGGTTAAAATATAGGTTAACTGGTTTAAACTCGTAACTGCCCCGGCTACGACAGGCAGATTTAATTCAAGAGGAATAGCTGTTGAAATTTTCAGCACCCGATCAATAAAGATTTCCACTTTGCCAGTGTTTCGATTCACTGATACCAACAAGTGTTTATACTGCTTTTCTTCCAGCTTGCCGGTTAAACAATCCAGACTATATTTTTCTGATGCCTTAATCCCAGAATGGGTGACATCCTGATAGCAGGTGAACCAGATGTCAAAAGAAGGAATACTATCAGCACTGCTATAAGTTTGCCCGGCCAGACCTGTGTGATCCTGGTACAAATGCAAGGCAAAACCTTTTTTATGACCACTCACAGGATCTTCTACAACCTTTGATAAAAGTGTACTGATACCAGATGTGACTGGATCGAAAATTGCCGTAACCTCAAAGGAAAAACTTTCGTTTTCTATTTTAAGCTCAGGGGAATAAGGTACAAAAAGTGCATCAGCATTGGCCGTAAAAGAATAAGCCTGATGGAGTTGTAACTCTTTACTGCTTGTTTGTTCATAAAATCCGGGTATCAAATCGGGATCACCAGTAATCAAAGCATTATTGTTGCCAGCTGAATCCAATCGGGTATCCAGCGGCCATTTCGCTACAGTACCCAAAGAGTCTCTGTATTGCAAGCTTAACACTTCCTGCTCATTAAAACTCTTATTAAATAAAGTCACAAACATCAGCGATTTATCCGCCTCAACTTCATGTTGTGCATCAAGCTTAGGTGAAGCCGTGATGTACTCGGCTGGTAGTGAAAAGTGACCACCAATCCATAAATCTGCACTAAAATCTAAAGCGTCTGTATTTTTGAAACTGATAGAAACCCTGTGAATAGGGTTTTGCAGATCGTCGTAAGTGGCACTTGCATTCTGATCAGTTTTAGATAAGAATACTGATTTCATATACACTGGTATCAATCTACTTCTACCTCCAAAAAAACCCGGTCTGTAAGTGTTTTTGATATATTCTATAAGAATATCATTTTGGTTCAAGCCAAAGTCAAGCTTTAAAAAGGTAACGGGTTCTGGCAAAACAATATCCAGCCTCCCTCCATTTTTCTCTATATATAGCGTATTCTTTCCAAAGTCGACATTGGTTTTAACGGTTCCATTGTTATCAAAAAATGTAAAAGCAACCTCTTTGATATAAAATCTTTCACCCTTGTTGTACTTTGTATTCAAAGGTTCTAATGTCCAGTTCACGATGTTGTGTTTCAACACTTTTTCGTAGCAGAACAGGTCTTTTCGCCCAAAATTATTTGCATCCAGATCGGAAGCTGTACTAGTCAGCTCATTTTTACAGCTAAACATATTTTGAGAAAGTAACCGAATTCTATTATATCTGTCTGGCTCATTAAACTGCCAGTAGCCATTATTCATGGTACTCAGATCAATTGCTCCGGGACCCGTATTTTCTGCAACAATAGCAGTAACAGCTTCATACACATTATAAGGTTTCCAGCTGCCAGTACCCGGACCGCTTTCCTGCCACGCATAAATTTCTAACCCAACCAATTCAAATTGGTGACGGACCTGATTACTAATACCCTTTTGCGGAGGCAAAAGCTCCAGATAACCTCCTGGCAATTGGCCCGATGCTCCGCCAATACGAGTTTTACCTGGAATAACTGGCTTTAGTAAATCAATATCAATAAAACTATCCATTGGAATCGTTACCTGCATTACGGCAGTTTTATCCACAAAATTATATTTCCATGCACCATCTCCTGGTGCAGGAATACTTACCCCAGCACCCGTAATTTCATAATTTACATAATTGATAGGGAAACTTTCGTTTGATAAAATATTCGTGGCCGCTGCTGGCATATATCCTGTTGCAGGATCAGGTAAACGCAATACCTGGATTTGTTCTTTTAGTGGTTCATTATTGCCATTAATTCTCCAGCTGACTTCCAATTTAAAGCGCACTCTTTTAATTGGCCATGGAAGTTTTAAAGCAATTTCTAACGATCCATAGATGTTAAATGGATGTGGTGCTTCTACTCCTAAAGCTACCGTTACCGATAAGCCCATTCGTATAAAGAAAATTTTCAGATACGCATATCCACCAAATTGAATATATCCACCAATCTGAACTGGTTTAAAGCTAACCGAACCTCCTAAATCAAGAAACGCACCTATACCAAAAGAAACGGGTCCAAAGCGTTTGTTAAAATCAAATTTAGCTCCTGCCCCTGCTTTAAATCCGCGGGTAGAAATCATCAGGTAAGCATATCCCCTGAATAGCGTTAAAATACTCGCCCTGATTCTTTCACTTTCGGGCTGATCTTTACCTATATTGAGATACCAGCCCGAAGCGTTATTAAAGAAAAATGCTAATTCCAGTTTACCCTGTAAGCTAAAAATAAAACCATCCCAGGAACCTCCTTCAGGTAAGCGATAATTAACACCAAGACCAGCTTCAAAAGAACTGTTACTAATAGCAATAAAGGCGCTAAATGGAAATGGGATCAACGTTTTCATTCAGGCCAATTCTCGATCGTAATACGCCCGCTTGTCCTTCCAGTAAAAATACTCCTGGTAAACCCAGGTATAAAAATAGTTTGGTAGAAAATATTGTTCCTTTATCAAAGGCAGTCGCAATTGAAACCCCCGCGCCAACTGAATAGCCCGGTTTATTTGCAAATTTATCAATCTCTATCCCTTCTCTGCCGGTTACTTTACTCTTTGCTTTGTAATATTCCCACCACCTGGCATCCTCAGATAATGGGGGGGTAGCGGCCGATTTAGAGGCCATATAGTGTTGCCCTATTAGACCTCTGAAACCATAAATACCCAGCCCGGTTGCACCCAAGGGTACCGGACCTGGTAATTCCATACCTATATCAACCAAAAATGAGGGTACACTAGGCTGAAGCCTCATAGCTGCTGACCCTGCTAATCTCAGCTTTGGTAAAGAGAACGATACAGAACCTGTATATTCTACACCAGCACTTGATCCAATAATTTAGGATCAGGATTACTCATGCTTAAATACCCGTTTAATATAAACAGAGCTTCTTCTTTCGTCGCATTTCCAGGAATCACTAAATCTATACCAATTCCATCTATACTGGTAAAACTATCGAAAGGTTTATCACTATCGTTATTGTCAACAGTAAAATAATATTTAATACCATTACCAGTCGCATTTACACCTGCGCTTCCGGTATTGATCATTCCATCAAAACCAAAGAAACGATATTTACGTTCTACACCATTTAAATTTTTATGGTAGGCTCCAAAAGAGATTTGGCTAACCTCCAGATTAACCGGGCCAACTTTTAGTTTAAATGCTTTTGGAATGGTAAAACTGCCACCTTCAAACTCAATGTCTCCATCATCCCAAATACGCAACCTTTCAATATCGATATTAGTAGGCAATACCTTGCCAAGTCCAGGAATATCAGCTATAAAATCAAGTTTTCCTGATACCTGGATATAAAAACCACGAGCTTCTTTTGCAAGGCTAAATTCTCTTACATTTAAGGTGAAAACTTTAGGCAAAGTAAGTGGGAACAAACCTGCCTCGGGTTTTGCAGTAACTAAAAAATCACCATTATCTTTAATCTGTGCTGCAATGTCAATAAATGCGGGTCCATTTCCACTGGTAAAATTACCTATTCTGAGTTTACCGGCAATAGCTGATTCTGTAATGGAACCATGTCTAAAAGTTAACGAAAAAGCATTCAGCTCAGCAGCAAAACTACCAAAGTCACGATATAATACCCCATTAGCCGCTAAAGTTATTTTGCCTGATATTCCTCCAGTACCAATTAACAGACTTTCTCCTATAAGTGCAGCGCTAGCTTTACCTATAGTCTCTTTGCCAAATTTATTAAAGCCTATAGTTGCTTTTTGTACGTATAAGCCTGTAAAGTCTGGGCCGTAACCTGCGGCATCAGCTTCAGGAATGTTTTTCTGACGACTTAAATCGAGCTTTGCATTAGTAAACCCGATTATTAAACCTGTATTACCTATTTCGGAATATTCTGGTATGAGCGATCCGGCAAACTCAAGCTCCGTACCAATACCAGATTCTGTATCGACAAAAAAGGTAGCCTCCACAAATTTAAACAACGTCTTACGATCAGGAATTGGAGTACCGTCTGCGTTAACAGGCTTCAATATATTTATTGGAAACTCTACACCGGCAGATAAATTTAAAGTGGCCTTAATTTTAGGCGTAATCAATTGCCTGATGTAATCCTCTATACCATTAGGCACAATGCGGTTATAAAAAGTTTGCAGGCGCGTTTTGGCAATATTTAAATCGTCATTAAATATATAAAGTGAAAACAGCAGGGCCGAAATGCTTTTAGGGATGTTTACATTCTTATTAATTAAAACAACTACCGCATCTACTGTAGGCTCTTGATTTTGAGCGAGTGTCAATTTCGCTTTCGGATATAAGCCATTAACATCGTTTATTAAGATTTGAAATTTGCTTTGTGTCTCATCATCACTTTCAATAAAATAATTAAGCACATGAGCCAGTACCTCATCTTCATTTATTTTAAAGATTCTTAAACCTAAGTCGTAAAAGGCCTCTGGCGTGTAAGCGAAGTTTTCTATTTTAAAAGAACGTAAAAAAGCCAGCATCTCCCATTGGTATTCCAGTGAAACCGGAAATGAAGAGATCGTAGAATCGCCATCCACGTCAGGATTTAATACCAAACGCAATCCAAAAGGCAAATTTAAACCAATGTTGCCAGTTACAATATCCAGGCTATAAAAAGCTGAATCACCTCTTTGACTTTTAGAGTATTGCAGATTCTTATAATGGATTTTATCCAGTAACAGGTTTAATCCATCCTCGGCAAAATGCAAAAACTCTGGCAAATCATCTGTAGTGATCACTTCTGATAGTGCCGGATAATATCTTTTTGTTATAGGTTTGGTAGCTGGCATGTTATTGTATTTATGCTTTTTAATGGACCGTTTATCCTTTTTTTATTTCTATTACAAAAATTCTCATTTCTTATTATCATCTCGTCTTTTTTCCACACACGACATGCATGCAATAGAAAAGATTAAATTCCACATCAAAATATTTAATTTCTTTGTACTACATCAACTCTTATTATATTTCTTCCATACCATCTGGTTTTGGGAAACCAACAAAGTAAACACCATAATTAGACGATTGCCATGTACCGTTTAATAATTGGATCATAATATCTATAGTCTTCACTAAACTTTGTGTTTTGATAGGATAACGCCATTCAGATTTAAAATAGTCATCTGCCTTTCGGTTTTCAAATGCGTTTAAATCTGCTATGCTAAGCTCAATTCCTTTTGATAGAATCAGAATTTTTGTTTGTTCAAAAATATTAATCAAACTATTCTTATCAGTTTGATTCGAAATGTGATTATCCAACAATATATTTACGACACCAATATTTTCCCCATTTCTATTATAATAACATTCATAATAGATCTTTTGAAGACTTTGAGAAAATGTATTAAGCCCCAAATTTTCGTAGGTATTACAAATGAAGTCACTCAAGACTTCAATAAAACTTTCAGGAATCCAAAATCCTTTACCTTCATATTTAATATATGCTTCTCTTGCCATACTTATTTTTTAATTAATTATTTCAAAGTGAATAGAATTCACCAAATCTTTATATACATAATTTGGATTGTTAATGTGGTTTAATATATCGATTCTTAGTTTAGGATTAAATTCATCATAGTTTTTAAGATCCAGTATTAGTTTATCTAATGCTGGTAATCCTGATTTTGGGGAGGCAATTTTTAAAAAATGCCCATCAATTGAATTAATTAATTGTTCACAAGAATCGTCGTACTGATGTATCCATCTATTACTCTTAAAAGCTATTTGGGGAGTACCCATAACATCAAAGCTTTTACCTGTTTCAGTTCCTGTTGTTGCAATAGCATCACCAGCCTCGTTTATCAAATTCGGTCTTAAATTCGCTTCATATTTAATATTCATCTCCACACAAGTGTTTCTAACTCATGTTGTGCATATTTTCTGGTAGTTCTGATGTCCACCCATATGTTACCTGCTCTTAGTGTTTCAGCAAGTCTAACAACTTTTGATGCATACCATTTATTAAATCCATCAAGTTTATTTACATTAAAAGCAACCTTCTCTACATCCGAAAGTTCATTCCAATACCTTACGAAATCAGAATTTCTTTTCAAATTCAACGCAAATTCACCAGGAACAGAACTAAAACTGTCCAAAAAATTTAACTTATTAACTTCCTCCAACGCAAAAATTTCAGTTCTTAGCGCTGCACCATCATAAAACTTAATCGCAGCCTTCGTCCTATTCGAAAATTTAGCGACTTCAGTGTCATACCTAATTCTATATAGGCCATTTTCAAATATCTTTATTCCATTCTCAAGAATATTTCTTTCATTAATCGTCAATTTTGATAAGGCTTCTGCATCTGCCAACACTTGCTTTCCAATACCAATAAATTCTGCTGCATCTTTTTAGCCGAATATGTTTTAAGTATTCCCGATCCGACAACTGAAGAGCTACCCAAACTCAAAGCGGCACCTCCATACATCATTAATGTTAAAATAGTATCATGATCTTTAGGATACCTTTGTATAATATAGTTTCGGAACGCACTATCCTGCGCCAAATAGGCACTAGTATCTCCAGCTACCATACCAATCCCGGCTATTAATCTGAGGTAACTAGCACCACGTATAAAAGCAACGACCTCCCCCAGGCCAACTGCCATAGATAATGCAGTAAGACCTGCAACAATAATCTTTTCGACAAGTTTGGTTTCCTCTTTTTGTAAGAGATAATCCACAAATCCACCAAATGTTAAAAAAGACTTATCTACAAAGCTGGTTGTTTCACCTAAATCAATAAAAGAAGGATTATCATAAAAATATATACCCACTAAATCAAAATGTCCCACTTTTATCTTTGTCTCTTCATAGCTTGCACAAATTGCAACCGTATAGCTACTATTGGTTGGTTGGAATTCCCAAACTATTTGTGTTCTGAACCTCAACCTTATTAATTTTAGAACATATCTTTTCTACAAAAAATATGTTTTCATTATCCTTTTTCTCAATAGTGTATTTTACTTTATTTTCATTTCTTATGTTGCCCCATACAAAAAGTGTATCTGTCTTTTTCTTTAGCTCTTGCAAAGTATAGTCTATCTTATTTACCTCAGGCGGTAATACGATTCCATTCTTTGCCAGTACAAGTCGTTGTAGAGTCTTAATAAATGTTGTAAAATTGTCAGCACCAAAGTAATCGTCAATTTTATCAAACAAAACCCTATATAAGCTTGTCTCAATAAATTCCTGCTTATTATTCAGTATACCAGATCCAGAGGGCAATAAAGGGAATAAGTAATAGTTAGGTTTAAGCGATTCTATTTTATTGCTAATAAGTTTTTCCAGAAAGTCTTTCGCCTGATCATTCGTAACTGATTCTATTACTCTAATAATTATAGTCTCTCTCTGTTGAAAGCTCTTTTGTAAAAGAAAAATACCAATCCATTAAAGGCATTTTACAAAAAGTTATTAAGATGGATATTTTTTGATCAACCGATAATGTACCAAGCATATTGTATCGATACAATATATCGCATATAACATATAATTGTGCTGAGTCGTTCAGGTTTTTTAACTCATTTTTGTACTTCGCATAAATTTGCAACCATTTTTTCAGACCATCTCTATAACTTATCAGGTTATCTTTATAAAAAGTATTAGTAGGATTATCAATGATTTTAAATTCTCCATGCGTACCGACTATTGTTGTAAATTGATTAAATGCTTCAAGCATTTGAGAATTAACTGTTTTTATTAAAGAAGCAACTTCTGCTACCAATCTGGCATCAGACTTTGATGTTTTAGTTTCTAAATCATAAAATTCTTTGTCCTTTAAAATATCATAAAATGTTTTTGCGGTCGGATTGTCCGTAAAGTCTTCGCATACATAATATGGCACTTTACGTGGTTGATCATCATATGCATTTTTGGGATTATTGGGTCCCTTATAGTCACTGGTATATTTCCAGGTATAAAAATAAAAACATAGCCCTGTCTCATCTCTTAAAACACCATATATATCATCATTTATCACCGCTTCTGTTAATTCTGGATGGTCTTTAATGATGAACACGATATTCTTCCAGACGCTCATATCTACACCATGGTATTTATCCTTTTCCCTCTTCTTTTCATTAACCATCAATATTTCAAACTTTTCTTTGTCTACGTAGTCTAAGAATACAGTCGAATTGTATTGATAAATAGCATAATAGGTTCTTCCGGCATAGATAAACTCGGCTACTTTTCCATCTTTAGTGAAAAAAATATTGTCAACACCTCCAAAGTTTGATGCTTTGTATACTAAATTGTTTTTTTGAAAAACTACAGCGTAATCACTCATAATCTTAATGTATTATTTCGTTGTCAGCATCAGCACTTAATCCTTCTATTTCCTCTTTCACATACCTACTGCTATACCCACTTGTAAAATGACATTTCCTATCTAAAGAATACACTATCACATCGGTAGCCGGTATATATAATTTTAGTTCGCCTGTCCCATTTTCCGCTACTAAACCCAATTTATATTTCTGGTAGGTGATTTTTTCGGGCGAGATGAGCTCGTTGTCATCCCCGAAAAGATCAACTAGAAAAAGCCTCGCATTAATTAAACTATTGGTGTCAACCAAAGCTTTTAATAAGTCATTTTCGGTTTGGGTAAGGCCAAGAATAATTTTATTTGGTGTACTGCCATCCTTTGCCTTTAACAGTAGACCGTTAATACTTTGGGTATCATCTCTAAATAACTGCAAGCTATAGTAATAAGCATCAGGCAACTGGTAGGTTTTAGTACTCGACACCGCACCAGATACCGAAGGATACGATCTGGTATCAGCCGTAACACTTCCGGTTATAGCAGTAACATAGTTTAATAAATCTACCGTTTCGCTTAGATAGGTTACACGTTTTAAGCCTGATGCTGCATCCACCCCGGTATCAATTACATCAGTTACATTTAAAGTTTGCACTGCTGAAATACCTATCGCAGTACGGTTAAAAGAGTGATTAATAAGTTTCAGCTTTTGTGAAGACAGGATAGAGTAGTCACTGTTCTCAGTTGCTTTTAATAATGGAGTGGCATTAAGCAAGTCAAACACATCATCAAAAAAAAAATGGCTTGTGACATTTCCGGATCTCCAACACTCCCCTGCTGCTCCAATGTATATTGATAGGCATTACCTTGATATATCAAAACGTTAAAACTCGCCATATTTAAGCTGGTATTCCCTGCTGTAACAGCTGTATTTAATAAAACAACAGACTGGGTATAACCAAGGCCACTATTGCCGGTCATCTGGTCAGGGTTAAGTTGGCTTGCCGCTATAAAATTGTTCTTAGCTCCTTCTATCTCAGCCGCCTGACCATATAACATAGTATTTGCAGTACCATCAGTAAGCAATTGCAAATAAAGTTTATTTTATTCTTAGTGTTGCCCTTGCTTTGTGTACTCTCATCAATCAGTAGTGGCCAGCCTCTGGTTTGGTAAGTTGCATCAGTCAAGGCATCTCCTGAAGTACCTGTCTTTAAATTTTTAGTGTCCGTACTACTTACTAAATAATTGCCATAAAAATTATATGATCGCCCTCGGTCGCTTTGAATGTACAGGTAAAGTCTGTTCTTACTATAAAACTTCGAGACCAATTGGTCATAAATTTCCTGGTCTTTATATTTTTTGCCCTCTAGCTGTATCGTACCCTTGCCTGCATGAAAGCCATAATAGGCAGCCACATCTAAGAACTGAAAAATCTGTTCTTTCTTTAGTTTTTTCTGGAATGAGTCTGTTACCGAAGCAAGGTTAATTGATGCACTTTTGGCTCTTGCATAGGTTAAATCAAATAGGAACTCATTGTTGGGCAAAGGCAATTTATAATCACCATAATTTAATACTACATCAATCCCGCATTCTCCATTAATAAAATTAAAATTACCTAACCATGCACCTTTTTGAATCATAGGCAGCTCAAAAGCAATCTCAGTTTTCTCTACAAACTGGCCGCTGCTGTCTACATATTCAGAATCTTTAAAAAAGAACTGATCCAGAGATAAATTTACAGGCTGATTTGCCGGATCGAAGCCCATGTATCTGGCCAAAAAAGGAGGCACATTGCCATTGTCATAATAAGCACTAAAGCTTTTGTTAACTTTATTGATAAAATCGGATGTTCCTGTAGAAGCCGGTAATACGTTATCGCCCGAAAAGAAATCACTCTTTTTAAGTCCCCGGTAAATAAAGTACCGAATATTAAAACCAGTAATAGGCTGTGAATAAGGGCGCAAGATTAAGTTAACGACATCACTATTTTCAGTTTGAGGTTGCACCAGAATTACGCCCTTGCAAATAGCGAAAGCTTTAGCCCCGGTACTGCTAAACTTGGCAGTGATATTAAAATCGTTTTCAGATATGGGGCCAAATGCTTGTTCTGCAGATTGACTTAAGCCATTAGTAGCAGTAAAAAAATGCGAATCTGGAGTGAATGAGATCATACTTGCTCTATGTTTGTATTTTATTTATCGGTTCTTTTACCCTGATATTCTTGTGTTTGTTCGACTAAAAATGTTAAAACTCAGATCATTTTCTCCAAGGCTCTGCATGTAGCTGCTTTTATCCTGGTTCATTAAGTTATTAAGTTTTACAGTATTTTCAACTTCATTAAACACATCATTTTGAAGCGGTTGACTAGGGTTGATTGTAAACGTATGTTTCAAAAATTCACCTGTTGCCGGCAAAGCCTGAGTAATTGTATTAAAAGAACTTATTCCTGCTAAACTTTTTAAAACACCGGATGTATTTACCATGAGATTTAACTCAGTCTCTGGCAACAGTGCTTTATACTTTTCCTGTATAGCCACTATAGCAGCATTTTTTATCTGCAATTTTTCCTTATTAATGTAAGTCCGGTCGGCATCAATTAAGGTATTTCCTTCAATCCACAGGGCTTTCGAATCCGCATATATTTTTACAATCTCCTGTTTATCTTCTGTTAGCTGAATTTTATCCAGGATATTAAGTGATTCCACATATTTCTTAAACCAATTTGCCTCCTCGTCATCACCTTTTAAAGGTTCAAAAGAGACATTAAAGATGATATAAGTATTTTCTACCTCCTTATTCTTGTATAACAAGGTGTCACCTTCAAGCTTTAAATCATTTGGGTCTGCATTACTAAAATCATCCCCGTCATTTGTCGAAATCATTACAAGCATACCTTTGGTTAATTTTCCGGCACTTACAGGGTTTTCCTCTGCCTGCAGACTAATAATACCAGCATAACTTGCCTCCAACTGGGCTTCGGGCTGTGCATCGGCAAATAACTTTTTAACCAGTGAGGTTACCGTGAATACCTGACCGACAATACCTGGTGCTAACTGCAAAGCTGATTGGTATTCTGCCTGATTAAGCATATCAAATTTGGCTTGCAGCTGATCATCTTTTACGGCGGTTATTTTAACCTCTAAAGCAATAGAATCGGCATTTGCAGGTATTTTAACAGCCAGGTTGCGTTGTATTCCTAAATTATAATTCTGGTTTACTTTTATAACCCGCATATCTTGCACAGCTGCTGATTCAATCAGCTCATCTCTTTTTTGGTACTTTATACTAGTCGCTACGGCAATTCTATCCTTTCCACCAAAAGTATCTTGCCAAAAATTACCCTTGCTCATATAGTTAACTGTGTATAACTGCAGGTTAATGTAGCCAGCATTTTTTAAAACCTGATTTTCTTTTTGTGTTGTAGACATTCCTGCTGCAGGCAGCCAAAATTTTTTAGTTCCTAAAATGGGCATGATAATTTGATTGCGCTTGTGTAATTAATACGATTTTAATACCTGTTATTTCTTCTTTTCTGTCAGTCAACAATAGTTATCCAGGCTATAATCTCAGGAAAATTATAACCGACTGGTATTAGCACTGAAATCGGAATGTCTGTCTCTGGTCTCATTTTGCGTCACAGCAGGGTATATCTGATCAAAAATATTTTCCAGATCAGAGGGTTTATTATAATCCTTTCTCACAAAAAGTTGTATTCTCCTTTGTTTACCATAATAGTTGGAACCTGTAATCTGGTAGTTTACCATCATATTAAAAGTATATGGATATATAAAATCTTCCGTATCAGGAAGTATAAAACCAATACCACCACCATAACTAGAGGATCCCTCAACTGTTGACACACCTGCATTTCTATCAGGTTTAGCTCCATTTATACTACGAATACTAATTGAAATTCCTCCTTGATAAGGCGACTTAGCCGTAATTACACAACTTAGGCCACAACCAGCTGTTTCATTTATTTCTATTTTAGCAATATCGTTTGGCCTAATATTTTTGCTAAACGCCTTGTTAATTACTGTTGATTCAAGGGTAGCAAAAAAGTTTTGCGAATCTTTTTTATTATTCAGATAACTAATAACCCTAGCCATCCTCCAAAATGGAAACTTAATGGTTTTTTAAGATAAAGTTTAACATTAACATCATCTTTGTTCATTTTAAATATGATCTCATTATTTTCTTCACCAAATAATATTGGTTCAGATTTATCTACATTGTTAATCGAAATGGATTTGCTCAGTGTTGTATTCGTTTCATCTATAGTATTAATAATTTTCAGGGATGCCTTCAATAAAGTTTGCGTATCACATACACCATTTTCATTTGCATTTAATTGACCCAAAGCATCAAAATTCACCTGGTCCTGATCGCCCTTTAATTTGGCATCTGTATCACTTACATTGGAAAAATAACTCTTACTAAACACCACAGAACTTCCTTGTCCTGACAAACAATCATTTTTCACAAAACCTGCCGTCTTCTCGTATTTATAAGCCGGATTTATAGGGCACTTATCTAAGTTTTGAAACGGAGCAATAAATTCAGGCTCTGCCGATGTATTTAATTTAGAGGCCTGCGGTAATCCTGATAACCTTGTAGGTGCCATTCACATCTAAAGGCTCTCTGTACAAAGGGTTATTGGCATCCTTAATATCAGATCGCACTTTTAGCAAAGTTTTCACAATCTCTCTGCCTGTATTTATTCTGACACCATTGCTTGCATTTATTTCTTCCATTTCTATCCTAATTAAATTTGAAGATTATACCATCTGTTTCCTGCCCGGCATTTGGAGCGCTTTCAGGTACCAGGCCTGCACTGCTTATGTATACAGAATTGTTGGGTATGTAATGAATAATACCACTAATACCAATATTTGCAGATGGAGAAAATGTTTGAGTAACTGTAAGTGTGTTCACGTCAAATGCCCACAGTTTAGCTATCGAGTCTTTTGTAGCATCATTAAAAACACTACCGCCAATATAAATCATGTTCCTTAACGGATGGAAATTAATAACACCAGGTCCGACGAAAGATTTTCCTTCTTTATCAAGATTTATTCTTTTGATTATTGTATTACTTTGCGTATCAATAACAATAATACCACCTGTGGTTGATGTTTCACCTACATAGATTTTATTATTGGCAATATCGTTATAATAGCCCCTTGATGTCGCTGAACCACCAGGAGAACTGTTAACACATAAACCAGAAATACTACTGACAAGGGTTAAGTCACTGTTATAGATATCTACCTTATTGCCATAATAATCGTAAAAGATAAATATTTTACCATTAGCAGAACTGATATAGACTGCACCGGTTATACTGAAGTCACTTGGAGTAGATTTTACAGCCTCGGTATCTGCATCAATAATCAAAAAACCACTGCTACCAAATGCCCAGATTTCATTACGGGTTCCTATATAGAATAAATTTCCTCTTTGATAGGTTCCATTAGCACCATATGCAATTGTCCTGAGTAGCTTTTTTGTCCCGCAATCAATTACCGATAGTCCACCTCCATAAAACGAATTAATATAGAGCTTATCAGTTGACTGATGATAATAAGCACCGGATGGCCTTGATGCACCTCCACTTGTGCAGGTATTGGAATTAGCGTTGCGTTTGTTCCATTAGTTAAGGTAACTGGATTAAACCATATCACTCCATTTAGTGTTGAGTCAAAATAGAATAACATATTGTCTTTTGATACAGCCGGATTGGCAGGTGACGCAAATCCAGTGAAGACAGTTTCTTCCTGAATAGTGGTTTCACAATAACTTGTGGTCTTATCTCCAATCCATTCGTACTCAACCGGCGAAACCGTACAGATTCCTTGTGTATTGGCATAATTTTGCCCATTAGCTAAAATATCATTTAAAGCTAACTGATTCGCCGCATCCTGAGTATTAGCAGTATAAGTATAGGCAGCAACTTTGTAAATAACTGTGCTTCCAGTAAATTCTAAATTACAGTTATTACGCATAAAAGTTTGACTCTGTACCGTGTTCCAGAATTTAGTCTGAATACAGGTGCCATTTGCATTTGCGTATTCCTGTTTGTTTTGATCAAATAAAGCCCTTGCCTTATTGTCTGCATCTGCCTGACTTATTCTAGAGTTGAAAGCACCAGCAGCTATTTTGTAAAGTACACTTGTCCCCTCAAAACCCACCTGGCAATTATTACGGATAACATTCTCTGCTATTTCTGCTGATAAATAAGGAGATGTATTTTTTACAACTACCTGTTTGGTAATCGGGCTGCTACCAGACAGGGTAGCCGTAATGGTTAGCGTCTGGTCATTAAAATCATGATCATCTCTAATAGTTTGGAGTGTATTTCCAGTAAAAGTAGCCCCCTTGGTTGTGCTAAAAATATATTTACTGGTTAAATCTTCGGCCGTTCCATCAGAAAAGACCTGTACTATTTGATAGATAGCAGAATCACCCTCATTTATAACATCAGGTCCTTGTATAAGGGTCGAAATGGGTACTTTACAAGTAGTAAATAAAAGAGTCTTTATACCCGACCAACCCTCCTTACTTAACAATCTTAAGCCAATAGCATGCTGACCGCAATATATTTTTCCGCTAAAATCTCTGCGTTCGTCAATAACCAATACAGAGTTTAAATACCATTGGTATGCCAAAATACTTTGTTGATCCTGAGGATTACTAAAGACTGCCTGGAAATTAACAGTTGTATCAATAAAATAAGCTGCACCTGCTAAAGAAAAAGCAGGGCCTATAATGCAATTGCTTTGAATATTTTGAGAATTACTACTCATTAGCTTTATTTGATGGGGCGATTATAATTGGTTTATTTTTTGTCTAGAGAACTAAAGTAAGGTAGACTTATTTTATTGAACATACATTATTTATATGTTAACAAATTAATACAATTATCCAGTTTTTTTTTATTTTTGAGAAATTCAACGTATAACTTTCACAAAAGTAACTCTTTTTTTATCCACTGGTTAGACAAAACAAGCTTAATCCATCCATTTTTTTCCTCAATACCAAAAACATCCTGATTTTTTTTAATGGATCCTACTTTGGGATATTCAGTACCTGGTCCACTCCTTATATTTAAAAAAACATCAGTGTTTACAAGATAACGGACAACATCTTGCGTTTGTAATGCATCTACCCAGTGCTGAGCCGAATTAGATATTCTATACCATCCATTTATTATTTCGTAAACTCTAAGTATCGCTCCAAAAGTTGGCTTATCTCTATTTTTCACCATATCACTAATAGCATCTGGTGCAACCCTAATATTTAAAGCATCAGTAGTAACACAAGCATATTTTAAGACTTGTGCATTTACAGAAGTATTTTGCCCCTTCAGCGCCATGCTTATTAAAGGAAGAAAATTTTGCTCACATTGAATTACCTTATTACCACCAAAAAAATTGGTTCCAGGACAGCTTTTATTGTTTTTTATCCCATTATTTCTTTCGCCCGTGGATAGATTAAACCAATGGTGATAGACTATTTTATTACTACTAACCACTATACCAAATTTCTTGCATAATGCTGCTGTCATCCTGATGATTGTATTTTTGTGTGCATCGGTCATAACGTCTTTACCTATATCGAAATTCCCCATGTTTTCAATGCAAACCGCATTAGCATTAAAACCATAAATACAGGCAGGAGAGTTTTCCAGACTGCGGCCTGTCAATATGCTTCCATCTGGAAATGTCGTAAAATGCTGCGCAATATTCATCCATCCGTTATTGTTGATATGATAATCTTTCATACCTTTTTGAATCTCGAAATGATTATCCCCAGTAAATGAGACATAACTTGGGTTCCAGGTATGATGCTGCTGGATGTATAACATTGTTTTTGCGACTTTTAATTTTGATATCCATTGTTCAAATTCGGAGATATCCATTTTTGCAAAACCTATTTTCGTCATCATATTGATTGGTTTCATTAAAGACCCATATTTTAAAGTATTAAATAGACAAATTTAAAACAAGGTAACATAAATATATTTACAAAGAAATAAATAACTACATTTTGTTAATATAAAAATGATTTAAGCAGATCAAAAGTTCATTATTCATATATTAAAAGCAAAAAACCATCCTTTATTTTTCTTTGTAAAAAATCATAAATTACAATTAAAGAAACAAACACAATCAAAAAGATTAAAAACATATCCATTATAAATAGAAAGCTATATACAACAACTATAAACATCTAATAAATTGAACCAAATGTTGAACAGTATAAATTCCTCTGGTATTAAAGAACCTGGCCGAAAAACTTATCCATATCAACGGGATACCAATGACAAACTTAAAGTTGTTCAGACGGTTTTATCAGATCTATCCTGAGATTGGCCAGACAGTAGCAGACCAATTTGGCTAAATGGAAGTGCCATCAATTTTAAATTATCATTATACCAGTAATCAACTGCCATTGGCCAGCCCATTAGTTTTGCGGAACAACTTTCCATTCCAAAGAGAAGCTTTTAAAACCGAATGCAAGTGAAGGATTTTAACGACAATAAAACATTTTTGACAGATTTGGGCTAGCCCGGCTTTCTGTCTATATTAGTTACTTAAGGAATAAGCTTAGTTAACCCATATCTGAATATTAATGATTTTTGACAACTTTCATTTTCATATAATTCCATCAATGTAATGTACAAGGCAGAAGAAAATATTTATTGGACATTTAGTTCCTCCGCACAGGCCATTGCGGCGTTAATCGGCTTTCTTGCAGCAGGATTTTTCTTTATCCACGAAAGAATGGATAGAGAAGTAGAAAAGGATGAAACCCTTATAGAAATCTATACTGATATTAAAAAACAATACTTCTCGAGACTCAAATCTTTACTGTGGCTTACCGGGCTATCCATAATTTCAAGTTTGGCCCTCGTCTATCTTAATGGATTTGATTTAGGGGTGTATTCAATAATCCTTATAATAATCGTGGGTGCACTTAATACTTTTACAATTGTCCAGGCAATGTTATTCGTAATATTTATTGTGAACCCTTCTAAAATTGAAAATACAGCCGATAAATTGATTGAAAATGATAAAGAGTCTTTTGATAATAAGAGTTCTCATATGATATCAAGAAGTGGGTTCCTGAGAAGATTTACTGCATTGGAGAAAACGGCACGAGACATTTTGACCAAAAATCAGAGTTTGAGAGCTGATGCCAGCCGATCCCGACAGTTTATCCCTTTTCAACTGGTCATAAAAGAACTGTCTCATGGAGGAATTTTAACCCGAGATCAAGTCAATAAATTCAATCGGGTAACCAAACTAAGAAACCTGGTTTTCCACGGAGAGATAGAGGTTATTGATTCAAGGGCAGGAACTATTGTCGATGATTCTTTTTAACGTCTGTTCGAACTGATTTATTGAAGTATAACACCAACAGATTATTTTGAAGCAAGAAGTAATGTGTATTTGAAGTGACTTATTTCTTTAAAATGGCAATTTTTGATAAAGATTTATGGATAAGAATCCTTATCAAAAATTTTTCTTTGTAAACGATTTCAAATATTACCACCTGCTAAACGCTTAGTATCCACCTCACATCGAAATCATCAGTTAATTCAATTAGTTTTTGGTCATCATCATTATTTACTGAAAAACTTCTTTTATCCGATTCCATTTTTTTGATTAGCTCTTTCCTTTCATTGGTGTTTTTACAGTAAAAAAAATAGAAATATAATTCCCTAATTTTCGTCCTTCGTTATGTACCAGGTCCGAACCATGAATAATTATCCTATCAGAAACCAATGATCCGCTAACAACAGGCTTTTCAATGTAACCAGATAGTTCTTTTTCAAAAGTTTCAATTTGCAATAGTCCTCCAAAACAGCTTTGATAGAAACTAAGTGCTTTTTTACAATTCCCTGAAAATGTTACGAAGACCACACTTCTAAATTTATCGTGGTTATACTCAATCATGGTTTCATAAATTAAGCGGCAGAAATTTTATCTCTATACACATAAGAAACAGCAAGTATACCAAGTACTATGAGTGGCAGTAGCATAAACCAAATATTTTTATCTACACAGGCATGACTGATGAAAGCAAAGATTAAATTAAATGTAAGACCTGCATAGGCCCATTCTCTTATTTTAGCTGGTGTTTTAGAATAAGAAATAGCAAAAATGCCGAGTACTTTACAGATGATAAGTGTATGGGCAAAGTAATCTGGATAGCCCAGAGGCTTCGTGCCTGCATTCACATACTCTGGGGCAAATAGCATAGTAGCCAGTGGCATTATGCCCTCCCAAAGTACTATGATACCAGTTGCCAGCCAAAAAATTATTTTATTCCTTTTCATAATATTAAATAATTAGTGCTGGATTAATTCATTGATTCAACATATTTCACAAAGTTGTTCAGGATAGCTTGCCATCCTTGCTTCTGAAATTCAGGGTCATTTTCTGTTTCAGCATCAAATGTGGTTGTTATAGTGGTTTTTCCATCTTGTTCCGCAAACAGAGTAATGACCTTTCTTTCGTCACCCAGAGTATACGCAATTTCCTTATGTAATTCAACTTCGTCATAAATACCCTCAAAGTCAAAACCGAAGCTACCGTCTTTGGCTTCCATTTATACTTAAATTTACCTCCTACAGTTAGATTGTTTTCACTGCTCGGAGTATGCCAGCCTGAGTCTGGAGTATTCCATTGGATAATGTCATCTGGAGTATTCCACGCTTTCCAAACTTTTGCTACGAGAACATTTGCTGTTGCTCCAACCGTAATTCTTATTGCCTGTGCCATAATTATTTTTTGTTTGTTAAATTTTACTATTCAAAGATACATTGGCGCATAAGATCAGACCTATTGTGAAAATGACAATTTTCAGGGTGAATTATGACAAAACTATTTTCGTAGCTTAGTATCTTAATGTATAACTAATATGCGAATTTCAGTCTTTGTGCCTGAGTATGGGGTAATTGAAGCCATAACTCCGCCCTATAGAAGCTTCCATACTGCCAATGAGTTTTTAATCACGTTCGGTAAAAAACCAATTTTTGAGGTAGAATATGTAGGCTTAAACGAGCATGTGCCGGCGAACAATGGTGAGTATATGATTAAGACCGATAGATAGGTCTCAAAGATGTTACTGAAACAGACTTGCTGATTATCCCCCCTACCTTTGGCAATACCATAAAAGGAATAGAAGCCAATGCAGAAGCCATACCCTATTTTAAAAAGCTATATAAGAATGGTTCAAGTCTTGCCAGCTTGTGTATAGGTGCTTTTTTATTGGCTGAGACAGGTTTGCTCAATGGTAAAAAATGCTCTACACATTGGGCTCATATAAATGAATTTAGAGAAAGATATCCGGAGGTGGAGGTAGAAGATGGAGCTATAATAACAGAACATGATAATATTTATAGTAGTGGCGGAGCAAGTAGTTTATGGAATTTAATCTTATATCTTATCGAAAAGTTTGCTGATAGAGAAACAGCGGTTATGATTTCTAAATACTTTGCTTTAGATATTGGCAGAGACAGCCAATCTCAATTCGCAATGTTCAAAGGACAAAGAAACCATGGTGATGTGGAAATTCAAAAAGTACAGGATCATATTGAAAAAAACTATGAAAATAAAATAACAATAGAATCACTGGCAACACTAATTAATATAAGCCGTAGAACATTCGAAAGGAGATTTAAAGAAGCTACCAACAATACATCCATAGAGTATATACAAAGGGTAAGAATAGAAGCGGCCAAAAAATCTTTTGAAGCATCAAGAAAAAACATATCAGAAATAATGTTTGACGTAGGCTATACGGATACAAAAGCATTTAGAGATATATTTAAAAAGATTACAGGGCTTACTCCAATTGAGTATAGAAATAAGTTTGCAAGAGTAACGAACGAAGTGTAACTATTTCTTCCCGAATCATTTACCTATCTTTAACAAAGTAACGTGAAACGTTACTTTAATCTCTGAAAAAATGGTTTCTATGAAATTTTGGAAAGGTTTTAATATATTTTGGATCACCTATTTGTTGTTTTTTGCGATTGGACTGCCACTCATTCTCCATTACGCAGGAAATCTTCACCTAAGTGATTTTGAGATGATTAACACATCATCTGCCAGCGAAGCATTCGTTTTGCTTGGCGCGGGCACGGCACTTTGGTTCATCGTATTTATTTATTACATCAAGCAATTTTTGATTAATCCTCTTTTGAAAAAAAATGACATTATTAGTTTGCTGGAGCATGATGAAAAAAGAAAAGGAACGGTTTCGGAAGAGTTTGAGTTTATGGACTCAAAACAGTATCAACGCCTCTTTGAAGTGGGCAATACCACTAGGATTGTGCCGGACAGAGAACTGAAACCTCCATTCATTGGAATAGAGGGGCAGATGGTGAAATCGAATGCCAAAACCATAGTGCTTAATGTGATTGGGCTGCTACTATTGATTGCTTTGGCAGCAGGAATATTGGTTTATAGCTATATAAATGAAAGCCATGGCTATGGTTGGCGGTATCTGTATTTTTGGCATCCTTACATCATGATTCCCGGCTCTTTTATTTTTTATTCAAGTTTTTTATTTGCCATTACCAATGGTATTTTTTCAAAATATTTGGGCAATTCGAAAAACCATTTATAAAATAGAAGAAAAATTTAGTAATCTGATATGGGGTAATTCCAAAAATGGATCTTTACCTAAATACTCTTAGAACTAAAAATTTGGAGGCGAAGTAATTTATTTTTTGTTTAAAAGCGAAAAAAGCCGCTTCACTTTACAGAAGAGCGGCTTTTTAAGCAGTGACCTCAACTTGGTGCTTCTCAAATCATTTCTTATCTGACTTACATTTAATTGAGGATTTAGCAAAAAAGACTGTATAGAACTCGTAATAAGTAACCTTAGTTTCCATACCTGTTTACAGTCTTTTAAAGGTGTCGTAGTTGATATTGAACTTAAGCGCTTGTAACGCTAATGTATTACAAGCATTTTTGGGAATAAACTATCAGACTAATCGCCGCAATATTTCCTCAATTTTCAATTCCCCATCAATCGTCTGCGCTCCGTTTTGCATTGCGAGACTCATAATCCCGGCTACTTTGGAGGTAAATGCTAACTTGGGCCAGCCATCATTCTCAGTTTTAAAACCCGTCGTAAAACGCTCAGGGGGTAGTACAGCTTTCACCGTTTGCATTACATGCTCAGGTAAGGAAGCAATATTTTCTGCCAGTCGGGAAACGAATGTATCTATTTCTGAATCTTTTATTGCACGGTTTATCCAACCATAACGTTCAGCAGTCTCTGCGTCAAAAAGATCCGAGCCCAAAATAATTTCGAGCACGCGTCCGCGAGGCATTTTAGATGAAAGATACTGTGTGGCGCCACCTCCAGGAATTATACCCATGAGTGCTTCGCACTGGGAAATTTTTCCATTTTCCAGAGATGCAAAACTCATATCTGCAGCTGCAACGAATTCAGCACCTCCACCCCTTGCAATACCTTTTAACTTTACAATAGTAATCTGTGGTTGATTTCTGAGCACTTCGCCCAAATTCTGAAAAATGTTCAGCCCTTCATCCGCATCATTGGCCAAATCCTCTAATACATCCTTCTCGTTGAGAATAATATTGATATCTACGTGTGCAATAAAAAAAACAGGGTTTTTGCTCTCAAATACAATTACTTTGATCAAAGCATCCTCAGAAAGATCTTTAAGTAATTGTTGCAGTTCCTTCATCATCTTACCGCTTAAAGCATTTACCGGTGCGTTGTCCAAAGAGACATTGACTACGCTGTTTGATACATTTATGTGTAATGTCCTATAGCTTTTACCTTTAAATTCTATATTTTCAATCTGTGTCATAATGAAATTTATGTTTAATTTTACTTCAAATGTAGAGCGATAAGTCATCAATACCGGAGATGCTATAATGCATCATAGCACAGCACATATTATGGAAGAAAACAAAATCATTAAACCGTATCTGTGCACTTATAAGGATAAAGAAGATATTAAATTTGCTACAGATACTTTATATGTTCTCAGCGGGAAATGGCGTATGTATGTGATCGTTGCTATTTACAATGGTCACCATCGTTATAGGGAGATTGCCAAAAATATATATCTGGAATTACTTTCGCTTTCGCTATGCTTTCCAGAGAATTGGAATCAATGGAACTTAATAAACTAATTATACGAACAGAGGATCCCGATTTTTCTAAGGATGTAAAATATACTCTTTCAGTATATTGCCAGTCACTTTATCCGCTTATTGAAAGCTTAATTGATTGGGGAAAGCAACATAGGAAGGTGATTGCAATTTAAAACTGGCAGTATTTTTCGTATCAAATAAACGACCATGTTGTTAAGAACCCAGTCGGAAGTCCAGGCAGAATACAAAAACCTATTGGCCTCAAATCATAAAACAGCCTCTAAACTACTATTAAGGACGATAATTTTTCCGGCAAAAAACAAACCCCTCTTTACGGACTGGATTCGCACAAAGTGCAGAAATCAACGTTTAGTTTGCCTAATAGATATGCTTAGGCGGTAAATGTGCCAACTAGCAATAATTGAACCAATATGAGTATTGCAGTTTCACAACAACACTCCTATGGTAGTTTTGATAGTAAAAGCTTTAAGTTTTTTAAGAAAAAAGCTGGTTCTTCCTGATGAATAAAATGGCTGGAATTGATCGTTGCAACATGCGTAAAATCTGTAACGCCATTTTTTAAAAGCTCGTGTGCATTATACCAATCCTGTGGGCTTTTGCCGTAGATAGCATTGTCATTTTTCATACTGGTGAGCACGATGACCGGGATATTGGGCAAGTTAGGTAATTTGGCAGCATATTGCATATCCTCTATCAGTTCTCGGCACTCAGTAGCAGCACCAGATTGGAAACCGAAATTAGAGGAAGCTAAACTATATAAATGGTCTTCAATAGCCTGTGTGGGTTGATTAAAATTTTCATGGCTCGGATCAACCAGCAGCAGACCAGCTGTTTTTTCAGGGTTTTTGATGGCATAATCTCTGACAATAATGCCGCCAATCGAATGTCCGACTAATACTACTTTTCTTCCGTCGGATATTTGATTGATTATCTTTTCAAGTTCAGTTCGCAGTTGATATCTCTAGGGGTTGTTCCACTGCCGGATTTTCCATAGCCGCCCCTGTCATACAGCAAAACATCCGATTGAATGTTGTTCGCCAGCACCAGAATATCGGCATTTTTGCCTGTCGGGATCCATGATTGATGACTATCACCCATACCCGATTCAAATACTACAAGATATTTTGAGTTTTTGATTACACGGTAGGTAGCGAGACTATGCGTACCGACATTTACATAGGTTTCTTTGACTTCTCGGGGACTAATTTCTTTGTCTTTCTTGCATGAAAAAAGTAAAAAGGCACTAAATAACAACATTATTTTTTTTTGCATAAACCTTATTTTTAATTGTCCCTATAGATGGTATACCTTATTGGGATCGCCAAGCAAAGTTGCAATGAATCAGGAGGTTTATTGTTCTAACTTATAAATCCGAACACCATAATTTTGATTGAAGATCGATCAGTTATTTTTTTTCTTGAACTCGGAGGGGGTTTGGCCGGTAATTTTTTTTTTTAAAGTTAGTGTTGAAAACCGTTTTAGATTTAAAGCCCGACTCATAAGCGATGCCGATTAGGTTTAGGCGATTCATTTTCGGATCGAGAATCATTTTCCTGGCTTCTTCCACCCTATACCTGTTGATGAACTGAAAAAAGTTTTCCCTGAAACCTGTATTGATAATATAGGAAAGCAGATGTGGAGAAGTTTTAAATTGCTGCGCCAATCGTATCAAGCTGACCTCATAATCAACATAGGGTTTTTCTGCATCCATCAACTGCTTAAGCAACTGAACATGCTCTGCCAACTGCTCATCGGAGAGAAGCTTCTTTTTGATCGATAATTCAGATTCAGCTATAATGGTTTCAAGCTGTTGTTTTTCTTCGCTTCGAAATGGAAATAATTCTTTTTGCTGCAAGGCATGGTGAGCGATATAGTAAACGCCAATAAAATACAGTATGGTGGAGGTGTAGTCAAATATCACAGAACCTGCTGAGATTTTAAATAGGCCATCAGCTAACCATAACACTGCAACAAGCAGTACGCATATTACTATCTTTTTTAACCAATGCAGGTTAGTATACTGTATGTTGGACACGTATATCGGAAGATTTTTTTGATACTTTATTATGCTATAAAAGGCGGCAAAACAATAGCTAAGCACTTGTAAACAAAAAATAGAATTAAATAACAACACCGTTTTTGCCAACATTTCCTTTTGATTAGGGGTATCCGATTGATCTGCCGGTAGAAAAAAAGAAAGGATAGTTAAAAACATCATCAACCCAACAAATAAAAAATGTAGGTTATCTCGCCTTCGCCATTTATAGTCAGGTTCGATATAATAAATAGTACTTAAGTAAAATACTGGTGCGATCATATAGTTTGCCAGGTAAATTAGCTCAAGAATAGGTGAATTGTCGACAAATGCGTGGGTATCTTCACTTAGAACCCCTATCTGAACGATAAAAATGAGGAGAACAAAAACACTCAGCCATCTGCTGGCCTTTAAGTTTACCTGTTGAAAATTAGCAAAAATTAATAGTGCGACCATCAATGTTGGCCCAATAAGAAGCGCTTCAATTATAGAGTTCATATAATTAACTCAAGTTGCGGGTTATAAAAGAAAAAGAAGTAAGCATCAAAAGTAAGAACTTTGGGTAGCTTCACTGATTAAAATCAGCTCCAAAATACGAAAAAAAGCCACTTTTCTCATCGAAAAATGGCTTTTTAACTTTTTGTGGGCCCTACTGGGTGCTTCTCGAACCATTTCCTGTCTGATTTATGTTTAATCAGCGATTTGGCTGACAAATGATATATAGGATTTAAAGTTCCTGCCGAACAAACCACTCCACATACTGCGGCAGAGAAGTACCGGCATAGTAAGGCAAATTCATGAGTAAATATGGTTTTTGACTCGGTGTGATCGCTTTCTCAATGTTGAAAGTACCAGCATACATACGTATAGCATAAGGATGATCTGAAGCATCTATGAACTGGTGAAGTGATTTCAGACTCCCTGTGCTCCCTGATTTTATTTCAATGGGAATAACCAAATCCTGGTGGGTAAAAAGTAAATCAACTTCTGCATTCGATTGAGATTTTTCCCTAACCCAAAAATTAGGCTTATGCGCTGAAATACTTTGAAGAGATATAAGCTCCTGTGTTACTAAATGAGGTATAACAGCACCTTTGTAAGCTCTATTCAAATCATCCATAGCGAGCATTTCTAATTGGATACCAAGAGAATAATTGACTAAACCAGTATCTAGAAACTGTAGACGTGGCGACTTCTTTAGATCTGTTTTTACAGGAGGTTGCAAATCTGTTGTAGGATAAATCAACCGTATGATTTTTGCATCATCAAGTGTTCTAAATGCTTCTCCTACCTCCCTTGATCGGTAGCTGGAATTTCCAAAACCCTGAAACTTCACACGTTCGTCGAGATACAATGGGGCGGTATCCATCAGATGTTTAATAATTTTCCTTTCCGTATCATTAGATGTATACTTCTCTACATCATTCATTTTTATAAGTCCCCCAAATACTTTCATATATCCTAGGTAAATCTGAAAGGCTCTGCTCCTGAACATCCATTTTTATTATTTCTGGCATTCCACCAATAATTGCATAACGATGAAAAGCATCCATTAACAACTTATGAGCAACTGGTTTTATTGGAACAGACTGCAAATATCCTAAGAGCTCTTGTTTACCTACGGCTTCCAGATATTCCTGGAAATTTAATGGATGGAGGTATAGAAATTCTACTCTTCCCACCGGGAAGCTTTGCACCTTTTGCATTGCAAACTCTAAAAGAGAACCAGCACTGATCACATGAAGCTCCGGCAACTCTTCATAAAAATACCGTAATAACTGGATGGCTTTTGGACTTTCCTGAATTTCATCGATGAAAAGAAGCGTATTAGCCATAGCAGATGAAGGTATGGCATGAGCTAAAAACAACGCTTCTAAAATCGTTTGAACATCGTCAAAGTCTTCAAAATAACGTCGATCGCCAGGCTTTTCAGATTGAGTATAATTCTATGCTGATAAGCTTGAGCAAAATCTCGTATCAGTGTAGTTTTCCCAACCTGACGTGCTCCTCTAATGATGAGCGGTTTACGACTATCCCTTAATTTCCAGCTATTAAGATAATTTTCAATGTTTCTTTTAAATGACATTACAGGGATGATTTTTTATTTCGTAATAAAACCAACCCAAATTTACTTAAATAATGTAACAAAACAAAGTCATATTGTCTCGTATTTCGTAACAAACCAAACTCAGTTAAAATACAGTTACATGTTTGTTACGGTTTTAGGTATAGAAAAACATAAATCTTACAGCCGACCAATAATACTTAGAAACGAAAAAAGCCGCTTCTCTTTACAGAAAAGCGGCTTTTTAAGCAGTGGGCCATGATGGGCTCGAACCATCGACCAAAAGATTATGAGTCTTCTACTCTAACCAGCTGAGCTAATGGCCCGCGTAAAATCTATTAGATTTTGCGAGTGCAATGTTACATATTTGTATCGAATTTTAAAAATACTTTATGCAAAAAATTAAAAATATAATCTTCGATTACGGAAATGTCATCTTTGAAATTGATTTCAGAATTACGCAAAACTCTCTAAAGCAATTAGGTATACCAAATATAGAAACTTTTTTCGGACACTCAGGACACCATAATTTATTTAACGATTTAGAGACCGGAGCCATCACTCCTGCCCAATTTAGAGACGGAATCAGAGAAATCGCACAAAATTCAGCGCTTACCGATACACAAATTGACGCTGCCTGGAACAGTTTATTGATCGGTGTACACCCGGATACACATAAAGTCTTACTGGAAACAAAGAAAAACTACAGAACCTTCCTTTTGAGTAACACCAATCAGATCCACTACGACTACATCATGGATTACCTTCAAAAAGAACATGACGTACCCAACAATGACCATTTATTTGAAAAAGCTTATTATTCCCAGTTAATGAAGCTTCGTAAGCCACATGTAGAAAATTTTTTGAACAAGTGCTTAAAGAAAACAATCTAAACCCCGCAGAGACGTTGTTTATAGATGACACCCCAGGTCACCTGGAAGGTGCGAAAAAGACAGGGCTGCAAACTTTATTGATGACAGAGAAGCCTGAAAACCTTGGAGCCTTCTTAAAAAGTAACGGTATATTAGCATAAATGAACGATAATCAGCAAATGCAACATCAGAAATACAAAACTTTAAAAGAATTTTACCCGTTTTACCTGCAGGAACATCAGAATACCACCAATAGGATATTACATTTCGTAGGTACCGGCCTTATCGGCCTATGCTTTATTACCGCTATGCTCTTCCATGACTTCATTTTCTTCGCTTTAATACCAGTTGTAGGGTATGGATTTGCATGGACAGGACATTTCTTTTTTGAGAAAAATAAACCAGCAACCTTTAAACACCCCTTGTTTAGCCTTGCAAGTGATTTTTTATTGTTTGGTGATTTAATGATGGGAAGACAACCTTTCAAAGTTAAATAGCTGATATTGATATTACTTATAGATCATCATAGATAATCTCTATATCACTATAGAAATTAGGTGTTGGGATACCATGTTAATACTCTCTACTTTTATAAAAGCAAAACGAAATAACCATGGAAGAAACGAACAAACCAACGCGCAAATTAACGACAGCATCCGGCAGGCCTTACGCTGAACATGAAAACACTCAGTCTGTAGGTAAAAGAGGTCCATTATTATTACAAGACTTTGTCTTACATGAGAAAATGGCTCATTTTAACCGTGAACGTATCCCCGAAAGAGTGGTACATGCCAAAGGAACAGGCGCATACGGCACCCTGACGATCACCCATGATATATCAAAGTATACAAAAGCAAAAATCTTCAATAAAATAGGTAATACCTGTAAAATGTTTTTGCGCTTTTCTACTGTAGGTGGTGAAAAAGGAAGCGCCGACTCTGAAAGAGATCCTCGTGGCTTCGCACTTAAATTTTACACCGAAGATGGTAACTGGATTTGGTAGGTAACAACACGCCTGTCTTCTTTATCAAAGACCCTAAAAAGTTTAGTGATTTCATTCATACCCAAAAACGCGATCCGAGAAGTAACCTGAAAAGCCCAACAATGATGTGGGATTTCTGGTCACTCAACCCCGAAAGTCTTCACCAGGTAATGATTTTGATGTCTGACAGAGGTACACCTTTCTCTTATCGCCATATGGATGGATTTGGTAGCCATACTTATTCCATGATCAATGCTGACAACGAACGTGTATGGGTTAAATTCCATTTTAAAACTCAGCAGGGAATTAAAAACTTTACAGGACCAGAAGCAGATGCCATGCGTACGCAGGATATGGATCACTCACAACGTGATTTAGTAGAAGCGATCGACAATAAAGAATTCCCAAAATGGACCATAAAAATCCAGGTGATGACAGAAGAAGAAGCTAAAACCTTCAGATGGAATCCTTTTGATCTTTCTAAAATATGGCCACATGGAGAATTCCCATTGATAGAAGTAGGTGAAATTGAATTAAACCAGGTACCCAGAAACTATTTCGCACATGTGGAGCAGGCTGCGTTTGCACCTTCTAACCTGATTGACGGAATTGGTTTCTCTCCTGACAAGATGTTACAGGGACGCATATTATCCTATGCTGATGCTCACCGCCATCGTTTAGGTGTAAATTATGAACAGATTCCTGTAAATGCATGCCCTTTCATGGTGAACAATTATCACCGCGACGGCCAGATGCGAATAGATGATAACGGAAATGAAGAACCTAATTACTATCCAAATAGCTTTGGGGATGTAATACCTGATCAAAGTTATAAAGAACCAGCATGGGAATTAGAATCTAATGTTGCAGACTGGTACGACAGGAATGAAGGCGAAGGCGATAATGACCACTATACACAACCAGGCGATCTTTATCGTAAAGTATTAAGCGAAGATGATCGTAAAAATCTAATCAGCAATATTGTTGGTGCGATGAGCGGCATTAGCGGCCCCAGAAGAGATCAGATTATCAACCTGCAGCTTTGCCATTGGTTCAGAGCCGATATTGGCTTAGGCATGGCGATTGCAAGCGGATTAGGCATTGACGCCAATCAGGCAATGCAACAACAGAAACACCAGGCTAAAATTTAGCTTTATAATATATTAATTAGTTTTTTTTTTCTAACCCCCTGTTTATTGAGTTAAACAGGGGGTTTTTAGTTATAGATGAATATGGATTAACCTGATGTAAATCCTATAAGAAGCTATATCAAAGGCTGTATACAACCTCTCTTTGAAACGCATCTCAAGCGGGTCTGATACGGGTCTGAAACGGGTTGACCCGTATCAGACCCGTATCAAACCCGTATCAAACCCGCTTCAGACTCAGTCGGTATATAGCTACCTTACAGGATTAACATATGATTAAACAGAATCCTTTATAAAAGAAAAACCGCCCTACATTAATTAGTAAGGCGGTTTCTCTATATAATTCCGGAAAACTATCCGTTTCTTCTCTGTTTTTCTCTTGTAATCAAATCAAGCTCTCTGCTGGTTTGTCCTGCTACTGATGTATTCTCTTGTGCACGTCTGAATAAATACGGCATAACAGACTTAATAGGCCCATAAGGCACATATTTAGCTACATTATATCCTGCATCAGATAAATTGAAACTTAAATTATCACTCATTCCCAATAACTGGGCAAAATAAACATGAGGATGATTATGATTAATCTGATGTGTATCAAGCAATTCTGCTAAAACCCGGCAGCTTGCTTCATTATGCGTACCACAAACTACACCAATCTGCTCAATATGAGCTACACAGTAAGTAATTGCCTCATCGTAGTCTCTGTCTGTAGCCTCTTTATCTGGCTGGATCGGCGAAGCATAACCTCTTTCGGCTGCTCTTTTACGTTCCTTTTCCATATAAGCACCACGAACAATCTTAGTACCCAGAATAAATCCTGCTTTTGCAGCTACCAAATGGTCGGCCTTTAAATGAGCAAAATTTATCATGGCGGTATAATTGATAAGTATTATATACAATCAGTTTCTCTTTATTAAACAGAATCATCATGTCTAAAGCCAAAGCATCAATAGTATCCTGAATCCAGGTCTCTTCTGCATCAATCATCACAGGTACATTTTTTTCAAATGCTGTCCTGCAAATACGCTCACAACGGTGTTTTACCCTTTCAAACTCTTTTTGCTCGTCAGCCGAAAGCTCAGCTTTAGCATCCATTTTTTCCAGTAAAGCGAAACGTCCGATACCTGTAACTTTAAAAACAGTAATAGGTACACGCTTATCTCCTGCTGCACGATCTATCGTTCTGATAATCTCAGCACAGGTAAAATCAAATACATGTTCCTCATCTTCCCCCTCAACAGAGTAATCTAAGATCGTACCTACTTTACCATCGGCCAGCAGAGCGACAGTATGCTCGCATTCGGCAATAGTCTCGCCACCGCAAAATTGTTTGAAGATTGTTGCTTTGATAATTCCCTGAATCGGTAGTCCGATGTTCAGGAATAAATTTGTCACAGGTGGCCCCACCTGAGTCAAAAAATTGCTACTCATTATTTTGAATAACCAGTATGCGCTGTTTAGTTCTGATTTCGATTTATTACGAAAAGCTATCTCCGTATTGTCAAAATTTAGTTTTTTCCCTGGGGATACTTGCATTTGGATTGATATATTAGTCAAACGGACGCAAAAATATAAATTCCGGGACTATCATTTGCTAAACCCTTTATAAATAATTGTAAATTTGCAGTACAATGATAGAATTTAAATTAGAAGGCGAATTTATTCCCCTTATTTCTTTGTTAAAAGCTACCGGACTTGTTCAAAGTGGTGGTGAAGCGCAAACAGTAGTAGAAGACGGTCTGGTTAAATATAATGGCAATGTAGATTACCGGAAGCGTCTGAAAGTACGCATCGGTGACGTTGTTGATTTTATGGGCAACCAAATTAAAATAGTATAATGAATAAACTGGAAAGTGCTGGTCACAATATATATTTTGATACCAGGTTAGCACCATTAGCAGAAATCATCGAAAACGGAAAATACAGCAATGTATTTGTTTTCGCAGACAGGAATACGGCTGAACTATGTTTACCTGTATTCAGAGAGATGCTTGATGATTTCAGCGGATTTGACCTGATCGAGACTGATCCTGGTGAAGAGAACAAAAACATTGATTTTTGTATCGGCATCTGGAAAACTTTACTTGATTTTGGAGCAGACCGCAAATGCCTGGTGATTAATTTAGGTGGTGGTGTGATTACGGATATGGGTGGATTTGTTGCCTCTACGTATAAACGCGGGGTGGATTTCATTAATATCCCAACTACTTTGTTATCACAGGTTGATGCCTCTGTAGGTGGAAAAACTGGTATTGACATCGATAATGTAAAAAATATGGTCGGTACTTTCAGTTTACCACAAGCTGTATTCATTGAAGCAGAATTTTTGAAAACCTTACCACAAAGGGAACTGCTTTCAGATTTCAGAAATGATTAAACACGGATTAATTGTAGATCAGGAATACTATCAGCAATTAAAGGCAGCGGACTATAAAAACATTACAACTGCTGCAATACATCGTTCAGTAGAGATCAAAAATGAGGTTGTAACCGCCGATCCGCAGGAAAAAGGTTTACGCAAGATCTTAAACTTTGGTCATACGATCGGGCATGCTGTAGAGAGTTATTCATTGAGCAAAGATAAAAAACCACTGACCCATGGTGAAGCAATTGCCATAGGGATGATATGTGAAGCTTATCTTTCTCATAAAAACAGTACGCTTACAGCAGAAGAACTGGAAGAAATACGTCAGTATATTTCCAAAGTATACCCTGCTTATAAAATTAAAGAGAAATCGTTCGCCCAACTTTCTGTATTAATGCAGAGCGATAAGAAAAATGAACATGGTAATGTACTGTTCTCATTATTGCAAAGCATTGGAAAATGCACCTATAACTGTAGGGTTTCAGAAAGCGACATCGTCGGGAGTTTGGAATATTACAATTTAACTTATGCTAAATGATCCTAGAAATATAACCCTTTCACTCCTGTTCGGCCTGTTGATTCTCATCTCCATCGTGGAAATGTATATCAGCTACATGCATGACAGGAAGCTATATGCCAAAAAAGATACGTGGACTAACGTATACCTGATGGGGTTAGCCTTTTTAATCAATATATCAACAAAAACAGCAACTTTTTTTTTGCTGAATTACTGTTATCAGTTCCGGTTATTCGAAATCAAAAATATATTTGTTTACTGGATAGTTCTGGTATTTGCTCAAGACCTGTTGTACTGGATACTCCATACTTCAGGTCATTATATCAGGTTTTTCTGGGCGATGCATGTCACACATCATTCATCTCCATTGTTTAACCTGACTACAGGATTCCGGTCTACTGTGTTTGAACCGCTATATCGTGTATTCTTTTATCTGCCACTGGCATTTATGGGTTTCACGGCTATAGATATATTGTTTGCCTATCTGGTTACACAATTATATGGAAACCTGGTACATACACAAGCGGTCGGAAAATTACATCCGATCATAGAATATTTCCTGGTTACCCCTTCTCATCACCGGGTACACCATGCCAGTAATATCCGCTATCTGGATAAAAACATGGGTATGGTCCTCATTATCTGGGACAGGATGTTTGGTACTTTTCAGGAAGAACTGCCTGAGGATGAGATTGTATATGGCCTGACTCATCAACCAGAAGACACAGGGCCTTTAAATATTGTATTTCACGAATTTAAAGCCATGACAGCCGATATGAAACGCGCACCAGGGTTAAAAAATAAACTCAGGTATATGTTTAATCCTCCGGGATGGAGCCATGATGGAAGTACACAGATCGCTAAAGTGATGCAAAAGGAATTAAAAGATGCCGAACAACATCAAAAAGCAGGCTAAAATCACGCCGCCTTATTGTTCCGCATGCCCATTCCAGATGCCTGAGCCACAATAAATAATTTTTTAAATTAAATTTGACAAATTAAATTTTGTTGCTACATTTGAAAAAACAAATAATAAAAATACAGGATTCTGTTTTCAGCATCCACCACATAAAAAAATGAGAAACATCACTACATATTGGTTTAGCTACTTCTACTACTTTAGTAAGAGCCGGGACTGATATGCAATCAAAAGAAACAACATAAATTGTATATGAAAAGTCCCGGCATCCTGCCGGGACTTTTTTTTTTTTTTAAAGCAAAAATTAACGCAGAAGATTAATAAGATGAAAAAAGTAACAAGAGTCGCAATACAAGGTATCAAAGCCTCCTTTCATGAAGAAGCTGCTTTCAAATTCTTTGGTACTGACATTAAAACTGTCGAATGCAATTCCTTTAAACAAACATGTGAAGTGCTTGAAGCACGGGAGGTTGACTACGTAGTGATGGCTATTGAAAACTCTATTGCCGGTAGTCTTTTACCAAACTACACGCTGATCAGAGAATACAATTTTGCAGTTACAGGAGAAGTTTATTTACCTATACAATTGCACTTAATGGCCCTGCCGGGTGTAAAACTGGAAGATGTAAAATTTGTTACTTCTCACCCTATTGCCATCCGTCAGTGCATTGATTTCTTTGACGAGTTTCCTCATCTTAAAGTAGTGGAAAGTGTTGATACAGCTGCTTGTGCAAAAAAGATCAGAGACGAACAATTAACTGATACAGTTGCCATTGCAAATACATTAGCTGCCGAGCTTTATGGCTTAAATATAATAGAGAGAAGAATTGAATCCAACAAAAAGAATTACACCCGCTTTTTGATTCTTAAAAACGATAAAACTGAAGATTTGACCGATATCAACAAAGCTTCCATCTGTTTCCAGGTCGGCAACCATGTAGGCGCACTATCTAAAGTACTGAACATCTTCGCAGAACAGAATGTGAATTTAAGCAAGATCCAGTCTATGCCAGTTTTAGGCAAAAGAAGTGAGTATTATTTCTATGTAGATATGGAATGGACAGAAAATGAAAAGTATGACATCGCAATCCGTAAAGCACTGAAATACACAGTAAACTTTAACATAATGGGCGAATATCTAAAAAATGACATCGCCTAGATTACAACAAAAATAACTATATAAAATATTTAACACATACCCACATTAAAATCCCCCTCATCATGAAATTAAACTTAAACATTCAGCCATTATCGAGCTGGATCAACGTGAAAAACGAGCCACTAATCATCTCTGGACCATGTAGCGCAGAAACTGAAGATCAATTATTATCTACAGCACATTTATTAGCTGCAACAGGTAAAGTATCTGTGTTAAGAGCAGGAATCTGGAAACCACGTACCCGTCCGGGAGAATTCGAAGGAATCGGAAGTATTGGTTTAGAATGGTTGAAAAAAGCTAAAGCCGAAACCGGATTACCAACAGCAGTAGAAGTAGCTAACGCTAAACATGTTGAAGAAGCATTAGCAGCTGGCGTAGACATTTTTTTATGGATCGGTGCAAGATCAACAGCTAACCCGTTCACAGTACAGGAAATTGCTGACGCTTTAAAAGGTGTTGACATCCCTGTATTGGTTAAAAACCCTGTAAATCCAGATATTTCTTTATGGATTGGTGCTTTAGAGCGTATCAACAATGCAGGTATCACTAAATTAGGTGCAATTCACCGTGGTTTCTCTTCATACGAAAAAAGCTCTTTCCGTAACGAACCAATGTGGGAACTGGCTATCCAGTTAAAAACACTTTGCCCTGAATTACCAATCATTAACGACCCTTCACATATCTGTGGAAACCGTGAACTGATCCCTTACATCGCACAAAAAGCGCTTGATCTTGACATGCAGGGATTAATGATTGAGTCACATATTGACCCTTCTGTAGCATGGACTGACGCTAAACAACAGGTTACTCCTGCTGCTTTAGAAGAGTTGATTGCTAAATTAAGCTTACGTGATCCAGAATCTAACAACGAAGCCTTTGCTGATAAATTAGCTGAATTATTACGTAAACAAATTGATAAAATCGATGATGTTATGCTTCAGAAATTAAGTGAGCGTATGGCTATCGTTGAGAAAATCGGTCAGTACAAAAGAGATAGTAAAGTAACCATCCTGCAGGTTAACCGTTGGGATGAGATCCTTAAAAAAGGAACTGCTTTTGCAAAAGCACTTAAATTAGATCTTGGTTTCACAGAGAAATTCTTAGAACTGGTTCACGGTGAATCAATCAGAAAACAAACTGAGATTATGAACGAAGGTAAAACTGAAGAGGAAATCGTTGAAGCTTCAGCAGCTGTAAAATCTTAATCATTAGTATTTACGGGAGATTTTCTAAGAAATTCTCCCGTAAATCCTGAATTCAAAAACATAAATACTAATGAGAAAGAATGCAGTTGTTTCCTTTAAGGGACAAAAGGATATCCATGCAACTATTAACCTGACGGGTTCTAAAAGTGAGAGCAACAGGGCTTTGATTATTGCTGCAATAAGTAAAGGGTTGGTGAAGGTGAATAACCTGTCTGACGCTGCTGATACAGTAACATTAAACAGAATTCTTGCCGATTTAAACAATGCTAACAAAGAAGAAAGAAAGACTGTAGATGTAGGCCATGCCGGTACTGCAATGCGCTTTCTGACAGCTTATCTGTCTACTATTCCTCAGCAGTTTTTGCTTACTGGTTCATCCAGGATGCAGGAACGCCCTATCGGAATCTTAGTAGATGCTTTAAAAAGTCTGGGTGCGGATATTTCGTACGCAAAAAACGAAGGTTTTCCTCCCTTGTTGATCAATGGAGGTTTAAATAATGTACGTGCCGAAGTTTCCATCAAAGGAAATGTAAGCAGTCAGTATTTATCGGCCTTGCTGATTGTTGCACCAAAACTGCTTGCTGGTCTTTCGCTGAATATCGAAGGCGGATTAACTTCAAGACCTTATGTAGAAATGACGCTGGCTTTATTAGCTTCGGCAGGAGTTTCACATAGCTGGAAAGGTGATAATATCTATATAGGCCCACAACAATATCAGGAAGCTACTTTGACAGTAGAACCTGACTGGAGCGCTGCTTCTTACTGGTACAGCATTGCTGCGCTGGCAGATCAGGCAGCTATTGAACTGCCTAACCTGAAAGAAGAAAGCCTGCAGGGTGATAGCAAAATCCAGGAAATCATGGTTGCCCTTGGTGTAAATACACAAAGGACAGCTGATGGCATAGCTTTATTAGCCAGTAAAAATGAACCACAACCTAAAGAAATCCTAAACTTAAAAGACTGTCCTGATCTCGCCCAAACTATTATTGTTTGCGCAGCAGCGAAAGGGCTGAACCTTGCTTTCACTGGTCTGGAAACGCTTAAAATCAAAGAAACCAACAGAATTCTGGCTTTACAGAATGAACTGGCTAAAATTGGCGTTATTTTAAATGAAGAAAACGAGGTATATACTTTAAATTGTGAAGGATTAAACTTCCCTGAAAAGGTATGTTTTGAAACTTATGATGACCACAGGATGGCTGGCTATGGCATTTGCGCCGTTAAGTTTACTGATCAAAGAAGTAGAAATTGAAGATTTTCAGGTTGTTGAGAAGTCATATCCTGATTTCTGGAAACATTTGCAAAAAGCAGGTTTCACAGTTCAGGAATTATAACATACACCATTTAAATTAAAAATATGGCAGGGAATACCTTCGGACATTTATTCAGGATCTCAACTTTTGGAGAATCACATGGTGAGGCTATTGGTGTTATCGTAGATGGCTGTCCTGCCGGACTGCCCATTGATCTGGAATTTATCCAGTCGGAATTAGATAAACGTCGTCCGGGACAATCAAAAATCACTACGCAACGCAAAGAAAGTGACACGGTACAAATCTTATCAGGAATTTTTGAAGGACAAAGTACTGGTACACCGATTGCACTTTTAATCCCGAACGAAGATCACCGTTCTAAAGATTATGAGCACAATAAAACTGTTTATCGTCCTTCGCATGCAGATTATACTTATGATGCTAAATATGGTATCCGCGCGATCACCGCGGAGGCGGGCGTTCATCAGCCAGAGAAACTGCTGCACGGGTAGCGGCAGGTGCTATTGCCAAGTTATTACTTGCGCATTATGGTATCGGCATTTTCGCCCATGTATCTGCTGTAGGTACAATTAATGCACCTAACCTGGAAGCATTACCTATTGCTGAATTATTAGCTCAGCGTGAAGAGAATATCGTACGTTGTGCAGACCCGGCTACAGCAAATGAAATGATTGAATTTATTGACAGCGTTAGAAAAGACGGCGATACAGTAGGTGGAAAAATCAGTTGCATCATTCATAACTGCCCACCGGGATTAGGGGAACCAGTTTTTGATAAACTGCATGCTGATTTAGGCAAAGCCATGTTAAGCATCAACGCGGTACATGGCTTTGAATATGGCTCAGGATTTTCAGGAAGTGAGATGAGGGGATCAGCACATAATGATATCTTCCTGACTGATGGAGACAAAGGGCCAAAAACACTGACCAATTTTCTCTGGTGGTATACAAGGAGGAATTTCTAATGGTATGGAAATTAACTTTACTGTAGCTTTTAAACCGGTAGCGACCATTATGCATAATCAGCAAACCGTAAATGCAGCAGGTGAAGCAGCAGAGATTAAAGGAAAAGGAAGACATGATCCATGTGTGGTGCCAAGAGCAGTAGTTATTGTTGAAGCGATGGCAGCTTTAGTACTTGCTGATCAGTTACTCAGAAATAAATCGACCAGGTTATAAGTTAATAAATCTACTCTAATTCAAACGCCCTGTTATCTAAAAAATAACAGGGCGTTTTTTTTATGTTAAATCTTTCACTTTAACTACCTTAATTTAAATTAAATGAATATTTATTTCTATTTTACAGTTATCTATTAAGTACCATCTAATCTATAAAACAAAAACTATGAAAACCAAAACAAGCAAAATGGCGATCCTATGCGCCACATTATTAGTCGCTCTGGCATCCTGTCGCAAGGATAACCTCTCTAACAACAATCAGGATCCTGCTCACCAAAAAGACAAACTGTATACCGTGCAGGAGATTAATGCAGTAATTCAATCCAGTCTGCAAAAAAAAAATGGCAGGTTTAACTGGCAGGAACAAAGTGATGAGCTATTATTCAGCGCGATCATGCATGGAGATAGTTTAGTTTCTGTAGGCTATGGAAATCCGCAGACCAATAGCAACACCAATACCGAAAGTATTAATTCCGAACCACAATTAACCAATATCAGTTTATCAGAAGCCAGAAGAGCTGGTGTAAATATTGATGGTATCAAAACGGAAATCTTACAGCAGGTAAGAAACGATGAAGGAATTAAATCCAATGCTGTTACTACTGAGTCTTATAAGGATGTACTGCAATATGAAAGTCCCGTACTAACTAATATGGTGATCAAAATAGGCAAATTAAGCACACTCCAGGATCTGCGTAAATCAAAAGCAATCCGTTATGCAGAACCAGCTGAATATAATAGGAACTTAATAAAGAGTACAACTGCTAAAACAGAAAGTCTGAGCTCTGGTGGTGGCGACCCTGCTGAACTTCCAGGCTGGTTCATTCAGGGCAGCGGAGAACCATTAATTCCTAAAAGTTATGGTGATCAGAAGATTCCTGAAGCCTGGAAAGTAAGTACGGGTAAAGGGATTACTATCGGCTTAATTGACAATGGTATTTATCAGTCACAAACAGCATTTACCTCAACTGAATTTGGTTCGGGAAGAAGTATTTCACTATTTGGTACGTTCAAGGGCAATTCATCGGGTTCAAACGATGGTGTTTATGCAACCTCAGATGATATGACTATCGGTCATGGTACAGGTATGGCTACTCTAATTTCTGCACCGAAAAAAGCGAAACTTCCTGTAGGGATTGCTTATAGCTGTAATCTGATCAGCTATAGAGGAACAGATTTTGTGGCTTTATGGAGTTCAAAACAACAACAAGGTGTTGCTAGTGCCCTGACTAAATTAGCAGATAATGATCAGGTAAAGATTATATCCATGTCAAATGGCTGGATTTTCGACATATCTGTTTTGGCAGATGCGGTAAAATATGCTAAAGGTAAAGGCAAACTGATTTTCGCTGCTGCCGGAACTTCTATCAAACCAATTGATCTGGGCTTCATCGTTATTGATATCCCTAAAAGTGTTGGTGTTATATTTCCAGCTTCAATGAGTGAAACAGTAGCTGTTACTGGTACAGATTACAACGAAACCGGAAAACTGGTAAGCTGTAAAGAGTGTCATGAAGGAGATAAAGTTTATTTTACAAGTACTACAGCTACTTCGCCAGGTGTGAATAACGCTGTACCGGTTTATAATGAAACACCCGGTAAATATGGTTTCTCAGGATCTTCTTCTGCAGCGACAGCAATTAATGCAGGTATTGCGGCATTGGTATGGTCTGCTCACCCAAGCTGGAATAGCAAACAGGTATTACAGAGAATGGTAGAATCCGCAAAGCTATACCCTAACAAAGATTCAAAACTGGGTTATGGACCAATCAATGTTTTAAAGGCAGTACAACCTTAAGGCCTGATTTCACCCTGAAAAAGACAAAGCCTGGTTCTTCAAGAGAACCAGGCTTTGTCTTTAAAATACAATCCGCTAACTAGAAAATCGCAGGATATTTTGCTTCGTTATGTACATTCATCATCTGATAAATCATTTCTATTACATCATCTACAGATGGTTTAGTGAAATAATCTCCGTCAGATCCATAAGGAGGACGATGGGCTTTCGCAGATAAAGTTTGTGGCTGTGCATCTAAATGGTAATATCCACCCTGAACTTCTAAAATCTGTTGCAGGATATAGGCTGTTCCACCACCCGGAACATCCTCATCTACCACTAATAATTTATTTGTTTTCTGTAAAGAAGACACGCATAAATGATCCGTATCAAACGGAAGTAAAGTTTGCGGATCAATAATCTCTACTGAGATTCCGTAAGCTGCCAGTTCTTCTGCCGCTTCTTCTACAATTCTTAGTGTTGAACCATATAAGAAACAACGGTAATATCTGATCCCTCTCTGATGATTTCAGCTTTTCCTAAAGGCACTGTATATTCCCCTACATTATCAGGCAACATCTCTTTTAAGCGGTATCCATTCAGGCACTCGATCATTAAAGCAGGTTCATCAGCTCTGAACAACGTATTGTACATTCCTGCAGCCTGAGTCATATTACGTGGCACACAAAGGTGTAATCCGCGTAATGAGCCTAAGATCATACCGATTGGTGAGCCTGAATGCCAAACTCCTTCTAAACGGTGTCCGCGTGTTCTGATAATCACTGGTGCTTTTTGTCCGCCTTTGGTACGGTATGACAAACTTGCCAGATCATCACTTAGAACATTCAATGCATATAACAGGTAATCGAGATATTGAATCTCTGCAATTGGTCTTAAACCACGCAAAGCCAATCCTATCCCCTGTCCTGCAATGGTCATCTCCCTGATACCTGTATCAGTAATTCTTAGTTCACCATATTTAGCCTGTAAGCCTGCAAATCCCTGGTTTACATCACCGATGCTTCCTAAGTCTTCACCAAATGCGACTAAACGCTGGTCACGTGCAAAGTTAGCGTCGAAACAAGCATTCAGCAATTCACGGCCATCTACCATTTTACTGTTATCCTGGTAAGATGCCGGTATGATGTTGACCAAAGAAGGGCTTTCGTTTCCATCTGTAAACAGTTTGGAATTATAACGTTCTTCATTGTTTGCTTTCTCTCTTGCATACCAGTTTAATAACTGGGTTCTTGCATCAGAAGGTTTATTCAAAGTTATACGAAGCGCTTTTCTTGCAGAAGAAACTACCTCTTTACGCTGTGCATCCGGTGTTCCGGCAAGCGTACCAGCAATTTTTGATAAAGCCTGATTCGTATCAGAAAGGTTATTGATCAAACTGATCACCTCGTCTTTTTCTATTTTAATATCTCCAAGGAATTCATTCCATGCTTCTTTTTGTGCTTCACGAACAAGTTTTTTAGCAGCAGTATCTTCTAATACAGCAAGCTCTTCTTCAGTAACAATAGCAGATTCAAGCATCCAGATACGCATCTGGCGGATACAGTCAAATTCCTTCTCCCACTCCAGTCTTGCTTTGTCTTTATAACGCTCATGTGAACCCGAAGTAGAGTGTCCCTGTGGCTGTGTAACCTCAGTCACATGGATTAATACAGGTACATGTTCGTCACGGCAGATCTGAATGGCCTGCTGATAAGTTTCACAAAGGGCAGGATAATCCCAGCCTCTTACTTTATATATTTCGTAACCAGGATTATTCTCATCTCGCTGGAAACCTTTTAATATCTCTGAAATATCTTCTTTAGTAGTCTGATATTTAGCCGGAACAGAAATTCCGTAAGCATCATCCCAAACAGACATTGCCATAGGAATCTGTAAAACACCTGCTGCATTGATAGCCTCAAAAAACACACCTTCAGAAGTTGAAGCGTTTCCGATTGTGCCAAAACCAACTTCGTTTCCGTTAACGGAGAAGTTTTTCAGATAATTTAATTCAGGATTTTGTCTGTATAATTTAGAAGCATAGGCTAAACCTACCAAACGTGCCATCTGGCCGCCGGTTGGTGCGATATCAGAAGAAGAATTCTTCATCTCTGTTAAATTTTTCCATGAACCGTCCTCGTTTAGTGAACGTGTGGAAAAATGGCAATTCATCTGACGGCCCGCAGAAGCAGGATCTGCTTCTACACTTGGATTTGCATATAACTGGGCAAAAAATTCTTTAATGGTACATATTCCTGTAGCAAAAGCGAAGGTCTGATCACGATAATAACCCGAACGCCAGTCGCCATTTTTAAAAGCTTTAGCCATTGCAATCTGAGGAAGTTCCTTCCCGTCACCAAAAATGCCAAACTTAGCCTTACCTGTTAAAACCTCTTTACGGCCTAGTAAACTAGCCTGTCTGCTCTCGAAAGCAATCCTGTAATCATCGATTACTATAGTTTTGAAGTCGTCAAAACTTAATTCTGAGGCATCGATGGGGTTCGTCGTAAGTTTGTTATTTAGCATCATAAGCACAAAAGTTTATTGGGCAAATATACGTATTTTCTAATTTCCGTCCCTTAACACTGTGTAATATATATATTAGCTTTTGACTTTGAAATGTTAATGAAAAGATTAAATTTGTTCAAAAGATTGAAATATGAAAAAGCTAATTATACTATTAACCTTTGTCTTAGGTGTTACAGTTACTTCATTTGCACAGAGCAAACCAGCTGAATTTAAATTCGAAAAAGAGACGTATGACTTTGGAAAAATTCCATTGACTGCACCTGTTTCAGTAGAATTCAAGTTTACAAACGTTGGTGATGAGCCATTGATTTTAACAAAAGTTGAAACAACTTGCGGATGTACTGTACCTACCTATACACAAACACCTATTAAAAAAGGAGAGTCTGGCTTAATTAAAGTTACTTACACTCCTGCAGGTTCACCATTGCCTTTCAGCAAAAGCATCACAATCAATTCTAATGCTAAAACACCTACTAAAGTGTTATACATTAAAGGAGAAACTGTATCAGGTAAATAATCTGCAAAAAAAATATTATTATCAACTAAACCTCGTTAAATCAACGAGGTTTTTTTTTATTTTTGACCCATGCCACATATTTCAGAAAAAGGGGTACAAATGCCCGCATCGCCTATAAGAAAACTAACTCCATTTGCAGACAAAGCAAAAAAGGACGGTAAAAAAGTTTATCATTTAAATATCGGCCAGCCGGACATTGCCACTCCAGAGGGCATGTTAAATGCAATTAAAAATATTGATTTCAATGTTTGGGCTTATACCCCATCTGAAGGAACATTAAGCTACAGAACAAAACTTACTGAATATTATAATAAATTGGGGTACAATATCACTCCTGAAGATATATTAGTCACTGTAGGTGGGTCAGAAGCAATTACAATTGCTATGCAAACTTGTGTAAATGAAGGTGATGAAATTATCATTCCTGAACCTTTTTATGCTAACTACAATGGATTTGCCTGCATGAGTAATGTAGTTGTAAAACCAATTTTATCTCATATTGAGAATGGTTTTGCTTTACCAGCGATTGCAGAGTTTGAGAAACTGATCACTGATAAAACAAAAGCTATCATTATCTGTAACCCAAATAACCCTACGGGATACCTTTACTCAAGAGAAGAGTTACAGGCGTTGAAAGACTTATGTCTGAAATATGACTTATTCTTATTCTCTGATGAGGCATATCGTGAATTCTGCTATGATGGCAGAGCGTTCATTTCTCCAATGCACTTTGATGGTTTAGAAGAAAATGTGGTTATCATGGATACTGTTTCTAAAAGATACAGTGCTTGTGGAGCTCGTTTAGGTTGTTTAATCACTAAAAACAAAGAAGTGATCAAGTCCGGATTAAAGTTTGCACAAGCAAGATTAAGTCCTGGAATGGTTGAACAAATTGCTGGAACTGCTGCTGTCGATACTCCTGATAGTTATTTTGAAGAAGTAAAACAAAGAATATACTTTGCGCAGAGATACTTTAGTATCAAGGTTAAATGCTATTGATGGTGTTTTCTGCCCTAATCCGGGCGGCGCTTTCTATGTGGTTGCAAAATTCCCAATTGACGATGCAGATGTATTTTGCCAATGGATGCTGGAAAGTTTTGACAATAATGGAGAAACCGTAATGATGGCTCCTGCAACTGGTTTTTACTCAAGCCCTGGCTCTGGTAAAGATGAAGTGAGAATGGCTTATGTATTAAACACTGATGATTTAAACAAAGCAATGGATTGCTTAACGTTAGCCTTGAAACAATATCCTGGTAAAACGAACTAGTATCTTTTAATAGAGAAAAGCACTTCAATCTATACGACTATGCCTCCAAAAAGTCAGACACTATTTGGAGGCATTTTTATGAACAAAAACCATGAAGCTGAAATTAATTAGTTACTTGTATTACTATAATTATCAACAAACCATTTCAATGCTGGATTTCTATTGGCGTGTTTATAAGCTACCACGACTTCAGTATTTACAGGAATATCATCTAATTCAATAAATGAAATTTTTAAATAATCGTACTGTTTTTTAAGTGATAAAGGCAATATAGATACACCAAGACCTGCTTCCACTAACTGTAATATGGAGTGTACATTATTAGCCTCATGCGTAATATCAGGTGTAAACTGCATACGTTTGCAAATTTCAATCAGTTTATTGTTATAATGGGGTGCAAATTCCTTATTAAAAAAGATAAATGGACTCTTCTTTAATAAATCAGCCAATTCCTCACTTGTCTTGAATTTTTGCTCTGAAAGAGGAATAACAACAACGAAGGGATCAAAAAACAAGGTCTCAACAACTAGTTTTTCAGAAAGGACAGGTGCCCTTAAAATACCTACATCTAATTTCCCCTGCTCTAATGCTTCTATTTGAGTTATAGTTGGCATTTCAAATAAACCGGTTTTTACGTAAGGAAATTCTTTCCGCATCAATTTTAAAATCTCCGCCAGGTAAGATTGATATACTGAACTTATATAACCTATCTTTAATTCTCCACTGACACTTAAGTGAATTTGACGGGCTATACTTTTACTTTCTTCTAATCTGGAGAGAATCGCATCCACTTCAGTTTTGAAATATTTCCCTGCATCCGTCAATGCAACACGTTTATTATTGCGTGCAAATAATTGCACATTTAATTCCTCTTCCAATTCTTTAATCTGGCGGCTTAACGGGGGCTGAGAAATAAAAAGTTTTGCCGCAGCCCTTGTAAAATGCAATTCTTCTGCAACAGTTTTAAAATATAAAAGATGTCTAAGCTCCATAAGTATAATAGCTATTAAGTATCATAAATTGATAAAAATGGTATTTTTCAAATATGATAAAAGCAATTAGTTTTGACAAAATAAATATGAAAACATGAATACTGAATCCCCACAAAAAGCCACTAATGAAGAGATCAAGACAAGATTCGATAATGATGTAGAAACGCTTTTCAAATCTTGACCGGGCAACAAACAACAATAGATGCTCCACTTACCATGGAATTATGCACTGAGGCTGCAAAATACATTACCCCCAATGCAACAGAATTACTTGATATAGGTTGTGGTGCCGGTAATTATTCATTGAAAATGCTAAGTAAAATTCCCGGATTGAATTGTACCCTGAATGATTTAAGTATGCCAATGCTAATCAGAGCAAAAGAAAGAGTATCTGCAAAAACCAATGGCAAGATAACAATCATACAAGATGATATGCGTAACCTTGATTTACCTGATAATCATTTTGACATTGTACTGGCCGCTGCTACATTCCATCACTTACGTACTGATGATGACTGGAATCTTGTTTTCACCAAAGTATACAAAGCACTGAAACCTGGTGGGAGTATTTGGATTTCTGACTTAATTACGCATGATTCCAAACTGATCAGTAAACTTTTTCAAGACAAATACAGAATATATCTTGAAACGCTGGGTGGCCCGGAATATGGACAAAAAGTATTTGATTATATCGAATATGAGGATACACCGCGCTCCATAAGTTACCAGCTGGATTTGTTAAAAAAAGCAGGCTTTAAAGAGACTGAAATTCTACATAAAAACTCCTGCTTCGCAGCTTTTGGAGGAATAAAGTAACAATGCTATTCATAGACTAAACGACAATGAGCCCGAAATCAAACCGGGCTCATTGTTACTTAAATTGTAATATGGAGTATTGGAAAAGGTTTCCCCATACCGTCCAGTGCAGAACGACTGATGGTTTTGAAACCCATCTTCTCATAAAATCCTACAGCCTGCCGGTTATCTTCATTAACATCAACTTTGCTCACTTTAAAAGCTTGTATCGCATGTTCCAGAAGGTTTTTCCCTATCCCCTTTCCCATAGCCGCAGGATGTATAAACAGCATTTCCAGCTTATCACTTTCTATCCCCATAAAACCCATAATCAGACCTTCCTGATCTCTGATACAAAACAGTTCAACCAGTTTAAAATATTCGTTTTAGTAATAATGACTTAAAAAAAGCGATATCCTGTTCATTTAAGAAATGGTGAGTGGCTCTGACTGACGCTTCCCATAATTCACCCATCTGAGAGAATTCTGACTCGTTTGGAACATCTATTTGATATAAAACTGGCATAATAAATTAAAATTAAGAAAATGCAGAGAGCCATTTAAGTTTAGATGCCCGAATCGTTTATTGTTACAACCGAAACAGAGCAATAAGCAGATGAAGTGCAATTCAAATCTTTAAGGCTTCAAATCTTCGTCTTTCTCTTCTTTAGTTTCTACATTCTCTGACGGGTATTTTTCTCTCCGTGCCGGGACAGGTGGAGGGCCACTAATACCAAGTCCAAAACATGCTAATCCGATCAGTAATATCATACTGATCAGGCGCAATACTTTCTTGATGCGTTGCATATAAAATGATCATAAGCCATAGCATTTTCAGCTCCGGCTTTCGTGAAGAAATAAGTATAATTATATAGGGATTATATTAAAAACGCTATTGTTTAATATATATCGGAGCCAGCAGAGAGTTTAACCTTCTCCTGTTATAATTAAGGGTAGTTCTAACGAATAAATACCCGATTGGAAGAATAACCAGCATCCTCATTAAACTGAGGCTAAACTGTATTTGTACGAGCATGCTTTTTATTAAAAGCAATAAGTTATTTGAACAGGATAGAAAGATATGCAGAAAGTTTACAGCCCTTATTTTCTGAATAAAACTTTTGTAGAAGATCTGGGTGCGGCGAACAGCATCCGTTTTACCCGCTAGTTTACTTGTGGTGGTTTTCTGATCAGTTATCGGGCTGTGCCCCAATCCGCCGGAAATAGTAAACAGACTTATAAACAATAAAACGACGAGCGTCCATTTGGACGCTTTCGTTTTAAGATCTATAGCTGTTAAATTCATCATCTTTAGCGCAGTGTTGAGTAATTATAAAACTGAATCTTCCCACTCCCATTCACTTTAATAGTTTTGGTTTCATCTCATTCTGTTCCTGAGCATTCTTAAGCGTTATAGTAACTTCATTCTCCCCCATCTTCAATGGAATACGCGCATAGGAAATACTACTTGGTAAGGATTGCCAGTTACGTGTATCTGCCTTCTCTGACAGCAGACTATAAAGTTGCATACCATATCCAAGACCTTCAAGTAAAGTATTATTTTTCTGATTATCTCTTTTGGCACTTTCACGTAAAGCATACTCTGCAATTTTCTTCACTGCCAATCTGGAAAGCACTTTACTCATCTCCTTTAATGTACGCTGCTGTAACGTTCTAAAAGCAAGTTCGTTAATATCTTCCGTTTTCTCTAATGTAACATCGCCCTGCGTGCTATTAATTACAGCGCTGGAATAGTAGGAAGGTTGTGCAACATATTTAGGAAAGGCTGCTCTTAAACTCTCAACCGCATTGATGTTCAATTTATCACGATCACCACTATAATTAAATGGGATCAGTAAACCACCAGCTACATTACTAAAAAACAGGTTTCCACCAACACCTCTGGTTAAGGTGAAAAATAAATCTTCTTGTTTTTTTACCGGTGCTAAACCATTCTCCCAAAAGAAAATCAGTTCACCACCTTCCGGAGTTTTTTCAGGTTTGTATTTGATACCAAATGCAATTTCAAACTGCACCGCTTCAGAAGTAAAGCCATTTAAATAAGCAGTTCTGATTACATCCTTTTGAAGGCCTAAAGGCATTTGTGTACCATAATAAGTCTTATCCGGACTTTTCTGATAAATTTCTACTGCATTCCGATAAGAGATAAAGGCATTGTTCACATCATTATTACTCTCATAAATCATGCCCTGCAAGGTTAAAGAGAAGGCATCCTGAGCATAACGTTTATCCTTATTATTGAATTTATCTCCCTGTTCCTGTGCTTGCAAAGTGATACGTCTGGCTTCTACTACAGCCTCTTCTGTATCATGAAGATAAAGGTAATTAAGCGCCTTGTAATAATGGATCATAAATTTCTCAAAAAATCTTCTCCTTTATAACGCTGTGTCATCGGGTTAACCAATACGCCAACAGTCGCGTCCAATGTACCCGTCAAACCTATTTCCAGCATCTGATCGGCCTCATTAAAATACCTGTTACTATTTTCGTATTCTCCAAGCAAATGACTGATCCTTCCCTTTTCCATCAGGAAAAGCAGTTTATTTCTCGGTTTCTGGATCAGGCTGTTTTTATCGAGTTCAATTTGTGCCTCCTTGTAATTTCCTGTAGAAATATTCTTATAGTAAGGAGTAATACGGTCGTTATAACTTGCGCAACCAAATAAAAAAAGCATCAATCCTACAACTGATGCCCGAAGAATATACGTACGAATGGTTGTCATATGAGTTATAAACTACCCTGAACATCAAGAATATGATCTTCAGGGCAATGGGAAATTACGGGATTAGTTTTTAACGTACTTGGCTATTTTCTTTTCACCGATCCAAACGATTTCGTTGGTCTGGATATTAGTCAGTTCAAGATTGATCTGGGTAATAAACTACTTTCTGACGTTTGTGTGCATCAACGATAGAGTTTATAGATCCCTGAAGGATAAAATCAGCTCCATTTTCCAAACCGAATTTTTTGATAGTTGAAGTAGAAGAGTTAGTCTGCTGATCAGCTTTTTCTGCACGTAATTCTTCACGTTTTTTACCCCCTTGTACTAAACGTACTCTTTGTGTTTGAACAAAAGCACTTTCTATGTCTTTCACGAAAGTTTCAGCTTCAATATGCTCATGACTTTTATTCTGAACAAATCCAACAATCACTACTGGTTTTTTACCCTGATGCTCTTCCTGGTAAGTACCTATCCAGCCTGCATTCAAAATGTTCTTAGTCAGTTCATCTGCTGCCATTCTGGAATCACTGTTATTCCATGAACCGCTGACATCTATTGTTTGATCTGTACTCACACGTGTTACTTGTCTGGATGAGCATGATGCAATCATCATTCCTGAAGCGGCAAGCGCAGTAAACCGTAAATAATAATTTATGAATTTCATCTGTGTTATTCTGTTTTTTTATAATTGTTAGATCGTATTTTCAGGAATTGTTACCAGCCAAACCAAAAATTGCTGCGTCCACCGTAGCGGCCGCCATAATAGTTTCCGTAGTTATAGCCGCCAAAAGGATTATAACCAACACCAAGGCTCAGCGAAGGATAAAAATCACCATAATAGCCATTCATTCTTTCTTCATGTCTCCACTCCCGTCTTTGACGGCGGCGTTCTAGTTTCGCTTCATACCAGTCATACGCTTTATATGTATTCTGTACAGTGGTTCCATGCTGACTAATCAGAGAGTCTGCAACTCTAAAATATTTCTCCTGGCTTTCTTTATACCTTGGGTTCTGATCCGGAGCCAGGCCAGATTGCTGTGCACTTGCTGTTCCAGCGTGTAGCGCACCGAACAACAGGCTTGAGATAACGATTAGATTCCTTTTCATGACCTTAAATTTAAAGTATAACAAAAATAAGCAATTTTAAGATTAGGTGTACTACAAATCTACTGCCATGTTTGAGTTAATTTAACGTTTTTTAACGAAACTTTGATAATTGACATTAAATTGATCTCTTATTTCGTCAGCGTTTCATTTCAAGGATACTTAAAGCCATTGTCACCGCATTTTTCGTTATTGGTTTTTCAGGGACTTCAGCAGCATTTGCCCATTTCTTTTCCATCTCAAAGAAATCTGGTTCAGCAGGGTTTTCACCCTTTAATTTTCTGCTTAAATAAGCAGTATAAACTTCCCAGCGGTTTAGATATAAAGTTCCCATTAACCCACCCCACTCTTTATTGGCATATTCATGCAGGTCTGTTTTCGCGTTATCCGGCCCCCAATAGGAAATCTGTGTTTTAGCATTCCAGACTGCTTGTGTTTTATCCGCAGGTGTCTGCCCAAAATCAGCAGCACTTCTAACCCATGTATCCAGACGGAAAGAAGGATGTGTCTGGAGCAGCTCATCCTGTAGCCTAATCAGGTCCAGAAATTGAGTAACATCTTTTTTTAAATTCTTTTTGATCAGCTGCCTGATAGGATTGAACCATTTGCTGATATAGATCCTGCCCTTTATTACTTAATACCTGTCTGACCAAATCAACAAGATCATATTGATAATTCTCATTTTGCCGGTACACAGCGGCCGATTTAGAAAATTGCCGTACTGCTTGTTCAAAAGCTTTAGTATCGTAGTTTCGTTTTAAGCCACCCCATGTTCTTGCATGTTCAGCATTTAAAGAAGGTCTTGCACAAAATACACTTTCTGGTGCACCCTGAAAATCACTTTTATTGCTATTGTAAATAGTTTTCAAAAATCCCTGCCATGCTGCTTTAATATTAGCGTCAGCTTTCCCATATCTGAAATCAGCATAGCTATTTAACCAGCTACTAACATTAAAGGGTTGCTTTTGCCATGCCGCATCGTAAATCAAATCATACAAAACAGGATTATTATAATAACCTTCAGGAATTTCCCCAATTCCAGAAAGACTTTTTGACCATAAGGACTCTTTAATACATCAAAGGGCTGATTTGCCAGCCTTTCCAGTTTACCATAAAGGCCAGAGTTCTCCCCAAAATTGTTAACAGACCCTAAAATCCACTGATGCCCGTTATATCCATTTCTCTTGACCCAATTTTCATTACTTTCCCCCATTAAATCCAGGATCAGCACTTTATCTGCAGGTATTTTAGAGATAATGTGATCACTCGGATTCCCTCCCCATCCCTGCAAAACCCAGGCGGATTCAGGGAATGATTTATTCATCATCGTATAGATGTTCAAGCCTGCGGAGTCTAGCGCTACACCTTTTGAAATCCCACCCTCATGGAAAGGATCGCCCCCAAAAAAGAGAAAATCAGTTCCATATAGTGTTTTCATGTTTTTGTAAAAACTAGCTGCCATTTTTTCAAACAGTGGGTCTAAAGGTGATAATATCGCTGGACGTTTAAAGTCTCCCGCCCATCGTCCCTGATCAATAATCTTCGCATTCGGATATTTCTGTTTTAAACTATTAGGAACCATACCATAAAAACCCTGCATCACAGGCTGGATCCCCAGTTCTTTCATTCTATTGAGAATACCTTTTTGCAGGTCTGCCTGCTGATTCATCATCCCTTCACTCATAGGACCTCCCCAACCTTCTAAATTACCCATTAACCACCAGGCCGAAAAAGCAGGGCCGGCAATGAAAGTTTCGCGATCTTGTTTATTGAAATCAAAATCCTTTAAAGTTAAGTCCCATACTTTTTCATTCCCAACTGGAGTAAGGGCCATATTTACTCCATTCAAAGCGAGCCAATCCAGTAAATAATCCCATTGACCAGATTTATAAAAAGACATCGTATAACTAATTGTACAGTAATTCAAACTATACCTGTATTTAAAGGGGGTTTGCTGTCTGATCTCTTTTAGAATTACCGGGATTGTTTTTAAGGGTTTAATATTACTGCTTTGCAGTGATAAAGATTGATGACAGTAATATTTCAAATACCAGTTTACTGCCATTGCCGCAGCGCTGGGCGACGTAGCACCTACATGTAAAGTGTTATTTTGAGTTTGAAGCGTAAAAATATCTTCAGCTCCGGCCTCTTTTTTAAGCTCCTTAAATTCTATATGCGGTGCTAACCATCCAATTCTTCTATCAACCAGCTCTTTTACGCCATTAAAACCGTCTGCCTTTACCTGTAACGCCTGATAAATCAGGAAAAGGATAATGATACTTTTTTTCATTTCTTGTGTAATTTGATATCGTCTATAATTACTTCTTCTGAGCTATTGTTGATGAACCTGACACGAACAGTTTTCATCTGACCAGGCTTACCCGTAGTGGTTAAAAAATCTATGGTGTGTCCGGTGAAACTTTGTCCCGCCTTATTTATTTCCTGAACTCCCTTTTCGACCTTTCCACTTACAGGGACAAGGTTGTCTATATTCATTTGAAGACTTCCTTTGCCTTTGCTCCAGTACATTAATTTATAAGGTGTTTGTGGTTCCAAATACAAATATTGTACAATAACTTGTCCGGGAGTAATTGATAACCCTTGATTACCGGTTCTTCTTGCTGAGCTGGTTAACTGTGCTGTACCAGTCCACGGAAACAATTGCTTAAATTCAAATGATGAATTGGCAAGTTCATTACCTTTTTCTACGGGCCACTGATAACCCCTCACATAATCTACTTCCATATCTACCTCTCCATTTTTACCATAAGTACCTAACAGCAGATTCATGAAATGATCAGGAGACTTGATATCAGCGGGATCGCTCCACTCCTTTTTTAGTTCTCCATTTACATAGAATTTTAACCCGGCTGGTGTCCATAATAGTCCATGTGTTACCCATTGATCAAAAAAAACGACGTCTTTAACATCATGCTGCCCTATGTTATGCAAAAACTTACCTGTAGAATCTACATTACCATGTAAAACAACTTCGGAATTCAGGTTTTCAAACACATCTATTTCAAATACCTGACCATGTGGTCTAATACCAGTAACATCTTTTGCCAGATAGCCATCTTCAATGTAGTATTTTGGTTTCGGGCCCGGTGAATCAAACCAATAGGCTGTATTCACAAGTTCAGCATTCTTTGATGCTTTTCTTTTAACTCTGACTTCGAAATAACCACCGCGTTTGTTGTCCAGCAGATTTTCATTACTGTTCCAATCATAAGTTTGTATGGACGATATTTTTCGCCCCGATGTCCAGTAAGGTTTTACAGGAATAGAATCATTGGTGACAAGATGTAAGGTATTACCATTAAATATTAATCCAGGTTCCGGCAGCGTATCTGCTTTAAAGGCTGTCCAATTGTATTTTTCTACGTAATCCAGATTCGAATAGTATTGGGTAAACCACTTATTTTTATTCAGCACGGCATCATTAAATTCATCATGCCAGAATAACTTCATTCCTTCGGGGACGGCTACTGAAGAAGGTATTGAAAGGTGATTGACCTCATCCTGATCTAGTTTCCACTTTTTAGAGGTGAACACTTTTGAAAAGCAGTTACGGATATGATTTTGGTAGCGGCCGTTTTATTGATTGCAGTTAACCAAACATAATAATTGGTCTCTGGTTTTACGCCTTGTATATAATATCGGGTTTGATAACCGTGAAGAGTAATATTAGCATTTTTGGGTTTGATATTCTTAGCTGACCAGTAAATTTTATATTCTTTAACATTTGAATTATCATTCCAGCATAACCGTATCCAGCTTCTGGTAGCAACGGTCTTTAACTGAAAAGGTACGGATTTGGAAAATGCCGTAAGTGTAAGCAGCATGTATAAAGAAAAAGCCGTAAAAAACTTCATATATAATGAGGATTAAAAATCAGGGAAGATAAATAATCCTCCCTGAAAAATATTAGTTATAACCTTGGTTTTGTACAATTACACCGTTACTCTGATTGACTACTGACCTTGGCAAAGGATACAGGACTTTATTGGGCGTAGCAAAAGCAGATCCATCATCCTGAGCTCTTTTAATAAATAGCCCCCAACGGATCAAATCATCTCTTCTTGTGCCTTCTGACCAAAGTTCAAACAGTCTTTCATTCTGAATTTTTTTCAAGAAATCGTCTTTACTAAGTCCTTGAGGTAAATTTGGTAATCCTGCTCTTGTCCTGACTGCATTTATCTCCTCATAAGCTGCCGGAACTGGCCCGCCACTAACTTCATTTCTTGCTTCTGCCAGCATTAACAAAACATCTGCGTAACGGTAAACCGGATAATCGGTAGTCCCGTTCTGACTATTTTCTTTCCATCCATCAGGATTATATTTCATCGGTATAGCACCAAGATCACCAGCTGCCCTCGCATCTTTATAAATGATATTCCCCTGCGCATCTTTGCCTATCGGATACTTACTTAATAATACTTTTAATCTTTTATCATTCTGATCAAACTTATCATAAGTTTTCCATGGCATTTTATAGCCTCCCCATGCCATTAATGCAGTACCGGATGGGTCTATATAATCACCAGGCAAGACATGTGCAAGCCACATATTTTTGTATAGTTATTAGGTTTTGAACTGCAGACTACTGCTGCGATAATTTCAGCGTTTGCCCCATTTTTTGCTTTCATGCTAAAAACATCTTCGTAGTTTGGGGTCAGGCTATAACCTAAAGCTTTTATTTTTTCGCCAGTTGTTACCGCCTCACCCCATCTTTTTTCCTGCATATACAATTTCATCAGCCCTGTTAAAGCAGCCCCTTTTGTAAATCTTCCATAATCGTTCCCGGAAAATTTAACTGGTAATATATCAATAGCATCAGTATAGTCCGCTATAATCTGTTTAACCATGTCTGCATTCGAAGGTCTTGCTGTAGCCGGAGCGTCAGGGTTAATTGCAATAGCCGGATCTGTTTTTATAGTTAAAGGGCCGTAAATCAAATATAAGGTCTGTGCGTAATTAGCTCTCAGCGCCTTCATTTCAGCAATATATTGTTTCTTCAGACTTTCATCCATGCTGATTTTCTGTACCTGATCAATTCCAATAGTAATTCTGGATAAATAAGGCATTAATGCCAGGTATGGTGTCTGTACCCAATCAAAGTCAGGGTCCATATCCAGATTATTTAATCTTCCCCAGGTAGGCCCCCATGCACAAACCCCTTCATCTGTCATTTCCATAGCCTGAACTCTCCAACCTGGATAAGCAGCCCCCCATCCGCCTTGCCAGGCATCTCCACCGACTAAACCTGTATAGGCTGCAACGACTGTGGCATTGGCAAACTGAGGGGTGGTAACCGTAGATGATAAATCCCCGTAAACTACGTTATCCAATTGTTTTTTACAGCCAGAAAACAAGGTAGCGCCTAAAACTATAAAGAGTGACAGTAAAAAAGCCGGACCTCTTTTATTCATATATTTTTTCATGGTTAATTAAATTAAAATGAAGCACTTAGACCAAAAACATAACTTTTCACTAATGGGTATAGATTCTTCGCATCTAATTCAGGATCTAAACCTGGGTATTTAGTAATAGTGAATGCATTTTGCACATCAAATGATAATCTGATACTTGATACTATTTTTTGTCTCGCAATCAGACTTTGAGGCATTTTATACCCTAGTGTTATATTTCTGCATCGTAAATAGGTAGCATCAACCAGCCAATAAGTATTTTCCTGATGCTTATAGCTATCTGATAAAGCTGTTGGAAAATTACCATCAGGATTATTAACACTCCATCGTTCTGCTACTACAGGCATCGTGTTCCAGCCAAAAGAGAATAACGACTTCTCTAAATCGGCATTTGCGCTTGCATAGGGCGAATATTTCATTTGTTTAGCACCGGACATGAAAATACTTAAGTCGAAATTCCGGTAAGTGAAAGTATTTCCTATTCCAAAACTAAATTTCGGGTCTAAGTTTCCTATAATGGATAGGTCAGCAGCAGATATTAAACCATCCGGCTTTCCGGTCAGGTTTCCACTGGTATCAAAGCCATTAGTATCATTCAGGATTATTCCTCCCGGCAGCATTCCTGGCATCCATGCTGGTGCAGTACCGTATTTGCCAGTAAATAAACCGCCAGCCTGATATCCTTCAATTGCATTAAATAAAGCATCTTTACCCGAAACCGGAAGATATTTAGGTAATGTTTTTAAAGCTATATCGGCTCTTTTTTTCCAGTAATTTAAGTAGTGAGAGAAGTTCAGATTTGTAGACCAGGTAAAACCTCTATCCGCTGAAACAATGTTTTTTGTTTGTAAGCCGAATTCATACCCTACAGATTTAGTAGTTCCAGAGTTGGCGTAAACCCCTCCAATGATAAAATCAGATGGATAGGAAACAAATGAGATTATGTTTCTGATAGATTTATTGAAATAATCTACTGAGCCTGTAATTCGGTTATTAAATAGACCAAGGTCTAAACCAATATTAAATTCACCTACAGTTTCCCATGTCAGATTAGGATTCGCTGCCTGGGATATATTAACGCCGGTAACTGGTACACCCTGACCAAAATATCCCGTTAATGCCGTTCCATATTGCTGAAAAGCTGAACCATCAAAATTACTGTTTCCTGTCTCTCCATATCCTGCACGAAGCTTTATGGAAGTAATTTGATGAATAGGCTTAATGAAATCTTCTTCAGAAATTAACCAGCTCGCCGAAACAGAAGGAAAATAACCCCATTTTTTATTGTCTGCAAAATTCGACGCACCATCCTGACGAATAGAAGCCTGTACGGAGTATTTACTATCCAGGGTATAATTTATCCGGGCAAAATAAGAGGCCCAGGTTTTTTCTTTTTGTGAAGAACCGACCGTTGGCTGAGCGGCTTGGCCTGCGCCTAGATTATAATACTTCTGTACATCAGAAAAGAACGACTTATTGCCTGCACTAAAGCCCTGCCAAACTGTATTATTATAAGAATACCCTGCAAGAGCACCAAAACTGTGTCTTTCTCCAAACACCTTATTGTAATTTAAGGTATATTCAAATAGTTTAGTTTTGGCAGAGGTCTGTGTTATGCTCGCATCGCCCATTGGCAGTACTCCCATATAAAAATGTGATAGGCAAATAGGCCGATCTTTTGGAATTTGACTGATCAAAACTAGCATTCATCCTGGCCTTTAACTCCGGCAGAATACTCCATTCTGCATACCCATTTGCCAGTAAACGTAGTGCATCTGTGTTATCAGTTACTGTTTCATAAGATAATGGATTAGGTATGTTTTTTTTATAAAATGGATTTAGCGGATATCCCCCATTTTCGTCTCTTAAAGGCAAATTTGCCGGCCAGTAAATAGCTGCTGTAAGAATACCTCCTCCCTCATTTTCCCCACCGGTAATCACATTACCAGTCGTAGAATTAGAGATGATCACATTCCCACCGACTTTAATTTTATCAGATACACTTTGCTCAAGATTTAAGCGCCCATTATATCTTTTATAATCACTACCTATAACTACGCCTTTCTGATTGAAATAATTTGCAGATAATAAGTAACTGGTTTTATTAGTCCCGCCAGAAATAGATAGGTTATGCTGCTGTTCTGTATATCCTCCCCTTGTAATGGCATCAGGTGCTGACTTTCCATTTACTGTCGCAGCAATTTCTGAGGCGGAGTACAGCTGTTTAAAAGGAGTCACAGATGCAGGATCTACTGTACCATAATAAGGCGCTATTTTATTTGTTCTGTACCATACCTCTTCAGCAAGAAGATTACGTTGATTCATATAATCTTTTGCATTCAGGACTTTGTACATCTTATCGACATTCTGTATACCATACGATACAGAGTAATCAACTCTCGTTTTACCTTCTTTACCTTTTTTTGTCGTAATTAAAACCACACCAGCACCTGCCCGGGCACCATAGATAGAAGCAGAACTTGCATCTTTCAGGAAATCAATGGATTCGATATCATTTGGGTTGATGAAGTTAAGCGGAGACTGATCTACCCCTCCCTTTCCATAATAACCAACACCATTTGGTGTTTCTGCAGCATCATTAACTGGCACACCATCAATCACATATAATACGCCTGCATTTGCTTTAGAAGGATTACTACGTATCTGAACAGCAACTCCTGCTCCCGGTTGGCCGGTTGCTTGTATAACCTGAACCCCTGCGGCTTTACCTTGTAAACTTTGTTGAAAATTAGACGCCGTACTGGTATTCAGATCTTCAGATTTCACTCTAACAACTGCTGTAGTCAGGTTTCTTTGTTTGGTTGTTCCATAACCGACCACTACCACATCATCCAATGCAACCTGGGACTCTTGCAGCACAACATTAATTTCCGATTTGTTCCCTACAATGAGTTCCTGAGCAGTAAAACCTATATAAGTAAAAACAAGTACGCTGGAAACATCAGGGACATTAATAGCATATAACCCTTTGCTATCTGTAACAGCGACAGTAGTAGTTCCCTTGACCTTCACACTTACACCGGGAATACCTTGTCCTTTATTATCAGTTATAACTCCTGTAATCTTTTTTATCCGGACTATCTCTCGATCAACTACTTCTTCTTTCTTTCATTTTCAGAGCAATGGTGTTCTGAATTATTTTATAGCTTATAGGCAGATCTGCAAAACATGCATCAAGGACTTTATCTATCGAAGTACTCTGGAGAAATATTTTGGATACTCTTAATTTCACCAGGTCAAGTTTATTATCATATATAAAATGATAACCACTTTGCTTTTCTATAAGATGTATAATCTTCCCAATGTTTACATCTTTTTCATTGAGTGTGATATTTTGGCTATAGCTTTTGGCACTCACTTGTGTAAGCGCTAAAAACATTATAATAGCAAGTAATTTCATAGCCAGTAAAATTTTAGGTACGCCGGGCCATTCCACAGCCGTAGACTTAGATTTAAATTTCATAATTTCGTGAAGTTTGGGTTAAACGTGAGTTCTAATTCGTCATTCCTTTATTAGGGAGCCCAGATTTTAGCCGGGAAAGTGCTGAGAACACCTCCCGGTTTTTTTTATTTAAGAGCACCCGGAAATTTTAGCGGACTGGTAGTAGTTTTCTTTTCATGGACTTTGGTTTAGGTTTATAACTGGTTTTGTTGATTCTTTTTTCGATAGACTAGCCTTGTTTCATGAGCATTTCTATCAATTGATAATTGTAATATTATTCTTTTCAATTCTGAAGTGAATCCCCTCGAATTGCATGATATTGATTAGTCCGGACAAGTCTACATTCCTTGATACTTTTCCAGAAAGCAGTGTAGTTGGAATTTTACCTTCATATTTAACATTGATATCATACCAGCGGGCTGCTTTAGTCATAATCTGCACAATATTTGCATTTTCAAACTGAAAGAAGCCATTCTTCCATGCAGTTACCTCTTCCAGATCAACTCTCTGGATCACTTTGAGTTCTCCATTAGCATTAATACTCCCCTGCTCACCGGGTTTCAATAAGCCCGAAGTATTTTGACTTCTTAACTTTACTGAACCTTCCAGTAAAGTCGTTTTAACCACAGGCTCATCATCATAAGCTGCAACGTTAAAGTGAGTACCTAATACTTGTACACGTTCTACTGGTTTTGACAAGGAAAGGAGCAGACTTGTTTTTAGCGACCTCAAAATAAGCTTCACCGGTTAAATAAACGATACGGTCAGTTTTGGTAAATTTTGTAGGATAACGGAGTGATGATGAAGAATTCAACCAGACTTTAGTTCCGTCTTCTAAAATGAGTTGATATTCTCCTCCTCTGGGAATAGCGATCGTATTGAACAATATTTTACGATTTGCAACAGGCTCATGTCTCCCGTTGTAAGCAAGAATCTCATTTCTATTATTTAGAGATGTCCCATCTTCTTCTTTGATAGTTTGTTTATTCTCTGATCCTAGCTCGACTTTCCTTCCATTGCTCAATATCAAAACTGCATGTTTACCACCTGGTTGAATTTGAGGAACCTGAACCGTTTGCTGGTCACGGCCATTTTTCAATTGCTCTTGCTTTTTATTATTTACATAAAATAACAAAGCGGTAACTAAAAGAAATGGGAAAATTACAGCTGCATATTTAAGTAATCTTGAATATGGTTTATTTACAGAGAGCTGATCTTTTACTTTGTTTTCTATTTTATCTTCTATCTTATTCCAGGCAGTCTTAGTATCAATGAGAGCTGTATGGTCAAGCTGTGCCTGAAGATATTCCGGGTTTAAAAGTTTATTAAAAAGCTGACGGTTTTCATCTTGATTATTTACCCAATTTCCCAGCAATACATTTTCATCAGGTGTGATTTCACCTTTTAAAAGTTTACTGATTAATATGGCGATATGAGAATCATATTCGTTTGTTTCCATTGGGCTTATATTGGTTGATTTGTTATACAAACAGCATCACACTCCAAACGGGTGACAGCTTATAGAAATAAATTATAAAAAAAAAAAGATAGATTATCGGAGTCTTTCCAGCAGAAAAAGCCAGCAGAATGGATTCTTAAGTATATTTCTCAGAATCCTTAGACCCCGAACTTTTTGGGTTTTCACGGTATTGATTGATACTTTTAAATGGTCTGCTATTTTCTTGATTACTCATTCCTTTATAATAACCCAAATAGATGACCTTTCTATACCCTTCTGGTAATTGATTTATTGCGGTCTGAATTTCATACAGGACTTCTGCTTCAATTATCCGATGAGAAATATTAATATGTTCTATATCATCTGGAATTGACTCCTGGTGTTTGTGTATTACCTGCTGATGTTTATAGCTATTAATACAGGCATTTTTTGTAGTGAGATATAAAAAAAAAAAAGCTTTAATAGCATCCTGAGTTTCAAATTTCTCTCTTCGCTCCCATAACTTAACAAAAGAATCCTGTACGATATCCTCTGCAATTTCATCATTTGTTATACCAGTTGCAAAAAGGCACAGATGCTTGTAAAATGAATCATAGAAATGCTTGAAGGCATTTCTATCTCCATTTTGAAAGGATATAATAAGAGTTGTGTCAGACATTATAATAAAAACAGCAGATTGATTTCGACAACCAATTAGAAGCAATCTAATGGAAATTTCTATCAAAAAAAAAAAATTGAAGCGTTGATGATTGAAATTTTAAGGAACATAACGGAGTCTTTAAAATTCGATTTAGTAATTAAGATTATAAGTTATATAATTAGAATATTTATTTCATCAACATCCATTTCAACCTATCCAAATTGTTCAAAACATTGGCTGATTGGGAGAAATAATAATAAATAGTGATATTTGGCCCATCTATTACATATAATAATTTCAAAAATTAAATCTGCATCATGAAAAAACTTATCCTATCATTAGCATTTGCTGGCATCAGTCTGATTGGCTACGCACAGGTCGCCCCTAAAATTGATACCACAAAAACGTGGACTATTCATGGGGAAAATACACTATTAATTAATCAGAGTTCCTTCTCTAACTGGTCTTCTGGTGGTGTAAATTCAGTTGCAGGAAATATTCTGTTTAACTATGATTTCAATTATAAAAAGGATGTCTGGAGTTGGGATAACAAAGTGATTTTAGGTTACGGGCTGAGTAAACAACAGGATATTGGTACACGTAAAAATGATGACAGAATCATTTTGAATAGTTTGCTGGGGCGTCAGGCATCTAAATATTGGTTGTATACTTTTTATGCGAATTTCCAGACTCAGTTTGCAAAGGGGTATAATTATACAGGAAATTCAAGAAGTATAATCTCTGATTTTCTTGCACCTGCTTACCTGACCTTCGGGCCTGGTTTTGCTTATAAACGTTCTGATAATTTCAGAGTTAATATTTCGCCTGCTGCTGCACGTGTGATTATTGTTCAAAATGATAGCCTTTCTAACGCTGGTGCTTTTGGTGTTGACCCTGGTAAAAAGAGCAAATTCCAATTTGGTGCCTCATTAGATGCTTACTATAAAGTAAATCTGCTTGAGAACATCAGTTTAGAAAACACTTTAAAACTATATTCTGATTACTTAGATAAACCAGGAAATATTTATACTGATTATACCGCTAATCTTTTTATGAAAGTGAACAAATTTGTAACTGTTAATGCGGGTGTACAATTGATCTATGATGATAAAACTAAAATCCCTTATCTTGACAATGGAGTAAAGAGAGACAAAAAAGCTTTACAGGTAAAACAGATTTTTGGAGCTGGGGTAACTTATAAATTCTAAGATATTACAACATAAATTCCGATCTCAGAAAACTGGTCAGATGTATAAAAAAAAAAGGTGCTGTCTTTTAAAGACAGCACCTTTTTTATACATCTGACCCACACAAAATAGGTTAGTATTTATTTAGCCATCCTGATCCTCGTTCAATTTTGATGTTTCTTTTGAATCCTTCATAAATACATAAACGACCAGTGACATAAATATACAACCAGTAATATACCAGTAGAAGTAAGGTTCATGTCCTATCTTTTTTTACCATAAGGCTAAATACTCAACTGTACCTCCAAATATGGCTACCGTAATCCCATAAGGTAATCCTACTCCCAGCGCCCTGATCTGTGCCGGAAACAACTCTGCTTTCACAATTGCATTAATACTTGTATATATCCCTTACAATAATCAATGCTGCCAATAAAAGAAAGAAGGCCCCCCATTGTGAAGTTGTATGGCTAAGCGTTGTCAGTAAAGGCACAGTAAAAATAGTCCCCAGAACACCAAAACCAATCAGTAATGGTTTACGGCCAATACGATCAGAAAGACTACCAAATAAAGGTTGTAATACTGCAAAGATAAATAGGGAGAAAAAAGATAGTAATGTAGCTTCTCCTTTGGAAAGATGCACGGTATTGACTAAGAATTTCTGCATGTAAGTTGTGTAAGTATAAAATGCAAGTGTTCCTCCCAGTGTAAGCCCTATTACAGTAAATATAGCTTTAGGATGTTTCAACAACTCTCTGATTGTTCCGCTGCTATCATCCTTTTTACTCTTCTGCGCTTCAAACGCTTTTGTTTCATGCAGACTTTTACGAAGATATAAAGCGACTACAGAAAGTATCGCCCCAATGACAAAAGGAATGCGCCATCCCCATGAAATCAGCTGTTCTTCGTAAGTATTATTCTTTGAAGGATGATCTGTATACCTAATGCAATAAGCTGTCCGCCAATTAGCGTAACATACTGGAAACTGGAATAGAAGCCACGTCTGTTTTTAGTTGCCATTTCACTCAGGTACGTTGCGGACACCCCGTATTCACCACCAACACTCAATCCTTGTAATAATCTCGCCACCAATAATAATACCGGCGCTAAAAGCCCTATTGTTTTGAATGTGGGAGTCAATGCAATCAGTAATGATCCTAAAGACATCAGTAATACGGATAGTGTCATACTTTGTTTACGACCCACTTTATCAGCAATACGACCAAACATCCATCCGCCTATCGGGCGCATTAGAAAACCCAGGGCAAAAATGCCCGCAGTGTTTAATAACTGTGCAGTTGAACTACCGGAAGGAAAAAAGGAGGAAGAAAAATATATTGCGAATGCAGAATAAGCGTACCAGTCATACCATTCAACCAGGTTTCCTACAGAACCACCGAAAATAGCTTTCAATCTTTGTTTCGAAATTTTAGGAGATTCCTGATTTTCATCAGTTAATTGTTTGATAGCTGGTAAATCGGTCTGTCGTTTCATAGGTTAATATTTTTAGTAGTATGGTTTACCATATAAAGTAAAGCAATGATTTTATAGAAATTTTGAAGAAAACTTATAAAACCTTTGAAATTTGATTGAATACTAAAGTGAGAGAATGCCATCCACCTGCATATTCATAACTAATCTGATGACCATACAACTCACATATCTTTTTAACGATAGCCAGTCCAATACCTATAGAATCGCGTTCGCTATTCCCTTTTTTGAATCGTCCGAATAATTCACTGATAGGAATCCCGGGTGCTTTACCAGTATTTTTGATCTTCAGTTCTGTTGAAGTTAACTGGATTACAATTTTACCAGAAGGGACATTATGACGGATTGAGTTACTAATCAGATTATTGAGCATTAATACAGCGAGCGACTCATCCAAAGCAATTGTCACCTGAGGTTCGATAGCTATTTCCAGATTAATTTCTCTCATTTCCATCCAATCAGTGAACCCTATAATTTTCCCGGATAGGATAGCACTCAGATCAATCCGGCTGCTTAAATCGGAATTGTAGTTTTCTAATTTTGCCAGTAAGGTTAGTGAATGGTTTATTTTGGCCAGTTTTTCCAGCTCATCATGGATGTCTGAAAGCATTGCAGCCTGCATTTCTTCTAACTCAGACTCCATGAGTAATTCTATTTTGGCCTTCATAGTCGCTATTGGCGTTTGAAGTTCATGAGACGCATTTTCTGAAAATTCCTTAAGTGCAATATAACTGTTCTTCGCTTTACCAGACATTTTAACCAGGAAATTATTGAGTTCACGAAACTCCGTTGTCTGCGTTTCCTGTATATTAATTGTATTTTCCTGATCGATTTCAAATTGCTGAATAGCATCAAGGGTATCATTGAAAGGTTTTAATATATGCCATGATATCAATTCACTAAGAAGGATAACTAATGCTATTAAAAAAAAAACGAAAGTCCAGGCAAAGACAAGAATAATACCCGTAAGATAGATATCATCCGGTTCTACAAGCATTGCCTTGCTGGAAATTGTATACTGTTTTCCATTAACCATTGGGTAAGAGGAAAAATAAACCATAGGAACTATAGCTTCTACTTCATCACTCCACTCTTTTTGAATCTTTACCGATTCAGGATTAGTTAATGAATCCTGAACAGCAAAAAGTTTAATCTTTACATTTTTCCCGGGAACGAAATCAAGAGGTACACTTTGCTGTCCCATATGCCGCGCAATAATCTGGTTGAGGTTTTCCAATTTACCCGCAACAGACTGGACTGCTCCACGACGAATGGCTGAATACACAATAGCAAACCCTATATTTAACACCACAAAGGTGATAACTGTATAGGCTATTGTATATTTATAATTGATTTTCATGTTTAAGTTTTACGCGGATTCAACTTGTAGCCAAAGCCATAAACTGTACTGATATATAATCAACGCCACCTGCATCAGTAATTTTTTTACGGAGGTTTTTGATATGCTGATAAACAAAATCTACGCTATCAAGGTTATCCGTATAATCACCCCATAAATGCTCAGCTATTGCCTGACGGGTAAGTACTCTCCCTTGATTATTAATCAAGTAGATTAGAAGATTTATTTCTTTTTTTGTTAAGCTAATTGGGGTCTCATTGACCTGACATTCCAATAATTGAAGATCAACTGTGATTTCTGCAAATGTAAGCTGGTGATTCTTTCCCGGAACTTTTCTGCGCATTACAGCTTTTATCCGGCTATGTAATTCTGGTAAAGGAAAAGGTTTTGTGATATAGTCATCAGCCCCCTCATCAAGCCCGGTAATTTTAAAATCAAGTGCATTCTGTGCAGAAATGATAATTACACTACTCTCGATACCTTCTTTTTTGATCAGTTTAAGCAGGTTAATTCCGTTCCCATCGGGCAGCATAATATCAAGTATAATGCAGTCGTAAGTAAAAAAAAAGCACCAGCTTTTCTCTGGCCTGATCAAAAGTTTTTGCAATCTCACAGATATAATTTTCTTGTTTGAGGTAATCGGCTATACTTTTTGCAAGCTCAGATGTGTCTTCCACCAATAATAATTTCATATGCAAATGATCTCTAATCGCAACATAAGAAAAATAAACAGAGAAGTATCAATTAATAACTTACAGGTTATCATATAACATTTATTTTTTCATCTTATTACTTGCGTAACCAAAAGGTTTCATTTATATTTGTAACCGAACGATTACATAATTAATCAAACACCAATGAGAAGAGATGTTTTCCAGGCAATTGCCGACCCTACGCGCAGAGAGATTTTGAACATGATTGCAAATCAGTCTTTAAATCTGAATGCAGTAGCTGATAATTTTGAAATTAGCCGTCCTGCAATTTCAAAACATATAAAAATATTGACAGAATGCGGACTGGTTTCCATCAAACAGCAGGGAAGAGAAAGAATCTGTGAAGCAAAACTGGAAAACTGAATGAAGTTTCTGAGTGGATTGAGCAGTACCGCGTATTCTGGACAGCAAAACTGGATGCTCTGGGAACTTTCTTAGCGAAGGATATATCCTCTGCTCCTATTGAATCAGATAAAACTAAAAACAAAAATAAATCTAAAAATCAATAACATGAAAAACCAACCATTTGTAATTGAAAGGACTTATAATGCACCTGTAGAAAAAGTCTGGAAAGCCATTACTGACAAAAATGAGATGAAGCAGTGGTATTTTGATCTGTCAGAATTTAAGCTTGAAAAAGGTTTTGAGTTTACTTTTGATGCCGGAGATAAAGGCAAACTGTACACACATTTGTGTAAAATAACGGAGGTTATACCTAATAAGAAACTGAGTTATAGCTGGAAATATAAAGATTACCACGGTGATTCACATGTTAGTTTTGAGTTATTTCCTGAGGGAGATCAGACAAGATTAAAACTTACTCATGAAGGATTGGAAACCTTCCCACAAAACAACCTTCTTTTGCTAAGGAAAGTTTTGCTGCAGGATGGACTGGAATTATTGGCAAATCTTTGAAAGAGTATGTGGAGAAGGGTGCGTAAGGTTTGATTATCAATTAGCACAATTTACGTATGAGCTGGACAAGGGTCCGAACCCCTTCGGCTCCACTCAACAGAATAAAAAAGGCACCGTAATCCGGTGCCTTTTTTATTATTAATCAAATCTGTCCAGATTCATCAATTTATTCCACGCGGCCACAAAGTCCGCCGCAAATTTGTCCTGAGCATCTGCGCTTCCATATATTTCAGCAACAGCTCTCAATTCTGAATTAGAACCGAAAACAAGATCCGCACGGGTACCTTTCCATTTCATTTCACCAGTGGTACGGTCGCTGCCTTGATAAAGTTCTCTATCCTCTGATACTGCTTTCCATACTGTGCCCATGTCGAGCAGATTTACAAAGAAATCGTTGGTAAGCTGACCCGGACGTGATGTGAAAACACCATATTCAGATCTCAAAATTAGTGTTAAGTACACGCATCCCCCCCACTAGCACGGTTAATTCAGGTGCTGTAAGTGTGAGCAGATGAGCCTTATCTATCAGTAGTTCTTCGGTAGATACAGGTATTTTAGATTTACGGTAGTTACGGAAACCGTCAGCAGCAGGCTCCAGGTAACCAAATGATTCTACATCAGTTTGTTCCTGCGAGGCATCCATACGGCCGGGTGTAAAAGGAACCTTAATGCCATTCCCTGCTTTTTCAACACCCGCACAACCTGCCAGTACGATCAAATCTGCTAGCGAAACTTTTTTATTATCTGTCTGTGCGGCATTAAATTCCTTCTGAATACCTTCCAGGATATCCAATACTTTTTGTAATTGTGCCGGATTATTCACCTGCCAGTATTTCTGTGGAGCAAGGCGAATGCGGGCACCATTGGCACCACCACGTTTGTCAGAACCACGGAAGGTGGAAGCCGAAGCCCATGCTGTGGAAACCAGCTCAGCTATATGCTTAAACCTGATTCCAATACTTTTGCTTTTAATGCTGCAATATCATTTTCATTTATCAGTATATGATCAACCGCTGGAATAGGATCCTGCCAAAGCAATTCCTCCTGTGGCACATCCGGCCCCAGATAACGTGCAATAGGCCCCATATCACGGTGCGTTAATTTATACCATGCACGCGAAAAAGCATCTGCAAACTCTTCAGGATTTTCGAAAAAGCGACGCGATATTTTTTCGTAAACCGGATCAAGCCTTAAAGCAAGGTCGGTAGTAAGCATAGTCGGCAGATGTCTTTTTGAGCTATCAAACGCATCAGGAATAATAGCTTCTGCGTCTTTAGCCACCCATTGGTGTGCACCAGCCGGACTTTTAGACAATTTCCATTCAAAGCCAAACAGATTTTCGAAAAAATTATTGCTCCATTGAGTGGGTGTTTTAGTCCATATTACTTCCAGTCCGCTGGTAATCGCATCTGCACCTTTACCAGAACCATAACTGTTGTTGCTCCAGCCTAAGCCCTGCATTTCAGTATCAACAGCTTCAGGCTCTTTGCCTACATGATCAGCAGACGCTGCGCCATGAGTTTTCCCAAAGCTATGGCCACCAGCTATTAGTGCTACCGTTTCCTCATCATTCATGGCCATCCTGCCAAATGTATCGCGGATATCTTTGGCCGCAGCTATAGGATCAGGATTACCATCGGGCCCCTCAGGGTTCACATAGATTAACCCCATTTGTACAGCAGCAAGTGGTTTTTCCAGATTGCGGGAGTGGATGTCACCATCAGCATCGTCTTCTGACACTAATACTCCATGCCCATCCACACCGGGTGAACCATGTGCATAACGCAGGTCGCCACCCAGCCAGGTGGTCTCATTGCCCCAATACACAGACTCGTCTGCTTCCCAGACATCTTCACGTCCACCGGCAAAGCCAAAGGTCTTAAACCCCATTGATTCAAGTGCGATGTTACCGGTGAGGATCATCAGATCAGCCCATGAAAATTTTACGGCCATATTTTTGTTTAATTGGCCAGAGTAATCTGCGGGCTTTATCCAGACTTACGTTATCGGGCCAGCTGTTAAGCGGAGCAAAACGCTGTAGCCCTGCACCAGCACCTCCACGTCCATCACCCACACGATAAGTTCCCGCACTATGCCATGCCATGCGTATAAACAAACCACCATAGTGACCAAAGTCTGCAGGCCACCAGTCTTGTGAATCTGTCATGAGCACATGAAGGTCTTTTTTCACAGCTGCAAGGTCGAGGCTTTTAAAAGCTTCGGCATAATTAAAATCTTCACCCATCGGATTTGATAAAGAAGAATGCTGACGCAGGATACTCAGCTTTAACTGGTTGGGCCACCAATCGTTATTCCGGGTGCCGCCACCGCCAACATTATGCTTCATGCTGCCATTATGAAATGGACATTTGCTGATGTCATTTGATTCACTTTCCATATTTTATAAGTTTATATATCAAATAATTCTTACGCCTCGATAATCAAAGCACCATAAATTTAGGATATTGAATGAAATAATCACAATCAATTATTTCTATATTAAATAGTTAAAATCTATAATGTAAGCTACTGATTATTAACCGAATTCTCGATTAATGGCTTAAATGACTCTTTTATATAGAAATTGGCATAATATTTCGTAAATTCGCAACGGATATTTGAAAAGGAGTAGTTAACCACAAATATTTGTACGTATTGGGGCCGTTTTGGATTTGACAGGGCGGAGGTACGTATGTTAGCATGCAGTGCGTTGTACGGGGAGCACTTAAAAGTGAACGTTCACACTTTGATTGGCGAAAATAACTACGCCTTAGCTGCTTAATTTAGAATTAAATAGCTTTTGTCCCTCTGGCTGCTGCGTTTTTAGGCCGGAATCAGGGGCATCGAAATAATTACGCTGGCAATTGTAAGGTATGGTACAGTTGTAAGATAAAATACCTAAGGAGAAAGGCAAGGTAGGTTTCCGGCCCGTCTGATCCGAAAATAGAGTGGAAAATAAGCATGTAGAAGGCATAATTTGCCACGCAACTGGACAAGGGTTCGAACCCCTTCGGCTCCACGGATTAAAAGCAAGGAGTGGCAATTGTCGCTCCTTTGCTATTTAAAGACTATTTTTAAATCAAACAACCACTATCAGTAACAATCCTCCACACTAAAAGTGTGCAACATTATGCACACCACTCTAAAGTTAAAGCTGCACACTATGAAAATCAACATTCGGGTCCACTTATACACATCAAAGATTTACACAGATAACACTCATCCTGTGATACTTATGTACACAATAGATGATAAAAAGATAAAGAAAGTTATAACGCGGTGTGCAAAAGATGACTGGAATTTGAAAAACTGCAGAGTTAAGAGTTCAGATAGAAATTCAGCTAACAAAAATAGAGATATTACTTCTGAATATTCTAAAGCTAAAAATATGCTTCATGATTTGAAGCTCTATTCTTTACCCTATTCTACTTTTCCCCTTTGATTAATCCAAGGTGTCTATCAAACACTCCTCTTTCATAGTTGGGCTCAAGGATTTTGGATATTTCATTCTGATACAAATCCCTTCAATATAGTACATATTAAAACAGGTAATATTGAAGGGTTCGACAAGCGACCTCAAATTATCAAGAAATCCGCTTATTATTCGCAATAAAAAATGAAAAAAAAAAAAAAAAAAATCTGTAAAACGTAAGCCTATTATTAGTACATTAAACCAAGTATCCATAAAGGAATCCGATTTCCAGCTCCAATTTCGATATCATCTGCCGCTATAAATCCGTTTGAAAGACCTGCAATCTGGTCAAATTTCTTTTTAGCCCCACCAACTTCAAAAACATACCGCCCATCAACAATGAAATCACCTGCTTTAGCAAGGCTGACCTGATGACCAGTATTTCTCAGTTGATTTACAAAAAAGCACTCCCTTCTACTACCTTCATTTGCCGGATTTGATGAAAGCGCATCAAATAGATTTGGATTATCGTAATAGTTTTGAAGGTTTTTCCAGAGCCCCCATTCCCTTACCTTCTAAATAAACCTGTTGTATCAATTTTGCTTTTTCCAAATAATGCAGGCATTGGATTAGTGTGGCCCTACCCATCTCTAATGTATTGGCCAGGCTGGTAATATTTGGCTTAAAAGGAACCTGAGCTGCTAAAATGCCTAGAAGCTGATATATTTTTCTAATCTGATGCTTGTCAACACTTTGTATAAAAGCAAGGTCGTATCCAATAATCAGATTTACCACTTGTGTTAATTGTATAAAATAACTTTCAGGATCTTCCTTAAAAAACGGGTAATAACCAAAATTAAGGTATTCTTTGAACGCTTTAATGGGCTTAATGTGATTAAGCCCACTAGCAATTTCTGTATGATTTTTTAGCACATCATCCAGTTTAACAACCGGATGAATTACATTCTGGTTATATGAGAGAAATTCCCTGAACGATAAGCCGTTTAACTCATAAACCCTGGCCCTCCTGCTCAAATCGACTTCAAGACCAAGCATTTCGATAATTGATGATCCAGTGATTACAATATTCAAATCTTTATAAAAATCATAGCAATTTTTTATCTCTCTAGCCCATCCAGGATATTTATGTACTTCATCGATAAAAAGATACTTTCCACCTTGCTGTCTGAAGGCCTCGGCTGTTTCTATTAGACTATGCGTAGAAAAATAAATATCATCAAGACTGATATACAAAGATTCATCTGGTGCTGAAGCCATTATTTTTAACCTTTGCAATAAAGTAGTAGTTTTCCCAGTACCTCTAGCGCCAAGAATACAGATCAATCTATTTTTCCAATTGATTTCTTTTAAAAGGTATCTTTCAAATTCTAATGTTTGCTGGCTAACCAATATGGCAGATTTTTCTCTTAGCTTTTCCATTCCTGTTTCATTTCGTAATACTAATATAACAAAAATAAACAAAAACGTTCTTCAATCAGAACGTTTTTTGTTTATATACTGATCTTGCAATCTCATTCAACCATTTGAAAAGTTTTAATCAAAAGATGTTTCTGACAATTACCAGTTTAAATGCGGAACGCGCGACTTCTTTTGCCGAAATGCCCATAATATATTATGGTGGCGGAATATTGGACAGAGCTACCTAGTAAGAAAGAGCTTGAAAAGAAGATACATTTTAAAAATATGTGTTTGATATAATCCCGCTTACCTTCTAAACTGCTCAATATTCAATTTACTCTTTTCCCAAAACATTTTCCTTATTAACGCCCCTCTAAATTATCCAACCAAAAACAATTAAACATTTGTTTAGTATTTATAAATAATTAATTTAGCTCCATCAACGCATTCCATTGGTAAGAGAAGAAATTCCCTTCGGCCATGCTAAATCCTAACCGCCACCATACATAAATTAAAACATGGATAGAAAAGAGTTTTTATCAAAAACGGGGCTTGCAGGAGGTGCAATTCTACTTACGCGTTACCCGGAATTAGAACCACAAAATAAAACAATCAGATTTGGAGTTATTGCCGATCTCCATCACGACATCATGCATGACGGTATAGAGCGTTTATCAGCCTTTACAGATCAGATGAATATAGAAAATCCAGATTTCATTGTTCAAATGGCTCATTGAAGAAGGAAATGTTGCCTATTTTGCAAATGAAAAGAATTATCAGCAGTTTTTAACCAGTCACAAATAATTTGATCTGGCTGATTATTGTATTTTGATTTATATCTTATTAATTTCCTGCGACATTTCTCTAATTAATAATATTTCCTTTGTTTTACGCAGATTCGAAAATTGCAAAATATGTTAGAGACTCAAAGACTTCTGTTAAGACGGGCAACAGCCGATGACCTGCAAAGCTTATTTGATATTTATGGTGATCCAGAAACTAATTTAAGCAATCCTGCGGGTCCGTTAACAAGCTTAGAAGAAGCAGAAAAGGTATTACAAAAATGGATCGCCCATTGGAACACACAAGGATTTGGAACGTGGGCAATATCTTTAAAAGAAGATCCCGATTCTATCATAGGTTTTGGAGGCTTATCATTAAAAAAATACGGCATTAAAGAACGGCTTAATCTCGGTTATCGCTTTGCCACAACAGCATGGGGAAAAGGATATGCAACAGAAATGTGTTTAGCAAATCTTGACTATGCTTTCCAGCAGCTCAAACAATCAGTTGTTTATGCAGTTGTCCGTCCCGAAAATACTGCTTCAATAAAGGTTCTAAAAAAAATTGGTATGCTTAACATAGATGCACTTGACGACGTACCGGGTAAACCCTATAGTTTAATCTATAAAATAACAGGATAGTTTTATTAATTTCGCAGCAATTCGTATATAAATGAAACGCACCTCCTATTTATTAGCCATTACCTTTCTTCTCTTTATCCTGTCCTGTAAAAAAGAGAAAGATGAGCCCGCTCCTGTTGAAACAATAGAAAGTTTGCTCTGTACCGGAACATGGGTAGAAGATTATTCAACAACGACTTTTCATCAGATAACTAAAAAAAAATGAATTAAATACTATACCTGATCACATAATCAAAGAAAACACAGTAAATGGTGCTATTTTAACATTTGATAAAAACTTAAAAGTGAAGTTAACTTATAAAGACTGGCTCAATTCAATCGAATCAACCTGGGATTATAAAAATGAAATGCAATTGCTCTTTACTAGCCTGCAATTATATGCAGGTGGTCAGACCTATTATTTTTTCCCTCATAGCAAGGTTAAAGCAGATAAAAATAAATTGATCCTTACCTCAACCTCTTTGTATTCTTTACCTTATCCTGCGGGGATAACAACAGAAATCTATACTACCACTTATTTCAAACACTAAATCTTCCTGATAGGCTATTAATCAATTCTTTCCTCCACGCTCTACACTTTTAATATCTTCTTCCCGGTTCTTTCTAAAATCAAAATGTTCAAAGTCTTTGGTTGCGGCGGGCTGTATGGTATAACTGTCCAGTACATTAATTTCAATAATAATATCATCATCCTTAGCAGATCAATGATATGGCCACCAGCATCTTTCTGATCAGATAAATAATGAAAATGATAACCTGAGATATTCGTGTTATCCATAAAATATGGCAAACGGTACCCTATCAGATCTCCCTTACAATCCTGATGATTAAAAAACTGCTGCAGATCCAGCATTTCAGCCAATGGTGTATGCTGATGTGCTTTGACTGGTGGAAAAGCTCTCGTCTTAACTGTTTTGAATTTCCCTTTGATATGGATGGCGTACATTCCATTTACATTAGTCAACACACTATCCAGGTAATGAAAAAGAGCCGCTTTATTCAAACCCTTAGGAGGAGTAATCGTCCTGTCAGCATGAAAAAAATTAACCATTGAAAAAGAAGTCAGATCATTATCGTCTACTGGTATAGTCTTACCGGTATGTTGTGTTTTGTAAACTTTCCCCTGGAACACCATAATCTCACCATCAAGTTTATCAGGCGCCCCAAGACCAAAATTCCCATGTTTTTTAAGCTGTTTATAAGGATAAAAACCATCATAAAGCCCACCAATGAGTCCACCGCCTATACCAACTGTGAATAACGTACGAGGTATACTATCCTGAAAAGGTTTGTTTGCTAAACTAACAGAAGGACTGCCCACTAAAGTAATTAAGCCAGTAATTAGTATAAAAATGGCAGTTAAACTATTGATACGCATCAGATTTACATTTTCGGTAAATGTACAAACAGAACTACATATAGCCTTTAGTCTTTTTAAATTCTTCGAAAGATTTCTTGATATAATTATGAAGGTCATAATCTGCCCATTTCCTGATGTCCTCGTTCTTTGGCCAGTAAGCAGATTTAAATTCTTCTATATCTTCTTCTTTAATCGGAACAGCCCCTTTAATCTTTTCCTTATTGAATCTGCTGGCCACTTCAGTATAATTAGATTCACGTTCCATGAATCTCCCCAGTCTTCTGGCCCGTTTTCCATCCTGGCTAAAAGTTTCATATAAAAAAGTAAGCGGACTGCCACCTAATGGCGATAATGCCCCTATAGGTGGTTTTCCATTGTAAAAAATCCCCTTATCTCTGAAAGCTGCCTGATTTTCCCTAAGATTTTGCAGTAAAGACTGGCTGGTTATCTTTACTTCTTTTTTTGATTGGACCCAACCCGAAGATAAATGATCAGATCTTTTAAATTACTTACGTGCAATTCCTTGTTTAAATATCCATCCATTGAAATTTGAAGTGTATCCCCCTCCTGAGCAAGAATATCAAACAAACCAAAATTATTGGTTGTATTAGTATAACCTGTTCTTTTATTATGAACAGCAGCACTCCCCAGCCTGGTCTTTGTCCCTTCTTCAAATATGACTCCTTTCAGCATTTGCTGAGATTGCCCTTTCACTGCTATAAAAAGCATTATAAATACACTCATCAGTAATAGCCGCTTAAAATTTCGCCTCATAACCCAAAAATAAGCACAGGAGGAAAATATTTTACAATAATTAACACTATTTAACCATAGTGTTAATTATTGTTAACACCTATATTACAGCATTTTGCAAATGATTCTCTAATTTACTTTGCAGCTTTATCTTCTTCCAGTATCCCATGACAATTTCCGTCGGGATCCATAAAAAATGCCAACCATCCGTAAGCAGGAATCGCAAATTTAGGTTTAACAATCTTTCCGCCCGCCTTTTCAATCTTCTGAATCGTTTCTTCCAGATTTGCTACCGTGATTGTATTGCAAAGAGGTTGATTAATTTCAACTGGTTTCATAATCGCCCCATTGATCCCGGGAGTTGTCTCATCGCCCGAAATGGCAAGCCAGTATTGCTCTTCACAGAATTGCTGGAATTTCCAGTCAAACACGTCTGCAAAAAACTTCATAGTTGTCTCCGGATGATTAGAAGGTATTTCAAAATGTGTGACTCTGTTCATCGTTTTATGATTTAGAATAAATTTATGACCCATTAAATTCAGATAATAAATCTGAACCAGCACTATAAATAAAAAATTAGCGTTAATCACTAAAATTTCAAGGGTGCGGATGAGGCAAAATCCGGGTGCAACCGGGACAATTAATTTGCCTTTTTTTTATATATTTAATTTTTATTGATTAAAAACCAAATATTAACTCTCTTGAAATATATACTTTCCGTTGCCCTTTTATTACTTATAAATAGCAGCCTTATCGCACAGTTTAAACTTACAGGTACTGTAAATGACAATCAAAAACTGCCCCTGCCCTATTCAGGCTTAACATTATCAAATCTATCTGGTCATCAGACAACAACCACAGACAGCACTGGTTACTTCAGCTTTAAGAACTTAAAACCAGGCAAGTACCAGCTCACCACATCATACACTGGTTTTCAAAAAATCAGTGTCGATCTCGTAATTCTGGCCGACACTTCTATAAAAATAGTGTTACAATCATCAAATAATCAGCTAAGTGAAGTTACCGTTACAGCTGGAAAAACTACGCTGGTCAACAACACAGAGAAACTAACTTACTTACAATGTTTCAAAACAGCGTTACCGCGACCGGAACCGATGGATTAACGGCAGTAAGCCAGATTCCCGGTGTAAAAGTTAGCGGTAATGAGATCACCAGTGCAGGTAAAGGACAGCTTAAAGTCATGGTCAACGGGCAAACAATTCAGCTTGCTGGTTTAGATTTAATGAGATACTTAAAATCTATGTCAGCCAATCAGATTTCAAAAATAGAACTCATTAAGAACCCCTCTGCTAGTTTTGATGCCGATGGAAATGCTGGTCTCATCAACATTGTGACTAAACAGAGTAAAAAACAAGGGTATTCCGGAAACGTACAATTCAATGGTAAACACTGGATACATGACCAAAAGACCGTTTACGGAACCAGTAACTTTTATGCACTAAACGGCAGTGCCAGTCTTAACTATAATGCTGAAAAGCTTTCTGTTTACAGCAGTCTTAACCTGGATAAAGATCATCATCTTGAAGGATTTCAAACTGATTTGTACTATCCTAAAAAAACAAACCTGGTTACAAACAGATACCGGGGACTACACCTATCGTAATATTAACCTTATTGCAGGTGCAGATTATAAACTCAGCTCCAAAACGACTATAGGGTTGTCTTATCTGGGTGGGCGGAACGTCTATGACGGATCTGATCATGTAAATAATCCTATCTATAACAATACTGGAAAGCTGGATTCAACGCTAAAAACTTATGCAACTTATCATCCTGTCGCAGTGAGTAACTCTATTAATATGCATACGATTATCAATTTTGATACTACAGGGAAAAAGCTTTCCTTAAATGCTGACTATTACAGTTATTACCGCACAGACCGTTCTGATTTTGAAAGTAACAGCTATTTACCCGGGCTTAACAATGCGGTAAACAATACGCGGTACTTTGACACTAATAAACAAGATATCAATATCTATACCTTTAAGGCAGACGCAGAACTGCCTACCAGGTATGGAGCTTTATCATTTGGTGGTAAACTGAGTTTTATTGATAATTATAGCAATGCCCTTTTACTATAATAAAATTAATGAGAAGGATTTGGTTTACAATACCAACCTCAGCAATGAGTTCAACTATAAGGAGAACACACAATCATTATATGCGAACCTGAGTAAAGAAAGTGGCAAATGGAAGTATCAGGGAGGGCTTAGAGCAGAATTAACACAAACTAAGGGCTATTCCTATACAATAAATCAAACTACGAAGAACAGCTATGTTAAACTTTTTCCGTCCTTCCTTATTTCTTATCAGGCAGATCAGGATGATAGTTTCTCATTTACGTTTGGAAGAAGAATCAACAGACCTACCTTCTGGAGCCTCAATCCATTTAAATCACTATATACTGCTTATAGCTATGGTCAGGGCAATCCCTATTTACAACCTGAATACAACAACAATTTCGAATTGTCCCATACCTATAAAAGTAATCTGACTTCTTCCATATTCTTAAATATAACCGAAAATGGCTTTAACAATGTTATCATCGCCAAAGCCGATACTAACCTTGTTGTTTATACTACCCCGATAAACTTTCTTAAAACGTATAGATTTGGTATTTCAGAAAGTTATTCTTTAAAACTATTTCCATGGTTAGAAAACAATAATCAGGCTACATTTTATCATACCAATGCCAATTCCAGCAACAGTAGTTTCAATAACATTAAAGGCTATGGAATGTATCTGGCCACTAACAACACAATCTATTTGAATACAGCAAAAACCTTTGCCGTGGCAGCTAATTTCTGGTATCAGTTTCCTGAGATTGATCATATAGGCAGGTCAGGAACAACTTATAAATTAGACTTAGGTGTTACTGCCCTTGCACTTAAAAAGAACCTGAATATCACTTTCAACGTAAATGATGTTTTCAGAAGCAGTGCGACTTCTGTAACTACTTATGTGAATGGAATCAAACAAAAATTTACAAACTTCCAGATTAACCGTTATGCCCAGCTAAGTATGAGCTATCGCTTTGGAAGTAAACCAACTAAAACCCGTGAAACCGGTAATGAAGACGAGCGGGGAAGAAATCATTAATTATTACTTTTCTGATATACCCCGGGCGTGATTCCTGTCCAGCGCTTAAACGTCCGGGTAAATGCACTTAATTCATTATAACCTAACAGGTAAGAAATCTCTTTTACCTGGTAGGTTCCTGATTTGAGATAATTGATAGCTAAGGTCTTGCGTACATCATCAGCCAGCTGCTGAAAATTGATCCCTTCTTCTTTTAATTTGCGCTGCAAAGTACGTGCACTCACATTAAAATTTGCAGCGATATCCTCTAATGAAACAATACCCAAATAAGAATTGGCCAGTAAATAACTGGTAATACGGCTATGGAGGCTCTGTTTTTCCATTGCAGGCATAACTTCAGGTGTTACCTTTTGGAGCAAAATATGCTGTAGCTCATAATTGGCTGTGATAATTTTTTCATCCCAATAACTCATATCAAATACAATAGCATTCTCAGTTGAACTCATAACCGGCATGCAGCGCATAATACGTGTATATTCATCCAGATCGGTTATTACACCACTATATGCAACTGATAAAGGTTTTATTTTTTTTAGCAATAGCCCATCAAGTTCATGGATTACAAACACCATCAATAAATCGAGTGTCTGTTTTGCTGCAACTGAATTTTCCCAATCAGGTAGAAGAGGAATAAACTGCACCGTAAAACTATGTTCGTATTTAACCACTTCCAGCTTAAATGCAGCAGTAATCAAATGCGTTAATGAAGCAGCCACAGTTAATGCATCACCAACCGTCTCACTCGTTTTGATGAGTTCACCAACTATCCCTAAAGCTGATAATTGCAATGATTCTCCAAAATGAAGACCAAACGAAGAGTCCTTACTCAAATGAATAACATTCAGCCATAAATCCCCTGCTTGTTTGGAGCTTAATGGCTGGCTGTCATCCTGTAATTCTTCCAGTGTGATATTTGACAACCTGCATAAAGTCACAGCCGGGACATCCCTTTGTACGGCATAAGCAAGTATACTCAATACTAGTTTCTTCAATTGATCTTTCATGTTTTTTGGTTATAAACTAAAGGTAACAGTAAACTAATCAGAAAAGAAAGATTGGCGCAATAAGGTAAATCAATGGCGTCAAAAGGTAAGATCTAAACTATGATTTAGAGGGACATTTGTTTAACAACAATCAGAAAATCAAAATATTAAGATTATGAAAAATCAAGCTCAAGAAGTAGTTACTGAATTCTTAAATGCAGTTCAACAAGTTAACACAGAAAAATTAGGCCAGTTATTACATCCTGACGTAGAATGGATTCAACCTGGAACCAACCAGTTATCCGGCCTGAAAAAATCCAGCGGAGAAGTATTTCAAATGGTTGGAAAAATGTTTGAATTATCAGCCAATACCATCAGGTTAACAGCTATAAAATCGATTAGTGTAAATGGTAACAGTGTAGCTTGTCTGCTGCAATGGAATGGAACCAGCCCTTCCGGTAAAGTTCTCGATGTAGAAAACATCGATGTTTACACTGTTGAAGATGGGAAAATTATCACTGCCGAAGTCTTCACCGCAGATCAGGCACAAGAAGATGAGTTTTGGGGAAATTAATTAATTCGCAAATAGCTGCTGGATTAAAACTCCAGCAGCTTCCCCTGTTCAGGAAAAACAAGCTTCAAACCAAGCGAATTTACCTGCTTGAGTTCATTGACTAAATATTCTTCATCCTGCCCCCAGGCTTTCATATGGGTAATTACCACAGCTACTTTTTGTAAAGCCTTTATCCCGCTCAATTTACTCAGCTTGTTTAATTCTACCATTAGCAAACGTGGCGTTAAGTGTCCGAACAATTGATTTTCAGGCTGTTTATTTGAAAAAGATGTTTCAATAAATATAGCTTTCAGCTGATTTTTAGTCACAAGCGGAGCTACTTGTTTCCATAGTTTTTCAAGCTGTGTGTTTTTTTTTTTTTCGTCTGCCCCTGTATCTCCAAGATACAACAGGTAAGCATCCTCATGTCCGATTAAAAAAGCTGTGCTTTCATAGCCCGGGCCATGACTTAATATATACGGTGTAACCTGCATTTCAGTGCCTTCAAGATCCCTTTTCACACTTTCCTGCAACGGAGCATAAGTATATTTGCTCAAACGCGGTAAATCGCCTTCATTGGCAAAATTAGCCCAGGCTTTCCAGGTAAAATATTTATCCCTCAAAACTTCAATCACAGAAGGGATCGCATAAATATTCTTTTTTGAATCGTCAGGAGAATTCATAATCAACCCGGCAACATGATCTAAATGGGCATGTGAAACCAGATAACCTTTAATATTTTTTTTTTAGAACTTCATCTGCGGGGCCTTTAAACAATTGATTACCGATCGCCACATCTATCCCATGTCTTATTGTCCCGGCATCAGCACTAATGAAATTCTCACTCCCTGCGGGAGCTATCATATAGGCAGACAGGTTACTTTCATCCAATCCGCCCTTAGTACCCAGCGGAATTACTTTAAAAGAACTCTGATTTTTGCGTAAGCCTGATTAAAAACAGGGCTTAACAGGATAAAAAGGAGGAAGTATAATTTCTTATTCATAGGAGTGGTAACATTTGAGAAAATTTCAATTTATCTTTCTAGTTTTATATATGCTTAACAGGATTATAATTAAATCGAAAAAGCTAAAACATTATAGCTCTCCAATACTCGTAACAAAAATGCGCAAATTAATACTAATATACTGTAGCGGTCATATTAAGAAATCTGATCATGGCAAGGTTCCTGCATATATCTATGGGAATCAACTTTTTAACAAAACTCTATGAGAAGTTTAAAAATCAATATCGAAGACGATGTATACAGTATATTGCACCCTATCTCTACTATTAATCTTTACAAAATTATCCATCCAAAGGGTTCATTTGAGATTACAAGGACAAGATATACTGGAGAATGGAAGGTCCTGATACAAACAAATAAGTCGGTTACCTTACCGGTTGCCCCGATTGGAAGAGCAATAGAAGAAAAATTAGGATAGTGAACTAAATCTTAATCAACCACATAACGTTGACTTTCTTTCCCAGTTTGTTCTCCATAATACCCATATTGCATTATTTATAACAGGGTAATAATTTATATTTATTACCTTCACCAAAAAAAAAAAATATGACTATTTGCACAGTTTTAGAAAATCACGAACTATTAGCACAACCAGAACGTTTAGGAACTAAAGAAGTTACGTTCATTGTTCTTGCTTTATGCATCATTATCGCTACAACGGCAATTTACTTTTCTTTTCTTAGAAAACCTGCCGATACTGCTGATGGTGGGGCAAAACACTAATCTGTTTCTTTAGAAACTCAATACTGCTCTTCGGATGGATCTCTAAATAAATTCTGCGCAAAGTTAACCAGGAATAATTCCTGTTTAGCCCTGGTAATGGCAGTATACAACCAGCGCAGAAATTCAAGATCTACCATTTCATCGGTCAGATACCCCTGATCTACGAATACAGCATCCCATTGCCCGCCCTGCGCTTTATGACAGGTAACAGCATAGGCAAATTTAATTTGAAGCGCATTATAATAAGGATCTTCCTTAATAGCCAGCATACGCTCTCTTTTGTTCGTGATGTGTTCATAATCTTCAGCTACACCTTCAAACAATTTTTTGCTGTCCTCATAAGGTAAGTTCGGTGTTTCTGCCTGCAAGGTATCCAGCATCACCTTACAAGTAACCTGACCGGCCTCTGGATAATCAAGAAATTCAAGCTGTACTTCAGAAAACCTGAACCCATAACGTTCTTCTTCATTTCTTACCCTTACAATCCTGGCCATATCGCCATTGGCAATAAAAGAGGTTGACTCATTATCAGGCAGCCAGAAATAATTATTTCTTACGACCATAATCTGATCACCACCAGTCAGCTCTTCTTCACGGTATAAAAGCCGGGCACGGATCTGTTGATTATAAACATTAGCAGATTTATTAGATCTGCAAACTACAAGCGAGTTTTCAATATCAAATTTCCGTAAGCATACTCTAGTCCTTCGACAAGTTTCAAACCTGTCATTCTGAAAATATCTTTATACCCCTTAGTGAAAAACTGCGGTAAATTTACTTTCTCGTCTCCACTTCCCTCTGCTATAGTTTCTATATGTGTATTAATCAAATCACGTAACATAGAAGCATTAGCTAATATCCCTGATTCACGCCCCTGACGCACAACTTCTCTAAGTTCTGTCTCTGTTACCTGCAACCCAAAATTTTGCGCGATGTAAGCTTTATTTAATGCCGGAGAATCAAGGCTGCCAACAGGAGGCAGCTGAGCAGTATCCCCAACAAAAAGTACAGCGCAATTTTTACGATTATAAATAAACTCCATGACATCCTTCAAAAAAGACGACCCGTTCCGGGTATTCCATTCATCAGCAATCATCGAGGCTTCATCAATAATAAATAAAGTGTGCTCTGCCAGATTTGGCGCCAGCTGAAAAGACATATCAGTAGACACCGCCGAGCGTTTTCTATAGATTTTTTTGTGAATAGTTAATGCTGTTCTGCCCGAATAACTTGTCATTACCTTCGCCGCACGACCTGTTGGAGCGAGTAAAATCGATCTGAGCTTAAATTTCGGCAAAACCTTTACAAGCGCAGCAACGGATGTAGTTTTACCTGTTCCAGCATACCCTCTGAGGATGAAACACCTGTTATCCAGCTCTCCAGACAGAAAATCGGCCATTTGCTGACAAAAAATTAACTGTTCAGCAGTAGGTTGAAATTGGTAAGACTGGGCAATAATTGAGGCTTTATCCATTTTACAAATATGCAATGGTGTTGTTATAGAAAAAAGAATTAATTTTGCTAAGATGAACAATCGTAAAAACAGCATTTTATTAGTGGATCCGGAATTTGATCCTAATACTGCCTCAGACTGTAATTTGTTGTTAAAAATTACTGGTGATAGTTTTTCTTATGCCATAATTGATAAAAACACCCGGCAGTTAAAGGCTGTTTTTGACCAGCAGGAATGTGAAGACATCAGTGCTGATCTGGCTGCTATTTTAAAAAAAAACAGCTATCTTAAACTTCCTTTCAAAGAGATTAAGGTTTCTGTTTATACGCCAAATACTATTGCTGTACCCAATGAATTTTTCTGCACGCAGGATTTAAATGCTTACACTAATTTTTTCAGCGAAGATCAATCAGGTACTTTATATACCCGTGCTTTTGCCCGCTTTGGTTTTACCTCTGTATTCAACCTGGAGAAATTCACAGAACAGACTTTAAATACTTTTCTGGCCAGTGCCGCGCGCTATGAGCAAAATGCACCAGTTTTAGCATTGGCATCAACTGTACAGGAAACATCTTTATTACTTGATTTCACAGCCGGCTCTTTTAATGCATTATTGCTGGATGAAGGCAAAATGCGTTTTCAGAATACCTGTCAAATGGAGAATTCTGAAGAATTCAACTATTACCTGGTTTTACTGATCCAGGAACTAAAATTAGATCCGGCAACCACACCTGTTTAATCAGCGGGATTATTCATCAGAACGATGAATTTCATACCTGTCTGCATAAATATTTTAATCACATCCATTTTAACCTTCCTCCTGCTGATGATATTGATCATGCTATCTTAGACGATATGCCTGCCCATTATTACAGCAGCTTATTAGCTCTTGACTTATGCGTATAATCGGCGGTAAATTAAAAGGTATCCGCATGAATGCGCCTGCCAGTCTTCCTGTAAGACCTACTACAGACATGGCTAAAGAAGCCCTTTTTAATATTCTTTATAATACTTACGATTTTGATAGTTGCAGAGTACTTGATTTATTCAGCGGCACCGGAAACATCAGTATTGAATTCGCTTCACGCGGGATACAGGAAGTTACAGCTGTGGACAAACATTCAGGCTGTATATTCTGGCTTAAATCAGTTATCGAAAAATATGAGCTGAATCAAATCAGTCTGCAAAAAGCTGATGTATTCAAATTTCTGGAATCACACACTAAAAATTACCAGATCATCTTTGCAGATCCTCCCTACGATTTAACTAATATTCCACTTATCCCGCAATTAGTAGCGAAAAATAAGCTGCTGACTGAAAACGGATTATTGGTTGTAGAACATCCTTCGTTATTAAAATTAAAAGATCAGCCAGGCTATAAAGAAACCCGCCGTTATGGTAATTCTTCTTTCAGTTTTTTTGAATACACACCATAGATTATGAAGATAGCCCTCTTCCCCGGTTCATTTGACCCATTGACAATCGCACATGCGGATATTCTGAAACGTGCACTTCCATTATTCGACAAAGTAGTTGTTGGTATAGGCTTAAACAGTTCAAAACAAAGTTTCTTATCAGGACAGGTCCGCGAAGAAATTGTAAAAGCTGTTTTTGCAGATTATGACAATATTGAAGTTCAATCTTATGAAGGCTTAACAGTAGATTTTTGCAGAAAAATCAAAGCAACCTATATGATCCGTGGAATCCGTTCGGTTGGTGATTTTGAATATGAAAGGCTATTGCACAGATCAATCAGACGATGATGCCGGAAATGGAAACGATATTTATTCTGAGTAAACCAGAATATTCAGCAATCAGCTCCACCATAGTCAGGGATATTCTCCGTAACCATGGTGATGTGACGCCTTTCCTTCCTAAGGAAGCTTTATTTTTTCTTTAGATACTTTTTCTTTAATCAATTTGCCTGCTTTCAGTACATCAATGATAGAGGGATAGGTATTCTTAAGCACCGGTTTAAGCTCAGCAGCTGTAAGCCATTCTGCTTTGGTAATGCCTTCTTCTTTCTGTGGAATAAGCTTAGGACTGCCTTTAACAGTCATACTGTACCAGTTTGTTCTCTTCAGTACTAATTTTGTGCCCATCTCATAAACATGATAAGTTTTACATAAGCGCTCATCATTCGTACTGATTTTAACGCCGCATTCTTCTTCGACTTCACGTCTGCCTGCGTCCTTAATGCCTTCGCCTTTTTCAACCTTACCTTTTGGGAGGTCCCATTTTTTATTTCTAAAAAAATAAACAAGTACTCTTCTTTGGCATTCATCACTAAACCGCCCGCCGCTTTAATTACAGTCAAGCCTGATTTTATCTGCTGAAAAAGTGCTTTTGGGTCTGTAGTAATCAATGCATATTGTTTTGCAGATGATTTACTCAGCCCCTCATAGAAGACTTCAAAGTTAAATTGATTTTCTTCCAGCAGTTCTACGGGCTCTGTATGCGACGGCAATTTGTTCGCAATTAGCAGGGTATTATCGTTTATGTAGATATTGTACGTTTTCATTGGTCTGATCATTAATAAGCTAGCTTCATAAAAGCTACTCTCGAGTGGTTTTTCGGAAATAAAAGTATAAAAATTATGTACTATACAAAGAGGAATCTAATATTATTTAGTTTTAATCGCCCTTCTTTCTAATTATCACATTGAGTATCAATTGGTGGCAAAAAAAGGACAAATCCTTTGTGGAATAAAGGTATTATTTTGAGTAATTTTGGAGCATGTATAATAAAAGTGATATTGAATTAAAGGTAGCTGAATTTTTACTTCAAATTAAAGCAATAAAATTACAGCCGAATAACCCCTTTACCTGGGCTTCAGGCTGGAAATCTCCAATTTATTGCGATAATAGGATAACGCTCTCCCATCCGTCAGTACGAACATACATCAGGCAAAAACTTACGCAGCTGATACAGGAAGAATTTGGTTCTGTTGATGTAATTGCAGGAGTTGCAACCGCAGGTATTCCTCAGGGTGTATTAGTAGCTCAGGAATTAGGATTACCATTTGTTTATGTAAGAGCGAAAGCTAAAGAACATGGAACGGGTAGCTTAATTGAAGGAGAGATCATTGAAGGTCAGCGTGTAGTAGTGGTAGAAGATTTAGTTTCTACTGGCAAAAGTAGTTTACAGGCGGTACATGCGTTAAAAGACGCAGGTTTATCTGTTGCAGGTTTAGTTTCTATCTTCACTTATGGCTTTGACATTGCTGAAGAAAACTTTAAAGAGGCTAAATGTCGTTTTGCAACGTTATCTAACTACAATACCTTAATACAGTACGCTGCTGAAAATAGTTTTATCGCACAAAGTGATGTGGATATACTTAACCAATGGCGCAGAAACCCATCTGAATGGGGACAAAATTTTGACCAAAACCCAGTATAAAATGACCGTTATTGAAAGTACCACCACAGTAAACCAGCCGGTAGAGAAAGTTTATGCTTTTTTAGCCGATATGAACAATCATCAGCAATTGATGCCTGAAAATATTTATAACTGGACTTCTACAACAGATGATGCTAATTTTACCATCCAAAACATGGCAAAACTGGCAATTAAGATTTCCAGCCGTGTTGAGAACCAGGAACTGGTTGCTATTCCTTCTGAGAAAGCTCCTTTCGATTTAGAATTGAAATGGACAGTTGCGGATAATGGTGATGGTACAACTACAGCTTCTCATATCATTTCAGCGGATTTGAATATGATGATGAAAATGCTGGCAGGAGGACCTTTAAAGAAACTTGCAGATCATCAGACTGAACGTTTAAGCGAGATTTTAAAATAAGGAAATACCTCCTTTAAGAAGGTATTTCCGATAAAGAGCAAATAGCTGAATAAGTTATTTGCTCTTTTTATAATATAGAATTTTGTAGTATTGGTGTTATAACTGTGCTATTAAAACCTCTTTCTGTGCTTTAACCAATTGTCTAATAGCAGATAAACTGGTTTCTTTCATAAGTTTTCCGTCTCTGTACACTACTTGAAGCAAAGATTCTTCTTCTTCTGCTACCCTGCATTGATCTTTAGTAATGTAATGATTACCCTCTTTTTTTTTCAAACAAAGCATTCCTTTCAGTGATTTCTTTTTATGGTCAGTAATCGGATCTTTCTCGATTTCTCTTGGCTCTCCGTTAACCTCCACATAAGTTGCTTTGATCGCAAAACCTAAAGTATCTCGGCTATGATTTCTTAAAATACCACCAACACCAATGACCAGGTTGCTGCTGCATAGCCCATATCTTTCAAACGGTCAAGCGTTCTTATATATCTTTCCAGGTACATTCCATCTCCGTAGATCAAACCTACTTTTGGATTTAACACTTTATACCCTTTGCTATTTAAAGATGACCCGAATTTCTCGTCCAGTAAACGGATTGCACCTTTCCATTCATTACTTCCAGGCTGTGCATCAGGATTACCACATATAATATATTCAGGGTTTCCACTATCTGGTCTGAAGACAACTTTACCATCTCTTTTCAGAATCTCTTCTTTAAGGATCTCAGCAAATTCTGTCAATACTTTATATACATCAAAAGTATCAGAAACTATAGATACTATTCCCGTTGGATATAACTCCAGCATATGACGGAAAGCACCGATCTCATCTTCTCTTCCAAAAGAACACATTACACTATGTTCACTAGCTGGTACAGAAAGCATAATAGGAGCTCCGTTGATATCTGCATTATAATATTCTACTGCACAAGGCAGAGCTGGTACATTATCGCTGCCCAGGAAAGATAATAAGTGGGCTACTCCACTAATAGCAGCCCCTTCTTCTGAAGCATCTCCACGGTAACCAAAATCATGTACCTGGAAGTCTTTCGCTCCTTCCATTTCCACTTCATCGGTTTCATTGAAATAACGGGTTACAATTTTACGGTACTGATGACTACAGGTAGCCACAGTAATAGTGTACCATAATTTTAACAGCAGACTTTCCATAAATCCTACTACCCAGTAAAAATCAGGATGGGTATTGGTAATGGTCATCAGCACATTTTGGACAGGCATAATTGTACCTTCTTCAACAGCTTTAATTTCGATTGGCAGATAACCCAATTCACAAAGTGCCCTGATTTTAGTTTCAACCTCCGGAGAGTTACTTCCTAAAATCAGTTTACGGTAAGTCAGGAATTCTTCACCCATTTCTTTGGTGATTGGTTCAGACAGATATTGTTTGATATAATACTGAAGTCCAAAAAACACAGTTTCATCATCAATTCTTATCGCTTCTGGCAGTTAAATAAGAATATACTTTATTACATCCTGGAGCATATTGCTCCATATGTCCCATTTTATATACGTCGGTTTGAAGTAGGATATTATTCATCTTAATAAGTTTTTGTAGGTGTTATAATTCGATTAAATCTGCAAGTGGAATCCTGGTGATTAACGCCGATTCACTATCTTTAATGGAGTCTGTGGTATAGATATGATCTATCCATTCTGTAAGTTCTGTTTCTCCATGAGACATGATGCCATGAGAAAAACAATCAGACTAACTTTACCAGCATTACGTTTCTTTAATTCTTTGGCTACACCGATGAAGGTGGCACCACCGTCACAAATATCATCAATGATAAAACAATCTTTGCCTCCAAGATCATCCTGATCAACAGTAATCTGTTTGATCTTTCCATTGCTTACATCTCTAACCTTGTTACACAAAACGATATCACTGGTATATACTAAAGCTTCTGCCAGTTTATATATTTTTTTTTAAGCGCACCAGCATCCGGAGAAACCAACAGATAATCAGTTCGTTCATGGAGTACTTGTTTAGCCAGGCTTGAATTACTGATCAGTTCACAATTGTCAAGCAAAGCCAGGGACACTTCTGAGTGTACATCAAAAATATATACCTTATCAAAACCGCAGCTATTGATCAGGTTACACATTACCTTAATAGATAATGGCTCTCCGCCAACCATCACCCTATCCTGACGGGCATAAGGTAAATAAGGTATAAACACGCTGATATTTTTACTGCCGTTACGGCGTAATGCATCTGTGGCCAATAACAACTTCATAACCTCATTAGAGTCATTTAGTCTGGCTGAAATCATGACCTCTTCTGCATGACCTTGTAGTTTGATGTGTACTTCCCCACCGCTAAATAAAAAGCTTTTACTTTCTATTTCCTCTAAAGAGGAGTTGAAGGGTTTAAATCCGTTTGATAAATTTAATACTTTCATATCTATTTGCGTTATAATGAATGACACAAATTAAAGTCTTTATTTTTTTTCTTATACAAATTTAATTTGCGTTATTTTAACGCAAATTAAAAATACAATGCTAAACAACTGATACTAAAGGAGTTTATTAAGATCAAAACCATTGACTTTAAGCTGCTTATATTTCTCTTTGTCAAAAGAGTAAAGTTTTCCTGGCCTTCCTGCCGTTAAAACAGGTGCCTTTTCATCTAGTTCAATAACCAGGCCTAAAGACATCACCTTACGTTTAAAATTACGACGGTCAATCTCATGGCCTAATAATTCCATGTATAATTGCTCAAGATGAGAGAAAAGAAATTTAGGATCAAGCAGTTCAAAACCGATTGGTTCATAGGTGATTTTTGCTCTTAGGCGGGCAATAGCTTTTTCAACGACCTCCTTATGGTCAAAAGCCAATAGTGGAAGATCATAGATGTTAAACCATGCTGCTTCAGACGCATCTGTGGAAGCAAACAAGCTAAAGTCAGCAGATTTGACCAGCCCGAAATAAGCCACACAGAAATAATGCGCATGCGTGGGTCACGTGACGGTTTACCGAAAGTGAATAGCTGCTCCAGATAGTTTATCGAAACGCCTGCTTCTTCGAGTAATTCCCTTTCCACGGCTTCTTCCAGCGTTTCGTGGTTCAGTACAAATCCACCCGGGAGCGCCCATTCGTTTAAAAAAGGTTCAATCTTACGCTTAATCAGCAGTACAGAGATACCATTTTCCTGATTATATCCAAAAACAATGGCATCAACAGTAACTTTAATGTCCTGGTTGATGTTAGGCGTAACTTTATTCATTTAAACAGATTTTGCTACAAAGTAATAACATTAATCTATCAATTGAGAAAGATTGTCGCAATAGCGGGTCAAGATAAGTTACGAACCGGGTTGTGGCCGGGAGGTCATTTATGTTGGAAGGGGGTTGGTAGGGCTAATCGCCCTACCAACCCCCTTCCAACATAAATCCCTTACGCATGTTAAACAACAGCTGGGCTTTCCTGTTACATCACGAAAACTTCAGAAAAATGGGTACATGATCAGAAATCTTTCTGGCTTCCTTCAGCTCATCAAACGCAGTATAAAAAGGAATAATACCAGCATTGATACAATTGACCTTCGACTGATTGTAGAAAAAGTTATCATAAGCAGAAGCAAGACAATCACCATTTACACATTTTTGTCTTAATGAGGTCTTCTGATTAGTAAAAGCAGGTGGATACCCTGCATTCTTTAAAGGATTAAATACCGAATGAGATTCAGGCAAATTGAAATCACCGCAAAAAATCAGTACATCAGAAGCATAATTTTCCGGCAGGTATTTCAGGTATTTAATTTCAGTTTCCGGTTGCTTCGATTTTGGGATCGCATGCATAGTCACCAGAGTAAACTGTTTTTTGCCTAATCTGAATCTTGCAAAGTAAGGCTCTCTGGTAATTTCCAGATTATATTTTTTTTCCAGCCATGCCTCTCCTATCTTTTCGGTTCTGCTGGTTTTCCACATAAAAGCATAACGCTCTTTACTGTATCTGTCACTGGAAGTACCATGACTAATGGTATAATCCCATTTGGCCCCTGTCCGGTTCAGCGCATCATTTAAACGCGCAACTGCCATTGGGCCTCCGGGCCCTGCTACCACTTCCTGAATTGCAATTACATCACATTTTTTCAGGGTTTGAGCAATAAAGTCTATTTGTATATCGGTCTTTGATTTTCCAAAATCTTTTAGGTTCCACGAACAGACAGTTATAGTCTGTCCAAATGCTGAAAACGCAAAAAGAAGGAAAACCACAATTGTAAATCTTTTCAAATCGTAGCTATCTCTAATGGCTGTTTAAAATATAAACAGCGTCTAAATTACTGGTACCGGCTTCTTTTTTAAATTCTGCACATTCATTAATACAATGGCACTGATGATCATTAAAATTCCTATCCACTGAAGCAGATTAACAGGTTCTCTTAACAGGATATAAGCGAACATTACAGATACAGGCAACTCTACAGAGGCTACAATTGTACCCAGACTGATTCCTGTATGCGGCATCCCGCTGGTAAAAAGCAGCGGAGGAAGAATAGTTCCGAAAAAAGCAAGGAACAAGCCCCATGGCCAGAAAATACCAAAGTTAAAATTCGAGTAAGAATTGGTACAGAAAATCAGTATAATAGCAACTAATCCACCTGCAAGTAACCATAGACTTCTTTTCAGCGGACGCATATGTGTCGCGATACTGTTAGAAGAATACAATGATATGGTATAGGATACACCAGCGGCTAATCCCCAGGCTACTCCTCTCCAATCCAGTTCATGTACGTCAGAAAATATATTTGTTGCCAATGCAGTTCCCATTAAAACGATCACTGTAGCCACAATTTTCCTGCCTGAAGGCATCTTTTTATCTAACACAGCTTCCAGTAATAAACCCATCCAGACAGATTGCATTAACAGTACTATTCCTACTGATACCGGAATAAACTTTACTGCAAAATAGTAGAACACACTGGTCAGTCCCCAGAGAGGTTCCGCCAAGCATCAATTTCCAGATAGCCCCCTTTTCCTGCTGAGCTTCTTCTTTTGCTTTTGATTTATTTTTGATCAGTATATTTAATAAAAGCATGCCTGTAAATCCAATAGTAAACTGGGAAGTTGTTACCTCCGCAGTATTGAATCCATGTTCATAAGCCATCTTAACCACTGTTGCCAACGCACCATAACTTGAGGCGCCAAGTCCGACTAATAAGGCACCTTTTAGTAAGTTTTTCTCCATTATATTGTATTCGTAATAATTTTGATGCAAAGAAACTCATTCAAAACTAAAAACGCGTCATATTTGTGGAAAGATACTAGAATCCTGAATAAAGGTCTGGTATTCCAAAATAAGGACAAACCCGGTAATCAATCGCAATTTTTTATTAAATTCAGACAAAAATTCAGCACAACCCGTTAAATACCAGACATTTATTCAGTAAAAAATATCTTTTAGCGACATAATTTCCGATCCTGGGAGATACTGGCTTATGGCATTTCTTTTGTTCGGACATTTGCATGAACTTTAACAACTTTACTATAAAAGCCCAGGAAGCCGTTCAACAGGCTTCCGAAATAGCCCAGGGCAACCAGCAACAGGCTATTGAAACGGCCCATCTGCTTAAAGGGCTGCTTACTGTTGATGAAAATGTAGTTTCTTATGTTTTAAAGAAGCTAAATGTAAATTTAAATACGCTCAATCAGCATCTGGATGAGCAAATCGCTAAATTCCCAAAAGTAAGCGGAAGTAACGGATACTTATCATCCGGAGCTAATTCTGTCCTGCAAAAAGCACAATCTTACCTGAAAGAATTTAAGGACGAGTTTGTTTCTGTAGAGCATCTTTTGTTAGGGATTTTATCCGTTAACGACAATACTTCTAAACTGTTAAAAGATCAGGGTGTAACCGAAAAAGATTTGAAAAAAGCTATTTCAGCTTTACGTGGTGACAATAGAGTAACTGATCAGAATGCTGAAGAAGCAAGTTATAATGCTTTAAATAAATACGCAAGAAATTTAAATGAATACGCTGAGTCCGGAAAACTTGACCCTGTTATCGGCAGAGATGAAGAAATCAGGCGGGTGATTCAGATTCTTTCCCGGAGAACAAAAAACAACCCTATTCTGATTGGTGAACCTGGGGTAGGTAAAACTGCCATTGCAGAAGGTATCGCTTTCAGAATTATCAAGGGAGACGTACCAGAAAACCTAAAAACAAAAACTGTTTTCTCTCTGGATATGGGTTCTCTGATCGCTGGTGCAAAATATAAAGGCGAATTCGAAGAGCGTTTAAAAGCCGTAGTGAAAGAGGTAACACAGAGTGAAGGTGATATTATCCTGTTTATTGATGAGATCCACACTTTGGTAGGTGCTGGTGGTGGCGAAGGTGCAATGGATGCTGCAAATATCCTGAAGCCTGCTTTAGCCCGTGGTGAACTGCGCGCTATTGGTGCAACAACCTTAAATGAATATCAGAAATACCTGGAAAAATAGGCTCTGGAGCGTCGTTTTCAAAAGGTGGTAGTTAATGAACCTGATACACAGGATGCAATTTCCATCTTAAGAGGCTTAAAAGAAAGATATGAAACCCATCATAAAGTAAGGATCAGAGATGAGGCAATCATTGCAGCTGTAGAACTGTCACAACGTTATATCAGTGATCGTTTTCTGCCGGATAAAGCTATCGACTTAATGGACGAAGCCGCTTCTAAATTACGTTTGGAGATGGACAGTGTTCCCGAAAATGTGGATGAGCTGGATCGTAAAATTATGCAGTTAGAGATTGAACGGGAAGCAATAAGAAGAGAAAATGATGATAAAAAAGTAAAATCTCTTGGTGAAGAAATTGCAAATCTTTCTGCTGAACGCGATGAACTGAAAGCAAAATGGCAGGGTGAAAAAGATGTGGTTGATGGTATTAACACTGAGCTTGAGCAAATAGAGAATTATAAACTGGAAGCTGATCAGGCAGAACGTGCGGGTGATTATGGAAAAGTAGCTGAGATCCGTTATGGTAAAATTAAAGAGGCACAGGATAAAGTTGAGAAATTAAAAGTAACACTGGAAAGTCAGCAGGGCGAAGGCCGTATGCTGAAAGAAGAGGTTACTGCTGATGATATCGCTGGTGTAGTAGCGCGCTGGACAGGAATTCCAGTAACGAAATTAGTGGCCAGTGAACGTGAAAAATTACTGAACCTGGAAGATGAGCTGCATAAACGTGTAGCTGGTCAGGATGAAGCAATTGAAGCGATATCTGATGCTATTCGTCGTTCCCGTGCTGGTTTACAGGATAAACGCAAACCTATCGGTTCCTTTATCTTTTTAGGTACAACTGGTGTGGGTAAAACTGAGCTGGCTAAGGCTCTGGCAGAATTCCTGTTTAATGATGATAACGCTTTAACGCGTATTGATATGAGTGAATACCAGGAAAGACACTCTGTTTCAAGATTAATCGGAGCGCCTCCGGGATATGTAGGTTATGATGATGAAGGTGGACAGCTTACTGAAGCAGTTCGTCGTAAACCTTATTCTGTAGTCTTATTGGATGAGATTGAAAAAGCGCACCCCGACGTGTTTAACATATTATTGCAAGTACTGGATGATGGACGTTTAACAGATAATAAAGGCCGCTTAGTCAACTTTAAGAATACGATCATTATTATGACTTCAAATATCGGATCACACCTGATTCAGGAGAACTTTAAGGATCTTGACGACTCCAATAGAGATGAAGTCATTGCTAAAACTAAAAATGAGCTGTTTGAGTTGCTGAAACAAACCATCAGACCAGAGTTTTTAAACAGGATCGATGAATTGATTATGTTCACTCCTTTAAACCGCAGCGAAGTACGAAATATTGCAGAATTGCAGTTCAGACATGTGCAGGAAACATTAGCTGAAATGGGTGTTGAGATCGAAGCCTCTCCTGAAGCATTGGATTGGCTGGCAGAACTGGGATATGATCCTCAGTTTGGTGCCCGTCCATTAAAAAGAGTAATTCAAAAACGTGTCCTGAATGAGTTATCAAAAGAGATACTAGCTGGAAAAATTGATAAAGACAGTAAAATCAAGCTGGATATGTTCGATAATAAATTCGTATTCATCAATACAAAAAAGGAAACACCTGCTTCATAAGGTTTCCAGTAAATAATTAAAACCAGGGAATGCTGGTCTTATATTCTATATTCTGCAATTTTGCAGGCTGCAGCATACGGGATCAGCATTCTTTTTTTGTTAAATTGCATTTACAATTGATTCAAACAAAGATCAGGGTTAATGAGCAAAATAGAGATAAACACGGATGCATATGCTACCAATTTCATCTATTTATTAAAATGTCTGACCGGGGTTATCATTTGCTATGCGCTTTATAAATATTTCCCTCAATATCCCTTTTACTGGTCGCTGGTTTCTGTAGTCGTATCACTTTCTCCTGATAACAGTAACACGCTTGCTTACGACCGGATGAAAGCTAATATGATTGGTTGTGGCTGGTATTTGTCTCTATCCGTTTCCGCTGCCTAACATAGTTATCTTATGCCTGGGTGTGGCCTTAACGATCTTCATTGGCATCTCTCTTCGCATGACCAATACCCTAAAAACAGCTTTAGCTGCTGTTGTAATTATAACGTTGCAAGAAGAACACGAAAAAACACTGGTATGTAGCATTAGAGCGGGTATCCTGCGTTGTTGCTGGTTGCCTTGTCGCCTTGGGTGTCACATTACTGTTTAATTTGATCAACCGCAAAAAATATTCAAAACAATAACTCTAAATTTTGCTTTATAAGAGAGTAAAGAGCGTAGGTTCTTCTTTTATACGAGAAATCTGTCCCCATAAAAGCAAAAATTAAACAAAAACTTTTTATTCCGTGTTTTTGTTCAGCAATCTGTACCAGATAACTCTTTTTTTTTTATAAAAACATTAAAAACCGAATCTTACAATGGCCCAGTAAATTAAAAACAATTATCTACAGATGAAAATAGCATATATATCGACTTATCCTCCGCGCGAATGTGGTATCGCTACATTCAATAATAATCTTTTAAAAGCAATAGGTCACCATACAGAAGCAGTATCTAAAGAAAGCTTCGTAGTAGCAATGACGGATTCTGAAGATCTGACTACTTATGAATACCCTCCGGAAGTTCAGTATATCATCAGACAGGACAATCAAAAAGATTATGCAAGGGCAGCAGACTATATTAATATTAGTCTGACGGATGTATGCATTTTAGAACATGAATTTGGCATTTATGGGGGAGACAATGGTGTATATATTTTACCCCTGATCGCCCGTTTACAAAAGCCCCTGATCACAATTCTCCATACTATTCTTAAAGATCCATCCTACATGCAACTGACCATTATCAGGGAAATTGCAAAGTACTCCTCAAAAATTGTGGTGATGAGTAACAGGGCTGTAACCTTTCTGACCACTATCTATGGTATATCAGAAGATAAAATAAAAAACTTATTGAACATGGTGTACCAATCTGGAACCAAAAGACAACAATCAAATCAAAAATTCACCTGCTTTTAAAAATAGAAAGGTACTATTTACCTTTGGTTTGATCAGCAGAAATAAAGGTTTAGAAACTGTTATTGAAGCATTACCCAAAATAGTGGAGAAAAATCCTGATGTACTTTATGCTATATTAGGTACTACACATCCTGGTGTAATCAGGAATTCAGGAGAAGAATACAGGGACAGTCTGAAACGCCTTGCAAAAAAACTAGACGTAGAAAACCATCTTCTTTTTATCAATAAATTTGTTTCAGAAGAAGAATTATATGACTACCTGACAGCGTCAGATATGTATATTACTCCATATCTGAACGAAGCACAAATTACCAGCGGAACATTATCCTATGCTATAGGTGCCGGAGCTGCGGTCATCTCTACTCCCTACTGGCATGCCCAGGAATTACTGGCTGACAACCGCGGAAAGCTATTCGATTTCAAAGATTCAGATACTTTATCAGAAACTGTAATGACTTATTTTCAAATCAGCAGCAACTCAAAGAACTAAAAGATAACGCCTATAATTATGGTTTGCATTTACGCTGGCCAACGACAGGTAATGTTTTTATTGAGACTTTAGAAGAGGCTATACTCGATGCTAACCAGGCTAAAGAAGAAATCAGGCCTATTATCGATCCTGATATGATGCCTGCTTTTAGCATGGCCCATATTAAAAGATTAACAGATGATACAGGAATTGTTCAGCATGCAAAATATGGCATTCCAAATCTAAAAGAAGGATACTGTCTGGATGACAATGCCCGTGCCCTGATTATGGTTATTCTGGCCTGGCAGCAAAACAAGAATAAAACTGCGCTGGAATTATTACCCGTCTACCTGAGTTATATCCAGTACATGCAGTGCGATGACGGTAATTTCAGAAACTTCTTAAGTTTCAAAAGAGAATATCTCGATGAGGTGGGTTCAGAAGACTCATTTGGCAGAACGATCTGGGCATTGGGTTATCTGATTAACAATGCTCCAAACAATTCTTACAGAGAGTTTGCTACTGAGCTGTTTATCAAATCTATCCCCCATTTCAGCAAGCTTAAACACTTAAGAGGTTTGGCCAATACAATGATTGGGCTAAGCAGTTTTTTAAAAGCTCACCCTTATGATGAACATATCATTGATGAACTCAATAAACTGGCAGTACCATTGAAAACCGCCTATCAGGCAAATAAAGGGGAGCAGTGGAGTTGGTTTGAAGAAAAAATGACCTATGACAATGCTATTCTACCTTTAGCTCTTCTTTGTCATTATGAGACCACTCAGGATCAGGATTCTCTGGCCATAGGACTCGAAACTATGGAATTTCTTACCTCCAAAACGCTCGATAAGGGTTATTTAAACCCGGTGGGCAATGATGGCTGGTTATTCAATGGTAAAGATATGGCTTTATACGATCAGCAGGCTATTGAGACTATGGCTATGGTTCTGTTATATTTCAAAGCTTATGAGATTACCACGATTTAAAATACATCAGACAAATGTATTTAAGTTATCAATGGTTCTTAGGCGAGAATAGCCTCAGACTTCCATTATATGATTATGAAACTAAAGGTTGTGGAGATGGATTGCAAAATTATGGTGTGAATAGAAACCAGGGAGCAGAAAGTACGTTAGCTTATTGGATTTCACATTTGGTAATACTGAAATCATTGGAATTCGAGTATGAATATAGTGTTAAACCGGACGTCGTACCAGTTAAAGAAGAGGCACTATAATGAAGATAGCTGTTTTATCGCCCGTGGCATGGAGAACGCCACCGCGCCATTATGGCCCCTGGGAACAAATGGCCTCTAATTTAACTGAAGGTTTACATGAAGCAGGAATAGAAGTGACTTTATTTGCCACCGGCGATTCTGTCACTTCAGCAAAATTAAGAAGCGTGGTTAAAACTGGTTATGAGGAAGACCGCAATCAGGATGCAAAAGTTATAGAGTGTCTTCATATCAGCAACCTGAGGAGCAGGCCGACGACTTCGATTTGATCCATAATCATTTTGACTTCCTGCCACTAAGTTATTCGGGGTTGATTAAAACTCCGGTGTTAACTACTATTCATGGGTTTTCATCAGAAAAAATTGTCCAGGTTTATCAACGGTATAACCGGCATAACCATTATGCAGCGATCAGCGATGCAAACCGTCATCCATTACTCAATTACCTCGGGACAGTATATAATGGGCTAAATACTAAAGATTTTCAGTTTAATGCATCCGCTGATGACTATCTCTTGTTTTTTGGAAGGATACATCCGGATAAAGGAACAGCGGAGGCTATACAAATTGCATTGAAAAGTAAGAAAAAACTATTAATTGCCGGGATCATTCAGGATGAACGTTACTATAAAGAGGCAGTGGAACCTTATTTGAATGAAGAAATTGTTTTTCTGGGCTCTGCAGGGCCAAAGAAGCGTAATGAATTGCTGAGCGGAGCATTGGCTTTACTCCATCCTATCAGTTTTGAAGAGCCATTTGGATTAAGCGTGGCTGAAGCTTTATTATGTGGCACTCCTGTAATTGCTTTTAACAGGGGTTCAATGCCAGAATTAATTCAACATGAGAAAACGGGTTTCCTGGTAAGCAACGTCGAAGAAGCTACAGAGGCAGTTACACAAATATCAGGGATTGACAGACTCCATTGTCACAACTGGGCCAAACAGAGGTTCTCCAAAGAAAAGATGGTAAAGGATTATCTAAACCTCTACCATCGTATTTTATAAATACACTATATATTATTTTCGTCTTTACTGCCAGATGTTTCTTCGCGTTCACTCGCTGAACTTAACAGCTTGGCCAGTAACAAGTCAATTTTCACTGAAGCAAAAGAAGAGCAATAGTCAGATAGCCCATAAGGGATAATCAATTCCCCATTATGGATAATTGAACCACAAGAGTACAATACGTTTGGTACATAACCTTCTCTTTCATCATTATTAGGGATTACCAAAGGCTCTGTAAGCCTTCCGATTTCTTTAGAAGGATCTTCCAGATCCAGTAAACTAGCGCCCAGACAATATCTGCGCATTGGCCCTACACCATGAGTAATGATTAACCAGCCAGCTTCTGTTTCTATCGGAGACCCGCAATTACCAATCTGAATAAATTCCCATGGAAATTGTGGCTGTTGTAATTTAACCGGGTGATCCCATACCGTAAGTTTATCTGAATACATGAGGTAATTGTTCCACCCGTCTATTCTTGACATCATGGCATACTTTCCGTTAATCTTACGTGGGAACAAGGCTAAGTTCTTATTTTGTGCCCCGGCTCCGTGAAGCGGGCTTACTTTAAAATCATAAAAATCGGTTGTCTGTAATAATTTAGGAAGAATCATAGCGCCATCAAATGCGGTATAGGTAGCATAATAAATAACGGTTCCATCTTCTTTAATAAAACGGACAAAACGTGCGTCTTCTATTCCTTTGCGTTCAAATTCTGATATCGGAAAGATAACACGGTCAGAAATATCTGTGTCTCTTGAAAAACTTATTTCATGGTAAGTATCCGAAAGCCAGAGAATTTTATCATATTCCAGTTTCTTCAAATCATCTGACTGGAGGTTTTTAGAATCTATAATAATCCTTCTAAGAACGGCATAATCAAATTTCTCATCCAGCTTTAAATCTACCTCATTCAGAATATTCAGGTCGATCATCGCATCCGCTGCCCTCTTGAGGAATAATTTTTTATTATATACCGCATTCCTGACTACCTCTGCCTCATCAATATAGTTTCCTGAAGGATTAACCGTGATGTTTCCATTGCTGTCTATCAGGGCTCTCCTGAAGACCACAGACGAAATATGTCCTTCTCCTACTGCCCTGAAACTGATGATTAATCTTTTCTCGCCCTCTACAAGTTCTGATTGATCCGGGTCTTCGACTACTGATGGGTTGAAAAACGCGGCAGACTCGATAGAATATTCGTGTGTAAAATATGATCCTAACAGAAGACGCCGATATTTGCTCAGAGACTCATAATCGATCTCCATCTCATCTATATAGTCCTTTATCTTTTTACAGTGACGTGCCAGGATCTTGGTGATATTCCTGTGTCTTTTTGAATATTCCTGCAAAATTGGCGAGATCAGACCAAAAACATCTTTATCGGATAATTCCAAAACCCTCTTAATAACTTCTTTAGCTCTCTCCTCTCCATTAAAAAAGAATCTGGCAATGACACGTTTAGGATCAGGATAAACTTTTATCGGTTTGCGTTCTATTAATAGTCTCATAATTAAATAACGTTTTAAACACACATAAAGGTTTAATGAATTTAGTTTTTTTTTAATGAAATAACTAACAACTGTCTCAACTGTCCTGAAAACTGACAGAAATGGCAATAAAAAAACTGACATTCTAACAAAGAAAGTCAAATTGTCTTATTCATTTTAATGTTAATTTAATGTGAGCATTTTGTTAATTGTCATCACAAAATAATAAAGAAAAACCTAAAACAATTTATCTCACTATCAGATAAGCATTTACAAAAAACGCCATTTCCTGTTTGTATGACAAATATTTGTTTGGCACCGGTATTGACTATATGCCAAACATAGTCAGATACTAAAAACAAAAATTCTGGCTTAGTATTAATTAAAAAAGCAACAAAATGAAAAAATTATTATTATCATTAATCGCAGTTTCTGCATTAGCATTCACAACTCAGGCACAAACTGAAAAAGGTAAATTCATGTTAGGTGGTAACGTTGAATTTGATTCAAATAAAGCAAATGGCGCAAGCAAAGCAAACACTACTTTCAATATCGTTCCAAGTGTAGGTTACTTTGTAACTGACAACTTAGCAATCGGTACTGGTGTTGGTTTCCAAACTTCAAAAAACCATGTAGATGTAGCTGGTACAGTTGCAGGTTTCACTACAAAAAAACAAGCATTTGTAGTTGCTCCATTCGCACGTTACTACAAAGGTATCACTGAGCAGTTCAAATTTTTTTCGGACAAATCAGTTCCAATGGCATTCGGTAACAACAAATTAGGTGATAACGATGGTAACAACTACGCTAAAGTTAGTAAATCTACTGAAATAGGTGTTGCTTTATCTCCAGGTTTCGCTTTCTTCCCAAGCAAAAAATTCGGTATAGAATTCTCTGTTAGAGGTATCAACTACAACGACATCACTATAAAAGACAACAATGACAATAAAATTGGTGGTAACAAAGAGTTCAATGTTGCAGCTAATTTCTTTGCTCCAAAAATCGGTGTTCAGTTCTACTTATAGTATGTAGATACTTTACATAATTTTTATACAAAAAAGGCCAGGCAATATTGTCTGGCCTTTTTTGTATTTAATAAAAAAAATGTCAGTTGATTTCCTAATTTAGCAACCGACACATAAAATGCCCGAATGAAACACTATATCTTAACCCTGACTGCTGCTGCACTGTTTTTAAGTGCCGGCTGCCAATCCAAATCCCAAAACAATAAAAAGGAAGACGACGTTAAAGACACAACAACTTTAACTTTAACCACCACTGCATCAACCGGCCCTTCTACTCCTAATAAAGCGGTAGATATTTCAAAAATCAAAGTAGCTGATGCAAAAACAATTCTGGCCCGTAAACAGGTTCCGGTATTATGTTATCATCAGATCCGTGACTGGAGACCAAAAGATTCAAAAGCCGCTAAAGATTATATCATACCAATTGATGTATTTAAGGGACATATGAAAATGCTTGCAGATAGCGGTTACCATACCATCCTGCTTGATCAGTTATATGATTATTTGAACAATGGTACTCCTCTTCCATCAAAACCTATCCTGTTAACTTTTGATGATACAGACCTTGATCAATACACTATTGCTGAACCGACCATGAAAAAATATGGTTTCAAAGGTGCGTTCTTTGTAATGACTGTTTCTTTGGGCAGACCAAATTATATGAGCAAAGCTCAGGTAAAAGATCTTTCAGATAAAGGAAATGATATTGGTTCGCATACCTGGGATCACCACAACGTGAAAAAATATCAGGGTAAAGACTGGGAAATTCAAATTGACAAACCAACCAAAACCCTTGAAGCAATTACCGGGAAAAATATCCACCATTTTGCTTACCCATTTGGTTTATGGAACCCAGAGGCTATCCCGGAATTAAAGAAAAGAGGATTTAAAAGTGCCTTTATTCTATCTACTAAACGCGATGAGAAAGATCCACTGTTCACAATCAGAAGAATTATCGCCAGTGGTTACTGGACACCAAAAACATTAAGTAACAGCATTAAGAATAGTTTCTAAACAAAAAATCTGATAAAAGGGAAGCCGCGTCATATTAATATGGCGCGGCTTCCTTTTTATCAGATTAGCTATATTCTTAGATCCTGATTAACAATTTAAAAACTAGTCGATCTTTTTGATCGTATACTCGTTTTTATTAAAACTGAAAGACTCTCCGGCTTTTTTACCCACCAGCAATTGTCCGATCGGAGAAACTGCCGAAATAGCAAATACCACTGATCATCTGCCTTCAATTGTCCTGCACTGATACAGATATAAAATATCCCGTTAGATGTATACACAAGCGCACCGTTTCTAACCACATCACTATGGACAGCTTCTTCCAGTGAAGTTAACAATTGTAAGTTCTGCTTCGCATCAAGCAAAAGGTTTTTATTCCTTGCTATATCCTGCTGCATCATCTCACGAGTCGTTTCGAACTTATCTCCCGCACTGCTCTTCGTATCATCATTACTTGCTTCCTGTGCTTGCTGTAAAGCAGTTTCTGCAGTATTTATTCTTTGCATGATAAAATCCATACAAGACTGATATAATTTAGCTTTTAATCCTTCCATGTTAATCATTTATCCATCTTACTTTTTCTGCCATTGGCGTACGTTTTGGTAAACGGGGCTCCTCATTGTGGAAGCCCATATAAAACAATCCAAAACACTTTTCGTTCGGTTCCAGTTTTAAATAGTCATTCAGCTGGCTAATCATCCCCGGTGAACTCCTAAGCACCAATCTTTAATGCTTCGGCAGTTAATGCCATATTCTGTACCGCACAGGCAAAAGCCGCAATCTCTTCCCATTCAGGAATAACATCAGGATGCAATTGTGCATTAAGCACTATGACACAACTTGACTGTATCGCCTTCTCCACTATACCATCATATTTCTTCTGAAGGAACTGTGCCTCCGGCGTCTCCTGTTTATATAAAACGTGCAAGCTCTTCTCCCAGTTTACGTTTTCCTTCGTTACGGCAAACGATAAACCTCCAGGGCTGTGTTAATTTATGCGTAGGTGCATAATTTGCGCTTTCCAATACCTGGGTGATCAAAGCTTCAGGAATTTCCTCCTGTGTATAACTTGGCGGGAAAATGCTCCGTCTGCGCTGTATAATAGAACTAAGTATATTTATTTCACTTTCCATAATTATTACAAAAATAACATTTTAAACATGTTGTCAGTTTATAAGGTGAATATTACCTTAAATCTTACGACGAATTCACCTAATAATCCCCTCTGTACAAAACATTTTATTAAATTATCGTTACCTTTGCGGCTTATTTTTGTGCAATATGATTTCAGTTTCTAATTTATCCCTGCGTTACGGAAAACGTACCTTATTTGAAGATGTTAACCTAAAATTCACTCCAGGCAACTGCTATGGTGTAATTGGAGCGAATGGCGCGGGTAAATCAACTTTCTTAAAAATCCTGTCTGGTGAAGTTAATCAGACCTCTGGAAGCGTAGCTTTTACGCCAGGGGAACGTATGGCGGTTTTAAAACAAAATCACCATGAGTATGATGATTTCTCAGTTCTTGAAACCGTTATGATCGGTCATAAAGAATTGTATGACATCATGAAGGAGAAAGATGCAATTTATTTGAAAGAAGATTTCTCTGATAAAGACGGTGAACGTGCCGGTGAACTGGAAAACAGATTCGCAGAAATGGATGGCTGGAATATGGAAAGCAATGCAGCGACCATGTTGAGCAATCTTGGAATTAAAGAAGAATTCCACCATAAACAAATCACAGAATTGGATGGTAAACAAAAAGTACGTGTGCTTTTGGCGCAAGCTCTTTTTGGTAATCCTGATATTCTGCTGCTGGATGAGCCAACGAATGATCTGGATATAGAAACTATTGCCTGGTTAGAAAATTTCCTCGCTGATTATCAAAGTACCGTATTAGTTGTATCCCATGACAGGCACTTTTTAGATGCTGTTTGTACCCATATCGTGGATATTGACTTTAGCAAAATGACTACTTACTCTGGTAACTACACGTTCTGGTATGAGTCAAGTCAGCTTGCTTTAAAACAACGTGGTGATCAGAATAAAAAACTAGAAGAGAAAGTAAAGGAATTGCAGGAATTTATCCAGCGTTTCAGTGCGAATGCTTCGAAATCAAAACAAGCAACTTCGCGTAAGAAAGCTCTTGATAAGATTGACCTTACAGAAATTAAACCATCAAGCCGTAAGTACCCTGCTATTATGTTTAATAATGTAGGTGGCAGAGAAGCGGGTGATCAGATACTTCAGGTAGAAAACCTTGCATTAAGCAGTCATGGAGAAGTCTTGTTCAAAGGCGTTAACTTCATGGTAAACAAAGGCGATAAAATTGCGATTGTTTCTCAGAACAGTTTAGCGACTACTGCATTTTATAATGTATTAACAGGCCGTGATACAAACTATACTGGTGAATTCAAATATGGTGTAACGATTAACATCGCTGATATTCCGAATGATAATACGGCTTACTTTGCAGGAAAAGACATGAACCTTGTTGATTGGTTAAGAGAGTACTCTGATACGGATAAAGATGAGCAGTTTGTCAGAAGTTTCCTTGGCAGAATGCTGTTCTCCGGAGAAGAAGTATTAAAGAACTGTAAAGTATTATCCGGAGGTGAGAAAATGCGTTGTATGTTCTCTCAGATGATGTTAAGACAACCTAACTTATTGTTATTTGATGAGCCAACGAATCACCTGGATCTGGAATCAATCACTGCATTGAACAATGGTCTTAAAGATTTCAAAGGAACGGCTCTGTTTACTTCACGGGATCATGCATTAACTGAATCTGTAGCAACCAGAGTAATCGAACTGACTCCTAACGGATCAATTGATAAAATGATGACTTATGATGATTATATCAATAGTGAAGATGTAGCACAGTTAAGAGCAGAAATGTATAAATAAGCGAATAACATAATCTTATAAAAAAGGGGTGTCCGAAAATTTGAGGGCACTGAAAAAGTTCCTCTTTAATGGGTAACATTCTAAAGCGATTAAGTAAAACATGATTTTTACTTAATCGCTTTTTTTATTGGCTATGGAATCGTGAGTAATACCTGCGGATGAACTGGCGCTAAAAAAGGGCGATAACTGGTCTGATAGCCCGTTTCCTTTCGGTTTTACAGACTTAGGTGGTTAATTTGATGATTCTCTTTAAATTAACAGTGAATATGGCGATTGCTCCCTGCATCTGCATATTTGTAATGCCATGCCATAGTGTGCGCCCGTCCATAACCATGTACATTTTTTAACTCACTATTTTTCGCTTCGATTTTATATCGATGTTTGGCCTTTTCTTTAAAGTAATCTGTTTGCTGGAAAGCTTGTTGCTCCTGATGTATGGTTGATTTTATAGTTACTGCATAAGTTTTTGCCTTAGCTCCAGGTTTATAACACCCCTGTTTTAATGGACAGGTCTTACATTTTTCAACGTCAAAATAGTAAGTGTACGATTGATTTTGACCAATATTCTTCTTCCCCTGCCGCGCTTTTCGGATGGCCATGTGTCCGGCGGGACATACAAACATATCAGCATCTTTATTATAATCGAACTTGTCTTCTTCCTTTCTAAACCCCTGGGTTATTGAAGGGTTCAGCTTTGCTACTATCTTTATGTTCTGATCGTCGTTGTCTTTCAGTATAAGGTTTTCCTTACCGGAATAAGCTGAATCACCGATTATCGTATCTACCTCGATTCCATTATCCTGACTTATTTCCAATAGCATTGGCAGTTCAGGGCCATCACCTTTTTCACCAGAGGTGACCACTGCAGCTGTAATGATGCGTTCCTCTGTCATGGCCAGGTGGGTCTTGTAGCCAAAGAATTTGCTGTCAGCTGATTTATGACCGGTTCTGGCATCCGTATCTTTAGAGAGCGTATAGTTTTCCTGTGTATCTTCCACAGTCTCTTTCAATAGATTTAACTTCTCTTTGATCGCTGGAATTGAACTTAATGTATGATCTGATTCAATAAGCTTTTCAAGCTCCTTACAGTAAGCCAATTCCTTTTCCAGCTCAGCCGAATCGTTCTTTTTCGGCATGCGCTCTTTCATCTCTTCATCTATACTGTAAACCGCTTTTCGCAACAACTTTGAGCGTTCTCTCAGCACCTCAACTACGGAATATGGATTTGATCTGGACAGAGAATGGGTAGCATCAACAATAATAGATCTGGACTTAATAATACCCTTTTCAAGGGCTATAGCGACCGTTTTTTTCCGATCAGCAGGTTCAATAAATCTGTATCCTTCAAACGGAGCTTTCGGAACTTAGTCAATGAACTGGAATTGATAACTTCATCCTCAGGAGCCATGTCAAGGAAATATTTGAAGGACATATCGTAGCGCGAGCGCTCAACCACATCAACGTCCGAAACAGTATAGATTGTTTTCAACAACAGGTATTTGAACATGCGCACGGGACTTTCCGACATACGCCCATTATTTGAACAGTATTTGTCCAGCAGTTCTTCGTAGATAAAGGTGAAATCTATCAGTTCGCTGATCTTGCGAAGCAGATTGTCCTTGGGAATGATCAGGTCATATAACCTCGAAAAGGAACTGAACTGAAGTTCTTGTTGTTGAGCTAACATCTAAAAGCATTTCTAAATCGAACTTTAAGATAAAAAAAAGCGAGCAGTAAACCTTAGTTTTTCTGCTCGCTTTTTAACCTTTAAATCTAAAGGACTTTTTCAGTGCCCTCGAAAATTTCGGACACCCTTTTTTATACACTCATCATACATTCTATTTAGCTGCTACTGCTAAATCCTTCTTCTTGTTAAAACTCTTCTGTAAGCTATTATAAAGATTTTTAGCGGTATAACGTCCCGGATCAATAATTCTTCTGATCGTATAAATCGGATTCACCGGGTCCATTGGAGTGGACAGAATAAATGCGGCTTTAAAACCATGTTCTTTTAATTTATGCAGATTCGCCGCTTTGAAAACGCCATAAGGATAGGCAAAGTATTGTACTTTTTTCCCGGTTAATTTTTCCAGTGTCTGTGTAGGCTTGTCAATCTGAATATCCCAGTCTTCATCCGTAAACTGCGCAAAGTTCTTATGGTTCCAGGTATGGCTGGCAATCACATGTCCCTGATCTGACAGCTCCTTAATCTGTGCTTTACTCATATATCTGGGTCTGCCGATAGAAACAGTCATAATAAAAAACACTCCTTTAAATCCATACTTTTTTAATTCCGAAGCACCTACTGTATACTGATCCAGATCAGTATCATCAAAAGTTATCATAATAGGTTTAGCAGGTAATTTCTTACCATAATTCAGATAATCATATAATTCATCAGGTAAAATGGTATGGTAACCACTATCTGCAAGCATTTTGATATGTTCTCTGAAATTAGCCGGAGGAATAATATCGTCATGGGCCCTTTGCGAGTCTGAAGCTTTCCAGTCCCTGATTTGATGATAACACAAAACCGGGACTTCTTTACGCGATATAATCGTTTTAGCGTCAGCCGCAGCAGATTTCATAGTATCCTTTGAATTTTCCGGTACCGCAACAGTATCCTGAGTTGAGTTAGCGCCGTGTCCATGTGGTACAGGCTTAGAATGACAAGCAAAAAGGAACAGTAATAGAAAGAGGAATAAAGGATTAGGATATGTTTTTTAGCTGCAAAAATAAAAAGATTTTACTAACAGTCTCAAAATAACGGATACCCTTATGTAAAAATTTATTAAATTTAGGTATGGAAAAAAAGAAGAAATCAAATCAATACTGGAAACAGTTGAACAGCAAGTCAGCTCTTCTATTCTTGGAGGAATGGAAGATGCTTATGAAGAACTAGAGCGACTGGGCTATATTCTTATTCATCCGGATAGCGCCCATCCCTCCGCAACAATTACTCAAAAGGGAGAAGACTTCCTGGAGAACTACTAAAAAAAAGGAGGTCTGAATGAATGAAACCATCATCAGACCTCCTTTAATTTTCTAAACAAGCTTATTATTTCCCGCCAGCCTTATTTTTAATCAGCCATTCTTTATATTTTCCTTCCAGAAAACCTAAAGTACCAGCCATATATTCTTTTGTGCTTACTGTAAAGTGATCTCCCGGATAATATTGAAACATCACAGAAGCATTTATCACTTTCATTTCTTCTTCAAATAACTTTACCGGGTAGTTGAGCAGAAAGTTATCATCGTCACCTACTGATACCCTTATTTTTCCATCCAGATCACTTTTCAACTCCTTCCAGTTATTTCTCAGATATAAAGAAATATCATATTTTTTTTTTCCAGTTTTCGGCAACAGGGTGATTGATATTACCAGTTTTATAATCACAAATTGACTCAGGTAAACCATCTTTCCCTTTTTTACTAAAAACAGCTTCAAAAGAGCGTTGCTGCTCCCCTCTTGAGATCACATTTTCCACCTGGTACATGTCTTTCAGATAAGCAAAGGGGAACCTTCCAGCAACTGTCCCACCGGGATAAAGATGCCCCCTTTTATCAGCATACATATTACTGTCCTGATAAAAATTAACCTTAGAAAAATTCCGGAAATCCACATAATCAGGACTGCTGGAAGCCGTGGCTAAAAATAATTTAGGATAATGTGTTTGCAGCCACAATACTGACCAACCACCACTACTATGCCCCATCAGCATCCTGGCCCCGTTACAACGATATTTTTGTTCCAGCAAAGGAATAAGCTCTTGAGTAAGCGCATCGCCCCACGGGCCGTTATTTTTTCACTATTTGCATAAGCAGAATGTCCTAACGAACAATTCCCATCCAGAAACACCCTGATGACTGGCTCAGAGCCAAGCGAGATCTGCTTTATACCTGCGCTCCCAATAAGATGATGGTAATCAGCCCCATAACCGAACACAACAAATACTACCGGAAACTTTTTCTCCGGATTTTTATTATACTCCAGCGGTAATTGAACAGCTGCATTGATCGAAAATTCTTTATGATAGAAATCACTTAATAATTTTGAAGGGGCTTTAAGCTCTTTTATAAATTCAGATTCTATAAATGCCTGTTCAGGAACTACCTGATCTGCCAGTATAGAAAAAGACTGATTGCGGTCTTTATTAATTGATATCTTCTGTGGTTTACTGAATACATTACCGGGACTTGCCGCGATCGCCCTTCCGCCCAGATTTAAATCCCATACTGCCTGAATATAATAATCTCCCCGTTCTATATCCGAAGGTACAACTGGATAAGCTGTTGCCTTATCGTCAATCACAATGTTTTCTCCCGGCTTGATTCCTTTGACATCAACAGCAAAACAAGTTAACAGTTCTACGCCAATTGAGGCTGTTAATGGTTCTGTATTTTTCTTTGATAAGTACAGAAAAACTTTCCCAGAAAAGGACTTGTTAAGTGAAACCGGAGAATAAGCTACCTTAAACTGCTGCGCAAAGGAACTCAGAGAAACAGAAAAGGTTAAAAACAGAATAGTGGTTATCTTTTTTGTCATGGTGATTTTAAGAATTGATCAGGTTCCTAATATACATCTCATTACTGATATTAACCAAAAAGAAATCAAATTATACTATTTGCAGATATCAATTAGCTTTAAAATTTAAAAGCACCGTAACGGGTGATGAATCCGTTACTGGTGCTTCCCTATTAACTAAATAATGAAGTCCAAATATACAATTAACATTATTAGTTGCAACTAAATTGCATTAATTATTAAATATAATCCTCTTTTACTGAATCACATGTTCGAAAGGATTAACAAACAGCTCTTTATTTTGGTATTGAAGCCCTTCCTCGTCAGTAATCAGACAAGCATTCAATTCCTGATGCAACTGTTCTTTTTGAAGATCCTGAGCGATAAATACCAGCTCATTCATCCTGTCCCCATAGTGCTCATCCCAGCGACCCTCAATTTCTTTTCTGTTTTCTGTAAAATCCTGGTAATTGAGTCTTTCTGAGGGTAGCATACTCGCCCACCAGGTCCCCGCACTTTCAATTCGCAAAGATCCGCCAGCCTGAGAAAAGTTCAGCGCCCGGTCTGGCATAGGTGCAATCCAGAATAACCCTTTAGTTCTGATCACATTTGGAGGAAACTGTTCATTCAGATAACTCCATAAGCGTTCTGGATGAAAAGGTTTGGAAGAACGGAATACCGTGCTGCTAATGCCATATTCTTCAGTTTCGGGCTCGTGCTCAGTATTCAGCTCTTTGATCCATCCTGCACCTTGTGAGGCCTCATCAAAATCAAACAAACCTGTATTTAATATTTCTTAAGATCTACCTTACTAAAAGAGGTATCAATTTGTTTAGCCGAAGGGTTCAGCTTTCGGATAACCGCTTTTAAAAGCAATAAATCCTGAGCAGAAATCAAATCAGTTTTATTCAGGATAATCACATTCGCAAATTCAATCTGATCTGTTAAAAGGTTGACAATTGTCCGTTGATCCGCAGTATCATCCACCCATTCCCTGTCAATCAGTAATTCATTCGTACCAAAGTCCTTCTTAAAATTAAAACAATCCACAACCGTCACCATCGTATCCAGCTTGCTAAACTTACTCAGGTCAATATTCATGGTTAAGTCTACATAACTGAAAGTTTGTGCTACCGGCACCGGTTCAGAAATACCTGTGCTTTCAATGATCAGATAATCAAATCGGTTTTCTTTAGCCAGTTTTTCAACTTCAGCCATCAGATCTTCACGAAGCGTACAGCAAATACAACCATTACTCATTTCTACCAGTTTTTCTTCTGTTCTGGACAACATATATTATCACGCTGAACAGCATTTGCATCAATGTTAATCTCTCCCATATCGTTGACAATCAATGCCACACGCAGATTCTGCTTATTATGAAGAATATGATTCAATAAAGTTGTTTTCCCACTTCCAAGGAATCCACTGAGTACGGTTACAGGTAATAATTTCGTTTTCATTTTATGTGTGTGTTTAATGGTAATATCAGCGTAAACAGCTTTAATTAAGATAATAACTAATGCAATACGGTTGCAAATATACCAAACACAATAACAAATGCAATTAAATTGCATCTACTATTAGAAAGTCAGAATAATTATAAATATATTAATAAAAGTAGTAGCAAACTCTTTACATATATACTATATGCAATAGACTTGCATTTGTTACTTTTGTTAAACAATACAGGCAGAGATCCTATAAAACGATAAATACAAATGATATCCATTAAATCAGTTTCACACAGTTATAGCAATGCAGGGCGCATTGAATTTAAAGACTGGGAAAATCAATAACGGTGAGCAATGGTTACTCTTAGGGGAATCCGGAAGCGGAAAAACTACCCTGCTGCATATCCTTACAGGGATATTAAAGCCTGTCGCGGGAGAGGTAAATATGGATGGCACCAGCTTATATTCACTTTCTTCCAAGGCACTCGATCAGTTCAGGGGCAGAAATATTGGAATTATATTCCAGCGTCCACATCTGATCAAAAGCCTGACTATTACAGAGAACCTCGTGACGGCACAAAGTTTTGCCCGTCTTCCAGAAGACCATAAAAGGGTAAATGAGGTGCTGACGTCTTTAGGCATAGCCGATAAAAAAGATACTTATCCCAGTGAGTTAAGCCAGGGACAACTCCAGCGGGTATCCATAGCAAGAGCAGTGATCAACAAGCCTGTTTTATTAATTGCTGATGAACCTACTTCCAGCCTTGACGATAAAAATGCAAATGCAGTGCTTGAACTATTAATGCAGCAATCAGGCTTAAACCAGGCCACATTAATTGTGGCTACCCACGATAAAAGAGTTAAAGATGCATTCACTAATACTTACGAATTAAAATGAGCCCATTAAAAATCAGCTGGAAAAGTTTATGGTCTAAACCATTATCCTCCGCATTAAACATTATACTCATCGCATTCGGCACAGGTATTCTGACAATTTTACTGCTGGCATCTACCCAAATTGGTGAAAAACTAGATAATAATTCTAAAGACATTGACCTGGTAGTTGGTGCGAAAGGAAGCCCGTTGCAACTTATCCTGAGCAGTATTTATTATATCGATTTTCCTACAGGCAATATCCCGCTTAAAGCAGCACAGGAATTAGCACATAGCCCCTTTGTCAAAAGAGCCGTTCCTTTAGCGCAGGGCGATAATTACCAGGGAATCAGGATTGTGGGTACGGACAGTAATTTTGTCAGCATTTATAAGTTAAAAACAAGTACTGGTAAATTCTGGTCAGCAGATTTTGAAGTCACGATTGGATCAAGTGTAGCTGCTAATCAATCAGAAATTAAAGATTGGAGATACTTTTTTTGGTGCTCATGGACTAACAGGCAGTTCAGACATCCATAAAACACATGCTTATAAAGTTGTAGGCATTTTAACCTCGCAGGGAAATGTAACTGATAACCTTATCCTGACAAATATTTCCAGCGTATGGAAGATGCATGAGGATCACGAAAAAGAAGAGGCCAAAGAACATCATCATAATGGAGCTGACCACAAACACCACGAAGCCGAAAATCAAAGACCAGATCAAACCCATTCTAATGATGAAAAAGAAATAACTGCCTTACTTATTCAATACCGGTCACCAATGTCTGTTGTCATGTTTCCGAGGATGGTAAATCAATCTACAAATTTGCAGGCAGCCTCCCCCGCTATGGAAAGCACCCGCCTGTTTTCCCTGATTGGCGTTGGTGTAGATACCCTGCAATGGTTTGCCGCATTGATTATGCTAATTGCTGCAATCAGTGTATTTGTGAATTTATATAACTCTTTAAAAAAAAAGGAATTACGATCTGGCAATCATGCGTACACTGGGTGCATCAAGAGGACAATTGTTCTGCATAGTGATTTTCGAAGGAATCCTGCTTACTTTAGCCGGTACAATTATCGGTATCGTATTAGGCCATTTAGTGCTTCAGCTGATTGGAAATTACCAGGAAAGCAGCCAGGCAAAGCTAAGCGGATTTATATTCATGAAGGATGAAATTTATTTATTTGCTGCCGGCTTAGCGATTGGTATATTTGCAGGTATTATTCCGGCATTGCAGGCTTACCGGTCAAATATTTCTAAGATATTGTCTAAAAACTAAATATTAATCATGTCGGGTTCCATCTGACAAAAAAATAAAATAAATGAAACAACTGATCATTATATTTTTATTACTTTCAGGTTTCGCGGTGAAAGCTCAGCATAACCCGAATGACCAGATTACCTCTACCAATTGGGATGTCATTGGAAGTGTGGATTTCAAAATTGTGAAGGATACACAGAGATGTTTCCTATTATAATGCTGATATTAAAAAGTATGCAAATAAGCCATTTGAACTTGAAGGATATTTAGTCCCGATTAAAGATGGGATGAAACAAACAAAGTTTATGCTATCCACCCTGCCGATTAACCAATGTTACTTCTGCGGGAAAAATGGCGTACCGATTATGGTAATGGTTGAGCTTGCTGAACCGATTAAATTCACATATCAAACAATAACAATCAAAGGAATGTTAAAGCTAAGCACTGGAAATGCAATGGATAATCCACCAATAGCTTTAGTTAATGCAAAGTCAATCTAACAAATATGAAAATCGACCCTACCAGCATATTAAAAGAACACTCACTAAAACATACCAAACAAAGGGTTCGTGTTTTAGAAGAAATAGCTTTAGATACTGTCGCCATTTCACAGCCTGAACTTGAAAAAAAACTGGGTAAAGAAATTGACAGGGTAACACTTTACCGGATATTGAACATTTATGAAGATAAAGGGATTCTGCATCGGATTATGGATATGATATGAACGGAACGGCTAATTATGCAATTTGCTCATCTTCCTGCTCTGAAGATCATCACCATGATGAACACATTCATTTTAACTGCACAAACTGTAATAAAATATACTGCCTGGATGTTATCGTTCCGCATAGCACTATGCCAAAAGGTTTCACCGCAAAGACGGTAACTACTACTGCTTATGGAATCTGCGAGAAGTGTAACCTCGCTGTTAAAAAGAACTAAAAGCTGTTTAAATTCTAAGAGAATCGGAATTCACCAGACATAAAAAAGGTGCAGAAATTAATTTCTGCACCTTTTTTTTATTATAATTTATCAGGATTAGTGTCCTGCATGTCCGTCAGCACCATGTGCATGACCGTGACTTAATTCTTCTTCAGTTGCTTCACGTACTGAAAGGATTTTACCACCAAAGATCAGGTTTTTACCAGCCATTGGGTGGTTAAGATCTACAGAGATAGTTGTATCGTGTACCGCAGTAACACCAGCTCTGAAATGATTCCTTCGTTATCCTGTAAAGGAATAACATCACCTACGTTAGGCAGGTCAACATCTTTGAACATATCTTTTGGTAAGTCAGCGAAAGCTCCCGGATCTAAATCTCCGTAACCATCAGCAGCACTTAATTCAAATTTATACTCATCACCAACATTTAATCCAGTTAAATGCTCTTCAAATTTAGGTAACATCATACCTGCACCGTATAAGAAGACCAATGCATTTTGCTCATCAGCTTTTTCTACGAAAACTTGTTGTCCCTCTTCATTAGTCGTATGCAATTCGTACGTTAATGAAACTACTGTATTGGGTTTAATACTCATTGGAATCTTATTTAGTTAATTAATTTTAATGCTTCTTCAACTGTTGTTACTGGCAGCTGACATGATTTATTTCGGCAAATATAGATTTTTGTTTCAATGCTTTGCTTATCTTTTAACAAAGGAAGTACAGAATTTGTTCCTGCTAAGATAATTTTATTCGGGATATATCTCTTACTCAGCTCTTTCCTGATCTGATTTACGGAATTACCTGTTAAGGCAATTTCATTGATTCCAAACACTTCGTTCATCATTTGGATGGCCCAGTTGGAATATGCAGAGCCATAGGTTTTAATTTGAGGATGTACCGCAGCCAGCATTGCATCTGCTTTATCGGTATAACGGATTTCATCAAATAACAGCCCCAGGTGTTTCAGATTCTGCGACATTACAGAGTTAGCAGCAGGGATCACATTGTCCATAATCTCATGTTTACGGGCAATCAGAGATTCTCCATTTGCAGGAGTATAGAATAACATCGGACTATCCAGATCACGGAAATTACTCAATACCCATTCCGTTAGTCGTTTAGCCTCCAGCAACCAGCGGTCCTCAAAATCTGCTTCATACAAAGCAATCAATGCAGAGATAAAAAAAGCATAATCATCCAGAAATCCGGTAATTGAAGCTTTATTATGTTTGTAATTCCGATATAATCCGCCACTTTCAGTACTCATATTATTGGAAAGAATAAAATCAGCTGCTTTTTTAGCAGCCAGATAAAAATCCTCCCGATCAAAAATCTGGCTGCTTTCGGCAAGCGCTTTGATCATCATCGCGTTCCATGCTGTAAGACATTTATCATCTAAACCAGGATGCATTCTTTTAACACGTACTGCCAGTAATTTTTCTTTAGCCAGATTCAGTTTTACAATGAAATCGTCAATCGGAATATTTTTAAGCTCAGCATATTCTTCAGGTGTATACTTCCTTAAAAGAATATTAACCTCTTCTTCTTCCCAGTTACCATAAGGCGTCACGTTGAAATATTCTGCCATCAGTGCAGCATCAGTGCCGAGAATCTTTTCAAACTCCAGTAAATCCCATACATAAAACTTACCTTCTATGCCCTCACTGTCAGCATCCAATGCAGAATAAAATAACCCTTCAGGAGATGTCATTTCCCGCTCTATCCAGGTAATTGACTCTATTGCTACCTCTTTAAATAATTTATTCCCGGAAACTGAAAGGCTTCAGCATATAAACCAATCAGCTGTGCATTATCGTAAAGCATTTTCTCAAAATGCGGAACGTGCCAGTTACCGTCTACAGAATATCTTGCAAAACCACCGCCAATCTGATCATAAATACCACCAAAGGCCAGCTTTTCAAGTGTTAGTAAAGTAGCTACATGTGTTGCATTCTCATTCATTAAATGACTGTAACGTAATAAAAACTGCCAGTTATTTGGTAAAGGGAATTTAGGCGCCCTGTTATACCCACCTTCAATCATATCGAAGTTACGTTTCCAGGGTGCAGTAATGTCTTGTAAATCCTTTTCAGTATAAGGTGTAGTTCTAATATTAGGGATGACCTTTTCTGAATTACGAATGCCTTCTGTTAACTGAACCGCATATTGTTCTGCTTTACCAGGCTCTGTGTCCCATAAATCTGCAACGTTTAATAAAATATTGATCCAATCATCCTTTTTGAAATAAGTGCCACCATAAATCGGACGCTGATCTGGTAAACAGATACAGTTGAGTGGCCAGCCCCCACTACCCGTCATGAGCTGAATTGCCAGCATATATATCTGATCAATATCAGGTCTTTCTTCGCGGTCTACTTTGATGCAAACAAAATGTTTATTCATCACCTCAGCTACTTCGTGCAGTTCAAAACTCTCACGTTCCATCACATGACACCAGTGACAGGCAGAATAACCGATACTAACCAGGATCAGTTTGTTCTCGCGTTTCGCTTTTGTTAATGCTTCCTCACCCCATTCGTACCAGTTTACAGGATTATAAGCATGCTGCAAAAGATAAGGTGAAGACGCGTGGATTAAACTATTAGGTTCCAGATTCATAAAACAAAGATAAAAACAATTCTGTTTGGGTGTGTCACTTCTTATCCTACATCAACTTATCAGGGCCTTGACTGAGGTATATTTGTATAACAAAAATCAGAACATCTTGTTGTTAAAATGTTTTAAACGAAGATGTTCTGACAGGTTAAAAAAAAGGAGAAATAAAATGAATAAGCTAATTGAAAAAATCGTGACAAAACCTGCTCAGCCAGGCATGGTGGGTGACGGATTCAGAGTATTTAATTATATACCTGGAGCGGATATTTCTAAAAGAAGGATCAGCCCGTTTTTATTAATGGATTTCAATGCAGAATACGATTTTGGTCCTTCAGATCATATCAGAGGAGTAGATGTGCATCCGCATAAAGGTTTTGAAACTGTAACCATTGCTTACAAAGGTAGCGTGGCACATAACGATAGCGCTGGTAATAGTGGTATTATTAACGCTGGTGACGTCCAATGGATGACAGCTGGTGAAGGAATCCTGCATAAAGAGTACCACGAAGAAACATTCTCTAAAACAGGAGGCCCTTTTGAAATGGTTCAGTTATGGGTAAATCTTCCTAAAAAAGATAAATCAGTTCCTGCACATTACCAGGAACTAAAGGCTGCCGGAATGGGTAAAGTAGAGTTATCAAACGGAGCAGGTACAGTAATGTAATTGCCGGAACCTTTAATGGAGTTGACGGGCCTGCTGAAACTTATACTCCGGTAAATGTGTTCGATATTAAACTGAATGAAGGTGGAGAACTGACTACTACAATTGACGACGGACACAATACAGCTTTGCTGGTAGTAAATGGTAGTATTATAGTCAATGGAGAAATAGCTACAGAACATAGTTTTGTATTATTTGAGAACAATGGAGAAGATATCCATATCAAAGCAAATCAGAAAAGTGTTATCTTGTTATTAAGTGGTGAACCTATCGATGAACCAATTGTAAGTTACGGCCCCTTTGTAATGAATACACAAGAAGAAATTCATCAGGCAATTGAGGATTTCAATGGTGGTAAATTTGGTGTTTTGAACTAATTACAGAAAGATATGAATGAAGAATATATAAGTTTACCCCTGGTTAAGAATCAGGACGCAAACCGTTTCGAGCTTAAGGTAGGTGATTACACCGCATTTATAGATTATAAAGAGAGAGAAGTAAAAAGATCTGGCTCATTCATACAGAAGCACCAGAAGAATTGAAAGGCAAAGGTGCTGCAACAGCAGTGATAGAAAAAACACTGGCCTATATGGAAGAAAACGGTTATAAACTAATTCCTTTATGTCCGCTGGTTGTAGCTTACCTTAAACGTCATACAGACTGGAACCGGATATTAGACGCTAGTATTGATCCTTTTTAATTCATAGCGGATTAAATAAAAACAATTAAGCAAAAAGCTCTTTAAAGGGGTTTTTGCTTAATTGTTTTTGTGTAGTTAATTTGTCGCTCCTCCATTAACCAATAAGTGCTGACCGGAAACAAACGAAGAAAGATCACTTGCAAAAAACTCAGCAAGATTTGCTACATCTTCAATAGACTCGTCAGGTAACCCAAGATAGTGATATCTGATCAAGCAGTTTATTGAAGACTAATGTTTTTCCCGTTTCTTTCATCTGGTAAAATCCTGAATATAAAATTACACGAATTTGTCAATTAACTTCCTATCCGCAAATACAAATATTTAAGGTTTTGCTAACTTCGGTTCTAAGGATAAAAAGACCAAATTTAATATAAGGAATATGCAAATACAGGAGTATCTTGATAGAATACATTATAAAGGAAAACCTGCTGCTGATTTAAAATCACTCACAGGACTAATGAAAGCTCATTTACTGAACGTTCCTTTTGAAAACCTGGACATTCATCAAAAGGTATGGATAGTACTTGATGAAGAAAAGATATATACAAAGATAGTACTTCATCAAAGAGGTGGCTTCTGTTATGAATTAAACGGTAACTTCCAGCAGCTTCTTGTACAGATAGGTTTTGATGTACAAATTATAAGTGCTAAAGTATATCATTCTGACACCAAAAACATACTCCCCGTCAACAAGCCATATGGCTTTACTGGTCAGACTCGAAGGAGATACTTACTTAGTGGATGTCGGTTTTGGAGATTTCATCTCTGAACCTGTCAAAGTTCTCGAAGAAAGCTATCATACTGAGGCTTGCGGTCAGTTCAAACTGACAAAAAATGACGAATATTATTACCTCGTTGAAAAATATGATGAAACACTGGCAGTGTACATCCCCTGCTACATCTTCACGCTTACTCCTCTTTTATTAAAAGACTTCACACATAGTTGTTATTTCCAGCAGTTATCACCTGATTCCAATTTCACGAAAAACATGGTTTGTTCTTTACTAACTGAAACCGGCAGAAAAACAATTACCCAGGCAAAGTTTATTGTGACCTCGAACGGAGTTAAAACAGAAGAGCCAATAGCCGGTGAGACAGCTTTCAATAGACTACTCCAAAAGGAATTTGACATTATACTTTAGGGCCGGAAAAAATCCAGCCCTAATAGAACGCACGATAAATTAGTACAATTATTTTTTAAGATGCATCTCAAAGTTCTGAACCCAGCTTTGTCCATTATCAGTAGAAATTTCTCCCTTTTCGGTCCATTCACTAGCCGTGTAATTAATGGTAAAACGAGTGTAGTCCGCCCCTTCCGGGAAGGCTCCATACTAAACTGCCGGGTTTTACTTCAGGTGTAATATCGGCTACATAACCAAATGCTGTAGCCGTCCATCGATAATTCTGTTTTGCATTATCGTAAGTAAAAATGGTGAAAGCACTATGGATAGATTTACCAGTTTTCTGGTCTTTACCATTCCCGGCAATTGTTAATAAACCTCCATCCATTTGAGTGGTTACAACCTCTGTTTGGTTGAATGGATGTTTTACACCGTCCTGCATCATCATCCATCCTTCGCCAGTCCAGGTTCCAGCAAGCAAATTAGCATCTTTCATTTTTTCCTTTTGCACAGCCACGGGGTTTTGAGCAGCAACATTCAAAGCGAATAACAGACAAGGAATAATAAGGTATTTCTTCATTTTTTAAGAGATTTATTTGATACCGTAAAACTAATTAATACCCGATGATCAGAGGTGTAAAAAACCGACTTTCTAAATCAGTTGATTTTCAATAAGCTTTAAATGCTGCTGAAACTTACTCAATGGATAACCTGAGATATTACGAAAGGATTTATAGAAATGGGCAGGATCTGCGTATCCCCTATCTGTTATCATTTCGGCCTTGCTCCTTTGCGCAACGCACAAATCAACAATAGCTTTTCGCAACCGTCTGAGCTGTGAAAATTGTTTCATAGTGATACCCGTTGCTTTGAGGAATTTTCTTTCCAGATGACGAGGACTGATACATACCTGGCTGGCTACTTCCTTTGCCGTAATACCACCCGCATAATCAATAATCAGCTGTATACTTTTCGCCACATGCAGATCAACAGCAAAAACAATCTGCTGTTTCATCCTAAGCAAAGCGTTATCAGGGATGGATATATCTTCAAATCCGAAGGAGATACGATTTAATAAATCCTGTTGCCATGCTGAGACTTCTATAGCGGGTATAAAAATACTCTGGTCTTTGCAAGACAAAAGATCAGCAGGATACAGCCATTCAGAGCACCCCCTTTGATCCGGATACCAAAGAATACAGTGCCAGGTTGTATCGTAATTTCTCTAACTACAGTAGAAGGACCTGCAAACAGCATAAAACGCCTTTCAGCAGAACTGACAAAAAGCAGGTTACAGCAACCTTCAGGTGGAAAAACATGGAGTAAAGGAGTTGTCAGATCAGCACCAACTGTAAATTTCCAGTAGCACTCTATCCGATCCCTTAATTCAGGAACAGGGAGAAATTCTTTATAAGCGATCATCTATTTCCAGGATAAGAAATTAACAGCAAAAATTTTTAGTTCAAACTAACAGTTCTGAGTAATTTACTATTGAAAATTGAAGCCGGAGAAATGACAGTTTCATTCAATGGAATCTGAGTCCCATATCTTGATTTCATCTTTTTCCGGACGATATCATTCGTTAAATCAAAATCACGTAGTTTTTCCAGTTTACCTATCTGAAGCCCTGTCGCCTGTTGATATATTTTCCATATCAATTCAGAACAATAAATCTTATCATCCGACCATTCAAAGGTAAGATCATAATCTTTGCCACTGAAAAACTGACCGGACTGTTTCATCTTCATCAACGTTGCCGGATTAAGAACCTGATCAGTATGTTTAAGTCTTTTAATCACAAATCCCTTGTCTTTCCCTCTTGCTATCCACTGTGCCAACGGTGTACACTTAACCTTACTGACAGCCTCCAGCACATAATATCCCCCTTTATCTTTAAAAATGATACCACAATGAGAGTACCTGGATTTTGTAGCCAGCTGAATGGCTTTACTCTGTGCTGATAACGAGGTTTGAAAAATCAGATCACCTTCTTTGATAGCATCAAATTTTGTTTGAGCATGAAGCCCGGCGGATAGAACCAAACCAATGATCAGGAATATAACTCTTTTCATAAACACATATTCTGATAGCAAATAAGATACAGCGGCACCAGCAAAAACCAGTGCCGCTGCAATACTATAGAATATTTACAGTAACTGGTATAGATACACCATTAAAAATATCGGTAAATCGTTACCCTAGCGGTATTTTGACCACTCCCTAAAGCAATATTAATGATAGCCTTTCTTTTCTCTGGCAGTATCTCATTAATCGTTTGTACTACTGAACCGGATGCATTCAGTATTTCTACTTTCGAAGAAAACTGAGGGCTTAGATTAGCCGTTACTTTCCAGTCTACAGTGACAGCGCCTGCACTGTATTTAGCTGTAACCCCGTAAACTGAACCGACCGTTAATACAGGCTGATCGCCCTGATTAGTCTGTACGGGTAAAGCTAATGTTCTGCCAGTCCCAAATGCTGCTGATGGTTTTACACTCCCGCCATGCTCCATAAAATAAGCATCTTCTACTGCATCGTATCCGGCGTTGAAACTTCTGTCATAAATTCCATTTCTGCCAGCATCATTCGCATTTGCACTAAAAGATCTGCTGCTGTGTTTTTTGCCATTGATTACTGGTGTTCAGGTTCCAGCAATCTTTAAAAAATGCTTTCCTTTCATAACGTCCGTCATCAGCAGCATTGGTTCCATCCCAATTTTCAAGAAAAGCATCATTTCCTGATCCAAGAAATGTTGTTCTTTCCGGAATAGCAAGCGTCGAAGTATGAAACCAGTTACCAGTGGACAGGTTCTGGATAAAAGTACCAATGAAAAGCTCTCCGTTTAACTTCCATGACCGGATAGCTATATTATACCAGATATCTTTCACCCATTTGTATGGATTGATAGTTTTATAACCGTCGCCTTCCCCGCCAAAACGGCTTGAAACAGTTCCTGCACCTGTATAGGCAACTCTCGAATAGATCTTCCCGGCAGTATTAGGATCCCACAATGAAGCAATTAAGATATTTGGAGTGCCAAAAGATTTATCCGGTGTTTGCTGAAGGCCATTATATCCCCCCGAAAAATTGTTCACAGAGAAATACTCCTTATTAGCAGTTTTAGTGATCTTAATTTTCTGCATTTTAAGGATTGCATCCGAAGGGAAAGAGAAAAACAAAATGTTGAGAAGGCGCTGCATTTTCTCCTGTGACAGCAGTTACAGCTGTTTGATCTGCGGATTTGCCAGATGGAGAAACTGCTGATTTTGAACAGCCTGCAAAGAGCAGAAACGCATAGAAAGAAAGACTAAGCGGAAGAATTGTTTTAGATAAAGTTTTCATAAGTACAGGTTTAGATTTATAATCTATAATTTAGAAAAACGAGGAGATATATCGTGATAATAAGACTGCGCAAACGTTTGATTTACAACAAGATTAAATTTTCACCACTCCATTCTTGTAAAGATCAATAGCCTGTTTCAAAATTACATTTATTGTTTGTATGGGCAGATCGTCCGCAGCATTGAACAGCATGATTTTCATTCTTGATCTTTTTTCAATGATCAAATCCGGATGAGCTAATCTTTTACCTTCAACTATACCTATATAAGGATGATGTAGCTTTTTGTGTACCCATAAATAACAAAACATCTTTCCCTTATAACAAAAGAATGGCATTCCATATTTCAAGGCCACAGAAATGTCCTTGTCTTGTTTCAGGATAATTTCCCGCAGGGCAAGCAGGCAGCTACGCACTGGTTCTTCTTTTTTCAGATAAAAGTTATCAAGTTCTGCGGACATATTTAAAGATGCTATTTTTTATGATAAACCGGCCCCTATTGAATCAGCATTTGCTGAAAAGCCAAACTATCTCCTCTAAAAGCATTAAAATCCACTACATGATTAATCCCGGTAATCCTGGCCTTATCTGAATGCTGCCAGAAAGACCATTTTGTATTTACTCCGGCTTTTAATTCTGGTTTATAATAATGTGCGATCCATAAAGGATAACCATCAAAATGTCCTTTCAGGTAATCCTTATAAAACACCAGTCCCGAATAAATAATAGGTTTCACCTTAGTTTTCTTCTCTACATGCTGGATAAAATCTTTCAGTTCCATCCGCATTTTCTCTGGCGATACTCCGCTAAGTTGTTCAATATCTATAACCGGAGGTAAATCTCTCCTGCCTCAAACTTAACCGTTTGCAGGAAAAACCGTGCCTGCCATAAACCTGATTTTTTAGGGATAAAATAATGATAAGCTCCACAAATGATCCCCGCTTTAGGCGCTTCTCTCCAATTACGCTGAAAATAAGGATCAACACTGGACACACCTTCTGTAGCTTTGATAAAGGCAAATTTAATACTTACATCATCCTCTTTCATTGCTTTCACCTTATTCCAGTCAATCTTTCCCTGGTAATAAGAAACATCTATTCCATGAATACTATAACGTTTAGGAATCTGAATATCATAACTTTTATAAGTACGATAATTTGGGTCTTCTCCTATATCCAGTATCCACCTGGTCGTGGAGCTGAAAAGCTTAAGGACATATCCGTAATATAATGGAGAAAATAAAATGAGCAACAATCCTGCAATGACAAATTTCCATTGTAAGGAAAGACCTTTTTTCTTCTTTGCAACAGGTTTCCTGCGTTTTGGAGCTGTTTTCGGAGTCGCTTTGGGTACAAGAGGCTGATCAAAAATAAGCTTTCCCTGATTGGCAGGTGTTTTCTTTATAGGTGGAGGCACGGGGTAAAAATACAAAAGGGCAGCCATTTAGCCACCCTTTGTTTATAGATTTATCTAAAATTATTTACTTAGCTCCGCAAAATACTTGTGGAATAGAGGCAAAGTTTCAATTCCTTTATAGTAATTAAAGATGTCATATTTCTCATTTGGTGAGTGTAAAGCATCACTATCAAGGCCAAAACCTAATAATACAGATTTAATACCCAACACATCTTCAAACAAAGCAACGATAGGAATACTTCCTCCGCCTCTTGTAGGAATTGGTTTTTTACCAAAGCTGGTTACAATTGCTTTTTCAGCAGCACGGTAAGCAACGCTATCTGTAGGCGTAACTACTGGCTCACCACCATGATGTGCGGTTACTTTTACCTTAACAAACTCAGGAGCTATACTTTCAAAGTGTTTCTGGAAGATAGCAGATATTTCATCATCAGAACTCTGATGAGGCACCAAACGCATAGAAATTTTAGCGTTTGCTTTTGAAGGCAATACTGTTTTAGCACCTTCGCCGATATAACCACCCCAGATACCATTTACTTCTAATGTAGGTCTTGTTCCGGTACGTTCTAAAGTAGAATATCCTTTTTCACCCCATTCAGCGTTGATATCAAGATCTTTTTTATAGTCATTCAGATCAAAAGGAGCTGAATTTAATGCAGTTTTTTCATCTTCAGTCAATTCTACAACTTTATCATAGAAAGCAGGAATGGTAATGTGATTGTTCTCATCATGTAAAGAAGCAATCATTTTACACAGGATAGTAATCGGATTTGCTACTGCACCACCGTAAACACCTGAGTGAAGATCTCTGTTTGGACCTGTAACTTCTACTTCCATATACGCTAATCCGCGTAATCCGGTTTCGATAGAAGGGTTTTCCATACTGATCATTGAAGTATCTGAAATCAGCACAACATCAGCTTTTAAACGCTCAGTATTAGCATTAACAAAGATTCCAAGGTTACTTGAACCCACTTCTTCTTCACCTTCGATCATAAATTTCACATTACACGCAAGTGTATTGGTTTTCATCATCAGTTCGAAAGCCTTTACATGCATATAAAACTGTCCTTTATCATCACAAGCACCACGTGCGTAGATCTTTCCATCCCGTACAGTAGGCTCAAAAGGAGGCGTATGCCACAATTCTAATGGATCTGCTGGCTGTACGTCATAGTGACCATAAATTAAAACAGTAGGCAGTGTTGCATCAATAATTTTCTCACCATATATAATAGGGTAACCTGCAGTCTCACAAATCTCTACTTTATCGGCACCTGCTTCTTCCAGCTTCTGCGCAACAAAAGCAGCAGTTTTAAGTACATCACCTTTATATTTTGGATCTGCACTTACTGAAGGAAAGCGTAATAATTCAAACAGTTCGTCTAAAAAACGCTGTTTGTTGTCTTCTACATATTTTTTGATCTCTTGCATAACAAATGATTTTAGGCAAATATAGAATAATTGAAATTCTATTTCTTAATAGTTGTCTTAATAAAGGATGGCCTCACATCCTTGTCAGATCCGAACGAAATATGTACGGATCTGACAAAAAAAAACAATAAATAAATAGATGAACCCGACATGATTAAAGTAATTATTAAACCCGCAGGGCAATAATTATTTTAATCATCAAAGGCTCCATCTAACAAAAAAAAAAAAAATAAATAAATAGATGAACTGATTGAAATAAGAAGTATAGTTTTGTTATTTTTGTACCTTTTCATAAGCAAAATCTTATTTCAATTTGGATTATTTAGCAGGATTAAACCCTCAGCAACGTGCAGCAGTAGAGAATACTAAAGGACCAGCAATGATTGTCGCTGGTGCCGGATCAGGTAAAACAAGGGTGATTACATACAGGGTCGCACATCTTATTGAAAAAGGTGTGGACGCATTTAATATTTTGGTTTTAACCTTTACCAACAAAGCAAAGCATCGAAAGATATGCGTGAGCGTATTTCTAAAGTTGTTGGTACAGAAGCAAAAAACCTATGGATGGGAACATTTCACTCGGTATTTGCCAAAATATTACGCGTAGAAGCAGAAAAAATCGGTTATCCTTCCAATTTCACCATTTACGATACTGATGACAGCAAAAGTCTGATCAGATCTATTCTGCGCGAAATGCAGCTGGATGACAAATTATATAATGCAAACTTCGTTTATAACCGGATTTCTTCTGCAAAGAACAACCTGGTTAGCCATGTAGAATATATGAAGAGTGCAGAGATTCAGGCTGAGGATATTAGTAATAAACGTCCTTTGATTGGCTCAATCTATGAAACTTATACTAAACGCTGTTTCAAAGCAGGTGCAATGGATTTTGACGATTTGCTCTTCAAAACTAACGTATTGTTAAAGGATCATCCGGATGTATTAAATAAATACCAGCAGAAATTTAAATACCTGATGGTAGATGAGTACCAGGATACTACTAACTTTTCCCAATATACAATTGTAAAAAAACTGGCCGCAGCTTATCAGAATATCTGTGTGGTAGGTGATGATGCACAGAGTATTTACGGGTTCCGTGGTGCAAATATTCAGAATATCTTAAATTTCGAAAAGGATTATCCTGATTTAAAAGTCTATAAACTAGAGCAGAATTACCGCTCTACACAAAATATTGTTGATGTCGCAAACAGTATTATTGCCAACAACAAAAATCAGCTGGAGAAAAATGTATTTTCCGAAAATGAGTCTGGTGATAAAATAAAAGTATCAAGAGCTTTTACGGATAACGAAGAGGGTAAAATAGTTGCCGAATCTATCGTACAGGACAGAACTTCTAAAGGTTTAAATTATAGCGACTTCGCTATTCTTTACCGTACCAATGCCCAGTCAAGGGCAATGGAGGAAGGTTTGAGAAAACTAAACGTTCCTTATAAGATCTTTGGCGGACTTTCTTTTTACCAGCGTAAAGAGATCAAAGATTTAATAATCGCTTATTTCCGTCTTACTTTCAATCCGAGTGACGAAGAAGCTATCAAAAGAGTAATTAACTATCCAAAAAGAGGATTAGGTGATACTACCGTTGATAAAATCATTGTAGCCGCTGATCAGCATAATATCACCATGTGGCAGGTAGTCTGTGAACCGCAAACTTATATTGCAGGCCGGATTGCCAATCAGCTGAATGATTTCTCGATGCTGATTCAGAGCTTCCAGGCTGAAGCAAAGAAACTGGATGCTTACGAAACGGCTTTATACATTGCACAGCATTCTGGTATCTTAAAAGAACTGCATACAGACGACAGTGTCGAAGGCCGCAGCAGATATGAAAACATTCAGGAATTGCTGAATGGTATTAAAGAATTTGCTGAACGTGAAGATATCGAAGATCGTAGTCTTGCAATTTTCATGCAGGATATTGCGTTGTTAACTAATGATGACAGACAAGACGACAAAGAAAAAGATACTGTTTCAATGATGACGATCCACTCTGCAAAAGGACTGGAGTTTAAAAATGTTTTTGTGGTTGGACTGGAAGAAAACCTGTTCCCTTCACAAATGTCACTAAATTCACGAACTGATCTGGAAGAAGAGCGCCGTTTATTTTATGTAGCAATTACTCGCGCCGAGAAAAAACTGACACTCACCTATGCAACTTCACGTTACCGTTGGGGAACCCTGACTAATTGTGAGCCAAGCCGTTTTATTAGTGAAATCAGTGCCAGGTTCCTTGACCTTGAAGTTATAAAAACACCTAAAACAACTTCTTCGTCTGATAGTTTTGATGGAGAACGCAGGTCATGGTCGCAGCAAAGAGATTCTTTCAGCAAACCAAAACCAGCATCCTCATCTTCAACAACTCAGACAGTACCACCACGACCGACCGAAAACCAGTACCATGCTGCCAACTGCGCACATACCTACACCTGGTTTTACCCCTGATGCAGCAAGCGCTTTTCAGAACGGTATGGAAGTGGAACATGAGAAGTTTGGATTCGGTAAAATCATCAATCTTGAAGGTACTTTACCGGACGTAAAAGCGACGGTATTTTTCCAGGGATTAGGAAACAAGCAATTGTTATTAAAATTTGCTAAATTGCGGATTGTAAAATAAGGTTTATCTTTAAAATCAAATTACAGAAAAACAGGCGCAGGAGCCTTTATAATCCTTCTTCAGCGAATACCACAAGAAATAAATAGAATGAATTTCGATTACAATACCACAAGAAACGAGTTAATTCTTGCAGAATACGGACGTAATGTACAGAACATGGTGAAGTACATTTGCGAACTGCCGGACCTGGAAGAACGCAATAAATATGCTCAGGCAGTGATAGATCTGATGGGTTTTTTAAACCCTCATCTAAGGGATGTTGCCGATTTCAAGCATAAATTATGGGACCATTTACACATTATCTCCGGTTACAAAATCGACGTAGATAGTCCTTATCCTAAACCAACTCCAGAAATGGCATTGGTTAAACCTTCGCATATCGGTTATCCACAGCAAAGGATCAAATACAAGCACTATGGTAAAACTGTTGAGGTGATGATCGAAAGAGCTATCGCAGTAGAAGAACCAGAACGCAGAGCAGCATTGGTACAAGGCATTGCTAACTTTATGAAAATGGCTTATGTGACATGGAATAAAGATAGTGTGGCTGATGAAACTATCCTGAAAAACCTGAGTGAGCTATCAGGTGGATTACTACAGCTGGAAGAGAATATCAACCTGAACAAGGTAGAATTCAGACCTCCGGTTAACAGAGCATCTACCAATACCAACCGCGGACGCAATAACAACAACAATAATAATAAGGGAAGGCAAAACAATAATAACAACAATAATAATCGTCCTCGCAGCAGCAATCCCAATCCAAAACAAAGACACTAAAACGAGCAGATTTAAATAATATAGGTTAATAGCACATGAACGCATTTGAAATTATAGGTGGGAAGAAGTTAAAAGGTGAAATCCATCCGCAGGGAGCTAAAATGAGGCTCTGCAAATTATATCTGCCGTATTACTAACAGAAGAGAAAATCACTGTAAGCAATATCCCTGATATCAAAGATGTAAATAAACTGATTGAACTTCTGGGTGATCTGGGCGTTGAAGTAAACCGTTTATCAAAAGACACTTACACATTTGAAGCAAAAAACATTAATCTTGAATTCTTCAAATCAGCTACTTTTAAATCTAAAGGTGGAAGTTTAAGAGGTTCAATCATGATTGTCGGGCCACTTCTTGCACGTTTCGGTCAGGCTGCTATCCCTAAACCAGGTGGTGATAAAATAGGACGCAGAAGATTGGACACACACTTTCTTGGCTTTGAAAAATTAGGTGCCAAGTTTGTTTATGACGCTAAAGAATCTTTCTTTAATGTAGATGCAACTAACCTTAAAGGTGCTTATATCTTATTAGATGAAGCTTCTGTAACGGGTACAGCGAACATTGTAATGGCAGCAGTACTTGCAAAAGGAATTACAACAACAATATACAATGCTGCATGTGAACCTTATTTACAGCAGTTATGTAAAATGCTTAACCGCATGGGTGCCAAAATATCCGGAATAGGATCAAACCTGCTGACTATCGAAGGGGTGACTAAACTAGGTGGTACTGAACATAGAATGTTACCTGATATGATTGAAATTGGTTCTTTTATCGGCCTTGCTGCTATGACTGAATCAGAAATTACAATCAAGAATGTGTGTTACGAAGAATTAGGTGTAATTCCTGATGTATTCAGAAAATTAGGTATCAATTTTGAACGCAGAGGTGATGATATTTACATCCCTTCTCAAAAACATTATATCATTGATACTTTCATTGATGGATCTATCCTGACTATTGCAGATTCACCTTGGCCAGGCTTCACTCCTGACTTGTTGAGTATTGTATTAGTTATTGCTACCCAGGCTAAGGGTTCGATCTTAATTCACCAGAAAATGTTCGAAAGCCGTTTATTCTTCGTGGATAAATTGATTGAGATGGTGCTCAGATCATTTTATGTGATCCACACAGGGCTACCGTTAACGGAATCAACAAACAATATAAATTAAGAGGTATTAGTATGACTTCTCCTGATATCAGGGCTGGAGTTTCATTGTTAATCGCAGCTTTATCAGCAGAAGGAACTTCTACTATATACAATATCGAACAGATTGAGCGTGGTTACCAGGACATCGATACACGTTTGCGCGCACTGGGTGCACAAATTAAACGTGTTGACGCCAATTCGCCATCACACTAATTCATTTAACACATGATATCGAAAAGCCAGGATTTAGATCCTGGCTTTTTTTTTCCCGGAATTCCCCGTTAATGCAACTGATCTTGCTAAATACCAGGTTATCCTTTTCTTAGACGACCATCCACCCAAAGCTCAGGAAGCCGCTTTTAAACAGTATATGGATTACACAGCTAATGCAGGCAAGTCTTCTACATTTGGCAGTGAAACTCAGAACAAGTTCATCATTGACGGGCTGTTATGGTCTGGACGAGCAAAATAAATTATTAATAGCATAACCCTGTTAAATTTAAGCATCCCATAAAGAGAACAAAAACACCTGTCTGAGCAATTAGACAGGTGTTTTTGTTCCAGGCAAATCTCATTGCTTTTTGTAACTTAACAACTGCTTAATCATCTAATTATCAACAAAAATCAAACACTATGCTCTCCAGCTCTAAGTCCCAGAAAACCAACCTCCTTATTTTTCTATTCGCAGCTGTCAGTCTTATCTTACATCTGATTGGATTAAACAACTATGGTATTCATCGGGATGAATTTCTTCATATTGCACTCGGTAACCATTTAAATTTTGGTTATGCAGAAGTACCTCCATTTATAGCTCTTGTGGCTCGATTTTCGGTTGATGTTTTAGGTGACAGCGCTTTTGCTATACGTTTGATCCCCGCTATCTTTGGAGCACTAACAGTATTAACTGCAGGATTTATTGTTAAAGAAATCGGAGGAAAATGTTTTGCAGTAACACTCTGCTGTATGGCAATTATTTTGTCTGCAGGCTTTTTAGCAACTGGCTATTTATTGCAACCAGTAGTATTCGATCAGTTCTGGTGGACAATCTCTTACTTTCTGCTAATTAAATATATCAAAACACAACAACCCAAATACCTGCTCTTTCTGGGCCCCGTTATTGGCCTTGGCTTACTCACCAAATACGCTATTGTATTTATTATCATAGCCATCATTGCCGGCCTTTTATTAAGCAGGGAACGTAAAATCTTGTTCAAAAAGCAAGTTTATATGGCAGCAATCTTTGCCTTTCTGATTTTTCTTCCAAACTTCGTCTGGCAATATCTGCACCACTGGCCCGTTCTTACGCATATGAAAGAGCTTACAGATACACAGCTCACCCATAATACAACAGGTGGCTTTATCAAAGCACAGCTTATTTCAAATGGAACCGGTTTTCTAATCTGGCTGCCAGGTTTATTTCTGATATTTTTCCATAAAAACTTCAAACAGTTGAATGGGTTGGTTTCAGCTATCTGATACTCATGGGGCTGCTAATCTATTTTAAAGGGAAACCCTATTATGCATTTGGCGTATATCCCGTACTATTTGCTTTAAGTGCTTATGGGATTGAATCTATAACCCTCCGCATCAATACAGCTTTGAAATATACAATTGTATGTCTGGTGATGCTTCCCAATCTTTTACTCCTGCCTTTAGCAATTCCGATTTTACCAATTGACATTGCTGTTCAATACTTCAGTGCCGTTCATCTGGATAATCTTTTTTATTGGGAAGATGGAAAAAAACATGCGACTTCACAGGACTATGCAGATATGATTGGCTGGGAGGAAATGACTGCAATAACAGCTAAGGCCTATGCCAAGATCCCACATAACCAACGTGTGGCTACCACAATTTTTGCAGAAAATTATGGAGAAGCCGGCGCAATAGATCATTTGGGTAAAAAATATAATCTCCCAGGAGTGGTCTCTTTGAGCAGCAGTTTTACTCTACTCTATGGGCACCTGAACGTATTCCATATCAATATATCATCTACATTGATGATAAGGGACAGGTAGAAAAAACGAAACCAGCTTACACTAAAGCCGAACTGATCGGTATGGTAAGCAATAAATTATCCAGAGAATATGGTACAAAAATATGGTTGCTGACTGGAGCGAAAATTGATGTCAATCCGGGTTATCAATCAGCATTGAAAGCAAAAAGACAATAATCATCCTTAAAAAAAACAGCTTACCAGGATAATCCGGTAAGCTGTTTTTTTTATAAAAATTTATGCTATTTAATCCTTAAAGCTAATACTAAGCCGAGATCGCATTGATAATATCATACTGAGTAATGATTTCGAAATTACCATTTTCATCTTCAACCAGTACTGCACTGTTTTCTTTATTAATCAATGCAGAGATCTTATCAATTGAAGTATTCATATCTACGAATGGGAAAGTAGCAGACATAATCTCTTTTACCGGTGCTGATTTAAGTGATGGGTTTTCTAATAAAGCTTTCAGGATATCTCCCTCAGCTAATTTACCAACCACCATCCCCTGCTGTGTAACCGGGATCTGAGAGATATTCAGCATATTCATTGTATTGATAGCCTCTACGATAGTTTTTTCACAATCAATAGTTACAATCTCAGACTGCTCTTTCTTAGCCAGAATAGATTTAGCTGTTAATTTCTCATCCGTAAGGAAACCACGCTCTCTTAACCAGTCCTCGTTATACATTTTTCCCATATAACGGCTTCCATGATCGTGGAAGATTACCACAACTACATCTTCTGGTTTAAGTTTATCTTTCAACTGTAACAGTCCTGCAATTGCAGAACCAGCAGAGTTACCTACAAATATCCCCTCTTTACGGGCAATATCACGGGTCATCAATGCTGCGTCTTTATCAGTTACCTTTTCAAAAAGATCAATGATATCAAAGTTGACGTTTTTAGGAAGAAAATCTTCGCCGATACCTTCTGTGATATAAGGATAGATCTCATTTTTATCCAGGACCAGGACACCTGTCTCTTTGTATTTTTTGAAAACTGACCCATAAGTATCAATTCCCCATACTTTAATATCAGGGTTCTGTTCTTTTAAATATCTTCCTGTACCGGATATAGTTCCGCCAGTTCCAACACCTACTACAAGGTGAGTGATCTTACCCTCAGTCTGTGCCCAGATTTCTGGCCCAGTCTGCTCATAATGAGCTTCTGAATTTGCAAGGTTATCATATTGATTAGGTTTCCATGAATTCGGAACTTCACGCTCTAAACGAGAAGAAACTGAGTAATATGAACGAGGATCTTCAGGTTCTACATTAGTAGGACATACGATTACTTCTGCACCGAAAGCACGTAAAGCATCAACTTTTTCCTTTGATTGTTTATCTGTTGTAGTAAAAATACATTTATATCCTTTGATAATGGCAGCCATAGCCAGGCCCATGCCTGTATTACCCGAAGTACCTTCAATGATGGTTCCTCCTGGTTTAAGCTTACCACTTTTTTCTGCGTCTTCTATCATCTTTAAAGCCATACGGTCTTTAATAGAGTTCCCTGGATTGGTGGTCTCCACCTTTGCCAGTACAGTCGCCTGAATTTCTTTCGTAACGTTATTCAATCGCACCAATGGTGTATTGCCAATAGTTTCTAATATATTATTATACCACATGTTACAAAAGTACGACTTGATTCCTAGAATTTTATTTCTATTATATATTCGTAATTAAATTTCGAATATATAAATTTAATAAAATTATATTCCGAATACACAAAGACAACTTAGCCTTCACATCTATATTATATGGCAAAACAAGAGTCACATAGTCCCTAAATCAACTGATATATCTTTCCCGGAAGTGAAATCAGGACGCCTTTCATCTCCAGACTGAGCAAATGTAAGGCAAGTTTACTCTGTTGAATACCAGCTTTTACTCCTAACTCATCAATACCTAAAGGAGCCTGTTTCAACAGTTTAGCCAATGTCATTTCTATACCAGAAAGACCTGCAGGAACAGCCTTCTCTACTAAATGGCCTGGTAGCTCAACGGGTTCCCACCCCATATAATAGACCAGATCCTTCGCCTGGCTAATCATTCCCGCACGATTAGTCTTGATCAGAAAGTTACAACCCTGACTGTATTCATCAGTCGTTCGGCCAGGAAAAGCAAAGACATCTCTGTGATAAGAATCAGCAATCCCGGCTGTGATTAATGCTCCTCCTTTTATAGCAGCTTCTACAACAACCACAACATCAGCCAAACCGGCTATAACCCGGTTCCGCTTAGGGAAGTTTGCTTTTTCGGGAATGGTATTCAATGGAAATTCAGTAAGCAGACCGCCATTTTTAAGCATAGCATCAGCCGTTTGGCGATGAGCAGCGGGATATATACGGTCAAGTCCGTGACCTAATACGCCCACAGTAGGGATGTGATGCAACAAACTTTGCCGATGAGCAGTTACATCAACTCCATAAGCAAGACCACTAATAATCAATACAATACATCATAATCCTTTAGTAAAGCGACAAGCTGCTGACAGAGCATCTGACCGTAAGGACTGGCCATTCTGGAGCCTACAATACTGACTATCCTTGGATGGTTCAGATTGGCAGTTCCTTTATAATATAACAAAACAGGAGCATCATTACAGTCCTTTAAACGCTGAGGATAGTCATCTTCGGTATAAAAAAAGAACTTTAACCTGATGTTTATCCAGAAATTCCAACTGCTCAGCAGCAAGCGTAAGGGCATTAGTCCGGAGAATTTCGCCAGCTTTGAAACTACCAAGTCCGTCAACCTGCATTAACTGGGCTTCGCTTGCAGCAAAGACAGCTTCAGGAGTTCCGAAATGGGCCAGCAAATATTTAGCCGTTACTGACCCAACATTCTTAATGAGGGTCAGGGCGATTTGATAGATTAAACTCATGGGCTAAATTAATACTTAGCCCATCCATACTGGTAATTTATTTAAACATTGTTTACATCGGGATGTAAACAACAAAAATTTAGTCTCGAAAAAATCCTCTTCAAAATATTCCGATAAAGGATATAATTCTGCTTTTAATCTTGATTCTTTAATCTCTTCAGCTAATTCCCCACCTTTTAAATACAAAATACCATTGGCTATTGCATTTTTTGAGTCCTTATTGAATTTATCTTTAATCCACGGATAGAAATCTATCAGACGCGTTACCGCACGTGAAACAACGAAATCGTACTTATCGCTCACTTGCTCTGCTCTTAAATGAGAGGCTTTCACATTCTTTAATCCAAGTGCCGCAGCAACCTCAGTCACTACTTTAATCTTTTTACCGATAGAATCCACCAGGTGAAATTCTGTTTCAGGAAATAAAATAGCTAAAGGAATACCAGGAAAACCACCTCCAGTACCTACATCAAGGACTTTCTCCCCTGGTTTGAATGTACAGAATTTAGCAATTCCAAGAGAATGCAGGATATGGCGTTCATATAGTTCTTCGATATCTTTCCTGGAGATCACGTTGATCTGCGCATTCCAGAAACTATATAAATCAAACAACTGATCAAAATGACGGATCTGATCTTCACTGAGATCTTTAAAATACTTTTGTATGAGGGCTGAGCTTATTTCCACTTTACTTTTTTAACAAATATAGACAGAATGCCGTTAAACACTAAGAAAATGAAAAGCAGAATATCCAAAACAGGAAACCACCATCTCAAATCGGGGTAATTTAAGCGTTTAAGCAAACGGGGATAGATAAAACTTCTGATGATCAGACTCAGTGCAAAAACACCGGCAGCCAGATAATTAGCAGGTTTAAAAAACATTAATGCGATAAACAGGGCATAAAACAAAAATTGAAATATGATCTGCAGGGATAAAATAAATTTATGTTTGGCCTTGTAAAATTTACCGGCACCAAAATGTCTTTTCTTTTGTCTCAGGTAGCCTGAGAAACTTGTATTCGGCTCAGACCATACGTGTGTACTCCGGTTTAAACGAATCTCTGTATTATGACGGGTAGCATGTGCATTCACAAATAAATCATCATCCCCTGATGGGATATGCATATGTGCTGCGAACCCTTTATTCTTAAAAAACAGGGACTTTTTATACGCCATATTCCGTCCGACACCCATGTAAGGCATTCCTTTAAGCGCAAAAGCAAGATAATTGACCGCGGTAAAAAAGGTTTCAAAACGGATCAGGCTGTTCAGCAAACCACGTTTACGGATATATGGTGAATAACCCAATATGATTGCAGTATCGTCATCATCCGGCTGCTGCATGCCAGACAACCAGTTCTCTGAAGCAGGTACGCAATCTGCATCGGTAAATACCAGCCATTCGTGCGCTGCGGCCTTAATTCCCATCGTCACTGCGAATTTTTTACCCGCAATAAACTTTTCGCCTTCTGCAACGGTAACCACTTTAAGATGTTTATACTGAGCAACAAAGCCTTTTAAAACATCTTTAGTCTGATCCCATGAGCGGTCATTTACTACAATAACTTCGAAGTCAGGATATTTTCTGTTGTAAGACAGCTGGCAGATATTGAGTTAAATTCTCCGCCTCATTACGTGCGCATATAATTACACTCAAAGGTTTAGAAGCCGTTTCGGGTAACTCTTCGACTTTAACAAGGGCGAGTTTTAAATGTACAGATAGACTAAAATAAAGCTGAACGGCAAAACAAAAAATGAGGGCACCCAGCAGGCAACTTTCTAGTAAGGTTAATTCCACGATGGTTTTTTTGACAAGCGCCAAATTTCTGATTTTTAATCTGTAATGTAGCCTATGTTGATAAAAAAATCGAGAACCGGGTGTTTTTTCATACTTTTGCCGAGATTTTTTGAAGCGTACACACATTTATGAAATTTACCTTACAGGCAAACGACCCTCAGTCAAAAGCAAGGGCAGGAACAGTTACAACTGCTCATGGCGATATCCAAACACCGATTTTCATGCCTGTGGGCACTGCAGGAACGGTAAAAGCCGTTCATCAGCGAGAACTTAAAAATGATATTGATGCCCAGATTATTTTAGGAAATACTTATCATTTATATTTAAGACCAGGACTTGACGTATTGGAAGGTGCTGGTGGTTTACATAAATTCATAGGCTGGGACCGCCCGATTTTAACAGATAGCGGAGGCTACCAGGTCTACTCTTTGAGTAAAGTAAACAAAATCAAAGAAGAAGGAGTAACTTTCCGATCACATATTGACGGCTCAAAACACCTTTTTACTCCTGAATATGCAATGGATATTCAACGTACCATCGGTGCCGATATCATTATGGCTTTTGATGAATGTACACCTTATCCATGTGACTATAAATACGCAGCGAATTCTATCAATATGACACACCGCTGGTTAAAGCGCTGCTGTGCACGTTTTGATACGACTGAGCCTAAATATGGTTTTGATCAGACCTTATTCCCTATCGTACAAGGATCGGTATACAAAGATCTAAGAAAGAAATCTGCAGAATTTATTGCTTCAATGGGTCGCGAAGGAAATGCTATCGGCGGTCTTTCAGTTGGAGAACCAGCAGAAGAAATGTACGGCATGACTGAAGTTGTCTGTGACATTTTACCTGCAGACAAACCACGTTACCTGATGGGCGTAGGTACACCTATCAATATTTTAGAGAATATTGCGTTAGGTGTAGATATGTTCGATTGTGTAATGCCGACCAGAAATGCGAGAAATGGAATGCTTTTCACCAGAAACGGAATCATTAATATTGGTAATAAAAAATGGGCAGACGACTTCTCTCCTATTGATGCTGAAAGTGATTTATATGCTGATCAGGTGTATTCAAAAGCATATTTGAGACATTTGATGCACTCGAAAGAGATGCTGGGTGCACAAATTGCCACCTTGCATAATCTTCATTTTTATCTGTGGCTGGTTAAAGAAGCCAGAGAAAAAATTATCAGCGGTGAGTTTTACGCATGGAAGAATAAAATGGTGACTATATTAGGGAATAAATTATAAATGAACATCCTCAAAGGCAGATTTAAGATTATTGACCGCTTTATTATTGGCAAATACCTGGGTACATTTATTTATACCCTGAGTGTCTTTGTGGTCATTATTGTTATTTTTGATTTGTCAGAAAAGATGGATGACTTCTTAAGAAGCAAGTTATCAATGTGGGAGGTAATCTGTCAGTATTATGCAGGTTCCATCCCCTTTTATGTAAACATGCTTTCTCCGTTGATTAACTTCATTGCCGTAATTTTCTTTACAGCGAAGATGGCTGATCAAACAGAGATTGTCCCCATCTTAAGCGGTGGTGTAAGTTTTAACCGCTTTTTACTGCCTTATTTCATCTCCGCCTTTATTATCTTTTCCTTTAACCTGGGCTCTAATTTATACATACTCCCCTATACCAATCAGCTTAAGAATACCTTTGAAAACACCTATGTAAAGAAGAATGATCCGACCAGCAAGCCTAATATTCATATGAAGCTGGATGATAACACTTACATCTACATGGAAAGTTTTGAGAATAAAACCAAGTCAGGATATCGTTTTATGCTGGACAATTTCAGAGGTGATGTATTGGTCAAAAAGATAATTGCTGATCAAATCAAATGGGATTCTGTAAAACACAGCTGGAAATTAACCAACTACTCTATCAGAACAGTTAATGGACTGAAAGAAAGTATGTTTAAGAGTATAGACAAGCCTAAAGACACAATACTGGATATGCGTCCGGATGATTTTTCTGCTTATGATAATATTTACGAAATCCTCCCTAACAAAGAGCTTTCTGATAAGATTAAGAAAGAAAAGACAAGAGGAACAGGTATTGAAAACGACCTGCTTTTTGAGTTGTATAAACGCTGGCTGCAACCTTTATCGGCATTTGTATTGACACTTATTGGTGTTGCCCTATCCTCCCGCAAGGTAAGAGGAGGTGTTGGGCTTCCGCTGGGTATAGGGATTATTCTGAGTTTCCTGTACATCGTAATGAATCAGTTCGCTAAAATGTTTTCACTTAAAGGTGGTATTTCCACCCTGCTGCTTGCGGTAATGATTCCTACTATATTTTTCGGCTTGCTAGGTCTTTACCTGTTAAAAAAAGCACCAAAATAATGACGACGCTCTCCCCTTCTGCGATCAATAGAAATCTGCTTATTCTTCATTTTACAGTTTTCATATGGGGTTTTACAGGTATCCTGGGAGCTTTAATTTCAGTAGGGCCGGTAGAAATGGTCTGGTACAGAGTCATGATTGCGAGTATCACACTCCTCATTTATTTTAAAGCCACTAAATTCAGTATTAAAGTAACCCGAAAAGAATTTCTTCAATTCTTTTTCACCGGCAGTATTGTTGCCCTCCACTGGATTTTATTCTTTCAGGCGATCAAAGTATCCACTGTTTCAGTAACACTGGTATGCCTGTCCTCTTTCACTTTATTCACTGCTATCCTTGAGCCTATCATCAAGAAGACTGCGGTACAGCTCAGTGATATTTTTTTAGGAATAGTTATCATTTTCGGAATTTACCTGATCTTTCATTTTGAATCTAACTATACAGAAGGCATAATTTTCGGTCTTTCCGCGGCCGTAGCTTCGAGTTTATTCTCCATTATCAATTCAAATTTTGCTCAAAAAAGTGATGCCAAAGTGATTAGTTTCTATGAACTTTCAGGTGCTTTTTTCTGGATTACAATTTATCGCTTATTTGACCATAGCTTATTCAACGAGAGTTTCAATCTGAGTGTTTCGGATTGGATTTACCTAATGATACTTGGTACCGTTTGTACTGCACTTGCCTACATCGCCGGCGTCTCAGTCATGCGTACCCTGTCTGCTTTCCGGGTAGCTCTGATCAGTAATCTTGAACCCGTTTACGGTATCATCCTGGCCTTCCTTTTCTTTGGCCACAAGGAAACGATGTCGGTTGGATTTTATATGGGATCTGCCCTGATTTTAGGCGCTGTATTTTTATATCCTATTTACAAAAAGCGCCAGAGCAAAAGCTAATTCAGCACTCAATAATTTTATTGCTAACCATTTTATTTTGAAAGGAATAAGTGTATCTTCATCAAATTGTCAAAAGAGCAGACAAATTAAGATCACCTGAAAAACCAATTATTTTAGTCATACAAAATAATGCATCAAAAGATAAACTATAAACTTATAATCAGTATTTTAGCATTAATAAGTTCAATATCAATACCAGGTAAGGCATATGCACAGATTTTTGGGGGAGAACAGAACCCATTTAGTGTAAACTGGAGACAAATCAACACCTCAGGGTTTAAAATAATTTACCCGGTAGAGATGGAATCTGAGGCACAGCGGATGGCCAATAATATCCGCTATATATTCCCTAAGGTTGGGCGCAGTCTGAACGTTAAAAAAACGACTATTCCTATTATCTTTCAAAATCAGGGTGTGATTGCCAATGGTTTTGTTCAGCTTGGCCCTAAAAAATCAGAATTCAACACCACTCCTCCCCAATCTTTTGACAGCCAGGACTGGCTGAATAATCTTGCTGTTCACGAGCTTCTTCGTCATGTAGCCCAGTTTGATAAATTAACCAATGGCAGACCTTATCCCTTTCCCGAAGAAGTTTACTTTGCCTGGATGGGCGTGAGTATCCCGCTATGGTTTTTTGAAGGAGACGCTGTATCTAATGAAACCTCTCTTACACATGCAGGTCGCGGACGTCAGCCCAGCTGGATTATGCCTTACAGAACAGCCCTGTTACAGGGTAAAAACTTATCCTACAGCAAAGCAAATTTCGGTTCTCAAAAAGATGTAACTCCGGGTTATTACCAGATCGGTTATCTGCTGGCTTCCCACATTCGTGCAGCTTCCGGAAAATTCGTCTTCGATAGTGTCCTTACAGATATCAAAAAGCGGCCGTTGCGTATTTACCCATTCGCTGGAAGCTTAAAAAAATTCAGTAGTAAAACAGGTAAACAGTGGTACAGCTATACTTCGGCAAAGCTCAAAGCAGACTGGGAAAAACAAGCTCAGCTCAGCCCTTCCAAAGATTACCCTGTGCTTAATCAGGAGGTAAAATATGCAACGGATTATTCCCTTCCGGTACAAATATCCGATGGAAGAATTTTGGTACTTAAACAAAGTAAAGCTTTACCCGCAGCTTTTACCTTGATAGACAAAGATAAAAAAGAGCACAGAATACAAGGAATCGGCCAGCAGGAACAGCCCTGGTTCAGTTATGCGAAGGATATAGTCGCTTGGGATGAGATCAGGTATGACCCCAGGTTCCAGCAAAGAAGTTATAGTGTAATTTGCACTTATAACCTGCAAACAAAAAAAGTCAGACAACTGAGCAAAAGATCCAGAATATTCTCTCCTACCCTTTCTGCTGATGGATCTAAGATTGTTGCAGTAGAAATTGATCTGAGCAACAAAGTACAATTAATTGTCATGGATGCTGCCAGCGGAAAAATCATCCGGAGCTATCCGAACCCTGGAAACCTGTTATTGCAAACACCCGCTTTCAACAGTACAGGAACCATGATCACTTATATCATCAGTGTTACTGAAAAGGGAAAAGCCCTCTGGACAGTTGACAATGAGGGCAAGACAGAAAAAATTATCAGCGAAACACAGCAACAGTTAAGCAGACCGGTATTCATTGGTTCACATATCGCGTTTAACGCCCATTACAACGGAATCAACAACATTTACGACATCAATCCCATCTCAAAAAAGATAAATGCCCTGAGCGCGTCAAAATACGGGGCATTCAATCCTTCTGTAATTAACGGAACGGACAGCATTTTATTTAATAGTTATAATCTGTTTGGTTATGAAGTCACCAAAACAAAGATTGAAGAACAAAAAACTGGTAAAGACAACTTTGTCTTTTTTGGCGAAGCTGCCGAAAAGCAGGAGAATACCGGAAACGTATTTGACAACATCCCTGATAGCAGCTTTACTTCTGCTCCTTACCGGAAACTAGGCCACCTGATTAACATACACAGCATAATTCCAGTGATTGCAGATGAATACAAAGGAGGGTTACAATTAAGATCAAATAATCTGCTGAATACTTTTGATGCTTATGCAGGTGTAAACTATCAGCGTGATCTTGGCCGATTTGAATATAATGCCGGTGCAAGCTTCAAAAGTCTTTATCCTATATTCAATGTCAGTTTCACAAACAGACCGCGCAGAACTTTTTATAATATGGGCACGGGTACAAAACAAGGGGACTGGAGAGAAAACTATGTGAAGTTACAGGCGATAGTCCCGCTTAATCTGAGTGCACAGAATCATAATTATAATTTCTCCGTTAATGCAGGAACAAGTTATACGCAAAGGTACGATGCACAAAACATGCCTTCCAACTTTGTGACTTTTATCAGGTTCCCTTTAGAAACCGGGTTCACTTTTACACATACTATCCGTTCTGCTGAAAGAGATATTGCCCCAAGATGGGCACAGGTGTTAAAGTTCAATTATTTTAGTCAGCCTTTCGATAAACAACTGAGCGGTGATTTATTTGCAGCAGCAGGTTTCTTTTATTTTCCCGGACTGGGCAAGAAATCATAGTTTCCTGGCCAATTTCAATTTTCAGGAAGCTAATGGGATCCGCGCCTATAACAATGAAATCAATACCGTTTATGGGTATAATAATATCATAGCAAAAGGCAGGCTTAAAAACACTTTGCTCCTGAATTATCGTTTTCCTATTGCTTTTCCTGATGCAGAAATCGGCCCGCTGGCTTATATCAGAAATCTCCGTGGCGGTGTGTTCTGTCATTATGAAAACCTGGGCTCAGACAGTAATTTATCTCAGCCTAAAACTTATGGCTTTGAATTACATGGCAACATGAACCTGCTGCGTTATCAGCCAAACGTTGATTTAGGTACAAGATTTGTGTTTGTAAACAAAGAATACCATCGTAATCCTATCTTTGAATTAATTGTTAACTATACTTTCTAAGCTCATGCGTACTAAAACCATCCTGATTATCATTCTCACTGTATTAATCACCATTTTTTTGATGATGAATACAGACGCAGTTCAATTTGATTTTATATTCGTTAAAAAGGACATTTCTAAATTACTGGTTGTCGGAATATGCACTTTTGCGGGTTTTCTGCTGGGTTACTGGGCCGGTCGTCCAAGAACTGTAATCAGCACTTATGACAGAAATGAAGATGATATTCTTCCGGTCAATCCTCCGCAAGTAAACAAAAATGCTTTGAGCGACGAAGACAGAGATTATATCAGCTAATCTTAAAGTTCAAATACGTCACTATACCTGGCAATGTGAAATCCATTTTTAAGGACGATTTTCGTTTGTCCGCTTTCCGGATTCAATAAAGGATTGGTATGGTTCAGATGGATAAAGTAAATTTTATCTTTATCCTGTTTGGAAAGATTTTTAAATAACTCCATACTTTCCACAACTAATGGATGCGGAATTTCAGTAATTGGCCTGTTGTTCATCTCAGTGGCATCGTAAAAAGTAGCATCTATAAAAGCATAATCCACTTTCCTGATTTCATCAACAATATTTTTTTCCACTTTGGACCATTTGTCAATATCAGGGATAAAAAGTGCTTTTTTATTAGGGCCCGCGATCAGATAACCTACTGTTTCAGAGAATTCGTCACGGTGGGGAACTTTAAAGGCTGTTACTTTGATATTGGATGAAAGCACATTGACTTTTTCGTTTTCAATTGGTTTGATACTGATGTTAGCTAAACTAACCAATTGGCTCCAGGGGCCATTATGTTCTAAAAAAGACTTCATTTTTGACATCGCATAAACAGGTACTTGTTTAGCATTAAGCGCCTCTCTGCCCAGGTACATCAAACCCGCGTAATGCCCGATATGTGCATGGGTAATAAAAATTCCATCCGGAACTTCTTTACTGCTAAATTCAGAGGCTTTTTTTAATGCTTTGATCTGAAATGGAAGATTCGGTGTTGCATCAAATAACCAGTTTAATTTATTTTCAGGGTCAATTACCCCTAAGGAAGAAACCATACGGGTTGGGTCCGGATGTTCAAACAAATCTTTACAGCATGCTTTGGTACAACCGATATGCGGTGATCCTCCATCCTGAACATTGCCCAATACAATAATGGATGGCACAACTACTTTCAACTTAGCTTGCGGATGAATTATTGACTGTCCTTTTACCTGAGTAAAAATCAGAGATAATAGTACTATAGCAGATGATATTTTTTTAGTTTAGCCAAAGTAGAGAAAAAAAATAATTTAACCGATGTCCCACAGAGTATACTTGTATAACACCAATGAGCCCGATGCTTATAATGAGGAAAGCGTGATGATGATGGAATGGGGCTATGAACTTTCTATCCTGCTTCACCCTTTACTGGTTAGTGATGGTCGTATCATCGAAGACGGTAGTTTTGATGTGCATATCAGCCTTAATCCTGACGAACCGGAAAATAGTCCCGTTCTTTTTTATCACGCTGCGGCAGGTATAGAAAACTTTAAAAGGTTTTATAATTTCATCGAAAAACATCAGGATGAACTAATTGATAACCCCGAAAAATTTCAACTGGCTAAAGAACGTCTCTTTAAATATCTGGATGAATTAGACCAGCCCTACTTCCTGCTCAATGCTTCGGATGTATTTAATATGAGCGAGGAAAATCATTTTGATCAGGCACAAGAGTGGATGGAAAACATCAGACACAACAATTCGGTTATCAGCAATGCTATAGATGCAGATGATAGTCCGCAATTAAACCTTTCCTTATTCACCAAACATACCGGACTGGGTTTCAAGGATTTTAAAGCACTGCTAAATTACGAGGATTACGATTATGGCTGGGCGATGATTGATCATCCTGAGCCCGAAGATACCGAGATCTTCGAAGAAAACGGACTGATGGGATTAAAAGATGGAGATGGAAAAATCCTGATTGCCCCGGTTTATGATAAAATTTACGATTTCAGTTATGACGATATTGCAGTAGTCTCCACCAATGGTCAGTTTGGCTATGTGAACAAAAGTGGTCAGGAGATTATCAAGTCTCAGTTTGATGACGCCTTTGTTTTTGAAGGGGGTTACGCCACAGTGATCAAAGCAGAACAGTATGGTCTGATTGATAAAAAAGGATCAGTTGTTATTGATTTTCAATATCAGGACCTGATAGATATTGTTTCGGACGGCAGATATTTTACGGCAAAACTAAATAACAAATGGGGAGTAATTGATGTAAAAAACGAGATACTTCTTCCTTTTGAACAGGAAGAGTCTATAAGTTCGGATGATTACGGATCGACCTTTACTATTCCTGTTCCGGATAAAACAGAAAAGTTAATCTATACTAATCGTTTTGTATTCCTGACTGAATGTGACCCAAAATTTGTAACCGGTTTAAGTATCCCCGGAGAATCCTATCTCTATGAAATAACCAAAAAAGAAAAGACAACAGAGAATTTGCTATACAATGATCAGGCACTGCTGATCACGAGTGGTTATGAAAAGATAAAGGAAAACCTGTATACAGTTTTTATCCTCAAAAAGCAGAAAAAACAAGGCTTAATAAATTATAAGGGTGAGCTGCTGCTTGATTTTGATTATGATAAAATTGAAAAGTTTCAGTTGGTTTTAAACGAACCGCTTCAGAATTTATATCCGGCAATACCAGAGGAAATGAAAGATGAATATTGCACATTTTTCAAAATCAAAAAAGGTAAGAAATGCGGGGTTTATCTTTCAGTGGGTAATTTCAATCAACAAATCATTGAGTTGATTTATAATGATATTAAGCCTTTAGACCATACTACAATTGCTGTTAAACAAGGTGATTTATGGGGTCTTACTGATGTATTTGAAAAATCTCTTCCCACTATTTCTTACGATTTTATCATCAGCACCCACGGTTCAGAGAATTCGTGTTATGCTTGTAAAGGCGATCATGTATATCTCATTGATTCTGGTATTATAACTGATGCCGACCCTCAAAATTTACAATATTATATCAATTTAAATAAAGATACAGGGTATTATTATTTTGATGTCGATCAGGCTAGGCTACTCAAATACAATTATATTGATATAAGAGTCTTGCTCCTGAAGATTTGCTTTATAATAAAGCAACAGCACTGCTGGAGAGTGGAAGAAAAACAGATGCAGCAAAAGCTGTAAAACTCTTTCAGGAGGCCGTAACTTTGGGCCACATCTTTTCAATGAATGAACTGGCTGTTATTTATGAAGATCATGCCGACAAGTATCCTGAACATAAAAATCCTCAGGAGTCTTTTCAACTCTTTCTGAGAGCCGCACAAGCAGGTAACGCTATTGCGATGTACAATACAGGCCTTTGTTATTCAAAAGGTATGGGTACTCCTGCCGATACTGTGCAAATGATCCATTGGTACACGCAAGCCTTTGATGCGGGTTATACTGCTGCTGCATTAAAACTAGGAAATTACTATTACGATGATGATAATGAAGACTATGAACTGGCCCTGAAATATTATACTATCGCAGAAAAAGAAGGTGAAAACTTAAATATTGAATTGGGATGGTTACATAACTATTTTAATGAAACGGCTAGCGCATTACCTTATTTATTGAGAGCTGCTGCCGATGATGAAAGTTATGCTTACTGGCAACTGGGCACCTATGCACAAGATGGAATAGAGATGGAAGTAAATATCCCTCTGGCCCTTGAACGTTATAAAAAAGCGGTAGAAAAAGGATATAATTTAGCATACCTTGAATTATACAAGCTATATACCTCTGTTCCGGGTTTTGAAGATAAAGTATTGGCCGCAGCATATAAAGAAAAAGCCAAAGCCTGCGGACTTGAAGTAGCAGATGAAAAAAAAAAATTCTGAATAAGCTCATCAGTATATTCAAAAGCAAAATATTCAAAGGCAAAAAGTAAAAAGACCTTTAATCAAAAGGATGTTTTTTTTTTTTAAAGGTCTTTTTAAAATCTGTATGAATTGATTAGACTAATGCCTGCTCAATATCTGCTATAATATCATTGATATGTTCCAGTCCAATAGAAAGACGAACTGTTCCCTGCTCAATACCAACCCTGCAATCTTTCTTCTTCAGTTAATTTTGCATGTGTACTCGTTGCCGGATGTGTAGCAATTGAACGTGTATCTCCAAGATTTGCTGAAATAGAGAACATTTTCAGTTTATCCATAAAGCTACCTGCTGCTGTTACACCACCATTGATGATCAGCGTTACAATACCACCACCCAGCTTCATCTGCTTTTTAGCAATATCATATTGCGGGTGAGAAGGTAAAAATGGGTATCTAACCTGTTTCACTTTAGGATGTGCTTCTAAAAATTCAGCCACCTTCAAAGCACTTTCACAATGTCTGTCCATACGAACAGCCAGTGTTTCTAAACTTTTAGAAAGAATCCATGCATTAAATGGTGACATCGCCGGCCCGCTGTGTCTTGCGAAACCTTCAATTTGTCTGATCAGTTTATCAGAACCCAAAATTACACCACCTAAAGTACGTCCCTGTCCATCGATAAATTTCGTAGCAGAGTGTATAGATAAATCAGCACCATATTTTTTAGTGGCTGCTGTAAATATGGAGTTGCAAAACAGTTATCAACAATCAGTAATATATTATGTTTTTTTTTTAGCCAGTTGTCCTATCCACTCCAAATCAATAATATCAATTCCCGGATTAGAAGGTGTTTCTACAAAAATAATTTTCGTGTTTGGCTGAATACCATTTTCCCATTGCTCTTTTTTATCCAGATCAGCATAAGTATAGGAAATATTCCATTTAGGAAAAATTCCATTCAGCAACTGATGTGATGAACCAAAAACCGAACGGCTCGATAAAATATGATCTCCTGCACTTAAAAAAGTAGCGAAAGTGGTAAAAATCGCTGCCATACCTGTAGCAGTTACCCAACCCGTCTCCGCACCTTCGAGTGCTGCCATCTTTTCAATCAGCTCTGAAGTATTAGGATTTGCATAACGGCTGTAAACATTTCCTTCTTTTTCGTTCGCAAACAATGCCCGCATTTCTTCGGAATCGTCAAACTTATAGCTGGAAGTTAAGTTAAGTAAAGTGGTACAGAGTGTTCTTTATACTGACTGCGCTCTGCTTGCAAACGGATGGCCAGGGTTTCAAAATTATCTTCTTGCATGATATTAATTATGGATAGTGTACGAAAATTTGATAGCGGCCGAACGGCCTAAAATATTTGAAACCGAACAATATTTTTCAAAAGTCAGCGCCAAAGCTCTTTCTACCTTTTGTTCATTCAGTTTACCGTATAGATTAAAATGGATATCAATCACATCGAATATCGGAGGTACTTCCTCGTCCTTACGTGTTGCATTTATTTTGATTTTAATGTCGTCTAATGGCTCTTTCTGTTTAGTTAATACATTGACAACATCAATACCACTGCATCCGCCCAGGCCAACCAGTAACATTTCCATGGGTCTGAAACCTTTGCCTTCCCCACCTATTTTAGGATTTGCATCCAGTTCGACTGTTTTTCCTCCCGAATTTTCGGCTTCAAAATTGAATAGTCCGCTCTTACGTATTAGGTTGATTTCCATTGTTAGCTAAATATTGTAAAACACTTTATTATCTTTTTCCAGTTGCGGTAAAGTTACTGCCCTCTCAAATATCGCAAAGACACTCGAACCACTGCCACTCATTAGTGCAAATGTAGCACCCGCGTGATAAAGCTGATCTTTTATTTGAGAAATTTCAGGATATTTTGAGAAAACAGGCTTTTCAAAATCATTTTTCAAAGAATTTTTCCATTCAGTTACAGGAAGTTTGATCAGTTCCTTCAATCCTGTTTCTGGAAAAGCAGGGCTGAGCGTACCAAATGCTGCTGTTGTAGCTACATGCACCGGAGGTTTCACCAAAACTATGAAGTATTTAGAAAGGTCTATCGTTAATGGAGAGAAATGATCTCCTTTTTCTGTCGCAAATACAGGTTCATTCCTGATAAAGAAAGCACAATCCGCCCCCAATATTCTGGCATAATCTTCCATTGCTTCTATCGTTAAACCTAATTTGAATTTAGTATTCAACAATTTGATTAAAAAAAGCGGCATCCGCAGACCCTCCGCCAAGCCCCGCACCAACAGGAATATTTTTCAACAAAGTAATCTGCTGAGCAGGTATCTTAAAATCCTGTTGAAGCAATTTAAATGCTTTCAAACAGATATTATCAGTCATTTCGCCAGGAATATCAATTCCTCTGATCTGACAGGAAGTCTCTTCGGCATCAGTTATTTCTAATGCATCATATAGCTTTACCGGGTAAAAAACTGTTTCCAGATTATGATATCCGTCAGCTCTTTTCTCAATAACATTTAAGCCGAGATTAATTTTAGCATTGGCAAATGCAAGCATCGTCTGGTTTTTAAAGGTATGGAGCACAAACTTACAAAAGGAAGGAATATTTTACTCTATTAAATTCGTCTATTTTCAAACTCCTGCCTAAATTCGGTTGATAAATTTAAACAGCTTGTATATAATTTGTTTTAGTTTTGTATTTTAAGCGAAATTATCCTCCAACATGAAACAATATCTGGACTTAATGCAATACGTGCTGGACCATGGGGCACAGAAACACGACCGGACGGGAACAGGGACCATCAGTACATTTGGCTATCAGATGCGTTTTAACCTCCAGGAAGGTTTTCCTATGGTGACCACAAAAAAATTACACCTGAAATCAATCATCCATGAGCTGATCTGGTTTTTGAAAGGTGACACCAACATCAAATACCTGAAAGACAATAATGTCAAAATATGGGATGAATGGGCAGATGAGCAAGGCAACTTAGGACCGGTTTATGGCTCGCAATGGCGATCATGGCCAACACCTGACGGCAGGCTTATCGATCAGATCAGTAATGTCATCAACACGATCAAAACTAATCCGGATTCACGAAGGATTATTGTTTCTGCATGGAATGTAGCTGATATTGATCAGATGGCTCTTCCTCCATGCCATGCCCTATTTCAATTTTATGTGGCCGATGGTAAATTAAGCTGTCAGCTTTATCAGCGCAGTGCTGATATATTTTTTAGGTGTACCTTTTAATATCGCTTCTTATGCTTTGTTAACGATGATGGTCGCACAAGTATGTAATCTTAAATATGGCGAATTCATCCACACGCTGGGTGATGCACATTTATATAATAACCATATTGAACAGGCAAAACTGCAATTAAGCAGGGATACCAAAACTTTACCTGTCATGGAAATTAATCCCGAAGTGAAAGACATTTTCAGCTTCACGTTTGAAGATTTTAATCTTAAAAACTACGAACCACATCCGCACATTAAAGGAGCTGTTGCCGTATGATCGTCTCTATCATTGTTGCCATTGCTGAAAATAATGGAATAGGAAAAGATAATCAATTGCTATGGCATCTGCCTGCTGACCTCAAACACTTTAAGAACACAACCAGTGGCCATACCGTTATTATGGGCCGTAAAACATTCGATTCTGTAGGAAAACCACTGCCTAATCGCCGTAACATTGTAATCACCCGTGATAGTTCTCTTGAAATTCCAGGGGTCGAAGTGGTGACTACACTGGATGCTGCGATCGCACTTTGTGATCCGAATGAAGAAGTGTTTATTGTAGGCGGCGCACAAATCTATAATATGGCGATGGCCATAACCGATAAAATCTATCTGACTGTGGTTAAAGGCCATTTTGAGGCAGATACATTTTTCCCGGCAATAGACCCTGATATATGGAAAGAGGAAAGTAGCAACAGCTATGAACCGGACGAAAAAAACCTCATTGGTTATACAATTTCAACCCTTGTTCGAAAATAGTTCCCAATCCTCAATAAATATTATATAAGGCTGACTATTAATTAAAAAATTAATTAGATTTGCCGACTTGTTGAAAAAAATATACAGCATAGACAAATAATTACAAACAAAAATGCAAGGTAAAGGTTTCATTAAATTTATGGCAATACTATTAGGTATTGTCTGCGTGTATTCCCTCTCGTTCAATTTCGTTACGTCGAAGGTAGAAAAAGACGCTAAAGCGTATGCTAAAGGCGATCCGGCTAAGGAAAAAAGCTTATTTGGACTCCATGTCAACTGTCCCGGTTTATCCGATATTCGGGTTTGACTATCAGTTCTGTAAAGGGAAAGAAATCAACTTAGGTCTTGACCTTAAAGGCGGTATGAACGTAACGATGGAAATTTCGTTAGGTGAACTGGTTAAATCTTTAGCTAACCATACTGATGATGCTAACTTTAACAAAGCATTAGCTACTGCTCAAACGCAGTTAAATGCAGGTGGTAAAGATTTCATCGGTTTGTTTGTTAATGAATTTGAAAAAATCAGCCCGAATGTAAAACTTGCAGATTATTTCTCTAACCAGGATAATGCACAGCAGTTAAAAGCTAACGCAAGCAATGCTGAAGTTAAATCTTACTTATCAAAAGAAGCAACCAGCGCAATTGACCGCTCATTCATTATTATCAGAAGCCGTATTGACGGATTTGGTGTAGTGAGTCCTAACATGCAGAAACAAGAAGGTACTAACCGTATCCTGATTGAGATGCCAGGTGTGCAGGATAAAGAAAGGGTTCATAAACTACTACAAGGATCTGCAGAATTACAATTCTGGCAGGTGTATCAAAATGAAGAGGTTTACTCTATCATGGAGAACATCAACAAGACTCTTGCTGCTACGTTGAAAGATACTGCTGCTGTAACCACTGTAAAAGACACTGCCGCAAAAGCGAAAAGTGCTTTAGCTAATTTAGCTAAGAAAACTACAGGAAAAGATTCTACAGACTTAAAAACTAAAGAACTTTCTAAATCGAACCCATTGTTCGCTTTATTAAATATCCCTACTTATCAGAATGCACAAGGACAGCCTGCTTTACGTCCTGGTCCAACTGTTGGATGGGTTGCACAAAAAGATACTGCTAAAGTAAATTCTTACTTCAGAAGACCAGAAATCGCTTCAATCGTTCCTCAGAGTTTCAAATTCATGTGGAGTGTAAGACCAATGGATGGTACTAAAGTTTTTGAACTTTATGCAATCAAATCTGTTGCTCCGGATCCGGATGGAAAACCTGATTTAGGTGGTGAAGCAATCAGTGATGCCCGCCATGATTACGATCAGAAAGGTAAACCTGAAGTGACCATGTACATGACTGGTGACGGTGCTCAGAAATGGAAAAAAATCACAGCAGAAGCTTCTGCTGATCCAAATAACAAAAAATCTATTGCTATCGTTCTTGATAACGCAGTTTACTCTGCTCCTACTGTTCAGAATGAAATCCCTAATGGTATCTCTTCAATCACTGGTAACTTTACAGTGAATGAAACACAGGATTTAGCAAACATCTTAAAAGCAGGTAAATTACCAGCGCCGGCACGTATTGTTGGTGAGTTTGTTGTTGGTCCATCATTAGGAGAGGCTGCAATTCACGATGGTTTAATGTCATTCGTATTGGCATTCATTGTGATCCTTGTATTCATGGCCTTGTATTACAATAAAGCTGGCTGGGTAGCTAACCTTGCTTTGGTGATCAACTTATTGTTCATCATGGGTATCCTGGTTTCAACTGGGTGCTGTACTGACTTTACCTGGTATTGCTGGTATCATCCTGGTAATCGGTTTATCAGTTGATGCGAACATCCTGATCTTCGAACGTGTAAGAGAAGAATTAAATCATGGTAAATCAACAGCTGTTGCAATTAGTGAAGGTTTCAAACATGCAATGCCTTCTATCATTGACTCAAACGTTACGGTATTAATTTTAGGTGTTATTCTTTACGTATTCGGTAGCGGCCCGGTTCAGGGTTTTGCAACTACATTATGTATCGGTATCTTATCTTCTCTGTTTTGTGCGGTATTAATCTCCCGTTTAGTATTTGATTCATTATTGAGCAAAAATGCTAATATCACTTTTGGTAACAAAGCAACGATCCACGCCTTTAAAAATATCGCTTTCAACTTTGTTGGACGCAGAAAGATCTATTATACTATTTCTTCTATCATCATTATCCTAGGTATCATTTTCTACTTCAAAAACGGTGGATTAAGATTAGGTATTGACTTTTTAAAGGAGGAAGAACTTACATCGTTCATTTCGATAAAGGAATGAATACTGAAGATGTAAAAGAGAAATTGGCTCCAAGTTTCCAGAATGAAGAAGTTCAGGTAAAAACTGCTGGTGCTGATAATGAATTAAAAATCACAACTACTTATCATATTGCTGACCAGGATGCTGGTGCTGATAAAATAGTTGAAGATGCCTTAAAAGCTGGTTTAGCTAAAACAGGTAGCAAATATACTATTGAAAGTAACCAGAAAGTAGGGCCAATTATTGCAAGTGACCTTGTTTCAAGTGCTTATTTCGCAATTTTATTCTCTTGTCTGCTGATGTTTGTTTATATCATCATCAGGTTCAAGAAACTAAACTATGGTCTAGGTGCGGTTATCGCTTTATTCCATGATGTTTTACTGGTACTATCTTTCTATACGATCCTTGATGGTGTTGTACCTTTCTCTTTAGAGATTGGTCAGGATTTCATCGCTGCGATCTTAACGGTTATGTCTTATACGATGACTGAAACAGTAGTTGTGTTTGACCGTATCCGTGAGAAATTAGCCGAGACTGGTAAAGATGACTTATATGGTGAAGAGCGTAATACTTTAATCAACTTCGCTTTAAACAGTACATTAAGTCGTACCATCTTAACCTCATTAACAGTATTCTTCGTATTACTTGTAGTCTTCATCTTCGGTGGAGAAAGTATCCGTGGATTTATCTTCGCGTTATTAATTGGCCGTGTTATCGGTACATATTCTTCATTATGTATCTCTACTCCAATTGTAATTGACTTAGGAAAGAAACACGCATAAGTAAAATACATTCTATTAAAATCCTCCTTCTGATTAAACAGAAGGAGGTTTTTTTTTTTTTGCGGGTATCCCCCAGTCTTCAGAGAAGATTATATGCATCACAAAAAAGCTCATCATTTAGCTAATTTCCATTAATCATTTCAGGTCAGATTTCTTTTCTTTTGTAAGGAAGCTAAATCATTTTACATTAAACAACCTATCATACAGAACCTAAACCTCAGAAAATGATAACCAAAAAACTACAGCTATTACTACTGCTTATCCTGGTTACCTCTTCAAGTCTCTTTGCACAAAAGATGATTGGTAACGAAACCGCAGCACAAAAACAAAAACGTATGGAATGGTGGACACAAGACCGTTTTGGAATGTTTATCCACTGGGGCCTCTATGCGCAGCCAGCCAGACATGAATGGGTAAAAAGTATGGAAGGACTCTCCAATGAGCAATACCAAAAATACTTTGATCAGTTTAACCCGGATTTATTTGAACCAAAGAAATGGGCTAAACAAGCTAAAGCAGCGGGTATGAAATATGCAGTCCTGACTACCAAACATCATGAGGGTTTTTGTCTGTTTGACACAAAATTTACGGATTACAAAGCAACCAATACACAAGCTAAACGTGACCTGGTGAAAGAATATGTAGATGCTTTCAGAGCAGAAGGTATCAAAGTTGGTTTTTATTACTCGCTTTTAGACTGGCACCATCCTGATTACACAATGGATGAAAACCACCCACTGACTAAAAAAGACAAAAGTGACGAAGCTTATGCCCGCTTAAATAAAGGCAGAGACATGGCTAAGTATCGTGCCTATATGCGTAATCAGATCACTGAACTGTTAACTAAATACGGAAAGATAGATATCCTTTGGCTGGACTTCTCATTCCCTAAACCAAATGGCAGAGGTAAAGGCAAAGATGACTGGGCTTCTGTTGAATTGCTTAAAATGATCAGAAAATTACAACCGGGTATTATTGTAGATAACAGGTTAGACCTTGGTGAATATAAAGATGGTGCCGATTTCGAAACACCAGAACAGGTTGGGACTGCAGAGCTTGCCAAATACAAAGGAAAAACCTGGGAAACTTGTCAGACATTTTCAGGTTCATGGGGATATCACCGCGATGAAAATACATGGAAGACACATAGACAGTTATTAGATCTGCTCATTACTTCGGTCAGTAATGGCGGTAACCTGTCCTGAATGTTGGTCCTACAGCCAGAGGAGAATTTGACCACAGGGCAACCAATGCCCTGGATAGTTTAAGCCGGTGGATGCATGCCAATGACAAGTCTGTTTACAACTGTACTTATGCACCAGACGGATACAATACACCAGAGAACACTAAACTCACCTATAATCCAAAAACAAAACGATTATATGTACATCTTTTCGAGTATCCATCAAATGGTAAACTGACTTTACCGGGCTATAATGGTAAAATTAAATATGCCCAGTTCCTGAATGATAGTTCTGAACTCTTGTATAAAGAAAAAGGATCAAATGATATTGTGGTTACCTTACCAGCTAAAAAACCAGATTTCTCTATTCCGGTAATTGAACTGATACTTCAATAAATCAAAACAGACGCTAAAAAACAATTTAAAATAATGGGGCAGTTTTTCATCTTGAAAAGCTGCCCCATTTCTCTTATTTCGTATTTTTCCTTACATTGAGCCCATTACAATCAAATAAGGGGTTTTAAGAATATGAGTCAGAAAGCTATCAAATTAATCGAATGTCCAAGAGATGCCATGCAGGGTATCCATGATTTTATTCCAACTGATTTAAAAGCAGCTTATATCAATTTACTCTTGCAGGTTGGTTTTGATACAATAGATTTTGGCAGTTTTGTATCGCCAAAGGCTATTCCTCAGCTTACTGATACTAAAGAAGTCCTAGCACAATTGGACCTTAGTAATACCAAAAGTAAATTACTGGCTATTGTTGCCAATCTTCGGGGTGCTGAGAACGCCATGCTCTTCCCGGAAATAGCTTATGTAGGATTCCCATTTTCTATCTCTGAAACTTTTCAGCAAAGGAATACAAATTCCAGTATTAAAGATTCTTTAGCAACAGTAGAACAAATGCTGGAGTTGTGTTACAAACATCAAAAAACAGCTGTAGTTTATTTGTCTATGGGTTTTGGAAATCCTTATGGAGACGCTTATCATACCGAAATTGTAGAACAATGGGCCTCTGCCCTGGTAGAAAGAGGGACTAAAATACTTTCCTTATCAGATACCACCGGCGTATCTACACCAGAAAAAATCAAAGAATTACTTCCATTGCTGGTCAGTAGTTTCCCACAGACAGAAATAGGGCTGCATTTACACAGCACTCCCGATACGCGTAACAAGAAGATTGAAGCAGCTTACCATAGTGGGTGCAGACGTTTTGATAGTGCCTTAAAAGGATTTGGAGGATGCCCGATGGCTGCCGATGATTTAACTGGTAACCTGGCTACCGAAGGATTGATTGCCTATCTGGAAAAACAAGGAGAAACACTGACCCTGAATATGGATAAATGGCAGCAGGCTATCCTATTGTCATCAGAAGTTTTTAAAGGGATGTAAATCACACACCCCTCATCAGTTTTTTCAGTTTATCTCTTAACCATTCGCAGATGCTGTATACCGGCTTCTTCAAACTGCTCACCTTCAACTGCAAAGCCAAACTTAGCATACAAGCTCACAGCTTCCACCTGCGCGTTTAAATAGATTGCATTGGCACTATCTGGTATATCAGCCAAAGCAGCGGCTACAAGAGCTTGTCCTACACGTTTACGTCTGTATTCTTTTAACACAGCAAAACGTTCCAATTTATATCCTTTGTCAGTTTTCCGCCAACGGCAAGCCCCGCAAGGATGATTATCCATTAAAGCCAGGAAATGATGAGAAACATCTTCATTTTCCCATTCCAGCTCTGGTGGACATCCCTGTTCTTCCACAAATACCTGTTTGCGGATCGCGAATGCACTTTCCAGTTCTTCCTGTGTTCTGATTTTATTTACCTGAAGTAGTTCCATGGTGCTTAGGTTTAAACAGATGCTTCGATTTAATCAAGTTTACTTCTTGCGCAGCATCAATAGAATGAGAACAATGAATATCGGTTTCTTGTTTTGCAAGAGCCGATAATGTGACATAGAACTTATGTAACTGATCTAATTCGGCCTCTGTCAGGTCTTCAATATCAACCATCCGGTTTACTTGCCCGTTCATGTGCAGCTAATAGCTCATTTAATTTAAGCTGTATAGCCTTACCGTCCTTATTCTGAGCTTTCTGAATTAAGAAAACCATTAAAAAAGTAATAATTGTTGTCCCCGTATTGATGACCAGCTGCCAGGTCTCCGAATAATGGAAAAGCGGGCCGCTGATCCCCCATACAATGACGATGAGCAAAGCAATGATAAAAGCAGAAGAACTGCCTGTAAACTTCGTTGCTGCATTTGAGAAAGTCTCAAATAAATTATGTTTCTTTCCTGTGGATCCCATATTATTTTTTTACCTAAAGTTCTTAATTAAAATGCAGTTTAAACAGGAAACATAAAAAATACCTTCAAGAAAAAAGCGCCTCAGGATTAACCTGAAGCGCTTTCTAAAGAATTCTCTTTATTTATAATTTATCACTTGCGTTTCTGCAGTTCAAATCTTCAAAAGCCTGAGTTAAACGTTTAACAAATGCTTCTTCTCCTTGCGCAACCAAACACGAGGATCATAATATTTCTTGTTAGGTTTATCATCTCCATCAGGATTTCCGATTTGTCCCTGAAGATAAGCCTCATTAGCTTTGTAATAATCCAATACGCCTTCCCATAACGCCCATTGCATATCAGTATCAATATTCATTTTGATCGCACCGTAAGAGATAGCTTCTCTGATTTCTTCCTGAGAAGAACCTGATCCCCCATGGAATACAAAGTTAATTGGTTTTTCAGCTGTTAATCCTAACTTCTCTTTGATATAGTCCTGAGAATTTTTAAGAATCACTGGTTGTAATTTAACGTTACCTGGTTTATAAACACCGTGAACATTACCAAAAGCAGCCGCTACAGTAAATTTATCACTTACTTTACTCAATTCTTCATAAGCATAAGCTACTTCCGAAGGCTGAGTATATAATTTAGAGCTATCTACATCACTGTTATCCACACCATCTTCTTCACCACCAGTTACACCCAGCTCGATTTCGATAGTCATGCCCATTTTAGCCATACGTGCCAAATATTTAGCTGAGATCTCCATGTTTTCTTCGATTGATTCTTCAGAAAGATCCAACATATGTGAAGAGAACAGTGGCTTACCGGTTTCAGCAAAGAATTTTTCTCCGTGATCTAACAGACCGTCAATCCATGGCAATAATTTTTTAGCTGCGTGGTCAGTATGTAATACTACCGCAACACCATAGTGTTCCGCTAATAAATGAACATGTTTTGCAGCAGATACCGCGCCCAATACACATGCATTTAAGTTATCATTATTTAATGTCTTACCTGCATAAAATTGCGCACCACCATTTGATAACTGAATCATAACTGGTGAATTCACCGCTTTAGCAGTTTCCATAACCGCATTGATGGTATTTGTTCCGGTAACATTTACTGCAGGCAATGCAAACTGATGTTTTTTTTTTGCCTGTTCAAATAATTCCTGAACAGCATCTCCGTAAATTACGCCTTTATAGCCTTTTAAACATTGTTATTAGATTTTATGTAAGCCGAAGTTAGGAAAAAAATTAGCCCGGGCAAACCTATGAGGGTAATATTTTCAATAACTTGTCTTCTGGCTACTGGTGATAAAAACCTCACATAATTTATACGAAATCTAGGTAAAGCTGTTATGATTTTTTTTCGTTTCTTTGTAATCGCATTTTTCAACGAATAACATGGCTTGGTTTAAGAGAGAAAAAAAAGGTATCAGTACGCTGACAGAAGAAAAAAAAAAAAGCGCCGGATGGCTTATGGAACAAGTGTCCTAATTGCAAAAAAGCATTACACAGCGCAGACCTGATCGAAAATAAATACGTTTGTCACTATTGTGATTATCATTTGAGAGTTGGTTCTAAAGAATATTTTCAGGTATTATTTGATAACAACCAGTTTAAGGAGCTTTTTGCAGACCTGACATCTGGTGATCCACTCAACTTTACTGACAGTAAACCTTATACAGAACGTCTGGTTGATACAATGGCTAAAACAGGCCTGAAAGACGCTATCCGTTCAGCAGTAGGTAAAATAGAAGGAGAAGACCTGGTAATTGCCTGTATGGATTTTAACTTCATCGGTGGCTCAATGGGTTCTGTAGTAGGAGAGAAAAAATCGCAAGATCTATCGATTACAGTATCAAACATAAAATTCCGTTTCTGATGATCTCCAAATCAGGAGGAGCCAGAATGATGGAAGCCGCATTCTCATTAATGCAAATGGCTAAAACATCGGCTAAACTAGCTTTGTTGAATCAGGCAAAAATACCTTACATCTCTTTATTAACTGATCCGACTACTGGAGGTGTAACCGCATCATACGCAATGCTTGGTGATATTAATATTGCTGAACCAGGTGCATTAATCGGATTCGCCGGTCCAAGAGTAATTAAAGAAACTATCAAAAAAGATTTACCTAAAGGTTTCCAGACTGCTGAGTTTGTACAGGAACATGGTTTCCTTGATTTTATTGTAGACCGCAGAGGCATGAAAGCTAAACTGGCTACTTTCCTTAAAATGGTAAAGAACTAGAAATTAATATAACATAAGAAATCCCCTGTAGAAAGATAGCTTTAACGCTTTCTTTTCCGCAGGGGATTTTTCTTTTGCTTATAAGGCTAGGTTGATTACAAGTAGAACTGAATACCTAAACGGGGATTAAAGAAGTCAGATCCGAAATTAAAACTCTCCGTATGATAGGAATTGTTTTTGGTAAATTCCAAGTCATTCTTTGTAAATTGAAACCCAGTAATTGATAGCTCTATTCCGATCCTTTTAGAAGGAAAAACTGCAAAACCAGGAGCTAAGGCTGCACTATAGACTTTACCCTTTGTATTTTGCTCCTCCTCTTTTCCGCTAAGATCAGTAGTTTTGTATTTAAGCCAATTTACAGAGGCATTCAAATGGCCAAAAAACTTAACTTGTGGTGTTAAATCAATATAATATCTACCAAATGGTGCAAAGCCTATACCATTCGTCTTGTATTTATAATCCCGAATACCAAGATTAGTTTCATAATTTGAATGGTAATCACGATAACTGTATATAATACCTGTTCCTATGACGAGATTCTTAGCAACAAAAATCCCGACTGTTGGGCTAATTACGACGTCGGTTGTATATTTTGTAACATTATTTGTAGGCCTAAAAGACGAAATATAAGTATACCCGCCTACAAGTACTTTTCCTTTTTCGGTTTGAGCCATACAACTAAATGATATTGCTATTAAAGCAATAAAAAATGACACTATTTTTCCCATGTTGTGAAGATTTTAGAGGCTAGAAATAAAATTGAATACCAATTCTTGGAGCAAAAAAATTAGTCCCCAAATTAAAAGCATGACTCTTTTGATCTTTATTAAAAGAGTTAGCCTTATCTTCAGTTTTACTCCATACATATGACAGGCCATCTACAGAAAGCTGTATACCAATCTTTTTAGTTGGGAAAAAAGCAAATCCTGGTTCTATACCTACTCCGATTGACGTAGTTTTAGTTGAGTCAGGAGTAAATTCAATGGCTGGGTTTTTACTCTCCGTTTCCGATTTTATATTTCCCCATTTCATAGGAACTGAAAACTGACTGAAAAATTTAAATTTATCTGAGATATTTATGTAATGGCGCACAAAAGGACTTATCATAAAGTAATCTGTTGTACCTTTTTGACTATATGTCTGTGATATGTTATTAGTATTATAAGTGTATTTATCTATAACTCTTGAGTAACCTATCCCCAAACCCAGGGCAAGATTATCTTTTACAAAGTACCCCCCGCTTGGAAGTATGGTCAAATTGTTATGTTTGTTCAGTGTCTGTTGCTGATCCATTTTATCACTGGAATAACCTATGGTTCCTCCCAATATAAATTTACCTTTTTCAGTTTGGGCATTAGTTGCCAGAGCAGATGCACAAAGCATCGCTATTGTTAATAATTTTTTCATACAATGGTTTCATTTGTGTACTCAATATTAAACATATAAAATGAAATCACAATACAATACTTTGAGTAAAATAAAATTAACAAACAGATACATTAAATTAACACTCAAAAGACACAACCCCTAAAAAAATCCACAACCAACATTCATAGTTAATTTAAATTTCCCTATGTATCATATCAATTTTAAAAAAAGACAATTTACACCGATACAAAGACCCGATTAGAAATGCTTACAAACAAAAAAATGGCCTGATAACCCCATTTTAATCAAATGAAATTATCAAGCCATATGTTTTTAACACATATGCCCCGAACTAAACCGGAGCATATCCTCTATTTTTTTTTTCTGTTGACATTGAATAAGGAAAATCTGCTTCAACAATCCCTCTGTTCTTATTTGGTGCAGACGTCATGTCGAAATCAAGCGTCGCTCCCTTTACTAACTCAGAGTGGCTTAACCAGTTTTTATCATAATTCTTACCATTGTATTTCAACGAATTGATATACTTATTATCCGCACTATTTGCAGCAGCATTGATCACGATCTGTTTTCGGTTATCGGTTAGATTCAACGTTACTTTTTTAAATAACGGCGCACCAATCACGTATTGATCCGTAGCAGGTGTAACCGGATAAAAGCCTAATGAAGAAAAAACATACCACGCAGAAGTCTGCCCGTTATCCTCATCTCCACAATATCCATCAGGCGTAGCCTTATACATTCTATTCATCGTTTCTCTAACCCAGTACTGCGCTTTCCAGGGTTGTCCGGCATAGTTATACAGATAAATCATGTGCTGTATAGGCTGATTACCATGCGCATACTGTCCCATATTTGCAATCTGCATTTCTCTGATCTCATGGATCACAGAACCATAATAACTCGCATCAAAAACAGGAGGCATCGTAAATACAGAATCAAGTTTTTCTGCGAATTTGTTCTTGCCACCCATTAACCCTACCAGTCCGTTTACATCCTGAAAAACTGACCACGAATAATGCCAGCTGTTTCCCTCTGTAAAAGCATCTCCCCATTTAAACGGATTAAACGGTGATTGAAACGAACCATCCTTATTCTTTCCACGCATCAAACCGGTAGAAGGATCAAAAATGTTTTTATAGTTCATCGCTCTTTTTTTGCATAGATATCAATTTCAGCTGCTGGTTTCTTTAATGCTCTTCCCAATTGATAAATTGTAAAATCATCATAAGCATATTCTAACGTTCTGGCTGCATTTTCATTCAGCTTCACATCATAAGGTACATAACCAAGCTCATTGTAATATTTAACCCCTGCCCTTCCAACTGCTTCATTTGGCCCTTCATTATTTGCACCATGTTTAAGCGCTTCGTATAAAGTCTCAATATCATATCCGCGAAGACCTTTAATATAGGCATCAGCAACTACAGAAGCAGAGTTATTACCAATCATACAGTTTGCATAACCCGGACTAGACCATTCAGGCAACCATCCACCCTCTTTATAATCATTAATCAGACCTTCCTGCATCTCTTTATTGATAGCAGGGTAAACAAGGTTTAAGAATGGATATAAAGCTCTGAACGTATCCCAGAATCCTGTACCAGCAAACATATACCCTGGCATAGTTTTACCATTATAAGGGCTCCAGTGAACAATCTTATTATTCGCATCTATTTCATATAACTTGTTCGGGAAAAATAAAGTCCTGTACAAACTTGAATAGAAAGTACGCGTCTGATCAACCGTTCCACCTTCTATAGCAATTTTACTTAAAGTTTTATTCCATACCGCTCTTGATTTCTGTTGAGTTGCCTCAAAAGTATCATTTGCCAATTCTCTTTTTAAACTGATCTCGGCCTGTTCCACACTGATAAAAGAAGAAGCCACTTTCATGCCCACCTTTTCTCCCTTTTCAGTCTTAAATCCTACAATAGCACCAGAATGATCACTTTTTAGCTCAAGCGTATCTTTCGCCAGTGTATTGCCATGCCATGTATTTGCAGAAGTAATCGCTTTATCAAAATAAATAACAAAATAGTTCTTGAAATTTGCAGGCAGCGGGCCGCTTGCATAACGCGTGCTGCTGTAACCTATAATTTTTCTTTCTTTTGGGATAACCTTGATATAGGATCCTTTATCAAAAGCATCAATCACTACATAAGAACTATCAGATTTCGGGAATGTAAAACGAAACTGTGCAGCTCTTTCTGTTGGTGTAATCTCAGTTGTTACATCAGCATCAGCAAGATAAACACTATAATAATAAGGTTTTACCACTTCCGCCTTGTGAGAAAACCAGCTTGCACGCTCATCCTGGTTAAATTTCATCTTGCCAGTTACAGGCATCACCGAAAACTGTCCATAATCATTCATCCACGGAGAAGGCTGATGGGTCTGTTTGAATCCCCGGATTTTATCAGCATCATAAGTATATGCCCATCCATCACCCATTTTACCCGTCTGTGGAGTCCAGAAATTCATTCCCCATGGAACTGCAATCGCAGGATAAGTATTACCATTAGACAAGCTGGGTTTACTTGCTGTCCCCATTAGCGGATTAATCCAGTCTACCGGATCTGTCACTTTACCCGCTTGCTGCGCCAAAACAGGCATAGTGGCAGAAATAAGCAACGCTGATAAGAAATGTTTCATCATTTTTTTTTGTGTGGTTTATAATAGTAGTCTAAGTTAAAGTCCGGATGAGAGTTATATATGGTTACGATATTAAAAACGATTTAGCAAACAATTGAACACTTATATTATCCTTTCACTAAAAGCCAAATGTATCCTCTAATGTAATGGAGAAAACATTAACAGACAAATAAATCCGGTAATATTTACAGGATAGAATTCATTAAATATTTCTGTTTAAAAATTTAATCCTAAAAAACCATTTATAAAGGATGATATAAATAAACCTGTTTTTTAACCCTGCAGATGATTTCGTTGAAATACAGTTCTGCACGTTCCGGTACATTAGTCATCAGTAACAAAGAATGAGAAACATGAGAATCATGATAAGAAGGATGAAGATAATCGAAGGGTAAACAAATCAATCCTAATCTTTCATAGAAACCAATTCTTCTTACTGCATCTACAGATAAAGGGGGCTCAACCTCTAATAATAATTTACGGTTTGCCATGAAATCTTTCATTACCCGTTCACCATATTTTTTTCCCTCTGTTGATCGGGTCAATTGCCAGATGTTCTATAAAACACCAGTCATCAAACATCCAGCTCGTTATAAACCCAATAGCTTTTTCTTCGGATAAAATTACCTGAAAAGACATCTCCGGAACCATACCAATCATTTTTAGTAATTGATCCCAGTTTCTCCTCTCCTCTAATGGAAAAGCGGAATGATATAATTCCTCAACAAATGGCAAATATGGACTCTTATTATTTTCTATTGATAAGTATTGCATAATTGATTCTTAAAAAAAAAGCTCTGACCAGCGGTCAGAGCTTTTGTATTTATTTTATAAATTACTATACAGCGATATTCTGCTCTACAATATGTTTCACTTTTTCTATTACATAATCGATTTCCTCTTTGGTATTCAGTTTACTGAAAGAGAACCTTACCGATGGGCGGTTAGGATCAGTTCCTATAGCAGTCAATACATGTGAACCGATATTTGAACCAGAAGAGCAGGCACTCCCACCAGAAGCAGAGATCCCGTTAATATCAAGATTGAACAATAACATATCAGACATTTCCATAGCCGGGAATGATACGTTAAGAACCGTATATAAACTTTTTTCAGGATCAGTTTCACCATTAAAACTAATTGCAGGAATTTCTGCTACCAGTTTATCCTTCATATATGTTTTCAGTTCCTGGATATAAGTCTGATGCTCAGCCATATGTCCGTATGCCATCTCCAATGCTTTAGCCAGACCTACAATTCCATATACATTCTCTGTTCCGCCACGCATATTACGTTCCTGCGCTCCACCAAAAATGAATGGACTGATTTTCACGTTATGGTTTACGAATAGAAAGCCTACACCTTTAGGACCATGCAGTTTATGCGCCGCACAAACAATAAAATGGGCTTTTATCTTTCTGACATCATGTACATAATGGCCCATGGTCTGTACCGTATCACTATGATAAATAGCTTCATAACGCTCACAGATATCACCAACCTTTTCCATATCAGTCAAAGTTGCCAGTTCATTATTTGCATGCATTAAAGAAACAAAAGAACGCGAATTCTCTTTTAGCAGTTGTTCCAGGTGATCATAATCAACATTACCTTTTGAATCAATATTTACAAAACTTAGCTTATCAATAACCCCATCTTTTAATAGCTGTCCAAGCGTATGCTCAACCGCGTGATGTTCGATTTTTGAAGTAATTGCATGTTTAATTCCAAAGGCCGCAATACCACAACGTATAGCTGTATTATCAGCCTCTGTACCACCCGAAGTAAAAAATATTTCTGCAGGTGTCGCATTCAGTAATCCAGCTACAGTTTTACGGGCCTTTTCAATCAATGTGCGCACCTCACGGCCCTGCGCATGAATTGAAGATGGATTCCCATAATAATTCTCCATCACATTAATCATTTCAGCCATTACCTCTTTGTCAAGAGGTGTTGTTGCAGCATTATCTAAATAGATCCTGTTCATCTGTATTAATTCAATTTTAAAATTTCTTTGATATCTGATATAATTTTATTCGCCAGGTTTTCAGCTACAGTTTCATTTTCCGCCTCACTGTAGATACGGATAATTGGTTCTGTATTTGATTTACGCAAGTGAACCCACTCATTATCAAATTCTATTTTCAGTCCGTCAATGGTACTGTTCGGCTGATTTCTGTACTTTTCCTGTACTTTAATCAACAACGCATCAATATCCATTTCAGGTGTTAATGTTATCTTATTTTTCGAAATATGATAGTTTGGATAGCTGCTTCTCAATAAGGATACAGATTTTCCAAATTTAGCCAGATGTGTTAAAAACAAAGCAATTCCAACTAAAGCATCACGGCCATAATGCAATTCAGGATAAATTATCCCTCCATTACCTTCGCCACCAATAATTGCATTTGTAGCTTTCATCTGATTGACCACATTTACTTCACCCACAGCAGAAGCATGATACTCTCCGCCCGCTCTTAGGGTAACATCTTTTAAAGCTCTTGTAGACGACAAGTTGGAAACCGTATTACCCGGTTGGTTTTTAAGGATATAATCTGCTACCGCAACTAAAGTATATTCCTCACCAAACATAGTTCCGTCTTCACATACAAAACATAAACGGTCTACATCCGGATCAACAACGATACCCAAATCAGCTTGTTTACTTTGTACTACTTTGGCAATTTCAGTAAGGTTTTCAGGAAGAGGCTCCGGATTATGAGGAAACTCTCCGTTTGGCTCACAATATAATTCAAATACAGTCTTTACTCCCAAAGCCTTTAACAAAGCAGGAATAAAAATACCACCTGTAGAATTTACACAGTCAATCGCAATTTTAAAATTCGCTTTTTTGATCAGCTCAATATCAACCAAAGGCAGGGCAAGAATTACATCAATATGTTTCTGCAGATAAGAATCATCATAAATGACTTTTTTTCCAAGATCATTCACTTCAGCAAAAGAAAAATCAGCTCTTTCAGCGATTTCTAATACTTCTTTACCATTTTCATCATTGATAAATTCACCCTTCTCATTTAAGAGTTTCAAAGCGTTCCATTGTTTAGGATTATGGCTGGCTGTCAGAATAATTCCACCACCTGCTTTTTCCATCGGAACAGCAATTTCGACAGTTGGCGTAGTAGATAAACCTAAGTCTATCACCTCAATCCCCAGTCCTTGTAAAGTACCGGTTACCAGGTTATTTACCATGTCTCCTGAGATTCGTGCATCCCGTCCAAGTACGATTTTCTTAATATTCGTATTTTTAATTACCCACGAGCCGTAAGCTGCGGTAAACTTCACTATATCAATAGGTGTTAGCCCATTTCCAGCGATTCCGCCGATAGTTCCCCTGATTCCTGAAATAGATTTTATAAGTGTCAACTGCTATGAATTTTGTTTTCCAAAAATAGTAAAAATTTAAGAAGGGCTTGTCATATATTATAGCCTGTTTAATGTCAATGTAATAAAAATGTTTATTGCTTAATTTTGAACGAAACGAGGCAAATGTTACAGAGGTAGCATTTTCTACCTCGAAACATTTAACGATGTTGCAGCCAAAATTAAGCATAAACAGATTATTACATTGATATTAGACAGGCGTCAGGATAAATTGCCCTGAATATCCACCCAGTTGCATTCCTAATCACTATATTTGTTTTTTTTAAATTTAAGACGGTCTTTATGCAGCGTAAGTGGTTTCAGTATTGGTTCAATTCTCCTTATTATCATATTTTATATAGTCAGCGTAATGATGCTGAAGCAGAGTTCTTAATTGATAATCTAACAGCTTATTTAAAACCCGCATTACACTCCCGTATACTGGATATTGCCTGTGGAAGAGGCCGTCATTCAGTTTATTTAAATAAAAAAGGCTTTGACGTTACTGGAATTGATCTTTCCGAACAAAGTATAAAGTACGCCAAGCAGTTTGAACAGAAACACCTTCACTTTTTTGTTCATGACATGCGTAAACTGGGCTACATCAACTATTACGATATTGCCCTGAACCTTTTCACCAGCTTCGGGTATTTTGATACAGAAAAAGATCATGTAAACGCATTGAAGTCTTTCAGAAAAAGTATCAAAGAAGACGGAACAGTAGTTATTGATTACTTCAACACACAGAAAATCATTAGTAATCTTACGCACAGAGAAACAAAAACCGTAGAAGGTATTGACTTTGATCTTCATAAATTCGTTGCTGAAGGAAAGATTATTAAACATATCAATTTTGAGCACAAGAGTAAACACTATGCTTTTGAAGAGCGTGTGCAAGCTTTTACACTAGCAGATTTTGAGCGTATGTTTGAAAAAAGCGGATTGACTATTATTAATACGTTTGGCAGCTATAATCTGGAAGCTTTTGATTTAGCCAAATCTGACAGACTGATCCTTGTTTGTAAAAAAGCATGATAGAAAGCTTACATACCTTTGATGTAGATCTATTTCTGAAAATCCACAGAGGTCTCTCCAATGGCTTTTTTGATTGGTTTCTGCCATTGATGCGGAATCGTTATTTCTGGGCTCCCCTATATCTTTTTATTATCATTTTCTGTTTCAAAGAATATAAAAAAAGAGGCTGGTACATTATAGGAGGTATATTACTGACCTTTGCCATGGGCGATATGATCTCATCAAGATTCATTAAACCATTTGTCAGCAGATTAAGGCCTTGTAATGAACCTGCCCTGGTTAACGATATTATTCACCGTGTGCCATGTGGCAGCGGATTTAGTTTTCCATCAGCACATGCAACCAACCACTTTGGTATTGCCGTGTTCCTGATTATGGTTTTCTATCCAAAATGGAAACCGATTTTGCCTATCGGCCTTGCCTGGGCATTTATTATTTCTTTTGCACAAATATATGTTGGCGTACATTATCCGATAGATACCATTGCAGGTGCTGCTTTAGGTTCAACCATTGGATTTTTAGTATCCCTTCTTTATAAAAAATTACAACCCGTAACTTAATGGAAGTTTGGAAAATTTTAATACTATTCTTTTGCGCTTTTTTAGGAGGGCTGTCTATATTTTTAGTCAAAAGTGATAAATCACAATTACTAAAACTGATCCTTTCTTTTAGTGGCGCTTACTTATTCGCCATCACCGTATTACACCTTATACCGGATGCTTATAGTGGGCCTGATCATGCAGAAATAGGTATATATATACTAGTTGGATTCCTTTTACAAATTTTACTGGAACAGTTTTCTGAAGGAGTAGAACATGGTCATATTCATAAACACAATGATACACAGATCTTTCCTTATGGAATTATGATCAGTTTATGTTTACATGCTTTTCTGGAAGGAATGCCACTTGCTGCGGACCAGCATAACGCATTAATTTTCGGTATCTCATTACACCATATTCCGGCTGCTTTTGCATTAGCGAGTATATTGATGCAGAATAAATTTAAACCAGCTGGAATTGTGTCTTTTCCTCGCCATTTTTGCAATTATGGCTCCTCTCGGATTTTGGGTAAGTAATGGAATCAGTACTGGCAGTATTGGAGGTATTGAGATTTACTTCCATAAAATGATGGGAATTGTGATCGGGATATTTTTACACATTTCGACCACTATTTTGTTCGAGTCCAGCGTAGATCACAAAGTTTCCAAACGAAAAATGATTGCTGTTTTACTAGGTATCGGCATTGCCCTGATTGGATTTTACAGTTCAGGACATAGCCACTAGGGGTATTAATCTCTACCCCTTGCTTTCTCCAGCAACGTAGTTAATAATTCAGCCTCCTGCCTTGTTAAATTGCACGAAAGGATAGCAGAAAGATCCATTTCTCTATCCATTCTTTTTAAAAGCGCCAGTCCCTTTTCATTAATCAGGATATCTACTGCTCGTTTATCATAAGGATTAATCTTTTTACAGACCAGGTCCTTCTGCACTAAACGGTCCACAATCCTTGATGCATCACACATTTTATCCAGCATCCTGGATTTCAATAAATTGATAGTTGAAGGATCAGGATGTTGACCACGCAAAATTCTTAGCACATTAAATTGCTGATTAGTAATATCATAAGATGAAACTGCCTGTTTCACCTGTTCATTACACCAGTTCTGCGTAAACGCCACATTGACCATAGCCTCATGAAATGCACTTTCGTAACGGGGAGCCTTTTTTTCTTTCTGCAACTGCATCAATTACTTAATTTTCTTTTTTTTTTTCATTATCATTACTATCATTCTTTTTTTTTTTTTTATTTCCAGGGACAGTGTTTACAACCATTTTTACAGCAATAACCACGTTTGCGATGATATGCTTCGGTAAAAACCATCAAACCCTGTTCATTGAAATAGTAATCTGCATCCTGTTTCATTAGTTAAGCAATTTAACAGTAATAATGTTTGTAAAATAACTTTTTAATTGAATTCCACTCCCATGTGTAGTCCAGATCTCCTTTGGCTTGATTTTTTCAATTGAATAAATGATATCATCCCAATCAACATGGTCAGAAATAAACAACTGTAACTCATTATTATTCTGTAAATGTTTCCATCCGGTAGCAAAAACCCTGATTACATCAATAGCTCTGATATAACTCCTGTAAACTAAAGGAGGAACAAGATAAACCATATCAGTTTTATTATTTTTCATTACTTTCCTGTCATAAACTTCATATTTCCCCATATCAATTCCCATTTGCTCATAAATTTTCACAAATGGAAGGATGCTATGATGCACAAGTATCCTTCTCTGCGGACAATGATCACTAATCAATTTAATCAACCGCTGGCTTTTACCTAAAGCATAAGCACCAAGCATAATATTGCTAGTTGTTGAATTCAATTTTTTGATTTCCAGTTCCACATCAGGATGTTTAGTATCAGGATTCGCAAAAGTCGTTTCAGTAATCAGTACATCTGCCTCAGCGAATTCTATAGGCTCACAAGTTGTATCCGGCTGAAGCTTATAATCACCAGTATATAAATATTTGACCCCCTTATACTCCATCATAACCAGCGCAGAGCCTAAAATATGACCAGCAGGGATAAAGCTGATCTTAACCCCATTCAGTACAAACTCAGCATGAAAATCATAAAGATGAAATTCACCAGCTGCAAACTTCTTATAACGCTGAATCATAAACAACGAGGTTGCTTGCGTACAATACACATTAAAATTCCCGCTAATCGCATGATCACCATGTGCATGTGAAATTACCGCATCCTTTACCATTTCCTTTGGATCAAGGTAAAAATTGCCATAAGCGCAAAACAGTCCAATTTTAGTTGGCACTAAAAAATCCTCTAATATCATTTATTTTGTAAGGTTTATAAATTGATGGTGCAGCTCCAATACCTGGAGTATCACCGGCCTGCTTTCATCATTCGTAATCAGGAAATCGGCCATTTTTTTCTTTTCATCATCGCTCAGCTGCTTATCCATTCTGGCTTCTACCTGTGCTCTGGTCACGCCATCACGCTCCATTACACGCTGTATCCTGATGTCCGCAGGTGCGGTTACTAAAATAGTTTTATCACACATTTTATAAGATCCACTCTCAAATAAAAGCGCAGCTTCTTTCAATGTATAAGGTACAGCAGCAGATATAGTTTCCTCCCAGCTGTCAAATGCCCTGAATACAGCCGGATGAACCAGCCCATTCAGCTTCTCCAGCTCTTGTTTGTCATTAAATACAATCTGAGCGATATATTTATTATTTAGTTCCCCGGAAGGCCCATAACTATCTTTTCCAAAAGTATTTATAATTTCCTCCCTCAATACCAGGTCAGTAATCATAATCTCTTTAGCTACTGTATCGGCATAAAACACAGGGACACCCAGTTCTTCAAATATTCTGCAAACCGTAGTTTTCCCACTTCCAATACCACCTGTAATCCCTATCTTAATCATTATTTCTCTATAATAAAATCAACTTTTTCCGGATCCATTCTGACCTTCCTGCAATAATCAGGAAAGCGGGTTAGTTTGACAGTCAGCTGTCCATGATGTTTTAATTTCCATTCATTAAGATCCACTACAGCCTCAATAAAATCCTCATTGACCTGCTGATAGCTGGACAATGCGACCATAAAAGTAATCTTTACCTTTTTCGGATATAGCTTAACATTATAATACTCGTTATTATTGATAATTTTCAGCGGTATTTCCAGTGTTTTTTCGGTAAACTCATCTACCGGTAACTTAACTTCAACGCTAGCCGGAAATATATTTACATTTTTCAGCAGGTTTTGCTTCATAGCAACCCTTGTGACGGCCTGATTCTGAATATTCCGAAGTGTAAGTGTATCAGTTTTCCATTCATTAATCTTTTCAAGTTCTTCTTGCGGACCAGACACAGTGACGTAATTAGGTGTGCACTGTATCACATCAGAAATCCCGAATTGCTTCACAAAAGATAAGTTAGATACCAGTTTAACAGGAACTCTTTTTACTGTCCGTTTAGAGAAATCAAAATACAAAGTATCCGGCCTGACAGATATAATTTTCTGTGAAGTTTCCAATTGATTATTCACACTGTACAACTGCTCCGAGAAAAGGATATAATTCCTGTTATTCAGCTTATCAAGACTGATACTTATAAATTGCGGGTTCACTCTCAAACGTGCAAATAACAACTGCCAGCCCGTTCCCTCCACTAATAAATCTACCGTATCAGATTGTAAAGGGTGGAAAGCTTTTTTCTGAGGAAAGTTTTTTTATAAATCAGGACAGTTTTGGCCGTATAAACATATTTATTGTTTAATGCCAGAAAAAGCCATCCTGCAATAGCCAGAAGCACACAAGTGATCAATACTAAAAAGCGCTTTCGCTCTATTTTTGTAAGTTTAATGAATGGCATATGGCTGTAATTAATCAAATTTAGAGAATTTAAACTTTAGATGATGATAAAGTCTGAAATCTCTTAGAACAGGCTATTAAAAAACAAAAAAGCCGCGCCAAATAATGGAGCGGCTTATAATGTCTGTTAACGAATTAAGCCTTAGGCAATTCAGTAGATGCTTTAGTTGCATCCAAAGAAATAGCAGACTTGTCAAAACGGATTTTAGTACCGCCTTCAACTTCAATTAAGAAAGTAAGCTCGTTCATATCAATGATTTTACCATGTATACCAGCAGTAGTAACGATTTTATCACCTTTTTTCAAGTCAGCAACTAATTTCTTGTGGTCTTTAGCTTTTTTAACTTGTGGTCTGATCATGAAGAAATAGAAAACTACCATGATTAATACCATTGGGACCAAGGTACTTAACATACTGCTTCCGCCGGCAGCAGCATCTAAAATTACTGTTAATGTCATATTGATTGTATTATTATATAATTATGTTCTTTCTTTAACCTCACCAATCAGGTGTACTTCACTTGTCGAAGGATTACCATTTGATGTGATTGTAATCACTTTATCCTGCATTCCCATTTTACCAGCACTGTTGAATACTACTTTAATAACACCTTCACCACCTGGTTTAATAGGCGCATTTGGTTTTTCAGGAATAGTACATCCACAAGTTGCAGTTGCATTGGTAACAATCAGAGGACTTTTTCCAGTATTTTTAAATTTGAATTCGTAGTGTATTGATTCTCCCTGTATGATTTTACCGAAGTTATACATTCCTTGTTCAAAGCTCATAACCGGTGCATCTGGTGAAGCAACAACAGTATTAGTTTTAGCAGTAGTTGTAGTTGTCACTACACTATCAGTAGCTGCTGTAGGTTTTGTTTGTTGGCAGGCAGCTAATGAAGCTGCTGCAAATGCAAGTAAAAAGATCTTCTTCATTAATATGTTTTTTTTTTTCTTCTATTAATCCGCGGCCAATTTTTTTGATACTGTTTGTACGTTTCAAATCGCCTAAAATTTTGTCCAATATACCGTTAATAAATGAATTACTTTTCGGTGTACTGTAATCTTTCGACAGGTCAAGATACTCATTGATGGTTACTTTTACCGGAATTGAAGGGAAATTCAACTCATCAACTCACAAATAGCCATTTTCATCAGGATAGTATCCATTAATGCGATACGCTCTGATTCCCAGTTTTTAGTACGCTCAGCGATTAAATTCTGGTATTCAGTATTATTTTTAAGCGTATAAGTAAAAAGGTCTTCCACAAACTTACTATCTTCTTTCCAGTCTGCACTGATTGGAGTAAGCTTATTTTTGAATGGATCTTCTGAAGTGAAATTTTTCAGCGTTTTCGCAACCATACCCTGCATAACTTCTTTATCTACAGGCCAGTTGATAAACTTATCTTCAAAAGCCTGGATGATATTCTGGCTTTTAAGAATAATTTTTCTAAAGATAAATTTGATAATTTCTTTTGATCCTTCCAGACTATCATCAGAATCCGCAAGATAAGCGACATACTCAGGAGTAGTTTTCAGCTTATTGTAGATTGTTTTGATAAATTCAGGATCAGCATGCCAGTTGATCTGATATTTGTTTACAGCCGATTTAAATTCAGGATTTTCCTGCAGCAGAATAATGAACTTATTTCGCAGTAATTTCTTGTTAGGATTCAAATCCTCAGCAGTAGGAAAATGCTTGTTAGCTCTTTCAATAGCATCAACTGATGTGTATTCAGTAATTTCAGAAAGTAATGCCAGCATTCTGACATACATTTCATAAACATTATCAATACTGTGCATCAATTCTTTCTTTGCAGAAAGTAGATCCTTTTTGTCTGTCATTTGCCACGCAAAGATGTTTTGCAGGACTTTAATTCGTAGGTGCCTTCTATTTAACATGAATGTAAGAACGAGTTGGTAGTATACCGGTTATTAAAATGATGATTTTATTTTTTTTTTGTCTATTATTCTTTGTTCTGCTATCCTGTTTGCTGCCAGGATAGTTGGGATATTCTCTGCCTTAGACAGTTTAATAACGTTACGTGTGGCCTGATAGATATTTTCTGTCAGCTGCATCGTACGTTTTCTTCCGAAACCTGTTAGTTCCGAATAACAATTAAATCAAACCACCTGCATTAATCAGGTAATCCGGTGCGAAAAGTATATTCTTTTCCAATAGTAATTTACCATGAACCTGCTCATCTGCAAGCTGATTATTAGCTGAACCAGCGATAATCGCAAATTTCATTCTTGGAATAGTTACGTCATTCACTGTAGCACCTAACGCACAAGGCGCATATATATCAACGTCAAGACCGAACACTTTATTGGCCTCTACGGGTTTTGCTTTATATTTTCTGGCAATATGATGTAAACGCTCTTCGTTAATATCACTGATAAAAACTTCAACGTTTTCATTTCTCAGCAATTCAACAAGCTGCTCTCCTACATTACCAATACCCTGAACAACAACAGAACGTCCTGCCAGCATATCCGTACCAAAAACTTCTTTAACACAGGCTTTTATTCCAAGGAAAACACCTTTAGCAGTAGTTGGTGAAGGATCACCCATACCACCAATTGATTCAGGAACTCCTGTCACATGTTTGGTTTCCATGCTGATATATACTCCATATCCTTAGTTGTTGTACCCACATCTTCGGCAGTGATAAATTCACCATTCAGATTTTGGATAAAACGACCATAACTACGCATCATTGCTTCAGATTTACCTTTACGGGAATCACCAATGATGACAGCTTTACCGCCTCCCAGGTTAAGCCCTGTTATTGCAGCTTTATAAGTCATACTCCTCGATAACCGCAGCACATCTTCCAGTGCTTCAGTCTCAGTAGCATAATTAAGCATTCTTGTACCACCCAAAGCCGGACCCAATGTAGTATCATGAATAGCAATAATGGCTTTTAAACCGGTATCGGGATCATTACAAAAAACAACTTTTTTGTGTCCTAAAGCACTTAGTTGATCTAAAATTGAGGTTACCACAGAACTATTACCAGACATAAGATTTCGTTTATCAGACAGCTCGCAAAACTAAGGATAAAAAACATTATTTACATTGTTTTAACCAAACAGTTTTCAAAAATCATGTTCAATTGGCTAACTTTACGCCACATGAAGCACCTTCGTTTTTTAAATAAACATTTCTATAAATATAAATGGTGGATCATACCGGGTGTGTTTTTCGTTATTATTTCTAATATTTTCGGCGTAATTCCAGCACAGGTAATTGGTCATGCTTTTAACCTGATTACTGAAAATATTCAGATCTACTACCTGTTTAATGATTTCCAGAGACAGCAGATTATATATGATATCTTCAGTTACAGCCTGCTTTATTTCGGCTCACTGGTCCTTATTCTTTATCTGATTAGAGGGTTATTCCTCTTTTTTATGCGTCAAACCCTTATTTTAATGTCCAGACACATTGAATTTGACATGAAGAATGAGATTTACGCTCACTATCAAAAGCTAAGTCTTGGCTTTTACCGCCGTAACAATACCGGTGATTTAATGAACCGGGCTACAGAGGATGTAAACAGGGTAAGAATGTATGTTGGCCCCGCAATTATGTACGCCATCAATACACTTGTTTTGTTTCTGCTGATTATTACATCTATGTATTCAGTAAATGCAAAACTTGCGACTTTCTGTTTACTGCCCCTGCCAGTATTGGTCGTGATTATTTACTTTGTCAACACCCAGATCAATAATAAAAGCGAGCAGATCCAGGAACAGCTTTCCCGTTTATCAAGTTTTGTGCAGGAAAGATTTTCAGGTATCCGCGTGATCAAATCATATGTCCGTGAAGATTACACCAGGGAAATCTTCGCTAATGAAAGCAGCGCTTATAAAAATAGTGCAATGGGGCTTGTCCGTGTACAAGCACTCTTCTACCCTACCATGCTTCTTTTAGTTGGGCTCAGCACTATTCTGACAGTATATATAGGTGGAGAGCAAGTACTGGATGGTTCTATAACTGCAGGTAATATTGCAGAATTCATCGTTTATGTAAATCAGCTGACTTTCCCTGTGACCATGCTTGGCTGGGTAACTACACTTATTCAGCGTGCTTCGGCATCACAAAAAAGGATCAATGAATTCCTCGAGTTACAGCCAGATATCCGTACCGGCGATGCACCAGTTGCAGATCTGAATGGTAATATCAGCTTTGATCACGTTAGTTTCACCTACCAGGATACTGGTATCAAAGCGATACAAGATGTAAGTTTTGATATTAAGGCAGGTCAGTTTGTGGCCATTATCGGCCGAACGGGCTCAGGGAAATCAACATTAGCAAACCTGATTATGAGGATGTATGATACCGATTCCGGCCAGATTTCGATTGACGGAACACCCCTGAAAAAAGTAAATCTGAATTCGTTCAGAAATCAAGTCGGTTTCGTTCCGCAAGAAGTTTTTCTCTTTTCTGATAATATTAAGAATAATATCGCCTTTGGTTTAGACCAGGTAACTGACCTGGAAATTGAAACTGCCGCCCGGAATGCGGCCGTATACCATAATATAATGGACTTTGAGCTCAAGTTTGACACGATGCTGGGCGAACGTGGAATTACCTTGTCCGGCGGTCAGAAACAACGGTATCCATTGCAAGGGCACTCATTAAAGAGCCTAAAATATTGATTTTTGATGACTGTCTTTCTGCAGTAGATACCAAAACTGAGGAAGAAATCTTAAATAACCTGGGCAATGTCATGAAAGGAAAGACGAGCATATTAATTGCCCACAGGATTTCCACGATCAAAAAAGCAGACAAAATTTTAGTCCTGGAAGAAGGACGTATTGCAGAACAAGGCACTCATGATGAACTAATTAACCTTCATGGGATCTACGAAGAAATGTATCAAAATCAGTTATTGGAAGAAGAAAATAAATCTCTTTAATTTCTATTTTGATCTTATCTAATTAATGCTTTATATTTACCCGAACCAAAAACCAACAGCAATACCAAACATGGGAGAATTTGACAACAAAGAGAGAGAAGAGGTTTTTTCTAAAAAAGTAAGGGCCGGTAAAAGAACTTATTTTTTCGACGTTAAAGCAACACGTTCAGGAGATTATTATTTAACCCTTACTGAAACAAGAAAAAGAAAAGACTGGAAGACGGTGTATTTGTAAAACATAAGATCTTTTTATACAAAGAAGATTTTGAAAAGTTTGCTGAAGGATTAAATGAGACAGTTGATTATATCAAGAATCACCAGGAAGTAGTTGAAAAACGCTATGAATATTCGGAAAACCATGAAGGTGCTGCAAAAGGCCAGAATGATGATTTTTCTTTCTAGGATTTAAGACCTTTTAGAAGCTCCTTTCAGGGGCTTTTTTTATGCCCAAAAATTGATAACAGTCCTGTTATCCGAAATCATGGCTTATAATTTCAAAGACACACTTACAGCATTAATGTTAAATTAATAGAATTGGTAATTAAACATCATATCTTTAAAAAAAATATCTGATACACCTAAATGAAGAAACTATTTTTACTATTTCTGATCTCCATCCCATTTCTAACCAAAGCCCAAAATTGTAACTGTCCCGATAACTTCAAATTTGTAATTGAAAGAATAAAAAATAATTACCCCGGATACAGAGATAAAGTGATCCCCGCAACTCAGCAGCGTTTTGACTTTTTCACTGATAGTCTTCAAAGGGCCGCAAGTTCAGCAGATCAAATGACTTGTATAGAAATCTGCAAAGAATGGCTGTCATTTTTTAAAGACAGACATATAGGTATCAATTACTCCGCACCAGAAAATGCCACTAAAGAAGACATCAGAAACTTCTTTGCCGGATCAGAAAAGACAGCTTGGAACGAAGTAGCTTTCAAAGCCTATCTTGAACGTCACAAAAACCAGCTTGATGAAATAGAAGGAATCTGGTACAATGACAGCTACGAGATCGGAATAGTAAAAGATTCCATACAAAGGCCCGGTGAATTTGCAGGCTTTATAATCAGTGCAAACAATGCAACCTGGACACCTGGACAAACAAAAATAAGAATCAAAAAAAAAGCTGATAATTATCAGCTCTTATATTTCAGATTGATAGATCATTCCAAATACCACACTAAGTTCATAAAAACCGGGGACAAATTTAATCTAGGTTATTATGGAGACTGGTTTAAACGCGGTACCCTCGAAGATGATAATATCCATACTCCAACAACAGTAACAGACTACTCCCCATCGTTTACGGCATTGGACAAAGAAACAAACTTAATCACTTTACCTAGTTTTAAAGCCCGGTATAAAAAAGCAACAGACAGCCTGATTGAAAGCAACGAAAAGCTACTAAAAAAAACGGTAAACACCTGATTATTGATCTCAGAAATAATTCAGGCGGACTAACGCCCAACTTCGAAAAACTATTACCATATATCTATACCAATCCTATTTATACAGATGGTGGAGTAGTCTGGGCAACAGCAGACAACATCAAAGATAGTTATGGAAAAACATATCCAGAATTGTCAGAAGAGGTTAACAAAACACTTGCAGAGGATGCAAAAAAACTCAGGGCACATTTAGGCGAATTTTATCCGCTTTACGCTGCCGATACAATTAAATTCACTACAGTGCTTAAGAACCCCTCAGCGTGTTTCCATTCTAATGAACAGAAATAGTGCAAGTTCAGCCGAGCATCTCATCCTAAGAGCAGAGCAAAGTAAAAAAGTAACCTTGTTTGGTCAGAACAGTTCCGGTGCCATAGATTACACCGAAATTGTCATTACAACAATGCCATGTAATTACTTTCAGCTTGGCTACCCTGCTTTCAGATCAAACAGATTAGACAGGCGCAAATTAGATAACGTAGGCATTACCCCGAATATAATCATCCCCGATAGCGTCCCTGACTGGGTAGAATTTGTCAGAAAATACAAGGCAAAACCTTAATAAAAAACCAAAAAAAAATTGTCCGGTTTTTTATTATTCCTGTCAAATGCTATTCGTGTGTCCTGTCCTTATCAGCAGGTTTCTTCACCTGTTGATAAGGATAAATCTTCATTTCATCCAATAAAATCTTTACCGTCGCCTCTAATTTAGGATCTCTGCAGCAATCAGATCCTTAGGCATTTGTTCCACACAAAAACATCAGGTGCTACACCCCGGTTTTCAACAATCCATTTACCATCAGTCCCGTATATACCAAAATCAGACGCTGTAACAGTTTCCCCATCAATTAACGAAGGATAATCACTTATCCCAACCAAAATCCCCATGGTAGTCCTGCCAACAAGTTTACCCAGTTTTTTTAAATTTGAACATATAGGGGAGCATATCACCACCAGAACCGGCATTTTCATTAATAATAGGCCCATTGTTTGCCATCGGGCGATGCAGCGACTTGAGAAGCTTCCGGCATAGGTAACACTTGAGTTGCCCCGCCTTTTACACTTACGCTATATAAACGCGCAGTCAATCCATAATCGAAATTACGCGTAAAGGTAAAATATACTTCATCATTATTAATCCATCCGCGAACTATATCTCCTGCCGGATGATAGGTTAGCCTTTTGGGCGTTTCCCCATCAATTGGAATTACATAAACATCCTGATTACCCGTAAAAACAATATTACGCTCATCAGGAGAGATCACAGGATTCTGTTCTACTGTGCGGGGTTAACAGTCAGCCGGCACGGTGAACTGCCGTCACGATTGGCCACCCAAATATCCCCCGCATAAGCAAAAGCAACATAATTTTTACTGGTTGAAGGAGTCCGGAGCAATAAAGTTTCTTTTTCCTGACCATAGGCTAGTGGGGTTACAAACCCCAAAGAGATGAAAGAAACTATTAAAAAATTAATTTCCAATTGCTGTAAGGTTTTGTGTAATACGCCGACAAAGGGGTATAAAACAATCTAAAAGAAACACAAAATGAATTCACTTCAAAACAACTGGCTATGGCTGATCGCAGCTATTTTACCCTTAACATTTACAGCTTGCAAAAAAGATGCAGCTGCTCCCACATTAAGCAATAAGACTACAATAACTGTAGAAAATGTATTAAACTCAAGCAGTCTTGTAGAATCTGGTACTTTTCAAGGTACAGGTACTCCACCTGTTATACTGCCGGGGCAATCTGTTTCTTTCAGGTTCTCCGCATCTATTGGCCAGGCTGTTACTTTTGCTTCTATGTACGGCTGGTCTAACGATTTGTTCTTCGCACCAGCAAACCCAGGTATTACACTTTACGATCAGAACAAAAAACCAATTGAAGGGGATGTTTCTTCACAAATCAAATTATGGGATAACGGAACCCGGGTAAATCAAAAACCGGGGATTGCAGTTAATCATCCGGGGATTACAGAAAACAGTCCGGTTACAGAAGTGAATGGCAAAGACGCTCAGGGAAACACTTATCTTCCGGCTTCATCATTGGTTAAAGCTACCTTAAAATATGAAGGCGATTCTTACTTCACCTTAACCTTGCTGAATACTTCAGGCGGTACAGCCAATGAAACTCCTTTAAGCCCTGGCGTATGGGCAATATCGTATATTGCAGGCGGCAAATTACTCAATGCCGCACCTATATTCACAGCAGGCCAACCTACAGCGAATGGGCTAACTCAAATTGCCGAAGCCGGAAAATGCACCATTATACACTTATATCAAAAGTAACACCGGAATTTTCACACCACTGTCTCCAATCCTGGTTGTTATTTATAATGGGATAGAAAACCCAATTTACAAGCTTGGCGAGAAAGACCGTAACGAAGGATTAAAAGAATTGGCGCAGCAAGGAAATGCAACCCTGCTGGCCGCAGCGTTGAAAGGCAGAACAGGAGTTAAAAATGTATATGTATTACCCGCTCCGGGATCTACCATTCTGCTACCTGTAATTGGCGGTCAGGCTGGTGGCAGTGTTACACAAGAACTTTCCGTAACCAAAGGCGACCGGATTGCTATTGCTACAATGTATGGCTTTTCAAATGACTGGTTTTTTGCTTCTGCTGAAAACGGGGTGGATGCGACGCAAACAGCAGATATTTCCGGTTCTATTAAACTCTTCGATAATGGTACTGCTATTGATCAGTTTCCAGGAGCTGGAAATACACAATTTAATCTTGGAGGAGCTACAGCTTCACAGAGCAATGTGATTGCAGAAGTACCGAACCCAAATCCTTTTACCACTTTACCTTCAATCAATAATATTATAAAAGTGAAGATCAATGTGAATTAAAACATCATGTTATAAAAGAGAAAGCCGTTTCTATAAAATAGGAACGGCTTTCTCTTTTATAACCAGATTCTTAAGTCAATAGAAGAAGATAAACCTCACCTGTTTTAACTACAACCTAATACACATTAACACTCTAAAAGAGTCTAAAAAACAATTCCTATCAACCAATAAACTAACCAGTTACCTTAAAACAGCCAAATTCGGCACGTTTAACAAGATGTATGGCATTAATTTTGTCGTTACAAATTCTTTATCAGATAAAAAAAAAAAGTATATTTTAACAATACACAATATCCGCTTCAATAAAATTTACTATTGTTTCAAATTCTAATTAACTCTTTAAACAAAAAAAAAATGGACAACTACAAGTACTTTGAACAAGATGGTGACAAATATCATTTAAAAGCACAATTCGTATTTATTACCATTCTTGGTGGCATTTTCTTCATAGGCGGCCTATTACTTGCTTTGACAAAAGGCGCTGCTGATAATGCTGTAATGTGGGTCGGCTATGGCATGGCATTACTGGGAGCAATGAACCTACTCCGTCTTACGGCAAAAGCAACCATTGATATGCAGACGCGCCAGATCCTGATCAAAAGACATTTATTCACTTCTGAAGTGGCCTATAGTCTGGACAATTTCGAAACGTTCCTTGTAGCAAGTACAGTTTCCATATTTGGGATTACCATGAATGGCACAGCCAGCATAATCCTTGATATCAATGGAAAAGAGAAAAACATAATGCTAAACCAGTCCATATTTACTGTGGCACCACTTAACCATATGGTTAATGAAGCACTGCAGATTATGAAAATTGAAGATTAGGTTCATAACGAAGAATAATATATGGCGCTTTATAACTTTCAAATCTCAAACGGACAGCTGACTATTCAGCCCAATCTGAGTTACCACACTAAAATTAAAATCTTTTTAGTGGGAATTCTTCTATGTTTTGGTATCGCTCTATTTTCACCCATACAAAACGATGTAAAACCTTTCCTTTACATGGTTGGGACAGGGCTTTGCTGTTATGTTGTTTATGAGTTTCTATTTTTAGCAAACGTAACCATGATTTTTGATCAGGGTACACGTAAAGTATATAAAAAGATACCCGGCATTTACACAAAAACGCTGATGGATTTTGAAGAAATAAGATTGGTAAATGATACCAGCTATGGTACATTGACCTATACCATTGGTGCTAAAAGTACTCGTTTTATAAAAAACTATCCGATTAGCGATACCTTTTCAAACAGCAAAAAAGGGCTGAGAAAACAATTGGAGTTCGAAGCGGAAATCCTTGAACCTTTAATGGAGTTTGTGAAGTAAACATCTTTAATGATCCGCTAGTCCTAAGATCAATCTTACTGCTAAACCATACTCTGCCGAATCTATACAAGATCTAAGATACAGGATGCTGACAAAACAAAATTCTTTTGGCTATATCGGCGGAACGATTTTACAGATCATGTATGATCTGCAGAATCTTACAGGAATCAATGTTTGGGGATTTCTTGCGGCTAACCTACCAGATGAAAAGACAAACTATAATAATAAACGTTTCGTGATATATAAGAAAATATTGAGCAGATCTTACTTTCAAAATCACAAAGTCTTTGGAAATAAAGATAATAGCGCTATTTTTGTAATACCTAACGATCAGGCCTGGAACAAGGATTTAATTATTAGCAATTATGAAAAAGTCTTCTCGGAAACAAACTAATGGACAGATGTCAGAACAATTTGCTTCTATCAAATACAATGGTACTGCTCATCCTGTTACAACACAGTGGGTATCCGCGCAGAAGTAAATAAATTTAAAGGAATGGCAGATAATGCAGAAGAAGTAAAGCCAGAGATTATCCCTGGCTACAAAATTCGTGGTTAGAACTAATGCCCTCAAAATCCAGTTCTACCCTTTCTTCTCACTTTGCAATAACAATCGCTCATAAAGAGCCTCTTTCTCGGCATGAAGTTTTTTAATTTCATCAACCAGTTCAAATACTTTTTCTAACGGATTAAATATACACTCATAATTAGGGCCAGAGTTTGGTCCCGAATTATCGTAATTATTCTGAATATTATAAATCGCAGTTTCTTCATCAAAATTCCTGATTGCTTGCTCAGGTACTTTTAAAACCTTAGCTATTTCAGCCAAAACATCATCTTCGATCTTTTCCTTCGATTCTAAAACTGAAATCCTTTTCTGAGTCCATTCCTCTCCTAATTCAAATGCAAGTCCCTCTTGCTTGATCCCAAGCATTTCTCTGAAACGTTTTACATTTCGGCCTTCGTGGACCTTATTTGGACGATTTGTAGTAGTGCTCATAATTATTTGGATAAGGACTCAAATGTAATATAATAATTGTACAGCTAGTTAATATTAAACAAAAAAGACTGCCTCATCAACGATGAGAGCAGCCTTTAAAAATCTTAAATTTCTTACTTAACTGACAGCAAAAATCCAATTGTAAAGTTAGCATCCCAGTCAAATACGAAAGTATCGCAATGAGTTGCATATTTAATCGCTTTGTAAATATTCACACCGCTTTTAATCTTTACTTTATCAGTGTTATACTTTTCAGGATTATTTAAAACTGTAAATCTTTCTTCACCATTACGCGTCTGTTTAGCCAGTTCAAATGGAACACCACCAATGATAAAACAAACCTCACGTTTAGTAGAAGGTATTTTTTCAGCGATAGCTTTAACCTGATCATAAACAGCAGCATCCTTTAAATCTTTTTCATAATACTTAGCACCCGGTGCTTCAGCAGATTTAACATCACCATCCATCCATGAAATCTTAGTGTTACCAGAACCAATATCAACAACAAAAGAGTTATCATAATAAGATGCAGGCAATACACACTTTAAAGCTAGTTTACCTTCCTGCTCAGCAGTAACAGGTTGACTACATAACCCATTTTTTTCAATTCAGAAGTAATGGCAGCAGTTTTAGGTTCTTTCTGTGCACCAGAACTAATCACAAAATGAATGTTTTTAGATTTCACACCTTTATCAAACATAGCACCTATATAATCTTTTAATCCGGTACGGATATCAGCAGTTGTGGCCATACCTTCATACACGAAAGATTTCCCAAAGTCCTTAGAAATAATTTCCCAGCGCTTTTCTTTATCAATATTAACTACAAAAGAGTTAAAGCCAGAAGCACCTACTTCAACAACACCTTTATATTCACCATTAACGGGTTTTTCCGGAGTATAATTGAAAGTACGTTTCTCATCACTGGTTGCCGCAGAAGAAGATGATGAACCTGTAGTACTTGCTGTACGGCTAATGCCAGTACTATCCTGAATTGATTTAGTTCCTATACCATCGAGTTTACCACTTTCAGATGCCCAGTAACCTAATCCTATAATTGGAATAGCAATAATTATTTGCCTTTATCGGCCAGCGTAATCTGCCCCATGTTGATTTCTCTTCCATATTCTTTTTTGTATAATAATTTTATTGTTAAAAATTCAATTTAAAACTTTCCCTTAATTCAATTACCAGCTTAATCCAGTAAAGTAAAGCCTTTATCAACTTTCTCTTCTGTTTTCAATTCATAGGAAGCATCAGACATCTGGCTAACATTAAGCATTTTCAGATTGCGCTGATCAACCTTCTGAATAAATTCTTCCAGTTCGCCCTGTGTTGGTGCACCACCGACAGTTATATTGTTATTCTGATCAAGGAAATCCAGGTTGGAACGTATAGAAGCTATATTCTGGCTGATTGCCCCTGTGGCTGCGTTCATTGCTTCCTGGAATACCCAGCTATCCTTAATATTAAATACCTCTGCTAAACCATCAGTCGCATTTTTCATTTTCTGAGTAGCTTCCAGTTTTTTAGAAATGATAGAAATACTGCTATCAAGCGTACTTACATAAAAACGGGGCAGCACTTTCATTGTCTTTCAGTACTTCCAGAACTTTAGCAAACTGATTTGCATACTGCACATAACTTCTCGCATTCTGTTCTTCAGATTCGCCTTCTTTACCTAGTAAAAATGCTTTAGTGCGCGTTTCCTTTGCATCTCTGCCGTATCCATTAGCTTTCTCCGTATTATTATTAGCAGCCTCCTGTTTTCCTTTTTCATCCAGATTAGCAGCTTCAACAGTAAAACGTTTTGCATAAGTATACTTCTCTTCTGCTGTTTTCTGTGCAGTTTCACCGCTCTGGATCATATCAATACGTACACCATCCACATTAGTGATTTTCTCTTTCACACGCTTTAAAGTGTCCTTCGCATCTTTAGATAACAGTTGAAGCGTTTCAATTGGGTTATTACGGATAATAGCCTTCTCCCCTTTAAAAATCAGGATTGTACCCAAACGGTGCAATAGTGCAATGATTTTTTTTGGAGCCAGTAATAATAAAACAATCAGAATAATACTAAAAAAAAAACCAGCAGGATACTTTTCGCTGCATATTCCAGCATCAATGGCAGAAATTTAAAAAAGGCAAAAGCACCACCTAAAACAATCACCCAGAAAAATATATTAGCTATGGTCTTCTTGGCTTCTGGTGTCTGCATCTGGCTAGGTAAATGATCACCCAGTACCTGGAATATTGGTAACTGGCTCTTCAATTCGGCCGGTATATTTACAAATTGGGACTTATTTTCCATTTTTTTATTAGTTTATATTGGTTTGGATTATGTTAAGGGCGTTTTTGATATCTGTGATCACTTCGGCAACGGCAGTATTGCCAATAGTTATCTTTGCATCGATATCCTGCAATTGTGGTTCATATTTACTATTGATCTCTTTCAATTCTTTTTGTCTGGCACTCAATGTTTCGCGCAGTTCATCAATATTCTGTTCAATCCGTTGAACTTCGGCAGTAAGGTTAGCTTTTTCTGCTACCTGATTTTGTTCAATACTATCCTTCTGTAACTGCTTCGGCTGGTTTCCTTATCAATAACCTTCTGAAGTTCAACGGCATAATTCTGACCAGTTCTAATCAGTTTATCTTTATCCAGTGTTTTATCTACATATTTCAAAGAAGTGAAAGCCGCTTTTATTGAACCAGCATTGACACTGCCCATTTCAGCGGCAGCATTCCATACCTCAAAGAAATCTAGTCCCGGCTCGTTAATTCTTTCCAGTATTTCAAGTACTTTAATCTTCATCTGCTTCACATCAGCAGGTGGCAGATCTGAAGTGTTTTGTGTTAGATTCGTCTGAGGGTTTTTAGTTACATTTTCGCTTGTTTTAGTTTCTGCTACTGGCTGGCCAGATACCTGCTTTGTTTCAGGAATATCGGTTTCAGGGCTATCCTCAAAGATTAATTTCTTTAAGCTTTTTAAAATCCCAAAGGAGTTGTTTGCTGGTTCCTCACTCATAATTTAATTTATCTATCACTAAAATAACAAAAAACGAAGATAACATATCGATTTTATTTAACCCGGTCTCTTTCGTGAAAATTAAATTAAAATAATTCAGCAGACAAAGTCTGACAAATGCCAAATTCTCATACTATTTTGCCAAAAAACTAAGACAAAAATGCTGGAACTTAGAGCATTAACCGATTAACCAAATATTAAACAGATTATGAGAAGACCTATAGCTAAAATGATTTTTTGTACACTCTCATTTTGCATTGCTCATTACACAGCGGTTTCAGCCAATCCCCCCGTCTATTCCAGGGCCGAAAAACCCATTACAATTTCCAGCCCTGATGGAAAAATAAAGTTACTGCTCCAGCAAAAAAACGGATCAATAACCTACTCCATTAACTTCAATAAAAAACCCGTTATCGAATCTTCCCGTTTAGGAATGGTAATAGATGGAAAAGTATTTGGGGATCATGCCAAACCAGGCAAAATTGAAAAATATACAATAAATGAGAAATATCCATACAGAGGTATTCACAGCATGGCTGTTAATCAATGTAATGGTGCAAAAATTACTATCGACGCGACAACATCTCCGTTCACTATCGAAGCAAGGGTTTTTAATGATGGTGTTGCTTTTCGCTATCTGATTAACAATAAAAATCAGACTGTAATTGAAAAAGACACCACAGAATTCACGATTCCAGCCGGCAGTATATTATGGTCTCAGTCTAACATTAAATATTACGAAGGCACTTACAAAAAAAGCACGATTGAAGCCTTTAAACAGGACGAATTAGCAGGCCCGCCGATTACGATATTATTACCCGAAAATAATGGATATGCTGCAATTACAGAAGGTGGCCTCACAGATTTCGCAGGTATGTCACTCAGGGCAGGCGGTAAAAGAAATTTCTATGCCCACCTATCTGGAGTGACCAGTAAATCAGGAAATATAGAATCTCCATGGAGAATCATAGAAATTAGTAAAGACCTGAATACACTGGTTAACTGTGATATTATTGCTAATGTCTCTCTGCTTTTGATCCTCAGCTATTTCCAAAATTATTATGACACTGACTGGATTAAACCTGGCCGTAGTGTATGGTCCTGGCTGGCAGAAAGTGGTAAAGTAACCTTAGAGAACATGAAAAAATTCTCGGACTTAGCCGCAGCTTTGGGTTTCGAATATAACCTGGTAGATGAAGGCTGGGGCAACTGGAAAGATGGAGACAAAGACCAGTGGGATATGATGAAAGAACTGGTAGATTATTCCGCCAAAAAGAATGTAAAGATCTGGGTATGGAAAGCCTATCCTGACCGAAAAGGAATTGCCGGTATTAAAGATCCCGAAAAGCGGAAAGAGTTTTTCAAGAAATGTAAAGATCTCGGAATAGCAGGACTTAAAGTAGACTTCTTCGATTCTGAATCTCAGGAAATTATTGACTTTTACCAGGCCGCTTTAAAAGATGCAGCAACATATCACCTGATGATGGATTTTCATGGTGCAAATAAGCCTACAGGAGAAGTACGTACCTGGCCAAATGAACTGACAAAGAGAAGCCATAAGAGGCATGGAAGGCCGACCACCCTGGGCACCAGGAAATACTACACTGCCTTTTACCCGCTATCTTGCAGGCCATGCAGATTATACTCCTGTTAACTTTGGTAAGCGTCTGGGTGAAATAAGCTGGGCACAGCATATTGCCAGTATGACTGTTTTCACATCCCCATTTCTATGTTTAGGGGCAAACCCTCAGGATATCCTGGATAATCCCGCCAAAGAAATGATGCTCAGTATTCCGTCAACATGGGACGAAACAATTGTCCTGCCTCAAAGTAAAATAGGCGAACTGGTTTTATATGCCCGTCGAAAAGGCAATACCTGGTTTCTTGCAGCAATGAACGGCTTACATACCCCTATAACTATAAAACCTGATCTTTCATTTTTGGGCAAAGGGAATTACAAGCTATCTGCTGTCAAAGACGATAAAGAGAAACAAGCTAATGTTATCCTCGAAAACACAAAAATCTCAGCAAAATCTACCCTCACTCTAGAATTGAATCCCGAAGGTGGCTACCTTGGGCGCTTTGAAAAATAAATAATCTTACGATCCTTTAACTGTGCACTCCTTTACCTGTGCATCAGTTAAAGTGATCCAGCTTTCCTGTTCTGCTACATTAGTACCAAGGACAATCTCACTATTTTGCTGCAATTGCTTTTCAATCAGCTCCAGTAAATCATTAGCGATAGCCTTATTTAAAATTCTGACAGGTTCATCCAGCGCATCTGTTTTAATCTCCAGATCGTAAATTCCGGAAACCAGTGTCTTACAGATGACCAGTTCCACTACTTTGTTATGCGTTACGTTTTTCAAAGCCGTAAATGCATGAGCAACCTGTTCAGCGTGATCTGCCTTAAAGCCAAGCATTAAAGAAGAGCCCGATTCAGCATTTTCACTATCATCTGATAAGTATATCTTTTCGGCCTCTGCCAGTATTGATTCTATGACTAACCTGTCCATAATTTAATTCTTTAGAAATGTATACCCTAAAAAGGAATGAAAAGACATATTGTTTGGTTAAAGATTAAATATTAAAGCCCGTTTACTTTAATATTCAATACATTGAAAACCAAGAAGATCAATTAAACCATCACCAGGACGTTTTGTCTTACATAAAATCCACAGAAATATGAACACAATACTCTATATGGTTAATGGTACTAATATCGGATTCTCAGAAATAATGATCATCATGCTGGCAGTTATCATTATTTTTTTAGTAGCACGGAATATTATCGCTCCTCCTAAATATTAATTCCAGGTAATAATTAAATAAGGAATGCCTTCTTCACAGAAAGCATTCCTTAAAAAAATCAGATTAATTATTGAACAGAAAGAACTTAAACCAAACTGGCTTCCAAAGTAATAGCTACATTATAAGCTTTACTCACAGGACAGTTTTCTTTAGCTCCGGCAGCAATTTCCTGGAACTGAGTTTCTGTAATTCCAGGTATATCAGCTTTCAAAACCAGATTAGAACTTGTAATTACGCCATTATCTAAGGATACTGTGCCCTTAGTTTCCAATGACGCTGGATTAAAACCAGCTTCGGTCAGATCAAGACTTAATTTCATGGTAAAACATCCTGCATGTGCAGCAGCCATCAACTCTTCGGGATTAGTCCCTACCCCATCAGCAAAACGGCTGTTAAATGAATATTGTGTCTGGTTCAGAACAGTACTGTCAGTAGTCAGATGACCTTTACCTTCTTTGATTGTGCCATTCCAAACGGCTGTTGCATTACGTTTCATATAGTTTTGTTTTTTTTTAGATGATAATAGCAGCAATTTAAAATATTAATCCATCTTATGCTTCAGTAATTTAAATCCTGACGCACAAACGACTAACAACAAGATCAGCATGATCCACAACCAGTTATATCCATATTTTTCAGCAAGATAAAAACCAGCCGAGGGACCAATTACCTGCGAAACTGACCAGCTTAATGTATATCCCGCAGCATATTGTCCGCGGTTAAATTCATTTGTCCTGCTCATGACGAAAGTATTGATAAAAGGAAGTGCAAACATTTCTCCGATTGTAAACAGCAGCACTGATAAAAGAGCAACCATTACAGGAGTAATACCCGGTAATAATAACATGACATAGGCACCTCCGATGAACAGCACACCTTTAACAATATAATGAATTGGAGATCGCTTATTCTCGATCCGGCTGATCATCACCATTTCAAACAACGCGATAATCAAACCATTCATCCCCAGGATTAAACCAATCTTCATCTCATTAATATGCCATACTTCTTTATAAAACAATGGGACTACCCTGAACATCAGATAGAAACAAGTCGTTAACATTGTAGTCAGTAATAAGAATTTAATAAACAAAATGTCCTCCCAGGGTTTACGCACCTGTATCCTTTTAATTTTCTCGGCTACTGCTTTACGTGCCCCTTTTGCCGTTGCAGGTAAAAGCAGTAAAATAGCAAGGCCCGAAAGTGCACTTACAGATCCGTCTACCACGAAAAGTAAAGGATAACTGAAAGAAGCAACAATCCCCCCGATTGCACTGCCCACGGCAAAGCCCATATTGGTGGCCAGTCTGTTTAAAGAATAAGAACGCGTTTGAGTCCCTTCTTTCGCATATGTTGCAATAGCGGCAAAATTTGCTGGTCTGAATGCTTCAGAGAAAAAACTGATCACTACAGTCAGCATACACAACGCATGGAAATGTGTGATTGTAGAATAGAGGATAAAAAATATCCCCCCCACAATGGCAGATATAATCTGGACAGCCCTGAAACCAATAACATCAGTCAGTTTCCCGCCAGCCGTTGCGCCCATAATAGAGCCGACGCCAAATAATGTAATGATCAATCCTGCATCAGAAGGTGGTCTGTGCAGATACTGTGTCATGTATAAACTCATAAATGGTACAGCCATGCTGCTGCTCCTGTTGATGAGCATTACTATACTTAATAACCATGTTTCAGTACTTAATCCGGAAAAAGAATCTTTATAGGTGGTATATATTTTTTTTATCATTATTTGTATCGTTCAAAAAATTCCATGGTCCTCAACATCTGGTCAGCACGCTGCCTGTTGTTTCCAGACCTGGTGAGCTCATGAGTCGCTCCGGGGTGTCTTACATATTCTACTTCTCTGCCTAAAACTTTCAGGGCTTTGTACATCATTTCGGATTGAATAACTCCTGTTCTCAAATCTGTTTCTCCATGAAAGATGATCAATGGCGTATGGATCTGATCTACATAAGTAAATGGCGATTCAGCTCTGAGCAATTTGCCAGCCTCCTTTTCCCATGGATAACCTCCAAAGTATTCAGGCACAAGTCTCCAGGCATTACCTTCACCAAAAAAAGTAGTCAGGTCATAAACGCCACGCTGTGCACAGGCTGCCTTAAACCGGTCTGTATGAGAAACAATCCATGCAGTCAGATATCCAGCATAAGAACCACCGGTAACAAAAATTGTTTATTGATATCAGCCCAGCCTTCTTCAATGGTCAGATCAAGCGCTTTAATCACATCCCGCATCGGTCCCGCGCCCCAGTCTTTTATATTTGCCCGTAAAAAAGCTTCACTATAACCACCCGATCCCCGGGGATTACAGTAAACAACCCCATAACCCAGACCAGTATAATACTGAAACTCGTGCCACATACTGGATTCTCCGGGTCCCCACATTGCAGAAGGCCCGCCATGAATTTCCAGCATCACAGGATATTTTTTACCAGCTTCTGCTCCGACAGGTCTCATCACCCAGTACTCCACTTCCATACCCTGATCATTTATAAATGTCTTTTTCACAGGTATACTCAGACTTTTATTTGCGAGCCAGTCTCTGTTCAAACTGGTAATCCTTTTTGGTTTTTTATTCAGCAGATCGGCCGAGAATACTTCCGAAGGATCGGTCGTATTCATCAGAGAATAAATAATTTGCGTCCCATTTACATCAAATGATGTTATCCCTGTATCATAAGCCGACAAATAATGAACAGATTGATTAGATAATCTATAAGTAAATAATACATTCCCTCCATTTGAACCTGCCGTAAAATATAACTGCTGATTATCTTTGCCCCAGGTCCAGCTATTACAGTTACGATCTATAGGAATGCTTCGCTGTTTTTTACTTTCGAGATTATAAACAAATGCCTTTTCTATATATATTCCTCTTCCAGGCACAAGCGTATAACTCATCCATTTTCCATCACCAGAGATACTGGTTGCCTCAAAACGCTGATCTTTTCCACCCAAAATCAGTTCTGGTTTTCCTCCCGTCAAACTGATCCGATAAATAGCCGATTCGACACTTCTATCGGGATGTAATGCTGGATTGAGATCTGCATTGACCAGGAGATACTTGCTATCCGGGCTGATTTCTACCAGATTATAATTGTAAAACCCATGAGTTAAAGCTACAGGGGATGCATTTTTATTGACCAGTGATAAAGAAAACAAATGCTTAAAACTAAGCTCAGGATTAGTCACAGCTTCTCCCTGAAAATCTAACCGGTTAAATACTTTCGCTTTTTTATCTTTCTCATTCTGCTGCAAATAAGATCTGATCTCCTGCAAACTGCCATCGGCATTTCCTTTGACCACGTTACCATAAACCTGATCTGCAGTAACTTTAGGTTTCTCCAGGTCCCATAACGGTGATTTCTTCTCTGGATTAAGAATAGAATCCTTTTCTAACTCAGCAAGGCTGATTGAAGCAGAAAAAACGATTGTCTGGTTATTCCGGCTGACTTCCAGATCACTTACCCCATACTCAAAATCTGTCAGCTGTACTGCTTCTCCACCATTCAATGGTAGTTTAAAAAGTTGAGATTTACCCTTTACAATTCTTGTAAAAAATAATTGTTTGTTATCTCCGGACCAGCAAACATTGCCGCTATTATCTTTTTGATTAGTGATTGGTCTTGGGGCTGCGCTTAAATCGGCAGGGGCCAGAAACCACTGTCTCTGATAATCATATTCACCTGTTTTAGCATCATTGACAATGGCCTGAACACTATAGAGATATACCATTTTCCATCAGGGGAAAATTTAACACCCGAAGCTGTTTTGATTTTATATAAATCACTTACTAAAACCCTTTCACTCTTTTGAGCAAAAGTATGGACAGTAAACAGCCATAAAACAATGGTAAAGAGAGTTTTCATATGATTAGGTTAGAGAAACCTAAATTAAAGACAAAACCCCAAATTTAAACTATGAATTACCAACTAAAGGCGTTTAGTAACGTAATTATAAAGTCAATTTTCAGCTCACACTTTCTCCTGCAAAAATGTCTGGTGATAAGCATTAATGATCAGATCTCTGATTTCCTGAGGTAAATCGCTATCATTATCAAAAGATAATTCAAAAGTATCATGACTCAATATAAAATGATCATAAATACGCTCGGTCCGGCATAACTTTTTTTGAATAGATTTCAGCCCAAAGTACAAGTGATAATCCTTTTCTATCTGATCTATAACACTATAGAATAAATCCTGTCTCTTATGGAGGTCAGCAGCAGCTGTCATGTTTATATTTAGTATTTAGGCCAAGATACAGTGTCCCTGTAAATTTAGCAATAGTCAATAGTCCCATAAGTATATTATGAACGAAAGGAACAAAAGATCCTGCTATTCTCCAAGCTTTTAATGCGTTAAATAATGTTAATTTATGTGGAATGTAATAGCGATCAGATAATTTTGATAAGCAAGGTATTTTGTCCCCCTTGCCAAATAAATATGGATAAAAAAACCATACTGAGTTTATTACTCTTTACCAGTATTACCGCAATTCATCCTGCGCTTTACGCACAAAAAACTGATCCAGATGCAGATGTAAATTTATGGGTTCAGCAGCCAGTCAAAGTAGACGGGGTTTCGGATGAATGGCATGAGCCACTTAACAATTACAATACGGAGACTAAGCTTGCATTTGGGCTGGCCAATGATCAGCAGAATCTTTATCTGATCATTGAGTCAATGGATGATGCAACAACCAGGAAATTAATGTCAGCTGGCCTCACCCTGGATATTAATATAGCCGGAAAAAAGAAAGACGGGATCAAACTCAATTTCCTGGGCATGAACCAGCCCCCGCCACCGCATGAACAAAATGACTCTTTACATCACAGCGAACCTGGCATGGATGCCGAAGAACACGCCGGAGTACATGTGATACAGGTTTCCGGCTTCAAGAATATTCCTGACGGAAGTTTAGCTATGCCCAATAAAGATGGTATAGAAGTGGCAGCAGCTTTCAATAAACAAAGAGATTACATCTGCGAGCTGGCTATCCCATTTGCTCAACTAGGATTAAAAGGCAATGAAACAAAAGCAATCGCTTATAATATAAAAATAAAACAGCGGTGCAGAACATCATCATAAAGATATGCCCACTGGCGAAAGTGCCCCTTCTGGTAGTCGTGGCATGGGTGGTGGAAAAGGTGGTGGTATGGGCGGTGGAGGTATGCGAGGCGGCGGTGGAGGAGGAAGGCACGGTGGTGGCGGTATGGGAGGCGGAAAAAGCCCGTACCCCTGAAGGATCAGGTAGTCAGAACGCAACAGCATCTGATTTCTGGATTAAATATGAACTGGCCAAACCTATTGCTTCTTTCCGGGCTAATTAAGATTTAACCAGGCGCTGCTATAAATTTTACAATTTATTTTTTTCGTACACAATAAACAGCAGATTTCAGCGTCTTATATACGAGAGCGTTAATTAGATAACGGGGACCGTCCGCCTGGATGGTCCCCGTTTCTTTTTTAAATATCTTTTATTTCAATAACTCTTCAAGCTTTTTTGTCAGTTCATCACCTCTAAGATTTCTTGCTACAATTATCCCATTTGGATCAACCAGGTAATTTGATGGAATACCCTGAATGCCATAATATTGAGACACTTCATTTTTCCAGCCTATTTACTTTTAGTAAAAGAAGAAGCTCTTTGTCCGTGTATAAATCGCGTGCTAACATCCTGAGTCTGCGAATATAACAATTGACACCAATTCATCACCTAATTTAATTTAATCTACCAATTCAGCAGACTAGCCGAATTATACTTAAATTACTATCAATTACAGAAAAACTAAAATTATCATAGCTAAATAATCGTTAATCAAATAATTCTATTTCCACATTTATTATATTTGGGTAAACAACTACAATATGAAAAAATATTTATTCGGCTTTTTGATAGTCTTCCTTTCCATGACCGCTTCGGCCCAAATGCCTGCCGGGACTGTACCAGCTTTTCAGTTCTATAAAGCTGATGGAAAAGCATTCACCAATACGCAAATTACTCCTGACCACAAATCACTTTTCGTGTTTTTTGATGCCACTTGCAGTCATTGCCAAAAAACAATGCTCGAATTGTCAAAAAGATATGAAGAGATCAAAAAACTGAACATCTATCTTGTTTCCCTTGATCAGCATATCACCATGAACGATTTCATGAGTAAATATGGGAAAAACCTGATCGGAAAGAAAAATGTATTGTTGCTTGAAGACCGTGATCACGTATTCATTCATCCCTTTGTTCAAGCCTGCAAAATATCCATCTCTGTTTTTATACTCTCCAAAAAACACACTCGTATTTAATACCAGTGGTGATAAAGAGTTACAAAAGCTTTTTGACGCAATCAAAAAATAGCAAATAAATTTATGGACAGCTACCTTCTGTTTTCTACAGCGGGTACTGTTTTATGCAATAATGCCGTTCGTTGAGGGGTCCTGCTGCATTGTCCTAATGCAACATAAATCAGGACGAAAATCAAAATAGTAGAGAGACAGCCTCCGCCAAGTTTTTTAGCGCCCCAGCCTGCTATGATAGCTTTGAAAAATGAGTTCATAAGATAGATTTCATTCTATAACATCTTATCCTCCATAAAGTTTTTCACGATCGGAATATCTGCCTCCGCCCAATCCAGCTTATCTAATTCTGCCGGGTCCAGCCACAAAAAAGCTGCATGTTCAGTTAACAGCACTTCTCCGCTAACTAATGTACATTGAAAAGGAATCAGGCGGATGACTTGTTTCCCTGGTCATGAATAGAAGGAGTCATCTTTTTTACAATTTTAATCTCCACTGCTAATTCTTCTCTAATTTCACGGATCAGACAATCTTCTGCGCTTTCGCCTGGCTCCACTTTACCACCCGGAAATTCCCATTTAAGTGGCAAATGCATATTCAGGCTTCTTTGTGCAACTAAAATTTGTCCTTCATGGCTAATAATCAGAGCACAGGATACATCTATCATGAGGCTAAAATATTAAAAAAATCTGCCATGGGCGATAAGTATTCATCCTTCATCGGCAAATACTTAACCTTCATAGACACATAGACAGATCATGCTAATGCTGGCACCTGGTTTGGGCTACCCTATGCAGATAACACACACACAAATGAAAAGAATAATTTTAGCTGTAATTATCGGAGTAGCTTCGTTTAGCAGCATCAAAGCCAATGCACAGGTAAGCCTGAATATAAATATAGGATCTCAGCCAAACTGGGGCCCGGCCGGATACAATCATGTTGATTATTACTATCTGCCTGATGATGTAGATTCGTATTACAATGTCTCCACACAGCAATATGTCTACCAGGTAAACAACCAGTGGGTATTCAGAAAAACCCTTCCTGCAAGATATAGTGGATATAATTTATATAATGGTTATAAAGTGGTAATGAATACACCAAAACCTTATTTGAATCATACCCAGAATATCAAACAATATAGCAGGTATAAAAACTATAATGGTAAACAGGGAAATATCAGGGATAGCAAAGACAACAGATATGCAGCTGCAAGAAATAACAGACCTGTACAGGTGAGAGAAACCCGTACAGTTGTCAAATCTCAGGGAAAAGGCGATCAGAGAAACAAAAAAAATGACAGTAGAGGAAATAACCAGTCTCAAAGAGGCGATAGATAAAGATAATACCGTTGCACACACGCAAAAATCGCTGGTCTCATTTACGAGGCCGGCTTTTTTTTATTTGTACCTTTAAAGACCAAAGAATTTATTATTGATCCTTCCTTTAAAATTTGAAACAATGAACTTATCCCTTTTAAATAAAACTGCGGTGATTTGTGGAAGTACACAGGGTATTGGATTGGCTACAGCCATTATTCTAGCCCGCTTAGGCGCAAATTGCATACTGATTGCCAGAAATGAAGAGTCATTAATCAACGCTTTAAAGGAATTGCCAATAACCGAAGGACAGCAGCATGCTTATGCAGTTGCAGATTTTTCAAACCCGGCATCGGCCGATGCCGCAATACAGAAAATTGTTTCGCAACAACAGATCGAAATACTGGTAAACAACAGTGGTGGACCTAAACCAGGGCCGATTACAGCTGCATTAAGCACTGATTTTGAACAAGCATTTTCTCAGCACCTGATTTGCAATCATTTATTGGTGAACGCCGTTTTACCAGGGATGAAAAAATCAGGATACGGCAGGATTATCAATATCATTTCTACTTCTGTAAAAACACCCCTTCCAAATCTGGGTGTATCGAATACAATCAGGGCTGCTGCAGTAGCTTCATGGGCGAAAACACTGGCAAATGAAGTTGGACAATACAACATTACAGTAAATAACGTACTGCCTGGCTTAACCCATACAATACGTTATACAAATCTGCTGGATAGTCTTTCTAACACAGCAAATAAGGCTGAAGTAGAAAAGGGCTTAATTAATACTGTTCCTATGAAAAGAATAGGCACTCCGGAAGAAATCGGAAATGTAATTGCTTTTCTTGCCTCACCAGCTGCCTCGTACGTAACAGGTACAAGTATCCGGGTAGACGGAGGCAGAACCCCTTCTATTTAACAGCTTTATCCCAGGTCATTTCTCCAAGATACTGACTATCGGATATACTTTTACAGTTATCAGAGATAAAGGATAAATAGATATGTGCATTAGGCATCACAGCATCTCTGTCCAGCTTAAAAGTATACTTCCCGTCTGCCCTTCTGACTTCTGAAGTAAAAACACGTGTCTTAACTATTTTACCAGGAAAATAAGCTAATAACAATACCTGATCATCCTTACGCATTCCTTTTTCGTCTGACTGACTATCCCAGGTCACTTTTAACCCTGTGGCTATTATTTTAGCTTTCGCATTTTTAACAACCGGCATTACTCCTTTTGTAACTACTATTTTCTCAAAATCTATTTCGACATCCGGATAAACTCCTTTAATATGCTTACCATTATATTTGATAGCCATATTAGATTCATTAGAGGTCGTACCTCTGGCTTCCAGCTCAAAACCAATATTAATAAAGTCTTTAATATCTCTAAAAAAGATATTCAACTTTTTAATGCCAGTACGCGCGGTAAGCTGGTTAATGGTAGCTGGTTTATTTGAGAATCCAATACCACGTGCTATTATTTGTCCATTAAGCGGATAAATAACCATTCTTCCGATTTTCCCTGTAAAAGTGCCCAGATAGCTGTTTGTAACAATCGCCATAGTTTTTAGTTTAGGTGAATTTTTTAATATAAATACAGAACAAAAACAAGTTAATTAAAAATAATCATCATAATACATATTTATTTATTTTAATTATTTAGCAAAACAAGTTATTTATTTAAAACTCCCCTTCTACCTGTCAGGGTCTGTTTGAATAAGGGTCTCTTTCGGTGTTTAAAGGGCATTAAAGGGATATTGGAAAGGGGTTGGAAGGACCCAGGTCATTGCAAGGTCCTTCCAACGTCCTTCCAACCCCCTTCCAATGCCCTTTCAACAGCGATTCAGACTACTATTTAAACCCTGTTCTTTAGCCGAACCGTATGTATTTGCTTTCTATAAAACTTTAATCCATTTCAAAGACTTATCAACAGAAACACATCACTGACCTACAGACACTTAACATATTTATCAACAATTATTGTGAATAAGTACTGTTCTGATACCTAAATACATACTATTCAGCCTCGTAATTTATAAACTCAGCAATGTTCTTAACATCTATCCACATTAAAAACTACGTAACTAACAGCTTTTCAACAGTTAATGTGGATAAACCTGTTAAAAAGCAAAAAAAACGCTATTTTACACCGGATTATATATCGCTGTTATGAATGAATACGCTTTAATTACTGGTGCTAGTAAAGGAATAGGAAAATCTATCGCATTATCACTTGCGCGTTTGGGTTATAATTTATTACTCGTTGCCCGTTCTGAAAGCGATCTGCAGCTACTTTCAGAAAGCATCACAGAAGAATATAAAGTGAAAGTGCATTATTTCCCAGTTGATCTTTCGGCAAGTACTGCCCCCGTTGAGATTGCAAACTGGTGTAACAGTAAAACAACAGATTTATCTATACTAATCAACAACGCAGGCTATGGTTTATGGGGCAATTTTGATGAACTCAAAATCCACGAACAACTGAATATGATTAAACTAAATATAGATGCAGTGGTTGAATTGAGTTATCATTTACTACCTGTTCTAAAAAAGCAAAAGCAGGCTTACATCTTAAATGTATCAAGTACTGCTGCCTATCAGGCTATTCCCACGCTCGCACTATATGCACCAGCAAAATCATTTATCCTCTCCTACAGCAGAGCATTACGCTACGAATTAAAAGATAGTCCGGTTTCCGTAAGCTGCCTTTGTCCAGGCCCCACTGCTACAGGCTTTTCGAGTCGTGCCGGAATGGACGCATTAGCAGAACTTGCCGAAAAATTTAATATGACTTCAAAAAATGTGGCCGAAACCGGTTTAAAAGCCATGTTTAGAAAGAGAGCTGAAATCGTTCCGGGTTTCCTGAATAAGGTCTCTGTATTTGGTGCAGGCCTTCTTCCTAAGTCATTGATTGAAAGGATAACAGCTGGATTATACAAACAATAAAAAAGAAATCAGATTTATTTTCAAATAAATTTTTTAAACGGAATATTTTCCTACATTTGTAATGTATACTAATTTAGTATACATTATTACATATGAACATCAACAACCATATCTATAGCGCATACACCATGCGAATGCCCGTTTCTGAATGGGCAGGTTGTTGTTATTGTTGTTGTTGTTAAAATCTTTTTCCAAATCCTGATTTTATAAACCACAAAACCTGCTAAGCCAGCAGCAGAATTGCCATATCCAGAATTTTCAACTCTTAAACCTATCAGCCATGAACCACGCTTATACAAAATTCACCTTAGGTGAAACGCTTACTGACGAACAGAACTACTTTTTCAATAAAAATGGTTTTATACATTTTAAGAACTTTATCAAACCAGAGACGGTAAATGATATCATCAAGGCTTCTGTAAAAGTGCAGCAGGATTGGCTTACACAAGAGAAAGTCAAAGTAAACGGCATCCCCATTAAATACGGTAAAGATCTGGACGGATCAACTATTGTACAGCGTTTTGCTTTTGTAAATCAACATCATCCTCTATTTGAAGAGCTTACTCATGACCCACGTTTGGCCGTATTGTTAAATCTTATTGGCCCGGGCGCAAGATTTGGAACGGGAGAAAAAGACGGAATGGTTTTAAATCACTACGTTAACGGCCCTGAAAGTAAATTCACACAAATGGGCTGGCATACAGATGGGTTACGTGATATTTTTCATGGTCAGAAATTAAATCCGATGCTAAATGCCGGAATACACCTCAGCACATTAAAACCTGAAAATGGCGGACTAAGAGTACTGGCCGGTACACATAAACAGAGTTTATACAACTTGTTATTCCGTAAAAAGTATTTCGTAGACAATAAGGCAGATTTACAAGAGGTTGCTATTGTGCCAGAGGCTGGTGATCTGACTATACACGACGGACGTTTATGGCATCGTGTTGCTCAGTCATCCGTGACCGGAGAAGAAAGCCGCAGACGGGTAATCTATTTACCTATTATTGCTGGCAAATATGAACCTAAGCACGAGAACAGCCCTACTGCATTTTATCAGCGGTTTGCTAAACTGGTTAAATAACCTGATATGCTGATCGCTATAATTATAGGCTACCTGATCCGTTCGGGAAAAATGCCTGCCTTGCAGAGGTTTATCAAAAATCTGAATTAACCAAAAATCTCTTTAAAATAAAACCAGACAAATCCTTTAAAATAAAAAGGAGCCGAATAAATCCGAGGGCACTGAAAAAGTCCTTTAGATTTAAAGGTTAAAAAGCGAGCAGAAAAACTAAGGTTTACTGCTCGCTTTTTTTTATCTTAAAGTTCGATTTAGAAATGCTTTTAGATGTTAGCTCACCAACAAGAACTTCAGTTCAGTTCCTTTTCGAGGTTATATGACCTGATCATTCCCAAGGACAATCTGCTTCGCAAGATCAGCGAACTGATAGATTTCACCTTTATCTACGAAGAACTGCTGGACAAATACTGTTCAAATAATGGGCGTATGGCGGAAAGTCCCGTGCGCATGTTCAAATACCTGTTGTTGAAAACAATCTATACTGTTTCGGACGTTGATGTGGTTGAGCGCTCGCGCTACGATATGTCCTTCAAATATTTCCTTGACATGGCTCCTGAGGATGAAGTTATCAATTCCAGTTCATTGACTAAGTTCCGAAAGCTCCGTTTGAAGGATACAGATACAGATTTATTGAACCTGCTGATCGGAAAAACGGTCGCTATAGCCCTTGAAAAGGGTATTATTAAGTCCAGATCTATTATTGTTGATGCTACCCATTCTCTGTCCAGATCAAATCCATATTCCGTAGTTGAGGTGCTGAGAGAACGCTCAAAGTTGTTGCGAAAAGCGGTTTACAGTATAGATGAAGAGATGAAAGAGCGCATGCCGAAAAAGAACGATTCGGCTGAGCTGGAAAAGGAATTGGCTTACTGTAAGGAGCTTGAAAAGCTTATTGAATCAGATCATACATTAAGTTCAATTCCAGCGATCAAAGAGAAGTTAAATCTATTGAAAGAGACTGTGGAAGATACACAGGAAAACTATACGCTCTCTAAAGATACGGATGCCAGAACCGGTCATAAATCAGCTGACAGCAAATTCTTTGGCTACAAGACCCACCTGGCCATGACAGAGGAACGCATCATTACAGCTGCAGTGGTCACCTCACCTCTGGTGAAAAAGGTGATGGCCCTGAACTGCCAATGCTATTGGAAATAAGTCAGGATAATGGAATCGAGGTAGATACGATAATCGGTGATTCAGCTTATTCCGGTAAGGAAAACCTTATACTGAAAGACAACGACGATCAGAACATAAAGATAGTAGCAAAGCTGAACCCTTCAATAACCCAGGGGTTTAGAAAGGAAGAAGACAAGTTCGATTATAATAAAGATGCTGATATGTTTGTATGTCCCGCCGGACACATGGCCATCCGAAAAGCGCGGCAGGGGAAGAAGAATATTGGTCAAAATCAATCGTACACTTACTATTTTGACGTTGAAAAATGTAAGACCTGTCCATTAAAACAGGGGTGTTATAAACCTGGAGCTAAGGCAAAAACTTATGCAGTAACTATAAAATCAACCATACATCAGGAGCAACAAGCTTTCCAGCAAACAGATTACTTTAAAGAAAAGGCCAAACATCGATATAAAATCGAAGCGAAAAATAGTGATTAAAAAATGTACATGGTTATGGACGGGCGACATCCTATGGCATTACAAATATGCAGATGCAGGGAGCAATCGCCATATTCACTGTTAATTTAAAGAGAATCATCAAATTAACCACCTAAGTCTGTAAAACCGAAAGGAAACGGGCTATCAGACCAGTTATCGCCCTTTTTTAGCGCCAGTTCATCCGCAGGTATTACTCACGATTCCATAGCCAATAAAAAAAGCGATTAAGTAAAAATCATGTTTTACTTAATCGCTTTAGAATGTTACCCATTAAAGAGGAACTTTTTCAGTGCCCTCATAAATCCGGCTCCCCATTTATTGTTAAACAATTGGTGATGTCTATTGAACTACTACACCGTCTTTGTTAATTTTAATGAAAGCTTTTTCAGTACCTTTCGCTACGTTAACAATGTAGTATTGCGATTTGTCAGCCGCAGTTGCAAGGAATGCTTCTGTAGCTTTCCAGTCTTTGTAAGCATCTCTGCTTTTAAAGTTGTAATCACTGGAGCTGGAAGTTCTTCCAATTTAACAGGCACTTTTTGAGTACTATCTTGCTGTACTTTTTGAGTACTATCCATTCTCATAGTAATTGCTAATGGAGCTTTAATTTCTGCTGCTTTTACTGTAGATATACCTGTAATTGCTAATAATGCTGCTGCTGTTAAAATGATACTTTTCATAATGATTCGTTTAAAGTTTTGAAATCTATTTATATTTAATTTCGCTACTGGTGTGTCTGATTCAGTTATTTAATCTGAATAGTATTGTTTCATAATGGTGCCAAAACCAGACGCATAATTCAACATACTGAAAATCAATATAATAATAAATATCAAGGAAAAATTTTGTGTGGAATAACGCTACAATATGATGAAACAGGTAACAAAGAAAAATGCTGACATCCATCAGCATTTTTTTTAACTACCTATTTATAAGCCGAAGCCTATCTCTTTCGCAGCTATTCAGCTGCATATTTTAAATGTTAAGATCTATTAAGCAGCTTAATAGCATATATTAAAATCAGGAGTGATAATTCAAAAAAAGAGAGCGAATTAAAACTATATCAGCATTTTACACCGATTACAATTCTAAGATAGAACTTTTCAGCAAAAAAGATAAACAAACACATTTTTGTTACAAAAATGATTTAGCTATATAAAACCATGAACAAGGTTTCTTGTCTTGTAGCAAATCTTCTATATTTATTACATGGAAAATGATCAGCCCTTAATTTCACTAAATGCAGCAGAACAGCGTATTGTAGGTGTCCTTCTTGAAAAAAGCAGAACTACCCCAGACTATTATCCCATGACTATTTCTGCACTGACCACTGCATGTAACCAGAAAACATCGAGGAACCCTATTGTAAATTATGACGAAGAAACTGTTACACTTACACTGAATGCTTTAAAAATCAAAGGATTGACCAGCACAGCTATGGGTGGAAGCAGCAGGAGTACAAAATACAAACACAATCTTGCTATTGTTTATCCACTGATCCCTGCTGAGCTGGCTGTAATCTGTCTGCTACTTTTACGGGGACCTTTAACACCTGGCGAGATCAATAGTAATTCTGCAAGATTATACGAGTTTGAAACTATAGAAGAGATACAGGAAATTCTGCATAAGCTAGCCTCTGAGCACCCGGTCTATGTAAAACACCTGCCTAAAAAACCCGGACAAAAAGAAGCAAGGTATAAACATCTGTTTGGAGGTAATACGGAAGAAGAAGAAACTCCTGAACCTGAAATCAGTCAGCAACATTTGCCAGATCTGGAGAACAGAATTATCAAATTAGAACAGGAACTGGAAGAAGTTAAAGAAATGCTAAACCTCTTAATGAGTCAATAATGATTAAGAGCTTGTTCAGACAAGCTCTTAATCCAATGAAACAAAAAGTTCAGACTGTGTTAACCACTTCCCTTTAATTTTGCGCCACATAGCAGAATAATTACCTCTGAACTTTTCTGTTTTATAATTCCATTCGCCCGTTTCCCAGGCAAGTACCCCACTATCGCCAATAGTAATGACACCAGGGATCCGTTCAAAAACAGGCGGATTAGCCTCAAACATCTCCTGAAAGACTTCCAGCAATAGTTTTTTTCCTGCATACTGTCCGCCTTCTCCAGAAATAACAATAATATCATCCATCCAGTATTGTGCAACACCAGCTGCATCTGCTTTAAGAATAGCTGCATTCGAGTTTTCACGGGATGCCCGGATAATATCGGTCTCGTTTTTCTTTTGACTCATCATTTGTTAGGCTTTGTAATTAATCCTTCAAATTTCTTATTAATCTCTCAGAATTTTGTTCAGATAAACAGTAAATGTACCAGCTACGCTTACTTTTTTCGAGCCACGGATCGTACCATTAATTAGAGGATAACCCTCATGAGGTTCTTTCCCCTTCTCAGATTCTGGATTGGGATCATATGCCGCATTAAAACGAAATGTTCCTGTAACCTTCACATAGCTTTTCAGCTCAGTAATCTCACTCAAAGTAAGCGATACATTACTATTTGCCCCTTCACTGGTTGTATCAAAAAAAGTCCAATACAATGTTGTGCTATAGGTTTTCGTCTGCGTATCATTCTCTATCACATAGGAACCAAATTGTCCTTTTTGCTCAATTCCGGTCTGTAATGTTACTGGCATTACAATAAAAGCTTTATACGAAGTACCATCTTTTCCTTTTACTGTTCCTCCAATTGTGATCGGGCCAACACTGGTTTTAGTAAACTTCAAAAACCCAAGCGATACATCCTCCTCTCCGGAGGCTTTGATATTTTTGTTTTCATCACCCGCTACTACTGCGGTCATTGAATTAACAATTTTGTTATTCTGCGCCATAGGAGCCTGCGCGCTGCTATTTTCGGTAATATTCATTAAACCTATAAAAAGGATACCGTAAAGAAATTGACGTGCCATAATTTTACAAATAAGGCACAAGTATAAGCAATTAAAGAAAGAAGATCATTCCCCAAACAAGTCTATATTGAAAGTGTTACGATAAAAATGACGATAATCATTCCTTTTCCCATAGAATTTCGCTTATTTGCCACATATAATATTGAGATGGATATAGGAATTATTGGATTGGGAGACATGGGCAAACTTTATGCAAAGCATTTTGCTAAAGCGGGTCACAAAGTTTGCGGTGCAGATTTACCGGCTTTCCGGGAAAAACTTGAAGAAGAATTAGCTCCATTGGGTATAGAAATATTAGCTGATGGAAATGCGGTATCCCGAAGATGCGACGTGATATTTTATGCAGTTGAAGCTGAAAAAATAGCCGAAGTAGTAGCCCTTTATGGTGCTGCAACTAAATACGGTGCTATTGTGGCAGGACAAACCTCTGTAAAACATCCTGAAATCGAAGCTTTTGAAAAATACCTTCCTAAGGATATCAATATTATCACCTGCCACTCTCTGCATGGCCCGGGTTTTGATCCCAAAGGACAAACATTAATTGTGATTCCTCATCGCTGTGATGAGGCGGCATATACACGCATGACTGATCTGCTTGCTATTTTAGGCTCTGACATGGTAGAAATGAAAGACTATCATGAGCATGATAAAATCGTTGCCGATACACAGGCTGTAACCCATATGGGTTTTGAAAGTATGGGTACAGCATGGAAAGAAGCTGGATTTTTTCCATGGGAGAACCCATCTTATCTTGGCGGAATCGACAATGTAAAAATATTGACGATGCTGCGGATTTTTAGTTACAAATCACACATCTATGCTGGCCTTGCAATTATGAACCCTTATGCACGCCAGCAAATCAAACGTTATGCGCAGTCAGAATCTGAGCTTTTCAAGCTGATGATTATGGAAAAAGAAACAGAGTTCCGAGACCGTATTAAAAAGGTTAAGAATTTTCTTTTTCCGGATGACAAACAGTTTCTGTTGCTTGATAACCAGATCATGAAAGAATTCTCCTTATCTGGCACTGGTGCACCTCATACTCCAAATTCACATTTAAGTTTGCTCAGCATGGCTGATGCCTGGTATCATCTGCAAATAAATCCTTATGATAACCTGATCTGTCAAACCCCTCCCTTTCGTTTACGCCTGGGAATTGTGGAGTATTTATTCAGAAATGAAGAGTTACTGGAAGAATCTATTATGGCTGCGATCTATGACAAACAGATTCGTGCAGATGATCTGGAATTTCACTCTTCGGTAAGAGAATGGTCATCTATAATCGGTTACGGAGATATTAGTGGTTATAAACAGCACTTTGATCAAACTAAAGATTTTTTCAATGACAGACTGGAACAGGGCAGAAAACAAAGTGCAGAGCTAATAAGCAGACTAAACCGAAACTCATAATCAGTCTTATATGCAATCATCCCGTCCCCCTATACCCGCAGATGAGCTGGAGCGAATATTCAGTTTGGCAGAGTTTGATATTGACTACTCCTGCATGGAGAATAATTTCAAAGATCTGGCTCATTTAGCAGCAAAAATTGCTGGTACAGAAATATCCTGGTTAATCTGATTGACTCATTTACACAGTGGACTTATTCGAGTTATGGAGCCGATGAGGTGACACAATTGCCTAGAGAGGACTCCGTTTGTCAATATACGATATCCGGTGATGAGTATTTTGAGGTCCCTGATTTATCAGCGGATGATCGGTTTAAAGAAAAATCATATGTAAGCGGCCCACCCAATTTGCGCTATTATTTCGGTGTTCCTTTAACCACTGCGGATGGGATACATATTGGTTCACTATGTGTTCTGGATAAAAACCTGAGGGAGCAAAGTCCGGAAAAAATAGAGCTGCTTAAAATTGTGGCTGATGAGGTAGTTAACAGACTGAAAGCCTTAAAGGCTATTGACGGACTGAAATATAAACTGGATAAAGTTAGAGAGACTCAGAAAAAAGTGGCCCATGATATTCGAGGCCCAATTGCTGGTATTGTTGGACTCGCTGCAATCATTGAAGAGCAGGGAAATCACAATAACCTGGATGAGGTTCTGGAGGATATTGCTATGATTCATAAAAGCGGCAGATCTGTACTTGAGCTTGCGGATGAAATCCTGACTGAAGGAAAGGTGCATCCTTTAAAAGCCGATGAATTTAACCTGTTGATATTTAAAGAAAAACTGGAGCGGTTATACCTGCCTCAGTCCATGAATAAAAACATCAACTTTCAGATTAATATCAATGAAAAGAATGAACACATTCCTTTTATCAAGAATAAACTGTTACAGATTACTGGAAACCTGATCTCAAATGCGATAAAATTTACACCGCAGAACGGGAAGGTAACTGTAAATCTGGATCTGGAAGTAGATGTTGGTCAGTATAAACTGATCATCAGGGTTGAAGACTCGGGAGTGGGTATGGACGAGGTCGCTATTGCCTGTATCATGGAAGGAAAAACTTCTTCAACAAAGGGTACTGTCGGTGAAAAAGGATATGGATTTGGCCTTTCCCTGGTCAAACATCTGGTCAATAGTTTGCATGGAAATTTCAATATATCCATTCAAAAATAGGAAGCGGCACCAGCTTCGAGATTACACTGGTACAAGTCATGCATTAAATTTCTTAAAAGCCTTATAGGACTTTTTGAATAATCGGTTGTCATGTAAATGAAAATCGATTATTCAGAGCTTATAATGTTTAAACTATTTACCTCAAAATCCAGAAAGTCTCCATATGGCTGGTTTGGAAATTATACCAACTGGGACGATCTAATTGAATCTGTCGATGGTTACAGCTCAGTCAATATACTGGGTAAAACCAAAGATGCATTATTACAGGTGAAAAATGGCACTGCTGTTTACGAACGTGATTCAGTTTTGTTTGATAAAATAGTACATCCTTTCCCCCTGTTAACTTGTTTATTTCGCAGTGCGGCTTTACTGAAAAGACCGCTGCATATCCTCGACTTTGGAGGATCATTAGGAAGCACCTATTTTCAAACTAAAAATCTTCTGGGAAAAGATATCTGCGCCAGCTGGAATATTGTTGAACAAGAACATTATGTAGCGGCAGGAAAAGAATATTTTGAGGATGATCATTTAAAATTCTTCCCATCTATTGAATCCTGTCTGCAAGTTCAAAAAATAGATTTAATCTTGCTTTCTGGTTCTGTGCAGTATTTACCTGAACCTCATCTTCTCCTTGAGCAATTAGCCGGTTACAACTTTGATTTTATTGTTTTTGACCGCACTGCTTTTCATCATGGCAAAAAAGACAGGTTAACCTTACAAATAGTACCTCCTGAAATTTATAAAGCAGCTTACCCTTCCTGGTTTTTCCATGAAGAATCATTTTTAAATCACTTCACATCCGGTTACACCGTTATCTGCGACTTCACTTCTTATGTAGAAGGTGAATCGCTGATGGATATTGATCACGAGCCAGTGGGCTATGATAAAGGATTTTACTTAGTTAATACATCAAAATATGCTTAAATTCTGCACACTATTCAATACGACTTACCTTTCCCGCGGACTAGCAATGTATAATTCACTAGAACAGCATAGTGAAAGTTTTCACTTGTATATTTTTGCTTTTGACACAAACTGCTATGATCTGCTTACTAAAATGGCTTTGAAGCATGCAAGTATTATCAGCCTGACCGCATTTGAAAATGACAGGCTCCTAGCCATAAAAAATGACCGCACGGCCGGAGAATATTGCTGGACCTGTGCGTCTTCTACGATTAAGTATTGTTTAGAGAAATATGAGCTGGATCATTGCACCTATATTGATGCTGATCTGTTATTCTTTAGTGACCCTGCCTGTTTACTAGCAGAAATGGGTGAAAAATCTGTGTTAATTACTGAACACAGATATACACCCCGCTATGATCAATCGTTAACAAGTGGCATTTACTGTGTACAGTTTATGACGTTTAAGAACACCACAGCGGGAATGGAAGTACTAAACTGGTGGGTTGATGCTTGTATAGAATGGTGTTTTAACCGCTTTGAAGATAACAAGTTTGGTGATCAGAAATATCTTGATGACTGGACTACACGCTTTGATACTGTCCATGTACTAAAAAATCATGGTGGCGGCGTCGCTCCATGGAACGTACAACAATATACTTTTAAAAATAATGCACACCACATTCAGGGTAAAGAGACGGCGGCTGAGAATTCTTTTGAACTTGTTTTTTATCATTTCCATGATTTTCAGTATATCAAAGGTAATACTTACCGCTTATCTGCCCCTGCTTATCATTTAGATCGTCAAGTAATCAAGCAAATTTACAAACCATATACCAAAGCACTTTCGGTAGCGGAAGCCGAAATATATGCAGTAAATGCAGAGATATCATCTCATGAATTATCAGAAAACAACAGTGGGATCAACCAGGTTATTGGTAGAGCTGTTCTTTTCTTCTTAATGGGATATTATAAAAATTTTTACACGAAACGCTCAATGGAATATGGTTTTCTAAGTATGAAAACTTTTAGACTTAATTAAGAGAGAATTAGTATTTTAGCCTTCTGTATCAAATGAAATGAAGAAGGTGAGAGAAAACAAGCTTATACGCGGCTTTAGGAAAGGTTTTATTTTTAATAGTTTTTGTGCTTTTATCGTGTAAGAAAAATTCATCAACAGAAGAAACCAGGATTAATCCACCAGTAAGAGCTTATATCATTACAGCCAGGATTGATAAAAAGGGAACAAATACAAATGCTGAAGGTACGGGTGTTTTAAGCGGTTCATACGATGAGGGTTCAAAACAATTATCGTATACACTCAGTTTTAAGAACATTGCACCTACTTTAATTACCATCAGAAGTGGTATTAAAGGGTCAGTCGGAGAACTGGTCAAAGAGGTTTACAAAAGCAAAGGACAGATTTCAACACTCGAAATTAGTGGAGGATTCACTTTAACGCCTTTACAGGAACGTAATTTACTGAAAGGATTATGGTTTGTAGCCATGAACACGGTCTCTGCCTCTCCTGATATTTCCGGAGTACTGACCTTAAAACAAAAATAGTAAACGGATGAGCGAAGAACAAAAAACTCTCTTCCGTATGAAGAACAGGAATTGATAGCTGCGGTAAAAAAGCAAGACCGGAAAGCTTTCGAAAAACTGTATAAACAATACTACAGACAACTGTTTGCACTGGCATATCGTTATGTTGGCCAGCCTCCAGTTGCTGAAGAAATTGTGCATGATGTGTTTTTAACAATCTGGAAAATGGCTGAACGGCTTACTGTTCAGTCTTCGATAAAAAGTTATCTGTCCAGAGCTGTGATAAACTCATCACTCAATTTTATAAAAAAAAAAGAAAAGATTGAACATGGAAAGCAAAGTGCCTACATGGTGGTCGAAAGCGATGACGAGACTGAAAATGAGCTGAACAGGAGAAAAGAATCTTTACTGAACAGTCTTGAAAATGCACTGGCTATTTTGCCGCCAAAATGCAGGGAAGTGATGTATTTAAGCCGTTTTGGAAAATTGAAACAACAGGAAATTGCAACGCAGATGAATATATCTATTAAAACAGTAAAAAAAAATCATCTGACCTACGGTTTCCAGAAATTGAGAGAACAATTGGAAAAACAGCAGCAAAATTTGTTATTGCTACTGCTGATACTACATAAATATTGGAGCCAATAAAGAAGCATACCATGAAAGCATTTGAAACTAATGAACAGTTTATTTATTCACTCATCATTGATGACCTCGATGATACGATCAGCCCTGCGCATAAAATTCTCCTGCAAAATTGGAGAGCAGCAAGTGAGCAGAATGAAAAAACATACCAGGAATTTGTTCAGGTTGAACAAAATATTAGTCAATTATATAACGATCAGCCTTATACTGTTCAGTCTTCCTGGGAGACGCTGGATCAAAAGATCGATCAGATTGAAGGTAAATGGTTACAAAGAGAGAGAGACAATCATACCAGGATCTGGTACAGTATTGCAGCTTCGGTTCTTTTAGTAGTTTCTTTAGGTTATTATTTCATCAATAAGACCTCTTATACAGTAGTTAGCAATGAACAAAAAAATGCAGCTATAAAAAACATTACCCTTCCTGATGGCACACTGGTACAGCTTAACGGAGGGACAACCATAAAATACGCTGCCCGCAGCTTCAAAACAAATAGAAAACTTCAACTACTAAACGGTGAGGTTTTTGTTAAGGTTGTACATGAGCAAAAACATCCTTTCCTGGTAGATCTTGGCGATGTACATGCGCTGGATCTGGGTACAAGTTTCAACATTATTAAACGCAACCGTGATATCACATTGACTGTTGCAGATGGTGAAGTTGCTTTACAACAGCATTTAGCGTCTAAATCAATCCGGCTGACGGCTGGAACTACCGGCCGTTACTTCTCGGCAACAGGCAGAATTACCGCTGAAAAGAATACTGACCTCAATTATAAATCATGGTTAGACAAAGACTTTGTATTTACAGAAACACCTTTATTTGAGGTGGTTAATCAATTAAATAAAGTATATAAAACGTCTATCATCATTGATGGTGATAAATTAGAAACCCGGAAGCTAACTGCACATCTGCATTACCAAACGCCTGACAGCGCTTTAAAAGTCATTACAGCAACTTTGCAGTGTAAAATGACTCATGAAGAAGGAAACTATATTTTAGCCGAGAAATAAGTGAATAAATTTTTTTCGCGTTGCTCCTTTTTGTATGCTTTTTGCAAACCGGTAAACTTTACGCCCAAAAAAAAACAGTTCTTGAACAACAAATAAGCCTTGATCTGAAAGCTGACTCTTTAATTAAGGTACTCTACAGATTACAGCACAGTAATCAGGTGATTTTTTCTTTTGACCCCGATTTACTCAGAACTTATCAAACACCCGCCCTTCAATTTGTCAATACACCAATGGCAGCAGTATTAAAGAAAATCTTTAAGGGAACACCTTTAACCTTCGCGCTTATTGGAAATAATATCGTGATTACAAGGTCGAAACCTGCTGTCTGGGTCATTCACGGTCATGTGCGTAATACAGAAGATGGCGAAGACCTGGTTGGTGCTACAGTATATATTCCAGAACTTAAAACAGGTGTAACTACAAACCAATATGGTTTTTATTCACTCAGTGTTCCTGCCGGGACTTATGATGTTTTGATCTCAAGCGTTGGTTATGAAACCCAGCAAAAAAACATCTATTTCAATCAGAATATGGAGATGGAAACAGAGTTAACCCCACAAACGAAATTACTGCATGAAATAGAGGTCAAACAACCGCTGACCCCAAATCCGCTGTTGCAGAATGAGCAGAATTTCAGTCCTAAAGCATTGGATAAGATTTCTTATTATGCAGGTGAAACAGATGTAATAAAGGCACTGCAAATGCAGAATGGGATAAAAGCAATTTCTGAAGGAAGCTCAGGGTTGTTCATCAGGGGTGGAAATTCTGATCAGAATCTAATTCTACTGGATGAAGCAGTGGTTTATAACCCTTCACATTTGTATGGGCTGGTGTCGGTGTTCAATCCTGATGCGATTAATAATATACAAATATACAAAGATTATATGCCGGCTAATTTGGTGGAAGACTTTCTTCAGTAATCGTTAACCGGATGGCAGAAGGGAATAATAAAGAATTTCATCTCAATGGAGGAATCAGTATGATGTCTGCCAGGATTTCTGCTGAAGGCCCTATTGTAAAAGATAAAGGTTCGTTTATCATCGCATTCAGAAGAAGTTTACTGGATGTTTTCAGGAATAAGTTTAAGCTGTTTAACCCGAATTCTATTTATTATGATGTAAATGCCAAGGCCAATTACAAGCTTAACAAAAACAATAGTGTGTATTACTCCGTATATGCCGGTCAGGATCGGTTGCTCTCAGAAAATTCATTTCGCAATGACTGGGGAAACCTGACTTCGACCTTACGCTGGAATCATATTTTTAATTCCAGATTGTTTTTGAATACATCTGCCATTTATAGCAATTATAGTAACCTGCTGGATTTGAATTCGGATACATTGTCGCAAAAAAGTCAGTGGAGTACAGGTGTAAAAGACATCACCATTAAAGCCGATTATACTTTTTATAGCAGTCCTGTGAATCTGATCAAATTTGGGTTATCAAGCACCTATCATCAATTTACTCCAGGACAGACAAAAAACAAAGCAAACAATGAATTTAATATTGCAAAAGATAAGTCTATAGAATCTGCCATTTATTTCAATCAGGAATTTTCTTTTGGTAATTCTTTTGAATTGAATTATGGCCTGCGTATTGGAATGTTCCAAAATGCACAGGAACGTCTTGATATTTTTGATCCGCAGGGAAACAGGATTAAAAAAAATGATTATAAAACATTTATCAATCCTGAGCCAAGAATCAATGTGAGTTATTTATTAAATGATAAACAACGGCTTTTTATTACTTATAACCGCAATTTCCAGTATTTACAATTAGTACAAAACAGTACGCTGGCATTCTCTTCTCTTGAACCCTGGGTTCCTGCATCGGGAACAATTGCACCTCAGCATTCAGATCTGTTTTCGGCAGGATACCGTTATTCACCCAGCGGTATACTTTTTCAATGAATGCTTATTATAAAAAATTAAACAATCAGCTGGACCTGATTGGGCATGCGCAGATTATTCAGAATCCGGATATCAGGAATCAGCTTAAAGCAGGAAAATCTGATGTTTACGGTATTGAGATGGAAATTAACAAAACCGAAGGTAAATTTACTGGTAGTCTGGCTTATACTTATTCGAGGGCTTTTCGTACTATTCAGGGAATAAATGACGGCAATCGTTTTGCTGCTAATTATGATATTCCGCACGAGTTAAAACTGAGTGCCTCTTATGTTTTCAATAAACAGTTCTCTGTTCAGACTTTTTTTACTTATGCTACAGGAAGACCATTAACACTGCCAGTAGGCTATTATCAACATGACGGTATAAATATTCCTATCTTTGAAGGGAGAAATACTTCCCGTTTCCCTGATTACAGCAGGTGGGATATTTCAGGTCAATATCATTTAGAAACTCCTTTATCCAGAAAAAGATCGTTATCGAGCGAGCACTATTTCTGTTGGAATATATAACTTATATAATAGAAAGAACCCATTATACTATCATTTGAATACAGGCCCTCAGTCTGTTCAGACAAGCTCACTAGAGTATGCTTTTGGTTTTTTTCCGTGGGTTGCTTATAGTTTTAAACTTTAATATGAACACAAGACATATTCTTCTCTTTCTTTTGTTCCCATTGCTGATTTGCTCCTGTAAAAAAGTTACAGACAAGATCTCGTTTGACAAACCTAAACGTGAATATGATCTTGCTGTAGAAGGAGGAATAAACACTTTAACACAAACACAAATTATACGACTGACTAAACCCTCTTTGACGCCTGACGGCAAGCCTTCTGCTATTTCAAAAGCTACCGTCACTGTAAATGACGGTAAAAAAGATATTGTTTTTAAAGAGTCTGCTACTATCCCCGGGGTTTATTCTAGCTCAAATGAGCCTAAAATCCCTAATTACAATTATGCTTATACACTAACGATCCGATACAACAATAACATATACGGCAGTAGATACTTTAAGACAGGTAGTGAATATTGCAGATGACTTTTTACCATTCAAGATCAAAAAAAATGAAAGTGGGGTTTACGAAGGCACCATTCCCAAACATACATTTGGCTATCTTAATCCTAATAAATGGTGGATAAGTTATCCTGGTGTTCCAGCATGGAATCCATCAAGATTTGATGTAACGGAGACACAATCGCTATATTTCAGCTATACACATTTCTTAGGCTCTCCGAACTCTTTATATCCGCTTAATAATCTTAAACGTACTTTCTCTTTAAAGGGCAACGACGAAATTACTATTTATAAATTCTCCCTTTCCAAAGAATATGCGAAATACCTTTATGGTGTTTTTCTGGAAACAGACTGGAACGGGCTTTTTTCAAGTGTGCCGGTAAATGTCAATGGGAATATATCAGGAAATGCACAAGGATACTTCTATGTTTCTGACATAGACTTTCAAAAGTATAAAGTAAATGTGCTTAAATAATCAGCTCCGGATTTTTAGAGAAATGATTATCCCAGGTGTCTTTCGATAATCCCCTGTAACTGATTTGCAGGAATTACTCCAGACTGACGCCATTTGATTTCTCCGTTTCTAAACAGAATTAAGGTGGGTACACCCTGAATTTGATATTTACTGGAAACTGCCGGGTTTTTATCTACGTCAACCTTTAAAATTGTGGCCTTGTCACCAAGCATCCCTTTCAGTTGTTGTAAAATCGGAGCCATCATTTTACAAGGGCCACACCATTCTGCGGAAAAATCTACTAAGACGGGTTTATCGGATTGAATTAATTCTGCGAAGTTTGCCATAACCGTAAATTTAAGAAAAAAGAAGCGGGGATCCCACTTTCGCAGTATCCCCGCCATCTAAATTAACGCTCTCAAGTATATAGACGCTAATTATTTAATATTATTATGTACGGCCTTAAATATTTTTTAAGATTATTCTTTTAAGGGCCATAATATAACCTAAATGCAGTCCTTCATGGAAGGAAAGAAACGTTACAGCATCATCAACGCTATTTAAATCAACGCCGTAACGGGTAGTCCATCCTTTATAGTTCTCAAATATCTGATTATGATAATCTATTTTGAACTGATCAAGCGTAGAGATCAATAAGGTTTTAATATGCGCAATGTCCTCTTCAGAAACGATACCATTGGGCTTAGTGCCTCCTGTATAGCTCAGGTAAAATTCTTTATCAACAAAAGTTTCCAGTCCTGCTCTTAAATAACAAATACCTTGCTGGGCGGCAACAAGATGCGCCAGATTCCAGATAATATTATTGTTAAACCCTTCTGGTATTTCATTTAATTGGGCAGCTGATAATCCACTGATACTTTCAATAGAGTGCGCTCTGACTTGTTTGACGTTATTAATGATGTGGTCCATATCTATTTTTAAATTTTCTCAGGTGTAACTGCAATCAACTTCTGATATCTAAAGAACATTTGTGAAATTGGTATCAGCATTAATCCGGAATACCAAAAATAACAAATGCTATCCGCAAACCAAAAGCATGTGCCAGGTAGCCTATAATTGGTGGACCCAGCAACATCCCGGTAATCGTATATGTGGCAATAATAGAAATTGCCATTCCCGGCGAATATTTACTGGAAGCTCCTGCTAAGGCATAAGACATTGGCACTACAGCTGCTGTACCAAAACCAACCAGGGAAAAGCCAATCATTGCAGTCCAGAATTGCGGGAATATAATTGCCAGCGAAATTCCACAAACAATGAAGAGTGAACTCATTAAGTAAGTAGCAGGCATTCCTATCTTTGCAATGATCAGGTCAGACAAGAATCTTGATGCAGCCATAAAGGTCATAAAGATCAAATATCCATAAGTGAATATCTTCACATGCAGTACTTCCTGAAAGTAAATGCCACTCCAGTCAAACATCCCTCCTTCGCATATCGCGGCAAAGAAAACGACAAGACCAAGATACAAAATGTATGGGTCCGGCTTACCTACAATGATCTTATTGCCGCTTTCAGATCTGTCTCCTTTTAACAGGAACTGATAAGAATAACAGGTGATCAGCAAACTAATGATGGCTACCAGGAGTAAGTGTACATGCAGTGAAACATTATAAGTCAAAAGCAGGGTAGAAAATGCAACACCTGCAATCCCTCCGGTACTCCAGAAACCATGGAAAGAACCAATGATTTTCTTTTCGAATTGCTTTTGCAAGGTAATCGCCTGTGTATTTACTGAAATATTAAAAATACGGGTCGTAAAAGCAAACAGAACTACAGCAACAACCAGACTAAAGACATTCTGCGTAAATCCGATCATCGCTAATGCAACAGCATTCAGACCATACCCAACAGCAAGAGGAACACGGCTGTTATACCTGGAGACCAGCCATCCTGAGATTGGCAAACCGATTAAAGAACCGATAGGCAAAGCCAGTAAAATTGTCCCTAACTCAGCCTCATTAAAATTAAAGGCCATTTTGATGGTTGGTATCCTTGAGATGCCCAGGTCGCAAAGCTGAAACCAGACATAAAGAAAAAAGTACTAAGAAATATCCTGTGTTTGTTTTTAGTGATTGTATCATTCATTTATGATACAAATATAAGAAGCTGTTTCCATTGCTCTAGTTTTTGCTGAAATGTTTTTGTGGCATTTGCACCGCTTGGTGAGGGTAATAAATGATAGTTTTTATCCTCACTTTTTTTCACATGCCTGAGATAAAGCTGTTCTGCTTTTCTACTATCAAAAAATATCTCTGTGATAGTTGGATACTGTTTGTAAAAGGCTTGAAAGTCATTCACTACTTCATTCTTTATATTAGTATCCAGGCTACCTTCACAGGTACAGGATTCCAGTACATCCCATAAAGCAATTCCATGTCGGAGCAGAAAGCTTTTCCGGGCTTCATAATCGGATTCAACCGGCTGGTTAAAAATGGAATATATCAATTTCCAGAAATGATTACCTGAATGTCCATAGTATTGCTGAAGACTCAAAGACCGGTCTCCTGGCATCGTTCCCAATAACAGGATTTTACAATTTTGATCGACAATTGGTGGAAAGGCCATTTTTACGGGAGGAATAATTAGTTTACCCATTCTTATAATCTGTTTAAATTTAGATGATAAAATTGTTTATAGATTAATTTTAAGCGAGACAAGTCCTATTTATTTCTGGTAGCCTTCCTACCTGAAATGAATAGGACGAAGTTGCAGCTAAAAAGAAGCATAAACAAATTACCAGATGAATTTTAAACAGGCTCTTATACTTTGATATAATATAACACGCAAGCCAGAAAGATGTTCTCATATTCTTGCTGATATTGCTACCTTTGCAGATTGAATATTAAGAAATACCAATGATACAGATAGGACAATACAACGAGTTGAGAATTACAAATAAGACAGAATCAGGATTAATACTGTCTGATGGCGATAAAGAAGCGCTATTGCCTTATAACCATGTCCCTAAGGATGCGGAAATTGGAGATAATATCAACGTGTTTGTTTACATGCATAAAGACGGAAAACTTCATGCAACCACACAGAAACCTCTGGCTTGTGTAGGCGATTTTGCTTACCTGACTGTTGTTGAAGATGGTGAGAATGGTGTTTTCATGGACATTGGCATTGATAAAGATGTATATGTACCTGAAAAGGAACAAAAACGCCCGATGTTTAAGGGTGATAAACATGTAGTTTATGTTTTTTTCTTGATGACAGCAATGACCGTATGGTAGCTTCATCCAGATTAACCAACTATGTAGAAGAAGAAGAAATTAATTTTGAAGAAGGTGATGAGGTAAGCTTATTAATAGCTGACCGCAGTGATCTTGGTTATAATGCTATTGTTGATAATAAGTATATAGGATTATTATATCAGAATGAATTATTTGATCAGCTAAACCCTGGAGAAATCAGAAAAGGGTGGATTAAAAAGGTTAGAGTAGAAGGAAAGATTGACTTGAGTTTACAACCTATGGGTTATGGTCATATTCTCGATACTAAAGAAGTCCTGATTAAGATGCTTGAAGAAAACCAGGGTCTGATCGCTTTAGGTGATAAAAGTTCACCAGAAGAGGTTTATGACCTATTGAAGATTAGTAAGAAAGCTTTTAAGAAAACAACTGGTGCACTATATAAAGAGCGTTTGATTACGATCGGTGATCATGAGATCAGGTTGTTATCTGAGTAACGTCTTTTAGCTGAATAAAACACCAAAAAAGCGGCTGTTTCCAAAAGGAACAGCCGCTTTTTTGGTGTTTTATGATCTGCGCTCGTTTTCTGCTCTGTGAGGATTAGCATGAGGTCGGGGCTGAATACGGTTTTGTTCTTGCGCATTATGCGCCTTCCTGTTAATACCAGGATGCCACGGCTGAGAGACTTTACCTCCATTACCCTGACGTTCATCAAACCTGTTTCTATTCACTCTATCCATTGCGGAATTTGCCGGTTTACCATGATTTACATTGGCAAACTGATTACGGTTCTGACCCGCTGATTGATGATGGGTTAACTGAGATGAAGTTGGCTGTATATGCTCTTCGCTCATTGCATGGCGCTCTTGTTCTCCCGGTTGCACATTTACACCACCCCGGCCATTAAAACTTGTACGGTTATTATTAACGGTATTGTTATTAATTACTGTCTTGTTTACATAGGTATTATGGATAACAGTAGTGTTTACATTAGTAATAGCTGTATTATATCTGTATGCTCCCCTCTCCCATCTACCGCCATAAAAACCTGAACCACCATAGCCATAACCATAATTAATACCACCATAAAAGCCAATATGGCGACCCCAATAACCGGTATGAAAACTATAGATACCACCATCAAACCCCCAGTAAGCCGGAGTCCATAATACGCCAGCACGCGGAGGGTGTACCCATACTCCTGGTACCCAATAATAGCCATCAGTATTGTCATAAGCCCAATAACCTGGAGTCCATAAATAACCTTCAACGGGGCATGGGGGCTGTGCATAAACAGGAAGCGCCGGCGGTGCAATCCTTGCAGATATATTAATTCCTACACTAAGCTGTGCAAATGCAACAGCACTGGCAAAAGTCATTGCTAAAAGCAAAAGACCAATTTTCGCAATCTTCTTCATATGTATGAGTTTTAAATTTCATACTTATAGGAGTTGAATAGTTCAGGATAGTTTAAATTAGAATTTTCTAATGTCTGATTTCATATAGCATCCAGATTGAACATGAATAATGCCCGGTATCGCCAACTGGCTTATCTAACAATTTAAAGCCAAGCTTTTCATAAGCAGAAACTGCGGCTGCGAGTTCTGGCATAGATTCCAGGTAAACATTTTTATAGCCTGATTCTCCGGCTAAAGCGATACATTTTTGCATTAACATTTTCCCCAGACCTTTACCCCTGTGTGCAGGAGCAAGATACATTTTCACGAGTTCGACAGTATCTGCAGGCAGCCCGTTTGAGGGGTAAACCCCTACACCACCAATTACTTCGTCATTTTCAATGGCAACATAATACTTACTGCCGGTTATCCGGAACGATTCGTAAAGATGATTGGTGCTTTCATCAAAATAAGCAGTACCAGGAATGTTAAGACCAAACTCTTCTAAACTTGTTTTTATAATTACAGCCATCGCAGCATTATCTTGTGGCTGGATCTCCCTTATAGTTATGCTCATAGGCCCAATCTAGTAAAAAGATTAAAAAAATAAAACCATTCTTTAAAACAATAGCTATTAGCCCTTGTTATAGTTTATCAGCATAAAAATTAACCATCATTATCAATTATCCCTTATTAATAATTAATGAAGTATCTCTTTATCCTATTCCTTTTATTTGGCTCTGAAAAAATGTTCTCTCAGTCAGCGACTTATAAATTAATCAATAAGGAAGACGGCACCTCAGGCAATATTTCAATCAGAAGAACAGATGATCAGGTAGAAGTAAATGTGCTTGCGAACTGGAATAATAAAGCTGGAACCTACGGGCAGTTTACAGGAAAAGGGATAATAGCTGATAATAAGGCCATCATAAAGACCGACAGGAAATCACAATTATGCCGGGTAAACCTGACTTTTTCAAAAGACTCTCTGGATGCTGATTTTCAGGATTGTGAAAACTACCAGCTTCCAAAGAGTTTCTCTGGCATTTACACCAAAATTGCGGATGATGTAACCGGCGAATATATTGTGACCGCTGATATTTGTTATTTCTACAGTAAACCGGACGAAAAATCAAGAAAAAAGGGTTTTGCTCATACCCCGGAAGTCTTAAATATTGAAGAGCTTTTTGAAGGGAACTGGGGCTTTGCAACCTTTATGTCTGAAGGGAAACAACTCTTTGGCTATGTAAAGTTAACAGACCTGAAATTCAAGAGAACTTATCTCTATGACTAGACAAATAAGTCTTTAAACAGAAAATTATTTATTTCCTGTTATCTCTTTATAAACACCGTTCCAAAGATTGATCCTCTGTTGCAGTGAAGCTACTGTTACCTCTTCTGCAGCTTTTTCCATGCAGCTTCATCATCTCCGCAAAGTTCAGCAGTCATTTCCAATGCAAGATGACTATGGTGATCTCCATCCACCTCAATGTGTCTGTCCAGATAATATTTAATTAAAGATAACTGATCAGGGAATTTTTTGTTCAGGTCACCGACAATAGAGATGAACATATTTGGAATAAGATCTTCTCTGCCAAAAGTAAAGGCCGCAGACTGTAAATGAGATTGTTTACCATCGATTACTTCAAAAGTAAAATCTACAAAAGCGCGTGCTTCTTCTGGTACACCTGCCGCTTCATAAGCAGTCGTCAGAGAATTGGTTTCTTTTAATGTATTGATGAATTTATGGATCGGAGCAGTATCAGCACCGCATTGAGTCATGGCTTCCAGATACATTTCATAATGACTTTTACGGATACCCGCTCCGTCTGCATCAGATTCTTCACCTGCAACGATTTCGTTGATCAAATATCTTGTATTTGCGTTTCCTACCGGAAACCACGGAGTAGTGGTACAGGTTAATCCGATTTGTAAAGATTTAAGCAGGGACATGAAATCCCATACCGCATAAACGTGGTATTGCATAAAAACTTTAAGATCATCCAGGTTATTGATTACCGAATAAACTTTGTGATTGATAATCTCATGCCTTAATGGTTCGATTACCTTTTGAATTCGTGTGATGTGGTGATTCATTTTTCTTTTATTTGGTTAAAATCAGATAAGCAAATCTATCTTAATCAATTGGTTTTTTATGTCCGTTAATTCTCTTTTTTTAAACACTTGTGAAAAATATTACCTTCCAACAAAGGATTTAGAATTTATTACCAGTACTATCCTACTTTCAAGATAATTTTACCGATATGTGTACTGCTTTCCAATAAGCGCTGTGCATCAGCTGCCTGCGCTAAAGGGAACACTTTGTAAACAATTGGCCTGATCTTTCCTGCTGCAATTAACGGCCAGATTGTCTGTTCAATTTCTGTTGCCAGAATGGCTTTAAAATCATCTGTTCTGGGTTTCAGCATACTTCCGGTAATCAGAATCCTTTTAGTCATCATTTGCAAAATATCAATCTCTGATTTAGATCCATTCATAGCATTAATGAAAGTAATACGTCCATCAGGATTCAGAATATCCATATTTTTTAAGGTATTTTCTCCCCCTATCATATCTAAAATCACGTCGATACCGATCGGTTTAAGTACTGCCACAAAATCCTCTGTTTTATAATTAACAGCTCTTGTTGCACCTAGTTCTTCACAGAACCTGCACTTTTCTTCTGTACCTGCGGTTGCATAAGCTTTACCCCCCATAGCCACTATCATTTGTATCGCAGTTACTCCTATTCCGCTTGTTCCGCCATGAATAAGGAAGTTCTCACCTGCTTTAAAACCTGCATCTTTGAACACATTAGACCATATTGTAAAAATAGTTTCTGGTAAAGATGCGGCCTCTTCAAAGGATAATCCACCCGGTACAGGAAGACATAGTCTTTCATCTACAGCTCTGTACCGGGCATATCCGCCGCCAGCAATTAATGCACATACACGATCACCCGTTTTCCAGCGCTTCACATCGGGGCCTATAGCTTCAACTGTTCCAGAAATCTCCAGTCCGGGGATCTCTCTTACGGTATCAGTTCCATAAGGATTACTTTGTCTGGAAATCACATCACTCCGGTTCAGTCCCGCAGCATGCACTTTAATCAGAACTTCGTTTCCCCGGGGTACAGGCGTTTCAATTTGTTCTAATTTAAGAACCTCAGGCCCACCTTTTTCTGTAATTACTATAGCATCCATAATCCGTGTTCTCTAAAAAATTGATTTCTTCTTAATCCGCGTAATGCTTTAAAGATCTCCTGATGGGAGTTTACATCATAATGATGGTCACCCGGTAAAATCTTTAGTGTAAAATTTTTCTTTTGTAGTTTCTCCATCGGCCGGGGATCTTCCTTTTCTCCGTAAAAACAGAAAACAGGGACGTTTACCGCCTCAATTTCGGGGCTGTACTTTATATTGCCGGTCATCACCAGCAATGTTCAGCAGATCGGAGGTATGTACCTTAAAATCTGAGGTAGAATAAGGGGACATCAGCTCCAGTGCAACGACTTTACTTTTCATCGCTTCTGGTAAGCGGTTATAGATAAAAGGAACTACATCTGCACCAAAAGAGTAACCTGCTAAATAGATCACCCTCGTTTTATAAAGCGTAGCATATTTATAGATCAGTAATGCGATATCATCTGCCGTTTGCTGTGGCGTTTTACCACTCCAGAAATAACTTCTGGAATTGAAACCGATTGTATGGAAACCCTTTTGCGCAAAACCAGTGGAGAGCTGATCTTCAAAATCAAGCCACCCCCCATCGCCCGATAAAAGAATAAGTAATCTTTTAGAGGATGGAATAGCACTCGGATAGTTTATAACCGGGAGGTTAAAATCATCAGTTTCAACACCATGATGATTTGTAGCTCTGGTCTTCATCAGGATTCCGCAGCCAGAAAAAAAGAAAAAAAAAAAATAAGGCATAAACCTCGTTGCCAATAATTCATTATAGCTTCAAAATATTATAAATTGGGTGTATAGGATATATTTTTGACAACAATCCCACCTTAAAGTTTAATGGTCATCAGAAATTAACCCCGATTCGCTTAAAGATAAAAGATTAAAGTCTAAAAAAGGTCTAATTGATGTCCTTTAGGTGGTTTTGCATCCCCAAAAACAGTTTTCCCACCATACTTCCAGGAGTTATTCCTTTCTTCTGCAACAAGTTCATCAAAATTATTATTTGGTATAAAATCTTCTTCTGCCTGCCGGGAGAATTCTCCAAGTTTTTGAATGGCCTGCAATTTATCTGATTGTCCTATCTTAGCTTTATTGATTGCGCCGGTCAAAACAGCGATTGTTTCATCATAAACTTTCAGGGGCACAGGAAAAGGATGCCCATCCTTGCCACCATGAGCAAATGAGAAACGCGCGCGGGTCTTTAAACCTGGAAGGTGTACTATACTAAATAAATCACTTCACTAACCAGTGCCATGGATTGCAGCGTCCTTGGCCCCATCCCCTGAAGTAAAAGTAATTCTTCAAAATCTGAGGGTTGCTTTTCATGTGTAAGCCATAACATAGCGCCGAGACGTTTTAGATCTACATCCTTAGCTTTAACATCATGATGTCTGGGCAGAATCAGTTGCTGAACTTCAGCGATCATCCGCGAAGGATGCTCTTTGGTCATGGACAGCATAGATTTGCGGGCAAGGTTTGCTGTAGTGGCTACCATATTCAGCAATAATAGCTTCTGTAATAGCCAGTCCAAGACGTGACATTCTTTCAGCGAGCCATTTTGGAATATGGCCATAGTGGAGCGGCAAATCTGCTGTATCTGACCTTTTCATCTGTTCAATTATCCGAACTTAAATTGATCAATTCTTACCCAATGCATTCCGGCAGCTTCGGCAGCTTGTGTCCCGGGATTTCCATCTTCAAATACCAGGCATTTCTTAGGATCTACGCCGTTCTGCTGCTTTCAGAAATGGATCTGCAAAAGGCTTGCCTCTTGGCGTTTCCCCTGCGCAAACTAATACTTCTACGTACTCGCTCACTCCGATCGTATCCAATGTATGTTGTACCGCTCTGCGGTCCCCACCAGAAACTACTGCAATACGCACCCGGCCAGCATTAGCTTTTAAATGGTCTGTTACATAAGTAATAGGCAATGCTTTACTGATATAGTCTTCAAAATAAAGCTTAGCTTTTCTGGCAGTGAATTCCGCAGGGTCCATATCTGCCTGATAGCGGAGGTTTAACTCTTCGACCACATTGAAAATTGGCCAGCCCGCCAGTTCATCTATAATTGCCGGGTCCATATCCACATTGTATTGTTTAGCTATGGCTACATAAGTTTCTGTATGTGCAGGCATATTATCTGCCAGTGTACCATCACAGTCGTATAAAAATGCTTCGTAATCTCCCTCTGTTAATTTGCTGAGTCTTGCAAAATTAGTCTCTCCATAAAATAATATTTAGAGCCTGTTTAAACAGGCAATTAATGTGTTTCTGCACTCCCTTTTTTCTGCTGAAAACTATAAATCAGGTAAACCAGTGCGGGAATAATGAAAATACTGCCAATCAGCAGTGCATAGCCTAAAGTTTCTATCGTTTTAAACTGCCCCTGATGGGTCAGCAGAGAAAGGTTGTCCCCTCCTTTAAGCAGTATAATATCTGGAAAATGGCTGTATGTAGCTGCGAAAAGAATCATTGTTACCTGGAAACCTGCCAGCAGACGCAGTATAACTGGCTTATTTCTGTTCAGTAAAACAAAGGTAATGACCAATGAAATAGTAGCCATAATCAGGGCGATAATACCCGGAACATCACTAAAAATCCAGTTTAATAACGGAATCCCTTCCGAATGAGCAGCTAAGAACACCAATCCGCCTGCTGCCATAACCACAAAGATTGTACGTCTTGCTTTACGGGTAAAAAGCTGTCTGTCCTGCTCATCTTCTGCCTCCCAATGATAAATACAGTAGCCAGATAGGCACAAATAGTTATGGTGAATAGTCCAACGCTTACGGAGAACCAGCTTAACCAGCTTAAAATATAAGCCGAAACAAAGTCCTGCGCGTGTAAATCTATCTGTCCTGAAACTGCACTTGCAGCAATTATCCCTAAAAAGAAAGGGGTAACTGCGCTTGAAATAACAAATATCGGAGTATAAACTTTCTGCATATCGTCTTTTACGGCATCGTAATTTCTGAAAACAAAAGCGGTCCCTCTGGCAATAATCCCCATCAGCATACAGACCAGTGGGATATGCAGATAAATGGAAACGGTGGTATATATCTTCGGGAAACCAACAAAGAGGATAACGATCACAATAATCAGCCACATGTGATTAGCTTCCCAAACGGGGCCAATGGCTTCATACATTTTCTTACGCATCCTTGGTCTGTTAGCCCTGGAAGTAAACAATTCTATAATTCCGGCACCAAAATCAGCCCCTCCCAATAAGATATATAACAGAATGGCAGTCCACAGGAAAATTATTACGACGTATACCATATGCTATTTTGTGTTTTTATCGGATGAAGAATCATAAAGTTTGTCGACCATGGTGATCTGGCGGAATAATAGCAGACTCACAATAATGGCCAGTGAAATATAAACAGCTGTAAAAAGATAAAAGGAGTAAGCAATTCCCGGCATTGGTGTAACAGCATCTGCTGTACGCATCACTCCATAGATAATCCATGGCTGACGGCCCACTTCGGTCACTGTCCATCCTGCCTCGAGTGCAAGGAATCCCATAGGAGTCGCAATAACAAATAGTTTAAGCATCCATTTACTCTCTGCCCAGTTTTTCTTTTTCAGCAGGGCGATGAAATAAACTACAGCTAAGCCCAGCATGGCCATCCCTAAACCAACCATAATCTGGAAAGCATAATGGACAACTGCAACTGGTGGCTGATCTTTTTTAGCGAACTGATCCAGCCCTTTAACTTCTGCATTAAATCACCGGTAGCCATAAAACTCAGAGCTTTAGGTATTTTCAATGCATATTTTACTGTTTTAGAAGCTGTATCAGGAATTCCTCCGATGATTAGCCCCGCACCTTTTTCAGTATGAAAATGGGCTTCCATCGCGGCAAGTTTAACGGGTTGGCGTTGTGCGACATCCTTAGCAGAAATATCCCCGCTAATGGGTTGAAGACAAGCAGCGACCGTACCAAAGATCGCTGCAATCTGAAATGCTTTACGGTGAAAGTTTACATTTTTACCTTTTAAAATCATCATGGCATGGACTCCGGCTACAGCAAAACCTGTAGAGACGAAAGCCGCAACACACATATGCAATGCCTGCGAAAACCATGCTTCGTTAAACATGGCTTTCATCGGATCTATATTGAGGTATTGTCCGTTTACAAAGTCAAAACCTGAAGGACTGTTCATCCAGGCATTAGCTGCAACAACGAGAATCCCTGATAGCAATCCGCTGATTCCTACAATTACTCCTGTAAACCAGTGAAACCAGGGATGAAAGCGATTCCATCCGTACAAGTAAAAACCAAGGGCTATTGCCTCAATAAAAAATGCTGTCCCTTCCAATGAAAACGGCATCCCGAAAATCGGGCCTGCATGTTCCATAAATTTAGGCCAGAGCAGTCCGAGTTCAAAAGACAATACAGTTCCTGAAACTGCACCCGTGGCGAAGAAAATTGCAACCCCTTTGCTCCATGCTTTAGTGACATCGAGGTATACTGTTTTTTTCCTTTTTAACCAAAGATAATGGGCGGTACACATAAAGAATGGCATGACCATTCCGATACAGGAGAAAACGATGTGGAAGCCTAGTGAAAAGGCCATTTGGAGTCGTGCGGCTAAGAAATCATCCATAAAAACAAATGTATGATTTATGGCTTATGAAGCCATAAATCAGCTGGTCTAAATTGCCTTATAATTGTAATATTACGCGGTTATAACTTCTTGCTTGCAGGTCTGACGATCATCAAAGACTGGTCCTTTGTAAAGTAAGCAATCATCCAGTTATACAATGTTTTGATCCTGTTCCCGGAGTTAATCAGCGAGATCAGATGGATAAATAACCACATCACCCAGGCTATAAATCCATGAAAGAACATTTTAGGCTTTGGCAGTTCAGTGACAGCCTTATTTCTTCCAATAATGGCCATTGTTCCTTTGTCTACATAGCTGAAAGGTTTTGGGATTTGGTTTTCTGCTATCCGGATCAGATTCTTGCCCAGGTTATCCCCTTGTTGAAGTGCCACCTGTGCTAACTGCGGATGGCCTTGCGGGAAACCTGGATCTGTCAACTGGATACAGGTATCTCCTATGGCATAAATATCCTCTAGTCCCTGGACTTTATTCAATTCATCAACCTGTAGTCTTTTACCCTTTCCATAAGCTTCTTTCGGCATTCCTTTGAAGACGATTGCAGTGACTCCGGCAGCCCAGATCATACTTTTAGCCGCAATGGTAGTTCCATCAGCGAAATGAACGGTATCATCTACGAAATCTTTGACCATCACATTGAGTTTTATTTTCACTCCCATTTTTGTCAGGGTATCATAGGTATACTGCTGTGATTTTTCACTCATTGGTGCCAGGACTGATTTCAGTCCGTCCACAAGATAAATTTCACCGCCGCCTCCTTTTAATTCAGGGTAATCTTTAGAAAGAATTGTTCTTTTCATTTCAGCAAACATCCCCGAGATCTCCACGCCTGTAGGGCCACCTCCGGCAACGACTACAGTCAGAAGCTTTTTACGCTCTGCGGGATCTGTTGAACGGGAAGCTTCTTCTAACCTCTCTAATAAGGTATTCCGCATTTGGAGCGCATCAGAAACGGTCTTCATTGGGATAGCATGTTTTTCGACATTCTCCATTCCAAAGTAATTGGTCTCACAGCCTGTGGCAAAGACCAGGTAATCGTAACTGACAGGACCTGTAGAAAGCACTACTTTCTTTTGTTCTGGTAAAACTTCTTCAAGCTCTCCTAACCTGAACATAAAGTTTCGCTTACCCCTGAAAAGCTTACGGAACGGATAAGTAATATTAGAAGTTTCCAGATAACCCGTGGCTACCTGATAAAGCAGCGGAGGGAAAAAATTATAATTATTTTTATCTACAAGAGTTATATCAAATGATTCATTACCGGCTAACTTTTTAGCAAGGTTCACACCTGCAAATCCACCACCTATAATGACTACTTTTTTCGGCATATGATTGAGATTTAAAATATTAAAGAGCTGTTCAAATTGATCTTCTACTAGCCTTAAAACAGCAATAAACGTGCTATGTTTTAAAAAACAGAATAATATTTTGTGTGGTAGAGCCTGTTTAAATTTAGATGATAAAATTGTTTATAGCTTATTTTTAAGCGAAACAAGTCCGATTTGTTTCTGGTAGCCTTCCTACCTGAAATGAATAGGACGAAGCTGCAGCTAAAAAGAAGCATAAACAAATTATCAGATGAATTTTAAACAGTCTTAGAGGTCAAATAAATCTGTAACTTGACAACTATGAAAAGAATATTCCTGTTGTTATTTATCCTTTCTATGAATGGCAGTTTTACAGTTTATGCACAATCGACTTTCAGAAGGACGCCATCATCTTTAAAAGCAGCATCACCGTCAGAAAATGAAAAGCCTCAGATCAATAGTCCTGATTTTTTTGGAACCCGGACAGGGAAAGAATTCTTCTATCAATTACCTGTTAGCGGGCAACGGCCGATGAGGTTTGAAGCTGGAAATTTACCTGAGAGTCTTATTTTGGACAGAGTGACGGGAATTATTTCTGGAAAACTGAAAAAAACAGGTGAATATAAGGTCAGGATCTTCGTTCAGAATGGAAAAGGTAATGCCACTAAAGATTTAACATTTGTAGCAGGAGATAAACTGGCTTTAACCCCACCAATGGGTTGGAGCAGTTGGTATAGTTATGGTCGAAAGGTCAAAGAAGAGGATATTTTAGTAACAGCAAAATTGGATGAAGCAATATGGTTTGGATCAATATGGATGGAGTATTCTTGAAATTGATGATCCCTGGACAAATCAACCCGGCGAAAAAGATGCGGTATGGTCAGCATTCAAAACCAAATCAGAGAATAAGGTTTATGAATACCATGAAGGCCCGGGAAACCTGACAGACAGAATCGGCCCAACACGCGATAAAAACGGAGTTCTTTTACCAAATAAGTATTTCAAAAACATTGCTAAAACAGTCAAAGACATTCATTTCTTAGGTTTTAAGGTTGGTATTTACAGTTCACCAGGCCCATTGACTTGTGGGGGTGTTGCCGGGAGTTATCAGCATGAGATACAGGATGCAGCATACTTTGCTAAAACAGGCTTTGATTATCTGAAATATGATTGGTGCAGTTACGGCATTTTTGCGAAAGACAATTCTTTGGGGGAACTGCAAAAACCATACAAATTAATGGGGGCAGCTTTGAAGAATCAGTCCCGTGATATTATCTTCTCGCTATGTCAATATGGAATGGGTGATGTCTGGAAATGGGGATATGAAACGGATGGGCAGTTATGGAGAACTGGTGATGATGTCAGGGATAACTGGAAATCTGTTTATCATGCTTTTAAAATGCTGGCAGATAAAAGCGCTTATGTACAACCTGGCAGATGGAATGATCCTGATATTTTACAAATTGGTGCTGTAGGTGCCGAAAGCCGCGAAGGTAATAGTAATCATCTGAATGGTCAGGAGCAGCAGACTTTAATGAGTATGTGGTGTTTGTTAAGTGCGCCTTTGTTAATAGGAGCAAATATTGAACATATGGACCCGTTTACCCTGTCACTTTTAACAAATAACGAAGTGATTGCGATTAATCAGGATGCACTGGGTAAAGCCGCGGGTTTGCAACATACGCTGGATAATAAAGTAGAGGTTTGGAGTAAAGATCTATATGGTGGCGGATTTACAGTTGGTCTTTTAAATCCTACAGATCAGGAGCAGGATACAAATTTCTCTTTTGCCTTGATTGGGAAAAATGGAAAATACAAAGTACGGGATCTATGGAAGAAAAAAGATCTGGGCAGGGGGCTTCAGAAAATCAGCTCAAAGATTCCTCCACACGGGATTTTATTGCTGAATCTAAAAGACTAAGAGCCTGATGAATAAAAACAGGTCACCTTTTCCTTTCTTATATTCGCGGACAATTTTGTTAAGTTTACAAAACTATTCAGTTTAAAAAAAAAAAAATGAGCAGCAAAGATCAGAGTTCAGCAAGTGTTTTAACGTTCCAAAAAGGCAAGTATGTATTTACTGACCACTTAGAAGAGGTACATCCCGAAGGCGCAAGCGTTCCTTTTATTACTGCAAAAGCAATCCTGATCACAGCCAATGATGGTTCAATAAAGGGTGACATTGCAACCGTAAAAATGAGCGATCTGATTTTGAAACAATCAACTTTCATAGATGATGACGGAAAGGTGCTTGAAGCGCATAAACTATATGTTTGGCCCCGCAACCTTGGCAGTACTAAAGAGTGGACTGCAAATAAACTGGAATTTCTGAATGAATTTGTGCTGAACTTTCCTATTGAAATAATTTCTTTAGACGAGTCAAACGGGGTAACCTGGAAATATATAACACCTGAGAATTTCAAAAAGACTCCGGAAGGCATTGAGACTTCTCCGGGCTTCCAGGAATATTTGGAACATCAAAGCGAATACTTCTTTTTACGCCGCCCACTGAAAGAACCGAAATAAAGCAGGCCCCTTGACGGGGCCTGTTTTATTTATTTAGTTGATTCTGATTAGTCTCAGGTAATCGAGCATAGCCTGATTAATTTCACCATTCATATTTTCGTTCCAGTCTTCAAATGAAAGATTGAACTCATGTTCTCCCTTTTTCAGTTGCACTGAATTGACATTACTGAAACCCCAGTCAGACCATTCTTCTTTTCCACGTTGAGGGAATATGAAAGTCCCGGCAAATAAGCCATCAACTTTAAATGTCCTTACTGCACTGCATTTATTCTCTGTATTTGTTGGGCCATTTCCATTTGCATATCTGAAATCGACTGCATAGGTACCTGTCTCCGCAATATTAACCTTAATAGTTACATTTTTATTTTTCGTTTTACTGATCTCGATAAATCCATCTGCTGCTGAGCCCTGATAAGGAAGGTTCGATTTTGGTGCAAACTTTTTCATCTCAACGAGTTGTATTTCTCCAGCTTCGCCAATCAGTACCGGCTCGCTTGCAAATGAAGGCACTCCATTTTTATCAATTGCAATCACCTGGTATTCTCCGCTAAGTTTAGCTGCATAATTCAGGCCGGCAGATTTAACGATTTCTTTTCCGTTGCGGATCACACTATAAGTTTGCGCCCCTTCTACCTTCTCCCAGCTAATCCATGTATTCTCCTTCTTGATTAACGGTGCAACAACAGAGACATAATCTTCAGACTGGCCAATCTTACCCTTTTTCAATTGATTATCAGCCAATACAATATCAACCGTATGTTTTCCTTTAAGTTTGCAGGGATCATCGCCTGTGGCAAAGGCTTACCATCAAGAGTAATCGATTTAATTATATTTCCATATCCGCTCAGCTTGATATCCATTACAGCTTTACGATATTTAAAATTAGTCAGTGTACGTTCCCCTCTAAAACCTCAGGAATAAACGGTTTGAATACCAATCCGTTTGCCTGCATATCCATACCAAATAACACCTTATAAACCAAGCTTATATTTCCGGCAAGGCTCCATAACATATTACTTGAATTGACCTGTGTTCCGGCAAAATCGCCAGAAGTAGAAACGAAATTCTCTTTATTGGTCAAAAACAAAGCTGCAGGGCGATAAATTGCGCTCATGCTCTGGATAAGAGCCTCAGCGTTCCCGGTTTTTGCTGCAGCAAGCGACCAGTAGGCCTGTACAAAAGGCCATACGGCGTTATTATGATAAGGAGGGATATTTGGAATCTGCGGATAGATGCACGGAATACCAAAATTAGTTACCGGTGTCTTTGCAACCACAGATTGTTGTCTGTCCTGATCAGCAATATCAAATAACACTGTCAATGCTTCTCCTAATGCTTCGGAGCGGGGAGACAGTATTTTAAATTGTCTGCCATACAGATATTGACCGTAATAACCTTTTTCCGGCATCCATAAATGCGTATTAATTCCCTCTTTGATCTGTTTAGCAATCCCGGCATACTTTGTAGCAGCTGCCTGATCTTTCATCAGTACAGCCATTTGAGCAAGTACATTATTTGTCTGATAATGGACTGCATTAGTCCCTAAATTTTCAGAAGCGTAGATATCAGCAGATTGCATCCATTTAGGATAAGTCTGATCTCTCCAGTCTAAAAATGATGACTCACCTCTAACCAAACCAGTTTGAGGATCATATACATTTTTCAGATCATCCTCTACAGAATTCTTAATGATCGCATATGCTTTACTCAGCCATGCCTGATCCCCCGTAGTTTTATAAACTTCCCAGGCAGCAACAGCCGATCATTCTGTCAGAAGAAACCGGCCATGAACCACCCGTACCAGTATCCTGAATAACACGGTTATTTTTAACTTTTCTCAGTAAACTATATTGGGCAACTTTAGGTTGCAGCGTAGCCATAGAAAGTATAATACTATAGCTAATATCTCTTGTCCACACCCCTGCCCATTCTTTCCCTGTTCTGAAAGTACTATCTGGTTCCACCGCATTCTCCATCTCCTCTAAACCAAGGTTATACAGCGCATCCATCATTGGAACCGAAGATTTATACTGAGGAAAAGCAGAGACATCTTTTGTCAGTTTCCATGAAGAAGCCGTAGTTTTTTTCTCCTGCGCCTTATTCATTTCCAGGGTGACAGTATAAATACCATCACCGTCACTATCTTTTAATTCGAGTTCCTTATGATTGCTCAGGTTATCAAAATCCCAGATCAGCGGACTGATGCTTCCCGCAACAAAGACACCTTTAAAGTCTGCTTTGTAGATTTTAGTTCCATCGTATGCCGTATAAAAACCTTTTGAAGCAAAAGCGGCAAGCACTTCACGCATATCCAGTTTAATCGTGAACTTGCTATCAGGCTTAAGGAATATTCCTTTTGCCAAAGGATTTAGTCCTTTTAATTGTTGACCAAAGCGAATAACAGGAGTTTCAAATTTCCCATTTAGAGCAATAATGCTAACCTCGTGGTTCTTTCCCGAAACCATTTCATTGTCCTTACCATTGATACTGAATTTAAAAGATAAGTCTGGGCTGATATCCAGGTTAACCGGGCTTTGATAGTTAGAATGCAGCATTGCCGGAGACAAAGCCACAGCTTCAAATACCCCCTGTGTAACCCTATCAAAAGATAAAGTATAAGCATCAGACTGATAAATATTGTTCATAGGCTTTTGGGCTATAGCGGCCATAAAAGAGAACGAAAAAATCGCAGTAAAGAAAAGTTTATTCATGTGTCAGTAAAAAAGCCTTATTCTCCGTCTTCCAATATATTTCTATTTCTATCTTCCCAGCTCAGATAAGCCCTGTACCATTCAGCACATTGTTTAAACACATCAGTCAAATCGCCCTCATTTAAAGTAAAGTGAACTGCGAATAAATGATTTTCAACCACTCCATAAAGATTCAGGTATTCAAAGTCATATGTTTTAGTTCCGGCTTTAAAATTAAGTCCTTCAACTTCATCTGACGCTATAACTTCCATGATCGTGTGCGAGGTTGTATGCTGTATTACTGTGCGGCCTTCCATTTCATTTTCAAGATGCTCACTTGGCTCTAAGAAAACTATTTCAGGAAGGGTAAAGTCAATTAAATTCATGCCGCTAATTTAAGATTATAAAATCATCCCTCCTAACCACCCTCCATAAATCCTCCTTCCTAGCCATTCTTCCCAGCCATTCTTCCCAGCCACCATCTCAGGCTTGGATATCGAAAAAAAAAAAAACTTATACTAATGTGAGGGCATTCGTTCCGAGCCTCTTCGGCGAAGGCAATGTCGCCCGAACATAGTATAAGTTTTTTTTATTGGTTGACGAGTCCCCAATCCCAGTCCTTCCACACCGCCTCATACCCCTTTTCCTTCAACATTTCCACAATCTCACCCGGAGTCCTTTCATCACTGATCTCAAACTGTTCCAGTGATTCCGGTTCCACTGCATACCCCCCAGGATTCGTCTTCGATCCCGCACTCATAGAAGTAATCCCTAAGCCAATAATATGGTCGCGAAAAACAATAGATTCTCTTGTAGAAATAGAAAGCTCGACCTCTTCATTAAACAATCTGTATGCACAGATCAGTTGAACCAGTTCCCTGTCAGACATTTCCACTTTAGGCTCCAACCCGCCACTAAACGGTCTCAAGCGGGGAAAAGACAAACTATACTTCGTCTTCCAATATTTCTTCTCAAGATAGCTCAAATGCAGTGCGGTAAAAAACGAGTCTGTGCGCCAGTCTTCCAGACCAATCAGCACCCCTAGTCCCATTTTATGAACCTCAGCCTTCCCTAAACCTGTCCGGAGTTTCCAGTCTGTATTCAAAATTAGATTTCTTTCCTTTTGGGTGATGCTTCTTGTAATCCTCCCGGTGATAAGTTTCCTGATAAACCAGTACTGTATTTAGTCCTAAAGGAATCAGTTCCTCATAATCCTCCGTATTCAGCGGCTGTACCTCCATTGAAATAAGCGCGAAATGAGGACGTAAAAGTTCAAGAACCCCTTTAAAATATTCAGTATGCACAGTTTGATTAGCCTCACCAGTTACCAGCAATACGTGATCATATCCCATTTCTTTCAACACAGCAACCTCCTGCATGATCTCCATAGGAGACAGCGTTTTACGCCTCACCTTATTATCCAGGCTAAAGCCGCAATAAGTACAAATATTATTACACTCATTAGAAAGATAAAGTGGTACATATAACTGCATCACCTTACCAAAACGCTTCAGTGTAGCTGCTCTGCTCAGTTGTGCCATCTGCTCCAGATATGGAGCTGCAGCCGGAGAGATCAGCGCTTTAAAATCTTCTAAAGTTCTTTTCCCGCTGTTCCCCAAAGCATACTCAACATCCAGTGCTGTCTTCTCATAGATACTCTGTTTGGTCTGTTCCCAGTCGTAAGTATTAAAAAGTGTTGTGAAGTTATCAGTCATCCAGAAAAGAAGTTAAAGGGCTGCTTGAAACAGCATATGAATTGATAGATCCTAATTTCGCTTCGAAAGCCATCCTTCCGGCGATTACAGCTATTTTAAAAGCTTCTGCCATTTTAACAGGGTCCCTGGAAACAGCAATTGCCGTATTGACCAGTACCGCGTCTGCTCCAATTTCCATAGCTTTTGCAGCATCCGATGGTGAGCCAATTCCTGCATCAACAATCACAGGCACATTACTCTGACTGATAATGATTTCTAAAAAATCAATAGTCTTTAACCCTTTATTACTCCCAATTGGTGAACCTAAAGGCATTACCCCAGCCGTTCCTGCATCTTCTAAATGTTTGCATAAAACCGGGTCAGCAGAATATAAGGCAATACGATAAAACCTAATTTCGCCAGTTGTTCCGTTGCTTTTAAGGTTTCAATCGGATCAGGCATCAGGTATTTAGGATCAGGATGAATCTCTAGTTTAACCCAATTTGTTTCCAATGCTTCTCTGGCCATCTGGGCAGCAAAAACAGCCTCCTTCGCATTTCTGACTCCAGAAGTATTAGGGAGCAGATTTATCTGAGGATAATTTAACCGGCTCAGTATATCGTCCTCTACAGCTTTAAGATCAACTCTTTTTAAAGCTACAGTTACCAATTCGGAACCAGAAGCCAGCAATGCATTTTCCATGATCACTGCCGAACTGAATTTCCCTGTTCCTGTAAATAAGCGGGAATTAAATACTTTATCTGCGATGGTTAACATAACGTTTGTTTTGAATTAAGGTTCATTTCCTGGTAAAGCAAGCTGATACTTTCAGCAGGATTAGCATCCTGTGTCAGTAAACCAGAAACTGCAATACCATAAATTCCGGTTTGAAGTATAGCCGGAGTATCCCTGATTTGTATACCTCCTATGGCTATAATTGGTAGTTTAATATCAGCATCAAAAACCTGCTGTAAAAGTCGTTTATAGCCATCAAGACCAAGAACAGGACTTAGATTTTTTTTAGTACTGGTAAACCTGAATGGCCCCAGACCGATATAATCAGCTCCTTCTTCTACTCTTCTGCATATATCAGCAAATGTATTTGCGGTACCGCCAATACATTTATTCTTCCCCAGAATAGCTCGTGCTTCTGGTATAGGCATATCATCCAAACCAAGGTGTACACCATAGGCGCCCGATTTCAATGCCAGTTCAGGATAGTCATTGACGATTAGCTTCGCACCATATTGTTCACATAAGCGACTAGCCTGAATCGCCAGTTCAAGAACAGTCTCTTCCTCCTGCTCTTTTACCCGAAGTTGTATCCATTTACCTCCGGCACGTAATACTTTTTCTATAGCAGTCAGATGCGTCCCATTTTCCGGGGGTTGTGATATATAATGTAATTGATCAATTAACATGTTTTTATTGATTTGAGCATTTTTTCAAATTCTTCCAGCGCATTGGATGGATGGTTCCATAGTGCGCCAAGAACAGCAGCACCATCAAAATTCATTCTTTTCAATGCGGGAAACAGATCTGCTGTAATTCCTCCTAAAGCGAAAACCTTTAATCCTGCCGGGACATCGGACAAATAAAAATCCTTATCCACTATACTTTGATATCCTTCTTTGGAAATACTGTTAAACACAGGGCCAAAGAAGACATAATCCAAAAAGGCAGTATCAGTTGGAGGCCCCCATTCATGGATTGAACGGCTTAAATGAAATCCTCTGGTAAAAAGTTCTATTCTTTTTTGTTCACCAGTAATTTCCCAGAGTTTCTCCGGATAGTGAAGACGTTTGATTAAAAACATATCTGCCAGTTCATGGTGCTGATGAATGGAAATTGCCGGATAATAAACCGGGTTGATTTCCTTCATCAAGCATAAATTTCACCACATCATTTCCAGGTTTCCGGAGATGCAACAATTGAAGTCCCGCATCAAAAAGTGCGTTAATCAATTTACCTTCCCCGATTAAATAATCCGGATGAGTGATGACTATAAGTTCCATTTATAAATAGATTTCACTTCCTTTTTCTGTGAATTCACGTGATTTATCTTCCATCCCTTTTACCAGTGCAGCAGCTTCATCCAATCCTTGTTTAGCTGCATATTCCCGCACATCCTGTGTGATTTTCATCGAACAGAAATTCGGACCGCACATCGAACAGAAATGGGCGATTTTAGCGCCATCAGCAGGAAGCGTTTCATCATGGAATTCTTTAGCAGTATCGGGATCAAGAGACAGGTTAAACTGATCTTCCCATCTGAATTCAAACCTTGCTTTACTCAAAGCGTTATCACGATATTGAGCTCCGGGATGTCCTTTGGCTAAATCCGCAGCATGCGCAGCAATTTTATAAGTGATTACCCCCGTCTTTTACGTCCTTTTTATTGGGTAAACCCAAATGCTCTTTTGGCGTTACATAACACAACATGGCTGTTCCATACCAGCCAATCATGGCTGCTCCGATTGCCGAAGTAATATGATCATATCCAGGTGCAATATCCGTTGTCAAAGGGCCTAAAGTATAGAAAGGAGCTTCTCCGCAATGTTCCAGCTGTTTCTCCATATTGGCTTTAATCAGGTGCATTGGCACATGCCCCGGGCCTTCGATAATAGTCTGGATATCGTGTTTCCAGGCAATCTTAGTTAGTTCGCCCAATGTTTCCAGTTCTGCAAACTGCGCAGCATCATTCGCATCGGCCAGACAGCCTGGTCTTAATCCGTCACCTAATGAAAAGGCAACATCATAGGCTTTCATAATCTCACAGATTTCTTCAAAATGCGTGTACAAAAAGCTTTCCTTGTGATGCGCTAAACACCATTTCGCCATGATGGATCCACCTCTTGAAACGATACCAGTAATCCTTTTGGCATCAATGGAATATATCTTAGCAACACTCCGGCGTGGATAGTAAAATAATCAACCCCTTGCTCAGCCTGTTCAATCAGCGTATCTCTGAATAGTTCCCAGGTCAGGTCTTCTGCTTTACCATTCACTTTTTCAAGAGCCTGATAGATTGGAACTGTACCGATTGGAACCGGTGAATTACGAATAATCCATTCTCTGGTTTCATGGATATTTTTACCTGTTGACAAATCCATAATAGTATCTGCACCCCATCGGCATGCCCATACTGCTTTTTCAACTTCTTCTTCGATACTGGAAGTCACGGCAGAATTACCAATGTTTGCATTAATTTTAACCAGAAAATTACGGCCGATAATCATCGGCTCAGATTCAGGGTGATTGATATTTGATGGAATAACAGCTCTGCCACGAGCTACTTCCTCTCGTACAAATTCTGGTGTAATAAATTCTTTCGGCGTATTGGCTCCAAAACTATTTCCTGGATGCTGGTGGCTCATGGCTTCACCTGTTCACCCTTTTCTTTATTCCACAGTTCTATCCTCTGGTTTTCTCTGATCGCAATGTATTCCATTTCAGGAGTAATGATCCCTTTTCTTGCATAGTGCATCTGAGATACATTCTGTCCGGATTTTGCACGGTATGGCTGATGTTGAAAGGCGAAACGCAACGCATCAAGCGATGGATCTTCAAGTCTTTGTGCACCATAAGCAGAGGTGATATGGTCCAGTTTTTCTACGTCACCCCGATCAGTAACCCATCTTTCTCTGATTCTTGGCAGTCCTGCTTTAACATCAATATGTGCGTCAGGATCTGTGTAAGGCCCACTTGTATCGTAAACAGTTACAGATGGGTTTTTCTCTGTCAGGCCAAAACCGTTATGTATTTTGGTTTCGCTAAGGCTGATTTCACGCATGGCAACTTCAATATCATGAAGCTGACCTTTTACAAAAACTTTACGGGATGCCGGAAAAGGCGTCCTGCTGATGACCTGGCCATCTGGAATTTTTTCTACTTTCATCTTTATGTGATTTTTGTTAGGTTAAGAACAGAAATAGAGAATTATCCCCCCTGGGTTGCCTTGATCAGCATGACCTGATCCCCGGGTTGAAGATGGTAAGCAGACCAGTCAGATTTAGACACGATTGACTGATTGACAGCGACCGCAATACCGCTTGCAGAAACCTGCAAAACAGCAGTTAACAGCTGTACTACAGAACAAGAACCGGCAATAGAATAAGTTTGATGATTTACAGTAATTTCCATTCTCTTCATTTTTTAACAACGATAGGAATGACCTGTATAAGGAATGAAAAACCAACAACAGAGTTGTGGCCTTACTTTTCCCTTCGGCAGTACTAACTGCATCAGGTTCAAAGGGTATATCTCAGCACAAGGCACCCCTAAAGTTTTTTGTAAACCTATAACATTTTTAATAAGAAAAGAAATTTATTAAAAATTCCATCTCAAAAGCTGTTGTTTGAACTGTCACTTTTACATTACAAACATCAGATGTATGCTAAGATGATTTACCTTTGAAACATCAGATGTTTAAAAGATGAAAAGAATAAATTTATCGGATAAAGTGATTACCGCGCTCAAGAGCGATATCGCCACTGGCAAACTTAAAAAAGGCACTAAGATCCCATCAGAACCCGAACTGATGGAGCGTTATGAAGTTGGCCGTTCTACTATCAGGGAAGCTATAAAAAAAACGCTGGCAATCTCAGGAGTGCTTAAAGTACAGCAGGGTTCAGGAACTTTTGTAGCTTCAAAAATAAAAGATGAGACGCTTTCTCAGCGTTTACGCCGTGCGGACTTCGAAGAAATAAATACCGTCCGTTCATTACTTGAAAAAGAAATTGTCAAACTGGCTTGTCAAAATAGGACAGAGGAAGATATCACGGTCATGCAGAACTATTTAATTCAGCGAAAAAAAGCAATAGATGCGGATCACCAACAGAAATGTACAGATGCCGATATCGCTTTTCACGTCAGCATTGCGAAGGCTTCAAAAAACAAGGTATTAGTTGATTTATATCAGAATTTCACCACGGTTATCCGCGATTTCTTCACGAAGCGGAAAGAGCAGAACATGACTTATTTCGCCAGAAGTCATAACTGGCACGAAGAGCTTGCAACGGCTATTGTCAATAGAGATCAGCCAGCCGCAGAACAGCTTATACAAACCTTATTAAACAATAATTACTAATCACACAGCTCATGACTATTTTAACCTTTACCCTGATCCTGTTATTAGGGGCTTATCTTGCCGGACTTGCCGGTTCACTGACCGGTCTGGGAGGCGGAGTAGTAATTATTCCATTACTGACCTTATTTTTTCACGTTGACATTCGTTACGCAATTGGTGCGGCACTGGTCGCTTCGATCGCTACTTCATCCGGCTCTGCGAGTGCTTATGTAAAAGAAGGGATTACCAATATTCGTTTGGGTATGTTTCTTGAAATTGCAACAACGGCGGGTGCGGTAATGGGTGCTGTCTTCCTTGCCATCTACACACCAGTTAATATTGTGGCTATTCTGTTTGGTGTTACCCTGATATTTTCAGCGGCAATGACTCTGAGAAAGAAACATGAAGGTGCATTGGCAGAAGGCAGTAAGCTCTCCTATCTGCTTAAATTAAACAGCAGTTATCCTACAAAAGAAGGTGTAGTAGAATATAAGCTAAAAAACATTGGCGGTGGATTCTCCATTATGACTCTTGCAGGAATGCTTTCAGGCTTATTGGGTATCGGCTCTGGCGCATTGAAAGTTTTAGCGATGGACAGTGCAATGCGCGTTCCGTTCAGGGTAAGTACCACAACCAGTAATTTCATGGTAGGTGTAACAGCTGCTGCGAGTGCTGTGGTGTATTTACAAAGGGGCTATATAGATCCGGGAATTGCCTTCCCGGTAATTATCGGTGTACTTGCAGGGGCTTTTACAGGCTCGAAATTACTGATGAAAATCGATGTAAAATGGTTGAAGATCATTTTCAGTTTCGCCATTACAGCGATCGCTCTCAATATGATATACAATGGTTTTAATCATAAATTCTAGGAAACATGAATACGAATAAAGAAACTAAAAGAGTAACTGACTACGATATGCAGCAGCTGATTGGTCAGGTCTTAAGATATGGGGTTCTAATCTCCGGGCTGGTTGCAATCATTGGAGGAATCTGGTATTTATATCAACAAGGGACAGGTATTCCAGATTATGGCACTTTTCATGGTGAAGGAGAAGGGTACACGAGTCTGACAGGAATCATTCAGGGATTAGGCAAAGGGAGTGCAACTGAAATCATACAGTTAGGTGTGGTCATTCTGATTGCAACACCCATAGTGAGAATTGTATTCTCTCTGGTAGCTTTTGGGCTTGAAAGAGATAAGCTTTACGTATTGATTACCCTGATTGTACTTTCCATTATTTTGTTCAGCACATTCGGCGGATTGAGTATTTAAATTATATAGTTTTAACTGCTGCCTGTCTGCTTTTGTAATAGGCAAAGATGCCGGTAGCAGTTATTCCTATTAGTCCTTCAATGAGTACAGCTGGTCTTGGGCCAATCAAATGGGCTACCCATCCGATCAATAAGCTACCTACCGGAATTAACCCCTGATAAGCCATCACATAATAGCTAATAGCACGTCCACGCATCTCAGGAACAGCATGCGTTTGTATGTAAGTATTAATGGCAGATGACTGAGCCATCATCCCAACTCCTGATAATCCCATAAACAATAATGCAATCGGCAATTGTGGTGCATAAGCCAGAAATAATAAACTGCCTCCCATTACTGCTCCTGCGATAGTGGTTAGTTTGATCATCGTGCTACTGTCTTTTAAATTAGCCAGGTAAATAGCACTGATAATCGACCCTAGTCCGGCCGCACTTTCAAACCAGCTGAAAGTTTTAGCGTCCCCATTAAATATATCTTTAGCAAAAATTGGCATCAGCGTATTGAAAGGGATTACAAAAAGACTGCTGATCCCTATCATCATAATCATGCTGCTCAACTCTTTATCTCCGGCAACATACCTGAATCCCTCCTCCAGTTCTACCCAAATACTCTTAGTCGATTTAGTGATGATCTGCACTGGCAAACGCATCATAAACAAACAGATCAGTACAGGAATATAGCTCAGGAAATTTCCCAGAAAACAAATATCAGTACCAAAAGTACTCAGGATGATCCCTGCTACTGCGGGGCCGGCAATACGTGCAAAGTTGGCCATGGATGAGTTTAATGCGATGGCATTAGGCAAATCATTCTTATCATTCACCATTTCAACCATTAGCGATTGTCTGCAGGTTACATCAAAAGCATTGACAATTCCCTGTACAAGGCTGAGCCCGATAATAAAAAGTATATTATTAAATCCGAAGTAGATAATTGCGGCTAGTGCACCAGCCTGGATCATAGAGATAACTTGTGTAATAACCAGAATGCGGTATCGGTTATGTCTGTCAACCAAACTACCTGCATAAGGTGATAAAATCAAAGAAGGAATCAAACTGACAAAACCAACTACCCCTAATAAAACCGCAGATCCTGTAAGCTGATAAACCAGCCAGCTGACTGCCGTCTTTTGCATCCATGTGCCTATAAGGGAAATTGATTGTCCATAAAAGAAGAGTTTGAAATTGCGTGATTTTAGTGATCGGAAGACATTCATGTTATTATTTTACTGATTTGAGCGCCTGATCTGCTCATTTGTATCTAATTATCTCAAAAGCAGCTTCATCTGACAGGCTGATACAAATTTCGGCATAAACTATCTATTTATAAAATTGATACTTTTAATGATATTGATTAGTTTTAACGATCGATTATCTTTATTTCTATGGAAATCAGACAACTCAATTATTTCATTAAGGCAGCAGAACTCCTGCATTTTACAGATGCCGCAGCTGCTTGTTTCGTTACCCAATCAACTTTATCCCAGCAGATCAAGCAGCTGGAAGAAGACTTAGGCATGCTCTTGTTTGACAGAATGGGAAAACAGGTAAAGCTAACCGAGGCCGGGAATGTTTTCCTGACTCATGCTTACCAGATTATGCTTGACATCAAAAAATCACGACAAGCTATTTTTGAGCTGGCCAACATGATCAACGGAGAACTGAAAATTGGTGTAACCTATGCCTTCAGCTCTTTACTATTACCTGCCCTGACCCCATTTTCCGAGAAATATCCTGGCATCATGATCCACATTGAATATGGAACAGCGGGAGAATTGGAAACAAAACTTAAAATGGCCGATCTCGACATCATCCTTGCATTCCATGAACAGCAAGATAGTGGTGGCTTCGAGATGCAGCCCGTATTCTCTTCAAAAATCATCATGGCCGTTTCCAAAGATAACCCGTTGGCTAAGCTCCCAAAAATCTCTTTAAAAGAACTCGGAAAATTAGACCTGATCCTGCCAAGCAAAGGCTTTAGCTCGCGTGATTTATTCGATGAAATCTTTAGAAAAAACAACATTACCGCCAACACCAGAATTGAAATGAAATGATGTCCATTCCCTGTTGTCCATGGTAGAATCCGGAAACTGGGCGACAATTATCAATGAAAAAGCGCTTAGCACATGGGAGAACCTGGTGGCAGTGCCCATTTCAGATAAAAAGCTTTACAAACAAGCTTTCATCCTCTGGCAAAAGGGGGTGTACCGTAAGAAATCAGCTATGCTATTCGTAGAAGAGTTTATGAAGGTGGTGTAAAACAGAATTATTTATGATCTCTTAATTCTCTGATTTTTTCCAATTCAATTACGTCGATTTGATCTTTTGGTCTATTTACAGCTTTTTTATTTGCTATTAGTTGATTAATATGCAAAAAAGGAACTTTTACATTTCCAAAAGCTGCAATAGAAGCAAGATCAAGACACTCCAGAAAAGAAAGGGATTCTAGTCCTTTCATGGATGTCATAATATCCAGTTCGATTGCATTATCTATATAGATACTTGTCCATCCGGGTACAAATTCCATCTTTTCAAAAGAAGGGAAATCTCCATAATCCAATTCATTAAATGCAGCTCTAAGATTTCTCCTATTCTCTAACGTATCATATAGCCAAATATCCAAGTCATCCGTACTTCGGTTAAAACCATGAAATCTAGTAGCAAATCCCCCAACCATAATATATTTAACATCATGATTATTTAAAGAACTCCAAAATCTCAGTAATACTTCATCCAGGACGTCCATACAAATTACTTATGAATAATCACCGCGTTATTAAAAAGATTATTTGTACGTAACATTTTTGTAAAGAGTTTAAGTTTATCAAGATCTGAACGAAATATATCTTTAAGCAAACGCTCATTATCAGATAATTCGGTAACGCATATTTTCGGAAATTCGTTAAGATTGTCTTTCGTTTCTTTTTTCATATCGCTCCTGAATTATATTGCAATTTACACATACCATCTGAATTACACAATTTCAGTCAGGTGTGAAAATAATGTTCTGGTTGAATAACCAAACTATCCACCTTGCCCAGCTATGAATCCGGGCGGTCTAAAATATTCATAAAAAATGGATGATGACAATGTGCAATTGGGGCTTGACGACAGTACAATTTACACTCCCAAGATGCTTCGTGTCAACGACCTGCTTTTAGCAGCTCATTTTTTTCTTTTTCACTTTTCAATAACCGTTCGTAAAGGTCTTTATTTTCAGCCTGTACTACTTTTAGCTGATCAAGAGTTTCAACCCATTTTTCAATAGGGTTAATAGCACAATCTGTATAAGTAATACTACTTCCTACAGTTACTAATGCGCCAGACCCAGAATTCGAACCTTCATAATTGTTCTGAATATTACAGATTGCCGTTTCTTCATCAAAATTCCTAATCGCCTCTTCTGGAACCTTTAGCACCTTTGCTATTTCAGCCAAAAGATCATCCTCAATTTTTTCTTTAGATTCCAAAACAGATATCTTTTTTTGACTCCACTCCCCACCTAATTCATATGCTAGGCCCTCTTGTTTAATATTCATCATTTCTCTCGAAAGCGCTTAACATTTCTGCCCTCATGTACCTTCTTTGGATGATTTTCAGTAGTACTCATATTAATAAAGATTAGAATTCAAAGGTAATACAATCCTTGTTGAGATTGGTTAAATAAAGAAACGAATTCTATTTTTAAGATTTATGTAAACTCAGCATCCTATCTAAAATATTCGATATCATAAGCGCCAGACACTTTCCAAATAGAATTTATATCTGGCTGGTTGAAATTCGCCTAAAGAAAAGATCAACAAATAAGCATCTACTTTATAGTAGTAAATTGTTAGCCCGTCCTCACTTGTCCATGTATTACAGGTCGAATTTTCAGAAAAATCAGATTGATCTATTATTTCTTGTTTATTTTGTAATTCATTGAATCTCCCCGAAATGATTTCATCGGGAATAAATTTAACGGTAATATTTTCTACTGCGATGCAGAATTCTCCATCAAACAAATGGTCTTCTATTCCATCGAATAACAAGCGTCTGTCTATATATTATTTTATTCATCTTACACCTAATTCATTTCCTTTATACAACCCTCTATAATTTTAAACCAGCTATTTCTAGTTGACAAGTTTTCTTAGTGTTTGTGAACTGTAAGGGGTTTATGTTGGAAGGGGGTTGGAAGGGCGATTACCCCTTCCAACCCCCTTCCAACATAAACCCCTTACAATTCCTAACGACCTTCTCTTCCTACCTAGTAATTACTTATCTGTTAAACAGACAAATTATAAAGCGTACAACAGAGAAGAATTTTAGTACTTGCAAATTGTATAATCATCTGATACATCATACGACCACCAACCATAACCAAGCTATGCACCATGCCAGACTATGAATCCAGCAACAGGAGAAACTAAAAAAAAAGTTAGGCTAATGTGAGGACATAGCGTTTTTTTTTTTTTTTTTTCTTCAGGAAAAATAATGCCGGCCGAACATAGCATAACTTTTTTTTAATTCTCAGAACGCGCAGAGAATTACTTTATTAGGGATAACCGATACTGAAATATATTCAATTGAAACAACCGTTGACTCATATTTCTCAGCAAAAACAGAAATCTCAGCCAGCCTTGCCATAGTTCCATCCTCATTAGTCAACTCACAAAGCACAGCAACAGGTCTGAATCCTGCAAGGACCACTAAATCTATACTGCCTTCAGTATGACCGCGTCTTCCAAAAACACCGTCTTCATTAGCCCTTAGCGGGAACACATGACCAGGTCTTGAAAGATGATCAGGTTTAGCCTGATCAGAAATTGCCGTTCTGATCGTCTGTAAGCGGTCAGCTGCAGAAACCCCTGTAGTTACCCCTTCTTTAGCCTCTATAGACACCGTAAACGGCGTATGATATTTACTCGTATTCACTTGAACCATAGGCTGTAACTCCAATGCATCAACCTTATCAGGTTTTAAACACAAACAGATAATGCCACTGCATTCTCTGATCATTAAAGCCATATCCGGCACCGTCATGGTTTCTGCAGGAAAGATCAGGTCACCCTCATTTCTCTGCTTTCGTCATCAACAACCAATACCCCTTTACCTTTTCTCAGGCAGTCCAGTGCATTCTCAACTCTTTCCTTAAAATCCTTTCCGAAACGGGACAGCTCATAATGATCTTCCATATATATATTTAGTTTTCTTTTGACCGTGCAAAGGTGATTAATTAAACTTTCAATTCAAATGCAAAGGGAATAAATCAGCTTTTGCAGAAAGATTGATGCTTACAAAAAATGTAGTACCCACATTCAGTGTACTCTCCACCCAGATTCTGCCATCCTGCATGGTTATAAATTCCTTACATAAAACCAGCCCGAGGCCCACACCTTTCTCCTGGTTCGTTCCATAAGTACTCTCAGAATGCAGAGAGAAGATGTTATCGTAGTCTTGTCTGGCAATTCCTACTCCTGTATCTTCTATCTTAATCCAGCATTCCAAACCATGAATTTCAGAAGAAACAGTAATCTCACCACCTGGAGGCGTAAATTTAATCGCATTATTAATCAGGTTGCGAATGATCAGCTCCATCATATCTCTATCCGCAATAACCTGGATATTTTGCTGAATACAGTTATTAAGGATCAACCCTTTCTCTTCTGCCAAACTGGTCTGTAAAAGCAAAGTCGTTTCCAGCACTTTTGCGAGATCGATTCTTATCAGTCTGACATTTACCCCCTCCATCTGTGTTTTACTCCAGGAAAGTAAATTAATCAGCATCTGACCGGTGTACTTCGTTTCCCTCAGCAGACTGGAATTTATAGTTCTTTTTTCATCCTCCTCAATTTCAACTTCCATAGAAATTTCCAGAAAACTCTGAATAGAATTTAAAGGAGATCTGAGATCATGTGCCAGTATAGAGAACAACTTATTTTTTGACTGATTGGCAATTTCCAATTGTTCCGCACGCTTCTCGGCCAATAACCTTTCCCTGTTATAACTCGTAATAATGCTGGTAAGAATAAAATAGATAATGATCAGCGTAAAGAAAAATATATAGCATAGCTCAAATCAATATGTCTGCTGAAATCATCCTTATAATTTAAAGGAACAGCAGCAGGGTAGTAATATTGAAAAATAATCAGGCTTATCGCTACAATGATATTAACGGACATCCACGCAAAACGCTGATTTTTAGGCACAATACTAATTACCAGAAAGAAAAAAAGCAGGTATACAACCAGACCAGGGCCATTAACCCCGGAGTTGTTCAGAAAAAAAGCGATAAACAGGAGATTTCCTAATACACAGAAAATAGTCGTTGCTAAATTAAGTTTGTATCTGAATTTCGATAAGTAATACACAAAACAAACAGCAAAAACAGCAGGAACCAGCAGTATTGATAAAGTGTATAAGCCAATCAGGTAATTAAAAACTATACTGCATGTAAAAAGTAAACCAGTAAAAATACAAGCAGTATGAAATATGATTGCTTCCAGCGAATGGGTATCAGGGCCTCCCATAAGTTTTATCCAGAATTGCATTGTATCTCTTTTTTCTTATATAATAAGCAGCCGTAACGGGCAATAGTTTTTAATTCTACGAAATAAAGTATAAAGTTATGGAAATAAAAGTGACTTGCATCACTTTTTAAGGTTTCGGGTATCATTTTAAGATGGAGATTATCCTCCCACTTTTGGGGAAAGAATTTCTAATGAACGAAACAAATAGCTTAACGGTAGAGACGCATTGTTTTCACTGCGGCGATAATCTTCCTGAGAACCCCTATCCTGCTGATGATAAGCAGTTTTGCTGCCTGGGTTGTAAAGGAGTTTATCAAATTCTTTCTACTCATAACCTATCAAGTTACTACCTGTACAATGATGTACCCGGAAGCTCACAGCAAAAAAAAAAAAACAGCATTTCAATTATCTTGATGAACCAGGTATAGCAGCCGAACTGGTTGATTATACAGATGACAAGGTCACTGTAATTACACTTTTTATTCCGGTTATCCACTGCAGTTCGTGTATCTGGTTACTGGAACATTTGCATAAAATCAATGCTGCTGCATTTACAGTCACGTGTAGATTTCCTTAAAAAGCAGGTCAGTATAACTTTCAGAAATCAGCAGATTTCATTGCGTCAGGTAGTAGAGACTTTGAGTGCGATCGGTTACGAACCACTGATCAGCTTACAGGATATGATCAAAAAACAAAGAACTGATCATTCTGAGCGCAATCTGTTTACTAAAATTGCAGTTGCCGGCTTCTGTTTTGGAAACGTGATGTTATTAAGTTTTCCCGATTACTTTGGCCTCAATAGTTTCGAACAGGATTTCAAAAACTTCTTCGGATGGATTAACCTTGCCTTCGCTATTCCAGTATTATTCTATAGTGCTAAGGATTACTTTATCTCCGCATGGACAAATCTCAAAAACGGAGTATTGAACCTGGATTTCCCGCTTGCCTTAGGTATTGCTGTCATGTTTATCCGTTCCGCTTACGAAATCATAACGCAGACTGGCGCCGGCTTTGTAGATACTTTATGTTCGCTTGTATTTTTTTTTTTGTTTTTTTCTTTTGATTGAAATGGATGCAGAAAAGGACTTATCACTACTTGTCTTTTGAGCGTGACTTTCGTTCTTATTTCCCGGTAGCAGTGACACAGTTAAAAAATGGAAAAGAAAAACCTCTTCCTTTAAATGAACTAAAAACTGGTGATCGGATTCTGATCCGCAGCAATGAAATTATTCCTGCGGATGCTATTTTACTAAAAGGTGATGCCAGACTTGATTTCAGTTTTGTTACCGGAGAATCACTTCCTGTAGAAAAGATTTTGGGCGAGATAGTTTACGCAGGAGGAAGACAATTAAAAGGGGCGATTGAACTTGAAGTCGTCAAACCCGTTTCTCAGAGTTATCTTACCAAATTATGGAATAACGAAGCCTTTTCAGGACAAAGAGACCCGATTAAGACCTTTAGTGATACCGCAAGCCGTTATTTTAGTATCATCCTGGTAGCTATAGCGCTGGCAGCAGGTCTGTACTGGATCAATACAGATATCAACAAGGCCGTAGCTTCATTACGGCTGTATTGATTATTGCCTGCCCATGCGCACTGGCATTGAGTTCCCCTTTCACATTAGCAGCGGTACTGAGCATTTTTGACAAGAACAAATTCTATTTAAAAAACACGGCAGTTATAGAAGAACTAGCTCGAGTTGATACGATCGTTTTTGATAAAACCGGGACAATTACCAACCCCGAAGCTGCGGGATTTGATTTTAGCGGGGAAATGGACAATTATGAAAAACAACTGGTTGCTGATCTGGCAAGAAATTCGGGGCATCCGCTAAGCAGGGAGTTGGTTAAATGGCTAAATCTTAAACCTCAGTTTCAGGTAGAACAATATAAAGAAAAAGTAGGCCGTGGGATTACTGGCTGTGTAGACGGTCACGAAGTAAAACTGGGAAGTGCAGCATACTTAGGTTTAAAAACGCAAGATCAGGGAAGTGTAGTTCATATCTTAATTGAACATCATTATTGTGGTTATTTCCGCTCTTCGCAACGCTGGAGAGAGGATTTCAAACAATTGGCCCTGAAGCTGGGTCAAAAATCAGATCTGCATTTATTATCCGGAGATCAGGATCACGACCGAAAGCTCCTGACCCCATTTTTTCCAAGAGCACAGCAATTGAATTTCCAGCAAAGTCCGCAGCAAAAACTGGATTACATCCTTCAGTTACAACAAAACGGAGCTAAAGTAATGATGCTTGGCGATGGCTTAAATGATGCCGGTGCGCTAAAGCAAAGTAACCTTGGTATAGCAGTCACAGACGATATTAATAATTTCTCTCCAGGTTGCGATGCCATATTGGATGGTGCTGCTTTTAAGAAGATCCCGCAATTTATTAAACAGGCCAAAGATGCAGTAAAGGTGATTCACATGAGTTTTGCTATCTCTCTGCTTTATAATGTAGTCGGATTATTTTTTTTTTGCAGTACAGGGTTTGCTTTCTCCATTAATGGCCGCGATACTCATGCCAATGAGCACAGTCACCATTATTTTATTCACCAGTTTAACCGCCGGTTTTACGCCCGTAAAAACCATTTGCTATGAACATGATCTACATGCTGATTGGCTTCAGTATTTTATTGGCTTTGCTATTTCTGCTCGCTTTTTTCTGGGCTAATAAATCCGGTCAGCACGACGATCTCTTTACCCCTGGTATGCGAATACTTTTTGAAGAAGAAAAAGAGCCTCAGGAAACCATAAACGAAGAAAAAAGTGATGAAGATCACTCCCTGAGATAACCCCTGTCACGCCCGGGAACACCCCTGCAAGCTAATTTTACCCCCATAAACCAACCAGTTTTTTCTCATGACTGAAAAATTCCATTACGACAACAAAATCGTCAGAAACTTCGCATTAGCCACCATCGTCTGGGGTATAGTGGGAATGACGATTGGACTATTGATTGCCATGCAGCTCTTCAAGCCTGCTATGAATCTGGGTTCCCAATACACGACTTTTGGCCGTATCAGGCCACTACATACCAATGCAGTAATTTTTGCATTTGTAGGTAATGCCATTTTTATGGGCGTTTATTATTCTTTACAGCGGCTCCTTAAAGCAAGGATGTACAGTGATGTATTAAGTAAAATACATTTCTGGGGCTGGCAATTAATTATCATCGCAACGGTGATTACCCTGCCACTGGGGATGACCAGCTCACATGAATATGCAGAAATGGAATGGCCGATAGATATTGCAATTACAGTAATCTGGGTCGTATTCGGTTACAATATGTTTGGAACGATTATTAAAAGACGGGAGAAACACATGTATGTGGCTATCTGGTTTTACATCGCCACCTTCGTTACAGTCGCTGTATTACATATTGTCAACTCTATTCAGTTACCAGTTTCTGCATTTAAAAGTTACTATGTATATGCAGGTGTACAGGATGCCCTGGTACAATGGTGGTATGGACACAATGCCGTGGCATTCTTCCTGACTACCCCTTATCTGGGTATGATGTACTACTTTTTACCAAAAATGGCTAATCGCCCTGTATATTCTATAAACTGAGTATCCTGCATTTCTGGTCACTAATTTTCATTTATATCTGGGCAGGGCCTCACCATTTATTATATACTTCACTGCCTTCATGGGCACAATCTTTAGGAGTAGCTTTCTCTGTCATGCTGATCGCTCCAAGCTGGGGTGGTATGATCAACGGACTACTTACTTTACGTGGTGCATGGGATAAAGTAAGGGAAGATCCTAAACTGAAATTCATGGTAGTAGGTTTAACAGCCTATGGTATGGCCACCTTTGAAGGCCCGCTATTAGCATTTAAACAGATTAATGCGATTGCCCATTATACAGACTGGATAGTTGCACACGTACATGTTGGTGCTTTAGGCTGGAATGGATTTTTAACGTTTGCTATTTTATACTGGTTGATTCCAAGAATCTACAACACAACTTTATACTCTGTAAAACTTGCTTCCTTCCACTTCTGGATAGGTACACTGGGAATTATATTTTATGCTGTCCCTCTTTACTTTGCCGGGTTTACGCAGGTTTAATGTGGAAAGAGTTTACTCCTGAAGGTGTATTAAGATATCCTAACTTCCTGGAAACCGTTATCCAGATTCTGCCAATGTATGTTATGAGAGCTATTGGTGGTGCATTATATCTGACAGGAGTAATTGTGATGACTTATAACCTGATCAAAACAATGAAATCAGGTAAGCTGGTAGCTAATGAACCAGCCGAAGCACAGCCTTTACCTCAGGTTTATGTTGCGCAAGGCGATGATAAGAAATTACACCGCATGCTGGAACGTAAACCAATGATCTTCATGGTGCTTTCATTGATTGTAATTTTAATTGGTGGAATGATTGAGATGATGCCAACATTTACCATTAAATCTAATATCCCAACCATATCAAGTGTAAAGCCTTATACACCATTAGAATTACAAGGCCGGGATGTTTATATCAGAGAAGGTTGTGTGAACTGTCACTCTCAAATGATCCGCCCATTCCGTTCTGAAACTGAACGTTACGTTACGGAGAATACAGTAAAGCTGGAGAGTTTGTTTATGACCATCCGTTTTTATGGGGATCGAAACGTACAGGACCTGATTTACAGCGTGAAGGTGGCAAGTATGGTAACGCATGGCATTATAATCACTTGTATGATCCGCAAACGATGTCACCAGGTAGTATTATGCCTCCATATGAATGGCTTGCTGAACAGAAACTGGATACAACAACGACCCGTGTAAAAATCAATGCGATGCGCACTTTGGGTGTTCCTTACGAAACAGGTTATGAGCATAAAGCAAATGCCGATCTGGATGAACAGGCAAAAGCAATCGCCAAAGATTTACAACAGAATAATATTAAGGTAAAAAGTGATAAGGAGATCATCGCGATCATCGCTTATCTGCAACGCCTGGGAACAGATATTAAAGCAAAATAAAACATGTTTAAGCAATTTTTAGATAAGGTTGATGGAAACCAAGGGTATCTGCTCAGCTCACTCGGCATCTTCATGCTATTTTTCTTACTGGTCGGCATCTTATTGCTGACTATGAAAAAGGACGAAATAAAATATATGAGCGAACTCCCAATAAAAGACGATCAGGATGAAAGAGGTAATTAACAGCAGCTGGTCTACTGGCAGTACATCAGCAGACATTGTAATCGTTTTAATGCTCATTACTGCGGTTATGATCCTTTGCGTAGCAATACTGATGCTAAAGGTGATTAAGTTTTATGTAAGGGAGTCTGTTAACCCTACGCCTTTTGCTACACCAGCAGAGAGAGAGAAAAGACGACTGGAAGAAGAAGCTTTACAGGTTATCAAAAAGACAAAAAACCTTCGATATGGACTAAGCTGATGCAGCTAAAACCTATGGAGGAGGAGAAAAACCTGGTCATGGAGCATCAGTTTGATGGCATCGCAGAATTGAACAATCCTACACCTGCCTGGTTTATGATCCTGTTTTATGGTACAATCATCTTCGCCATTGGCTATTTACTGACTTATGATGTACTGGGCTATGGTAAATAAACAGAGGAAGAGGAGTATATCGCAGAGATAGAACAGGCGGCAGAAGCTAAAGTTGCTTTCCTGGCAAATCCTGCGAATGCAGCAAATGCGGTAAATGAAAACAATATGGAACAAAGTAAGGATGAGGCTGTGATTAAAAACGGGGGGCGTCTTTATTTGCTAATCGCTGTACCCCTTGTCATGGAGAGCATGCCGAAGGTATTGTAGGGCCAAACCTGACTGATGAATACTGGTTGCATGGTGGCACAGCAAAAGATGTTTTCAAAACAATCAAGTATGGAGTTCCAGAAAAGGGAATGATTGCCTGGGAAAAATCACTCAGTGCACAACAGCTGTCTGACTTAACGAATTATGTTTTGTCATTAAAAGGAACAAAACCTGCGGGTGCAAAAGCACCACAGGGTAACAAAGAATAAGATATGTCACAAAGTCCTGCACATTTCAGAGATCAGCCTGGTACGATTACCGATGACGGAAAAAAAAAAAGTGGATCTATCCTAAAATTATTATTAAAGGAAAGAAAGGTTTATCAGTACCGTGCTGCGGTCAGTTATTTTTTCCTGGCTGTACTTTTTTCTGCTCCATTCCTGAAACTGAATGGAGAACAGCTGATCCTGCTGAATGTGCTGGAAAGGAAATTTGTCTTTTTTGGTATTATTTTCTGGCCACAGGATTTCTACCTTTTTGTATTGGCATTATTGATTTTTATCATAGGTGTGGTGTTGTTCACGGTAGTTTTTGGGCGGGTCTTCTGCGGATGGGCCTGCCCTCAAACCATCTTCCTGGAAATGGTTTTCCGGAAAATTGAGAACTGGATAGAAGGTGATCATTTGAAACAAAGGAAACTGGACGAAGGGCCGCTTAATTTTGAAAAGGTCAGGAAGAAAACAATTAAACATGTATTGTTCCTGGCCATCTCCTTTCTGATTGCCAACATCTTCCTTTCTTACCTGATCAGTAGTGCGGTACTCTGGAAAATAATGACCGAACCCATTGCTATGCACGTAACGTAACCGGGTTTATTGCGATCTGTGTATTTACATTGGCATTCTATCTTGTGTTTTCAAGAATGAGAGAGCTGGTTTGTACGGTAGCTTGTCCTTATGGACGTTTACAGGGTGTGTTGTTAGATAATCAGAGCATTATTGTCGCTTATGATTATCAGCGTGGAGAGCCTCGTGGAAAACGGGTTAAAGAAATAGAACAGCCAGAAGGGGATTGTATTGATTGCAAGTTATGTGTACAGGTTTGTCCTACCGGGATAGATATCAGGAATGGTACTCAAATGGAATGCGTGAACTGTACAGCCTGTATTGATGCCTGTGATATGGTGATGGAGAAAATTGACCGTCCGCTTCGCTTAATCGGCTTTAAATCTGAAGATGAAATTGCCACTAAAAAACCTTTCCACTTAAATAAACGGATTTATGGTTATGCCGGGGTTTTATTGATGCTGATGACTGTTCTGGGCTATTTGCTGATCAGCCGAAGCGATGTGGAAACAACAATACTACTCAGAGCGAGTGTGGTACATTATATCAGCTCAGGGACAAAGATAAGACCGTCAGTAACCTTTATAATTCAGAGCTGATGAACAAGACTACCCGTCCGATTCAGTTTGAGATCGTGCCGGATAACAAGGAAGCTAAAATACAGTATATCCAGAAGGAAAACATAGTGAAACCTGGAGAAACCATAAAGATTACTTTTTTTGTGATCCTTCCACAAAAATCTATTCAGAAATATAAAACAGCTATTGGTTTTAAACTGATGTCTGAGCATAAAATTGCAGGACAGTTTAAGACTACATTTATTGCACCTTCTAATGAATAAGAGATGAACTGGGGAGTAAAAGTATTGATAGGTATGGGCACTTTTATGAGCTTCATTACTGTACTGGTGGTTATCATGTTTAACAGTAAAACTGATGCACTGGCGGACAACGATTATTATGAAAAGGGGATCAACTATAATAAAGTTTACAACCTGAAAGAACAGGTTAACCTTGATCATGCAAAGCCGGGAATAGTAATAAGTAGTGAAACAATCAGACTGACCTTTAAGAAGCAGGCTAAAGGAAATGTACGGTTAATGCGTACTTCAGATAAACGCCTGGATAGAGCTATGCCTTTTGAAACCAATCAGAACAAACAGGTATTGATCCCTGCTGTGAATTTGCCAAAAGGATCATGGAGGCTAATTATCGAATGGGAAAGTCTGTCTAAAAAATATCTTTACGAACAGGAAATTAATATCAAATGAGCGACCAGTATCTGGCATTTCTGATAGGATTGATGGGCAGTGTACATTGTTTAGGCATGTGCGGCCCGTTAGCTTTTGCTGTCCCCACTCTGCATAAGGGCTGGGGATTCCTGGTGTTGGATAAGCTGAGTTATCAGGGTGGCAGAATTATTTCTTATTGTATCCTGGGGGCTGTTATTGGTCTGATCGGCCAGCAAATATGGCTCGCAGGTGCGCAGCAGTATTTAAGTGTACTGAGTGGCTTGCTTATTCTTGTTGCCGCAGCTTCAAAACTATTTAATTTCTCTGCTGGCAGAGCTAATGCTAAATTACTGCAACCTTTTAACCGTTTGTTTGGTTATGCACTAAAGCACAAAGCAAATCATCTGATTATAGGAATTGTGAATGGCTTTCTGCCTTGTGGTTTAGTTTACCTGGCTTTAACCGGTGCACTGAATACCGGTAAGATAAATACAGCAGTGGGATATATGTTCTGGTATGGACTGGGAACAGTCCCATTGATGTTTATTGCTGGAATAAGTGCAGGTTTTACTTCTGCAATTTTCAGAAGAAAGATTAATAAGGTGATTCCTTATCTGATGATCCTGTTAGGAATCTGGTTTATCCTGCGGGGAATGGAATTGGATATTCCATATTTAAGCCCGGCCAAAGCCGGAACCGTAATATGTGTCTGATCTAAATAATTCCTGCTGTCACAGGCATTTGTATTAACCGGCCATACTGAATAGTTGTGTCTGTGGCTGATTGGCATAGAGTCTTGAATCAAGCGCCATGCAAATATTTCTTAAAAACCGCTTCCCTAATAAAGTTACTTTTAACTCAGTACCTTTTATAATCACTAATCCATCATCAGCTATTAAAGTCATCCGTTCCAGACCTTTGCTGAAACCAGCACTTTGTTCTTCAGGTTTAGCCCATGAGGTCTCCCCTTTACACATCAGGTTTAGGATGTGTCTTCTGATCACCAGGTCTTCCTGATCCAGTATATGGCCTTTAAAAACAGGAATCTGACCTTCATTAACCAGACTGATGTAATCTTCTACTTTTTTCACGTTCTGGGCAAAAGCAGTCCAGCTATCACTGATAGAAGATACGCCCAGCCCGATCATCAGTTTACTGTACTGATGGGTGTAACCCATAAAATTACGGTGTAACCTGCCTTCCTTTTCTGCGGTATATAAGCTATCGGTAGCCAATGTAAAATGATCCATTCCAATCTCTATATACCCACCTGCTTTCAGCATTTCACGGCCCAGTCATATAATTCCTGTTTTTCCGCAGCAGATGGAAGATCCAGTTCTGTATATCTGCGCTGTCCGGGTCTTACCCATGGCACATGTGCATAACTGTAAAAAGCAATCCTGTCTGGTCTTAAGGTTAGTACGGATGTTATAGTATCGGTTAATCCTTCTATATTTTGTAAAGGCAGACCATAAATCAAATCATAGTTCACTGAATGATACCCCACAGCTCTCGCCTGTGCTGTCACCAAAGCAACTTCTTCTACGCTCTGTATTCTATTAATAGCCAGTTGTACTTTTGGATCAAAATCCTGAATACCCAAACTCAGGCGTTTAAAACCCAATCGGTATAAAGTATCTAAATGGGCATGGGTTGTATTCGAAGGATGAGCTTCGAAACTAAATTCAGCTTCTGCATGAATGATGGCTGGTTTAAGAATCCCCTCGATTAACAGTTCAAGATTTTCAGCGCTAAAAAACGTAGGTGTTCCCCCGCCCAGATGCAGTTCACGGATCACAGGTTTAAGATCGAAGAGTTTTTGATATAACTTCCACTCTTTCAGTACAGCTTCAATATATGGGTCTTCTACCTTGTGGTTACGCGTAATACGTGTATTACAACCACAATAAGTACATAGGCTTTCACAAAAAGGTAAATGAATATAGATACTGATTCCGTCCTGATGATTGCTATGTGTAAATGAGTTACTTACTGCATAGGCCCATTTTTCCTGATCAAACCCTTCTGAATCCCAATAAGGAACTGTAGGATAACTTGTGTACCGCGGAGCGGCAACGTGATATTTCGCTATCAGTGCTTTAATGCTCATGATCTGGCGTTTTAGGATGAATCTGATCACAGGATTTTGAACAAACACAAGCAGAACCTAAACAACGGTTCTGCTGCAATTTATCAAGATTTAAGATCGTCTCTCTGGCAAGTGCAAGGGATAGTTCATCAGCTGTGTCTGCCATCAGCGAGACTGCCGGAACATTGGCTATTTTAATATTACGGCTGGCTGCTGCTGCTGATTAATATGAACAGTTGAAGTAGATCGGGTAGCGATATATTTCACCCCCAGATCGGCCAGACTATTAATCACTGCTTCTGAAACTTCATCTTCCGTAAAGACGATAACAGCTTCTTTTCCTGCCGCATAACTTACAGTATCAGGACTCAGCGAATTGGATATTAATGTAATATCGTGTTTTTTATGGTTGGCGATTGCCAGTGGCTCTTTTTCAAAAGATTTTATACTATAGGCTACTACTCTCATTCGGATCGATTTGTTAATGAGCAAAATTAACTCGAAAACAGGTCGGAGAGAATGAGGTTAGTCAGCCATAAATATGATCTGGATCAGTTTTTCATCTGTTGAAGCTTCACATGATCGAGTATCCCGATCTGACTTCCTTTTCTTTCAATGATCCCCTCATCTTTGAAATCACTTAGAATCCGGCTGACTGTTTCTGTAGCCATTCCAGCCATTGCAGCAAGGTTATCTCTGGAAATACGCGCAAGATAATCTGTCCTTCTTGTTTTTCAAGTTTACACAGACGCATAAGTACCTCTGCCATCCTTTTACGGACAGAATGATAGGCTAATTGCAAGAGTTGTTCTTCTTTGTCAAGCAGGTTATTAGACAGGATGTGAATAAACTGTCTGGCTACATCCGGGTAACGGTTAAGCAACTCTTCCAGCATCTCTTTTGGAAGCTGACAAATCGTAGTATCTTCTAATGCTTCAGCTGTTTCGGCATAAGGTTCATTCAATAACAAAGCCGGGATACCGAAATATTCTTCAGCACCATACATCCCCGTTAAAAGCTCTCTGCCATCCTCTGTGAGTTTAATAGTTTTTACCTTTCCGCTCAATACCAGGTAAATTCCCGAAACAGTATCTCCTTCGTAGTAAATGATCTGCTTCTTTTTAATCGTACGGACTTTACGGTCGAGCATGAGTTTATCCAGCTCTTTGACTCCTTGATTGGAAGAAATAAGATTGTTTAACTGAACAAATTGACTTGCTATAAAAAAGCTCTTGTTTTTCTCTTTTACTGAACCGGCTTTCTATGGCATTCAACAGTTCCACATCGTCAAAAGGTTTAACCAGATAATCATCAGCCCCCATCTCCATACCTTTACGCATGTCCATCCGCTCTGCTTTTGCAGTTAAGAAAATAAAGGGTATTGCGGCCGTTTCCGGATTTTTATTCAATAGATAAAGAACACCGTAACCATCCAGCTCAGGCATCATAATATCACACAAAATCAAATCCGGCAAATGACTATGGGCCGTTTCCACACCTTTTTTTCCGTTATCAGCCTGAAAAACCTCGTAATCGGCAAGTTCAAGTATTTCCGCTGTGCTTTCTCTGATATCGTCATTATCTTCAATAATCAATATCCTTTGTTTCCTGTGTTCCATGCTATTTATTGAATTCTATCCTATTGAATTAACCCGGTTTATTGAAAGATAAGGTAAATTTAGTCCCTTTGTTAATTTCACTTTCAAACTGTACTTCACCATTCATTAAACCGACGTAACGAAGTACAATGTTCAGACCTAAGCCTGTACCGGGAATATTTCCTGTATTATGCGCCCTGAAAAATGGCTGGAACAAATGTCTCTGATCTGTATCTGGTATACCGATTCCATTGTCTTTGATCGTAACCAGACACTGCTGATCATTAATTTCAGTATTGAACTCAATAAAAGTATTTTCTCCTGAGTATTTGATCGCATTATTGATCAGGTTGATCATGCAGTTTTTCAGCAGGTTCTGATCCAGTGAAACTACACTTTCCAGTCCTGTATGCTGATAAATAATATTTTGATCCTGCTTGGCAATCATCTGCATTTCTTCTGTAATTTCTTCTGATAGTTTAACCAGGTCAAAAGGTTGAAATGCAGGTTCTACCCTTCCCGCCTCTAATCTTTCCAGAGAAAGGAAGTCATTAAGGATAGTGGTCAGGTTACCAACTGCGTTCTTTATTTTGTGTACATGTTTCTCAATATTTTCATTGTGAAAGGGCTCGGCATATTTTTCAATAAGCGAAGCAGAAAGCTGTACGGAGCTCAGTGGTGTACGAAACTCGTGTGATGCCATAGAGACAAACCTGCTTTTCATCTGGTTGAGCTCTTTTTCTTTTTCAAGTGACAAACTTACCTCCTCTTTTGCTTCCCTTAAAGCAGTCACAGTTTTCTTGAGGGATTTAGTCCGTTCTTCAACCAGGCTTTCCAGCTCAGCTGCGTATTCCTGCAGACGTTCTTCCGCTTCTTTTTCTTTGGATAAATCGTGGATAAAACCGGTATATATTTTACGGCTTTCATACTGCACTTCACTAACGGCAAGCCTGAAAGGAAAAGTAGAACCATTTTTTCTCAATCCTTTTACTTCTCTTCCCTTACCAATTATATGTTTTTCACCCGTGTCATGGTAATTAGCCAGATAGCTGTCATGCCTGCCTTTATCAGGCTCAGGCATTAATTTAGATATATTCTGTCCGATAACTTCGTCCAGTGTATATCCGAAAAGCTTAAGAGCAGCAGGGTTAAGGCTTTCTATTTTCCCTCTTTGATCGATGGTAATAATTCCATCAATGGCTGTTTCAATAATTGCCTCTAATAACCTTGCTTTTTCCATAATCGATTTTTACAAATATAGAAAATCTATTAAGAGACTATATAACGTCTACACACCAGCAACTGTAATTAAAAGTATAACAGTATGGACCAATAAGCTTAAATAAAATATGCCTAAGTAATTTGGTTTCTGACTATCTGCGGTGTTCAATATTAAAGTTGCCATAATATGTCGTTTTTATTAGACAAATATCTATTCATTAGTTGACCCTATCTATGACGTCTGTCATCCCCGGGACAGGTATAAATCATAGAAAATAATGATCCATGTCATATTTTATATCCGGATTTCTCCGCTATTTTGCCGGCCTACAGATAAAACAGAATTGCATGAACCACACCTTTCATATACCCGTTTTGGGATTAGGTTACTCCATTGACACCCCATTAAAAGTGGCCAGATATGGCATTTCCTCTGTTCTTTCTATCGTTGATGATGAATTGACTGAGCGAATGAGAAAGTTCCACTGCACAGCAAATGGTCTTGATTATATATTGATTAAAAAAGAAGAAAATGATGGCCGTGCAAGGCGGACAACTGCTTACCTTGATTTAATCAGTAAATTGGTTGATCAGCAGTTCATATCATTAAGGGATGAACCGTTTATAGCGGGTGCAGATATCCATACTTATTTTGAACTTCTTCCGGAAAATTCCGCGTTAAAAGTTCAGTATCTCCAAATGCTCGGACTGGCAGAGGGAACAGAAAAAAACAAGCTGCAACAGGAATTACGCCTGCAGATGAAAGCGGGAAATATTGATGTGAACATCATGTCCAAGGTAGATAAAGCCAATTATACGGCTAGCCATGAAAATTTAGGAAATGACTATACAGATGCACTGGCGGCAATGAGAGGGTTTGGAAACAGTACTTTATCTTCATCCGTTGTAATCTCTGCGGGTCTGAATCCAAGGTTATACACTTATATGGAGAACTGTTTAGATTTTTATCCTGATTTAAACGGACAGATTAAAAAGAAAATCATTCTCAAAGTCAGTGATTTCAGATCGGCTTTGATACAGGCAAAAATGCTCGCCAAAAAAGGACTGTGGGTAGCAGAATTCAGAGTAGAATCTGGTTTGAACTGTGGAGGTCATGCTTTCGCAACTGAAGGTCTATTGTTAGGCCCGATTTTAGAAGAATTTAAGCAAAAGAGAAATGAACTGCGGGAAGAATTATCAGGTATTTATCAAACTGCACTGCTCAATAAAGGGATAGCATTAACTAAAGATCCAATACTCAAATTTACTGCCCAGGGAGGAATTGGTACTGCGGGAGAAAATGCTTTTCTGCTTAATTATTACCAGCTGGATGCCACCGGATGGGGCAGTCCGTTTTTATTGGTTCCTGAAGCGACTAATGTTGATACGATACGCAAACTCTAGCGGCTCTGGTCACAGCGCAACAGGAGGATTTTTATGTAAGCAATTCTTCGCCTTTGGGTGTATTGTTTAATAATTTCAAAAACAGCACGATAGAAGAACAGCGTTTGCAACGGATAGCAAAAGGAAGACCAGGCAGCCCATGTACTAAAAAATTCTTATCTACCAATACGGAGTTTACAGAATTGCCTATCTGCACCGCTTCAAGAGAATATCAGCGGTTGAAAATCAAACAATTGGAATCCACAGAACCAGATCCTGCACTTTTTGCTGAAAAATTTGAGGCTATTACAGAGAAAATATGTCTTTGTGAAGGTTTGTGTGCATCAGCTTATTTAAAGAACGACATGCTGAAACCAAGAGAGAATAAAGCGGTAAGTATTTGCCCGGGCCCAAACCTCGCTTACTTTTCCAGACAGTATACATTGAAAGAAATGATAGGTCATATTTATGGAAGGGAAACGATCACCTTTAAATTCAATCGCCCAAATTTATTTATCAATGAACTGCATTTATATGTTGATTATCTGAAGAAAGATCTAAGTGCGCAATTGCATGATCTGAATGCAAAAAAGACCAAATATTTCGAAAAATTCAGAGAAGAATTATTCAAAGGGATCAACTATTACAGAGATCTGATTCCTGAATTAAAACTTCAGACAGATATTGCCACTCAGGAATTACACCTCCAATTACAAAAAGCTGAAGAGAAACTAAAATTGATTACTCAGGTACTTGACCCTGTTAGAGTTCAGGGATAAGAAAAGGGCATTCTGTTTAATTACAAAATGCCCTTTTGACTAGTATATACTGATCAATTGTAAACTGAACTAATTAGCAAACTATTTCAGTTTTGCCTGAATAGCCTTTGCTTTTTCAAAGTGACCAGTAATAACTGGCAACATTTTTTTTGCAAATTCACTTACTTCTTTTGTCTGAGAAGCTGCTGCTGATTTAAATAAAGCTATAGTCTTATCGTGGTCGGTAACCATCATCATATCAATATAGTGATGGTCAAAAGCAGTACCAGTCATGGTTTTCATCATATCCATGTGCGCTTTATCTTCCGCCGGAAATGCTGTTGGCAAGATAATTTTCTCTTTTTCCGCCAATGCTTTAAGTTCTGCATTGCCTTTAGAATGATCTTTCACCATTTCTTCTGCAAATGCTTTCACATCCGGATTAGTCGATTTTTGAGCAATCTGCCCTAAATCCACTTCCATCATTCCACCCAAAGCCGCACTTTTCATAAAAGTAGCTTCATCACCGTCAACTTTTGATTGATTGGTTGGGTCAGAAGGCGTTGTTCCGCTCATCTTTGAACCCATTTTTGAACTGTCTGATTTGCTTGAATCCATGGCGGTAGAATCACCTTTTACACCACGGTTCTCTGGACTTGTACATGCCTGAATAGAACAGGCTCCGATAACTAACAAGCCAAATAAACTTAATTGTTTCATAATCTTATAATTAAAATAAGTTTTGTTTACGAATTAACAGTTATTAATGGAAAAGGTTTGTACTATAAATCAAAACAGAACTGTAATTTCGTATAAACAAAACTTATTCTAATGAAAACATTACTCAAAACAACGTTACTGCTTATTCTGGCGGTGAGCCTGAATGCAGACCTGAAAGCACAAGGTATAAACATCCCTCAGCCTAGCTCTGGTCAAACCTTAATACAAGATTTCGGTCTTGGGAAAATCACAGTTAAATACTCCCGTCCAAATACCAAAGGACGTAAAGTATTTGGCGAACTGGAGCCTTACGGATCAGTTTGGCGTACAGGTGCTAACAGTGCAACAACGATTACCTTCACAGACAATGTAACTTTGGAAGGTCAGCCGGTTCCTGCTGGTGATTATGCATTATTTACTATTCCAGGCAAAACTGAATGGACAGTAATTTTAAACAAAACCACGAAACAATGGGGTGCTTATGATTACAAAGAGTCTGAGGATTTTTTAAGGTTCAAAGTTAAAGCGGGTACAGTAAAAGACAAGGTAGAAACGTTTACTATTGGATTTACTGATGTATTGCCAACAAAAGCTGTCATGCAATTAGCATGGGATAATACTTTAGTATCGGTGAATATGACCACTGATATTGATGCTAAAGTAATGTCAAGTATTGACGAAGCAATGAAAGGTGATAAAAAACCATACTTCCAGTCAGCTATTTATTACCTTGAAAATGGAAAGGACCTGAACAAGGCAATGGAATGGATGAATGCTGCGGATGCAGCTGATGGCGGTAAAGGTCCGTGGATCAAACTATGGAAAGGCCGCGTTCAACTTAAAATGGGCGACAAAAAAGGTGCAGCGGAAAGTGCAGCTGCTGGTATTAAAATAGCTACAGAAATAAAAAACCCTGAATACATTCGTTTAAATACAGCTTTATTAGCTGACGCAAAGAAATAAACCAATTAGCAATTCCTGCAGAAGGCGTGTTTTAATTTTAAATTAAGACACGCCTTTTTTATTTATTAGTTTTCCTGATACGCAAATTCTTAAAATGAATAAAATGAACAAAACGTAAATATCAATCTATCAGTTATTTATTTTAGATTTATAATTAGTATTATAAATCTCATTGTGAATATATAATTGACGATTTAAAATTTTATAATACCTGACATCTAAATCTACGCCTATGAAAAATTCTACTTTCCTTCCTAAGGAATATCAGGACAATTGTCTAATAAGAATTCTTCACCCAGTTACCCCCTGATTATTTTCCAATCCAATTTCTCAAGTATGCAATTAACTAATTGCAACTAAATATTTTAAAAAAATATAAATTAACGCTACGTCATAAAATTTTATTGTAAAGCGATCCTTTTTATCAAAAGGACGGAGAGAGGTGATATAGAATCCACGTAGTCATTACTATATGGTCATACTACCATAGAAGTAATTAAAGCCCTTCTACGATGAAAAAACTATCTACTCGACCTCTGTCTGCAAAAATACTTGCACTCTCTCTTTTCTTCTTCCCTTTTTGAGTTTGGCTCAAAACCCGAAGACTCTTGAGTTTTTTGCTGCTTCTGGCAGTACTCTGGCAACAGGCCCTACAGTAAGTGCACAAACCTTTACCTTATTGGAAAACACCAATAATCCTACTGGTTTGACCTCAGCACCATACACTACCGGAGGTTCTCCTGTTACAGTCACTTTTAGCCTTGCTAACCAACAATATAATACAGCATCATGGCCATTAGTACCAGCAGCAACCAATCCAGGTTATTTCTTTGGAGGTACAACTACAGCAGGAAGTGATCAATATGCAGCCAGTAGTTTATTTCAAACCACAGGAGCGTTTGGCGGTGCAACAGATGCGATGTTTACATCCAGTCCATTAAACACAGGAGGGCCAGGTAATGGTATAAGTGCTGCTAATAACTATTCCATAGCACTTTTCGCCTCTTCTACAGTTCTAAGGAATGCTGCAATCCCTGTTCCAGGCAGAATCCAAATGGCAGATTTAACGATCACTTTTAGCAGGGCTGTTAGCAATCCAGTTTTACATTTTGGTGGATTGGGGGCTTCGGTTACATCCGGTACATTAGTTACATCCCTGTCTCAGGAGTTCACCTTACTTACGCCCGGTATAACCCTATCTAAACTATCTGGTACAACGGAATTAAGTGTAAGCGGAACCCAGATTAATAATGGTTCAGCTGCGCCGAATGCAGGTTGTGGTGCCGGTGGTGCCTGTGGAAGTGTATTATTCAGTGGTAAAAATATAACCGCAATAACACTGAGAGTCTACTTAAGATCTACCGGGCCTGGAACAATATGGGCAGGTAACCCACAAGGTGCGGGTGATGCCGCAACTTTGGGTGTTTCACTTAATACACCAATAGATTTATCTATTGCTAAAACCCAAAGTAGCCCGTCGCCTGCAATTGGCAGTAATATGACTTTTACACTCACTGCCAGCAATCTGGGTAATAATAATGCAACCGGGGTTACTGTTAATGATATACTCCCCGCAGGATATACCTTTGTAAGTGCAACCCCTTCTGCAGGAACCTATACCCCAGGTACCGGCGTATGGAATATAGGTGGCCTCGCTACTGGTACCAATGCCACATTAAGTATTGTCGCCAAAGTGAATCTAACCGGTCCATATTCAAATACAGCCACCATAACTGGAAATGAGGATGATCCTGTAAGTACGAACAATACTTCAACTATAACTCCGGTTCCGGTTTTGAGAACAGACCGTCAGATCACAAAAACAGTAGATAATTCAACTCCGGCAGTAGGCAGCAATGTTGTTTTTACTTTAAACGCATTGAACAACGGGCCTAGTCCGGCTACAGGAGTTACTGTAACTGATGTTCTTCCTGCCGGCTATACTTTTGTCAGCAATACTACACCAACAGTAGGCACTTTCAATAATCTCTTAGGAATATGGACTATTGGAAACCTGGCAAGTGCAGCAGGTGGCAATATGACCATTACAGCTCAAGTCAATGCCACCGGCCCATACACCAATACGGCAACTATTGCCGGAACCGAGACCGATCTGGTTGCAGGGAATAATAGTTCTCCGATTACTCCGGTACCAGTTCCTACCTCAGACAGATCAATATCAAAGTCTGTAAACAATATAACACCAGCTGTAGGCAGCAATGTCGTGTTTACCCTGACTGCGACCAATAATGGTCCCAGTACAAGTACAGGAACCACGGTTACGGATTTACTTCCTACTGGTTATGCCTTTGTAAATGCAATCCCCTCGGCCGGAACCTATAACTCTGGTACTGGTGTGTGGACAATAGGTTCTTTAGCAAATGGAGCAAGTTCAACTTTAGCAATTACCGCTACGGTAAAAGCAACAGGTACTTACGCCAATACAGCTACGATAACGGGTACAGAAAATGATCCGGCAACCGGAAATAATAGTATGACAATCACACCTGTCCCTGTTCCCATTACTGACAGATCAATATCGAAGTCGGTAAACAACGCAACACCAGCAGCAGTTGGAAGTAATGTGGTATTTACACTCATTGCTACTAATACCGGTCCAAGTACAGGAACAGGAATTACAGTTACTGATGTGCTTCCTTTAGGTTATACTTACGTAAGTTCTACTCCACCGGCAGGTACAACTTATACTCCGGCTACCGGGTTATGGACAATAGGTACTTTAACTAGTGGAGCTACCTCGACATTAACCATTACCGCTACTGTTAAAGCAACCGGTCCTTATGGTAATACAGCGACGATCACAGGAACTGAGAATGACCCTAATATTGGTAATAATACTGAAACAATTACACCAACACCTATACCGACCACTGACAGGTCAATATCGAAGTCGGTAAACAACGCAACACCGGCAGTTGGAAGTAATGTGGTATTTACACTCATCGCTACTAATACCGGTCCAAGTACAGGAACAGGAATTACAGTTACTGATGTGCTTCCTTTAGGTTATACTTACGTAAGTTCTACTCCACCGGCAGGTACAACTTATACTCCGGCTATACCGGGTTATGGACAATAGGTACTTTAACTAGTGGAGCTACCTCGACATTAACCATTACCGCTACTGTTAAAGCAACCGGTCCTTATGGTAATACAGCGACGATCACAGGAACTGAGAATGACCCTAATATTGGTAATAATACTGAAACAATTACACCAACACCTATACCGACTACTGATAGAGAAGTAATGAAAACAGTTAATAATCTGGTACCCGATGTAGGAAGTAATGTGGTATTTACACTTGTTGCTACCAATCACGGTCCTAGTGACGGCACCGGTATTATAGTGACTGATCAGCTTCCGGCAGGATATACTTACCTGAGTTCTACCCCACCGGCTGGCACCACTTATATTCCTGCGACTGGCGTATGGAATATTGGCACCTTGGCCAACAATGGAACTTCAACCCTGACCATTACCGCTTTAGTGAAAGCAACTGGTCCTTATGTAAATACTGCCGTTATTACAGGTATTGAAAATGATCCGACTTCTGGCAAAACAGTTCGACAATTACGCCAACACCAACAGCAACAACAGACTTAAATATTGCCAAAATAGTTAATATCCCATCGCCTTACGTTGGCAATCAGGTTATTTTCACCCTAACCACAGTTAATAACGGCCCAAGTGATGCTACAGGCGTCCTTGTAAATGATCTGTTGCCGTCTGGATATACCTATGTATCAGCTATCCCATCTGTTGGCACGTATAACAGCGGAACTGGTGTATGGACAGTTGGCAATTTAAATAATAGTGCCAATGCTACATTGGCAATTACAGCTACTGTAAATCCAACAGGTAATTACGCAAATACAACAACCGTATCTGGTGCGCAAAACGATCCTGTACCAGGAAATAATACAGCAACAGCGACAACAACACCAATAAATGTTAAGCTATTAAAAACCGGCCCCGCTACTGCTAGTGCTGGAAATACGGTTAATTATGTATTAACAGTAAGCAATAATGGCACAGGAAATGCGATTGCACAGTCTATTACTGATAATGTGCCAGCTGCATTAACCAATATAAGCTGGATCGCAACACAGCTAGGTACCGCGAATGTAACTACTGGTCTGACAGGTACAGGACCTAATGTACTTGTTACAGGTAACATTCCAGCCGGCGCGGGTAATCAGATAAAAATCACAATTACCGGAACAATTCCTTCTTCATCGGTGGCAACCTCTTTCTCTAATACGGCTAACGTGAACGCAATCGGAAGTCCAGTTATCAACTCCAATACTGTTACTACTACGATTAGCAAGGATGCTAACGTAAAAATCCAAAAAACAGGTCCGGCAACATTAGTTGCTGGAAATAACATTAGTTATACGCTGAATGTAACTAATACTGGTCCATCGGATGTAAACAATGTGAACATTGTTGATAATATCCCAGTTGGTTTATCGGGTGTAACCTGGAATGCTACCCCACTCAATGGCGCGGTCATCAATGGTGCTGCCTCAGGAATCGGAAGTGCAAATCTAAATTTTGCTAAATCCCTGCTGGAACAGCTTCTGTTCAGGTGGTTATCAATGGGATACTGAGTTCAACATACACAGGAACTACACTCACGAATACGGCAACAGCAACTCCGGAAGCCGGGGTGAATAATCCGGTACCTGCTACGAGTACAGTGACTTCAACGGTTTCCAGACAGGCTAATGTACGTATAACGAAATCAGGCCCCGCCGACATTGCAGCTGGTGAGGCTATTTCCTACACCATACGTATTGTAAATGACGGGCCTAGTGATGCACCTGGCGTAATCATTAAAGACCAAATCCCTTCACAAATATTATTGCCAACCTGGACAGCAACAGTACAAAATCTGGCTACTGTAAGTGCTTCAAGTGGATCTGGTGATATTAATATCACCGGAGATATTCCATCTGGCACTGGTATAATCGACATTGTGATCAGCGGAACAATCAATCCGGCTACCCCGGATAACACTCCATTTACAAATACTGCTACAGCAGACTTCCCCGCTTTAAGTCCTGTAACAGATCCTGACGTCTCTTCAAATACCAGTACAATACCTACAAAAGTAACAAATTCGGCAGACGTAAGGGTTTCTAAAAATGGTCCTACAAGGGTGAATATCAATGACCCAATCACTTACACGATTGTGGTTTCAAATGGTGGTGCGGGAAATATAACTGGTGCTATGATTGAAGATAATGTTCCTTCCTCAGTAACTGTTAGTGGTTGGTCAATCACTACTGCAGGAGGAGCAACATTTGGCGGACCAAGTAATGGTACAGGCCCAGCAATAAATATACCTGGAGTAGACCTTCCTGTACCGGGAACTTTAACCCTGACCATCAACGGAACAATCAATACAGGTGCACTGCCTTCATTTACAAACACCGTTACAGTAACGACTACAACATCAACTACAAGCTCTGTAACCACAGCTGTCAATCAATCGACAGATCTGGTCATTGATAAAAGCGGGCCTCAAAATGCAACAGCAGGTTCTGCCATATCTTATACACTTAAGGTAAGTAATGCGGGTCCGAGAGATGTTCCCGGTTTAACAATTAATGATATAATTCCAACTGATATACAAGGCGTAACCTGGTCAGCAACAACTGTTGGTACTGCTACAGTCAGCGCCCCCCCGGGATCGGGTAATATTAACCTTACAGGCGACATCGCAGCTGGTTTAGCAAATTACATCCTGATTACAGTAAACGGAACAGTGAGTGCTTCACCAACTGTAGCAACCATTAACAATACAGCAACCGTTACATCTTCTGGTGCAGTGACTGATTTTAATCTGGCCAATAATACCAGTACATCGTCTACTATAATCGGAAAAGAAACTGATTTAGAAATTGCAAAAACTGTTGACAATGCTGCTCCGACAGTAGGTAACAATGTAGTATTTACACTTACAGCTACTAACCGTGGTCCTAGTGATGGTACAGGGATTGTAGTGACAGATCTGCTTCCAGCAGGATATACTTACGTGAGTTCTACTCCTCCGGCTGGCACAACCTATGTACCAACAACCGGTTTATGGACAATTGGTACGCTCGCTAATACAGCTATCTCTACCCTGACCATTACGGCAACAGTGAATGCAACTGGCCCATATGCCAACACTGCAACTATTACAGGTGCAGAAAGCGATCTGACTACTGGAAATAATACATCGACTGTAACGACAGCACCTACAGCAACTACGAACTTAGACCTTGTCAAATCTGTAAACAACTCAGCCCCTGCAGTTGGAACCAATGTGGTGTTTACATTGATTGCTACAAACAAAGGTCCTAGTGATGGGACAGGAATCACGGTAACAGATCTGCTGCCAGCTGGATATACTTATGTCAGTTCTACTCCTCCGGCTGGTACAACTTATGTTCCTGCAACAGGTCTATGGACAATTGGTACACTCGCTAATACAGCTACTTCTACCCTGACCATTACGGCTACGGTGAATGCGACTGGCCCATATGCCAATACCGCTGCAATTAATACCGCTGCAATTACCGGTACTGAAAAAATGATCCGACTCCGGGTAATAATACCTCGACCTCAACGCCGGTACCGACACCAACTACGAACTTAGACCTTGCCAAATCTGTAGACAACTCTGCCCCTGCAGTTGGAAGCAATGTGGTGTTTACATTGGTTGCTACAAACAAAGGTCCTAGTGACGGGACAGGAATCACGGTAACAGATCTGCTGCCAGCTGGATATACTTATGTCAGTTCTACTCCTCCGGCTGGTACAACTTATGTTCCTGCAACAGGTCTATGGACAATTGGTACACTCGCTAATACAGCTACTTCTACCCTGACCATTACGGCTACGGTGAATGCGACTGGCCCATATGCCAATACCGCTACTATTACCGGTACTGAAAATGATCCGACTCCGGGTAATAATACCTCGACCTCAACGCCGGTACCGACACCAACTACGAACTTAGACCTTGCCAAATCTGTAGACAACTCTGCCCCTGCAGTTGGAAGCAATGTGGTGTTTACATTGGTTGCTACAAACAAAGGTCCTAGTGACGGGACAGGAATCACGGTAACAGATCTGCTGCCGGCTGGATATACTTATGTCAGTTCTACTCCTCCGGCTGGTACAACTTATGTTCCTGCAACAGGTCTATGGACAATTGGTACACTCGCTAATACAGCGACTTCTACTCTGACCATTACGGCTACGGTGAATGCGACTGGCCCATATGCCAATACCGCTGCAATTACCGGTACTGAAAATGATCCGACTCCGGGTAATAATACCTCGACCTCAACGCCGGTACCGACACCAACTACGAACTTAGACCTTGCCAAATCTGTAGACAACTCTGCCCCTGCAGTTGGAAGCAATGTGGTGTTTACATTGGTTGCTACAAACAAAGGTCCTAGTGACGGGACAGGAATCACGGTAACAGATCTGCTGCCAGCTGGATATACTTATGTCAGTTCTACTCCTCCGGCTGGTACAACTTATGTTCCTGCAACAGGTCTATGGACAATTGGTACACACTCGCTAACACAGCTACTTCTACCCTGACCATTACGGCTACGGTGAATGCGACTGGCCCATATGCCAATACCGCTGTAATTACCGGTACTGAAAATGATCCGACTCCGGGTAATAATACCTCGACTGCAACTCCGGTACCTATAGCAACCACGAACTTAGACCTTGCCAAATCTGTAGACAACTCTGCCCCTGCAGTTGGAAGCAATGTGGTGTTTACATTGGTTGCTACAAACAAAGGTCCTAGTGACGGGACAGGAATCACGGTAACAGATCTGCTGCCGGCTGGATATACTTATGTCAGTTCTACTCCTCCGGCTGGTACAACTTATGTTCCTGCAACAGGTCTATGGACAATTGGTACACTCGCTAATACAGCGACTTCTACTCTGACCATTACGGCTACGGTGAATGCGACTGGCCCATATGCCAATACCGCTGCAATTACCGGTACTGAAAATGATCCGACTCCGGGTAATAATACCTCGACCTCAACGCCGGTCCGACACCAACTACGAACTTAGACCTTGCCAAATCTGTAGACAACTCTGCCCCTGCAGTTGGAAGCAATGTGGTGTTTACATTGGTTGCTACAAACAAAGGTCCTAGTGACGGGACAGGAATCACGGTAACAGATCTGCTGCCGGCTGGATATACTTATGTCAGTTCTACTCCTCCGGCTGGTACAACTTATGTTCCTGCAACAGGTCTATGGACAATTGGTACACTCGCTAACACAGCTACTTCTACCCTGACCATTACAGCTACGGTGAATGCGACTGGCCCATATACCAATACCGCTGTAATTACCGGTACTGAAAATGATCCGACTCCAGGTAATAATACCTCGACCTCAACGCCGGTACCGACACCAACTACGAACTTAGACCTTGCCAAATCTGTAGACAACTCTGCCCCTGCAGTTGGAACCAATGTGGTGTTTACATTGGTTGCTACAAACAAAGGTCCTAGTGACGGGACAGGAATCACGGTAACAGATCTGCTGCCGGCTGGATATACTTATGTCAGTTCTACTCCTCCGGCTGGTACAACTTATGTTCCTGCAACAGGTCTATGGACAATTGGTACACTCGCTAATACAGCTACTTCTACCCTGACCATTACGGCTACAGTGAATGCGACTGGCTCATATGCCAATACCGCTGCAATTACCGGTACTGAAAATGATCCGACTCCGGGTAATAATACCTCGACCTCAACGCCGGTACCGACACCAACTACGAACTTAGACCTTGCCAAATCTGTAGACAACTCTGCCCCTGCAGTTGGAAGCAACGTAGTCTTTACACTGGTTGCCACTAATAACGGCCCAAGTGCTGGTACAGGAATTACGGTAACAGATCTGCTGCCAGCTGGATATACTTATGTCAGTTCTACTCCTCCGGCTGGTACAACTTATGTTCCTGCAACAGGTCTATGGACAATTGGTACACTCGCTAATACAGCTACTTCTACCCTGACCATTACGGCTACGTGAATGCGACTGGCCCATATGCCAATACCGCTACTATTACCGGTACTGAAAATGATCCGACTCCGGGTAATAATACCTCGACCTCAACGCCGGTACCGACACCAACTACGAACTTAGACCTTGCCAAATCTGTAGACAACTCTGCCCCTGCAGTTGGAAGCAACGTAGTCTTTACACTGGTTGCCACTAATAACGGCCCAAGTGCTGGTACAGGAATTACGGTAACAGATCTGCTGCCAGCTGGATATACTTATGTCAGTTCTACTCCTCCGGCTGGTACAACTTATGTTCCTGCAACAGGTCTATGGACAATTGGTACACTCGCTAATACAGCTACTTCTACCCTGACCATTACGGCTACGGTGAATGCGACTGGCCCATATGCCAATACCGCTGTAATTACCGGTACTGAAAATGATCCGACTCCGGGTAATAATACCTCGACCTCAACGCCGGTACCGACACCAACTACGAACTTAGACCTTGCCAAATCTGTAGACAACTCTGCCCCTGCAGTTGGAACCAATGTGGTGTTTACATTGGTTGCTACAAACAAAGGTCCTAGTGACGGGACAGGAATCACGGTAACAGATCTGCTGCCGGCTGGATATACTTATGTCAGTTCTACTCCTCCGGCTGGTACAACTTATGTTCCTGCAACCGGCCTATGGACAATTGGTACACTCACTAATACAGCGACTTCTACTCTGACCATTACGGCTACGGTGAATGCGACTGGCCCATATGCCAATACCGCTACTATTACCGGTACTGAAAATGATCCGACTCCGGGTAATAATACCTCGACCTCAACGCCGGTACCGACACCAACTACGAACTTAGACCTTGCCAAATCCGTAGACAACTCTGCCCCTGCAGTTGGAAGCAACGTAGTCTTTACACTGGTTGCCACTAATAACGGCCCAAGTGCTGGTACAGGAATTACAGTAACCGATCTGCTGCCGGCTGGATATACTTATGTAAGTTCTACTCCTCCTCCTCTGGTACAACTTATGTTCCTGCAACAGGTCTATGGACAATTGGTACACTCGCTAATACAGCTACTTCTACTCTGACCATTACGGCTACGGTGAATGCGACTGGCCCATATGCCAATACCGCTACTATTGCCGGTACTGAAAACGATCCGATGCTGGCAAATAACACTTCTACCGTAACCACAACACCAAGTCCGCGTGCACATTTAAACACAGTAAAAACATTAAAAAAAAAATGCACAAACAAACTTTGTTCCGGGGCAGGCTATCGTATACAGAATTAATGTAACTAATAATGGACCGAGTGATGCTCAAGCTGTTACTATCGTAGATTCTGCTCCAGCAGGGACTACTATCAGCAGCTGGACAACCATAGCTTCTGTTGGCGTAACTTATCCGAATGCTTCGGGTACTGGCAATCTGAATGAAACACTAACTGCATTAGGAAACGGTTTATCTGCTACTTATGAAGTTACCGTACTTACACCATCCAGCTTCACACGGTAATTTTGAGTAATTCGGTAACAGCAACAAGTACAACAACTGATCCTACTCCGGGACCATGTACAACATGTACAACCCCAGGTTTACCAGCGATTGGCATGGCACATCTGAATACAGTCAAAGCATTAAAAAACCCTGCGCAAGTAAACTTTGTTCCTGGTCAGGCCGTGGTATACAGAATCAATGTAACCAATAACGGACCAAGTGATGCATCTGCTGTTACTATTGCAGATACTGCCCCGGCAGGAACTACAATCAGTAGCTGGACGACCATCGCTTCCACAGGAGTAATTTATCCGAACGCTTCGGGTACTGGCAATCTGAACGAAACGATGGCTATCTTAAGCAATGGAAAAACTGCAACTTATGAAGTTACGGTACAAACACCATCCAGCTTCACTGGTAACCTGAGTAATTCAGTTACAGCGACAAGCACAACTACCGATCCTACCCCCCCGGGACCTTGTACAACCTGTACAACCCCAGGTTTGCCAGCGATTGGTGGTATGGCGCATTTGAATACCGTAAAAACACTTAAAAACCCGGCACAACAGAATTTTGTTCCGGGTCAGGCAGTTGTATACAGGATCAATATAACCAACAACGGACCTAGTGATGCTTCGGCAGTAACAATAGCAGATGCTGCTCCGGCAGGAACTACAATTACTGGCTGGACAACAATAGCTTCTGCAGGTGTAACTTATCCGAATGCTTCGGGTACTGGTAATCTGAACGAAACGATTGCTACATTAGCTAACGGACTGACTGCTACATATGAAGTAACTGTTCTAACCCCTTCAAGCTATACAGGCAGCCTGAGTAATTCAGTAACTGCGACAAGTACAACCACCGATCCTACCCCAGGACCTTGTACAACCTGTACAACTCCAGGGATACCACCAAATGGCATGGCACATCTGAATACGGTAAAAACACTGAAAGACCCGTCACAAACAAACTTTATTCCTGGCCAGGCTGTCGTATACAGAATCAATGTGACCAATAATGGGCCAATGATGCGGCGGCGGTAACCATCGCTGATACGGCTCCGGCAGGAACTACCATCAGCAGCTGGACAACCATTGCTTCTGCAGGGGTAACTTATCCGAACGCTTCGGGTACTGGTAACCTGAACGAAACACTTACTACCTTAGCCAACGGTAAAACTGCAACTTATGAAGTTACAGTACAAACACCTACAAGCTTCACAGGTAACCTGAGCAATTCAGTCACAGCAACAAGTACAACTACAGACCCTACTCCAGGGCCTTGTACCACTTGTACAACGACACCAATCAGTTCAAACCCACAAGCAGCATTGGTAATTGTAAAAACACTGAAAGACCCTGCTCAGAAAAACTTTGTTACAGGAGATGCAGTAGTTTACACCATTAAGGTGACCAATAACGGGCCAAACGATGCACTGGATGTTAATATTAAGGATATAGCTCCAACAGGTACCAGGATCACCAAGTGGGTCGCGGTGCCAACTACAGGAGTAACTTATCCTAATATAGGCGGAACTACTGATCTCAACGAAACAATAGCTGTTCTGCCAAATGCATTGACTGCTATTTATGAAGTAACAGTTCAAACGCCAATCAACTTCACAGGTAGCTTAATCAATACCGTTGCAGTGAATAGCAGAACATCAAATCCTAACTCTGCTGACTGCCCTAATTGTACCACTCCCCCAATAAGTCCGGTTCTGCCTGATATCATTATTCCGAACGTTATCACGCCAGATGGTGATGGTAAAAATGACAGATTTGTCATTGTAGGAATTGAGCATTATCCAGGCTCAGTACTGATGATTTATAACCGTTGGGGTAACCAGGTTTATAGTGCTACTAATTATGACAACAGCTGGACCGGCGATGGTTTAAGCGGAGGTACTTACTACTATATACTTCAGTTAAAAATCGGCCAGAATACCAAAGGTTACAAAGGCTGGATTGAATTATTAAAATAACAGAAAAATAGATTGAGTCCCGGTAATCCGGGACTCTTATAAACACTTGACTTGTTATGAGAAAGGTTAGATTAATGAGATCGAAACTGTTTTTACTGTTGTTCTTTACAACTTACAGCCTGGTAGCTACAGCGCAGCAGGACATACAGTTTAGCCAGTATATATTCAATGGTTTAAGTGTAAACCCCGCCTATGCAGGCTACAAAGAGGATATATATCTGAATAGTACCTACCGAAAACAGTGGGTGAACTTCCCTGGCGCACCCGAAACCGGAACTGCTTCAATTGATGGCGTCGCCAACTTATCCGGCAGTAAAACTGTAGGATTGGGAGCTCAGGTATTATTTGATAAACTCGGCCCTCAGCAGTCATTATCCTTCTATGGCTCCTATGCCTATAGGATAAGATTGAATGCAGCAGATGACAGCAGGCTGTCACTTGGACTAGGTTTAGGGATCAATCAATATTCTATTGACGGAAACAAATTTGCACCTATTGACCAGAATGACCCAAATATTCCAACGGGAAAAATAAGTACTGTGTAAAGCCCAATGCAAATTTTGGTATCTATTATTATAATCCATCATTCTATGCCGGATTATCTGTACTGGACCTGTTTCCAAACAACATATATGATAATATATTTATAGGAAGCAATAACTATGGCAATATTTCCATCAAGAAAACCCGCCATTATTATTTTACTGCAGGAACAATGCTCAACTTGTCGTCAGGAGTAAAAATGAAACCTTCAATTATGATCAAAGATGATTTTAAAGGGCCTACCAATCTTGATTTTAATGCTTTTTTCTTATTTGGTGAACGTCTCTGGTTAGGTGGTTCTTATCGCACAGGTGTTAAATTATGGAGCAAAAGTAATCTGCAGAGTGATTTAGAAAATGCAGATGCTGCGAGTGTGATGGTAGAGGTTATGGCAACTGATCGTTTGCGTTTAGGTTATGCTTATGATTTTACAACAAGTAAACTGGCAAACTATCAAAGTGGATCACATGAAATTTCTATTGGTTATTTATTATTCAATAAGAAAAGAGGTGAAAGGATATCCAGCCCCCGTTATTTTTAATGAAACAAGATCCAACCTAATTCAAAGAGTTTATGTATAGAATTATAAAATATTATAGCGGACTATCAATCCTTTTGATCTTCACCAGCTTAACTGCAAATGCACAGGATCAAAAACCAGCTCTGAAAACAGCAGATGAATACTATGATCGCTTCAACTATAAGCAGGCCATCCCTATATATGAAAAGCTGGCAAAAAAAAACAAGGTAAAAACCGCATTGCTGGAAAAACTGGCAGTAAGCTACCTGGAGATAAATAATTATCAAAAGTCTGCAGACTGGTATAAATTAGTGATCACGCGAAGCGATGCAAATGCTGAATCATATCTCAACTATGGAGATATGTTAAAAAGTATAGGTGACTATGCTAAAGCCAAAGAGATCTATGCGCTTTACAAGCGAAAAGGTGTTACAGATGTTAACACACGGATTTCGGGGAGTGACTCTGCTGTCTGTGGTGTGGTTAAATAAACCAAGATTGGATAAAGTAACTAATCTTTCGGCTATCAACTCTGCAGCTTCAGAATGGGGAGCTGTGCCCGATAAAGACAATAATATCATTTTCAGTTCTGATTCTTTACGACCGGGCCTTTTTGACAAAAAAGACAAGATCAATAAAAATATTTACGGCCGTACCGGGAGAAACTTTCAGAAACTATATAGCTACCCGCTTACTGGAGGAGGGGCTTCGTCAATCAAACAATTTTCCGGGGCCATCAATAGTTTCAGATACCATGTCGGACCTCTTGTTTTTAGCAATGATCAGCAAACTGCCTATTTTACAGTGACCAATGCAGAAGTCATTAATCACACGAAAGATAAAGTCCATAGCTTTTACGGATCAAGGCGTCTGGAATTATTTATCAGTAAGTTCAAAGATGGGCAATGGCAAATACCTGTATCTTTTGCATTTAATGATCCGGCAAATTTCTCCGTTGGTCATGCCGCATTGAGTAAAGATGAAAACACCTTATATTTCGTAAGTGATATGCCTGGTGGAATAGGTAAAACTGACATCTGGTATAGCGAAAAATCGGGCGACGGCAGTTGGAACAGTCCTAAAAATTGCGGTCCATCTATTAATACGGCAGAGGAAGAGGAATTCCCTACCCTGGCAGATGATGTTTTATACTTCTCAAGTAAAGGCCATCCTGGAATGGGAGGTTTTGATATTTTCAGCAGCAAAGGACAAAAGAATCAATGGTCTGCTGCTGTAAATCAAAAAAGTCCTTTAAATTCTCAGGGTGATGATTTCTATCTGGTTATGAAAGATCAGACAACAGGATATTTTGCTTCTAACAGACCAGGAGGCTTAGGTGATGATGATATTTATACTTATAATAAAATTCCGGAGCCTGCAGTTGTTCCTGAAAAACCTGTACCTCCTATCCCTCCTGTTGTTCCTGTAGTTGTGATCAATAAACCTGAAAAAGGAGAGAAATTTATTATATATACGATTTTTGATAATATCTCTAAAATCAGGCCAGATGCAATCCCCGTATTAGATAGTTTAGCAGAATTGATGAATAAATATCCCGGAATGACTATCGCACTTTCTTCTTATACTGATTCCAGAGGAAAAGATAATTATAACCAGGCACTCTCTCAAAGAAGAGCCGCAGCTGCTCTAGCATACCTCATTCGTAAAGGTATTGTTAAAGATAGAATAAAAGCTGATGGTTACGGTGAAACGCATTTGCTGAACGATTGTAAAAATGGCGTTAAATGTACCGAAGCCCAACATCAATTGAACAGGAGAACTGAAGTTGTAGTGATCCTGATGTAAAGGAATTTCAATTTATCTATTGAAACAGGTTGATATACTCAAACAACGAAGCCAGGATATATATCCTGGCTTCGTTGTTTGACGGCAATAAAATAAAATGTGTAAACAAAAAGAATGATTAATGTATTACATAAATATCCCGGGTTAAGAACTCATATCTAAATTGTATATTGTTCTTACCATTTACCGGTGTACATTAACTATCCTATCTCTCCATGCCCCGCCAACCTAATATCTATTCTAAAGGATTTATAAACTTATTCCTGTGTCTTGCTTACATCTTAACAATAGTATCGTGCAATCAGGTCACAGAACAGCCACCTAATCACCAGGCCCATTTTGACACCGTCATCAATCACGCTACAACATTTATTGGAAATGGCCGCTATAAAAGCGCAATAGTCTCTCTGGATTCAGCTTATAAAGTTTTTCCAAATCCAGGAGTTAAAGATGTTTACCGGAAGTATGAGAATCTGATTAATATTTATCTGAATTATGATATCAGTACTTATAAAGCCTGGTTATATACAGATAGTATATTTCATCTCCTAAAGGGCAAAGAGCATATTTACAAAAATGAGTATGCTAATAGTCTGTTCTTTCTTGGAGAAGTCTTAATGGCAGAAAAGAGATACACTGACGCTTTCAAGAGTTATTATGACGGAAGGTCTTTTGCTAAGAAAGAAAACCTGGATGATTGCTCTCTTTCTATATTCAGCAATAAACTAGGACTGGTCAGGTTTAATCAGGAACAATATCAAACCGCTATTCCTTTCTTTAAAGAGGCTATTAAAGAGAATAAAGATTGTAAACCGAATACTGGCTTTGATTATCTTTTTATCTTTCCTCAAACCTATTTGAATACAATTGCAATGTGTTTTGAGCGATCTCATCAGCCAGATAGTGCAATTATTTACTATAAGAAGGCTCTTGATTTTATTGCCAGTAAAAAAGGTCATTTTCCAAAAAGAGAATCTTTTATGTCTTCTGCCAATGGGGTTATATATGGAAATATTGGAGGAATTTACGCCAAAAAAGACGACTATGAACAAGCAGTAAAATACCTCACAAAAAGTATAGCAATTAATGATCATCCTGGATTTGAAATCCAGGATGCACAAACAGCCAAACTAAAATTAGTTGAACTGTATATCCAGCATTCAAATTTTAAAACAGACAGTCTGTTAAATGAGTTAAAAACTTATTTATCAAGTAAGGCTGGTATGAATCAAACGAACACAAACCTCAGGTTAAAATGGTTCAAACTCAAATATGAATACCACGACAAAAGGAAAGAAATACTGGCAGCTTATCCCTATCTGCAAAAGTATTATAAAGGACGCGACTCAATTTACAGGCTAGATAAAGAGCTAAAAAAAAAAAATAGATATAGACGAGGCATTTAAAGATACTGCCCAAAAATACAGAATGACATTATTAAGAAAAGATAATCAGCTAAAGACTGCATATCTATCTGCTGCAATTGTCTGTATGTTTATGGTAATTATTCTTCTTTTCTTTATATGGCATAATTTAAAAAGATCTAAAAAGCTAAACAGACAAATTAGCGAGCAAAATATAAATATGCAGCGGACATTGGACTCCCTGGAACAAAGTCAGGAAGAAAATATCCGGATGATGATGATTGTAGCCCACGACCTCCGGAATCCAATTGGAAATATTACCTCAATGGCTAATCTGATGCTTGCAGAGGATGATCGTACCCTTGATGACCTGCAGATGCTGGGCATGATTAAAACCTCAGGTCAAAACTCTCTTTTTTTGGTTAATGATCTGCTAAAATCAAATAGCAAAACAGAAGAGCTGCAAAAAGAGCCGGTTGATTTATATGTCCTGCTAAATTATTGCGCGAATCTTCTTAGTCATAAAGCAAAAGAGAAAAATCAACAAATCATGCTGCATGCAGTACATATAACGATCTCCTTAAATAAGGAGAAAATGTGGAGAGTAATGAGTAACCTTATTGGCAATGCAATTAAATTCAGCCCTGAACTGGCAACTATCACAGTAACAATGGAAGAAAGACAGGAATCTGTATTAATAGCCATAGCAGACCACGGTATAGGCATACCTGTTGCTATTCAGCATAAGATCTTTGATATGTTCGGGCAGGCAAAAAGATCCGGTACCGCAGGTGAACAACCTTTTGGACTTGGGCTTGCCATATCCAAACAAATTATTGAAAACCATGGAGGCCGGATATGGGTAGAAAGTGAAACAAATCAGGGGTCTACATTTTTTGTAGAGCTTCCTATTAATTAAGAAGCCTCTTTTTTCTTTAATACCTGCTGAAATAAAAGGGAAAGCAATATAACCAGTAAACATCCAATAACGTTCAGCCATAAATAAGCTACTATTTTCTGAAAGCCAAAAACACAAACTATGGCTTCAGTCAGAATAGCCGCATAAAATACAGCCCTGCCATTTACATGCTTCAGATAAAAAGCCACCAGGAACACGCCCAGGATAGTTCCATAAATATAAGATCCCAGGGCATTAACCGCTTCAAGCAAGTTTCCTATTTTACTTGCATACAGCGCCATTGCGATACATACCACACCCCAGATAACTGTTGACCATCTGGATGCTTTTAAATAGTTTTCTTCTGTAGCGTCCTTATTGATTAACCGCTTATAAATATCAATTACACTAGTCGAGGCCAGTGAATTCAGAGCACTTGCCGTAGACCCCATAGATGCCAGGAAGATAATTGCAATTAACAGTCCTATCAGCCCCTTAGGCAGATATTTAGTCACGAAACTTAGAAAGATATAATTACTATCATTGATATCAGCATCCGGGTCATTATCCACCATTAGTTTAGTGACCTTTTTACGTACTTCCTTAGTTTGATCATCAGCTTTCTTTAAAGCAATCCGCTGCTGATCAATTACAGGTTTATTCTGCTGGTCTAAAGCCGTATTTAGCTTATTAAGCTCTGCCTGTTTCTCATCAAAAGCTTTTTCATAATCCTTTTTCAGCTGATTTAACTGAGGGTTATATTTACTTTTTTCCAGTTTATTCAGTTCAAAACTATTAAAGAATACTGGAGGTTTATTATACTGATAAAAAGTAAAAACCAATACCCCAATCAAAAGAATCAGGAATTGCATAGGTATTTTGACCAGTCCGTTCATTAGTAAACCTAAACGGCTCTGACTTACAGATGCACCTGTCAGATATCTTCCAACCTGACTCTGATCTGTACCAAAATAAGATAGTTGAAGAAAAAAACCACCTATTAATCCACTCCAAACCGTATAAGGATTATTCCAGTCGAACTTAAAATCAATCGCATTGGTACGTCCCATCTTACCGGCAATACTAATGGCCTTGCTGAACCCAATATCACCCGGAAGCAAATGAACCACCATAATTCCCGCAGCAAATAACCCGCAAAAAATGATACTCATTTGCAGCATCTGTGTATAGGAAACAGCCTTAGTACCTCCATAAACTGTATAAGCGACAACAATACCACCAATCAACAGTGTCGTAAAAGTGGTATTGATATCCAGAATAGTTGATAGAATAATAGAGGGTGCGTAGATTGTAATCCCTGTAGACAATCCTCTTTGTATTAAAAATAGGAAAGCCGTTAATGCTCTTGTCTTGAGGTCAAAACGCTGTTCCAGATATTCATAAGCCGTATATACTTTTAGCCGCCGGTGAAAAATAGGGACAAAGGTCACACACAACACAATCATCGCCAGTGGCAAACCAAAATAGAACTGCACAAAACTCATTCCCGAAGAATAAGCAAGCCCTGGTGCCGATAAAAAAGTAATTGCACTAGCCTGTGTAGCCATCACAGATAGACACACACTGTACCATGGCAAAGATCGGTTGCCCAATAAATACCCATCAATATCTTTTGCACCCCTGCTCTTATAAACGCCATAAGCGATAATTGCAATCAGTGTACAGCATAAAACAGCCCAGTCAATATAACTCATTCAAAATATCGGGTAAACAGGTAAAAACAAACGATCAGAAACACCAGCCAGCCCGCCAGCAACAGGTAAAATTGTTTCCAGCTTTTCACAAAAGGAGGCAACTCTGTATTGCGTTTATCAGGTTCCATTATAGTGCTGTATTTTTTGAAATCAGGTTTACAAATAGTCTGTATGCCCCCGGAACACCAGCAGGTAATTCTCTAAAAAAGGCTAGTGAGGTATACACAAACTTACCTTTTCCGTAATCAGCGACCAATAAAGAACCATTACTGGCTTGCTCTCCCGTATCATTCATCTGTAAAACAGGTGTATAATGCGCATCAATACCTGTAGCGAAATACAAACCACGTTCCTGAATCCAGCCATCAAAATCCTTTGCCGTAATTTTGTTAGGGAAGTTTAATGAAGGATGGTTTGGCGTAAGAAAATTAACCTTTGCATCTTCTTCAGTCACCCGGTCACGGCTCAGCTGGAAGGGATAAGGGCCTATATCAGTAATTTTCAAGGGGGAATTGACATTATACTGTATCAGCAAAACGCCCCCATTTTGAACATAACTCATCAGTTTAGGTTGCATGAGGGCTATTTGTTCATTTATATTATATAACCTGACACCGGTAATAATTGCATCATAACCAGACAGGTCTCCATTGATCACCTGCTTTTCATTCAGCCTGGTAACCTGATAGCCTATTTGTATCAGTGATTCAGGAATAAAATCTCCCGCACCTGCGATATATCCAATATTTTTACCAGCAAACTTCAGGTCAACCCGCTCAACACGTGCTTCTGCCAAAGGGAATAAAGTTTGTACAGGTATATGATCATATGCAATGACTTTTAATCCTTTTTGATAAGTTTCTCCTTCAATTTTCAGAGATAGGGAGAACTGTCCCTCATCAACCTGACCAGCAGGAGTCACAGTAAATTCAACATTTTGCTCCCCTGCTTTATTTTGAAGATCAAAATCAATTTTTTCGGGAGAAACCTTCCAGCCCGAAGGTACTACCGGTTGAAGAATACCTTTTGAATGTGCCTTAAAACTTTTCAGTTGTACAGTAATTGTCTTAGGGGAGTTATTGGTAAAAACAAAAGAATGTTCAGCCAGCGTAGCTGTAACCGGAGGCGCAATCACTAATGGCTGATACAACTCTCCTTTTACAGGATCAGTATGTTTATAAACCAGTGGACGCGTTACCTCTATATATACTGATTACCAAACAGCACCCGGAATACTCCTGCATGAGGGGCCGGAGCTTCAGGCAACCCAAGGTTTACAATAGAATCAATGATGTAACTTCCTATCGGATGTTTTTTTTCTCCAGCCAGTAAGGCTGTGTAAGACCAATCTGACGAGCTGATATTCTTATATTTTGAGATACCATATGATCAGGTATCAGTTCTTCGGTATGATTTGGATCCAGTTCTTCCAAAGAAATCCTTACCGGGAAATATTTTCTTACTCTGGATATCGCGTTAACCGTTACAGGAATAGAATCATTAATCGCATAAGATGGTTCCGGAACCGTAGTTTCTATCCATATACCCGCACAGGCAAGAATCAATTCATCAAGCTGCTGATGTTTAAAAGGCAGATTCTTAACTTCTTCTTTTAACAGCAATAAAGCATTGATAGATTTTGAAGGATCCGAAGGATCATAAGCAGCATTAATTTCGTCCAGCATTTGCTGTGCTTTCTCTGTTCTCCTTATTCCTTATTCCTGTCAAGGTTCAGGTTTACACCATCAAAAAGATCCGTCTTTGCTGTTTGTCCGCCAACAGGGCTAAAAAACTCTATCGCAGTACCACGTTGTTTTGAAGATCCAAACCCCTGGCTTTTATGATTAGAGCGGCTTTCGGCAGCAATTTCTCCATAACCTTTACCCAATAAAGGATTAAAGACACCAACATCAATTTTCAGCTGATCATCGGCAGTTGTATTCGTAGAACCAAAGTTGAAGGTGTTCCATACGATCCGTTTAGTCTGCCAGACTTTCACCTGTTTAAGCTGCTCAGGAAAACGTTTAGGATCTGCCGCAGCAGTAAAAGCTTCTCTGGCAAGAATTGCAGAGGCAGCATGATGACCATGTCCTGCACGTGCATCTTCCGGAAAACGGGTAATGATTACATCAGGCTGAAATTTGCGGATAACCCATACCACATCAGACAGGATCTGTTCCTTATTCCATATTTTAAAACTCTCTGCTGAATTTTTAGAGAAACCGAAGTCATTTGCCCTGGTAAAGAACTGCTCTGCACCATCCATCCGCCTTGCGGCTAAGAGTTCCTGTGTACGGATCAGTCCTAATAATTCTCCTTGTTCTGTACCAATTAAGTTCTGTCCGCCATCGCCCCTGGTCAATGACAAATAACCCGTTCGTACCTTTTTCTCTTTAGCGAGATAAGCTAACAAACGTGTATTCTCATCGTCAGGATGCGCAGCAATGTATAATACACTACCTGTAACGTTCAAACTGGCTAATCCCTGCCTGATTTCCGCAGCATTTAATTCGGCCTGCTGGGCCTGACTAAAAAGCGGGACAAAGGATAATAAACAAAGGAAAGATAAACGATACTTCATATTTGGGTTAGATCAATTGTCGAAAATAATTAAAATAACCCTCGCTACCTTCTATTTAACGTTAAATATTAGTAACAATACTGTTTATAACAAAATTTTGCTGCTTACCTCTTTATCAATACTAATGAATCCAGGATATTTCACAAGAACCCCCCCTCCTACCATAATACTTGGTCTGATTTTAAGTGTTACCAGACCTTTTCTTTCTGAACCGCCATTAGCACCGCCACGCAGGAAATCTGTGATTTCAGACATTACTTTCTGATTGGAGATAAACTGGTAAACATTTACATTCAGATCTACAGGTACGACAACCGACTGACCTGCAGGAATACTAACCTCCTGATTCACAAAACCGTTTGCAAGCTCTTGTTTATTAATCAGTATTTTATATTCAAACTGATTAATTGCAGCAAGGATACCTGATGGGTTAGTTATTTCCATATTCAGTCTTGCACGGAATGGAACATCTCTTCTCAATAAGCCAAATGCCAGTCCCGGTAAACTTGCCAGGTTAATGTCCTGACCATTGACTATTTTTTTCACATCAGCTCCCGCTACTGAAAGATTTTCAGCCGAAATGATTTTGTATCTGCAATTTTCAAGTGCTTTGATTTGCTGTGCTTGTTTATTCACCCCGCATCCCATCACTGTAATCACCGTCAGGCAAACCAATAGTATCCTTTTCATCTAGTTATTTATTTTAAGTTTTTGTCAGATGGAGCCTTTGATGATTAAAATAATTATTGCCCTTCGGGTTTAATAATTATTTTAATCATGTCGGGTTCATATATATGTCTTTAATATTCTTCCCTAATAACGGTTTAATATGGAATTATTGCCCGCTTAATAACTTCTTCTTCTTTTGGCCGACCTGCTGCTGATCATACTATCCAGGCTAAGCCTTCCGCCACCAGCAAAAAGTAATACGATATAAGTCAGCAAATAGTGAATTGCCAGTTCCTTTTCTTTCAGTCCGTCATTGCCATGGGCGATAAAAATCGCAATCAGCATAGTTACCATTAAGGGTACAACCGCTAAACGTACCGCAATTCCAAGAAGAATGAGTACTGAACAGCATACCTCTGCAAAAACCGCTAAAGCTAAAGTCGCAGTATCTCCAAGACCAATTGGGTCCATAAACTTTATTTCACCACCAGCAAGCAGCATCTCTAGTTTAGGTATTCCATGAGAAAGCATTAACCCTGCAATACCAATACGTAAGATTAGTAAGACAAAATCAAGGCCTCTGTGATTGTAATTGGTGTTAAATAATCGGTTCATCAGGCTATAATTTTTATCAAGTTCAAGGTAAATGTAATATTTTTCTTAGAACTCTAAAAAAACAAGCCCGTTCTTACAAAGCCAGGGACCTGCAGAAACCGCTTATTGCATCCTTCAGGATCATCTTTTTAAAAGCATCTGTCTTCCCGCTGTTCTCAATCATTTGTATAGAAACAAGACCATGGAGAATAGACCAGTAGCCATGATATTTAAGGAAGTAATCAGCGTCTTCATTCTTAGCCTGTACTAAAGCCTCTTTTATCGTAGAAACCAGGATACTAGTCATTTCTTTGATCTCTGTGATTTGATTAACCATTTCACATGCAGGAATTCCCAGACCAAACATCAATTGATAATATTCTTTTCTCAAAAGCAAAATCCCAGTAAGCATTCGCCATAACTTCGAGCTGCTGAACAGGTGAGTCTACAGAGTTTCTTGCATTCTCCAAAACAACAGCCAGTTTTTGATAGCCTTCTTTTGAGAACTCAAGCAATATGGCTTCTTTATTTTCAAAATGATTGTAAATTACAGGAATACTATATTCTATGGCATCAGCAATTTTTCGGATAGAAAGAGACTGCCAGCCATCAGTTACCACCATGTGCCACGCAGCAGCCAGAATTCCTGTACGAATTTCCTCTTTATGACGCATCTTACGCTCTACTATTCCCATTTATTTCAATAAGTTAACACTGTTAGCAAATATAAACCTATTATCACACCATTCAGAAAACGGATAAAATTTTGACTTAGCTGCAACAATTAATTACCTGTAACCGGAATTGTTTTGTGATACGATTAAGTGATTTTAACCTATTGCCAGCAATCTGGTAAAAACTTTTTAACTTAATATAATTAATTATGTATGAACACAATAAAGATCGAAGAAACTTCATAAAAAGGCAGGGCTTTTGACAATGGATTGTAGACACAGCATTTCCCGAGCAAAATGCTCTGGGTATGGATTATCTCTATGCTGATGAACAATTACTGCCCGTATTTAAAACATGTATTAGCTAAAATAAGTCATTCTACACATGTAAAACCTATTATTTATCAGCACAAAGAGCTAGGTTATATCAGGCAAAAGGCGTAAAACAATTCCTACAGTAATCAAAGTTGATTTTTGGCAATCAGCATGTCCAGAGTCTGCTGCATAACGAAGTATTTAAAAACCTGGATTCAGAATCTAAGTTATTTAAAGTACTGGTCATCAAAACCAACGAAACAATTCCATATACTTCTGTATTTATGCAGTTAGATTGTGCTTACTGGGATGCCAGTAAAGAAGAAGTTTTGCGTAGGAACATAAAATAATTACCCTTTTTTAAGAATCAGTCTGAAAGTTAAATTGATCCTTGGCCCAACAGGGAGTGTCGTTTTTGGAACCCGGTGCTCCCAATACTCTTGTGTCTGTCTTTTCATCAGCAATACACTGCCATGATCAAGCTCCAAAGAAACAACCGGCATTTTTTCTTTATAATCTCTGAACTGAAATATCCTTGTTGAACCAAAACTCACCGAAACAATAACAGGATATTCTCCTAATGTATGTTCATTATCTCTGCACCAGCCCATATAATCTTTCCCATCGCGGTAATAGTTCAGCAAACACACATTAAACGAAGCCTCAAATTTGGTCTCCAGTTTTTCTTTAATCTTTGCTAAGGGCAAAGTCCAGTTTTTAGCTTTCATGGTTAAGCCTGAATAACTATATTCCATATCTTCCTCACCAAAAAAAGCAGTTAAACGAGGCTGCATTCTTTTTTTGCCGAATAGAATAACAGGTTCCTGCATCCAGGAAACATCGTTCTTGAAATATTCAAAGTAGGTATCGCTCTCCGCAGTGGTAAAGAAATCAGGAATAGTACTGCCTCACCATGCGATGGAAGGATATTTTGATGATCGGCATTAATCAGATGTTGCATAATGTACGAATTGAGAGTCTTTACAAAATCAAATAACGTCTTTTATGCTGAACAATCATGCAAATATATTGTTGCAGGAAAAGCTTAAAAAAATAATCGGTCAGTATGTCTTTTATAGGAGGCTATAAAAAACACGCTGACCGATGGTATATAACTTATCCTGCAAAAACAGGAAAAGGTAATCTATTCGTTAAATCAGAAGAACTGAATTAAGCAGTTTCTAATTTTACAATGTTTCTGTAAGGAAAAGAGTTGAAGATATGGCGACGTGCAAATCTTCCTGGAGAATCTGCATTTACCAATTTCACGTAAACAGCTTTTGGAACTTCAAAATACTCATATCCGCTTCCATCAAGGAAATGAACTGTAAGTACCAGGCCAGCCCAGTTATAATCAGCAATACCACATGAAGTGATTGTACTTGTATACTCCTCAATTGAAACAGCAAGTGTTTCAGGAGCAATACTAACCAAGAAATGATAAGCTTCAATAATTTCTTTACTTTTTGTTTCAGCAGCTAATTTAGCTTCATCACTTTCCTGAAATTTATCTGGATGATATTCCTTCATTAAATTTCTGTAAATGGTTTTAAGCTCTTTCAGCTCGGCATCTTTCTGAACACCTAACAATTTTCTGTAATCGACAATCTTCTTCATAAATATATTTAATGCAATTATTGTCTTCATTTAACAAGCTGAAATTCAGGATCAACCTATAATAATGGTAAACAATTTTGCAAAGGTACAATTTAATATGCAAAAGAAAGATTAAGCTTTGATTATCATTAAATTAAATATTAAAACTGCTCATTTTCAGAGTTAAAATCAACTTGCTATCCCTCTGGATCAAAGAGCTACACAAGTGCAGCAATTCTCACTATCCCTCCTAATAATTCAATTCATTAATAAGGTCAATATTCTACACAGTGTGTAGAATAACTCAAAATCACTAATCTCCAATATTTTAACTCCGTTTTAATCTCATTTTAATCAGACTTTAATTAACCCATTTTACTTTTACCATCCAACAAAAACACCCTAGTCTTTTAGGTCTTACCAATAAAACCTAATCAGGCTTAAATTACACACCAAAATTAACAAAATCATGCTTCAACACCCTATTTTAGCCGCATTGGGCACACCAGAAATCCTTGTCATCCTGGTTGTTGTACTCCTTCTTTTTGGAGGTAAAAAAATTCCTGAACTCATGAAAGGCCTGGGCCAGGGCGTAAAAGAGTTCAAAGACGGACAAAAAGGGAATGAATGAGTTTGGGTTTAGATAGTTACCTTTGTAGCTCAACCAACCCCGAGCAACCAATGTTTAATATCGGATTAGCAGAAGATGACGTAAAAATAGCCAGCCTGGTCAAAACCGGACTGGAAGAACATAATTATAACGTCACTACCATTCCTGATGGAATAATGGCACTTTACACCTTCCAGGAGGAAAAATTTGATCTGCTGATTCTCGATGTGATGATGCCCGGGATGAATGGTATTGAAGTCTGCCGTCAAATCAGACAGACCAATAAAGACGTTCCAATTCTAATGTTAACCGCATTAGGTTCTATTGATGATAAAGTACTGGGTTTAAACTCCGGTGCTGATGACTACCTTGTTAAACCTTTCCACTTCAAAGAATTACTAGCCCGTATTGAGGCTATGTTAAGGAGACAGCAAACTGTTCAAAGCCAGTTAAAACACACCCTTAGCTTTGAAGATATCCTGATGGATACCTATTCCAAAACTGTTCATCGGGCAGGTAAGGATATCACACTAACCGCGAAAGAATTCACACTATTAGAATTATTCCTAAAAAAAAAACCCAAACCGTCTTTTATCCAGACAATACATTGCAGAAAATGCCTGGGATATCAGTTTTGATACCGGAACCAATGTAATTGACGTCTATGTAAACTTCCTGAGAAACAAGATCGAAAAAGGGTTTGACAAAAAAATAATCCATACAAAAATAGGTATGGGCTATATCATGAAATAAACAAGTCGATGAAGATCAAAGACCGCCTTGCCTTATATTTCACTCTGATCAGCACTATTACGCTGTTATGCGTACTGTCTGTTACTTACTTTACTTTCAAAAAAGTAATGGAATCCGAGTTCTTTGACCGCCTGACTGACCGTACCATGGTGACGGCCAAGTTATACCTCGAAGCGGATGAAATCTCGGACGAAGCCTTAAATAAAGTAAGAACGGAATATCTGGAAAGACTGAACGGTGAAGTAATCCGCATTTACAATAACCGCAATAGTGCTGCTTTTATAGGTGATGATCAGCAATTCTGGAGCAGTCAAACTATAGATAAAGTTAGAGAAATGGGTAAAATCCGTTTCAAAGAAGGAGAAAGACAAGTAGTCGGGATCTTTTATAAAGACAATCAGGGCGACTTTGTCATCCTCGCCTCTGCAATAGATCAGAGTCAGCAGTCAGAGTTCAAAAATTATTAAAAGTGATGATCGGTGTGTTCATCATCATCTTTCTTGGCCTGCTGCTCTCCGGCAGGTGGATCGCTAAAAGAATATTATCACCGTTGAATGTGTTTATTGACCAGGTAAAACTTATCAAGTCAAACAACCTGCATTTCAGAGTTGAAGAAGGTACAAATAAAGACGAAATCACTTTACTTGCACAGAACTTTAATAACCTGATGGAACATCTGGAGCATTCTTTTATCCTGCAAAAAACATTTGTCGCAAATGCTTCGCACGAATTAAGAACTCCTGTAACAAGGATGATTATCGGAGCGGAGATCGCCCTTTCTAAAGAACGCCAGAAAGAAGATTACGAAAAAGCACTTCACTCCGTATTAGAAGATGCCGAAAAACTAGAAAACATCATTACTGCCCTGCTTAACCTCGCACAGGCAGATTTAGAATATAGCTCCTCACTGGCAGAGCACATCCGTGTTGATGAACTGATCTGGCAGTTACAGTCTGAATGGAATCAGCGGAAAGGCCCTAATCAATTGATCGTGGAAATGAAGAATCTGCCAATGACAGATGATACTCCATTAATCATTAATGCAAATCCCACCCTATTACAAATTGCACTTGACAACATCATCAGTAATGCCTTTAAGTTCTCAGATAATCAACCGGTGAGCTGCACCCTGGAGATTATCCCAGCGGGAATGGTTCTTACCATCAATGATAAAGGCGTCGGGATAGCAGAGGACAAATTAAAAGAGATCTTCAAGCCTTTTTACAGCTCCTCTCATAAAGTAGAACATGCAGGCAATGGCATGGGTTTATATATGGCCCATAAAATCATCACCCTGTTCAACGGAAAAATCACAGTAACGTCATCAAATGGCAATGGCACTACTTTCCGCATCGAGTTTTATTCATTTTAATCAGTTTTTAATACCCCTTTAATTCACCTTTAATTTCTCAAAATTAGATTTGTTTAAAATATTAAGCAAATGACATCTAACTTCCTGAAATATCACCTGTTAATCTTCGGCTTCGCTCTGCTAGGCATCTCCGGAAATGCAGCAGCTCAGGCTACTGACACACTCACACTCAGCCTTCCCCAGGCAGAAAAATTATTTATCCAGAATAACTACCAGTTAATCGCTCAAAACTACCAGACCGATCAGGCAAGAGCAGAAATTATAACAGCTAAATTATTTGATAACCCAGAACTGAATGTAGAAACTCAGTTATATAATTCTAAAACCAAGCGATTCTTTGAAACTTCAAACACCAATGGAGAATATCAGGCTTCTATTTCTCAACTGATTAAGCTTGCCGGAAAAAGGAATAAAAATATTCAACTGGCTAAAACAGGAGTAAAATTAGCAGAATACCAATATTTTGACCTGATGCGCACCTTGAGATTCAATCTGCGTTCGAATTTCTATAAAACCTATTACGCACAGCAGTCTGCCAAATTAAATATATAACAGCAAAAATCTCTCACTGCAGAAACTACTTTCGGCCTCAGAACAACAATTAAAAATGGGTAATATCGCTATGAAAGATATTATCCGGATTAAATCACTCGTATATAGCCTGCAAACAGAATACAATAACCTGGAAAACAGCATTGAAGATATGGAAACTGATCTTAAACTGATGACCAATATTAAACCAGATGCTAATCTTGCATTGGTTATGGATCCTTCAGAAGAACAGACTTATCAATTAGATAAAGCAGTTTACACCAATCTGCTGGATTCAGCACGTGCTAACCGGGCAGATTTAAAACTTACCCAAGTAGGAATCACTTACGCAGAGAAAGCTTTGAGTGTACAAAAAGCCAATGCAGTACCGGACGTACAATTTAATTTAACCTATGATTTACAGGGCAGTTATCCTAATAATTATACCGGTATAGGGATGCATATTCCTTTGCCTTTATTCAACAGAAACCAGGGAGAGATCAAAAAAGCGAAAATTGCTATTGATGCTGGCAAAAAAACCATTAAACCAGCAAGAATCTGCCTTACAAAATGAGGTCTTCAACAGCTATAAATCAGCATTAAGAACAGAAAGTTTATATAAAGGCTTCGATAAGAATTTCAGTAGTGACTTTGATAAACTGATCGGCGAAGTCATTAAAAACTTCAAGAGCAGAAACCTGAGCCTATTGGAATTTATGGATTTCTACGATTCTTATAAAGAAAGCACCCTGCAAATGAATGATCTGAAATATCAGCGAATGAATGCTAAGGAAGAAATCAATTATGTAACTGGTACTACAATTTTCAAATAATACACACATGCAAACCCAAATCAAACAATTCAGCAGGCTTACCATTGGCGTAATAGCGGCTTTCGTATTATTACAAAGCTGTACAGAACACGTTAAAGAACCGCCTAAAGATGATAAATTCACCGTTACTGACTCTCTGATCAGCAAATTGCTGATCGATACTGTCAGAAACCCAAATAGCGAAACGGATTTAAGCTTCTCTGCCAAGATAGCTCCGAATGATGAAACTACAGCCAAAATATTCCCGATGGTGAGCGGAAATGTACGTTCAGTACCTGTAAAGCTAGGTGATCAGGTTTCTAAAGGGCAAGTATTAGCAACGATGGGAAGTGCAGAGATGGCAGGATTTGATAAAGAAGCGATTAGTTCTTCTGCTGAACTCAGAAACGCATCAAGAAGCATGAAACTTGCCGAAGATCTATATAAAAGCGGCTTATCATCTGCCAGAGATGTAGAAGAAGCTAAAAATAATTACCTCGTTAAACAAGCCGAAGCAAAACGCAGTAAAGCAGTGCTGAACTTAAATGGTGGAAGTACCAATGGTACTTATACCTTAAAATCACCAATCTCAGGTTATATAATTGAGAAAAATGTAAACAGCAATATGCAGCTCAGACCCGACAATAGTCAGAGTTTATTTACGGTAGCTGATTTATCAACCGTATGGGCTATGATTAATATTTATGAATCCGATATCGCAAGCGTGAAACAGGGTGACCCTGTTAAAATATCAATCCTTTCTTACCCGGATAAAGTTTTCACAGGTAAGGTGGATAAGATATATAATATACTGGATGCCGATAGTAAAGTAATGCATGCCAGAGTAAGTATTCCTAACCCTGGTTATTTATTAAAACCAGGTATGATGGCCACCGTTCAGCTTGTTTCAAAGTCAGATATCAGCCTGCCATCCATCAATACCAATAACATCATTTTTGATGAAAATAAGAATTATGTACTGGTGCTGGATAAAGTAAAAAAAGTACGTATACAAGAAGTAGAAATAGGGAGAAAATCGGGAGATAAGGCCTATATCAGCAAAGGACTGCAACCTGGCGACCGTATCGTTGCTTCAAAACAGGTATTCCTTTACGAAAGCCTTAAAGACTAATTTTCTTACACCAGATAAAAATCCACTATAATGAATAAATTCATTAAGACGATCATAGGTTTTTCCCTAAAAAATAAGATCTTCATTTTCTTTGCTACCCTGGTGATGATCCTGGCTGGTTACCTGAGCTTTAAGCACACGACCATTGAGGCATTTCCTGATGTGACCAATACTAACGTTACAATTATTACCCAATGGCCTGGGCGCAGTGCCGAAGAGGTAGAAAAGTTTGTGACCAGACCACTGGAAATTGCCATGAACCCGACTGAGAAAAGAACAAGTATCCGTTCTTCTTCCCTGTTCGGTTTATCCATTGTAAAAATAACTTTTGAAGATGATGTAGATTATGCCTTTGCCAGAGTACAGGTTAACAATCACATTGCAGAAGCAGATATTCCTGCTGGCGTAAATCCAGAAGTTGAACCTCCATACGGACCTACAGGTGAAATTTTCCGCTACACTTTAAAAAGTAATAAAAAATCTGTCAGAGAACTCAAAACATTGCAGGATTGGGTAGTTCAAAGAGAATTACTTTCTGTACCCGGCATTGCCGATGTAGTAAGTTTTGGTGGTGAGGTTAAAACTTACCAGATCACTGTCGATCCGCAGAAATCCATCCAATATGGAGTAACAGCATCAGAACTTTTTGAAGCTGTCTCTAAAAGTAATATTAACGTTGGTGGTGATGTGATTAACCAGGGTGGGCAGGCCTATGTGGTTCGTGGAATTGGCGTACTGAATAATATTGATGAAATCAATAATGTTATTGTTGACAATGTAAACGGTACACCCGTATATGTTAAAACTATTGCGGACGTTACTGAGAGTGCTTTGCCAAGACTAGGGCAAGTAGGAAGGGATAATGATCCTGATGTCGTAGAGGGTATTGTAGTCATGCGTAAAGGGGAAAACCCAAGCGAAGTACTAACCCGGTTAAAAGAGAAGATTAAAGATATTAATGATAACATCCTGCCCGGAGATGTGAAGATCAATACTTTCTATGACAGAGAGAACCTGGTCGATTTCGCTATCCATACCGTAATGCACAATATGATGGAGGGAATCATCTTCGTTACCGTTATTGTGTTCTTATTTTTATGGCAGACTGGCGGACAACGCTGATCGTCTCTATTATCATTCCTCTGGCTTTATTATTCGCTTTCATCTGTTTAAAATTAAAGGGAATGTCAGCCAACTTACTATCGATGGGGGCGATTGACTTTGGTATTATCATAGACGGGGCCGTGGTCATGGTCGAAGGGATCTTTGTCGCTTTAGACCATCGTGCACAGGCTACCGGAATGCAGAAATTTAATGGTCTGAGTAAATTAGGGATTATTAAAAGAGCTTGTTTAGAAAATGGTAAAGGTATATTCTTTGCCAAATTAATCATCATTACAGGGTTACTACCTATTTTTACCTTTGAAAAAGTAGAGGGAAAAATGTTCTCACCATTGGCATGGACGTTAAGTTTTGCCTTATTGGGAGCGTTGATCCTCACTTTTACGCTGGTACCTGCACTGGCAAGTGTTCTGCTAAATAAAAATGTAAAAGAGAAACACAACTTCTTCCTCAGAGCAATTACAAACGGAACAATCAGATTCTACAATGCCTGTTTCAAAGCGAGGAAAATGGTATTCGGTATATCACTGGTGATTCTTGTTCTGGGCTTATTCAGTTTCAAATTCCTGGGAACAGAGTTTTTACCTTCGCTTGATGAGGGATCTATTTATGTAAGAGCAAGTGCCCCATTAAGTATCTCATTAGATGAAACTAAAAAACTTTCTAACGAGATCCGTAAGATCTTCCTCCATTTTGATGAGGTCAAACAAGTAGTATCTCAAACAGGAAGACCTAATGATGGAACAGATGCTACAGGATTTTACAATATGGAATTCCTGGTAGACATCTATCCAAAGGATGAATGGAAACGCCATGAGACTAAAGAACAACTGATCGAGCGCATGCAGGACAGATTAAAAGGCTATCCGGGGATCAGTCTTAACTTTTCTCAGCCGATCTCAGATAACGTAGAAGAAGCGGTCTCTGGTGTAAAAGGATCGATTGTAGTGAAGATGTTTGGAAACGACTTTTGTTTTCATTGAGAAACAGGAAGAAAAGATTGAAAGTATCCTGAAATCAGTAAAAGGAATAGAAGATTTAGGGATCTTAAGAAATCTTGGTCAGCCCGAATTACAAATCAATCTTGATCAGACTAAAATGGCTTTATACGGAGTCAGAACTGAAGATGCAAACGCAGTTATCGAGATGGCAATTGGCGGAAAAGCAGCTACCCAGATTTATGAAGGTGAGCGTAAGTTTGATCTCAGAATCAGATATCCGGATTCATTCAGACAGAATGAGGAATCTATTGGTAACCTGAGAATCCAAAGTCTTTCTGGTGCAAAAGTGCCTTTGAGTGAAATTTCTACAATTAAAAAAGTAACAGGCCCAAGTATTATCTATCGTGATAAACATCAAAGATATGGTGCAATCAAGTTCTCTATTCGTGGCAGAGACATGGGAAGTACTATTGCAGAGGCACAGGCCAAAGTAAATGCAGCAATCAAATTACCTAAAGCGTATAAACTGCAATGGGCAGGAGATTTTGAAAATCAACAGCGTGCAACGGCAAGATTATCTCAGGCAGTGCCGATCAGTTTATTACTGATTTTCTTTATCCTGTTTATCTTGTTTGGAAATATCAAAGATTCGCTCCTGGTATTAAACAATGTTCCTTTTGCCATGGTTGGTGGTGTTTTAGCCTTATTGGCTTCTGGTGTCAACTTTAATATCTCTGCGGGTATTGGTTTTATAGCCCTGTTTGGAATATGCGTACAGAACGGAGTGATTTTACTGACTAAGTTTAAATCGAATATCGCAGAGCTGAAGTACCATCCTACCTGGACATTTCCTGATGCTTTGAAAGATGGTATTGCCACCAGACTGCGTCCGGTAATTATGACTGCAATGATGGCCGCTATCGGCCTGATGCCAGCAGCCCTTTCAACCGGTATTGGTTCTGAGGCATCAAAACCTTTGGCTATTGTAGTTATTGGTGGTTTAATTACGAATACATTATTTAGTTTGTTTGTGTACCCGATAGTGTTTTACTGGGCATATCATAAAAAAGCAAGACACCTGACAGAAACCAGGGATACTGCTGGGGTTGCACATCATTAAGAACATATTTTGAATAGCATATAAAAAGATTTTTTTCAGTTGGTTAGGGTTGTGTTTGCATTAAGCAAAAGAATTGGCAGATTTTTAAAGCTTGATCTGTGCAAACACTTTAAAGGGGTGCCGCGAAAGCGGATACCCCTTTTTAAATTTATATATGTTTTGTGAAACAGTCCAGCTTTTGAACTGTTAACTAATAAGAATAAAACCCCAGGGCTATGGCAGACTTAGAATTACACAATCCGGAATTTGAAATTACAATTGAACTGAGTGGCACAAATAAAACGATTCAGGTACAACCCGATGAAACTACTGATGGTGTGGAGTATTTTATATGTAAATCAAATGGTGAGCAGGTTACACAGATCCGAAAAGAGGAGAATGGCAGATGGGAGCAGTTATGGGGTAAACTCAATCAATGACATTAACATTATTGCACACGCAATTGAAAATAGATCATAATTATGGAGAAGCATAAAACACACCATTTAAAGTTACGTTCAGGCAAATTTTCCATTGAAAAACATCAGTATTCAAATGTAGGTTTGACAGAACGTTTTGTATCTGTATTTGCCGGAGCGATATTATTAAGTAAAGGGCTAAGAAACCCTTTTAAACCCAAGTTCTTATATGGTGCATATCTCACTTACAGAGGGTTCACCGGCCAGTGCCTGTTTTATGAGCAATTAGGTATCGATGCCAGAAAGCCACAGGCGATAAACGTTCGCGGTGAATTTGTAATCGACAGACCTGCACACGAAGTATACAGTCACTGGCGTAACCTGAATAATCTGCCAGGGAGTTTAAATCATCTGATGGATGTTAAAATGCTCGATGAAAATTTATCCCTTTGGAAGAGTAAAGTACTGGGTAATTTAATCCCTGTAGACTGGAAGGCAGAAATTGTAAAATGAACCCGGACATTTGATTGGCTGGAGATCTACCGCTGATTCGGTACTACGCCATGTTGGAAAGGTTGAGTTTGAGGAAACACAAGATGGGCTTGGTACAATCCTTAAGATAGTCATATCTTATCATCCACCCGCAGGAGGTTTAGGAATAGGTATTGGAAGGTTATTAAATCCTTATTTAGAGCATTTGCTGACTAAAGAGATCAAGGCCTTCAAACATCAGATAGAATTACCTGTATAAAATATATACAGGTAATTTCATCAATGATTTAAGCAGTATGTCCCGCAAAAGCAACAAACATAACTATCATCAGTATATAAAGTGCGATGATTACAATGGTTAGTATCCCCCAGAATTTAAAGAATGATTTCAACTTGCTTATAGCTTCACCTAAGCTCGGCTGATCAGCAAATAAAACAGCTTTATTGGCCGAAGTAGAAAATTTATAAAGTAAAAAACTCGGATAGAATTGTAATAATGCAAACAATAAATAAATTATTGTAACCCGGCAGGCAGATCCCAAACCCAGCATTGGGTTACCCGGCATTGTTTTACTTAAAGTGGATAACATGGCATCTACGCTAAAGGCAGACATCACAAACATTGCCGTAAGTACAAACCCTACAATTGATAGAAATCTAGTCCATTTCGCCGCATCATAGATATAACTGCGTATATCTTCAGTAATCCATAATGCATCTACCTCCGCATCCTCCTGCAATTCAGGTTTTATTTCTTCAAAGTTGTCCATGATCTTTTAATGTATTAAAAAATGTATTTTAATTTTTTAAACATAAAGAATATTTGGTCGTGGCGCAAGTTTATTGCAGGATGGATTTAAAAAAATTGATACCTTTGCGCCAAATCAAGAAAAAAATCATTCATGGCATTACAATGTGGGATAGTTGGTTTACCAAATGTTGGAAAATCTACCTTATTTAACTGTTTATCAAACGCAAAAGCTCAGGCTGCTAATTTTCCTTTCTGTACAATCGAACCTAATATAGTATCATTACGGTTCCGGATGATCGTTTAACCAAGCTTGCTGAGCTGGTAAAACCAAATCGCGTAGTTCCGAATACAATCGAAATTGTGGACATCGCTGGTTTGGTAAAGGGTGCATCCAAAGGTGAAGGATTGGGAAACCAGTTTTTAGGAAATATCCGGGCAACTAACGCAATCATCCATGTTCTTCGTTGTTTTGACGATGGAAATGTAATCCATGTGGATGGTTCTGTTGATCCGATCCGTGATAAAGAAATCATCGATACTGAATTGCAGCTTAAGGATTTGGATACTGTTGAAAAACGTATTCAGAAAGTAGAGAAACTGGCAAAATCAGATAAAGACGCGAAAAAGACTTTCGAAATTTTAAGTATAATCAAACCACATTTAGAAAGTGGACAATCAGTTCGTTCGGCAGCATTAACACAGGAAGATTTTGACTTTATTCAGGACTTAGGTTTGTTAACGCAGAAACCAGTAATGTACGTTTGTAATGTAGATGAAAACTCTGTAATTAAAGGAAATGCTTACGTTGACCTGGTTAAGGAAAATGTTAAAGGTGAAAATGCGGAAGTATTGATTATCTCTGCTAAAATTGAATCTGAAATTGCTGAACTGGAAAGCTATGAAGAACGTCAGGAATTTTTATCTGACTTAGGACTAGCTGAATCTGGTGTAAATAAATTGATCGTTGCAGCTTACCGTTTGCTGAACTTATATACTTATTTCACTTCAGGTGTTCAGGAAGTAAGAGCCTGGACAATTACTAAAGGTTTTACTGCGCCTCAGGCAGCTGGTGTAATCCACACAGATTTTGAAAAAGGATTTATCCGTGCTGAGGTAATTAAATATAATGACTTCATTACTTTAGGATCAGAAAATGCTTGTAAGGATGCTGGAAAACTTGGTGTTGAAGGTAAAACTTACGTAGTTGAGGATGGTGATATTATGCACTTCCGTTTCAACGTGTAAATAATAACAAGTTGCGGTTTGTCTGAGGGCAGACCGCTTTTAAACATAATATCCTACGGTTCTCGTAGCTATATTGTCCTGGTTTTCAAAGCCAGCAGCGCTTTAAAATCATCGCGATCAATAAATTTACCTTCTCCTTGTTTAGAAATTGGCTCAATAACTAAATATTTATTTATTACCAGTATTATCGTAAACGGGATTAAGTTGCAGCAAAGAAATATAGATATTTCTTTTAAACCTATTTACATGCTGCAAGCCACAAAATATATAGATCCTCTGATAGATTTTGCTTTTAAAAAAATCTTCGGGACTGATCCTAACAAAGACTTATTGATCGATTTTCTGAATGAAGTTTTTAGAGGCAGAAAACATATTGTCGATTTGATTTACAATAAAAATGAACATCCGGGCGATTTGAAGAACGAAGGCGGTGTCATATTTGATTTACTTTGCACAGGGGATAATAATGACCATTTTATTATTGAGATACAGCGTAGCAAACAGCCAAATTTTAAGCAGCGTTCGTTATTTACACCAGCCGTTTGATTAGCGATCAGGCACCAAAAGGTAAAAGGAGTGAGTGGAGATATGATTTGACTGAAGTTTTTCTGATTGCCTTAATGGAAGATTCAGTAGTTAATGATTTCCCCAAAGATCAGTTTCTCCATGATATTTGTCTCTGTGACAGGGACACCGGGGAAATATTTTACGACAGACTGGGCTATATTTACATTGAATTACATAAGTTTGTAAAGACACCAGATCAATTGGAAACGGGTTTGGATAAATGGCTGTTTGTACTCAAAAACATGAGTAGTATGGACAAAATACCAGTCTATCTTCGTAAGCCAATATTTGAAAAATTATTTAATATTGCTCAATTTACTAATCTAACAAAGGAGGAAAAAACGATGTGGGATATCGATGCAAAACGCAGATGGGACAATAAGAATGCAAGTGATTATGCTATTGAGGAGGCTGAGAGGGCTGCTGAGAAAGCTGCTGAGGAGACTCGGAAGGTTATTGAGCAGACTATTGAGGAGACTCGGAAGGCTATTGAGGAGGCCACAGAGAAGGGGATAAAATTAGGAAAGGAGAAAGGTCTTGAACTGGGACTTGAGGAAGGTCGTGAACAAGGCATTGAACAAGGCATCGAACAAGGCGTTAGACAAGGAATCCGTGTAGCTGTTCTCAAAATGAAAGAGAATGGATTATCAGTTCAGCAGATAGCTGAAATTATGGATTTACAATTAAATGAAGTAGAAGAATTATAACCTGTAACCACCCAGGTTATAAAAGAAGCAGCCGTTAATATTAAAAATAACAAAGGGCAAATAACTGATAGTTATTTGCCCTTTGTTATTTTAGGAGAAATCCCTTAAATTTCTCATCAGGTCTTTTACAACAACACCCCTGTCAGGAACATCACCGCTACCGAGAAATAAATAATCAATCCTGTAACGTCAACCAATGTTGCTACAAAAGGAGCAGACGAAGTTGCGGGGTCAGCCCCAAGTTTTTTCAGTAACAATGGCAGCATAGAACCTGCAAGAGAACCCCACAATACCACTCCAACCAGTGCTACACCTACGGTAACACCTATCAATGCCCAGTGCGGCCCATATAAATTAGAGAATAAAGTCCATATAAAAATCCTCAGGAAACCAATCGAACCTAAAACAAGACCAAGCATCAATCCAGAGATGATCTCTCTGCGCATTACACGCCACCAGTCACCAATTGTAATCTCTCCTAACGCCATTGCCTGAATAATCAGTGTTGATGCCTGAGATCCGCTGTTACCCCCACTAGAGATAATCAGTGGAACAAACATAGCAAGCACAACCGCTTTAGCAATATCTGCTTCAAAATGCGCCATCGCTGTTGCCGTTAGCATTTCCCCAAGGAAAAGTACAACCAGCCAGCCGATCCTTCTTTTAAACAGACCAAAAATAGGCATATCCAAATAAGGTTCATCCAGCGCCTGGGTGCCCCCTATTTTATGCATATCCTCTGTGTATTCTTCATTCGCAATCCACAAAATATCATCAACAGTTACAATACCAAGTAATACATGATTATCGTCTGTTACTGGTAAAGCCACCCTGTTATTCATCCTAAAGACATTAATTGCCTCTTCTTGCGGATCATTTGCATTCAATGCAATAGATCTGTTATCAGTAAGTTCACCAACAGGAACATCAGGATTAGCAAGCAGAATTTCCCTGATTCTTATATCATCCAATAAAATCCCACTCTCATCTATGACATAAATAACATCAATAGTTTCTGAATCTTTTCCGTATTTCCGGATGTGCTCTAATACCCTTTTAACCGTCCAGTCTGTCTTAACAGCAATATAGTCTGGCGTCATTAAACGTCCGACACTATCTTCTTTATAACCTAACAGCGACAAAGCCTCGACCCTGTCTTTGGCAGGTAATAAGATAATCAGTTTCTTTACAGCATCCCCTTTCAGCTCAGAAAACAAGGAAGTCCTGTCATCAGGAGGCAGTAAATTGATCAGCTGTGCAAGCTTTTCGCCGGGAAGTTTCTTTATAATTTTCTCCTGAGTAGGAAAATCCAGGATTCTAAAAACGTTAACTGCCCTTTTAATTGACAGTGTATCTATGAATTTAACCGCATATTGAGGAAGTTCGTCTATAAGATGTTCGACGTCCGAGATATTAAGCGCATCTAAATATTCCCTTAATTGTCCATCACCATCACGCTCAATTAGTTCAACTACTTCTTCAACAACTTTTTCTTCCATAAATAGCGCTTTTATTATTTACATGTTTCTTTTGCTTTACCAAGATTGCAAAAGTGATGTTTTATTTTTAAAAACGCATTACGCAAAAACAATTAATTGTAATCCTTATCCTTTAGATTATCTCCGAAAGTCCATTCTATGATTTTTTCTATAGAATTTAATAATTCATTCCTCTTTTCAGTATAGCCTCCCAAAATAAGATGGTTAGTGCCAGCAACAAGTAAAGTGGAAACGATATTAAAATAAGTGATACAATTATTAAAACCTGATTCTTTTATCGGCTGCGTTTTTTTCGGTTATGCAAACGGCTTGTATTAGACTTTTTTTTAATAACGATATTATAACCAGAAGTACCGTTCAGTACCATGGCCTCCATTTCACAATGATCATAAAAAGAATTAAATCTCTCTTTTAAAAGTGTCTTAATCAATTCCTGAATCGAAGGCGTACTACCTTCAGATACTGAAGGCTCAGCCAGGTTATTTGTCCAAAAATTATTTTCTACAACATACGCTCTGACCATTTGATTAAAATCACCAAAATAGCGATAGATCAAAATTTTTGATACTCCTGATAGTTTAGCAACTTTATTAACACCTAATCCACTAAAGCCATCTTTTTTAAGAATCACTCCTACTGCATCTAATAATTTCCTTTTTGTATTTTCCTTATTTTTCATTGCCAGGTATTATTTTTTTCGTGGTGTTTATTTTTTAATAGTTCTCAAGAGCAAACGTGGTTTTATTAGCAATGAAGCATATGAGCGTTGCTATTAGCAAACTCATGCAGGTTCATATACTGTTTTTCACCAGTGTTTATCTAATAGACAGGTAGGTTATCATTCATTCTGGGATCACAAAACTCTGCTATAATTGTACCCCGCAGCTGATCTGCCAGTTTACGTACAAGATATAATTCAGAGGTACGGAATAAGAAAATTTTATATTAACCCGATCGTTTTTTATATAAAAGGGTATAATTTCACCAAAAAAAGCAATCATTGTATTAATGCTTGTATATTTATACTGCTTAAATATCTCTCAAACTAAAAAAAGGATAGCATATGATTATGAGCTGTATTGTTATTGACGATGAACCCCACGCTATTGATGAATTATGTGAGCTGATTGCTCTGGTACCTCATCTGAATCTCGTAGAGAGTTTCTCGGATGCAAGACAGGCTATTGCCTATTTGCAGGAAGCTGAACATATAGATATTATCTTTTCAGATATCAGTATGGCGGTTCTGAATGAATAGAAGCTGCTGAAATATTAAACAACTATTGTCACTTCTTAGTTTATGTGACTGCACACAGAAATTTTGCTCCTGAAGCATTTCAGGCTAAAGCAGATGGTTATTTGCTCAAACCCGTTAGCTATATGTCATTCACGCAAAAAGTAGAAGATCTGTCACTAAAATATCAGGATATCATCAAACTGCAAAGAGATGAACAACAATTTTTATTTATTAAAGGCGGACAGAAAAGCAGTTATATTAAGATAAAATATAGTGACATTGTTTTTATCGAGGCGATGCTGAATTATATCATGATTCACACTACAAGTGGTAATGAAATAACTTACATTGGGCTGAAGGCTATGGAAGATAAATTAAGTGCAATGGATATCTTTTTTAGAATAAACAAGTCCATTATTATTTCCCTGAACCATCTTGATCGCGTAGACGGAAATATTGCAAGACTATCTAATGGAGAAAGTTATCAGATTGGAGATAAATACAAAAGTGTGTTCCTTGATTTCTTAAAGAAACACACTTTGAAATCATAAAAGTTACAATATATAAAGTGTGCTTCATCACCAAGTTCAGAAACACACTTTCATACTTAGATAGATTCATTTTTCAGGTGATTTATACTTTTAAAAGTCCTGACATACTAGTTCCTGCAAATGTTCCGGATGGATCAGGTGGTGCAACTGTAGGACGACCACCTGATTGTTTTTGATATAAAAACAAAGTTTTTTTTGTTAGTGTTAGTTTCTTTTTGGTCAAACTCATGGCTATATTTTTTTTTAGTTTATAACCAATGTTATCCCTTCAAAAAAAACTACACACCTTTATTATATTACATGCTAAAATTATTATATAAAGACCTTCTAAAGCCAACAAAAACGATCCGTATACACGTGTTGTGCTGGTTTATATTCATTTCTTATGAGATAAGTCTTTTAGAAATTATATACGGAAATCCACGTCCTTTACTTCATACCGTATTGTACTATCTGCTGAATATTATTATCCTGTTTTACATCCATTCTCAGCTAGTGCTGCCACGTATATCTACAAAGTCAATATCTTATTTATGGTTCATTCCTTTATTTACATCGCTGGAACTTGTCGTTTACTGTACAATTGCCGTAGCTATAAGCAGTCTAACGATGGTATTAGCAGGTGAACCGGTAAAGATTGAATACTTTAACAGTAAATTTTTCGGAATTACGCTTTGGCGCGGAATCTATTTTATACTTTATGCCTCAGCGTATTACATTTTTCTTAGCTACCACAGAAAAAGACAAACTGCACTAACTAAAACCATAGAAAATGAACAGCTAAAAAATGACCTTCTCCGTGCAGAACAAGATTTCCTGCGTGCACAAATCAATCCTCATCTACTATTCAACACTCTTAGTTTTATTAAATATGCGGCTAAGAAAAATCCAGAGGAAGCTAATGAAGCCATTATGAGATTATCTGGCATCATGGGTTTTGCATTAGAAAACAATAGTCAAACCATCCTCGTATCAAAAGAGCTGGAACAGGTAGAAAATATCATCAATTTAAACCAGTTGCGATTCAATCATACTTTAAAAATTAACTATGTAATCAACTTAGCTAATACTCAGGTCACTATTATTCCTATAATTATACTCACACTCGTAGAAAACATCTTTAAACACGGTAACCTGCTGGAAAAAGACTATCCGGCAGAAATCCGGGTTGAATCAACAGACGAACATTTAATTATACAAACCAGTAACCTGCCTAACTATGATACCACACTAGAAAGCAGTAAAACAGGACTAGCCAATATCACCTCCCGTCTGGATCAGTTCTACAAAAATGATTACAAATTCAGCCACACTATAACAGACAACCTATTTAAAACAGAACTCGAAATAACGCTCAGGCGTTAATTAAAATTCAGGGGTAAACAAGTATCTTATTGTTTAATTATTTACATAAATATCTAGACATTATTTTATGAAATTAACGATCTCCCCCATGAGTATCACCCGTACGCCGTATTTCCCTGTCAAAAGGATCTATGTATGGTGTGGAATGAACTTAAAGACTATATCCATGAGTCTTCTCCTTCATTCTTTGAAATGATCAAAGACTATGACTATTCAGATCTACAGTCTTTGGAACCGAAAATCAGATTTACCATCTGGAAATATTTCAACCGGGCAAAGTTCAGAGCTACGCCTTACGGAAATTTCGCGGCGTTTTCGGTTATTCCGGTCAGCTATGAAAACAGCACAGCCCCTGTCACTCTATCAAAACAACACATCGTTCATCGATTTATCAATTGGCAGGAGAAGGAAAATTTAAATTTTGATTCCAAGTGGCTCATCCGCCATGCAGGCTTTTTAACCACCAACACCACCGCTTATACCGGAGGTGATGAACTGCGCTATATCAATACCGAAAATGGCTCATTTGAGCTCTCAGCCATTGGGACCGAAGAAACAACACAATCGACCTTAGACTATTGCCGTACTAAACGAACTGTTAAAGAAATACAGTTTTTTTTGCGCAGTGAATATAGCCTAAGCCCGGCAATGACTAACTATTTCCTCGAACAACTGGTTTCCTTTCAGCTTTTGATCACGAATTTCCAGCCCAATATTATTGGCCCCGATTATTATGGACGTATTGGCTATACACAAACCGAAAAGAAAAATGATTATATCATTGCTGAAAGAAAAAGAATAAAAGGACAGTTGTCCGAGAGAAGGCTTCAGATACTTACTGAGCTGATCGAATTTCTTTCTAAACATACTGAAATTAATACGAATTCTTCATTGGATGATTTCAGACATAAATTCAAGAAGAAGTTCGAACACAAAGAAGTCCCCCTGCAAATTGCAATGGATCCCGAAATAGGAATTGGTTACAGGTCAATGACAGTGAATCAGGATGAGGGACAGCTGATTAATGACCTAAAAAAAAAAAACCGGTCATACAAACAGACATACAATATCCCTTATACTCCCTTGTATCAGTTCATGCTAAACCAGATGATACAGCAGAAAACTGTTCAGTTAAATGACTTTAAAGATTCGGGAACATTTCCGCAACTTCCACTTCCAAATACAATGAGCGTTTTACTGCAATGTACGGATGAACACCTGATTATAGGGAGTCTTGGTGGCTGTACTGCAAACTCACTTTTGGGAAGGTTTTCCCTGGCAAGTGAGGAAGTCACAAAAATTGGCCAAAGGTTTGTTCAAATTGAACAGGAAGCGAATCCCGGTATCCTATTTTTTGATATTGGTTATCAGATTGAGAAACATGCTGATAATATCAATAGGAGAAAAGCCATTTACGATTACGAACTGCCAATACTGAGCTGGCCAGAAAGTAAACATATTTTAGCCCTTGATGATATCATGGTCAGTGTGAGAGGTGAAGAGCTGGTACTCCATTCCGTAAAACACGGTAAACGGATGATACCAAAGCTAGCATCTGCCTATAACTATGCACGCTCAGATCTTCCTGTTTACCGGTTCCTGTCTGATATACAACACCAGGGTCTGCGCACAAGTTTAGGAATCAATCTTTCCGGCATTTTCCCAGGACTTTTACATTATCCCAGGGTACAATATAAAAATGTAATTCTCTCTCCAGAAAAATGGTTAGTTCCTAAATCTGTCTGCCAGGAATCAAGTTCATCATCTTTAACAGAATTATACAATTGGTTGCGACACATTAATTTACAAAACCCTTTTAAATGCGGCGATGGTGATCAGACTCTGATCTTTAAGCCAGAAATAGAAGAAGATATGCATTATTTTATGCTCTTCTGCAGGAATAAAAAAGAACTTTATATCGAGGAAACTTTTATTCCTGTCATTCCCCAGGTAATTGATGAGAACAACGAACCCTATTTCCCGGAATTCATTGTGAATATTGAACATAAGGAACTACTTTATATACCTTATCCGTTAAGAGGCCTATGGAACAGTGAGCAGTATTTTTCCAATCTGTTTTTACCCGGCGAAGAGTGGTTATACTTTGAAATTTACTGCCATTCTTCTAAATCCAACGCACTCCTTCTTCATATCAGCAGACACTTTATTTTTCCTTTCAGAAAAAAGATAAAAAAATGGTTCTTTATCCGTTATAATGATCCGGCCGATCATATCCGCCTGAGGTTCCAGCTAAAAGAGATCAAAGATGGACATGAATTGACAGCCAGTCTTTCAGACTTAATTGCACCCTATATTACTTCTGGTATAGTAGCAGATCTTCAGCTTAAAATCTACCGGCAGGAAACAGAGCGTTATGGCTTGGAAAGGATGAACCTGGTAGAGACTTGTTTCGGAATTGACAGTGATTTTACGCTAACCATTATTACAAAACCATTTGAAATTAATGACCTCTATATCCTATCGATTACATTGATTGAAAATGTCTTAAATAATGCCGGATATACACTAGAAGAACAATTACAATATGCAGAACGGATGCATATTAATTTTGCTGCCGAATTTGAGATACAATCTGAAGGGACTAAAAAGATTAATCAGAGCTATAAGGATTTCAATTTCGATGCAATTACCATAGCATTAAATAAATTACAGAAGAAAAAAGCAATGCAGACAGCGCATGCTTTTTTAAATACTTTACAAGCCTGTAAACAGGAAGAAAAAAACAGTGTGCTGTCGGATTTATTTCACATGCATACAAACAGGCTTTTTCACGATAATCAGCGTATGCATGAAATGATTATGTATAATTTTCTGACCAAGCGGATCAAGATGAAAATAGGCAAATTAAAGAATCAATTTCAGCCGGTATAATCAATTGACACATCAATTTACTATGCCACTCAAAACAATATGTTCTGATAAAATTTAATTAAAAAAATAAGATATGCATTGAACAAAATTACTATTTTTACGTAAGTGGTAACATGTGCATTTTCTTTATGAAAATTCAAATGAAACTGTAAGCTATAGATCATTTATGAAACCTTCTACCAAAAATTATTACAATGCTCCTTCAGTATTGGTAAAGACCTGGAAGCAATCGAAAACTTTCAATCTGCACATAAGCTTTTTCTCAAAAAAAACACGGAGGAGTCAAGGAAGTCAATGGCACAATCGCTGCAAACAGTAAAAACACTTCAAGATGAATTGTCTACTCCTGATGAATCAGCAGATCAGATCAGAGTAGCCTTTTTAAGGCAGGTGATAACGCTCGAGCAAAACATTGAAAGCATTCACAAAGATGGGCTATATCCCGATTTATACAGAGACAGCGAGTCTTGTTTCCGTCTGCTGAAAGATATCCTTGATAGTTTTAAAATATCATTACTATCAAAAGGAGAATCTTATCCCTTCGTAGAACTTTCTACGAGTAGTAACGAGTGGAAAGATCACGGTGTAGTCGCTTTTTGCCGGGACGTAAAGAATAACCTAAATCCTATAAAATTCAGAAGTTTATGGGATGCATTGCAGTGTTACGAAAAAAACAAAACACAACTTACGTATACTTTTGAAATTTTATCAATAACAGGAAACTTAGGTAAACAGCAATAAAGAGGTTTAATAGAACATCTTTATTGCTTAATTTTTCCTTCCAGAATCTTTCTTAAATCAATTCCAGAACCTATTACTGGTTTAAAAATATCTCCCGTTTCGTTTACTCTTGCCAATGCATTGGTAATCGTAAAATCTTTCATTTTCAATCCTTTTTTCACCTCCTCCCAGTGTAATGGCATAGAAACCGTAGCACCTGGTTTTGGACGCAAAGAGTATGGGGCTGCAATAGTTGCCTGAGACCGGTTTTGTAAAAAATCAAGGTACATTTTCCCTTCGCGGCTAGCAATAGTCCGTTCAAGGCTGGTAAACCCAGGTATCTCCCGGTTCACCAACGTCACAATTATTCTTGCAAATTCTTTACTCTGTTCATAAGTATATTCATTGCCCAATGGAATGTAAACATGCAGCCCTGTAGAACCACTCGTTTTACAATAACAAGGCACTCCCATATCATCCAATACAGTTTTAGTCATTCTCGCCGCTTCGATCACCTGGTTAAAAGAATTCTTATCCGGATCAAGATCTATAATACACCAGGTCGGATAATCAGGTTTTCTGATTGTACTGTTCCAGGGATGGACTTCAATACAGCCTAAACCCGCCATATACAACAAAGTCGCTTCATCGTCGCCTACCATAAAATGTTTATCGGATTCATTTCCTTCGGCATGGTAAAGATAGGTTTTGATCCAGCCAGGCACCTTTCCTGTCACATCTTTCTGATAAAAGCTCTTGCCCTTTATCCCATTAGGATAACGATTTAATGAAAGTGGCCGGTCTTTCATATATGGTAATATAAAAGGAGCCATTTGCGAATAATAATTGATCAGATCCCGTTTGGTTATTTTCTCAGCAGGCCAGAATATTTTACTCAGATTAGTAAATTTCAGTGTATGACCGTTTATTTTTTTCTCTTGAATACCCTCATTAGAATTAAGTAAAATCATATTCACAGGTTTTTCCAGAATAACATACTTAGGTTCTTTGTCTCCACGCATACCTGCAAAAGATGGATGGCGCATTAACCCACCGGCAGTCATCTCTGCAAAACTCACCTCGCAAATAAGTTCTGGTTTTAACCAGGTTATTTTCGTTTTTGGCAGGTTAACTCTGAACGGTCCCGGCTTATTCACATCAGGATTGTCAGTAAACGCTGGTTTAACTATAATCAACGGCCGAAACTGAGCAAGTAACTCCTTCTGTGTTCTGATATTAAAACCAGTACCAATCTTTCCGGTGTAAATAAATTTCCCCTGATCAAATAGACCAACCAGCAGTGAGCTGAAAGGCTTATCACTAGCTGCATTATTCGTATACCCTCCAATGACCATTTCCTGCCTCCTGTTTGCTTTAATTTTAAGCCAGTCACTTGTACGTTCACCAGGACGATACAGACTGTCTTTGCGCTTGGCAACAATACCTTCCAGCCCCGCCTTTTTTGCTGCCTCCAAAAATTCTACACCCGAAGTTTCAAAGTCCTTGCTGAACCTGATCAATGAATTTTCCGGTACAAGCTCTGAAAGAATCTTTTTTCTTTGTATCAAAGGCAGTCCGGTCAGCTCATATCCATCATACCATAAAAGATCAAATACATAATAAACCAGCTCCCCTTCATCCTGACTCTGCCAGTTTTGCAAAGCACCAAAACTAGCTTCCCCATTTTTGTTGACAACTACGACCTCCCCATCCACAATCGCATTAATTTTCCATTCCCGCAGCGCCTGGTATACCGGATAAAATTTATCATTAAAGGATTTATCATTTCTGGATTTAAACTCGACCTTTCCTTTATTCATCAAAGCGATTGCGCGATAGCCATCCCATTTAACCTCGTACACCCATCCTTCCTCCTCAACTGGCTTACTAACAAGCGTAGTTAACATTGGTTTTACTTTCCAATAAAAAGGAGTTTTTTGAGTTTTGACATTCTTTATCTTATGATCCGGTTTCATGGTCTTTTGAGCATAAACCTTATCCGGCTTACTGGTCATTTGCTCAATAGTCTTTTTTGAAACCACAGATTTATCTTTCAGCAGGATATCATCCCCCTTTGCATATTTATCTTTATGTTTGATTAAAAGCCAGCTATTCTCTCCAAGTCCGGGAGCCTTAACCAGGGCAAAAGATCCCTTTAGCTTTTTACCATGTAAGATGAAACCAATTTTACCGCCATACAGCTGATGTCTGAGATTTCTATCCTGACTTTCAAGATCTCCTTCCACCGGCTCCTCTGGTTCATAAGTTCCTTCATCCCAAATAATAACCGTCCCCCCTCCATATTCTCCTTTTGGAATAATCCCTTCAAAATCTTTATAATCGTAGGGATGATCTTCAACCATCATAGCCAAACGCTTAATCTCAGGATCAGTAGACGGCCCTTTAGGGATTGCCCAGCTTTTTAGTACCCCTCCCATCTCAAGTCGAAAATCGTAATGCAGATGTGATGCATTATGTTTCTGAATGACAAACCGCAATTCTTCTCCATTTCCCTTTCCACCTTTGGGCTCAGGTGTTTGATTAAAAGACCGTTTCTTTTTATAGGCTGCTAAACTCATATAACAATTGTTTATAAACTCGGATCAGGAGCATAACAACAAGAAAGATTCAAAGTTTTGAGAGTCTGTTTAAAATATTTTAAACCAGGTCTCTTAAACAAAAGAAACAACTCGTTGTTAAATCAGACATAAAGCATTTATTATGAGATCACTTTGGAATGGGGCAATTGGTTTTGGATTGGTAAATATCCCTGTAAAACTTTTTTCTGCCGTGCAGAATAGTCAGCTTGATCTGGACATGCTGGATAGTAAAGATCATTCCAGGATCAGGTTCCAGCGTATCAATGAGCAAACGAAAATGGAAGTTCCATTTGATAAAATTGTCAAAGGATTTTTATTGAATGATAAATATGTAGTACTGGATGATCAGGATTTTGAGGATGCATCACCTGAAAAGACAAAGATGATAGAACTGGAAACTTTGTAGATATCAATGAAATCAACCCAATTTATTATGAAACGTCTTACTATGCCCAACCTGAAAAACAGGGTAAAAAAGCATATGCATTATTATTAAAGGCTTTAATAATAGCTAAAAAAGCTGGTGTAGCAAGGTTTGTTTTAAGGAATACAGAGAACCTTTGCGTGATACACCCCTTAAATAATATCCTGGTGGTCACAAAAATACGCTTTGCCGAAGAAATACGGTCTGAGGAAGAACTTAAAATCCCTGAGATTGAAACCATTACCAAAAAAGAGCTCGAGGTTGGCCTCGCGCTAATTAAACAATACACTTCTGACTTTGATATTAAAGGGTTTAAAGATGAATACAGTAAAGAACTCCTGAAAATCATCAAAGCCAAAGCTAAAGGCAAAAGGGCAACTGTTAAGAAATTACCTCCCCGTGAACAGACTAATGACGATCTGTACAGTCAGCTCATGAAAAGCCTGGAGGATAGAAAAGGGGCTTAAGGGCTTAAGCAGATAAAAACAATCCTAAACAGACAGAACCTTATCTCTAAGAGGAACTTTAGTCAAACTTTGATAAAAATGTTCAATCGAACATACGGAATAATCATTTGAATGCCTATATTCGCCGAAATGTTCCTGTAGTTCAATGGATAGAATTTTGGTTTCCGGTACCAAAGATGGGGGTTCGAATCCCTTCGGGAACACCAAAAGACCTCTTAACAAGATTGTTAAGAGGTCTTTTTATGGACATGCCCTCCGTGTCAGCAAGGTCTGATATAAAAAATTCAGCCAGATCAAATAGGGGTATCCTCAGGAACAACGTCTTTAATTAAGAAAATACAATAAAGACAACAAAACACAAATGTTTGCTCATGAGAAACCTGATCACAATTTCAGTAATCCTGCTATTCTGTTTTACCAGCTGCAAAAAAGAAGATTTAAATTCCAATAAATTAAAAGTAGAAATCAGCAACAACGACCCATGGGATTTCAGAAACCCTTACGTAGTAGACGTTTTTAATCTTAGAACCGGAAGAAACATATTAAGTATACGGGATAAACGTACTGAAGATTATCAAACCGAAGATGTTCTTCCTGGAGACAACATTGATATCGCATATACTATGTTTTGCGAGTGCGAGATCACTATCAAATACAAAGGCCGGAAATTAGACAAACGCACAAATTTCTTTTTAGGAACTAAAGAAGGAAAAATGACAGTTACAATTCCAAGATAGGATTTAAATGACGTAAAAAGAGGATATCCCGGTTAACAGGATATCCTCTTTTTTTTGCCTTTTATTTTACGTGCGGTTCGGCATAGAACAAGGGTAAGAATAGAGGTCTGAAACCCTGTTGAAAAGACGTTGAAAGGGGGTTGGAAGGACGTTGGAAGGACCTTGCAATGACCCAGGTCCTTCCAACCCCCTTCCAATGTCGGTCTAATACCCTTTTAACAGGCTTTTCTAACACCTCTCTTCATTAATTTCTATGCTCCGACACACCTTTCCCCTTTGTAAATCCTGGAGAGAGAATTCAAACGGAACTGAGCTGTAAATTTTATAAGTTATTAATCAAAAGAATTAGGGATTCAGAATAACTAAAAACATAGTTCTATATATTCAGAATTGAATTTGCCAAATATTTAACGTAACAAATACAACGAATGTTACCACTTTAGCCTAAGAAATATCGATTTATCAGAAGAAATATGAGATTTATGCTCCATTCACGTAAGGAAAACGGCCGTTGGTGTAATAATGAAATGATTAATCATATGATAAGCTTAATATTGAATTGTGAATCATCTACCTATGGAACACACACGACAGTAATGTACATATAATACACTACAGAAAAACCAGCCGGATGGCTGGTTTTTTGTGTTTTAAAAGGAATTAGATTAGCTCTTTACAACTAGAATGCATTGATGATCAACTGGATCGCTCCATGATTATGTTCAGGGCTAAACATTGCAGTAGCTGCAACTGGCATATGATGGTTAAAAAAAACCACCATTCTTTATTCAGTGTTATTCCGGCGTTTACAACATTAGGTTTAGATCCGTAAAAGTTTTCGTCTCTGCCAAAAGCAAATCCGCCGCCAGCGAAAAGATGGACATTGGTAGTTCCCTCTTTCCATACTCTATAATCCAGCACTACATAGTTGGAGTAATTATTAGCCAGTTCGCCATTACTCTTTACATGTGTATCACGTCCCTGTACTATGGTACTCCAATTAACACTAATCGGGAAGGCGTCTCCGAACTGATATCCGGCAGTTACATCAATAAAGTGAGACGTAGTCCCTCTTTTGTAATCGAATAGCTTAGCGTTAGGGAAATCAGTGAAGTTATTGATGTCCCAGACTGAAAAGTTAAATCCGGCTTTAACATAACTCACATAGTAATCGAATTCTTTATATTCTCCATTAAAACCTGCTCCGCCCCATATACCCGCCGAGAAGCTCCCGTCTTTGGTCGTATAATGCATATCAACGTCAGTGATAGGACTGTTAGAAACCTTAAATCCACGCCACAAGTATAAATTACGCACCTGCAGGCTTACATCAAAAGGTTTATATTTTTTAACTGGCATGGTATCAATTTTCAATGGCTTAGCATCCTGAGCCATCGCGGACAGGCAAAGGCATAGCCCCAGTATAGCCCCAAGGCTACCTTTATAAATAGTTTTCATAAAAATCTGTTTAAGGAATTCTGTTTTTTATTTAGCTGATAATTAGTGAAGCTGCATATAAATAAGCGCTGCTATTGCCGCCCCGATTACAGGACCTGCAATTGGCACCCAGGCATAAGACCAGTCGCTGCCGCCCTTACCTTTAATAGGTACTAAGGCATGTATAATCCGCGGTGCCAAATCACGTGCAGGGTTAATCGCATATCCTGTAGTTCCGCCTAATGACAGACCTATTACCCATACTAAAAAGGCAACTGGAACAGCACCAACAGACCCTAAACCTACTGGTACTTTTGTAGGTGTAATTTCAGCACCCGGTGATATAGAAAACCGTAAATACCAATACAAATGCACCTATAATTTCACTGGTTATATTAGATGTATAATTACGAATTGCAGGACCGGTACAGAAACAGGCCAGCATAGCTCCCGGATCATTGTTGCGGTTAAAATGGTCTTTATACATAACCCAAACCAGGAATGCTCCCATACCCGCTCCAATTAATTGTGCAGCTATATATGGCAAAACGCTTGCCCAGGCAAACTTCCCTGCAATGGCCAGACCGATAGTTACGGCAGGGTTTAAATGTGCACCACTGTAAGGGCCGGCCACCGTCACCCCTACAAAAAAACTGCCAGTCCCCAGGCCGTGGTAATTACCATCCAGCCGCCATTATTTCCTTTGGTATCATTTAACAATACGTTGGCTACTACGCCATCGCCTAAAAGTATAAGTAACATCGTACCTATAAGCTCTGCTATGAATGGACTCATTCTATTAAAATTAAGGTAAATAATTAGTTTGAATCAGTTTCAGGAAGTTATCATTCAGCTTTGCTTTGTGTGGCATGAATAGCTCTCTTCCAATCCTTGATTCCTTTTTTAATGACAGCAGGATCTCCAGAAGGAACAAACTCTTTCTCCGATTTCCATAACTGCTGAATCTCTTCAACACTATCCCAGAAACCCACAGCCAGTCCTGCTAAATAAGCAGCACCTAAAGCAGTAGTTTCTACTACGTTTGGACGTATAACTTTACAATTCAGCAAGTTTGACTGAAACTGCATTAGCAAATCATTCGCTGTTGCACCACCATCCACTCTTAATTCTTTAATCTCCATTCCGGCATCGGCTTCCATCGCTTTTAAAACATCCATTGTCTGATAAGCAATAGATTCAAGCGCTGCAAGGGCTATATGTGCAGAAGTTGTTCCTCTGCTCAGTCCTACAATTGTACCTCTGGCATCAGGTCTCCAATAAGGAGCTCCTAAACCGGCAAAAGCTGGTACAAAATAAACACCCTGAGTATCTTTAACGCTTGCGGCAAGTTTTTCCACCTCAGCAGATTTTTTAATAATCCCTAAACCATCACGAAGCCATTGCACAACAGCACCACCGATAAAAATACTTCCTTCAAATGCATATTGTATTTTACCGTTAATCTTCCAGGCAACAGTAGTTAATAAGTTATTTTTTGATTCGATAAATTCATCACCAATATTCATCAGCATAAAACAGCCTGTACCATAGGTGTTTTTAACCATTGCTTTCTCTATACACATCTGTCCGAAAAGCGCCGCATGCTGATCTCCCGCAATACCTGCAATAGGTATTTTAGAAGCAAAAATGGTGGTTGTAGTTTCACCATATATTTCACTTGATTGTTTGACTTCCGGAAGCATGCTTTTTGGAATATCCAGCAATTCCAGCAATTCATCATCCCATTGCTGGGTACGGATGTTAAAAAGCATAGTACGGCCTGCATTGGTAATATCAGTAACGTGTACATGACCTCTTGTGAATTTCCATACCAGCCAGCCAGCTATCTACTTCCGAAAGCCAGCTCACCTTTATTTGCCCTGTCACGCGCCCCCTCAACATTATCGAGGATCCATCTTATTTTAGTACCTGAAAAATAGGAGTCAATTACTAATCCCGTTTTAGAACGGACTAAATCAGTTTTACCGTCTTTTTTAAGTTGATCACAGAATTCTGCTGTACGTCTGTCCTGCCAGACAATCGCATTGTAAACAGGTTCACCAGTTTCACGATCCCATACAATGGTCGTTTCACGCTGATTGGTAATACCAATTGCTTTGATATTAGACCCATTTATCCCCATTTTAACGGTTGCTTCTGCTGCTACACTGGCCTGAGTCGACCAAATTTCATTCGGGTCATGTTCCACCCATCCTGATTGTGGAAAAATCTGGGTAAATTCCTTTTGTGCTGTAGATTTAATTTGTCCTTTATGATCAAAAATAATCGCACGCGAGCTCGTTGTGCCCTGGTCCAGAGCCAAAATGTAATCTTCCATAACTTATTGATTTATATTGGTTTTAATTGACGCTAAATAATTTCTATTCAGGAGTATAAGGTACAAGTAAATAAGATTGAGCAAGTTTTCTAAAAGCCGTAACCTGTTCTTTTTCCCATGCTTCATCATAGTGAAGTTCTGAGGCTACCAGTTTTGCAACAGCAGGTGCCATATCAATAGCTGCACGTGCATCTAAAAATAAGGCTCTTACTCTTCTGGCTAAAATATCTTCTACAGTACGGGCCATTTCATGTCTGACACCCCAGATGACTTCGGCTTTCAGGTAAGGTAAACGAACGTGAAGCTTTTCTTTCCAGACAGGATTCTCATCTCCTAAAGCTAACACCGCCGCTTCATCACTTCCGTAAACGTATAAGTGATCATTGCGGTCAACATCTGCTTTACTACCGTGGATAGAAAGTTCTTTTGTTTTTGTAGGACGGGAAGCTAAATGACCAACTTCAATTGCTTTGTCAATCGTATCCTCTCCCATTCTGCGGTATGTTGTTGTCCATTTACCTCCGGTGATCGTAATCAGACCAGATGCCGTAACAATCAGTTTATGACTTCTTGAAATTTCTTTTGTTTTTGAAGAACCATCTTCTGGTGCTGCCAAAGGACGTAAACCAGCAAATACACTTAATACATCTTTACGGGTTGGTGCTTTAACCAGATATTTTGCTGCTGTACGCAGGATAAATTCAATTTCTTCTTCCAGGGCTACTGGTTCCAGACTGTGTTTATCAAGTGGGGTATCTGTAGTTCCTACCACTAATTTATCATGCCATGGCACAACAAATAATACCCTGCCATCATCAGTTTTAGGAATCATGATCGCATCTTCACCCGGCATAAAAGTACGCTCAATAACAAGGTGTACCCCCTGACTTGATCTGACCAATGGTTTTTTACCGGGTTTATCCATTTGTAAAAGATCATCTACAAATACTCCGGTTGCATTGATTACAGTTTTACCTTTCAGGTTATAGCTTATCCCTGATTCTACATCATTCAATCACCCCGGCTACTTTATCTTTAGCATCTTTAATTAAGCTTGTAACCTTGATATAATTTAAAACGGTAGCACCTTGCTCCAAACTAGTCTGAGCCAGATTTACAGCCAGACGGGCATCATCAAACTGCCCATCATGATAAACTACCCCACCGTATAAGTGTTCAGGCTGGATCGTAGAAAGTTTACTGATCACATCTTTTTTTTAGATATGTTTTTTTGCACGGCCAAAACCAAGTTTACCGGCTAAGAGATCATAAAGGGTTAATCCAATGGTATAAAAAGCACCACCCCACCATTCATAATTAGGAATAATGAAGGATTCGTTTTTTACTAAGTGAGCTGCATTTTTCAAAAGCAAACCACGTTCATATAATGCCTCTCTGACCAGTCCGATATCACCCTGCGCTAAATAACGCACGCCTCCATGAACTAATTTGGTACTTCGGCTGGAGGTCCCTTTTGCAAAATCGGCCTGCTCTAATAATAACGTTTGATAACCACGGCTGGCTGCTGCATCAAGTGCGGCGCCTAAACCTGTTGCCCCACCGCCAACTACAATTACATCCCAAACCTTTGCCGGATCAACAATACTTTCTATGAGTTCTTTTCTACTTTTGTTCATCTTCTGGGGCCTCCTTATATTTTTTGTAACGATTTGTTTCGCTTTGTATCTCAAATTTATAAAATAAAACATTTCAAAACAAATTAAAATCAATAAGAACCTTCATTTATTTCAAAAACTGTCATAAACGCAATATAAAGAACGTTTATCAACAAAAAGAAGAAAACAACAACCTTAAATCGAAACAAAACGAAACATCAGATAAAATATTTAAGGACGATCTGTAAAAAAAAACTTATGGTTTTTGCTTATTTTTGAATTCAGCAACCCCTAACTAACCAAACCGGAATGAAGAGTATAACCGAAAGACATCAGTTAATTTTAAAAAAACTCCAGGAAACCGGGTCAGTTAATGTACAGGAACTCAGCGCACAAATGATGAAAGTTTCTGATGTTACCATCCGGAAGGACCTGAAGCTTCTGGAAGACAAAAAATTGCTTTTCCGGACACATGGTGGCGGTTCCAAAACAAACCCTTATACAAATGATAAGCCTGTAGCAGAGAAAGAACAGATTCATGCGGATAAAAAAAGGCTGATAGCTACCGCAGCCGCAGAAATGATTGGTCATAATGATTCGATCATCATTGCTTCCGGAACTTCTATGTTAGCTTTAGCGAGAGCAATACATCCGGAAAAACATTTGACCGTGATTACTTCAGCTTTAAATGTTGCACTGGAATTATCTCATCACCTGCATGTAGAGGTTTTACAGCTTGGTGGTCAGCTCAGACAGAATTCATCTTCGGTAATGGGGCCTTATGCAGAACAGATTTTAGCTGACGTTTCTTGTAGTATGCTTTTTTTTTTTTAGGAGTAGATGGGATTGATATCGAAACCGGATTAACCACCACAAGTCTGATGGAAGCCCGCCTGAATCAAAAAAAATGATTAATGCAGCACAGGTTACAGTCGTACTGGCCGACAGTTCCAAAATGGGAAAACGGGGTTTAGGAAAGATCTGTTCAATGGACCAGATTCAGCACGTGATTACTGATGACGGGATCTCTCCAGCCCTGGTTAAATTAATGGAAAACAAGGGCATTAGTGTAACCATTGTTAAAGAAAGAAGTTAGGTCCGGCCAGTACCATTTCAGAAAATTATTCCATTTCGACTTTACAACGCTCCCTGCTTAACGCATCCATAAAACTATGGTGCTCGTAAGCAGTTTGTTTCAACATAGCTTCGTCTTTTTTATAGGTATTTTTAAGCTCCTTTCTGTTCATTGCCTGAAAGAAACGTCTGATATCATCACGGCTTTTCAAAATCAATGCAGGAACTTCTTTTGGCTTATTATCTTCTCCTATAGCCACCATAGTAAAATAGCTGGTATTGGTATGCTTGATCACATGTGTTTTAAGATTTTCTGAAACTACTCTGATCCCAATAATCATAGACGTTTTCCCAACATAATTCACAGATGCCATCAGCGAAACAATCTCCCCCACCTCTACCGGCGCCAGAAAATCGACCACATCAATAGAGGCAGTAATACAATAGCCATCAGCATGTTTTGCTGCGCACACATAAGCGACCTTATCCATCAATCCAAGGATGATCCCTCCATGTATCTTACCGCCAAAATTTGAATAAGACGGAATCATCAGTTCTGTTAAGGTAATCTGAGAACTTGCTACTGGTTTATACGCTGACATGTTATATTTTTTGATTGCAATTTAGCTTTTTTTGCAAAACAGACAAATTTGGCGGGCATGATTATTGATCGAAAAGAAAATAAATACCTGTACATGACCATTGCCAAAAAAAAAAACCTTTAGTTTCGTTGCATTCCTGATAAATATTCTGATTCCGCTAAGTTTTGGTGTAGTGGGTGGCCTGATCACCAAGATGAGTATCAAAACATGGTACCCTTATATCGAAAAACCTTCTTTCAATCCCGCCAAACTGGCTATTTCCTCCGGTATGGTCTTTATTATTTATTCTTATCGGGATTTCTGCTTACCTGGTATGGTCTAAAAGATCACAAATCGTACATCTTCCCAGAACTATTGCCATTTACTTTATTCAGCTGATCCTGAATTTATGCTGGTCTTATTTATTTTTCTACCATCACCTGATCGGTGCTTCTCTGATTGAAATCATAGCTTTGCTGGCAGCAATTCTTGTGAATGGCATAGTTTTCTATAAAATTGACAAAACTGCAGGACTACTCTTTATCCCTTATTTTTTATGGGTGTGCTTTGCGACATTGCTAACCTATAACATTTACCTGTTAAATTAAAAGGCCCGATTCTTTAGGCTTCTAAAAGAAAACGTGTAATTTAGGAAAGTGATCTCCTTAAAAAAATTACTTCTTGTTTTACTCTGTTTTTGTGCATTCCAGGCAAATGCACAGAAGGTAGGATTAGTTCTCAGCGGAGGAGGAGCTAAAGGACTGGCGCATATCGGTACACTGAAAGCACTGGAGGAAAATCATATTCCTATTGATTATATCACAGGAACTTCTATGGGTGGTATTGTAGGGGCGCTGTACGCAGCAGGATACTCTCCGGCGCAAATTGAAAAAATAGCCCTGACTAATGATTTCCAGGATTGGGTAAGCGGGCGATTCAAAAGTGATTATAGCTTCTTCTTTCAGAAAGGCAGCACTAACGCCTCGCTCATTACGGCAAAACTTTCTGTAGACACATCATTGAGAGTAAATTTCAGATCTAACCTGGTGAATGACATCCCGTTAAACTTTGCTTTAATTGAACTCTTATCACAGGCATCAGCTATATCAAAGGATAACTTTGATAATCTTTTCGTCCCCTATCGCTGTATGGTGTCTGATGTATTCTCACAAACAAGCATCACTGTAAAAAAACGGCAGTCTGGCCGAAGCCGTGAGAGCTACCATGACTGTTCCACTAATTTACAGACCAATCAAGCTGGATAACAAATATGTATTTGATGGCGGATTATATAATAATTTCCCAGCCGACGTCATGCTGAAGGAATTCAAACCTGATTACATCATTGGGGCTAATGTATCTTCCAAAAATTTCAAAGAATATCCTAAAAGCGGAGACGAGCGGCTTGTCAACCGGCTAATGCTGTTTATGTTTCTGTCTAAGTCTGATTCTACCCTGATAGGGAAAAAAAACGGCGTTTATATTCAGCCTGATTTACAAGATTTTAGTTCTAGTAATTTCAGCCCCGTTGCCGACCTGATCAAAAAAGGATACGATGCAACAATGGCTGATATGCCTAAAATACTAAATGCCGTAAAACGGAGAGTCAGTACTGAAGAAATCGTTCTCAAAAGAAATAGCTTTAACAATAAAAAACCTCAGCTGGTTTTTAGCGACGTAGCTGTAACCGGCGTAAACAAACAGCAGAAACGTTATATCGAACGTTTATTCAAAAGCGACAAACCAACCTTTGATTTAGCTGATATCAAACAAGGTTATTATAAACTGGTAGCAGATGAAACTTTCGAAACCATTTATCCGAAGATAAGTTATAATCCAGCTTCTGACAGTTATACTTTTGGGATTATAGCAAAACCTAAAAGGAGCTTTAAACTTGATTTTGGAGGAAATATCTCCAGCAGACCTATCAGTAATGTATTTCTTGGCTTACAGTACAATTATCTTAACCGAAAGGCTTATACTTTCGGTACAAACTTCTACTCTGGTCGCTTTTATGAGTCTATTCAGCTCAATGGCCGTATTGATTACCCTTCAAAACTACCATTCTTTTTAAGTGGCGAAGTAACTTACAATCACTTTAACTTTTACAATACCAGCCAGATCTTCATTGAGAACCCGCATCCTACCTATATTGAACAGTCAGACCGAAAGATTGAATTAAAAGGCGGAATCCCCCTCAACAGGAACACCAGGATCACATTAAGCACTTCTTTCATCAATAACAATGACCACTATAGCCCGACCAATTCATTTAACATTGGTGACATATTAGATAAAACTGTTTTCAACGGATCAAGAACTACTGTTGCCTTTGAACAAAACACGTTTAACCGTAAGCAATATGCTACCAGAGGAAGAAACTTCTTGCTCAGTCTCAATTATTTTAACGGCAGAGAGATCTACACCCCAGGTAATATCTCCAGAAATAGTGGTGCGTCAGCTGATATAGAAGAGAATCGTAAACACCGGGAATGGTTCAACATCAAACTAAGCGACGAAAATTATTTCTTTCACAAAGGTAAGTACACCCTTGGCTATCTGGTAGAAGGTGTAATTTCAAATCAGCCTCTTTTTTCAAATTATTACTCTACCCTGCTTGCGGCCCCTGCCTTTTACCCGCTGCAAGACAGCAGGTCTCTCTTCCTTGAAAAATTCAGAGCAAGCACTTACCTGGCTGGTGGGTTAAAAAATATTTACAAATTACATAAGAACTTAGATCTCAGAGTAGAGGCTTTCCTTTTCATGCATGCCTTATCAGGAATTTGCTCAAAATGGCTTTCAAAAGATTGACAACGCTTCTACTTTTAACCATATACATTATGCAGGAACAGCAGGGTTGGTTTATCATACACCGGTGGGTCCGGTTAGCCTAAGCTATAATTTATATGATGATCCGATAAAAAGAAACGGCGTTTTACTACATTTGGGGTATCTTATTTACAATAAACGCTCCATTGAGTAATCGTCTTTCGGCATCTGCTCTTGGATAAACCCTAAAAAACACAATGAAAACAATATACTACTGCTTACTATTTCTATTAATTTCCAGCACAGGCTACGCTCAAAAAAAGCTGACATCAACAATTTTATTGTTAAAGAAAGCCTGCTCAAAAATAGTAAACTAGCTATTATTGCCGCAGACTCCCTTGATCAGCCGCTTGAAAAAATCAATGGACTTTATACTTTCACTATAAGCGGTTTTACACAAACCCTGAAATTTAACGATGGTGTTGCTATACTGCCATTGCAAAAATTGATAAGTCTGCTTTCGTTTATGTAAAACATCAAAACGACAAAGGCACGCATAGCAAACTGCTTTATATTTATAAAAAAGAAGGAAGCCTGAACCCTTTCACTATCAATAGCATGTGGATGGTCCTTTTCCCGTTATTGCTGGTTTTCATTGCCTTCGCTTTCAGAAAACTTATTATTTATGCGGTTATTATTTTACTGATCTTCATTTACTTCAATCACAGCAACGGCCTGAACTTATCAACCTTCTTTGAAACCATATTTGACACACTGAAAAAAGCATTTTAGTTAACAGATCTTGTTTTAAAACAGAAAGGGTGATATGTCAATTATGACATATCACCCTTTCTGTTTTAAAAGATTTTATTTAGAATGGCAGGCCTATACCAAAATTATACTGGAAGAACCGGTAAGTATCCGGACTATTTGCTGTATTGTATGTATTCTGAAACTCTCTCCTCCCGCTAAACAATTTCGTAATCACCCACTGATCTTCTGGTGCAAACTGAGGATCTCTTAATTTAAGACCGACATCAAATCTGAATACAAAATACTGCAAGTCGTATCTTAGTCCCATTCCTGTACCAACTCCAATCTGGTTTGCAAGGTTCTTGAATTTGAAATAAGTTTCAGGATTCGGGTTACCCGGAGCAATGTTCCAGACGTTACCAGCATCCAGAAACGCCGCACCTTTAAGCTTTGCCCCGAAAAACTTATCAATTAATTTAAAACGGTATTCCAGGTTAGCTTCAATATGCATCTGCCCCAGCTGATCAATACCATAAGACACCTTTCTTTGCTCTTCTGAAGTCAATGTGTTCCCTCTATTGTAATTCCCTGGCCCTAAGGTTCTGGCTTGCCATGCACGGACCCCGCTGGCACCACCTGCAAAGAATAACTTTTCAAAAGGAATAGACACAGAATTACCATAGGCATAACCAACACCTGCATTAAGCCTTGCAATAAACTGTTTATCAACACCTAAACTTTTATACCAGCGTACATCAACTTCAGGACGTATATACTGATTAAAAGGCAATCCCAGAATATTAGCATAATCCCCGTTAGAAGGATCATGCTTAGTATCAATAATCCTGGATACCCCATACAGCATATTTCCTGCGATATCTATATTCCCCCTAAAATAAATAAAGCTCTTGTTCAGCAGCAGCTTATTTGCATTTAGCGTATACGCATACTTCATCCCAATAGTAAGATCTTTCCTGGTCAATAGATTTATGTTGTATTTATTCCTGTTATAGGTACTATTCCCATCTATGGTAGTCGTATCAATAAGTAATCCTCCAAACCTGTATTCAAAATTCAATGGTGTAAATGAATGTAATTTCGATTTTGTTTCTACCCAGTCGTAAGTAATCGAGTTCAATATCACCCTGCGTACAAAGAAGTCTTTTTGCAGGGAGTAGATATAACTTGTCGAGAATGTAGTAGAAGGCATCCCATTTTTTCCCATTAGCGGAATATTAAATGGAACCATCAGGCGCGGTACTGCCAGGTTAGCACTTACTGAGAAATCGCGCTGATAAATATCGTTAAACAATTTACCTCCTTGTCCGATTCTGGATTGCAGCCCCCCTTTGATCTGGAACTCAAAACGCTCAGCCCCTCTGAAAATATTATTATTTACAAAAGTATTACTTACTGTAAATCCAACAGTACCAGCATTAAAAGGCACCTCTCCCTCTACCCGGTTACTCATCCGCTTTTGAGGTGTTAACTGAATTAACGGGTTCAGTACATTTGAACTGTCTTTAGATTTTACATATTCAATCTTTACATTTTTAAAAACATTAAGCTCATATAAACGATTATAGGTCAAGCTCTCTTTAGTCACATCATAGGTCTCACCTTGTTTTAAAAAATCATACCGGACAATCGGGTTTCTCCTGAAACGTTTAGACATATCAGTAAAACGTATCCCTCTGTATATACGTGGGTTTAAGGTTATCGAGTCTGTAAAACCTTCGGTTGAGGGTGCAACCAACCACACATTCGTTTCTCCAATTACATATTGTATATGTTTTCCATTTGCAGGAGTATCAATGAGGAGTCCCACATTAGCCTGACTTTTATTCAGCGAAGAATCTACTTCAAATCTCACATAGGGTCTGGAAAAATCATAATAGCCATGCTCTTTCATCATTTGATAGATCTGCTCTCTTTCAAGAGAAAGAGAATCATCATCGTACCGTACTCCTTCATGCAAATGGCTGCTAAAAGATTTATTGCCCATATAAAGCGCCCTGATGTCCGGGTCAGGAATATTATAACTTAATTTACCTATAGAAAACGACGGTCCGGTACTTGCAATAAAATCGACCTGGGCGCGCTGATTCTTCACCTTAATCTCTGCTCTTACTTTCGCCATAAAATAGCCCTTGCTCATCAGATATTTTTCGATCTGTCCTCTGGAAATTTCAACCAGTGTACTATCCAGCACAGGTGCTTTTTTACCCACGGATTTTGTTTTAAATAAAGTATAGAAGATATTGTACAATCCTACATTGATCCCTAACCGGGATGAAGGACGAATATCTTTCTGAATATAATTCAATGCTTCTTCTTTATATTTGGAAGGAATACTGTCTATTGCAACAACTTTCACGATCGATTGATTCTCTTCAATGAATTTTGTAGAGGAGCAGGCAGCAGCAAAAAGAATAATAAATAGTAATATTGCGGGAAACTGGAATTTCTCTTTATAAATAGAATATGCTTTCAAAGTCTCAGATAAGTTTTATAAAATCGTTACATCAAAAAAAGTACCGCAAAGAGCATGGGTTATTTATTATTGAAGGAATAAAATCAATAGTAGAATTTATTCCTTCCGCTTACCAGATCCATAGTATCTATTTTCTGGCCCAATATCATTCTTTACTACCTAAATTACCTCCAAATATAAAGTTATTTGAAGTAAACAATGCCGAATTAGAGAAGATTAGTACGCTACAAGCGCCACAAGGTATTCTGGCACTGGTAAAATATACTGAAACTACTACATTCGACAAAAGTACGCTGCATAACAACTTCTCACTTGTCCTTGATGGGATACAGGACCCGGGAAATCTGGGCACTATTATCAGAACCGCAGACTGGTTTGGATTTAAAAATGTAATTTGTTCTATGCACACTGTAGAAGTTTATAATCCTAAAACAGTACAAGCAACCATGGGTTCACTATGCAGGGTGAATGTAAGTTATCAGGATCTGCCGGTATGGTTAAAAGACATTAAACTTCCTGTTTTTGGTGCAATGTTAGACGGAAATAGTCTTTACAAAACAAAATGGGGTACCGAAGGTCTCGTTGTTTTAGGCAATGAAGGACAGGGAGTGAGTGACGAAGTGAATATTTTAATTAATAATCCGGTGACCATTCCAAGGGTTGGAGAGGCTGAGTCATTGAACGTTGCGGTGTCGGCAGCAATCTTTTGTGCAGATATTAGTAGAAATTTGCAGAAATAAATTGCGGATTAAGTATTAATTGCTATTTTTGCAACCTGAATAAAAACAGGTCGAGTGGCCGAGTGGCTAGGCAGAGGTCTGCAAAACCTCGTACAGCGGTTCGAATCCGCTCTCGACCTCAGGATTTATAATAAAATTAAAAAAACTAAAGGTTAAGACCATGGCAGTTACAAGACTAAAAAGAAAAGACAGAAAGAATAAAACAACTTCACGTTTAGAAGTTAAAACTTTGAAACTAGCTACAAACATTGAATTAGGTAGTCGTTCACAACAACCTAAAAAAGATCAGTTAGCTAAAAACAATCTTTTATTAGATCAACTTTCTGCAGCTTTAAGAGCATAAGTTCTAAAGTTAAGACATAAAAAAAGCCTTTCTGAATATTCAGAAAGGCTTTTTTTATGTCTCTTATTTTTTTTCATGTGCATTCGTCTGTTAAACCAATGCTTTGCAAATTCTCTTCACGATACCCGGCCCCTCATAAATAAAGCCCGTATATAATTGTACTAAAGAAGCTCCTGCTTCCAGTTTTTATCTTTTGCATCCTGTGGTGAATGAATCCCGCCCACACCTATAATTGGAAATGCTTTATTTGATTTCTGAGATAAATACCTGATGACTTCAGTTGAACGAACAGTTAGAGGCTTGCCACTTAGTCCTCCCGCTTCGTTTGCTATTTCTGCGGCTGTAGTCAAACCCGTTCTGTCGATTGTTGTATTTGTTGCAATTACACCAGCAATACCAGACTCCATTACAATTTCAACAATATCATCCAGCTGCTCATTGGTCAGGTCTGGTGCAATCTTTAATAAGATTGGTCTGGAGATACCATCTTTATGGTTACGCTCCTGTAAAGTCTTAAGTAATAATGTTAAAGGTTCTTTCTCTTGTAAAGCTCTAAGACCAGGTGTATTTGGCGAGCTTACATTGACTACGAAATAGTCTACCACATCAAATAAGCGATCGAAACATTTTACATAATCTGAAACAGCGTCTTCATTAGGTGTATTTTTGTTTTTTTTTCGATGTTTACCACCAATAACAATGCTCTTATCTTTCAGCTTCAAGACCCGAAGGCGTTCAGCCAGCGTATCCACCCCTTTGTTATTGAAACCCATCCTGTTAATGATCGCTTCATCCTCAGCAAGCCTGAACATCCTTGGCTGATCATTACCCGGCTGAGGCAATGGCGTAACCGTTCCTACTTCAATAAAACCAAACCCAAGATCACTCAATGCTTCTATATATTCTCCATTTTTATCAAAGCCAGCGGCAAGACCAACAGGATTTCTGAATTTGATACCAAAAACTTCACGTTCCAGACCTTTGATATGAATATCAAAGGTGCTTCTGATGATGGTTTTGCCTAATGGAAAATGTTCATGGAACCATTTGAGTCTCTGGACTACAAAATAATGAACTTTTTCAGGGTCAAATTTGAAAAATAAAGGCTTAATTAAACGATACATAGTGCGAAGATAGGAACGATTTCATAGGATTACAATTGCTGTATCCATCTTTTTCAGACAAAAATAGCATGAACTTTGTAAAAAAACGTAGAAATCCTTTGCTATATGTGCTGTGTTCAAACAATATGCGCCTAAAAATTGTATTTTTGCACCAACATGATTTCGATAAACGACTTAACATTCCTTATAGGTTCCCGGGCTTTATACGACGAGGCGAACTGGCACATCAAACCGGGAGAAAGAATTGGCCTTATTGGTGCCAATGGAACGGGAAAATCTACCCTCTTAAAAATAATTGTAGGAGAGTACGCACCCTCATCCGGGTCAATTTCAATGTCTAAAGATTTAAAAATAGGCTATTTGAACCAGGATTTGCTTTCGTATGAATCTCACCATACCATTTTACATGTTGCAATGGAGGCTTTTGAACGCCAAAACCAGATACATGATGAGATTGAAGAACTATTAAAAAAGATAGAAACAGATTATTCTGAAGAGGTATTAAACAAACTGAGCGATAAGCAACAGGAGTTTGAAGCATTGGATGGTTATAACATTGAATATAAAGCAAATGAAATCCTTGCGGGTTTAGGATTCAGCACGGCCGATCAGCATCGTCCACTGAATACTTTCTCAGGGGGATGGAGAATGCGTGTGATGCTTGCGAAGATTCTGTTACAGACTCCGGACATTTTACTATTGGATGAGCCTACCAACCACATGGATTTACCTTCCATTAAATGGTTAGAGACTTATCTTGCAGGATTTGAAGGTGCTATTGTAATTGTATCTCACGATAGATATTTCCTTGACAAGATCGTTAACCGTACTGTAGAATCCCGGAAAGGAAAATTAACTACTTACGCTGGTAATTATACTTTCTATCTGGAAGAGAAATCACTTCGCGGAGAGATCCAAAAAGGAGAATTCAAGAATCAGCAGGCTAAGATCAAACAGGAAGAAAAACTGATTGAACGCTTCAGAGCTAAAGCGAGTAAAGCTAAAATGGCTCAGTCACGTATGAAAGCTCTGGATAAAATGGAGCGTGTAGAAGATGTGGATGATGATAATCCAACTGTAAACTTCAGTTTCAAGTTCACTAAACCTTCTGGCCGTCACGTGATCCGGATTGAGAACGCAACAAAGAGATATCCTAATATTGACATTCTGGAAAATGCAGAAGCAGTCATTGAAAAAGGAGATAAAATTGCTTTAATCGGTGCCAATGGTAAGGGTAAGTCTACTTTATTGAGAATGGTTGCAGGCGTTGAAAAATTTGAAGGATCTTGTGAAACAGGACATAATGTAACGACGACTTTCTTTGCTCAGCATCAGCTGGAGTCTTTACACCTTGGAAACACAATTCTTGAAGAGTTACAGGCTTTTGCTCCTAAACATACAGACACAGAACTTCGTTCTATCCTGGGTTGTTTCCTTTTCACAGGAGATGATGTGTTTAAGAAAATCAAAGTCCTTTCAGGAGGTGAGAAATCAAGGGTTGCTTTGGCGAAGTCATTGACTACTGATTCCAACTTCCTGATCCTGGATGAGCCAACGAATCACCTGACATACAATCTCTGTAAACATCCTGATTCAGGCTTTGTGCCAGTTTGAAGGTACATTCATTGCAGTATCCCATGATCGTTACTTCTTAGATAATGTAGCCAATAAAATCTGGTTTATCGAAGAAGAGCAAATCAAACAATATCCAGGTACTTACGCAGAGTATGAAGTCTGGAACAGTAAAAGAATTATTCCACCGGCAAAAGACATCCCTGTGAAAGCAGAAAAGGAAGTAAAACCTAAAGTGGAGGTAAAACCTGTTACAGTAAGCAGTCAGCAGCAATTGAAAAAGCTGAATGATCAGTTAAAGAAAATAGAACTTGAAACTGAAGAATTAGAGATAAATGTAAAGGCAATTGAAACTGAACTCGCGCAGGAATCTGTATACAGCGATCAGGCTAAACTTGCTGAAGCAAATAAAAAATATTTAGCTGCAAAACAATTGTTAGATAGTGCTCAGAATAAATGGGAAGATCTCGCAGCTGAAATCATGGAATTAGAATAAATATTATGATCAAATCCGGAGTATTGCTCTTTTTATGTTTGTTTAGTTTGCAAATAGCACTGGCACAGCAGGAATTTAAGTACGATAACAAAGTTTATAATACAGAAATAAAGACTGTCCAGCTTTACAATACACAAAAAGAGCAATCCATCCCGGTAATTGCCCTTGGGACTTCAGAGAAGCTGAGCTTCTCTTTTGACGACCTGAGAGGCGGAAGCAAAAACTACTGGTATACAGTAGAACATTGCACATATGATTGGAAATCATCCAATTTATCTGCGCTCGATTATTTGGAAGGCATGAATGAGGACAGGATTATTGATTATGCCTACTCTTCAAAAACACTTCAAAAGTTCACACACTACTCGCTTTCTTTTCCCAACGATCAGATTAAACCTAAAATTTCAGGTAATTATTTGTTAAAAGTCTATGAGAATGGTGACGTTAACAAACCTGTGATATCACAGCGTTTTTATATTACTGACCAGCAAGTAAATATTAGCCTGAGGTAATCCCAAGTAATGACGTTGCATTAAGGTTCAGCAACCAGAAAGTAAACATTACTATTCTTCATAAAAACCCAATACAAAATCCATATCAGGATATTAAACTGGTATTGATGCAGAATGGAAATCCTATTACTGCAAAACTGAATTCCAAGCCTACTTATGTTAAACCAGGTTCACTAATCTATAATGAAGTAGGTAGCAATGACTATAAGGGAAGCAATGAATTCAGAAAATTTGATTTCCGCAGTCTGCGCTATAAAGGTGCACATGTACAGGATGTATTTATGGACAGTACCAATAACATTATCTTATTTACTGATCAGAATGGCACTGCACTAAAATATACCCAGCAAATTGATGAGAATGGCGCTTTCTTTATCCGTAATCAGGATAACAGAGATAACGAAACTGATAGTGATTATGGCCGCATTCAATTTAGCCTGAACACCGTTGCTCCAGGAGCTAATGGCGATGTATATATAGTAGGCAGCAGGTTCAACAATTACACACTTACTGAAGAAAACAAAATGAACTATGTTGCGTCTAAAAAGAAGTACTATGCCACTTTGTATTTGAAACAGGGTATCTATGATTATCAGTATGTATGGAAAGATAATACTACTGAAAATGTTGACAATACTGTGCTTGAAGGTTCTTTCTTTGAGACAGAAAACACCTACCAGGCTTTTGTATATTTCCGCAGACCAGGCAGCAGATGGGATGAACTCATCGGATATAGCCTGTTTAATAATATACAAAAATAATATTCAGCTTAAATACCTTTTGTAATCCAGACAGAGACTTTTCCAGCCTCACAGAAGAATTCTGCCCAACCATCTTCATCAATAGTAATTTCTTCCTGTCTGTATCCCATAACATCAATAAATACTTTGCCCGCATGGCTAATACCCATTTCCATTTTCTTAGCTCCGTCATCACCATTACTTAAAACAATAGCAATGCCTGATTTTTCAAGTTCAGGTATTCCCTCCCTCGTCCACCCGATACAGTTTGGATGATCCAGATAATCACGCTGAAAACCATAAGCCAGATCCCTGCGGATTTTAGTCATTAAAGGCAGGCTGTCAATACTAACCAGATCTACTTCTGTATCATTTCCATCTTCGTCCTGATCTGTATATTTAGCACCATATAAATCCGGATAAAATACACAGGGTATCCCCTGCTCTCTTAACAGAATCATAGCGTAAGCCAGCGGCCTGAACCAAAATTCAACATAGGCCTCCAATTCCTGTAAAGGTTGTGAATCATGGTTATCCAAAAAAGTAATAGACAGGTGCGGATGAGACTCTACAAGCGTATTTTCGAATATCGTACTTAAGTCATAGGCTTCACCGGCTTTCCCTGCTTTATAAAAATTAAGATGTAACATGGAGTCAAAAAGCTGCATCCGGCCTTCAGAAAGCTCTATATAATTCCTTAAATGGATAACATCATCTTCAACCCAGTTTTCGGCCACAATAAAGAACTCTTTATTGTACTTTGCATTCATGTGATCGAGCCATTCGTTCAGAAAATCCGGAGATATGTGTTTAACCGCATCCAGTCTGAATCCATCCACACCACAAGTTTCATAATACCATTCTCCCCATCTTTTCAATTCTTCACGAACAGCCGGATTCCTGAATTCAATATCATTAAACATCAGGTAATCGTAATTGCCCAGTTCATTGGAAGGTACATCTTCCCAACCTGCTCCATATTCATTTTGTATAGAAAATATAGCTGTCTCCTGTAAATCTTCAGCCCAGTCCAATCCACTGAAACAAGTTTTATCCCAGATAAATTCTGAATACTCACCCTGCCTGCCCGGGAAATTGAATTTAGTCCAGGCCTCAATCTCAAAAATATCAGAAGTATATTCTTCTCTATTCTCTGTAGCGACCCTTCGTACAGCTATTTTTTCCAGTTCGTCAGCTCCTGCTTTATGATTAAAGACTACATCGGCCAAAACCATGATCTGCTGCTCATGCAAAGCATGAATGGCCTGTAAATATTCATCTTTAGTACCATATTTGGTGGACACACTATTTTTCTGATCAAATTCACCCAGATCGAAAAGGTCATAACAATCATAACCAACAGAATTTGCACCCTCTGTAGATTTATAAGATGGCGGAAACCAGGCTCCTGTTATTCCTATCTCTTTAAGTGCAGGAGCCTGATGTGCAGCTTTTTGCCATAACTTTTCTTCTTCGTTGTAATACCAGTGAAAATATTGTATTAAGGTCTGATTGCTCATATTTATATCATGCACCCGTGGAGCTGTTAAATTAAACCAATAATTGATGTGTGCTTCTTAATTGGATGGAAACAATAGAATAACATGAAGTCTCACATTTTGTTTACTTTTGTAGCAATATGAGCACAATAGTTAAAAATCCTAAAAATTCATTCACTGTAATGAATGAATTGGTACTACCCAATGATACCAATACACTAAACAATTTAATGGGTGGCAGGTTACTGCACTGGATGGATATCGCTGCTGCGATTTCTGCACAGAAACACTGTAACCGGATTGTAGTGACTGCTTCAGTAGACAATGTATCTTTTAAACAACCTATTAAATTAGGTGATGTAATTACGATTGAAGCCAAAGTAACCCGTGCTTTTCATACTTCTGTAGAAGTCAGAATGGATGTCTGGGCTGAAAATATCCCTTCAGGAACCCGTGTTAAATCAAACGAAGCTTACTATACTTTTGTAGCGGTAGACCAGAGCGGCAGAACAATTCCTGTTCCCGAGTTGTTACCTGAAACAGAAGATGAGATTGAATTATTTGCTGGTGCATTAAGAAGAAGACAATTACGTTTAATCTTAGCTGGTAAAATGAAAGCTAATGATGCTATTGAGCTGAAAGCTTTATTCTTCAACGAGTAATCAGGCGGTTTAAATTTATCTGATAAATTTAAACGAGTTTCAATATTTTAAACGAATGATATGACCACGTACACTACACTGATTATTCTGAGCGGACTGGTCATATTTTCTTACCTTTTTGATTTAGTAGCAAGCAAAACAAAATTACCTTCTGTATTACTCCTCCTGTTATTGGGGATAGGTTTACGTGTATTAGTTGATCAGCTGCATTTCCAGACTTTTGATTTTTTAAAGGTTCTGCCAACTTTAGGTACAGTCGGATTAATCTTAATTGTTTTCGAAGGAGCTCTGGAATTAAGGTATGAACGGGAAAAGAATAAGCTGATCAGGGGGGCTTTTTTCTCTGCTTTTTTTATTCTGGCGACAACGGTTTCGGTAATCACGCTCATCATCCATCAGATTACAGGACAGGACTTTTACCGCTGTTTTACAAATGCCATTCCTTTTAGTGTAATCAGTTCGGCAATAGCAATACCATCGGCTGCTGCCTTAATGGGACAAAGCAAAGAGTTTATTATCTATGAATCCTCTTTCTCAGATATCCTGGGAATTATTTTATTCAATTTTGCGGTTTCCAACCCTCACACATTTCTGTATCGTCATTTATAGGATTGGGCTTAAGCACATTGCTCATTATTGTCTTATCAATCATCTCCTGTATCCTGTTGCTATACCTGATGGGAAAGATATCGCATCATATAAAATTCTTTCTGATCATCTCTATTCTGATCCTGGTTTATGCAGTAGGACAGTCTTATCATTTGTCATCATTAGTCCTGGTATTGTCTTTTGGATTGTTTCTGAACAATGCAGATGCAATTGAACATTTCTATTTCAGGAGTCTTTTTATCTACAAGAATTTATCGAAGGATCTTGAACAACTGCATCAGTTATCTGCTGAAACGGCCTTTATTATCCGTACTTTTTTCTTTGTGATCTTTGGTTTCACCATGAATATCTATGAGCTGAACAATGGTATAACGATCATGAATGGGGTATTCATTCTAATGACCATCTACCTGATCCGGATCATTTACCTGAAGCTATTCAGAAAAGAGAACAGTGGCACAGAGAGCGTAATTGCTCCCCGCGGACTGATCAGTATCTTGTTGTATTATAATTTACCTCCATCATTGAGACTGCCGGAGATCGGTACTTCTTTCTTATTTCTTGTCGTATTAGGTTCAAGTTTAGTGATGAGTGTAGGTCTGCTGGCGAGTAAAAAAATGATAAAAGTGGAACAGCCTGCTTAACTGCCCATTTCCAGTATTTTATCAAAATCAGTAGCTCTTAGCTCCATTACAGATAAACGCCCCTGTCTGACCAATGAAATATCCTTAAGACTTTCTTCAGCTTTAATCTGCTCCAGGGTAACGGGATGTTTCAATGTTTCTACCGGAACAAGGTCTACAACAACCCAGTTTGCATCATCTGTGGTCGGGTCCTGGTAGAATTCTCTGACCACCTTAGCAATTCCTACTACATGTTTACCTTCATTACTGTGATAAAAAAGAACAAGATCTCCTTCTTTCATCAATTTGAGGTTATTGCGTGCCTGATAATTGCGTACGCCATCCCAAAAGGTACGTCTCTTTATTAAACTGTTCCCAGCTATATTTAAAAGGTTCTGATTTGACTAAGAAATAATTCATTATGTATCTGCTTTAATAAAGCTGACAGGAAGAAAACAGAATCTGTTAAAATGACCAATCTTCCCGGGCTTGTATATTCAAATCCAAAACTAATAAAAGAGAAAGGATATGTGGTTAAATATTTAGATAATGCTCTTAATTTTTATAAGGAAAATACCGCTGCCATTTCCACGGTGTATATTTATCTGCAATAGCCAGCTCCAATAACTCTTTAAATATACTTTCACTATTATCACTATTAGTCATAATCAATATTCCAGTTCCTGATTTTGGAAAAAGTATAACATAATGCTGAAACCCTTCTCCGTGCCCTTCTTTAAATGCACCCCATCCATTGGGTGTTTTTAAAAGACCGAAGCCCAGACCATAACTTAATTTTATAGCATCATTTGCGGTCGTATCCCGTCTTGATAAAGGCCCCATTTGTTCTACAGAATGGATACGGATCTGCGGACTGAACATTTCATTTGTATACTTGTTGTTTATAGTTTTCTTTTGCATTACGCCTTCAAAAAAGAGAGATAAGTCATCTAAAGTGGTTTCCAGTGTGCTTGCTGATCTCGCCTCATTATCTTTATCTTTTTCATAAATCGCGCCCTTTTCATTATGTCCGAAACTATAATCCTGTTCATAGGCAGGAAGAAATGTATAAGCTGAGTTTTTCATCTTTAATGGTGTAAATATGATTTCATCAGCAAGTTGCTCCAGTGATTTACCCAGCATTTTTTCAAGAACCACCTGTAAATACACCAAACCTTCACCGGAATAACTATATCTTTTGCCCGGTATCTGTAAAACCTTTAACTTCTGATCGGGCATATCCCATCTCCAGTTCGCGAAGCCGGTAGTATGATCAAGACACATTCTGGCAGTAATTTTCGCATATAATGTATCGCCTTTGAGACTGCTGAAGTCATCATGCCACCGCTTTTGATGTTTGTATTCATAAATAGGTTTTGGTAGATAATCCTGTAAAGGCTTATCAAGATCGAGTTTCCCCTGTTCTACCAGTTTCATAATCAGAACGGCAAAAACAGATTTACTTAAAGAAGCTCTGTATATATTTGTATTTGATTTTAATGGTTTTTTCTGATCAGCACGGCTGTACCCAAAAGTTTCTTTATAGACGATATGATTCTGATTAAAAATGGTTATCCCTAATCCTGTAACTTTGCCTTTGCGAATCAGTTCCGGAAGATATTTATTCAGGGAATCAGCACTGATTTTAGTCCCGTCAATTCTGTTGATACGCTGCTGAGCAGAAGACCTGGTCGCAGCTGTGAAGAATAGTAGGAGTGTACAAATGATACAAAAGTATAGATTAAAGTTTTTATTAGCATTTGAGACAACGTTATTTTCCTTAACAGATTGATTTACATTTGAATATAAGACAAATACTCAATCAATTTGTTGCACGCTAAAAAAATCAGACTAATAACCCATTAGTGAATCATTTTAAACAACAGCTCTTTCAACAATTCTCCGTCTGTTACATTACCTGTGCTGTCAACGCCTTTACTTTTCAAATCGTATTCTCTGAGTAAGCTGATGATATCAAAAGTTTTATTGAGGTTATAATTTCTGGCAGCAGTCTCATAATCTTTCACAAAATATGGATTTACGCCTAATTCTTTGGCTGCGTCTCCCTTATTCTGCAAATAATGATATTTTAATATCTTGGAGAAATAGCTATTCAGATTCGCCATAACCATCACCATCGGATTGGCCTTCGGGTTATCAGAGAAGTAATTAATAATCTGATTACATTTCAGTACGTTTCTGGAAGCCAGTGCCTTCTGCAATTCAAAGACATTATACTCTTTACTGATCCCTATATTCCGCTGTACGAGATCCGTATCAATCGTGGTTTCCTTACTGATATTTAGTAATAGTTTCTCTATTTCATTGGAGATCTTGGATAAATCCGCACCTAAATATTCTGCCATTAAAGCTGATGCCTGAGGCGCAATTTTCGCGCCCATATCTTTCACCAGCTCTTCGATCCATTGTGCTAATTTGTAATCTCTTACGGGATCAGACTGAAAAACAACGCCGCTTTTAGTAATTGATTTAAAGATCTTTTTACGCTTATCAAAATTGGCATATTTATAACCAAGAACCAGGATGGTACTGTCTAATGGCTTCTCAAAATAATTCTGGATAAACTCAGCTTCCTTACTGCTTCCTTCTGTTTCTTTTGACCACCGCAGATCCTGCGCCTCTTTCACGACTATCAACTGATAATCTGACATCATCGGATAACGTTTAGCCGCATTTAAGATAGTAGCCATGTCGGTATCTTTCCCATACAATACGGTCTGATTGAAACCTTTCTCCATATCATTTAATATATGGTCTTCCATATAATGAATAATCTGATCGATATAATAAGGTTCTTCACCATGCAGAAGATAAACAGGCTTGAATTTTTTAGCTTTAAGGTCTTTGATAATATCAGCAGCAGTCATAATTATCCAAATGTAACGGCTAATTACTAATTATTAAAGGTTATTTTTGCACAAATGGCATTTATACCTACAGCATTGAATTTACCGCATCACCCTTTCAGGATAACCCAGAAGGAAGAGCAGTACTTTATTTTTGATGAAGTGCGGAAGAAACATCTTGTTTTAACCCCTGAAGAGTGGGTAAGACAGCATTTTATCCATTACCTTATCAATGATAAGAAGTTCCCTAAATCTCTGATACAGATTGAGGGAGGACTGAGTTTAAATCAACTGCAAAAACGAACTGATATAGTTATTTTTAATACGCTTGGGGAAAGGATCATGGTGATAGAGTGTAAGGCTCCGTCAATTAAGATTTCTCAGGGGGTGTTTGATCAGGCATCAAGATATAACTCTGTGCACAAAGCAAAGTGGCTTGTCGTGACCAACGGCTTAAAACATTGCTACGCTATCATTAACCACGCTTCTTCTTCACAATTCTTGTTCGTTGAGGAGCTTCCGGAGTATTCTCTGTTATAAAAAAACATTGCCAGGCTTTAAGACCGCCAAGACCTGAAGGGGCCTTGAATGTCTTAAAGCCTGGCAATGTTTTTTTATAACCCCAAAGGAATACCCCCAGAAAATCCCTCAGCCGAAAAGATTTGATCATCCACAGAAAACTTACACTCCGCCTATTTGGAAACCTGGTTTGCGGTTGTTTTAGTATGTTTTTATTAGATAATGTTTATTAGTTAGATAGAGCCTATTAGATAGTATTTTTCAGATAAAGCTTAGACAGTACTTTCAGGCAGAATTTATATATAGATATCTAAACACCTATATATAGAAGAATCAACGTACAATCTTACTCTTAAAATAGAAAAAGCCTCTTAGTAGTCATTACAGCATAGATAGATGTAAATACATAGAGATATCAATACATGTTTACATACGCTTCTAATTATAGAATTAATAGAACACACTGTCTAAATATATTGATGTCCTGACATCTAGCCAACTAATATATCTGGATATCTATACATAAATACACCTACTTAAAAATTCAACGACATCAAACTTACGATATCTAGACTTAAAAGTATCTAGATATCAACACATCTGGATTCATGTTTATATAAAAAACCAATTTTCCTATATAATTGAAAAATATTCGCGAAAAGTACCATAGCCATAGATTTAGCCGGACATGAAAATCTGCAAGTAGGATCTTAAAAGGAAATAACGGACATTATACCATATATGCATACTTATATATAGAAATCTAGATATCTAAACATATAAAAAAAAAAAAGGCTTTCAATTTCTTATATCTAAATATCTATATGGCTAATCATTCACACAAAACAGGTCTGCACGTTCCCCAACTCTAAAAGCTGAATGCAGTAACCTAATTGATAATCTATAAATGATCCCGGCAAAAATCCAGACCTGGAAGCTCCTGATTGACCATCATCCAGGTCAGATTTCGAAAAGGCAGGAATAGAAATAAAAAAAGCAGGTGCTGTATTTCGGGCATCTTTCCATTTTATTGGAAAGTCGGCCCGAAATACAGCACCTGCTTTTTTTATTATAAACTTAGAAGAGACTCCCGGATGATCGTCAGCTTAGCTTCAGCGTCTGCTTTTTTGTTACGCTCATTCTGGATAATCTCTGGTTTGGCATTCTGCACAAACCTTTCGTTACTCAGTTTTGCGTCTACAGATTTCAGGAATCCTTGTAAGTAGGTAAGTTCTCCATTCAATCTTTCGCGCTCAGCATCTACATCAATTGTCTCATTCAATTGTATAAAGAATTCGTCGTTCCCAACCATAAATGCAGCAGCACCGGCCACTTTATCATTTACAAAGTTGATTTCTGCGATATTCGCCAGTTTAGAAATAATGGTTACCCATTTATCGTAAGCTACTGTAGAGTTCACTCTGATACTTAATGGTAAATCATCTTTTGGAGAAATTTGCTTGGTGTTACGGATGTTTTACGTACTTCGGCAACTATCCCTTTTACAATTTCAGCATCCTTCAACAATGGTACATCTGCGGTTCCAATTACAGGATATGCAGCTACAATAATACAGTCCATCTCGCCTTTTGTTCCAAAGATCTCGTCATGCCATAGCTCTTCTGTTAAGAAAGGCATAAATGGATGTAATAAACTCAGGATCTTCTCAAAAAAGCCAAGTGTTGCTTTCAAGGTCGCAGGATCTATTGGATGCTGATAAGCAGGTTTTACCATTTCAAGGTACCATGCACAGAAATCATCCCACACCAGTTTATAAGTAGTCATTAAGGCTTCTGATAAACGGTATTGTTTATAGTTATCTTCAATTTCAGCTAAGGCCTCATTGAAACGGTTTTCAAACCACAAGATGGCCTGCTCGTTAGGATTCGCTAAAGTTTCATCTATTTCCCATCCTTTTACCAGACGGAATGCATTCCAGATTTTATTAGCGAAGTTTCTCCCCTGCTCACAGTAGCTCTCACAAACATCAGGTCATTTCCGGCAGGAGAACACAATAGCATCCCTACTCTTACGCCATCTGCACCATATTTTTCGATCAAACCAATAGGGTCAGGTGAGTTACCTAATGATTTAGACATTTTACGCCCCAGTTTATCACGAACAATACCGGTCAGGTAAACGTTTGTAAATGGCTTTTTACCCATAAACTCATGGCCTGCCATAATCATACGCGCTACCCAGAAGAATAAAATCTCAGGGGCTGTTACCAGGTCGTTTGTTGGGTAATAGTAATTGATATCTTTATTTCCCGGATCTTTCAGGCCATTGAATACTGATATTGGCCATAACCATGAAGAAAACCAAGTGTCTAAGACGTCATCATCCTGTCTGATGAAAGCAGCTAACTGGTGTTTAAAGCCATGCGCTTCTTCTTCAGTGAATTTACCGTCTATGTCTTTTAGTTTCAGGAACTCATTTAAGGCATCTTCTTTGGTTTTTGCAACCACCCAGTCTCCTTTTTTATCGTCAAACCAGGCTGGAATACGCTGCCCCCACCATAACTGGCGGCTGATATTCCAGTCTCTTACGTTCTCCATCCAGTGACGATAGGTATTGGTAAATTTCTCTGGGATAAGTTTTACGTCGCCATTCAATACGTCGGCTAAAGCGGGTTTAGCCATTTCGTCCATTTTACAGAACCACTGTAAAGAAAGCTTAGGTTCGATAGCTGCATCTGTACGCTCAGAGAATCCTATTTGTGATTTATAGTCTTCTACTTTTTCAAGATGACCAGCCTCATCCAAGAGCTTGGCAATTTTTTTACGGGCAATAAAACGGTCTTCGCCTACCAGAATTACGGCAAGTTCATTTAAAGTACCGTCATCATTTAATATATCGATTACCGGAAGTTTATGCTTGACACCCAGCTCATAATCATTCAGATCATGTGCAGGTGTTACTTTTAAACAGCCGGTACCAAAATCCATTGTTACATATTCATCCTCAATAATCGGAATTTCACGGTTGATCAGAGGAACAAATACTTTTTTTCCTTTCAAATGTGTATAACGCTCGTCATTAGGGTTGACACAGATCGCTGCATCAGCCATGATTGTTTCAGGACGTGTTGTTGCAATTGTTAAGAATTCTGTATCTGCACCTGTAGCTGGCGAGATTGAATACTTGATGTAATATAGCTTCTGGTTTACTTCTTTACGAATTACTTCTTCGTCAGAAACAGCTGTTTTACCAGCAGGGTCCCAGTTGACCATACGGACACCACGGTAAATCTTACCTTTTTTATACAGGTCAATAAAACAGTCAACTACTGATTCAGAAAGATCTTCTTCCATCGTGAAACGGGTACGGTCCCAGTCGCAGCTTGCACCTAGTTTTTTCAGCTGATCAAGGATAATACCTCCGTATTTTTCTTTCCACTCCCATGCGTAGGCCATGAATTCTTCTCTTGTCAGATCTTTTTTACTGATGCCTCTTTCTTTCAGCATAGCAACTACCTTTGCTTCTGTAGCAATAGAAGCATGGTCGGTTCCCGGAACCCAGCATGCATTTTTACCTTGCATACGTGCACGACGAATCATCACATCCTGAATGGTGTTGTTAAGCATATGGCCCATATGTAAAACACCAGTGACGTTTGGCGGAGGTATTACAATTGTATAAGGCTCACGTTCATCTGGTTCAGAATGAAAGAACTTTTTAGACAGCCAATAGCTGTACCACTTGTCTTCGGTTTCGGCGGGATCGTATTTAGTAGAAATGCTCATTTATAAGGTGCTGATTAAAATGCAAAAATAAGGTTTTTAAGGGAAAATATTTAGGCTTTCCACTCTTCGTCCAGAATGGCGTATTCAAAACTGTCCATCCATCCGGTTACTAAAGGCAAAATTTGTCGTTTTCTACCTTCCTGAGTCATTCCGGCTTTTTCCAATACACGGATTGAGGCTAAGTTTTCGACTGCACAACCGGCTTCAATGCGATGTAATTTTAAACGGTCAAACCCCACCTGATGACTGCCCTGATAGCTTCTGTAGCGTATCCCTGATTCCAGAAATCTACATTTATTTTATACCATATTTCTGCACTATTGAATTTAGAAGAGGATAATTTCAAGGAAACCAGTCCGATGAAACCTCCTTTTTCAAACTCAACAGCGAAAGTGTAATTCTTTATCGTTTTTTTTTTTGATGATCGTTAATCCAGCCGTCTACAATTATATTAGTCTCTTCCAGATCTTTAGGGATACCCAATGTATTATACTGATCTGTTTCTGCTAAATGATGCAATACATGAATCGCTTCAAGATCAGCCATTTCTACTAATCTCAGTTTTAATCTTTCTGTAAAAAATTTCAATACTACCATGCTCTATTTAAGATTTTGCATAAAATAATCTGTTACTTTTTGATAAAGATGTGTTCTGTCTTTACCTATTACATTGTGTTCGTGACCTGGATAAATCATATAATCCAGCTGCACATTATTATCTACGGCTTTCTTAACCAGGTCAACAGTATGTTGTTGCAGAACAACATTATCCTGTAATCCATGAATCAGTAATAATTTGCCTTTCAGCTTCTGAATCTGATTGGTCAGATCTGTTGCTGCATAACCTTCCGGATTCTCTGTAGGTGTATCCATATAACGTTCTGTATACATGGCTTCGTAGAAATTCCATTTTGTTACCGCTCCGCCTGCAACCGCAGCTTTGAATACGCCTGGGTGGTTAAGCATAAAATCTACTGTGCCAAATCCACCGAAACTCCATCCAAACAGGCCCATATTTTTTTCATCTGCATAGGATAACCCTTTCAGGTAATCTACAGCTGTCATCATATCTTCCATTTGTACGTCGCCCGCTTTTCTAAACATAGATTGCTCAAATGCTTTTCCGCGGTTATCACTTCCCCTAGTGTCAATCACCATCACGACAAAACCTTGTTCGGCAAGATACTGGAACCAATAATTACCAGAACCGCTATTCCATTGCTCATGAATTAGCTTAGCTGTGCATGCGGGCCACCATACCAATACACTATAACAGGATGTTTTTTGCTGCTGTCCAACTCTACTGGTTTAAACAGGTTACAGTATATCGGATCTCCGGCTTTGCCTTTGATTGTAAAAATGGAAGACTCTCCCAGGTTATAATCTTTTAATGGATTTGCTGATTGAAGCAATTGTTTTTTTATGCCATTTTTCACTTCAATCAGATCAACAGTTCCTGGATTTTTTGTTGAGCTGAACAAGTCAAGAACAGTATTTCCTGAAGTACTTACTTCTGTTTTATGTACAGCAAAACCTGTGGTAATTCTTTTTGATTTACCAGATTTGATATTGACAACATACAGGTTCTTTGTAATTGGTGATTCTTCAGCAGATTCATAAAATAAGTTATCTCCTGCTGCATCAAAACCTTTCACTTCCAGAACTTCCCAATTGCCTTTGGTCAATTGTTTAATCAATTTACCGTTTGTACTATATAAGTATAAGTGGTTCCAGCCATCACGGTTACTCTGCCTCTATATAAATTGCTGCGGATCATTTTTCAAGAATAATACAGGAACTAGTGGCTCTACATATTTAGCATCTCTTTCTTCAAAAAGGGTCTTTATATAATTACCAGTTTGCGCATCAAACTGTTTTAGTTCCATGTGATTTTGCCCACGGTTTAAAACAGCGATATAAATAAATTTATCATCCGGGCTCCAGGCTATATTTGTCAGATACTGTTCTGCGGGCTCCCCGGTTTTAAGATAAATAACGGACTGAGTCTCCGTGTTATAGACACCAACTGTTACCTCATGGATTTTATCTCCTGCCATAGGGTATTTAATATTGATATTTTTTGCCGGACGACTAGTCCAGTCGATAATAGGATAATCTGCAACCATGCTTTGATCCATACGGTAAAAAGCAAGCTGTTTTCCATTATTACTCCAGAAAGTTCCTTTTGAAATACCAAATTCATCTCTGTGTACGGAAGAAGCATAAACGATATTACCCGTCCCGTCAGTGGTTACTTGTTTAGCTGTTTTACCATCGCTCACAAATAGATTATAACGTTCAAGGTAAGCTGTATAGCCCGCAACACTTCTTTCTGCTTTATCCTTACCCGCCAATTGACTATCCATCAGGACAGTAAAAGTGTTTTTCACAGGGTTATAAGCTAAAGCTGAGCCATTCGAATCAATAAGCCAATCCTTCCCTTTATTAAATTCAATAACCGGCATTACTTTTTGAGTAGCCTGCTGTGCTGAACTTAGTTTTTGATTGAGTTGATTTAAAGTCAGAAAAGGCTGATCTTCCTTTCCATCTGCGCTTCCTTTAAACCAAACCGCTTCGTTATTGACCTTTTTGATATATACATACTCTTCTGTTCCATAAAGGAATTGCAGCTTTTCTAATTTTTCAGGAGCAAGTGTAGTGCGTATATTAGACATCGCATCAAGCATACTCAAGCTTTTCTGCTGACCGTTTACAATTCCAGTAGCAGAAAGTAACAAGAAGAGGGGATAAAACTAGTTTCTTCATTTATTTAAATTTAATGGCCAAATATAGCAATTATGGTGCACGGGGGTGAATTTTACCCAATTTGAAATATATTCTGATAATCTAATTTTTCACATCTGCACAATAATAAATGTTAAATTATGTTAATACAGTATCAGTTCATCAGGTTACATTTTATGAAAACGATCAAAGTATTCCTTCTTCCAGGATTAATTATCAAAAAACTGGGATTGACCAAGCTCTACTACTGGTTCAATAAGTAATTCGATTAAGCCCCCCATTCAGTAATATTTTTAATAGAATAAGCTTTTGTAAATCTCATTTGTTATTTTGAGCGCATATACTGCCTCCTTATTAAAAACAAAAGATGAATACAAAACACCTGAAAGGTTATTTTGCCATTTTAGGAATATTAGCAGCAAGCTATTCTTCCTACGCACAAACAGCTCCCAAGAATTTTATAGATCCTGCAAACATGGATCTTACAGTAAGACCCGGAGATAAATTTTTACGAATATGCAAGTGGAAACTGGATCAAAAACAATCCTGTTCCTGCCAAAGAAACACGCTGGGGAAGCTTCAATGAACTAAGAGATTTTAATATTAATGCAGTAAAAAGTGTTGTTGAAAATGCTGCTGCAGATCGCTCTGCTCCTGCTGGTTCTCCAAAAAAACGCGTTGGTGATTTTTACGCAGCTGCGATGGATAGCGTAACCATAGAAAAATTAGGTTATACGCCTATTAAAGCCGATTTGTCAAGAATCAATAAAATTAAAGATATTCAAGGTGTACTGGACGAAGCTATCACTATGCGCACTTCGGGCATCGGTGCTCCGCTATATGGCTTTTATGTTGGACAGGACAGAAAAAATGTAAATAAATATGTTGCACAACTTGGTCAGGGCGGAACGACTTTACCTGATCGTGATTATTACCTGAAAGATGATAGCAGAACATTAAAAATCCGCGAAGCTTATTTAAACTACATGACTACTTTGTTTACGCTGACCGGTAGTTCTGCAACTGACGCGAAACAAAAAGCAAACACCGTACTTTCGATAGAGAAAAAACTTGCTGAGGCTCAGATGTCTCGTCTTGAAATGCGTGATCCTTATAAAACGTATAATAAGTTTACGGTTGCGGATTTCGATAAAACAACCCCAAATATTAACTGGACCGCCACTTTGCCAAAGCTACTGGTCAAAGGACAGGATACTGTTCTGGTTGGATCACCTAAATTCTTTGTCAGTCTGAATGAAATGCTGACATCTGTTCCGGTATCAGACTGGAAGACTTACCTGGAATGGAATATCCTTAAAAATTCGGCATCTAATTTAAGTACTCCTTTTGTGAAAGCAAATTTCGCTTTTAACCAGGCACAAACAGGCCAGAAAGTACAGACACCAAGATGGCAGACGATGTCTTCCAAAACTGATGGATCTATAGGTGAATTACTAGGACAGTTATATGTAGCCAAATATTTCAAACCTGAGGCTAAAGCCCGTAGTATGACAGAACTAATCAAAAATCTGCGTACTGCATTTGAAACCAGAATCAAAGGATTGGAATGGATGAGTGATGTAACTAAAGAAAAAGCTTTAGCCAAACTGAATGCCTTTGTACCTAAAATCGGTTATCCTGATAAATGGAAAACTTATGATGGTTTAAATATTGATCGTAAAACTTATTTTCAGAATCTTAGAAATGTAGGCACGTGGGGATATAATGACATGGTTAGTCAGTTGGGTAAGCCAGTAGATCGTACCAGATTTGGAATGACTCCACCGACAGTGAATGCTTATTATAGCCCTACAATGAATGAAATTGTATTCCCTGCCGGAATTTTACAGTTCCCTTTCTTTGCTGCAAATGCGGATGATGCGATTAACTATGGTGGTATCGGTGCTGTAATTGGTCACGAGATGTCTCATGGTTTTGATGATAGCGGAAGTCAATATGATAAAGATGGTAACCTGCGCAACTGGTGGACAGATCAGGATCGTACTAAATTTGAAGCGAAGCGAAAACAAAAGCTTTAGGTGAGCAATATGATTCATATGCAGTGCTGGACACAATTCATGTGAATGGTAAACTGACTATGGGTGAAAACATTGGTGATTTAGGTGGTTTAAATGCGGCTTATACGGCATTCAAGCTGACTAAACAAGGACAGTCTGAAGAGAAAATTGACGGGTTTACTCCTGATCAGCGTTTCTTCCTTTCATGGGCACAGGTATGGAGAGGTAATATTTTACCAGATAATGCTGCACAGTTAATTAAAACTGACCCGCATTCTCCTGGAGAATTCAGAACTATTGGTGCTCCTGTAAATATGGATGCCTGGTATAAAGCATTTGATGTAAAGCCTGGTGATAAATTATACAAGAAACCTGAAGACAGAATCAGACTCTGGTAATGGTTTGCTAGCAAAAAGCGCCGCTCTGGTTAATTACACTGCCCCCAAATAATGTCTAACTTTTTGGGGGCAGTGTATAATCCCGGAGCGGCGCTTTTTTATGTGTTTTTGTTCAAAAGTCTAAAACCTTGTCAGAACCTGGTTAATACTTTTCTGCCCAGATCAAAGGTCAATCTGAACGCCTGCTGACTACTCATCCGTGATGGCGTATTATGTAAACTAAAAACAAAAGATCCTTTAATATTTTTAAAAATCAGGGGCGTATAGATTAAATCAAGCCTGTTATAAGTTTTATTCTGATAGAAGCCATCTCCGTAATTGATATGAGAACCCTGACCTTTATAAAACTCATCAAATAAAGCAAAACGCCTGTATCCCAGGTAAGCGCTGGCTACAAATCCTTTTGGTGTATTCAGGTCTGTTACATCTCTGATTCTTTCAACAGACATCATAGCTCCAGCTTCAATAGTCAGTGAATCTAATATGGTCCTGTGGCTAAAATCCAGTCCCAATTTCACCTGTAAACCTCCATTATCTTCTATATGATCACCTGCCTGTTCATTCGAGGTATAGGCATTATGCATTAACTGGAAAAAATGAGATACATAAAAAGGCCCTGTAGTAACAGGACGGTATTTACCTGATAGTCCAACTAAAAACTGTTCCCGGTCTGTTGCTGTTTGTTTACTCAGCCAATCAATCCATACAGTCTCCGTGAAATGCTCATTTTTATAGCTCAGTAGCATCCCCTGTACGTTTGGACGATAATAGCGTAAAGTATCATTTAATAAAGCACGGGGATAATCGCTGATTAAACCCTCACGTGAAAATGCACCGAGATTAAAATTCCAGTTCTTGTTTGTATAGTTATAATAAGCAACCGGATCAACTTTCATGAACCGCCTGGAACCAAATTCATGCAATGCGTTTACCCCAACAATAAAATGATTGTTACTGTCAAGATTTAACCCCAGATCAAGAGCCAGTCTTGTACCAGAATAGGTATTAGATCTGGATACATAGTCTTTATACTCTCTGTTATCCATAAAGCCCATGCCATTGAAATGGATATCCAGGCTTCCTTGCGCGAATGCTAATGCTATAGTACTTGAAAATATTGAAACAATAATAATCAGGTAGACTTTTTTAATCATAAAATGTAATTTAACTTGATAATTCGGTGCTAATCTACAAAGCTTGTTTAGAATTTATGTTCTAAATTTGTAGAAATGAATATCATCACCCAAACCGCAGACGGCTCTAACACATTATATAATGAAACCATCGGTGAACATTACCACTCCAAACATGGTGCATTACAGGAAAGTAAACACGTATTTATTGATGCCGGACTAAAACTGGCTGAATTAAATTTCCCCGGGCAAACCATTTCGATACTGGAAATTGGTTTTGGTACAGGTTTAAATTTCCTGCTGACTTCGGCCTATGCCGATGAACAGGGACTTTCACTCAATTACACTGGAATTGAGGCTTATCCTTTAAGTAAGGAAGAGCTTATCTCTACCCAGTACAATCAATATGTCCCTGCTCCGATCTGGAATAGCCTGATGAATGTTTATGCAAATGCATTATGTTCAGCTGCTGCTTTAAATGCAGATCAGGAATTGACTATAGCGCACACGACACTGGATGCTTTTAAATCCGAAAAATTATTTGACCTGGTTTACTTTGATGCGTTCTCTGTACAGCATCAGCCCGAAATGTGGTCAGACGAGATCATTTGCCACGTTTGCTCATTTCTAAAACCAAATGGGATCTTTGTTACCTATGCAATTACAGGAAAATTAAAACGGGCACTAAAAAGCTGCGGTATGAAAATCGAAAAACTTCCTGGTGCACCTGGAAAAAGAGAAATGTTGCGTGCGATTAAAGTTCCGGATGAACAAACAGAGGTTTAATTTACAAAATCCAGACTAAACTTGAACTTCTGCCATTTAAATTTGTTTTTAGCGTAATCTTAAAATTCAGCAGGTTCTTTAATCTGAATCCTGAAAAATCTGTTCTGGAAAACCAATTATGGCGATCCCGAATAAGACAATTTACTACGAAAAGCAAATATTTACAGATGGAAAAAAGAAAATTAGGTAATACAGATTTACTGGTTTCGCCAGTAACTTTTGGGGGAAATGTTTTTGGATGGACGTTAGATGAGAAGAAATCTTTTGAGATTCTTGACGGTTTTATAGCAGCGGGTTTTAATTTTATTGATACTGCGGATGTATATTCCAGATGGGTCCCCGAGAATAAAGGTGGTGAATCTGAAACTATTATTGGGAACTGGATGAAAGCACGCAATAACCGTAGTCAGATTATATTAGCTACCAAAGTAGGTAGTAATATGGACCCAAACGGGGAAAAGTGTCTTTCAAAAAAATATATACTGGAAGAGGTTGATGCTTCGCTGTTAAGGTTAAAAACTGACTATATCGATCTTTATCAAACTCACTATGATGATCCGGTGACTCCGGTACAGGAAACACTGGAAGCTTATGATCAATTGATCAAAGCAGGAAAAGTACGCTGGATTGGTGCGTCAAACCTGAGTCCTGAAAGATTTAAAGAGTCTCTGGAGACCAGTGAACGTCTTACTTTACCAAAATATCAGACTTTTCAGCCTGAATATAATTTATATCAAAGAGAAGGTTTTGAAAAAGAGATGGAACAGATTTGTCTTGACCATCAGATTGGCGTAATCAATTATTATGCTTTAGCCAGTGGGTTCCTTACAGGAAAATACCGTTCTGAAGCTGATCTGAGCAAAAGTCAAAGAGGCAGTACTGTAAAAGAGTATATGAATCCAAGAGGCTTCAAAATTTTAAAAGCGCTGGATGAAGTTTCAGAACAATACAATGCTTCTCTTGCAAGTGTTGCTATAGCCTGGCTAATCGCAAGACCTTCAGTTACCTCGCCGATTGCAAGTGTAACAAGCTTAAAGCAGTTAAAAGACCTGACAAGGGCAGCAGCTTTAAAACTTGACGTAGAGGATATCTCTATTCTGGACGAAGCAAGTGCGTGGAAATAAAGCATTAAAAACAAGATATTTATCATGCCCTGCCAATTATTTTGGCAGGGCATTTGTTTTTAGCAAGACTTTATTATTAAATTCACCTACACATGAAATACATCTCCCCTCCTTTCTATGCCAAACTCGCTTTGGTTTTATTTTCGATTATCTGCCTTGGGTATCTGGCTATTTTAGGCCATAGCCTCCTTGCTCCGTTACTGGCGTCTTTTCTTTTGGCATTGCTTTTATTACCACTGGCAAATTTTCTGGAAAATAAATGGAAGTTTAAAAGGAGTTTAGCCTCGATTGTCTCAGTTGTCCTGATGATTGCTGTAATCTCAAGTATTATGTTCTTTTTAGCCAGCCAATTGAGCGATTTAGGTCAGGACTGGCCTTTATTGAAGCAACAGGCAGTACATTCCTTTGAAGCCCTGCAAGTCTGGGTTTCGCAGAATTTCAATGTAAATGCACATAAACAAATTGATTACCTACAGGAAAGTGCAACCAAGGCCTTAGCCTCAAGTGCTACAGTTGTGGGCGCTACGTTAATGACTTTGTCTTCTACGCTCTTATTCCTGGCTTTCCTTTTACTGTTCACTTTCTTTATTTTAAACTATCGCCGCATCCTTTTCACTTTCCTGATTACCGTTTTTAAGGAAGAACATTCAGAAAAAGTTAAACAAATAGTGGAGCAAATTCAGTACATTATTAAGCGTTACATCCTGGGGCTGTTCCTTCAGATGCTGATCGTTACTGCTTTGACTATTATCGTTTTATCACTATTAGGAGTAAAATACGCGGTGTTACTCGGGCTGATTACAGGGATTTTTAACCTTGTACCTTATCTTGGTATTTTTTCTTCCTTACTGATCAGTGTACTGATTACTTTCGCAACTGCTGGTGCAACCAAGGTTTTGTTCGTGATCATTGCTTATGTAGCTATCCACACCTTAGATGGTAATATCCTGATGCCTCTGGTAGTAGGTTCCAAAGTAAAGATCAATGCATTATTTGCTTTTGTCGGAATTGTTGTTGGGGAAATGATCTGGGGAATTTCAGGTATGTTTTTATGTATTCCATACCTGGCGATGCTGAAAATTATATTTGACCGTGTCGATGAATTAAAGCCCTGGGGTGTTTTACTGGGTGAAGAGGAAAAGCCAAAACGAAAACGAAAGGTATATCGCATCACTAAAAAGATTCAGCTTGAAGAACCCGAATAATACGATATAAAATACTAAAATACCAAACCCATTCTTTTAAATAGGATGGGTTTGGTATTTTAGAGCTTTATATTTCAAACACAAACCCATGCCAAACAACATCCCTCCTGTAACCGCAGCTGATCCTTCTTCTGCCTTTCAAAGGCTATTAACTGTACTTGATACTTTAAGAGCAGAATGTCCGTGGGACAAGAAGCAAACCATGGAAACTTTGCGTCACCTGACGATAGAAGAAACCTACGAGCTATCTGACGCCATTCTGGATGGAGATTTAACGGAAGTCAAAAAAGAATTGGGTGATGTCATGATGCACCTTGTTTTTTATGCGAAGATTGCCTCTGAGACCAATGATTTCACTATAGTGGATGTACTTAATAGTGTCTGTGATAAACTGATTAATCGTCACCCTCATATTTATGGCGACGTAAAAGTACAGGATGAGAATGACGTAAAACGTAACTGGGAACAAATTAAACTTAAGGAAGGCAACAAATCTGTATTAGGTGGTGTTCCGGCTTCACTTCCAGCATTGGTCAAAGCGAGCAGGATTCAGGAAAAAGCCAGAGGAATTGGTTTTGACTGGGAAAACAAGACACAGGTTTGGGAAAAGGTAGAAGAGGAGCTGCAAGAGTTCAAAAACGAATATAACGTGATTGACAATGAAGCAATAGATATTGAAAAAGCTGAATCTGAATTCGGAGATCTGATTTTTTCTTTAGTTAACTATGCGCGTTTCATTGGGATTAACCCCGAAAATGCGTTGGAAAGAACAAATAGAAAATTCATCAAGCGCTTCCAGTATATTGAAAGTAAAGCAAAGGACACCGGAAAGGCATTACAGGATATGACTTTAGCGAAATGGATGTTTACTGGAACGAGGCCAAGAAATTATAGTCCGTAACTAAGCAACATAAAGAAGCCTGTTTATTTGAAATAAACAGGTTTCTTAGTATATTTTGATTCTTAAAAAGGATTAAGAGTGTTTCTTTTTCATGGTCATTTTAGCCTTCTGGCCAATCCCATAATTGTAATTCTTTGAATTACTCTCTTTCTTTTCATGGTAAGCACCGCCGCCTGCTGGTTCATCAGCTTTTAATTTTACAATACGGTTCTTATCCAAACCTTTTGGTCTTAGTGTTTTCTCTACCAAAATCTCTTCAGGTAAATCCATCAGTTCTAATTTCTGACCAATTGATTGTTCAATCTTTTTAACCTGACTTAATTCCATATCAGTAGCAAAAGTAATCGCTACAACTTCTTCTGCATTTTCTTTATTTTTAATGATACGGCTTAAGAAAGTTTCTTTTTCTTCAGGTACATCAAAATGGAAAATAAATGGAATACCATCTACCATCTAAATCAACGGTCGGTCCTTCACCCTGATTGGCTACAACCAGTACTCTTGCTTCGGGAGTTTGTTTGAAATCTTCAAAATCATCAAAACCATTCTCATCGAAATGAAGAGGTCTGAACATCGAGAATTCCATTTCTTTAGGGCTTGCAATACTTATGGCTACTTTCTGGGCAGTCAGTCTTGAATTTACAAAAACTACTACTTTATCGAATACTTCATCATCACGCAGCAAATGACGCAGCAGATTGACTTTAGTTTTATAATTTGGAACCTGGTAAAGCACCTGGGCTACAGTTTCGGTTTGTGTATCACCAAAATCCTCGACTTCAATTACTGTAGGGAAATTCAGGAACTGGTCTGTCATTTTGGTTAACTTTTCATGGATAACCTCAGTGAACACCAAATGCTGACATTTACCAGCACTTCTCGCTAATTCACATACAGGCAATTGCATTCCCTGCTGTACTATCAGCGCAGCATCATCAACAATAAAAGTTTGTAACTAACTTACTTAAGTTTAAACCTAGTTTCAAGTATATTGCTCTTGCTCTTGTTGGCGTAGCAACAACGATGTCTATACCCAAAACCAATTCATTAACTTCGGCTTCAACACCGCCTGTACCATAAAGGCCAACGATGTTAAGATCTCTGTTTTTACTCAAAGAAATAAACTGCTCGATTACCGCAATTGCGCGATCTTTATCAGCCACAAGAATTAACACTTTTGGGGCATCATCTTTCGTATACTTCAAACGCATTAAAACGCCAAGAATATAGGCTGTTGTTTTACCTGATCCTTCAGGACCTACAGCAAGTATATCCTGCCCTCCCAGAATTCTAGACATAGTTTTCGCCTGGATTTCTTTGGGGGTTAAGTACCCGGCATCAGTCATTGCTGTGATCAGGGGCTTACTTAGTTTTAATTTATCTAACGACACAGTATTTCAGTTAAAATTGATATTCGGCCAAATTTACGGAAATAAGCACAATATCCGGTATGATCTGTACGAAACATCAAAAAACACGTCTAAATTCCTATTGTATCAACATTTTGATATGATTAAAGGCCATTGAGAACAGGGATTTCGTAGTTTTACCAGATTATCAAATTCCCTTTATATGAAGAAAACATTCCTGACCTTATTTTTATTCACTGCCTCAGCAGCTGTATTTGCACAAGATGCGGTCAATTACCAGCAGCCTCCAAAAGCAATAGCTGACCTGTTACTTGCAAAACCTATTCCTTCAGTAAGCATAGATGGCAAAGCAGAATGGATGTTATTAAGTACCCCATATTCTTATCCTTCGGTCGAAGAACTGGCAAGACCTGAATTCCGCATTGCAGGATTACGTATCAATCCGGATAATTTTTCGCCAAGCAGAAAGACATTCATCAGCAGCTTTGCTTTAAAAAATATAAAAACAGGAAAAACAGCAACAATTACTGGCCTGCCAAGCCCTCTATTTGCCGCTGATACCACATGGAACCCTGGACAAAACAAGATCTCTTTTTTACACAAACAACTTCAAAAGGTGTTGATTTATATATCATAGACCTTGCGACGTTAAAGGCAGTAAAAGTGAATAAACAACCGTTAAACGTGGTCCTTGGAAAAGGGACTACCTGGATAGACGGAACTACATTACTATATAGAGTTGCAACAAAACCAGCTTCTTCAATTCCTGTTAAGCCATTAATGCCTAAAGGTCCCTCAATACAGGAAAGCCTGGGTAAAGCTGCGCCAAATCCAACTTATCAGGATTTAATCAAAACTCCTTTTGATGAGCAACTATTTGAATTCCTTGCTACTTCACAACTGATACAATATAAAAATGGTGTGCAGACCCCGATTGGTCAGCCGGCTATTTATACAACTATAAAAGTTTCTCCGGATAAAAAATATCTGCTGCAGGAAACAATCAGTAAACCTTTTTCTTACCTGGTTCCCTTCGAGGGATTTCCTTCGACAATAAAAATCACTGACCTGGCAGGTAAATCGATTAAAGTTTTAGCAACCTTCCATCTGCTGAAGGCAGACCATCTGGATATGACAACACTCAAAATATCCCCCGTGACTATGACTGGAGAGACGACGAAGCTGCAACAATTACATGGGCACAACCATTAGACAGCGGACTGATCAAAAAACAAGTTCCTTTCCATGATGCTGTTTATGCGATGAACGCACCTTTCAATGGTCAGGCTAAAGAATTGTTTAAAACACAAACACGCTACCGCAACATCAGATGGGGGAATCCAACGCTTGCCCTTGTTGAAGAAGGACTACGTAGTAAACAAACCATAAAAGTAAGCCGTTATAATCCCGCTACAGGAACAATGGAGACTTTGTATGAGCTAAGCCAGAATGATAAATATAATAATCCCGGGACGCCAGTTACAGAGAAAAATGCGTTTGGACGCCAGGTCGTATTGACAACAGATAACGGAAGTAAGTTATTAATGAACAATGCAGCTGGCTCTTCTCCAAAAGGAGACCTTCCATTCCTTCTTGCTAAATTCGATTTGACTACCAAAAAGAATGAGATTATCTGGCGTAGTGCCGAAGACAGCTATGAATATGTTGTTGATGTACTCGATGCAAATAAATTAGTTTTGCTGACCAGAAAAGAATCACAAAAAGATGTACCTAACTATTTCATCAAAAACCTGGTTCTGAGAATGGCTGATCGTCAGATAACTGATTTCACTAATCCATATTCTGATCTTGCAGGAGTTATTAAGGAGAAAATCTCTTACAAACGTGCAGATGGTGTAGACCTGACGGGTGATTTATATTTACCAAAAGGTTACGATAAAGCTAAAGATGGTCCTTTACCAACACTAATCTGGGCTTATCCAAGAGAATTCAACTCCGCAGCTGATGCTGCACAGATCAGAGGTTCTAAAAACCGTTTTACGGTAATCAAATGGGGCTCTCCTATTTTCTGGGTGACACAAGGCTATGCAGTACTTGACAATGCAGAGATGCCGATTGTAGCGAAAGAAGGAAAAAAAAACCTAATGATACATTTGTAGATCAGCTGAAATTAAATGCTGAAGCGGCTATTAATAAATTAGCAGATCTGGGTATTGGAGACAGGAACAGAATGGCTGTAGGCGGACATAGTTATGGAGCTTTTATGACGGCCAACTTATTAGCACATACCAATCTTTTTAAAGCCGGTATTGCACGTAGTGGTGCTTATAACAGAACCTTAACTCCTTTTGGATTTCAGAACGAAGACCGTACTTACTGGGAAGTTCCACAGTTATATTATGAAATGAGTCCGTTCAGTTATGCTGATAAAATTAAAACACCGCTTTTACTGATTCACGGTGATTCTGATGATAATCAGGGTACATTCCCAATGAACAGTGAACGTTTATTCAACGCGATTAAGGGCTTCGGCGGAACAACAAGATTTGTGTTCTTACCCTATGAAGCACACGGCTACCGCGGCAAAGAAAATATTCTACATACCTTATGGGAAATGAATACGTGGTTAGATAAGTATGTAAAAATGCAAAATAGAAAGGGTTAAATCAGTATATAATTTACTGATGTGTAATAAAAAAGAGCGATGTCTTCCGGAAGACATCGCTCTTTTCTTACACCTATTTTACAGATCTATTTAAATCGTATCGCTTTTAGCGGCGATACCCTGCTAACCAGCAACGAAGGTAAAATCAATACCGTAAAACATATAACAATTGTAGCAGCATTAAGTAGCAGTATATCTGTAAAATGTAACTCTACTGGCACATAAGACAAATAATAAGAACCTTGATTAAGCTTAAAGACATGTGTATACTGCTGTATAAAGGCCAATCCTAATCCAAGGATATTTCCCAATAACAAGCCTATCCCAACCAGGTACAGTGCATTGTATAAAAAAATCTTCATGATACTGTAATCGGTCATCCCAAATGCCTTTAGCATACCAATCATATTTGTCCTTTCCAAAATCATAATCAACAGTGCTGTAATCATATTGATTACCCCTACAATCATCATCAATGAGAGCAACACTCTTGTATTGACATCAAGTAATGATAGCCAGGTAAAAATGTTTGGAAAATACTCTCTTACAGACTCTGATTTCAAATTAATCTCCATAGTCGAGTATATCTTATCAGATGCAGTTTGCAATCGTCCAAAGTCCTTAAGTTTGATTTCTATACCGCCAATCTCGTTGGGCTGCCAGTTATTTAAACGCCTGATGATATTGATATCTCCAAGTACAAAACTTTTATCAATCTCTTCGACTCCTATATTATAGATCCCTACAATCTTGAATGGACGTTTGCGCGGGGGATTTTGTACAAAGTACATGATAAAGTTATCTCCGGTTTTAAGTTTCAGCCGGTTGGCTGTAAAAGAAGAGATTAAAATTTCTTTAGTGGCTTTGGCGCTGTCCGCAAAATTGATAATCCTGCCGCTAACCAGGTGCTTACTGATATAATCCCAGTTATAATTTCCGTCGATACCTTTAAAATTGATACCTTCTACCTCGTCATTTGCCGAAATGATAGCTGGTTTAGTCGCATAAGGCTGAAAATAAGCTATATCTTTATTCTTTTTAAGATCAGACAACGTTTTAGGACTGGCAACAAAAGGGGTGAGTTCAAATGAATTGTTTAAGTCCAGTTTAAAAATCCTGACATCACCAACAAACCCTCTTACTTTTTCCTGTATCTCTGTTTTAAATCCTTTAATAATGGCAACCGAGAGCATCATCACAGCAAGACTGAGCATAACCCCCGCAATAGCAATGCGGACAATTAGCTTAGAAAATGTACGTTCTGATTTAATGGCAATACGCCTGGCTATAAAGTATTCTGTATTCAAAATTTTCGATAAACTTGTAACTTAGCAAAAATGGTTATTTGATTTTGAATTCAACCATAATTAGTAAAAAAAGGTCAATATGAAACTATCCTTCGCAATAATACTTCCAATTTGTCTGGCTATTCTTAGTGTAAAGGCATGTGCCAGTGATAAAACTGCACCAGGGTGAAATTCTGACCGGAGCAGCACAAACTGAAAAATATCTGCCGCTGCTTAAAGGAAAACGGGTAGGAATGGTCGTCAACCCTACTTCAGTAATAGAGAACACTACATCTGTGGATAGTCTTTTACAAAGAGGTATAAAGATTGTTAAAATCTTTGGTCCTGAACACGGGTTCAGAGGGAATGCCAGCGCAGGAATTAAGGTTGCTGATGATATAGATCAGAAAACCGGAATTAAGGCCATTTCATTATATGGTAAACATGAAATTCCTACTCCAGCAGATCTGGCTGACGTAGACATCATGGTTTTTGATATTCAGGATGTTGGCGTACGTTTCTATACTTACATCAATACCTTGCAATATGTAATGCAGGCTTGTGCCGAAAACAATAAAGAGTTAATTATTCTGGACAGACCAAATCCCAACGGATTTTATATAGATGGCCCTATCCTGGATTCAAGGCTCGTATCGGGTATTGGATTAAAACCAATCCCTATTGTACACGGACTTACCGTTGGAGAATATGCACAAATGCTAAATGGTGAAGGCTGGCTGAAAAATAAAGTGAAATGTAAAATCACCATTATTAAGGTTGCTAATTATATTCATGATATGGCATATGATTTACCTGTAAAACCTTCTCCTAACCTAAATACACAGCAATCTATTCTGCTTTATCCCACATTATGCCTTTTTGAAGGTACTTATCTTAGCCAGGGCCGCGGAACTCAGTTTCCTTTTACCGTGTTGGGTGCACCTGCCTTAAAAGGGAAATATAGTTTTTCTTTCACTCCTAAAAGTATCAAAGGAATGGCAGAAACTCCTTTACATCAGGATCAGGCTTGTTACGGTCTGGATCTGAGAAATTATAATATTTCAAACCTTAGGAAGGATAAAGTGTTAAACCTTAACTGGCTTATAGAATTGTACAACGCTTATCCTGATAAAGCTGATTTTTTCAATTTCAAACTAAGCAAGCAGATGAATAACTTTGATAAGCTTGCAGGTGTTTATAGTTTAAAAGAACAAATTATTGCTGGTAAATCTGAAAAAGAAATCAGGGCAAGCTGGGAACCAGGATTAAGTCAGTATAAAAAGATGCGCAAGAAATACTTGCTGTATCCTTAACCTTAAATTGACCATTGATGAATAAGGACCCTAAAAGAAAAAACGAAAAACCAAGCAGCAACTTCCAGGAACTTATTCCTGATGTTGATGAAGGTAATAAAGCGGTAAAAAAACCAGAGGATAAAGATTACACAAAAGACGAACCTCATTTTAAAGATCCTGCAAAAAAGAGAGAACGGGAAGAGCAGCCAGTTGAATCTATTAAAAAAGCACCCAATAAAGGTCTTTAAGATTTAAGCAGCTGAGACTTTTTCTTTTTCAAATAAATCCAATACATCATCCCAGTTCATCACACGGGTATGGTGTAATTGGTTTACATTGTGCGATCCGTTAAACATAATGGGCTTTCCTTTGCAAAAATCCAGGTTTTTACAATGATCATCAATCAGGTAATCAGTATCGATAATACTTTTATCCCCACATAAAACGATATTGGTCCAGTTGATAAACGGGAAATATTCATTTAACCATTCCAGTTTCTCTGATAAACACTGTGGAAATTCTGTTGCGGCAGATACGATGAAAACTTCATAGTCTTCCATTAAAGTCTTTACAGCTTCAATTGCGCCTGGCATTACAGGTATTGTCCTGAAAAACCCAGGAGTATATACATATCTTCTGATTGCAGTTTTATCTGGAAATCCATCTGGTTCCGGCACACCCAATCTTTCTTCTCTTGGAACCATAATTCCATGTTCTTTTTCGTACCAATTCATAAACTGGGCTTCTGTATCGGCAATTACACCATCCATATCGATAGCTATTGTTTTTCTATTTCTATTCATAATTCGTAAGTTATTGCAACAAATATAGCAATACATTGCAACATATTGCAATATTACGCTCGTTTTTATTTGTATATTTGCAACTAAGATGATTAAGGCAGAAAGATTACAACTGATTATTGAGCATATCCGTAAGGAACGAAAAGTTCTTTTAGGGGATTTAAGTATGCTATTAGAGGTATCTGAAGATACCGTAAGACGCGATATTAAAGAGTTATCAGATCAAGGTCTGTTAAAAGCTGTACGTGGCGGTGCAATTTCCCGTTCCTCTATTCCACAGCATTTCCGGGAGAGAGAGCATTACGATCTATCTCATAAAGAAATCATAGCGCAAAAAGCAGTAAAGCTGATTAAAAACGGACAGGTAGTTTTATTTGACTCCGGTACTTCGGTACTTGCAATTGCTACACACTTGCCAAGAGATTTGCAAATTACTGTAGTGACTAATAGTTTTCCTGTGGCCACCGTACTGGAAGATCATCCACTCATAGACGTTATCTTTTTAGGAGGCAGATTAAATAAATCATCTTTTTCCACTACAGGTTTTGAAGTGATTCAAACTATCAGAGGTATCCGTCCTGATATTTGTTTCTTGGGAATTTGCAGTATAGATCTGATTTCGGGAGTTACCGGGAGAGGCTATGAAGATTGTCAGATCAAAAAAGCAATGATTGAAACTTCTAAACAGGTCATCGCCATTGCTACATTCGAAAAACTAGACACAACTGACTCCTACTACATTACCAGTACAAGTGATCTGGACATCATCATTACTGATACTGACCCGAATCACGAAAACCTTAAAAGCTACAGAGATCTGGGAATCAGGCTGGAATAAACAAAATAACTATTTTTTCTGTACTGCCTTCAGAAATTGCATAAGTACCTTTTCATCATTCTCAATCTCTTGAATAGTGCCGGAGCTGCCAACATGTATTTTTTTTAGATATTTTGCCAGCTGGCCATTCTCAAAAGCTTCTAACAACATCGGATAGACATAAGAACTTTTACAGACCGCAGGCGTATTACCCAGCTTACCGGCTACACATTTCAAAACTTCGGTAATGATTTTTTTCTTAGATCGTTCTTCTTCTACATTTCCGGTACAAATAGCCAGTTGTCTTAAAGCCTCAAGCGTCCCACCCCAGGTACGAAAATCTTTAGCAGTAAAGTCACTTCCGGTAATCTCCCTGATATAGTTATTGATCATTCCTGAGTCTATACTTTTATGAACCTCTCCCTCTGTATAATATTGAAATAAATCCTGTCCTGGAATCTCCATGCACCTTTTCACCATTTTTGCCATGTTTCTATCATTCAATGCAACCTCCTGCTTCACCCCTTTCTTACCCACAAATTGTAGCCTGAGTACATTTCCGTTTATTTTAACATGCTTATTCCTCAAGGTAGATAACCCATAACTCCCATAAAGTTCTGCATAGGCCTCATTCCCCACACGAATAAGCGTTTTTTGCATCAGTTGTACACAAATAGCCAAAACTTTCTGCTCATCGTACGTGGGTCTTCTTAAATCTTTAGCGATCCTCTTTCTGGCTTGTGGTAAAACCTTCCCAAACTCCAGTAATCTGTAATATTTAAGATCGGATCTTCTGGACGTCCATTTTGAATGATAACGATACTGCTTACGTTTTGCTACATCAAGCCCGGTTGCCTGTAAATAAGCATTCTTTTTAGCTGCAATCCAGACTTCGGTCCATGCGGGAGGCAAAACCAATGCTTTTATTCTTTCCAGCTGCACTTCATCTTCCACAGGCTGACCATTTAGATCTTCGTAATGAAAGTTCCCTGGTTTACCCCTCCGGTAAAGACCAGGCATACTGTCAGTAACATATACCAAACCAATTTCTTTTATTTCTTCAGGAGTCTGTACCATATAGATTAAGCAAAATATGCATTAACTTTGCTACAGAATGAAGGATGTACAAATCATCACAACGTTCCATAACAACAATAATTATCACGAATAAACCAAACAAACACATATGAAAATAGTTTTCATGGGAACGCCCGATTTTGCCGTTGCTTCTTTAAATGCTTTAGTAGAAGCTGGATTTGAAATCGTCGGTGTCGTTACCGCAGCAGATAAACCAGCAGGAAGAGGTCAGAAATTACAGGAAAGTGCTGTTAAAAAATATGCTGTAGAAAAAGGTTTAAAAGTATTGCAGCCATTAAAATTAAAAGATCCTGAATTCATAGCGGAGCTGAAAGCTTTAAATGCAGATTTACACGTAGTAGTTGCCTTCCGTATGCTTCCGGAAATCGTTTGGAATATGCCAGCTAAAGGCACTATTAATTTACATGGCTCTCTTTTACCGCAATACCGTGGTGCTGCACCAATCAATCATGCGATCATTAACGGGGAAACTGAAAGCGGTGTAACTACTTTCTTTTTGACCCATGAAATTGATACCGGAGACGTTATTTTTTCAGAGAAGGTAGCTATTGCTGAAGACGATTCTGCTGGCGACCTGCATGACAATCTGATGGAAACAGGAGCTGGTTTATTGGTTAAAACAGTAAAAGCTATTGAAGCTGGCAACTATACGGAACAACCTCAGCTATTTTCAGCAGAACTAAAACATGCCCCTAAGATTTTCAAAGAATTCTGTAAAGTAGACTGGAATAATTCTGTAAAAACAATTTATAACCTGATCAGGGGTCTCAGCCCTTATCCTACCGCATTTACTGAACTTAACGAAAAGACTGTAAAAATATTCAAAGCAGGATATGAAGAAACAACCCCTCTGGTGGGCCCTGGAACATTTTTAACCGACGGTAAAACATATCTGAAATTTGCTGCTCAGGATGGCTTTATCACACTGCTGGATCTACAATATGAGGGTAAAAAAAGAATGATGGTTGATGAATTTTTAAGAGGAATGCGTTTATAGCTTTAAGCTATAACGCATTGAGTAAAGAACTTAAAGATTTTGTTACTTCATTAAAATAACGTTTTTTACCATAACCCATCACCCAGCGGATGCCAGATGTCGCGTTAGTAATAAAAACCTCGTCTGCTTCATTTAAGACCTCAGGATTAATCTGAGCTTCGATCACAGGAATCTGGTTAGTTTTAGCCACCTTCATCACGACATTACGCATTACCCCGGCTATACATCCTTCGGAAAGAGCTGGAGTATAAATTTGCTTGTCATAAACAACAAAGACATTCGAGCTGATACTTTCACAAAGAAAACCATGCTGGTTTAAGATAAAAGCTTCATCCAGTCTGTTCTGTTGTTTATATAAACCAGCCATGACATAAAGTAAAGAGTTACTTGTCTTATAAGTTGAAAGTTTGTTAATCGGTTTAGTGATTTCATCATAAACATTGATGATCAGTCCCTTCTTATTGAGTTCATAACCACCCGGGGCCAGCTGCCCGGCTTCCAGGATATACCCCGATTTATTATTATCAGGTGTATACAGTCCTTCACCTTCACGGTAAACAGACAGGCGGAACCGTACATTATCTTTCAGTTTATTTCTTTTACAAAGTTCTGCGGTCTTCTGTTTCAGGAAATAGTCATCAAACAAAATTCCACCGTCCATCTTCAACGCATTCATTCATTCCCGCCTGTAAACGATCAGCATGCAACTCAGCAAACTTCAGTTTGCCGCCAGACATCCGCATAGATTCAAATAGTCCGTCACCATACCTGAAGCCTCTATTTTTGGCTGTCAGGATAGCTTGGTCTACCGCAATGTACTGATCGTTATGTAAAATATATTCTTGTTGCATTAAATTCTTATTGCTGTACGATGTAGTTTCTCCATTTATTAAGTACAGAATCGAAATCAGGAGGCAATGGTGCTTCAAATTCCATGTATTCTTTTGTCGTCGGGTGTATAAAACCTAAAGTCTGAGCATGTAATGCCTGTCTTGGTAACATCTCAAAGCAGTTGGCTACATATTGTTTATACTTTGTAAACGTAGTTCCTTTAAGGATCTTATCTCCGCCGTAATTTGCATCGTTAAATAACGGATGACCAATATGTTGCATATGCGCCCTGATCTGGTGCGTACGTCCCGTTTCAAGCTGACAGCTTATTAAAGTTACGTAACCTAAACGTAACCTAAACGTTCTAAAACTGTATAGTGTGTAACTGACCACTTTCCTTTATCTTCCTCGTCATAAACATCCATGACAATTCTGTTTTTGGCACTGCGGCCGATATATCCAGAAACTGTACCGTTTTCTTTAATATCACCCCAGGCTAATGCAATATATTTTCTGGTGATGCTATGGTCGAAAAACTGTTTAGCAAGTTTAGTCATCGTAATTTCGTTCTTACTGATCAGCAGTAAACCTGAAGTATCTTTATCAATACGGTGTACCAGTCCAGGTCTACCTTCATTACCAGGTAATTGCGGCAATTGCTCAAAGTGAAAAGCCAATGCATTGACAAGTGTACCTGTATAATTGTTAAATCCAGGATGTACAACCATACCTGCAACCTTATTTACGATCAATAAATCGTCATCTTCATAGACAATATCTAATGGAATATCTTCCGGATAAACTTCTGTATCTCTTGGCGGATGAGGGAACACGATAGAGATCTCATCAGCTGGTTTAACTTTATAACTGGGTTTTATTGTTGCTTTATTCACCAGTACGTTACCTGCTTCAATCGCATTTTGTATGCGGTTTCTTGAAGCATTTTCCAGACGTTGCATCAAAAATTTATCTACCCGCAATAAGGACTGTCCTTTATCTACAACAATATTAAAATGTTCGTATAAATCCTGCTCTTCTAATTCCAGTCCGCTGTTATTGTTTTCCATTATTTATTTTATCAAATGTTATGGACAAATACACAGCCTATCTCTCTTTAAGAGAGCAGACCCTATACTAATTCCATTTTACAAAACTAATCTTTAACTATTAGAAAAGTTGACATTTCTGAAAGAAATTAGGCTTTAAGGGCGTAGAATCTATTTTAATTTATATTTGCTTCATGTTTACAGATTTATACAGCCCTTTACAACAATTAAAACATGCTAATTTATCTCAGCTATGGGTTAAAAGAGATGATTTAATTGATCCCTATATTTCGGGAAATAAGTGGCGTAAGCTGAAATATATTTTACAGGACGCCGCTGCAAAGAACAAGAATCACCTGGTTACTTTTGGCGGAGCTTATTCTAATCATCTTGTCGCTACCGCATCCGCAGCTGCGAGATCAGGATTAAAAGCGACAGCTTTTGTAAGAGGAGAAAAGGTAAACAACGAAATGCTGGTACTTTGTTCCCTGTATGGTATGAAATTGATTTTCACCGACAGGGAAGCTTATAAAGACAAACAAGCTTTTTATACTACCTATTTAGCAGAACACCCCGATACCTATTTTATTGACGAAGGCGGAGCTTCTGCCGAAGCAGTGATAGGTTGCGCTGAAATTATTGATGAGCTTCCGCAAGATGCAGCTCATCTCTTTTGTGCAGCAGGAACCGGTACAACGGCGGCAGGTTTACTACAGGGAATTCAAAAAGCGGGTCTGAAAACGAAACTTCATGTGATCCCGGTGTTGAAGGGCGGTGAATTCATCAGGGAAGAAATGAGCAAATATGTTTCTGTAGAAGACGAAAGGTTGATTTTACATACGGACTATCACTTTGGCGGTTATGCAAAAACGAAACCCGAATTACTGAATTTCATGAAGAATTTTATTGCTAAACAAGGAATTCTAATTGACCCTGTCTATACTGCAAAAATGTTCTTTGCTCTTGATGATTTAGCCGGGCGGAGCTATTTCGGCCCAGAGGAAAAAATTGTAGCTTTACATACAGGAGGATTACTCGGGATCATGGGGATGAAGGATAAATTCGACTAACAAGCCTAACCAAATGAAATATACACGATACCTCCTGTTGCTATCCTTTATCATTCTGTTCTCTCAATTACTCTTTGCTCAGGATTCTCTGTTTATCATTCCAAAACCTCTCATACAAATTACAAAACCAGGATTTTAAGCCTACCCCGTTCAGGAAAAAGTCTTTGTTAGCAAAACATTTCTGGCAGCATCCAATTTACTGCATGAGCATCCTTTCATACATTTCAAAACAGCGACCCTGCTGACCAAAGGAAAACCGATCCCTAAACAGAGAGTTATACTATTGCTGGCGGCTCCAAAAGACCCTATGCCTCAGGATGGTCACCGGCTGCAGGTAGAAACCCAAAGAATTACCATTACTGCACATAACTACGCAGCTATTCTCAATTGAATTTCAACCTTAAGACAGATAGCTTATACGCGAAAAAACGGCAACAAAATTCCTGCGGTCCTCATTGAAGACAGCCCGGCATTTGGCTCTCGCGGATTGATGATAGACGTTTCCCGTCACTTTTTCCCAATCAGTTTTCTAAAAAAATATATCGATATTATGTCTTTATATAAACTGAACACCTTTCACTGGCATTTAACTGATGGCGCAGGCTGGAGATTAAAAAACATCCTGAACTCACCCAAAAAGCAGCATGAAGAACACACCATAACTGGAAAGACTGGTGGAATAATGGACGCCAGTATGTAAACATGGGCGAACCACAGATGCCAATGGTGGATTTTACACCCGGGAACAGGCAAGAGATCTGGTTAAGTACGCTGCAAAAAGAGGGGTTACTATTATTCTTCAAATTAAAATGCCAGGGCATAGTGAAGAGGTATTAGCTGTTTATCCAAATTTATCCTGCTCTGGTTTATCTTATAAAAATTCAGACACGTGCTAGGTATTCAGGCGAATCCATTTCTAAAGACGGTAAAGATTTCAAAACCATCAGAAAAATAGATAATGATGTTCCTGCTACAGATTCGTCATTAAGATTCAAGACTTTTGATTTAGGTCTAAAGGGAGTATCCACACGCTTTATACGGATAACAGGAAAGAATGAAACGACTGGTTTTGTATTCAGCGATGAAGTAGCCGTTTACTAGGAACTTATTTTGGAATTCGTTTAGCAGCCTTCCCTGCCAATATCTATTCAGGCATGATTTATGTAAAGACAAAAAAAACACTATGCTAAAGATGATCACAAAAACAACATTACTCAGTCTAACATTTGCCATGTTCTGTACACTAACTAACATTCGCTCAGTCAACAGCGAAACCATCTCCAAAAGCACTTGGTGGAGACCGGGATAAACATGGTTGTATTGGTTCGGCCGGTTATACGTTCTCTGTTATAAAAAATGACTGCGTAAGGCTTTTCGAACAAAAGATCCAATTAAAAGAGGTTAATCCTAAAGGCTCTTATACTTCAAATGCGACGGTCATTTTTAGTTCAGACAACAAAAAAGCAGAGCTATTTGTTCCGCATTCAAAATCGAGCATTATACTCAACAGGACGGGTGATAAAGTGAATGCTGTATGGAAAAAAGGCAAATTTTATCTTTCTCAAAAAGACAATAATTACAGTTTAAAAGAATCAAATAAAGTGACCTATACACAGGTACAACTGTAATAAAAAGAAGAAACACATGAAATTAAAATGTCATCTTCCGTCAAAATTCAAAAATTAAAACCAAAACCATAGTTTAAACACTTTAAACCATGGTTTTGGTTTTTTACTCAAAATATGGCCCCTACTTGTTATTTAGGCGCATTTTGCTAAATTTGGATAAACCAAAATATAAGAATTATGTACCAACTTACTGTAGCTCCTGAGCAGGTCAATGAGATTTTAAGTCAGCATGTTTTAGCAGATGGATATGATTTGACCTACGACATGGGACAAAGCCAGGGAGCATATATTTACGACTCAAAGTACAAGCGGACATTACTGGATTTCTTTACTTGTTTCGCATCTGTTCCTCTTGGATACAATCATCCGAAAATGGTTAATGATGCCGCCTTTAAACAAAATCTGTTGCAAGCTGCAATGGCTAACCCTTCAAATTCGGATGTATATACACAGCAGTATGCAGAATTTGTAAAAACTTTTGGCGCGATAGGCATCCCTTCTTATCTTCCTCATGCTTTCTTTATAGCAGGCGGTGGGTTAGCTGTTGAAAATGCGATTAAAGTTGCGATGGACTGGAAAGTTCAGAAAAACTTTTCCAAAGGATATAAAGAAGAAAAAGGATTTAAAGTACTCCATTTCGAAAAAGCCTTCCATGGTAGAACCGGCTATACTTTAAGCTTAACAAATACATTGCCTGATAAAACCAAATGGTTCGCCAAGTTTGACTGGCCAAGGGTTTCTGTCCCTACGGTAAAGTTTCCGTTGGAGAATGATAATTTAGCTACGGCAATCAGTACTGAAGAAATATCAATCGCCCAGATTAAGCAAGCATTTGCTGATCATAAAGATGATATCTGTGCAATCATTATCGAACCCATTCAATCTGAAGGTGGTGATAACCATTTACGCGAAGAGTTCTTAATTCAACTCCGCAGCATTGCTGATGAAAATGATGCTTTCCTGATTTATGATGAGGTACAAACTGGTGTCGGATTAACTGGTAAATTCTGGTGTCACCAGCATTATAGTGAGAAAGCCCGTCCAGATATTATTGCCTTCGGTAAAAAAATGCAGGTATGCGGCATATTAGTAGGAAAAAAGGTTGATGAAGTTGAAAACAATGTTTTCCGTGTTCCATCAAGAATCAATTCTACATGGGGCGGTAATCTGGTTGACATGGTTAGATCAACACAAATCCTCCAAATCATTGAAGAGGATAAACTATGCGACCATGCTGCTCAAATCGGCGGATATCTGAAAGAAAATCTGGATGGATTAGCTAAGAAATACGATAAAGTAAGTAACGTACGTGGTAAAGGATTACTATGTGCTTTTGATTTCCCTAGCGGAGAGATGCGTAACGCATTTATTCAAAAAGGTATGGAAAACAATGTAATGTTCCTGGGTTGCGGCCCGCAAACTGTTCGTTTCCGTCCTGCGCTGATTATTGAGAAAAACCATATTGATCAGGGCCTGGACGTCATGCACAAAATACTAGCTGATCTATAAATAAAATACTAGCAGATTTATAAAATATAATGCGCAATAAAAAAATCAATATTTTCCTGGGTATCCTCGTTTTTGCTTTAGTGGTATGGATGCTTAAGGGTACGTTCTTTCAACCAGGAGCCGGTGATCTTAAAGCCGGCTTCAAAGAGGTTGCTCACTACAGAAACGAGAATAATACCGGCCCGATTCAATATGTATTTGCCGTAACGGTGAAGGATACAATCTGGTCGGAAATGGAAACCTATGGAAACTATAAGCCTCATCACAAAGGCGGGAATACTAAGGTTTATTACTTTATGGAAGGGACGCAGGTGCCAACTGATTTAGGAGCCGGAGGAGTTAATTTCGATCCTAAATTCAACAGCTCTTGTGTAGGATTGTACGAAAAAAGTGCCACTGGTTACACGAGTATCTCTAAACGGCCATTTAAATAAATACAGTTTTTTGCAGGGAAAATAGAAATAAAATAGCCGCACTGTTTTTATGAACCGCGCTCTCTCGCGAAGAGCGATTGAGCAATGTTCATAAAAACAGTACGGCTATTTTATTTTCCTAAGAATTTCTCCTTCCCTGGAAAATCCCTGTACCTATTCCAATGAATATTTTAGGCGATTTCGTTTATTTGTAAAGAGGAAGGAAAGAAAGAAAGAGTTGTTGATTAGCCTGAATCTGGTTAATAATTGATAAAAGCTAATCAATCATAGCAAAGGATTTTTGCAGGACAAAAATCCTTTGAAGCCAGTATTTGTCTATTTATTACGGATTTTGCGGCTAGTTGATTTTGAAATATGATTCAATTGCTGCTGAAGCTGATTGATCTGTTCCTGTTGAATCTTACTCACTTTTTGTTGTTGCTCAAGAAGAGCTACAAGTGTACTTACCTTTTCGTCTTTATCTATAAGATACAAGGTAAGCTCCTCAATTTTCTTTACCATCAATTTATTCATTTCACCCAATTGAATGCCATTTTCGATTACATGTTGCTCAGATGGCATTTCTGGTAAATGATGGTTTTTATCAATGTAAGTTTTAACTTCCGTAAGGGATAATAACTTATAAGCTGGCTTGAATACATAATCGGCCCATCCATTCATATCTACTTTAACCTCCTGGGTATGAATGAATCAGTCCATTTACTGCCAATTTAGCATCAGGCGTTGTTGTACCTATGCCTACATTCCCATTAGCCGTAATTCTTAATTTTTCCAGCATGGAACCGTAACCATATTGAGTATAAAAACGCAGCCCCCCCGTATTATAGGTTTCTTTTTCAAAACCAAGCCCGCCACCACCACCACCTGATTCAAAGCGTATTTTTACAATTCCAGAACCTGAATCGTACGGGATTCTTGGATCCCGTAGAGTTAATGTTTCCGAAGGGTTGTCCGTACCAATTCCTACAAAACCATCCGGAGGAAATTTATTAGTTTGTGCGTATACACAATAGTTTGTTAAGATTATTGTAATGGATAAGAGCACCTTTTTCATTGAGTTTTTTTTCTAAAATTAAGATTTTTAATCGTTTAATGGTAAAACTGCTTACCCTCGATAATTTCCCCTAAGATCACAATTAAATATTATAATAAATCAATATCCAGAACTCCGGTCACCAGCTCATCATAAATCAAACTCGCACCTGGCCGCTTTATTTGGCTCTCTTTTTAACAAATCGCAAAGAGGAGCCTAAAGTTTACGTTCGCGAAGCTTGTAGAACTGCTAAAGTAAAAGGTTCTTCTAAGGCAGCGCAATCCTGGGGGGGAACCCTGAGGAATCAAAAAAGGCCGTGCTATATTCGGACATCAGTTCCAGAATGGAACGTAGTCCGAATATAGCACGGCCTTTTTTGATAGCTATCAGGATACACTTCGATGCACCCAATTAGACAGCGCCTTTTACTTTAACAGCTCCGCAAGCTTAGTGTGTAACTCTTCTCCTCTCAAGTTCGTGGCGACGATTTTACCCGCCGGATCAACCAAAAAGTTTTGAGGAATACCTCTCACACCATAAAGTGCTGCTGCTTCGTTGTTCCAGAACTTAAGGTCAGAAACTTGCGTCCAAACCAAACCGTCTTTCTTAATTGCTGCTAACCATGCATCTTTTTTACCCGGTTGATCTAAAAAAACACCCAGGATAGTGAATTTCTTGTCCTTAAATTTATTGTAAGCGGCAACCACATTAGGGTTTTCAGCTCTGCAAGGCCCACACCATGAAGCCCAGAAATCTATCAGGACATATTGACCACGGAGACTTGATAGCGTCACCGGCTTATCGTTTACATCATTTTGTGTAAAGTCAGGAGCCATTACACCTACTGACGTTGCACGTGCTGCATCGATAGCCTTAGCTAATTCAACACCTGCCTGAGTAGCTCTTACTCTTTCTGAAAGACCTTTATATACTGGTTCTATTTCGGCAACGTTGATTGATTGTCCAGCTGATTCACGAAGAGCCAAAAGACTGAAGTAAGAATCTGGATTGGCTTTAATGAAACTTGCCTGAAGACCATTCATCTCTGCTTCTGCTTTTTCATATCTGCCTTCCAGTGATTTTCTGAATTTTTCATCTTTCTGCTGTGCCTCTGAAGCATCGCCGTATTCTTTGTTTACTGCAGTTAATACCGCTAAAGGTGCAGCTATGTGTTTCATATAGCGTGCATTCTCGTCATTTAGTTTTGAACCGGTAACAACTACTGTTTTCACTGAATCTTTGGCAGTCAGATTAATGGTTGCTGGTTCCAGATAAACTACAACGTTGTCTGCTGATCTTCCCAGTTTTTTCAAGCCTTCGCCTTTATGGTCAACAATAACCCTTGCCATAGTTGGCCCTGCCACTTTTCCTTTAAAAACAAATGCACCTTTATTAGCTACGACAGAATCCAGTACTGAATTATCACCACTTCTGTAAGTAAGATATACTTTTGCCGGAGCGCCAAGCGCACCGATCTTTCCATTCAATGTGAAATCTCCTGCTTGCGCGAACACAAAAGCTGGAGTAGTCATTAGTAGTGACAGCACTAATCTCTTCATTTATTTTATTTTTTAGGTGTTAGTTTTATACATGTGTATATCCAAAATTAAAGGAATATATCAGATGATGGTCTCATGTAACCAAAATATAACGAACTATTTTCGCTAAACGTATCATTTATTAAGAAGTTATCTAAATTCAGATGATATTCTTTCCTAAACAAAAGCAGAAAATCCAGTTATTGCACGGCCCACAATCAGGGAATTGATTTCTTTAGTCCCCTCGTATGAATAAATAGCTTCTGCATCAGCCACAAAACGGGCAACATCATATTCAAGCAGGATTCCATTTCCACCCATTACCTCTCTGGCCCTGCTGACTACATCGCGGGTACGCAATGAACAAAAGACTTTGGCAAGCGAAGCATGTTCGTCGGTCAATAATCCCTGGTCTTGTAATTGAGATAAACGGAAACAAAGGGTTTGCATTGCTGTCAGATTAGACAGCATCTCTACCAAATGGTTTTGAATCAGTTGAAAAGAAGCTATGGGTTTGCCGAATTGCTTACGGGTCATCGTGTAGGCTAAAGCGCTTTCGTAAGCTCCGCGCGCGCAGCCTACGGCTTGCCAGGCAACTCCTGCGCGCGGGGTCATTCTCAGCACTTTGGCAGTGTCTTTAAAGGAGTTGGCATTTTGCAAACGGTCTTCTTCATCTACCTCACAATTGGTCAGGGTAATAAGGCCGTTCTGAACAATCCGTAAAGCCATTTTGTCGTGCATTTTCTCAACAGCAAAACCTTTGTTTCCTTTTCTGATCAAAAAGCCTTTTACTTCATTATCATCCACATCCCTCGCCCAGATGATTGTCACATCCGAAAAGGTAGAATTACCTATCCATTTCTTCTGACCATTCAATATCCACTTGTTCCCTTGTCTTTTGGCTGTAGTAGTCAGTCCTCCCGCAGCTGCTGAACCGACTTCTGGTTCAGTTAAACCAAAAGCCCCAATGATTTTCATTTGCTGCATATCTGGCAGCCACTCTTGTTTCTGAGCCTCTGAGCCTAAAAGATAGATAGAGCCCATAGCTAAACCACTTTGAACTCCGAAAAAGGTAGACATTGAGGTATCCACTCTAGCCATTTCCATGGCCAGCAGCATACCTTCCCATCACACGTTTGATTTACCTGGACAACCGTAGCCCTGATAAGTTAAACCGCAAATGTTAAGCTCCGCAATCTTAGGGATCAGTTCAAAAGGGAATTCAGCTTTCAGCCAGTAATCGTTTACCAGAGGCTTAACCTCTTTCTCTAAAAATGCACGCACCTTTAACTGGAGTGCACGATCTTCTTCGTTTAATGCAGTGTCTCCTAAATGATAAAAATCACCGTTAATGGGTGGAAGTTCCTTCTTTTTATGAGGAGTTCCCAGCATTTTCATTAAACCTGAAAGCTGTGTTTCATCCAACCCTGCAACTGAATCCACTATCTTTTTAAGATCTACCTTTTTAGATAGTGCATCCAGTTTTTCGAGATCCACACTTTGGAAAAGTGTATAGGCATTTTTTATTTTAGAGAATATACCGGCCATAATTGAAGCTGTTTTTATATAGAACAGCTAATACCCTATTTTGTTCCCTAACGCAGGTCGAAAAGATTATCTACGCAAAGTTTATTGGAAGTAAAGCCTTCTGCATAGGTTGCACCGATTGGTTTTCCCATCTCTCTTGCTCTGGCAATTACACTTTCAAAAAATTCTGGCGAGGAAATATAAGTTACTGGTCCATCCAATTCAGGATTTTTATTAAGCTCAGGACTATGGAACTGTGTCTTAAAAGCTTTGATAGAACTAATTTTCGTTTCTATATACGGGGTGATGTCAACGATAATATCAGGCTTAATATAGGTGTCCTGAATATATTGCAGGAATAAACGTGGTCTCCATGCTTCCTGAGCAACACCATTCTCCATAGTTTCAACTTTAGGAAGACCAGCAAGGAAGCAGGCATCACTTGCTAACGAAGCAGCCCTTCCATGATCTGGATGACGGTCACGTATAGCGTTACCTAATATAATTTCAGGCTGATACTTACGGATCATTCTGATTACCTCTAACTGATGTTCTTCATCGTTTTTGAAGAATCCATCTTTGAATCTTAGATTTTTCACGTGCGTGTAAACCCAGGATTTTTGCCGAATCTGCAGCTTCCTGATCACGTGTTTCAGCAGTTCCGCGGGTTCCTAATTCTCCTCTGGTAAAATCAATAATGCCTACTTTTTTACCATCGGCAATATGTTTCAAAATTGTCCCTGAACATCCTAATTCGGCATCATCCGGATGTACAGCTAATACTAATATATCTAATTTCATTTATTTTATAATTTGTGAGCGCTTACGCACAGCTTTAAAGAAGGCGCTGAATTTTCTTTCTGACCTTTGAAGATAAAGGTTTGGTAAAGGGAAAAAAGTAGTCTACTACTTCGCCATTTTTGTTAATCAGATATTTATGAAAGTTCCATCTTGGGGTGGACTTGATATGACCGTTAAGGTCTTTATTACTTAAGAATTTATAAATTGGATTGGCCTGAGAACCTCTGACCATAATTTTATCGAACACGGGAAATGTAACGCCATAATTCGCTTCGCAGAACTCATAGATATAGCAGTTCCTTCTAAAGGTTCCTGCCCGCCAAAATCATTGGAAGGGAATCCCAGAACCTCAAATTCTTCGTTATTCAATGAATCTCTAAGCTCCTGAAGTTCTTTCAGTTGAGGAGAAAAACCACAGGCCGAAGCAATATTTACGACCAGAAGTACTTTACCTTTATAATCAGCTAATTTTTTATCTTTTCCATCAATTAATTTTGCGTTGAACTGGTAAATACTCTGAGGGTTTTCTTCCATGCTTATTGACTATAAAATTGCTTATTGACGATAAAATCCCGAATTCTGAATAATAGATTCGATATCTCTTTCCTCTTCAGGGTTATAAGTACTTTTTAAATTATGGCCCACTACTCTCGCAACGGACTGATAAATAAAGGCTTTTACACCTCCTTGTGTTTCTTTGACGATTTCGTAAGTCGTACGTCCTACTTCCCTGTCAATTAATTTGGTAAGGATCTGGCCCTGCGTAATTGTCAGCTCCTTAATCTCGGTGTTAAACATTTTCTTGATTTCAGCATCACAGGCTTTGACCAGTTTTTTATGCTCTTTGCGATCTGTGGTTACCGCAAGGTCACGCTCCAATTGCTCGTATCTGTTTTTTGCAAAAAGGGCATAAGGCATAACTTTTAGGACATTGTAACGGAGTCTGTTGAAGGCAGCGCGGTCTGCCGGAGTTTTAAAAATTCTGGCACCGTAGATAACCACCTCATTAAGAGGTATCCACGGAATCATTTCGCCGTCTTCGTTCGTAGAGGCTACTCTGATGGTATCATTTTTGCCTCTTACAGGGAACTTGACAGGCACAGAACTTTCCTGGGCCTTTAGCTCACCTACGGCAATAATGACAAATAACAGAATAAATAAACTGCAAAATTTCATAAATTTATACTCCCACGAAGTTAAAGCAAATTTAATACATTAGGTTTATAACTAAATCTAATATATTCTTAAACGATTAACAAGCTATAATTATTACGAAAATAATACAAATGAAGAATACCTTAGTGATTGATTTAGAAGCAGAAAAGCAAGAAATCCTGAAGAGATACCGTGCCCTCTTGCGTGCCTGTAAGCCAACATTACAAAAAGGAGATAAAAAAGAAATCAGAAAAGCATTCGATATGGCTCTTGAAAGTCATAAAGATATGCGTAGAAAATCTGGTGAACCTTATATTTATCACCCTATTGCTGTGGCTCAAATCGCTGCTGAGGAAATCGGACTCGGAACAACATCTATCGTATGTGCGCTATTGCATGATGTAGTAGAAGACACTGAAATTACGCTCGAGGATATTGAAAGAGAGTTTGGAAAGAAAACTGCCAAGATCATTGACGGCCTGACTAAAATAGCAGGTGTTTTTGATTATAACAGCTCCTTACAAGCCGAAAACTTCAGGAAAATGCTGCTTACCCTGGCCGATGATGTAAGGGTAATTTTAATTAAACTGGCAGATCGTCTTCATAACATGCGTACCATGGATTTTATGCCAAGGCACAAACAGTAAAAGATCGCATCTGAAACTATCTACTTGTACGCTCCTTTAGCACACAGGCTGGGTTTATATGCCATAAAGTCTGAGCTGGAGGATCTTTCCATGAAATATCTGGAGCCGGACACTTATAAATTTATCGCCACCAAGCTGAATGAGAAAAAAGCAGAACGTACACTGTTCGTTAAACATTTTGTTGATCCTATCAATGAGATTTTAGCTGAACAAGGTTTTGTAGCGAGTATATATGGCCGCCCCAAGTCTATCCATTCGATATGGAATAAAATGAAAAAGAAAAATATTCCTTTCGAGGAAGTATATGATCTTTTCGCTATCCGGATTATACTGGACAGTTCTCCTGAAAATGAAAAAGCAGATTGCTGGAAAGCTTATTCCATAGTTACTGATTTATACCGCCCCAATCCGGATCGTTTACGCGACTGGGTGTCTTCCCCTAAAGGAAACGGATATGAATCTTTGCATACTACAGTAATGGGGCCTAAAGGGCAGTGGGTTGAGGTACAGATTCGTACACAAAGAATGAATGAGATTGCTGAGAAAGGTTTCGCAGCACACTGGAAATATAAAGAATCAAGTAATGATAATGGTCTTGATCAGTGGATTCTGAAAGTCAGAGAGATGCTGAACAACCCGGAAGCCAATGCACTTGATTTTCTGGATGATTTCAAAATGAACCTGTTTTCGGATGAGATTTTCATCTTTACCCCAAAAGGAGCATTAATACAGCTTCCATTGGGTGCAACAGCGTTAGATTTTGCTTTTGAAATCCATACGGATGTAGGTGCAAAATGTATCGGTGCGAAAGTAAATCATAAACTGGTTCCACTTTCTTATAAATTGCAGAATGGAGATCAGGTAGAAATCATTACTTCGGGCAAACAGGTCCCGAAAGAAGACTGGCTGAATATTGTTGTAACAGCAAAAGCCAAATCTAAGATCAAGTCTTCTCTGAAAGAGGAAAAAAGAAAAATTGCTGAAGGAGGAAAAAAGAACGCTTGAGCGTAAGCTTAAATCTTTAAAGATCACCTACAATACAGATAATCTCAATAAACTGAGTTATTTCTTCAAGCTGACCTCCACACAGGAGCTTTTCATTGCTGTGGCTACCGGAAAGATTGAACTGAAAGACTTAAAAGAATACCTGGCCAGTGAAAAAGAAATCGAAAACAGAGGTACAGAACGAAATGACGGACAACAGATAGAAGCCCTGTTAAATAAAGTAAAAGGCCCTGAGTCTGATATTTTATTGATTGGTGAAGATCTGCAAAAGATCGATTATACGCTTGCAGCCTGCTGTAACCCGATTCCAGGGGATGACGTATTTGGTTTTGTAACGGTAAGTGAAGGGATTAAAATACACCGTACCAATTGCCCGAACGCAGCACAGCTGATGGCAAACTATGGTTACAGGGTAGTGAAAGCGAAATGGAACAAACAACAGGAACTTACTTTCCTTACTGGATTACATATCATAGGAATTGACGATGTAGGATTGATCAATAATATTACTAAAGTAATTTCCGGTGATTTTAAAGTGAATATGCGTTCTATTACCGTAGATACTGATAATGGTATTTTTGATGGTTCGATTATGATTTTTGTCAATGACAAAGAGCATCTGGATAACCTGATCAAAAATCTTTTGGAAGTAAAAGGCGTGACAGGTGTCACACGTTTTGATGCCTAAATTTGAATAAATTAAAGAAACCGTTTAAATTTATCTGTTTAAATTGCTTGTGAGTCAAAATGAAGCAATAAACAGATAAATTTCAAACAGTTTCATGGGGTTCTATATAAAAAATGATACCTTTGAGAGGAGTTTTAAAACTATGTCTACAAACCATAACAGCGAGTTGGTTAGAAAAATATTCGAAGCTTATCTCGAAAATAAAAGTCTGAGAAAAACGCCAGAGCGTTTTGCCATCTTAGAAGAAATCTATTCCAGAGATGATCATTTCGATGTAGAGACCCTCTACATCCATATGAAAAAAAAGAAATACAGAGTTAGCAGGGCTACGGTGTACAATACACTGGAGTTACTTGTTTCTTGTGATCTGGTGACTAAACATCAGTTTGGGAAAAACATGGCCCAGTTCGAAAAGTCGTACGGTTACCACCAGCATGATCATGTAATTTGCATTGATTGTGGTAAAGTTGTTGAATTCTGTGATCCAAGGATCCATCAGATTCAGAGCATGGTTGGTGATTTATTGAAATTCGAAATCAAACATCACTCTTTAAATTTATATGGCAGCTGCTTTGACTGTTCAGCAAAAGCATCCATTAAACAAAAAGAGGATATTAAACACGCAAGTTAAACAACACAATTATAATCTTTTCTTAAATTAAAATAATGACGCAAGTAGACGTGCTTCTTGGCCTGCAATGGGGCGATGAGGGCAAAGGAAAAATTGTTGACGTATTATGTCCGCAGTATGATTTGATAGCTCGTTTTCAAGGCGGACCGAATGCCGGCCACACCTTAGAGTTTGATGGCAAAAAGTTTGTTCTAAATACTATTCCATCTGGTATTTTCAACAAAGACACCATGAATTTGATTGGTAATGGTGTGGTAGTCGATCCCATCATTTTAAAAAGAGAATTAGATAACCTGAAAACAGCAGGTCACGATCCAATTGCCAATGGCAAACTGGTGATTGCGCGCAAAGCACATCTGATTCTTCCTACTCACCAGCTTCTAGACGCTGCAAATGAGCAGAAAATGGGTAAAGATAAAATCGGTTCTACCCTAAAAGGTATCGGCCCGACTTATATGGATAAAACCGGACGTAATGGTTTACGTGTTGGGGATACCACTTTACCAGATTTCAAGGAGCGTTACAACAAGCTGGTTACTAAACACAAGGAATTACTTTCTCATTATAACTTTGAGTATGACCTGACTGAAAAAGAAGCTGCTTTCTTTGAGGCTATTGAGTTTATTAAAACTATTCCTCATGTTGACAGTGAGCACTTTGTAAATGGTTACCTGTGAAAGAAGAAGGCAAAAAAGTTCTTGCTGAAGGTGCACAAGGTACATTACTGGATATTGATTTCGGTTCTTACCCTTTCGTAACTTCTTCAAACACAACTACTGCTGGTGCTTGTACAGGTTTAGGTGTTGCGCCAAACAAAATCGGAAGTGTTATCGGAATTTTCAAAGCTTATTGCACACGCGTTGGAAGCGGCCCGTTCCCTACTGAACTGGAAGATGAAGTTGGAGAAAACCTGCGTCAGGTAGGCCATGAATTTGGTGCTACTACAGGCAGACCACGCCGTTGCGGATGGATTGACCTTCCTGCGCTGAAATACGCAATCATGCTGAATGGTGTTACTGAAATGGTAATGACTAAAGCTGATGTATTGAGTGGATTTGATACGATCTACGCTTGTACGCATTATGAGCACAATGGTGAAACGATTGATTACATGCCGTATGATATCATCACGATCAAACCTACCCCAGTTGTTAAAGCAATTGAAGGTTGGAAAACTGACATCACTAAAATCACGGAAGTTGATCAGATCCCTGCTCAGCTTGCTTCTTATATCGCTTTCTTAGAAAAAGAATTAGAAGTACCAGTAAGATATCTTTCTGTTGGTCCTGATAGAGTACAAACATTGATCCTTCCTTAAGGAATCAATTGATATATAAAAGGCGGCCTGGTGCCGCCTTTTTTTATTTCAGGATTTAAAATTTTCAATACCATGAACTCCCGGGAACTAACTTCATTTAAACAAAAAGCTTTACAATGGGCAAATCAGTTTGAGGTCTGCTGTTGTTTAGATTCAAATGAATATACTGATCCTTATTCCAAATATGACTTCCTGCTTGCTGCAGGAGCTAGTTATCAGCTAAATGCTGCCACAGGCGATGCATTCAAAGCGCTGAAAACATTTTCCCTGGCTAACCCGGGCTGGTTATTCGGTTTACTGAGTTATGATCTTAAAGATGAGGTAGAAGCATTAACTTCTGCACACGAAAACAAGTTAGATTCCCGGATCTGTTTTTCTTTGTTCCTCAATACCTGATTGCCGTTAAAAATGGGCGGATAGAGATCCTGACAGGAACATCTGATTTATTGAATGCTATTAATGAATATCATCAAGACCTATCACCCGCTACTGCTCCTATACACATGGAGCCTAAAATGGATAAAACAACTTATCTTTCTAAGGTTAATGAACTGAGGGAACATATTGCCAGGGGAGATATTTATGAGGTTAACTTCTGTCAGGAATTTTTTGCAGAAAATGCTTCTATAAACCCTTATGAAGTATATCTGAATCTGAATAAATTGTCTCCTACTCCATTTTCCGGCTTCTTTAAATTGAGCGGAAAGTATATCCTTTCTGCAAGTCCGGAGCGTTTTATGTGTAAGCGCGGACACCGGTTAATTTCTCAGCCCATTAAAGGTACTGCCAAACGTAGTCATGATCAAGCTGAAGATGAGCTGATTAAAACCACTTTAAAAAACAACCTTAAAGAACAAGCCCGAAAATGTAATGATTGTAGATCTGGTCAGAAATGATTTAACAAAAAGTGCCATTCCCGGAACTGTTAAAGTGGATGAGCTTTTTGGCATCTACAGCTTCCCACAGGTACACCAGATGATTTCTACCGTAAGTTGTGAGCTCAACCCTGAACTGCATCCTGTTGAAGCTATAGAAAGAGCTTTCCCTATGGGTTCTATGACCGGAGCTCCTAAAGTCAGGGCAATGGAATTAATAGAAGAAACTGAATGCAGCAGAAGAGGAATTTACTCCGGAGCTATCGGATATTTTAATCCTGAGGGAGATTTTGATTTTAATGTGGTCATCCGCAGCATTCTCTATAATGAGGAAAAGAAATACCTGTCTTTCCAGGTTGGTGGAGCAATTACTTTCGCTTCTTCTGCCGAAGCGGAGTATGAAGAATGTATGCTGAAAGCTTCAGCAATGATTAAAACGCTAAAAGGGCCGCATTAGCGACCCTTTTAGCGTAGTTTATGATCATCATCAGATCTTGTTTGTTCTTGTCTGATTGATAGTCCTTATCTGATTGGTCTTCCCGAAGGAGAGTTAAAATATCTTTTTGCTTCAGGTAAATCTCTCTGAATCTGAGCAATCCTTGTTCCGTCAGCAGGGTGAGTACTTAAAAATTCAGGTGGTTTCTGTGAAGACTGACTTACAGCAGCCATTCTCTGCCAGAAACTAACTGCGCTTGCAGGATCATAACCAGCCATAGACATAAAGATCAACCCAAGGTGATCTGCTTCCAGCTCCTGAGTTCTTGAATTTGGCAAAAGGTAAAAGCCTTGTGCACCGACCCCATAAATCTTACTGATTGCAGCCTGAGTTGCCTCAGACTGATTACCTGTTGCAGCACCTAACAAACCTCCAACACCTTGTGCTACCGCTGCTTTCGAAGCTCGTTCTGACGAGTGCTGCGCTATTGCATGGGCAATTTCATGTCCCATTACTGTTGCCAGCCCCGCATCATCCCTGGTTACAGGTAAAATATACTGAATAAACAGCAACTTTACCACCTGGCATACACCATGCATTTACTTCTTTACTGTCAATAAGATTAAATTCCCAGCGAAAACCCTGGATCTGTGCGGCATAACCATTCGCATTCATATATTTTGTCACTGCTGCTGCAATCTTCTCCCCTATTCGTTTGACTCTCTGTGCATCAGCGTTATTTAAGATCTTGGTTTTAGGATCTTTTAAAAGTGTGGTATAACTTTGTGCAGCGGCAGACTGCATTTCACTTTCATTTACAAAACTTATCCTGCTTCTCCCTGACAAGGGAACTGTAGAGCATGCATAAGCCATAGATACTACAGCGGCAATACCTAATAACGTTAATTTCTTCATCGGTGTTTAGTTAATATTTGCTTTCTTCTTAAACAGATAAACTTTAGATTCTTTGCCTTTAAGTAAGCGCTCCAGGTTTTTCTGATGTGTAACCAGAATTAATATACAGACGCACATCCCATACAAAACCTCAGACTTAATCGGGGAATGCAATACAAAAACAATCCCTAACGGGAAGGTGAACCCAGCACATATAGAACTCAGGGATACATATTTCGTAACCAGAAGCACTACCACAAAAACAAGAACACAAAGCATAGCTGCAGGGAAATTAACTGCCAAAATCATTCCAAAAAGCGTAGCTACCCCCTTTCCTCCCCTGAAACCAGCGAAGATAGGGAACAAATGGCCCATTACGGCTGTTACACCCAATGCAAGCTCATAATTAACAAATTGGGATGAGTTATGTGGTCCGGTCACAGAAAGACCTATAAAATAGGCAAGTTTCGTAGCAGTGTACCCTTTAGCAATATCAATGGTCATTACGGCCATACCTGCTTTTTTACCCAGTACGCGGAAAGTATTTGTGGCACCAGCATTTCCACTGCCGTATTCTCTTACGTCAATGCCATAAAATGCCTGCCCGATCCAAACCGCTGTTGGGATAGACCCGCAGAGATAAGCCAGAATAACTGCAGAAATAGAATAGATAGATATCATACCTTAATAGGCTTTTAAACTCAGGTCTAAACTCTTAACTGAGTGAGTCAATGCGCCCATGGAGATATAATCAACTCCGCATGCTGCATATTCAGTTATACTTTCTTCGGTAATCCCACCAGATGCTTCTGTAGTAAAACGATGATCAATCAGTTTCACAGCCTGTCTAAGGTCAGTAAAGCTAAAATTATCCAGCATAATCCTATTTACCATACCTTTTTCCAATACCTGGTTCAACTCTTCCAGGTTTCTTACTTCAATCTCTATTTCCAGTAGTTTTCCCTTAGCTGCAAGATACTGATTCGCAGCGGTAATTGCATTAGCAATTCCACCAGCATAATCAACATGATTATCTTTGATCAGGATCATATCATATAATCCAATCCGGTGATTCACGCCACCGCCGATTCTGACAGCCCATTTCTCCAGATATCTCATTCCCGGAGTCGTTTTCCGGGTATCGAGTATTTGGGTCTGATAAGCTGAAAGTAATTTTACAACGTGATTTGTTTTGGTTGCAATCCCGCTCATTCTCTGCATACAGTTCAAAACCAGTCTTTCGGCCAGTAAGATAGAATGAGAGCTGCCACTAACTGTAAAGGCAATATCACCGTATTTCACTTCATCTCCGTCCCTTAAAAAGACTTCGGTTTGTAACGCCGAATCTACCTGGTTGAAAATCTCGATTGCAAGCTCTACTCCGGCAAGTATACCATCCTCTTTAACCAAAAGCTTTGCTTTTCCCTGAGTTCCGGCAGGGATGGTAGACATAGAGGTATGATCACCATCACCAAGATCTTCGGCAATAGCATTTTTTATAAATAGGTCTATTAATTTCTTATCCAAAACATGTATTTTAGATCAAAAATAGCATTTTTACCTAAATTTGCATTACTATTTATCCGGCTCAATCCGTAATTCAGTGATAAAAAAGGTGTTAGCTGTTTTTTTGAGTGTAATTGCCACCCTGAATTTCCCGGTTTTTGTACTTAAAGACAGGATGCCAAACCTATAATTCGGATTGGTATTAATGAGGTGTACTATTGTTGAGTTAACAGGAGCATTTTTAGTAAAAAATTCCCTGACGATCTGTTCGGCCTGTGCTTTAGTATATACATCTTCTTCCTCATTTATTGTTAATTCTACAGATGGGGAAAAATTTTTACTGATTTCTTTTGAATTCGCAGACTTGAATAAGGCCGATAAAGAATCAACAATATCCCCTTGAAGTAATCCAGGATGAAATGTCTGGGTCAGGAAAATCAGTACCGAAAGTAAGGGTCTAATCATATTCTAAAGATAACAAATATTACGCACACAAATTATGCCATTAAGAACTTGCGGATTATAATTTCAAATAATAAATTTTCCCGTGCACATTAGTAACTTAGCTCCTGACCTTAAACCAAATATCTTTTCAAATGCTAAAAAAAAAAAAACAACTGTCACATTCTTGTTAGCTTTACTATTATTTACCACAACAGAAGACAAATCAATAATATTGATCGCGCCCAATGGTTTAAAGAGGCTAAATTTGGAATGATGGTACACTGGGGCTTGTATAGTATTCTGGGTGGAAGTTACAATGGCCATACTTTGCCCGATTCAACTTTAAAACACGCGAATGGCTGGTATGCCGAATGGGCACAGCAAAGACTGGAAGTACCAGAGAAAGAGTATCAGGCTTTAATAAAACAATTTAACCCTGTAAATTTTGATGCCGACAAATGGATATTTGAGGCTAAAAATGCAGGGATGAAATACTTTGTGATTACAGCTAAACACCATGATGGATTTGCCCTATGGGATTCCAAAGTTTCATCTTATGATATTGGAAGTACCCCTTACAAAAGAGATATTTTAGCAGATTTAGCTAAGGCATGTAAAAAGTATGGGTTAAAATTTGGCCTTTACTACTCGCATTGCGAAGACTGGGAACATCCGGGTGGCGCGACACCAGATTGGCTACCCAGAAAAACGGATGCAGAATTCGAAAAATACTGGAATCAAAAGTGCCTGCCGCAAATTTCGGAGTTAATCCATAATTATGATCCAGACTTATTTTGGTTTGACACCTGGGGCGATGAACAGGAAAAGACATTTATTTCTGATAAACGACGTGATCAGTTAATCTCACTCATCAGAAAGGAAAGCCCGAAATGTTTAATTAACGGCCGCATTTCTTATCTGAATCCTGGTGACGATATCGATTTCTTAGAAATGATGGACAATACCTATCCCGAAAAATTACAAACAAAGCCCTGGCAAACTGCTGCAACAATGGTCAATTCCTGGGGCTGGCATGCTAAAGATTACAATTGGAAACCTGCGAACGAAATGCTCGGCTACTTGATCAGTAACGTTGCTAAAGGAGGTAATTATTTATTAAATATCGGCCCTAAACCAAATGGCGAAATTCCAAAGGCAGCAATTCAAAGATTACGTGAAATGGGCGGATGGCTCATAGCAAACGGAGAAGCTGTATATGGTGCCTCCCATGTCGATGTACCGGCAATTAAAAACGTTTATCTTACACAGAAAACAACAGCAAATGGCGAAAAATATGTTTTCGCAAGCATTGTTAAGCCATTAAGCTCTGGCACACTCCTCTTGCCATTTCCCATTTCAGCTGTTAGCGATTGTAAATTACTGGAATCAGACATGCCAGTTAAATTCAGTGCTGCAGAAAACAATCAGATTTCACTGGAATTACCTAAAAGCAGCTCTGCTCCCTGTAGTGAAATCCAGGTTATAAAAATACGGATGAAGAACTAACAATAAAATCAATATAAATAATCAAAGCAAGTGTATAAATTACAATTAGATTTCTCATCCAAAATCAATTAGAGTTATATTTGTTTGACACCTGCCTCAATTCAGGCTATTACTTGATAAGAAACAGGATAACAGACATTATTATATCAGCGAAATATCAATTCAATTTAAATGAATAATAAAAAAGTGATGCTCCTCATCATTCTTGATGGATGGGGTTACGGAAACCAAGACAATTCGGACGCTGCCTATGCAGCAAATACACCTTTCTTTGATTCTTTACTGAAAAACTATCCTAACTCAAAACTGGAAGCATCTGGTGAAGCAGTAGGTTTACCTGCCGGACAGATGGGGAATTCTGAGGTTGGGCATATGAACCTTGGTGCCGGAAGAGTAGTTTACCAGGAACTGGGAAGAATCAATAAAGCAATCAGCGACGGTTCAATTAAGACTAATCAGACTTTAGTTGATGCATTTGATTATGCAAAGAAAAATAATAAAGCAGTTCATTTTATCGGATTAGTATCCGATGGAGGTGTACATGCTCACATCAATCACCTGAAAGGATTATGTGATGCAGCAAATGATCAGAGCCTGAAAGATGTTTTTGTTCATGCCTTTTTAGATGGCAGGGACACAGACCCGAATTCGGGATTGGACTTCATTAAAGAGCTGGATCAGCATTTAAAAACCTCCACTGGTAAAATAGCAAGTTTAATTGGCCGTTACTATGCGATGGACAGAGATTCACGCTGGGAACGAGTTAAGCAAGCTTATGACTTACTAACTAAAGGAGTTGGCGCACATACGCAAGATCCATTAGCAGCTATTGAGCAATCTTACGCAGATGGCATTACTGATGAGTTTATCAAACCTATTGTGATCACAGGCGAAAATAATCTGCCTTTAGCGACCATTCAACCTGATGATGTAGTAATTTGTTTCAATTACAGAACAGACAGAGGCCGCGAAATCACTGCTGTGCTGACACAAAATGACTATCCTGAGTTTGAGATGCATAAATTGCCGTTATATTATGTAACGATGACTACTTATGATGAAAACTTTAAAAATGTAAAGGTTGTTTTCACTAAAGATGACCTGACAGAAACGCTGGGAGAAATCTTAGAGAAAAATCATAAGAACCAGATCAGAATTGCTGAAACTGAGAAATACCCTCACGTAACTTTCTTTTTCTCTGGTGGCAGAGAGCTTGCTTTTGAGAACGAAAAGAGACTAATGATCCCTTCACCAAAAGTAGCTACCTATGATCTTAAACCAGAGATGAGTGCACAGGGAATTACAGATGCGATTACAAAAGAACTGGAAACTGGCTGGGCAGATTTTATTTGCCTGAACTTCGCCAATCCGGATATGGTTGGACACACAGGAGTTTTTGAGGCCGTTGTCAAAGCAGTGGAAACAGCAGATCGCTGTGCGGAAGCTGTAGTAACCAAAGGTCTTGAAAATGGATATTCTTTTATTATCCTTGCGGATCATGGAAATTCAGAATTTATGGTCAACAGAGATGGTTCGGTTAACACAGCACACACCACTAATCTTGTTCCTTGTATTTTAGTAAGTACTGATTATACGTCTATTGCTGATGGTAAACTAGGTGATATTGCACCAACAATTCTTAAGTTAATGGGAATTGAGAAACCAGAGATTATGACAGGAAATTATCTGATATAATGAAGAAACTGTCAATCCTTTCCTTAAGCATCTTATTTTTTGCGGCCTGTAATTCTGCAGCGCCGAAAAAACAAGATGCTAAATTAGCTTACTTCGATCTGAAGGACTATATCACTAAAGAGACTAAACGTCTTACGGCATTGAATCCTGAGATAGATAAAACGGTTATCGTCAATAAAGCCAGAGAGCAAAAGAAAGTAAAGATTGCCGACTGGCCAAAAGAGCTATCCTCCTTCTCTGATGCTGACATTAATAAATCTGCCTGGCAGGGATTATTTATAGCTGACAAGACAAAGGATTCAGAAACTTATATTTCTGACAATGAGAAAGTACCAGTAAAATCTTTAAACATCAGCTATAAAAATGGTAAGATTTATGGCATTAGGTTACTGATCAGGAATACGAACTCACTTTATACTTCTAACGATACACTTTCCTACTTTCCGGATAGTCTGTATGAAGTTAAAAAGATACAAAATATTAGACTGCTGAATGGGAAAAGCTACACCATCACAGGGAGATTCAAATAAAAACATTGATAAACAAAAAGCCGGAAACATGTTTCCGGCTTTTTGTTTATCAATGTTTCCAGATTATCCTGGTTTGATTATTATTTCAGGCTTACAATCTGTGCCTTTACATAGTCTATCAATGAAATGATATCCTTACGCAATGGCTGAACAGTTAAAACCTTTTGAAAATCTGCTACCGAATTGTTAAACAATACAATACAAGCATCTTTATCAACACGTTTTTTGATTTTATAAGACTTGTAAATAGCATAGTCCTTATAAGCTAAACCCCTGTTTTGTAATAATTGAGTATCTTCTTCACCGTTGATTTCAATTGCTTTGGTAAAATCTTTAATCGCTGACAGATAGAAAGTATCACGCATTTGATTTAAAGACTCCTTAGGGTCGTTGGCAACGTTTTGTCTCGCCTTACCTCTATAGTAATAAGCAGAATAATCAGATGGTTTTACAGTAATCAGCCTGCTATAGGTCTCAATTGAGCTTTCAAAATTACCACATTGAAAATAAGAGTATCCCAGCATCTTCAATACGCTTGGGTTATTTGGGGTTTTAGAATCGGCCTTCTCTAACTGAGCTACTGCTCCTTTATAGTCGCCTTTCATCATTGCCTGCATTCCTAATTTATCATAACTTCCGCTTTGAGCAAAGCTGACATTGGCAGAAACAACCAAAAATAGTATAAGCGCTTTTTTAATATAGTTCATCAAATTTTATTTAATCAAGAATAAAGATATGAAATGATAGATATAAGTACCCATAATTTACGCATCATTTATTGATATTAAAAGCTAAACGCTTAAAAAACCAAAATATGATACAGAGGTCAATTAATTTTGCATATTCTGACTTTTTAACAGATAAAAAGCAATAATGAATGTTTGGCACAGGAGTTGAAATTATACACAGCAATATATAATTATAATTTTTATAAGCGACAGCCTGTCACATTGTCGTTTTTTTATTCTAGAAAGGCCTATTAATGAGTATAAAAGATCAGTTTGATTTTGGCAATGCATTACCCATCATAAATGAAGATACGGAATTTTTCCCTTTGATGTCCCAACAGGATGAAGATGAGATGAATAACGAAGAAACACCTGAAATACTAGCCATACTTCCATTGAGAAATACGGTTTTATTTCCTGGAGTTGTCATCCCAATTACCGTTGGAAGAGACAAGTCCATAAAACTGATAAAAGAAGCCTATAAAGGTGACAAAATTATTGGTGTAGTTTCCCAGTTGGATGTATCTATTGAAGATCCAACATTTGAACAGTTAAATAAAGTCGGTACTGTAGCCCATATTATCAAAATGCTGCAGATGCCTGATGGTAATACAACTGTGATCATCCAGGGAAAACAACGTTTCCGATTATTGGAAGAGGTACAGTCTGAGCCCTATATTAAAGTTACTATCAGTAAATTTAATGAGGCAAAACATAAAAAAGATAAAGAATTCAAAGCACTGGTGGCTTCTATCAGGGAAATGTCTTCACAAATCATCCAGCTTTCACCAAATATTCCAAGTGAGGCAGCGATGGCTCTTAAAAATATTGAAAGCACTTCTTTCCTGATCAATTTCATCTCTTCAAATATGAATGCAGATGTCAAAGACAAGCAAAAAATGCTTGAAATGGACAATCTAAGAGAAAGGGCCTTAATGGTGATGGAATTACTGACACTGGAACTGCAGATGCTGGAACTTAAAAACCAGATACAATCTAAAGTACGTGTTGATTTAGATAAACAGCAAAGAGACTACTTCTTAAACCAGCAGCTTAAAACTATCCAGGAAGAATTGGGAGGAAACTCTTCAGATCTTGAATATGAAGCGCTTGAAGTTCGTGCGAAGAAGAAAAAATGGTCAGTACAGGTAAAAGACCATTTTGGTAAAGAACTGGAAAAACTAGGCAGAATGAATCCTGCTGCCCCTGATTATTCTGTACAGATTAATTACCTTGAATTATTGCTTGATTTGCCATGGAATGATTTCACTAAAGATAATTTCGACCTGAAACGTGCGCAAAGAGTATTAGACAAAGATCATTTCGGATTAGAGAAAGTGAAACAACGTATCATTGAATATCTGGCTGTGCTTAAGCTGAAACGTGATATGAAAGCACCTATCATTTGTCTGGTAGGCCCTCCGGGAGTTGGTAAAACATCACTTGGTAAATCAATTGCCAAAGCTTTGAACCGCAAATATGTCCGTATGGCATTAGGTGGTATCAGAGATGAAGCAGAAATTCGTGGTCACAGAAAAAAAATATATAGGCGCAATGCCGGGACGTATTATTCAGTCTATCAAAAAAGCAGGTGCCGCTAACCCGGTATTTGTATTGGATGAGATTGATAAAGTGGGGTCTGATTTCAGAGGAGATCCTTCTTCGGCATTACTTGAAGTATTGGACCCTGAACAGAACAGCGCGTTCAATGATCACTATGTAGAGACTGATTACGATTTGTCTAACGTATTATTTATCGCATCGCAACAGCGAATTCACTGAGTAACATTCAGCCAGCTTTACTGGATCGTATGGAGATCATTGAAGTAAATGGCTATACCATTGAAGAGAAGATAGAAATCGCAAAAAAGTATCTTTTACCTAAGCAAAAAGAACAGCATGGTATTAAAACAAAAGATATTGTTTTAAAATCAAGCCTGATCGAGAAAGTAATTGAAGACTATACCCGTGAATCCGGTGTGCGTGGTTTAGAGAAAAAAATAGGTTCACTGGTACGTGGCGTAGCTACTAAAATTGCTATGGAAGAAACCTATGAGCCAGCATTAGGTCTTGAAGATGTAGAACGCATTTTAGGTGCACCTATATATGATAAGGATTTATATGAAGGTAATGAGGTAGCTGGTGTGGTAACCGGACTCGCCTGGACACAAGTAGGAGGTGATATTTTATTTATAGAGGCCAGTTTGAGTCCTGGTAAAGGAAAGTTAACCTTAACTGGTAATCTGGGCGATGTAATGAAAGAATCTGCTGTCATCGCATTAGCTTATCTTAGAGCTCATGCCTCTTTATTTGGCATTGACAACCAACTGTTTGATCTTTGGGACATTCATGTTCACGTTCCGGCTGGTGCAACACCAAAAGACGGTCCTTCGGCAGGTATTACTATGCTGACTGCACTGACTTCGGCATTTACGCAGCGTAAGGTAAAATCTAATTTAGCCATGACTGGAGAAATCACACTTCGTGGTAAAGTTTTACCTGTAGGCGGAATCAAAGAAAAGATCCTTGCGGCTAAAAGAGCTAACATTAAAGATATCATCTTATGTAAATCAAACCGTAAAGACATCCTGGAAATCAAAGAAAGTTATATCAAGGATCTTAACTTCCATTATGTAACTGAAATGAAAGAAGTAATTGAACTGGCGCTGATGAAAGATCAGGTTAAAGATCCTCAGGACCTGAGTGTCAAAATCAAACCAGCAACAGTTGCAAACTAATTGCGCAGATAGATTTTAACTCATATATTTAAAGCTCCGGAATAACCGGGGCTTTTTTTTATAATTCACATGAAATACACCGGGTATTCGATCCTTTTCGTTTTATTATTCTGCTCTTCTTTTTTTATTCACAATCTTTTAAAAATGAGATTGGTTTTAAAAGTGATAATGATTCCTATCTGGCTCAGGGTTCTGACCGTTATTATACAAACGGATTGTTTCTTTACTTCCGTCATGCTACGGATCAGCAAAAGTTAAAGGCCGGACTGGAGAAAAAAACCTACGAAATCAGTGCAGGTCAGATGATGTTTAATCCTTATTCAGGTTATGCTCCTGATCCGGCTAAACAAGATCGTCCTTTTGCAGGTTATTTATATGTAGGTGGTACGATGAACTGGTTTTATAGTGATGAAAGTATCATCAGTGCAAGCGCACAAATTGGTACGACCGGAAAAAACTCGTTAGGTGAAGCAGGTCAGAAATTATTGCACAAAACATTTGGCTTCTATGATGTTGGCGGATGATGGGATTACCAGATTAAGAACGAACTGGCAGTTAACCTTTCTGCACAGTATACTAAATTATTGACACGCACAGCCGGCAATGCCGTTGAATTATCTTTTGAAGGATATGCTAACCTAGGAACGACTTTTAGTGGTGCGGGTGCGGGTTTACTTTTCAGAACGGGTAATCTGAACCAGTTATTTAATTCTGCTTATACACATGCAGTTGTTGGCAATAATGCAAAAACTAAATCACTGGTAAAAAGAGAAATGTTTTTCTATGCTAAACCTCAGCTAAATGTGGTGGCTTATGATGCGACTATCCAGGGAAGTATGTTTAACAACAATAGTCCGGTAACTTTTAGTCAGAAACCCGTTGTATTTGCGCAGCAATTGGGGATAGATTACAGTGTGGATCGATTTACTGCTGATTTTGGCGTTTTGTTTAAAACGAAAGAAATTAAGAGTATCGCAAGAGCACATCAGTGGGGATCGATTACCGTGTCTTACAGATTTAACTAGACAACGATTTTACCTGGATCAGTTTAACCAGGCATCCATGCCTGGCTTTTTCCTGTTTTCTTTTTTTACTGCAATTGATTTCTTGTCGCTTTTCCTTCTCAGAATAACACTTTTTGGTGTATGCGTAGGTTTTCTTTTTTTGTCAACATGAAGACCTATTTTCAATAAAGCCATCAGTTTGATAATGCTTTGTTCTTTATTGACCAGCTGACTTCTGTCCTCTTGTGAAACTACATGAAGATTACCTTCTGTATCAATCCGGTTTGCCAGACGTTCTGCAAGCAATGCTTTTTCTGTCGTGGAGAAAAAATTCAGCAGACTCTACATGGAGGATGACCTCGACTTTACTGGAGACCTTGTTGACATTTTGTCCGCCTTTCCCCCCACTCCTGGAAGTTTTAAAGGTGAGCGATTTAACGAGTTCTTTTCTATCTTTATACATACCCGCAAAAATAATTCTTTTTCTTTAAAACTATTTTAAAAAACCCTCAAAACAGTATATTTTTGCACCTATATGAGAAAAAATGTAGTTGTGGCCATTGATGGTTATTCTTCATGCGGTAAAAGCACGCTGGCAAAAGCACTGGCAAAAACATTGGGCTTTATCTATATAGATAGCGGTGCAATGTACAGAGCGGTGACTTTATATTTTATACGCAATCATATTAATGTAAGCGATGAGGCAGCGGTAACCGATGCCCTGGCGCACATTGAACTGAATTTTCACTCCAGAGATTACGAATCGCACATCACCCTGAATGGCGAAGAAGTTTCGGAAGAAATCAGACAAATGCCTGTTTCTGAAACTGTAAGTGAAATATCCGCTCTTAAACAAGTACGTAAAGAGATGGTGAAACAGCAGCAACGCATGGGTAAGTCCAAAAATATAGTTATGGACGGCCGTGATATTGGTACTACTGTATTTGCTGATGCCCAGGTCAAACTGTTTATGACAGCAGATCCTAAAGTAAGAGCAGAGCGAAGATTCAAAGAATTACAGAGTAAAGGCGATACAACTACTACGCTGGAAGAAGTTTTCGAGAATCTTGCACACCGGGATTATGCAGATACCACGAGAAAAGAAAGCCCACTTGTTCGTGCAGAAGACGCTATCATTCTGGACAATACAGAAATTACTCCTGCTGAGCAGCTTGAATTTGCGCTAAATAAAGTTACCCCCTTCATCCCACAGCTGGTATGAAATAGGAATCTGGGGAATTAACACCCGATTGTCATTCGAAATACATATTAATTAAGACAAACTGTTCAAAATCAACAACATTTATTAAAAAATTCTTTCATTAAAAATATTAATTTCTATCTTTGCAGTCCCTAAAGGGAAAAGGAGATTAAATGATTAATGGCAAAAAAACAAGTAGCAGAAAAAGAATTAGAGGCTAAAAAAGCCGAATTACAAGGTACAGACGCTCGTCTGACTGAAAAAGAAACCATTGAATCTGAAGCAGATTCATTGTCGATCGAACAGATCAAATCATCACTAGCAACACCAGATCAGGACTTTGACTGGGATGCAGACGATAAAGCTTTCGGAAAATACTCTGACGAAGACCGTAAAAAGTTTGAAGACATGTATACCGATACTTTCAATCAAATCAACCAGGGTGAAATTATCAGCGGTATTGTTGTATCAATCAACAATAAAGACGTTGTATTAAACGTAGGATTTAAATCTGACGGTTTAGTATCAACTTCTGAATTCCGTGATACACCTGATTTGAAAATCGGTGATACAGTTGATGTATTTGTTGAAGCTCCGGAAGACGCAAATGGTCAATTGATTTTATCTCGTAAAAGAGCAAAAACTCAGAGATCTTGGGAATCTATCAACGAAGCCCTTGACAATGACAGAATCATCAACGGATTTGTTAAAAGCCGTACTAAAGGTGGTCTTATCGTTGACATCATGGGTGTTGAAGCTTTCTTACCTGGTTCTCAGATCGACATCAAACCGATCCGTGATTACGATGTTTATGTAGGTAAAACAATGGAATTCAAAGTTGTGAAAATCAACCACGAATTTAAAAACGTTGTAGTATCACACAAAATCTTAATCGAAGACGATTTAGAAAGTCAAAAAGTTGAGATCGTATCTAAACTTGAAAAAGGTCAGGTATTAGAAGGTACTGTTAAAAACATTACTGACTTCGGTGTATTCATCGATTTAGGTGGTGTTGACGGTTTACTTCACATTACTGATATTTCTTGGGGCCGCATAGAGCATCCAAAAGAAGTATTGAGCTTAGATGAGAAAATCAATGTTGTTGTTCTTGACTTTGATGACGAGAAAAAACGTATTGCATTAGGCTTAAAACAATTAACTCCACACCCTTGGGAAAGTTTAGATACTAACCTTGTTGTTGGATCTAAAGTTAAAGGTAAAATCGTTACTGTAGCCGATTACGGTGCATTCTTAGAAATCATTCCTGGTGTTGAAGGTTTAATTCACGTATCAGAAATGTCTTGGTCTCAAAACTTACGCAGCCCCCACAGGAATTCTTGAAAGTTAGCGACGAAATCGAAGCTGAAGTATTAACTTTAGACAGAGACGAACGCAAAATGAGCTTAGGTATTAAGCAATTAACTCAGGATCCATGGCAAAATGTTGCTGAAAGATATCCTATCGGAAGCAAACATACTGCTGTAGTTAAAAACATGACTAACTTCGGTGTATTCGTGGAAATTGAAGAAGGTATTGATGGATTAATCCATATCTCTGATCTTTCATGGTCTAAAAAAGTTAACCACCCTAACGAATTCACTAAAGTAGGTGATACATTAGACGTAGTTGTTTTAGAATTAGACGTTGATAGCCGTAAATTAAGCTTAGGTCATAAACAATTAGAAGAAAACCCTTGGGATACTTTTGAAACTATCTTCACGTTAGATTCAATTCACCAGGGAACTGTTGTTAAAGTAACTGATAAAGGTGCTGTTATTGCTTTACCATATGGTGTAGAAGGATTCGTTCCAACTAAACACATGGCTAAAGAAGATGGTACTACTATTAAAGCTGAAGAAACTAATGATTTCAAAATCATCGAGTTTAACAAAGATGCAAAACGTATCGTTGTTTCTCATGCCCGTATCTGGGAAGAGGCTAAAGCTGAAGTTGCTGCTGAAGAAAGAGCTACTAAGAAAAAAGATGCTAAAGCTTCAAGCAATGCAGTTAAAAAAGTTAAAGATTCAGTTGAGAAATCAACTCTTGGTGATCTAGGTGTTCTTGCACAATTGAAAGAGCAAATGGAAGGCGAAGAAAGCAAAAACAAAGCTAAATAATCTTCAAGCTTATATATTAAAAAGAGGGTGTCCAAAAGACACCCTCTTTTTTTATGTTCTGAAATTTGTAAGATGATTGAATACGTATTTTCAATAAAGGTTATAGAAACTTAGCCTTCAGTACAGCGGTAGGTACCATACAGCTCTCCTCCCTCCCCCAGATCGAATATCTGCGCTTTGCGATCTGATCATATACGAAGTCCCTGATAAAGGCAAGGCAGGTACTATTAACAAACCATACAGTAAAGGCCATGCTCCGCTAAGATGTCTTGTAATTCGCAACGCAGCTGTAGAACGCTGATAAACCCTCCCATTTTCAAACAAGATAATACTGCTTAATTCACTTAATGATAATCCAAAGGGCCCCAGGTATTGCTGTGCAACATCACTTTGCAGCGCAGCGAATCTGAACTGATCCTTCAGATCTCTCTTAATGACAAATTTAACGGAGCCTGTACATAAATTACAAACACCGTCAAAAAATATGATAGAATACTGCATAGTCAAATTAGTCAGTTAAGGTGTTTATAATATCTGTCACTTATATATAACGGAAAGCAATGTTAATAATTGCGAAATTGTTATGCAACACAAATTCTTTTCTTAACATCTTTTAACAGTTTAGGCTAAAATAAATTACTTATATTTAGTAAAACAGATATCCATTTATGTATCACCACGATAGCTACAAGAAACATGAGGACTGGTACAATGTAAACTTCCCAACAGCCGAAGACAAGGTAGCTTATCTAAAAAGAAATGACAGTAAAGCCCAAACGGTCAATAACTGGTTACAGAATATATTCTTCACCTGTATAAATCCTTTACTCAGAAAAGCTGATCAGAAGTGGCTCACTGTAGGTGATGCTTATGGATTTGATGCCCAATATATCCAGCAATCCAATAACGCACAGCATGCCGAAGCCAGCGACCTGAATAGTGATTTTTTGGAAATTGCTATGCAAAATGGGATTATAAACAACTATTCCGTTCAGAATGCGGAAAAGTTAACCTTTCAGGATAATACATTTGATTATATCCTGTGTAAAGAAACTTATCATCATTTTCCAAGGCCATATGCTGCACTGTATGAAATGATACGTGTGGCTAAAAAAGGAATTGTAATCATTGAGCCTCAGGATCCGGTAACAAAAATGCCTATGTTATTAGGTATATTAAATATCCTGGCAAAGTCCAGTCCTTCGCTTATAAAAAAGCTGTGGAAAAATCAATTCTCTTATGAACCCGTTGGTAACTTCGTTTATAAAATCAGCGAAAGAGAGTTTGAGAAGTTTGCTGCTGGCCTTGGCCTGCCGATGGTTGCTTTTAAACAAATTAACCCCAATTTCTACGCTAAAGGAATGGAAAGCTTACCAGCTTCAAAAAACGAAAAACATTTTAGGCAAATCAACAGGAAAAAGAAGGTTTTAGATATCCTGGTAAAAATGACTGTTATTCCCGGACAGGTTTTATCAGTTATTGTATTTAAAGAAAATCCAGCGCCGGAGCTGTTAATAGAATTGAAAGCACTTAACTATAAAATAGTTAACATTCCTAAAAACCCTTACGCTTAATCCTGTTTAAGTTCTCCCTAACAATACGGATAGCTAAAATAAAGAATCGCTCCCCCGGATCTCTCCTCTTTTTGCAAAAAGAATAAGGTTAATTTGTACATATGAATCAGGCAATTAGCTTTATTTTATAATTAAAAAAAGCAGAACCTCATTGAAATTAATTAAAATTGCGGACACATAATTCAATCCGATTTTTTATATTTGCCTAATCAATTTGTCAATGCAAAAGAGAACCCTGCTAGACGGTAAAAAATTCCAAATCACAATTAAGAGACTTTGTCATCAATTAATTGAGAATCACAACGATTTTTCTAATACCGTACTCATTGGTATACAGCCCCGCGGCAGTTACTTCGCAGACAGAATCAAACAGGAACTTTCAGAAATTCTTAAAAACAAGACCATCAGAAAAGGTAATCTTGATATCACTTTCTTTAGAGATGATTTCAGGAGAAAAGATGGAATTGTTTCCGCAAACAGCAACACTATAGATTTTATCATTGAAGGATGTAATGTCGTTCTGATTGATGATGTACTATGGACAGGCCGTACCATCAGAGCGGCATTGGATGCATTGCTTGCATTTGGAAGACCAGCTAAAGTAGAACTTCTGGTCTTAATAGACAGAAGATTCTCAAGACACGTACCTATTGAACCTGATTATATCGGACAACAGGTCGACAGCCTAGATTCCCAAATGGTAAAAGTAAGCTGGAAAGAGACAGAAGGAGAAGACAAAGTAATTTTATTATCAGACAGAAATAAATAAAAAATGGCAGCAGAAAAAAAACTATCAACCCGACATCTTTTAGGCATTAAAGATATTACCCTGAATGATATTGAATTGATTTTTGAGACTGCAGATAATTTCAAAGGTGTCATTAACAGGACGATTAAAAAAGTCCCTTCCCTGCGTGATATTACCATCGCAAATATCTTCTTTGAAAACTCTACCCGTACAAAATTATCCTTTGAACTGGCAGAAAAAAGGCTTTCAGCAGATGTGATTAATTTCGCAGCATCATCCTCTTCGGTAAGTAAAGGAGAAACCCTAATCGACACAGTCAATAACATACTGGCTATGAAAGTGGATATGGTAGTGATGAGACACCCTTATGCTGGTGCCGGTGTATTCCTGAGTAAACAGTAAACATATCAATGCACAGATTGTCAATGCCGGAGACGGTGCGCATGAGCATCCTACACAAGCATTACTTGACGCTTACTCTATTCGCGAGAAACTAGGTGAGGTAAGAGGTAAGAAAGTTGTCATTGTCGGAGATATACTGCACTCAAGAGTAGCCATTTCCAATATCCTATGCCTGCAAAAACTAGGTGCAGAGGTCATGGTCTGTGGCCCTACAACCCTGATTCCAAAACATATTGCCAGCCTGGGTGTCAAAGTAGAGCATGATCTGATCAAGGCATTAAACTGGTGTGATGTTGCAAATATGCTTCGTATTCAACTGGAAAGACAGGATATCAAATACTTCCCGTCTTTAAGAGAGTATGCGATGATGTATGGTCTTAACAAGCAAATCCTTGATAACCTGGATAAAGAAATTATTGTCATGCACCCAGGCCCGATTAACAGAGGGGTTGAGATTACAAGTGACGTGGCTGACAGTAAACAATCGATCATTTTAGATCAGGTAGAAAATGGGGTAGCTATCAGAATGGCTGTACTTTATCTGCTTGCATCTCAGAGAGATTAGTCCTCATCCCTTTTCTTTTATACCATTCTGGCTAAATTAGCGTTAAACAGTGTTATCAACACTTGTTAACTTCTTATGTTAATAAGCCACGTTACAATAATTATATTAGCAGCAACCATATTTGAAATCATTGCAACCATCATGTGCCTATCGCTCTTTAAACAGCTGATAGAAAGGGTTCATGTTAGTTTCATAACCGCTTAAAGAAATTAAACACCAATGAAGAAAAAATACTTTTTTATTCCGCTTTTATTAGCTGGTAACCTTACCGCAGGTTATGCGCAGGTAAGTGCGTTAGTAAACCTCAATAAAAACTATCAGACCGGCCTTGAATTACTTCAAAATGAAAAGTATGTTGCTGCAGCTCAACAATTCAGATTGGTTGAACAGTTAAGACAGAAACCCGGAACCGCTCAGGAAAGCAATGCTGAACTTTCTTTATTAAAAGAAAAATGCCAAGTTTTATGCAGCTGTCTGTGCATTAGAATTAGGCAATCGCGATGCGGAAAGCTTATTTCAAACCTTCATTAAAGACTACCCTTTAAACCCAAACACAAAACTTGCTTACTTCCACGTAGGTAAATCTTATTTCGCACAGAAAAATTATCAGAAAGCATTAGACTGGTTTGAAAAAACCGACCCTTCTACTCTTTCTCAGAAACAAAGAACAGAATATCAGTTCAAACAGGGATATTCTTATTTCGAACTGAAAAACATAGAAAAAGCAGAACCTTTATTTGAAGCGGTAAAAAAAGTTGACGGCCCTTTTCAGGAAAGTGCAACTTATTATTTTGCTTATATCAATTACCTGAACAAAGAATATAAAACAGCACTGAGCAACTTTGAAAAACTGAAAGGTTCTAAGACTTACGAAGCTAGTTATCCTTATTATATCACTTCCATGTATTACCTGGATGAGCGTTATGATGATGTAATCAATTATGCTGCTGTGTTCCAATCTTAAAAAGTACTAAACAACAATTTGAAGCGGAGATGCTGAGTTTAATCGCAGCTTCTTATTTCGCCAAATCAGATTATAAAAATGCAGCACTGTATTTCAGTGATTTCTATACAAAAAGTGGCACCACTAAAACCAAAAACAACCTTTTCATTTATCAGTACGGTTATTCACTGTTTGAATTAGGTATGTACAGAGAATCGGTAGGCATATTGGAGCAGTTAACTGCTGATGATGTATATCTGCAAAGCGGAATGCACACACTGGGACGTGCCTTTATCAAACTGGGTGACAAATCAAAAGCTAGAAGTGCTTTCTTCAGAGCATCCCGTCTTGAATTTGATAAAGTAACTCAGGAAGATGCGTGGATCAATTATGCAAGATTAAGCTATGAACTTGACTTTAATCAGCAGGCATTAGAATCGACACAGAGCTTCTTAAAACAATTTCCTAAATCACGCAAAGTAAACGAAGCTAAAACATTGCTTGGTGAAATTTTGCTGACCAGTAAAAATTACCAGGCCGCTATTGATATCTTAGACCCTATTCCTGATAAATCACCAGAGGCAAAAGAGGCTTATCAAAAAGTACTATATTTCAGAGGTCTGGAATTTTACAATGAACGTGCATTCCCAAATGCCCTTTCTATGTTCCAACGCTCTAATGCATTACCTAGCGATGCCGAAATCCATGCACTGAGCACTTACTGGATGGCAGAATCGATGTATGAATTACGTAAGTACGGAGAAGCGGTAAAGACTTTCGAGAAATTCCTTACGATGCCTGATGCGGAAAAAACCAAGGTATATAACTTCGCTAATTACGCGCTGGCCTATTCTGCATTTGAAGATGAGAAATATGCAAAAGCAGCAACTTACTATGAACGTTTCCTGAGTGGAAATGATAAAGATAAAAATACAGTAGTTGATGCAACTATGCGTTTAGCAGATTCATACTTTGTAAGTAAGAGCTATGGAAATGCACTGACTGACTTACTATAACAGAATTATTGCTGACAAATCGACTGGTGAAGACTACGCCTTGTTCCAAAGAGGAATGATCCAGGGATTACAGGGACAGGACGATACCAAGATTGCTACAATGGGAAGCTTGTTACAACAATTCCCTTCCTCAAACTATGCAGATGACGCAGGTTTCGAAATTGCCTATACTTATTTCAATAAAGGTGATCTTGACAAATCAAGAACTGACCTGACCGCTTTAATCAGTAAGTATCCAAACAGCAGTTATGTACCAAGAGCACTGGTTACCATCGGTCTTGTACAATATAACCAGGATAAAGATGAAGAAGCATTGGCTACCTTTAAGAAAGTAATTACTGATTATGCAAGTACAGAAGAAGCTAAACAAGCTTTAGAATCTATCAAAAATATCTATGTAGACCGTGGCGATGCAAATGGCTTTATTGCTTATGCTAATACGACACCTATCGGTAACTACACCGTAGCAGAGCAGGACAACATCGTTTTTTCCAGGCAGCTAAAAACACCTATCTGAAAGGCGACGCTCAGGGAACTGTTGAAAGTGTTAACGCTTACTTTGATAAGTATCCGAAAGCGATCCATGCTAAAGAGGCTAAATTCATCAGAGCAGAATCACTGGTCAAACTAAATCGTCCTGATGAGGCTATTCCTGATTACGAATTTATTCTGAATGACTGGACAAGTGACTACACAGAACGTTCACTGGTTAGTATATCTAAATTGTTCCTTGCACAGAAAAAATACAATGAAGCAGTCGTTTATCTGAAAAGACTGGAAACTACTGCAGATTACAAAGCGCATTATTCATTTGCAATCAATAACCTGCTTAAGGCCTATACAGCTTTAAATATGCCGGATGACATGCTTAAATATGTGCTGTTAACTAAAGAGTCTGATAAAGCCTCTGAAGAAGAAGTAAACAGTGCAGATCTGTATGCAGGTAAAGCTTACCTGTTAAAAGCAGATACAACGATGGCTGTAAAAAATCATTCACAAATGTAGTTGGTAAAACAAAGACGCTGGCAGCTGCCGAAGCTAAATACACACTGGCAGAAATTCAATACAATAAACATGACTATAAAACATCTCAGAAAACTTGTTTTGATTTAGTCAATAACATGCCTTCTTACGATTACTGGGTAGCTAAGGCGTTCATCCTGCTGGCAGATAATTATGTCGCATTAAAAGACAAACTGCAGGCAAAAAGTACGCTCTTAAGTATTATTGATAACTATGACGGTAAAGATGAAATTGTCGCTACTGCCAAAGAAAAATTAGAAAAAATTAAATAAGACAAAGCACCATGAGATTTAACAAATTTATATATACTACTGTTTTCTTACTAACTGCGGGTACACTGACCATCAAAGCTCAGGATAAAAAAACGACCGAGAAAAAGACTACAGAAAAGAAAACTGCTGAGAAGAAGCCAGTTGAGAAAAAAGCTCCTGAGAAAAACCCTGATGATAAACAGGTAACAGAAGAAAAATGAAGTAGTAGTAAGACCGTATAAGCCAATTTTAGCAGAAGCGGTTAAACTCAGAAGAAGCCCTGATTTGAATGATGTTAAAACTTATAAAGCACGTTTCAATTATAGCCTGACAGACAGAAAACTGGAACTGAATTCTGATATTGATAAACTGTATGCACAGGAAGTAGCAGCGGAAAGACAAACTGAAATCATTAATAATTATGTAAAAGGCGGATTTGGTTCTGCAAGTACAGTTCTTGGTGAAGCTTATATCAATATGGGCCGTTCTGAGGATTTACAGTTAGGTGGTTTTTTCAGACACTTTAGTCAGTCAGGAAAATTAAACGGGCAGAAATTCAATCAGCAGCAATTAAGTATTTTTGGTCGCAGCATTGGCGAGAAAGCAATATTCAGCGGTCGTATTAACTATGAAAGAAAAGGTGTTTATTTCTATGGTTATGATGAAACTAATCCAAATAGAAATCCTAACCCAGCCAAGCAATCATTCAATTTCATAGAGGCAGAAGCTGAAGTTGTAAACAAACACAGTGAAGATGAAGATGCTTTAAGTTATGCAGCTAAAGTGAATGGCTATATCTGGGGAGACCAGTTATCCGCTACAGAAAACTCTGTTGTAATTAACGGTTACTTAAATAAAAGAATCAGCAGTTTCAATTTCGGTTTAGCTGCTTCCGGAGAATTTGGTAATACTAAAGATGTATTAACAAGTGTATCGAACAACCTGCTTCGCTTAAATCCATATATCCGTTTACAGGCTAATGGTATAAAAATTACTGCAGGAATCAACTTTGTTCAGGAGTTTGGTACGGTATCTAAATCGAGAATCTTTCCTGCTGTAACCGCAGACTTCACTATTATTCCTGATTACTTACAGATCTTTGGTGAAATCAAAGGAGACGTGAACAGAAACTCTATGAAAGAATTCACCGATGAAAATCCTTTCCTGAATAGTAATATTGCTATCAAAAACTCTATTGAAAAATTAAGTTTCAGTGCTGGTATTAAAGGTACTGGTGGCCCTGGTTTTGGTTACAAAGCAAGAGTATACCGCAAAGAAATTACTGATATGCCACTGTTCGTAAATAACTACACTGACTTCAATAAGTTTGATGTGATCTATGATTTCGGTACTATGAAGCTGTTAGGTTTAGAAGGTGAAGTTTCAGTACAGGTGAGTGATCAGTTAAAATGGACAGGAAAAGTAAACCTGGAAGATTACAAACCATCGTCAGAAACTTACAGCTGGTTTAAACCTCAATTGCGTGTAAGTTCAGACCTGTTATATAATGTAACGGATAAGATCGGTTTTAGTGCTGCTGTAGTTATTCAGGATGCATCTAATGCAAAAATCTATACAACGGCCCCTTCATCGCCATACGTCATCCCTAACACAGCTAACGAACAAGTAGTTAATGTGAAAGGATTTGTCGATTTAGGAATTGGTGCAACTTATAAGATCAATAACAGATTTTCAGCCTTCGCTAAAGCAAATAACCTGCTTAATAAAAAGTATAGCAGATACTTATATTACCAGGCAATTGGCGTTAATGTATTCGGTGGAATCAGTTATTCGTTCTAAGAGCCTGCCTAAATTCAGCTAACCAATTACAATTATAATTGGTTGATACGGAATTAAAATTTATTTTTACCAGAATGGATATCTTGTCTTACCTCTCAGAACTTATTCAAACCCGTAAAGCTGTAGGAGTTTCCGGATTGGGAACTGTCTACAAAAAGAAATTACCGGGAAGGTACGATGCAGAAACGCATTCGTTTGTACCCCCTAGTTATACTATTGACTTTACGCCTGAAGTTAAAGAAGAGCTAATATTAGCTGAATTCATCAGTAAAAAAAGGAATGTATCAAATGATACTGCCAATTACTTTATTGATGAATTCAGCAATGGTATTTTACAGCAGTTAAATGATCATCAGGAAGCAGATTTTGGTGACCTGGGCAATTTATATAAAGCAGAAGATGAACTGCGCTTTGAGCCATCAGAAAAAAAAAAAAAATTACGGTTTCGATTTTTATGGCTTACCTGTTGTGAAAGCAGAGCAGGAACCTTCGGCAGAAGAGATTATGCCAGAAACCCCATCTGTAGAAGAACATGCACATAGTCATATTGATGAAGTAATACCTTTTGAGATTCCTGTTGTTGAAGAACATATAGAGGCTCCGGAGAAGCATAAAGAAGAAATTACTCCGGAAACAGAAGTATTACCATTAGAAATCCCGGTTGTTACAGAACACGCAGAAGAAGAAGTAACATCTTCTGAACCCCCAGTCGTTGAACATACAGAAACTCCAGAAGAGCTTGTTGAAGAACCAGTAACTGCTCCGGAAGAAGAAGTACTGCCTTTTGAAATTCCGGTTGTTGAGCAGCATACAGAAACTTCGCAAGAACATATAGAAGAGTATGTAAATACTCCTGAGGAAGAACCAGTAACTGCCCCGGAAGAAGTAGCACCTGTGGAGGAACCAGTAGTTGTCTCTCTGTTAAAGAGCCAGCAATAGAAACTGTTGTTCCTGACCATGAAAACTTTATTCCGGATAGCCCGGTTCCACCGCGTAAAGATGAGAAACAACTTCGTGCAGAAATCGAAGCACTGAATTTTTATCGTTCTAAATCTCCGGTTGCCAAAACAACTACACCTGAACAGGAAGAAGTGATCTGGAATATAAAAGATAATACTAAAACTACTGAGCCTGCTCAGTTTTACAATAAGAACGAAGAGGTTTACACTCCTGAAGAAGAGGAACCAGTTACTAAAACAACCCCTTTATATCTGAAAATAATTCTTGGTCTGCTGATCCTGATTATTATGATGATTGTTGCTTACATAGTCAAACCAGAATGGTTTAACGGAATCATAGCAAATAACCCTTTTACTACAACTCCGAAAACTGAGCAACCAGTTAAACAGCCTATACAGGTAAGATACAAACCAGATTCAACTGCTACTGCAGATACGGTTAAGAAAACCGTTCCGGGAACAACTGTTCCGGCTGCGACCAAACCAGTAAAGAAAGATTCAGTAATTCAAAAGACTGTAGTAAAAACTACTGATACAGCTACCGTCTATGAAGTTATGGCTGCTTCAATGCACGATCAAAAAGAAGCAGATAAGTTCATTGGGCAAATGAAAAAGAGCGGTATTAACGCCAAAGTAGTAACAAATATGTCCGGAAGGAAACTAAAAATCAGTATTGCAACGTTAAAGGATAATGAATCAGCTAAGATTGAGCTGGAAAGGTTAACCAAAAAACTGAAGATACCGAAAATGTACATTTATAAAAACAAACAATAAATATGATCACTTTGCTACAGGTTGCTACAGATACAGTACAACAATTAACAGATTCCGCCAACGTTGCGAAACAGGCTGTAACTGCTGCACCTCCGGAACTGCACTTCTTTGATTTATTGATGAAGGGTGGCTGGGTAATGCTCCCACTTGCATTTCTTGCTTTCGCGGGTTTGGTAATCTTCGTTGAACGTTATCTGACTATCAGAAAATCTTCTAAAACTGAATCTAATCTGATGCTTCAGATTAAACAATACATCCATGATGGCAGATTGGAAAATGCGATTGCTTTATGCAGAAATACAAATTCCCCATTGGGACGTATGCTGGAGAAAGGCCTGAAACGTATTGGCCGTCCAATCAAGGATATTGAAGCTGCAATTGAGAACGTAGGTAAACTTGAAGTCTCTAAACTGGAGAAAAACATCAGTATTCTGGGTATTATAGCCGGTATAGCACCGATGCTTGGTTTCGTAGGAACAATTATCGGGGTAATTACAATTTTCCATGATGTATCTGTTAAAGGTGCAATTGAAATTGGAACTATATCTGGTGGTTTATACACTAAAATGATTACTTCAGCAACAGGTTTAATTGTAGGTATTATCGCTTACGTTTTATACCATATCCTGAATGCGATGGTAGAAAGAATCATCCTGAGAATGGAAACAGATGCATTAGAGTTTATTGATCTATTAGAGGAACCAGGTAAATAATGAATCTACGCAAAAGAAATAAAGGAACTGTTGAGGTACATACTTCTGCGCTGAATGACATCATGTTTTTCCTGATGTTGTTCTTCCTGCTTGCTTCGGCAGCAGTAAATCCGCAGGTCGTAAAACTACTTCTTCCGCGTTCTGACTCCGGACAGCAATCTGCTGCTCAAAAAAAACGGTCACTGTCTCTATCAATGATAACCTGACTTATTTTGTAGAGAAACAACCTGTTACGCTGGATAAGATGAAGGCAAGTATTGAAGCTTATCAGAAGGCATCTCCGGATCTGACTATTGTATTGTATGTTGCCAGAGGAGTGTCCATTGAAAATACTATGGCCGTATTTGATGTAGCCAATCAGTTGAAACTGAAAGTTGTATTAGCTGTAGAACCAAAAAAAAATAATGATTTACCATAAAGAAGAAAATAATTATCCTAAAGCCGTAGCAATATCCACCGCGATCATGGCTGGTTTATTGGTATTAAGCTTTTTTATTGCTATCGCTATCGGGACATTCAAACCTGTTGAAGAAGCAGGTATGGGCGGAATGGTGGTTAATTATGGTACTTCTGTAGAGGGTATGGGTACTGATTATACCAGTATCGAAGAGCCTTCTGCTGATCCCAATGCAAACAAACAACTTCCTGATAAGGTAGTTCCTGAAAAACAGGTTACCCCTGTAAAGTCTGTAGAAAGTACAGATAAGGAAATTGCTACCCAGGATAATGAAGAAGCAGTAAGTATCAGCACAAAAAAAAACAAGCAAACCATCTACCCCTGCTGCGACAACTAAAGTTGTTGACAAACCAGCTAAACCAACTGTAAACCAAAATGCACTTTACAAAGGTAAAGCCAATAAAGGTACAGGACAGGGTGATGGAACCGGAACAACTCCTGGAAACCAGGGTTCAGTTAACGGCGATCCCCTTGCCAACAATTATGGTGAAGGCGGTTCTGGTTTTGGCGGTACACCTATCGCTTTAAGACGATTCACAAACCTGGTTACTCTCTCAGGATAACGGGCAGAAAACAGGTAAAATTGCAGTTCGTATCAGCATTAACAAGCAAGGAATCGTAGTTGATGCCACTCCTGGTGTCAAAGGAACAACCTTACAGGATTTAGATCTTTGGGCTAAATGTAAAACAGCCGTAATGGGTGCCCGTTTGAATCAGTCCGATAATGCTCCTGATCTGCAGGTTGGTGTTGTAGTTTTCAATTTTAAAGTGAAATAATTAGGTTTCTTTACTAATTTGCACCCTTAAAATCATTTCAATGACTTATTCAGAAACCCTGGATTACCTGTACAGCAGGCTTCCAATGTTTACCCGTATCGGTGCAGCAGCAATGAAAAAGGATTTACACAATACAATCGTAATGTGTGAAAACCTTGGAAACCCACAAGACAAATTCAAAACTATTCATGTTGGCGGTACAAATGGCAAAGGTTCTACTTCCCATATGCTGGCCGCTGTTTTACAAAAAGCAGGCTATAAAAACCGCTTATATACCTCTCCCCACCTAAAAGATTTCAGAGAAAGAATCAGGGTAAATGGTGAGATGATTACTCAAGAGTACGTCGTTGATTTTACTGCACAGGAAAAAGACCTGATCGAATCCATCAGCCCCTCCTTTTTTGAAGTGACGGTTGCTATGGCATTTGCTTATTTCGCAGCCGAAAATGTCGATGTTGCGATTATTGAAGTTGGCCTGGGCGGTAGAAAAGATTCAACGAATATCATTCATCCGGAATTATCGGTCATTACCAATATCAGCTTTGACCATACCAATCTGCTGGGTAATACCCTGCAGGAAATCGCAGGTCAGAAAGCCGGTATTATCAAACCCGGAGTTCCCGCTGTTATAGGTGAAAGACAAGAAGAAATAGCGCAGGTATTTATAGACGAAGCCACAGAAACATCCAGTAAACTGGTCTTTGCCAATAATGAACTTCACGTCAGGGATACCGTTCGTGAGGGTATGCAATTGCGCACCTCAGTTTATCAAAAGGGCACTTGTTTATTTAAAGATCTTAAACTGGATCTCACTGGTTTTTACCAGCTAAAAAATGTGCTGACCGTTATTCAGTCTGTTATAACACTCAACCAGAATGGCTTTAATATTTCTGATGAAGCAGTTTACAGCGGTCTTGCGAATACAGTTCAGATCACTGGCTTACAAGGCAGATGGCAGACTATCGGTGAAAATCCGCTGATCATCTGTGATACAGGACATAACATTGCAGGTATCCAGGAAGTGCTGGAAAATATCGAAGCCACTGAACATCACAGTTTACATGTGGTAATAGGTATGCTGAGCGATAAAGACATTACCAGTGTACTGAAGCTCTTACCTGTCCATGCAAAATACTATTTCTGCCAGCCCGATCTGGAAAGAGCAATGCCAGCTGATGAACTGGCTGCAAAGGCAGCAAAATTTATGTTACAAGGACCCATTTTCGAAACCGTAACGTTAGCTTTGAATGCAGCCAAAAAGAGAGTGCTGAAGCCGATGATTTAATCTTTGTTGGCGGCAGCACATTCGTGGTGGCAGAAGTCATATAAAGCTCCGAAACTAAATAATGTAATTGATACTGATGAAACCTGTGTGAACTCCCTTAAGTTCACACAGGTTTCATTACAAAAAAAACAATAAGCAACTGATGAAAAAAACTTACTTGTTATTCACCGCACTTTGTTGTCTGTGCAGCGTGACTTTAGCACAAAAAAAAACAAAGAGTACAAGCACGGGAGTTTATCCTGCAACTATTGACCGTCCAAAACTGGTCATCGGACTTGTAGTTGATCAAATGCGCTGGGATTACCTGTACCGCTATTATGACAGATATTCAAACGGAGGTTTCAAACGCCTGATCAACGACGGTTTTTCAGCTGAGAACACTTTTATTCCATATACCCCTACTTATACTGCCGTTGGCCACTCAAGTATTTACACTGGTTCTGTGCCAGCAATTACTGGTATTGTTGGTAATGATGACTGGTATGATCCGCAATTAAAAAGAAACGTTTACTGTACAGAAGATACGTCTGTAGTATCTGTAGGCTCAACTACAAGAGCAGGTATGATGTCTCCTAAAAATTTATTAAGCTCTACAATTACTGATGAACTTCGTCTGGCTACAAATTTCAGAGGTAAAGTAATTGGTATATCCTTAAAAGACCGTGGATCTATCCTGCCTGCAGGTCATACGCCAAATGGTGCTTACTGGTACGACGGACAAACCGGAGACTGGATCACCAGTACTTATTATATGAGCCAGCTGCCAACCTGGGTACAGGACTATAATAAACTTAAAATGGCCAATAAATATTATGATCAGAACTGGAATACCCTTTATCCTATCGAAAGCTATGTACAAAGCACGGCTGACAATAAAGATTATGAAGGTAAAACCAGAGGAGAACAAACTCCAACTTTCCCACATCCTTTAAAACTGTATGCAGGGAAAAACTATGACATGATCAGAAGTACTCCTTATGGAAATACAATTACACTTGATCTTGCAAAAGCAGCTATTAAAGCAGAAGATTTAGGGAAAGATAATATCACAGATTTTCTGGCTGTAAGTTGTTCTTCAACTGATTATATCGGTCACCAGTACGGCCCAAATTCAATCGAAGCAGAAGATACTTATCTGCGTTTAGATAAAGATTTCGAAGACTTCTTCAATTACCTGGATCAAACAGTAGGTAAAGGAAACTATCTTTTATTCCTTTCAGCAGACCACGGTGCAGCACATGTTCCTGGTTTTATGAAAGAAAACAAACTTCCTGGTGGCGTAGTAGATGATAAAGCTATTGTGACCAGCCTGAATATTTTTTTGGAAAGCCAGTTCAAAATCAAGAAACCAGTATTGTTAGCGATGAACAATCAGATCATCTTTAACCATGAAAACCCTGATTTCAAACAGATAGACTTCACTGCAATGAAATCTGCGTCTATAGAATATCTAAAAACACTTGAAGGATTTGCTGACGCAATAGATTAGCCCGCATATCAGAAAGCACATTGACTGCTGTACAAAAACAAATGATTACCAACGGATACAATGCACGTCGCAGCGGGGATATCTATTTTATTTTACAACCAAACTGGTTTGACGGTGGAAAAACTGGTACAACACATGGTGCATGGAATCCATATGACGCACATATTCCATTGGTTTTCATGGGCTGGAACGTGAAACCCGGTAAGACGAATAAAACACATCATATGACAGATATTGCAGCTACAATAGCCGCAATGCTTCATATTCAAATGCCAAGCGGCTGTGTAGGGGAACCTATTACAGAGCTTACGCATCAATAAAAAAAATTAAAAGACAAACCCTCTCCGCTCTCTTATCTTTGAAAAAGGTATGCATGTTCAGGCAGGGTTTGTCTTTTTTTATGTCTTATATATTGCAAAGCCGCTTCAAACTGCTTCTATATTTTATTTTGACTTTCAATAATCAAACTTGCTATTTAGTTTTTATTAACTTTACTGACGACAAATATAATTTCATTAATGGAACCAATTAAGAGCTACGTACCCAAACATAAAATTCGTTTTGTAACAGCAGCGGCCCTGTTTGATGGGCACGATGCAACCATAAATATCATGCGCCGTATTTTACAGTCATCAGGAGCGGAAGTTATCCATCTGGGACATAACAGATCTGTAGATGAGGTAGTCAACTGTGCGATTCAGGAAGATGTTCAAGGTATTGCCATGACCTCCTATCAGGGTGGGCACATGGAATATTTCAAATATATGTACGATCTGCTTCAGGAAAGAGGAGCGACAAAAATCAAGATATTTGCAGGTGGTGGTGGTGTAATTTTACCTGCTGAAATTGCAGAATTACAAGCTTACGGAATTACCAGGATTTACTCTCCTGATGATGGCCGTAAAATGGGTTTGCAGGGTATGATTAATAACATGCTGGAGCAAACTGATTTTATCACCACTAAATCGATTACCAACGAACTCGAAATGATTCCGCGCAAGGAAGTAAGAAGCATCGCTTCTGCGATCACTGTTGCTGAAAATGATCCTGCTGGTGCGCAAGGCTTTGTCAATGAACTTAAAGTACTGACCAGTAAAAGTCAGGCTCCTGTTCTGGGTATTACCGGTACGGGTGGTTCAGGAAAATCTTCACTGGTAGATGAGCTGGTAAGACGCTTCCTGATGGAGGTCAAAGACAAAACACTGGCAATTATCTCCGTTGACCCTTCTAAAAGAAAAACGGGTGGTGCATTACTTGGTGACCGTATCCGGATGAATGCGATTAACAATCCAAGAATCTATATGCGTTCTCTGGCTACAAGACAGGCAAATTTAGCCTTGTCTGTAAATGTACAGGAGAGTATTGATATCTGTAAAGCTGCCGGCTATGATATGATTATTGTAGAAACATCAGGTATTGGCCAGTCTGACACGGAAATAACAGAACATTGTGATGTTTCTTTATATGTGATGACACCCGAATTCGGTGCTGCTACACAACAACGGAGAAAATCGATATGCTTGATTTTGCCGATCTGGTAGCTATTAATAAGTTTGATAAGCGCGGGGCTTTAGATGCTTTGCGCGATGTACGTAAACAATATAAAAGGAATCACAACCTGTTTGAAGCTAAGGACGATACCATCCCTGTATTCGGAACTATGGCGTCTCAGTTCAATGATCCGGGAATGAATAACCTGTTTACTGCACTGATGTCAAAAATCAAAGAGAAAACAGGAACTGATTTCAAAGCAAGAATGCTGATGACCGCTGGTCAGTCAGAAAAAAAAATATACATCATTCCACCAGACAGATCAAGGTATTTGGCAGAAATCGCTGAATCCAGTCAGGCTTATAATGAGTGGGTAGAATTACAAAGCGGTATTGCCAGAAAGCTTTATCAGCTTAGCGGAGTACTGGAACTTTGTGAAGATGAAAAGCAAAAAACTCCTTCAGCTACTGAAACCTTGAAAACTTCTCTTACAGATATTTACAATCATCTGGAAGAACGATTGGATGGTCAATGCCGCAGATTACTGAGAGAATGGCCTGAAACAGTTCAAAAATATAAAGAAGAGTACTTTGTATATAAAGTCAGAGATAAGGAAATTAAACAACCATTGTTCTATGAATCTTTATCACAGCTTAAAATACCTAAAGTTTCTTTGCCAAGATATAAAGACTGGGGAGATATCCTGCGCTGGTTACTAACAGAAAATGTACCCGGTGAATTCCCGTATGCAGCAGGTGTATTCCCGCTGAAACGTGACGGAGAAGATCCAACGAGGATGTTTGCAGGAGAAGGCGGCCCGGAAAGAACGAATAAGCGTTTTCATTATGTCTCCCTGGGACAGCCTGCTCACCGCCTTTCTACTGCATTTGACTCAGTAACGCTATATGGTGAAGATCCGCATATCAGACCGGATATTTATGGTAAAATAGGGAACTCAGGCGTGAGCATTGCAACACTTGATGATGCTAAGAAGTTATATTCAGGTTTCAGGTTTCGATCTGTGTGCTTCTTCTACATCTGTTTCAATGACGATCAACGGCCCCGCTCCTATGCTTTTAGGCTTCTTTATGAATGTAGCTATTGATCAGCAATGTGAGAAATACATTATTGAACATGAGCTGTTAGATGAGGTTAAAGAGAAAATAAACCAGATCTATAAGAGTAAGAAAATTAAAAAGCCTGTTTACAGTGGAGCATTGCCAGAGGGTAACAATGGACTTGGTTTATTATTGTTAGGCGTTACCGGAGATCAGGTTTTACCAGCAGATGTATATGCTAAGATTCGTGCGTATGCGATCAGTACCGTTCGTGGTACGGTACAAGCTGATATCCTTAAAGAAGACCAGGCACAGAATACCTGTATCTTCTCTACCGAATTCGCACTGAGAATGATGGGTGATATTCAGAAATATTTCATTGACGAAAAAGTCAGAAACTTCTACTCTGTTTCCATATCAGGATATCACATTGCTGAGGCGGGAGCAAATCCGATATCACAGCTTGCATTTACCTTAAGTAATGGATTCACTTTTGTAGAATATTATCTGAGCAGAGGTATGCATATTGATGATTTTGCACCAAACCTTTCGTTCTTCTTCTCTAATGGTATAGATCCTGAATATGCCGTTATTGGTCGTGTAGCCAGACGTATCTGGGCAAAAGCGATCAAGAACAAGTATAAAGGAAATGACCGTTCTCAGAAGCTTAAATATCATATTCAAACTTCGGGAAGATCATTACATGCTCAGGAAATTGATTTCAATGATATAAGAACCACGTTACAGGCATTATATGCAATCTATGATAACTGTAATTCACTGCATACGAACGCTTATGATGAGGCTATTACAACTCCTACAGAAGATTCTGTAAGAAGAGCAATGGCTATTCAATTGATCATTAACAGAGAACTAGGACTGGCGAAAAATGAAAACCCATTACAGGGCGCATTTATCATTGAAGATTTAACTGATCTTGTTGAAGAGGCTGTATTATTAGCAGAATTTAAGCGGATCAATGATCGTGGTGGTGTTTTAGGCGCAATGGAAACCATGTACCAGCGTGGTAAGATCCAGGAGGAAAGTTTATACTATGAAACTTTAAAACACAATGGTGAATATCCTATTGTAGGTGTAAACACCTTCCTAAATAAAAACGGATCACCAACAGTAGTTCCTGGTGAAATTATCCGCGCAACAGAAGAAGAAAAACAATTTCAGATTGAAGCACTGGATGAATTCCAGAAAAGAAATGCAGACCATACTGTAGAAGCATTGAAAGAGTTACAAAAGATTGCAGTCACTGGCGGAAATACTTTTGAAGCGCTAATGGAAGCCTGTAAGATTTGTTCATTAGGGCAGATTTCTAACGCATTATATGAAGTAGGCGGACAATACAGAAGAAATATGTAAGCTCTATTTGTAGATATCCGGCAAATTGCAAAATAAGAACAGCAGAGTAATACCATTATCCAGGTATTACTCTGCTGTTTGTTTTTTTTCTCAATATGTTATTCAATAAATCAGATCTTAACGGGCTTCGAAGCGATGATTTGTGTAGTTATATTTTCTACGGCCTGAGCAACTCCTTCTTCTGCTTTAGGGTTTTTTAATAATATATTTGCGTTATCATACCAGAAATAATGGCCATCTACCGATGAAGGATAATTCACACTAATTTGACCTGTTAATTCCATAGGTACTTTATAAGATACTTTGGACTGCTTTTTCCTGGTAAGTACTGTGATGATCACCTTTGAATTTGCAGGAACATCAGCAGTATATGCACTCTTTATAGTTTTAGTATTGGAAGATTCTGTACCATCAGTTGTTGCTCCACCAATCATGATTTCGGTACTCACTTCACCTTCAGCAACAAACGGAATCCCAATTTTTCCTTTAGCACCAAGCTTAAAAGAACCTGTTACCTGTCTTGACCAGCTCGTTTTATAACCAGACTGATAAGTATAATCTACAGTAATTTTTTTAGCACTGGTATCAGCGTTATTTATTGCTTCTGTGGTATAAACCTCATCCGGATATTCAATTCCTTTAGCATCTACAGTTACAATTGGTGAACCGGTAGTCACAAAGGCCTGTACATTACCATTGGCAACATCTGAAGTTACAACTCCACCTTCAATATATTGACTCCTGCTAAGTACTATACCATCTGGCCTCACACCACTTCTTCGAAATAAATCTCTTAATATTATCCTGCCTGCTTCATTATCAGGATTAAAACCCAGCTGTCTCAAATGATCCAGGGTCAAAGGGATATTGTTGTCTGCTTGTGTATTTTTGACAGCTGATCCGGCACTTGATATCAACTCTGATCCGGTATTTGACTTTAATAAATGAGCAGGTTTAAACTCTTCTACAATCTGCCATCCCTCTTTAATCATCTCATCTACACTATTATACCCTAATTCCTTCAACGTAGTACTTTTCATACCGGCAGCGATAGGATTTTCAGGATCTGACTTAGTGGTTAAATTCTCTTCATTTTTTGCTGCTGCATCCCGCGACAAAAAATACAGTTAACGCAAACATCGTAGCGGCTAGTTTCATTTTGTTTCTCATAATAATAGGATGTATTTATAATAAGTCTAATATAAAATAATATATAGAAGATATTATTGATTACCTGTAAAAAACAATAAACATTACATATAATAAGGTGTGTTTTTTTTACCAAGCCCTTATTAAACAGGAAAGGCCCGGATGATATATCCGGGCCTTTCCTGTTATAAGACGTTTTTCTATGGTTAGTATTGGAATTACAATTTTGTCTGTGCTCGTTTTTTAAGCGTGTATCCAGCTAAATTTATAGTCCATTGTTGGAGTTTTCATTCTTTCTGCAACACGTAATAAACGGCTAGGCAGAGCCATGATATAATCACGTGCTTTTTCACCAGCTTCGTTCAGATCCTGCATGCTTTCAATTTTCCACTCTACAATAAGCTGTTGCATGATTTCTACATAATCAACTGCAGTATAAACAAACACTAACGTTGTGCAGCATCAGTAAAGTGACCGAAAGTTTGTCCCATTTTCAATCCCATTTCTCTCAGGAAGTGAGCAGGCATAACAATCTTCATACGCATCATATCTTCGAAAGCAATCATTGCTTCATTAGGATCCACTTCAAATATTTTAGACATAAAATCCTTATAAGCTTTTGCATGTCTTGCTTCATCAGAGGCAATTACACCACAAATCTTAGAAAGCAATGTATCGCCGTCTTTTTTAGCTAAAGAAGCTACTCTACGGTGAGACACATTAGTCGCCAGTTCCTGGAAACTAGTATAAATAAAGTTACGGTAAGGATCATGACCTGTACCAATGTCAAAACCATCAGCAATCAGATATTGCGTTGAGATTTCCATTTGGCGCATATCAACACGACCCGATAAATAAAGATATCTGTTTAACAAATCTCCATGTCTGTTTTCTTCAGCAGTCCAGTGACGTACCCATTTCATCCAGCCACCCCCTCTTCATTACGGGAAATCCATCAACCATGGATAACCATGATTCATATGTTGGCAGTGCTTCTTCTGTAATGGTATCACCGACTAATACCGCAACAAGATCGTACGAAAGGTCATTTGCAGTTTCGCGAAGGGATTTTATATCTTGAATAAAAGTATCACTGGTAGAAACAGGCAAAAAATCAGTTGGCTGCCAATTAGTATCAATCGGTTTCAGGTAAGTATCCATCATATCAAGCATATATTGCTCAATGTGAAGCATTACTTCCCGTCTTTTTTCAGCAAAAAAACTCATTATATGTGTGTTTTAGTTTAACACCAAAGATAACCAAAATTATTTCATAATGCCTTTCTGATGCTATTTAATAGCAGATTAAGCTAAAAAATATCAATCCGTAAAGACAAATTGCAAAAGAATTTTATACATCTGCCTATACAACGTTTGAAAGGGAGAAATTGTTGCAGATTTTAACGATAATAAGGAGTAAAAAAGGTTATAAACAAGAAAAGCCTGTAGTTTCCTACAGGCTTTCTTTAAGATTTGGCACCGACCTACTCTCCCACGTGTTACCGCAGTACCATCGGCTCTGGTGGGCTTAACTTCTCTGTTCGGAATGGGAAGAGGTGGACACCACCGATATAGGCACCTAAATGTCTTTATCCAGCTTTTGTTATTATTACTCGATTGATATTTTATTATGGTTTGTCCTTTTCAGTTCCGGTTTTTACATTGCTGCATTATACCTTTCCATCTTTGGAATCAAACGATGACATATTATTGAAAGAAGTTAGTTATGAAGAACAAACAACAGTTTATTGCTCTTGAAAGCTTCGGATGATTAGTATTACTCGACTATGCTGTCACCAGCTTTACATCTATAACCTATCAACGTAGTAGTCTGCTACGGTCCTATATGGAATTCTCATCTCGTGGCTAGTTTCGCACTTAGATGCTTTCAGCGCTTATCTATTCCCAACGTAGCTACTCTGCAATGCCCCTGGCGGAACAACAGATTCACTAGAGGTTAGTCCAACCCGGTCCTCTCGTACTAAGGTCAGCCCCACTCAAAAAATTCCTACGCCCACAACAGATAGGGACCGAACTGTCTCGCGACGTTCTGAACCCAGCTCGCGTGCCACTTTAATCGGCGAACAGCCGAACCCTTGGGACCTTCTCCAGCCCCAGGATGTGACGAGCCGACATCGAGGTGCCAAACCTCCCCGTCGATATGAGCTCTTGGGGGAGATCAGCCTGTTATCCCCAGCGTACCTTTTATCCTTTGAGCGATGGCCCTTCCATGCAGAACCACCGGATCACTATATCCGTCTTTCGACCCTGCTCGGCTTGTCTGCCTCACAGTCAAGCAAGCTTATGCTATTGCACTCCTCATACGGTTACCAAGCGTATTGAGCTTACCTTTGAAAGCCTCCGTTACCTTTTTGGAGGCGACCACCCCAGTCAAACTACCCATCAAACAATGTCCCCCCCTGAAGGGGTTAGACACCGAATACAAAAAGGGTGGTATTTCAACGTTGACTCCACAACACCTAGCGATGCCACTTCATAGTCTCCCACCTATCCTACACATCTTGTATCCAATGTCAATGTTAAATTGTAGTGAAGGTGCATGGGGTCTTTCCGTCCCGTTGCGGGTACCCGGCGTCTTCACCGGGACCACAATTTCACCGAGCTCATGGCTGAGACAGCGCCCAGATCGTTACACCATTCGTGCAGGTCGGAACTTACCCGACAAGGAATTTCGCTACCTTAGGACCGTTATAGTTACGGCCGCCGTTTACTGGGGCTTCGATTCAATGCTTCTCCTTTAACAGATGACATCCCCTCTTAACCTTCCAGCACCGGGCAGGTGTCAGGCCTTATACTTCATCTTTCGATTTTGCAAAGCCATGTGTTTTTGTTAAACAGTCGCCTGGGCCTTTTCACTGCGGCTGACATTGCTGTCAGCGCCCCTTCTCCCGAAGTTACAGGGCCATTTTGCCGAGTTCCTTAGCCATGATTCTTACTCGAGCACCTTAGAATTCTCTTCCCGGATACCTGTGTCGGTTTGCGGTACGGGTTTTTATAACCTGAAGCTTAGCGGTTTTTCTTGGAAGTCTGATTACCTGCGCTATCCACTTACCCGAAGGCTTGCGGTACTATCGACTTTTAGCTAGAGTGGCGGATTTGCCTACCTCTCCAATACCTACAGTCTTTAACGATCTATTCCGTCAGATCGCGGCAGTGTCACTACTCCGTCCCCACATCGCAGTTATAAAAAGTACTGGAATATTAACCAGTTGTCCATCGAATTTCCCCTTCGGGTTCTCCTTAGGCCCCGACTAACCCTGATCCGATTAGCGTTGATCAGGAAACCTTATCCTTTCGGTGGGCAGGTTTCTCGCCTGCCTTATCGTTACTTATGCCTACATTTGCTTTTCCAGAAGCTCCACCACAACTTACGTCATAACTTCGCTGCCGCTGGAATGCTCCCCTACCGTAATAAATTCATATTACCCATACCCATAGCTTCGGTGTACTACTTTATGCCCGTTTATTATCCATGCACGATCGCTCGACTAGTGAGCTGTTACGCACTCTTTAAATGAATGGCTGCTTCCAAGCCAACATCCTAGCTGTCTAGGCAATCGCACCTCGTTAGTTCAACTTAGTAGTAACTTGGGGACCTTAGCTGATGGTCTGGGTTCTTTCCCTCTCGGCCCGTGACCTTAGCACCCCGGGCCTCACTGCAGTGTATATTTAATAGCATTCGGAGTTTGTCTGGATTTGGTAGGATTTGACTCCCCCGCACCCAATCAGTAGCTCTACCTCTATTAAACTTTACCACCACGCTGTTCCTAAAAACATTTCGGGGAGTACGAGCTATTTCCCAGTTTGATTAGCCTTTCACCCCTACCCACAGATCATCCGGAAACTTTTCAACGTTTATCGGTTCGGTCCTCCAGTACGTGTTACCGCACCTTCAACCTGTCCATGGGTAGATCACAAGGTTTCGCGTCTACCTCCCCTGACTATACGCCCTATTCAGACTCGCTTTCGCTTCGGCTGCGTGTCTTAAACACTTAACCTTGCCAGAGAAGAGTAACTCGTAGGCTCATTATGCAAAAGGCACGCCGTCACGCCACCTGGACGCTCCGACCGCTTGTAAGTACACAGTTTCAGGTTCTATTTCACTCCCCTGTTCGGGGTTCTTTTCACCTTTCCCTCACGGTACTGGTTCACTATCGGTCTCTCAGGAGTATTTAGCCTTACCGGATGGTGCCGGCAGATTCCCACAAGGCGTCTCCGACCTCGCGGTACTCAGGATACTACTAGACTAATGTTACTTACGTGTACGCGGCTCTCACGCTATCTTGCCAGGCTTCCCATCCTGTTCCACTTCATTTCATTAATGCCATATTGTAGTCCTACAACCCCAGCTATGCCGTAACATAACTGGTTTGGGCTCTTTCCCGTTCGCTCGCCACTACTTAGGAAATCATTATTATTTTCTCTTCCTCTGCTTACTTAGATGTTTCAGTTCGGCAGGTTTGCGCATCGTAATGCGACTAGTCTTCAACTAGCCAGGTTTCCCCATTCGGAAATCTCCGGATTAATTCATATTTGCTAATCCCCGGAGCTTATCGCAGCTTATCACGTCCTTCATCGCCTCTGAGAGCCAAGGCATCCCCTGTGTACTCTTTCTTACTTTCTTCTCTCCATAGCCTTTTGCGCCTATGGAAATGCTTTTTTTGATGGTTATTAACCCTTTCGTTAGTTCATGTGCAAGCACATTCACTTCCTCAAAGCTAACAACGTCTCTATTGTTGTTTGCTCTTCTTTATTAACTTCTTCCAATATGTCAAAGAACTTTATTGTCCCAGATACCCAGTATTGCTACTTCGTACCCTATTTCTCGTGTCTTTTATCTTAAACACGGGCCAATTGTGGAGAATAACGGAGTCGAACCGTTGACCTCCTGCGTGCAAGGCAGGCGCTCTAGCCAGCTGAGCTAATCCCCCTTAGAATATAATGTAGTCCCGAGCAGATTTGAACTGCTGACCCCTACATTATCAGTGTAGTGCTCTAACCAACTGAGCTACGGGACTATTTACTTTGGTCTGGTTTTGTTGTTGAGGTGTCTCAGCACAATTCCTTTTCCTCGGTCAATACCTTCTTTCAGTAGGTGAACAACACTAATTTTGATGTTTCATCCTATGGGTTTTCTTTTGAGATTTTATTGTCATTTACTATATATACTAAAACACCTCTCTTTCGAGTCCTTGTTAGTATATCATTTACGCAGCGAGTAATCTACCTTTCTCCAGAAAGGAGGTATTCCAGCCGCACCTTCCGGTACGGCTACCTTGTTACGACTTAGCCCCAGTTATCGGTTTTACCCTAGGACGCTCCTTGCGGTTACATACTTTAGGTACCCCCAACTTCCATGGCTTGACGGGCGGTGTGTACAAGGCCCGGGAACGTATTCACCGTATCATTGCTGATATACGATTACTAGCGAATCCCAACTTCAAGAGGTCGAGTTGCAGACCTCTATCCGAACTGTGAATGGCTTTTGGAGATTTGCTTGCTGTTACCAGCTTGCTGCCCTCTGTACCATCCATTGTAGCACGTGTGTAGCCCCGGACGTAAGGGCCATGATGACTTGACGTCGTCCCCTCCTTCCTCTCTGTTTGCACAGGCAGTCTGTTTAGAGTCCCCACCTTAACGTGCTGGCAACTAAACATAGGGGTTGCGCTCGTTGCGGGACTTAACCCAACACCTCACGGCACGAGCTGACGACAGCCATGCAGCACCTAGTTTCGTGTCCTTGCGGACTCATCTATCTCTAAATGATTCACTAACTTTCAAGCCCGGGTAAGGTTCCTCGCGTATCATCGAATTAAACCACATGCTCCTCCGCTTGTGCGGGCCCCCGTCAATTCCTTTGAGTTTCAATCTTGCGACCGTACTCCCCAGGTGGAATACTTAACGCTTTCGCTTAGCCGCTAACTGTGTATCGCTAACAGCGAGTATTCATCGTTTAGGGCGTGGACTACCAGGGTATCTAATCCTGTTTGATCCCCACGCTTTCGTGCCTCAGCGTCAATAAAATCATAGTAAGCTGCCTTCGCAATCGGTGTTCTGTGACATATCTATGCATTTCACCGCTACTTGTCACATTCCGCCTACCTCTAATTCATTCAAGCTCTTCAGTATCAAGGGCACTGCGATGGTTGAGCCACCGTCTTTCACCCCTGACTTAAAAAGCCGCCTACGCACCCTTTAAACCCAATAAATCCGGATAACGCTTGGATCCTCCGTATTACCGCGGCTGCTGGCACGGAGTTAGCCGATCCTTATTCCTTCGGTACATTCAGCTACTTACACGTAAGTAGGTTTATTCCCGAATAAAAGCAGTTTACGACCCAGAGGGCTGTCTTCCTGCACGCGGCATGGCTGGTTCAGAGTTGCCTCCATTGACCAATATTCCTTACTGCTGCCTCCCGTAGGAGTCTGGTCCGTGTCTCAGTACCAGTGTGGGGGGTCATCCTCTCAGATCCCCTAGACATCGTGGTCTTGGTGGGCCGTTACCCCGCCAACTAACTAATGTCACGCATGCCCATCTTAATCCTATAAATATTTGATCATTGTACAATGCTGTACTGTGATTTTATGCGGTGTTAATCCGAATTTCTTCGGGCTATCCCCCTGATTAAGGTAGGTTGCATACGCGTTACGCACCCGTGCGCCACTTTCCTCCTTAGCAAGCTAAAGAGTATCGTTCGACTTGCATGTATTAGGCCTGCCGCTAGCGTTCATCCTGAGCCAGGATCAAACTCTCCATTGTAAAATGTTGTTGTTTGAACACTGACCATTCTTAACTTGTATTAATAATAGTCTTATTCTTATTTGTCTGTCAGAATAGACTTAAAAAAAAAAACGCGCGGTTCATGTACTTTGAACTTGTACGTGTTTACCTCGCTACGTTTGTAAATGACATCTCTTTAATGAACTTATCGACTTAACCTCACGGCAGTCTATATATTTTCCAATGATTACTCTCCTTTATTCAGGTCTTAATGTTCCTGATTATTTTCCAGCTCTCATCGTTTCAATCTTGTTATTGTTGCCCTATCAACATCCGTTGTAAAGCTTCCCGTTTTTGTTGGGACTGCAAAGGTAGAAATCTTTTTCGTTTTGGCAAGCTTTTTATTTTTTATTTTTAGAAGTTTTTTATCCCTTCCTAAAATGCTTACTAACACTCCTACTCTACATCCTTTCAATCTTCCTTTTCACTCTTTCCCTTCCTCCGAAGCGGGATGCAAATGTAGGAAAATTATGCCACCCACCAAACAATAACACACTATTACTTGTATACAATCCATAACTCCATGGTTTACAACACTAAAAACTTTAATCCAGATCTAGCAGAACCAAATTGAAGCGCATTTCTTCATTCTGCCCCGCCAATTCACAAGGGTTTCAACCCCGAAATCAAAGAAAAAACAGCATCAAACAATAAGACAAACAAACCAATCAGTTCTTCCCTTTTCAATGCAATAGCCTTTGTTTCATCTTAAAACTAAAGACTTAGGGCCCCAGGTAATACCAGCATTATAGTTAACAAACACCAAAAAAAAGTCAGAAACAAGGAATCAACTCTATACAAGCTCACCTTGATACGGCTTTGAAGCGGGTCTGATACGGGTCTGAAACGCCTTGCCCCGCTTCAGACCCGTATCAGACCCGCTTCAGACTGAGCCACAATACAGCGATAATAATGCTCCTACATTGCCTTGAATACTCCTCAACACACTATCAAACTACTATTAACCCTATTTTCCTGCCTGTACCTTATATAGTATATATGCATACACTATATATACTATACAAAAACAATATCAAAACCCATTCAATCTACTCCTATACTAATTTCAACATACTAGATATTTATACATACAGCAATCAACACTGAGAATAATTACTGCACGAATATCGATCAGCCTTTTTAAACCAGTTCTTAAACGCAAAAGTCCCAATCAGAAAACCTGAAACGGAACATCGGTAAGCTCAAAAACCCCACTCGTGCCAAACCATAATGAGATTAATGCAATACCGCTCCGATAAATTCTTTTTGCTGTTTTCAAAGTCATGATTTAGTATTTAAGATTGTTCTTAAACCAAAACTGATCAATAGTCTTAAAAATACAGAGCGATTAAAGGTAAGCTGGGCGAAATTCAAGATCAATCAGGCATTTTGACCGCCAGAATTTTCATCAACGGTTAAAAATTCAATTTGCCCTTTCCGAAATAATAAACATCTTCTATTGAACAATAATTTTGCTTATTCAACGCTATACCGCTGCAGTTCCAGCACAATATTCAACTGGCCACACAATTCTCAATCCCCGTCAGAAACAAAATACCACTATATATACTAACGAATTCTGCCTCTTTTTTGCCACTAATTAAACATATAACCGCTTCCAGAGAATTTATTTGTTAAAATATGTTAACAGCTTGACTTATATAAAAAGGCTTTATATAGCTTAGCGGTCGATTATTTTTAATTGACGTTATCGTATTATTAACTTATCTTTGCACAATGTTTAAAATTAAACACGTTTTTATACTAAGTTTTACCGTTATTGCCCTGAGTATTGCAGGTTGCAAAAGCCGTTTTGAAAAAATCAGGCTCAGCAATGATGTGGCCAAAAAATATCAGGAGGCAATAAAACTATATAACAAGAAGGATTATTCAAAAGCCCTTATCTTATTTGAAGATCTTTCTCAAAAATATAGAGGAAGAACTGAAGCAGAAGATTTGAATTATTACTACGCTTATACTTTATATAGACTAAAGGATTTCACTACTGCACGTTATCAGTTCAAATACTTTGCGGATACTTATCCTACAAGTAAAAATGCTGAAGAATGCAGATATATGGGGGCTTATTGCTACTACCTGGATTCTCCTGAATACACATTAGAGCAGGAAAACACCTATAAAGCAATTGATGCATTACAGTTGTTTATCAACTTATACCCTAAAAGTGAGCGTGTTGCACAAGCAAGTCAATACATTACTGACCTGCGTGCAAAACTTGAGTTAAAAGCTTATACCAATGCAAGGTTATACTATGATTTGGGTGGATATGATATATCTTACTATAAATCATCATCTAATTGCTTTGAAAAATGCAGAGATCGATTTCCCGGATATCAAATATGTTGAAGATATGGATTTGCTGATTGCTAAATCACAGTATTCATATGCTAAAAACAGTTATGCATTCCGTCAGGAAGACAGATATAACGAAGCAATTGGTTATGCAAATGAATTTATTGAAGCACATCCTGAAAGTAAGTATATTCCAGAAGTGAAGTTGCTTAAAACAAATAGTGAAGACGGAATAGCAAATGCAAAGCAATTGATGGCGCAGGATGCTAAATTACAAGCAAAATATAAAGCATTAATGGAAAAAAATGCACCGAAAGATACTACTACGATTAAAACCCCCAACCCATAATAATGAATACGAATAAACCCGCAATACCAAACACTACGGTAACAAGAAATGTAAACGATTTAGATCAAAAGACCCACAATATTTATGAGTCTTTAGTGATTATTTCTAAAAGGGCTAATCAGATTTCAAATAACATGAAAGAGGAGTTACATGGCAAATTAGCTGAGTTTGCTTCTTCTAATGATAACTTGGAAGAGATTTTCGAAAACAGAGAGCAAATTGAAATCAGCAAGCACTATGAGCGCATGCCAAAACCAAGCCTTATTGCGATTGATGAATTTCTGAATGATAAAATTTACCACAGAAATCCATCTAAAGATTCACAATAAATTTTGCATAGGTATTAAATCGCATAAACACTTGCATTAATAAACCATGCTCAGAAATAAAAATATCATCCTTGGCGTTTGCGGCAGTATTGCAGCATATAAATCCGCGGTACTAGTCAGATTACTGATTAAGGCTGGTGCAAACGTCAGGGTAATTCTTACAGCAGATGCGGCAAAAACTTATTACTCCGCTAACCCTTGCTACCCTATCTAAAAACCCTGTTTACACCAGATACTTCGAAGAAGAAACCGGCGTATGGAGTAACCATGTCGAATTAGGTCTGTGGGCGGATTATATGATCATAGCCCCTGCCAGTGCAAATACTATCGGTAAAATGGCTAATGGCCTTTGTGATAACCTGCTTAGTGCTGTATATCTTTCCGCAAAATGTCCTGTCTTTTATGCTCCGGCAATGGATCTTGATATGTGGAGACATGAAAGTACGAAAGCCAATATAGAGAAATTACAAAGTTTCGGTAATACCATCATCTCTCCAAACAACGGAGAACTTGCCAGTGGCTTATACGGAGAAGGAAGAATGGCAGAACCGGAAGAAATCGTAACCTTTCTTTCTGATACAATCCGAAAAGATCTGCCTCTGGATGGTGTAAAAGTAATGGTCACTGCTGGCCCTACTTACGAACCAATAGATCCTGTACGTTTCATAGGTAATCATCATTCATCCGGTAAAATGGGTTTTGCCCTTGCCGATGAAATGGCACGTTTAGGTGCAGATGTAACTTTGATCAGCGGGCCTACCTCCGAAAAAAGTATCCAGCAGGTAAAAAGAATAGATGTGACTACCGCTGCTGAAATGCTTGAAGCATGCAAAAGCAATTTCCACAATAACTCAATTACCGTGATGAGCGCAGCGGTTGCAGATTATACGCCTGTTCATGTAGCTGCACAAAAAATCAAAAAAGCAACAGAAGAATTCAGTATTGAACTGAAAAAGACAATAGATATTCTGGCCACTTTAGGTCAGACCAAAACAAAAGAACAAATCCTTGTCGGCTTTGCATTGGAAACTAATAACGAAGAAGAACATGCAAAAGCTAAGCTGATCAAAAAGAACCTTGATCTGATTATCCTCAATTCATTAAATGATGCAGGAGCAGGCTTTCAAAAAGATACGAACAAAATTACTATCTTTAATCAGTGCTTAGAAAAAACGGTGTATGCTGCAGTAAAATCAAAGACTGAGGTTGCCAAAGATATCTGCACTGAAATATTAAAGCTGCGCCAGGCATGAAAAAAATCACTTCTCTAGTTTTCGCTTCACTCTTCTTCTTTTTAACTGGTTTTGCCCAGGAACTAAATACCAGGGTAACAGTTACAGCACCTACAGTGCCTAACATGAATAAAAAGAATATAGAGCTGATCCAGACTACAGTTCGTGAATTCTTGAATAACAACAAGTGGAGTAATGAGACCTATCAGCCTCAGGAAAGAATAGAGAGTAATCTTGTGATTACAATCAGCGCATGGGACGGTGGTTCTGGTTATAAAGCAGACGCACAGATACAAACCAGCAGACCTATTTTTGGTACTTCCTATAATAGCACACTGCTCAATTTAAGTGATAAAGATTTCGATTTCAACTATAATGAAGGTGAGCCTGTAAACTTCTCAGATCAGAACTTTTTAAGTAACCTTGGTTCATTATTATCCTATTATGCCTATACAATCATCGGATTGGATAAAGATAGTTTCAGTAAACTGGGCGGAACCCAGTATTACCTGAAAGCTCAGAATATTCTAAATGTAGCGCAGGTATCAGGCAATAACGGCTGGAAAGCTTATGATGGTCTGCGTAACAGATACTGGTTAAATGAAAACCTGCTCAACAAAAGTTTTGAAGACCTCAGGATATTCATTTATAACTATCATACCAATACACTTGACCGTATACAGGAAAACCCAACAAAAGGCTGCCAGATGTTACTAGGCTTTTTACCTGACCTCAAACAAATGGACAGACAAAAATTAGGTTCAATTTTCCCTAATGTCTACCTGACTACTAAAGCAGAAGAAATGGTCAATATTCTTACCACAGGAAATACTCAGGATAAAATCCAGGCGTATAATATACTTAGTGAAGTTGACCCTGCCAATATAAGTAAATACGAAGTTCTGAAAAAGAACCTTTAAGTCCCCTCTATCCCTTTATTTTAGCATTTCTTATTTTATTTAAAAATATTTTTTGATATACGAATATATTCGTACATTAGTACTACGAAACAATTCGTAAACTAAATATGTCATCAGAAATCACAACAAAACCAACAGAGAGCGAACTGGAAATACTTCAGATTTTATGGGAGAAAGGGAACTGTACGGTTAGAGAGGTGCACGAAATACTTACCCTGAACAAAGAAGCCGGATATACGACCACCCTTAAAATTATGCAGATCATGCACGAAAAAGGGCTGGTAAAAAGAGATACTAGTTCAAAGACTCATATATACTGTGCACTGGCCAGTCAGCAGAAAACACAGGAGCATCTGGTTTCTAAATTAATTGACAATGCCTTTAGCGGATCAGCAGCAAGATTAGTCATGCAGGCATTGGGCAATCATACCTCGAGTAAAGATGAAATAGAAGCAATAAAAAAATACTTAAATGAATTAGATAATAAATAGGATTATGGAAACCTTATTAAACAATCTCATACAGGCAACAGGGTGGAGCATCCTGCATTCGCTTTGGCAGGCTGCATTAATTTACGCACTGCTCCTTCCCAGTCAAATGTCAGTATTCAAACTAACAGCAAAAACTAAATATAACCTGGCCTATATGGCCAACGTCATCATATTTATTTGTTTTGCTCTTACTTTCTTTACCGTATTTAAATGGCCAGCGGATCAGAACAGTGCAACTCTGGCTACCACTAATACTTACACCGACCAAACAACCAGATCTATTTTAGCGGCAACCATGACCCAGTATGCAGAAAAGATCTTCCCTTTCCTGGTTTTACTTTATAGCATAGGTTTACTGATTCAATCCTTTATTGTTTTTAAAGGATATAGCAAAATACAAAGTCTGAAAAACGCGGCACGCATAAATATTTCAGAAGAATGGAATATCCTTTTTGAAGCTCTAACAAAAAAAATGAATCTTAGTAAACACATTACCTTTCATTTATCTGACCATGTAAATGTTCCTTTAGTGATTGGTTTTTCTTTAAAAACCAGTTGTTCTTTTCCCGGTAGCACTGGCAGCACAAATGGATATGAGACATGTTGAAGCTATTCTAATTCATGAACTCTCCCATATCAGAAGGAACGATTATGTATTTAACCTGATCAGAACCATGATTGAAACCATCTTGTTCTTTAATCCTTTTGTATGGCTGACCGGGAAGTTTATAGATATTGAACGCGAACATGCTTGTGATGATCTTGTGGTTACGCTAACAAATACCCCACTCACATATGCACATGCATTACTACAGGTAGAATTGCTGGCAGATAAGAGTTCACCATCATTTGCTTTAGCAGCAACCGGAAATAATCAACATCTCTATCAACGAATCAAAAGAATCACAGATATGAAGACGAACTATATGAACTCAAAACAAAAGCTGTTTGCAGTTACGCTAGCTATTGCTACCATAGCTTCACTTGCCTGGATAAGTCCTGCAAAAAGTGAGCAACAGCAGAAGCCTGCGCGAGCAAGCAAAAAATCTGCAGTTATAGTGCCCCCAGCTGTTCAGCTTCCTTCAGATACGGGGAAAAAGAAATTAAAGAACATTATTATCATAAAAAAAACAGGAGAGCCTGATGTAATCAAATCTTTTGATAAAATAATTATTAATCCTGATACACCTGCTAAACATATGGATATAACTTCTGATAATATACTTAGTCTTAATGTTGACTCTATAATAAGTCCTCAGCTCTCTGTCTCCCTGTCAAAACTCGCTTTAGATGTAAGTAATCTTACCTCTGCCAGCATAAAATCCAGTCTATCAGCTGTTGATCAGAGCAAAATGGCCATTATGGCTGCCAGAATGGAAAAAAGGGCTTCGGAAATGCAAAAAAGATTTGATTCTCCTGCAGAGAGAGCTAAATGGGCTAAATATGCAGCCGAAATGCAGGCTAAATACAACTCACCAGAACAAAAGGAGAAAATGAAAAAAATGATGGAAGAGGCAAAGTTGAATGGACTAAATGCTCAGAAAATCATTAATTCCCCTGAATTCAAAAACAGAACAAGAGTTATAATCAATGGAAAAAACCCTGGCAGCATTGTCTTCTTAGGCGATACAGAAGAACAACAAAAGCTTAAACAAACAGCAGAATACAAAAAATTGAAAAAGAAATTTGATGAAGATGTAGAGAAGCTGAAAGCTGAAAAACTTAAAAAAGATAGTAATTAAAAGCCGTCTGAATCAGCTATAAGAATTTAGACGCAGCCTAATACCTTAATACACAAATAACCGCAGCGGCAGAAGAAAATCTTCTGCCGCTTTTTTGTTCAAAAAGAATAAACACCGAATGAGTAAGTTTTCATAATTTAGCAATCAAATATGCTACAGAAACTTTCTATACGTAACTACGCACTGATTGATAGTGTTGATTTAGAACTTGATAAAGGTTTAAATATCATTACTGGTGAAACCGGTGCAGGGAAATCTATTATGTTAGGTGCGCTATCTTTGATTTTGGGTCAGCGGGCAGAAACAAATTTTTTTCAATCAGGCTAAAAAGTGTGTGATAGAGGGGCAGTTTAAACTTTCCGGTTCCGGATTACAGCCTTATTTTGACGAGTTCGACTTAGATTATCAACAAGATAGTATCCTGAGAAGAGAAATCTCTATTGATGGTAAATCCAGAGCCTTCATTAATGATACGCCGGTAACACTTGCAGTGATGAAACAGATCGGCGAAAAGCTGATCGATATCCATTCACAACATGCTACATCCGAAGTGAATGATCCTGGCTTTCAGTTATCAGTAGTAGATACTTTATCTGACCATTTACCCTTACTTACGCAGTACAGATTAAAATTCAGAGAATATAAGAAGAATCTCCAGCTGCTTATTAATATGCAAACATCGGCTGATGAAGCCAGAAGCAAACAAGATTATGAGCAATTTCTGTTTAACGAGCTGGAGAGTGCAAACTTACAGCCTGGTGAACAGGGTACACTAGAAATCGAGATGGAAGCTCTGAACCATGCCGAAAGTATTAAAAGAGGTTTACTAAACGGTCATGTTTTATTAGATGGTGAAGAAACCGCCGTACTTCCTATATTAAAAGAAGTTATCAATCAGATTCAGGCCATCGAGAAGTTCAATTCTTCCTATAGTGCATTGAATGAGCGTTTACGTTCAGCAATGATAGAAATCAAAGATATTGCTGAAGAAACTATAGTTCTGGAAGAGAATATTGTATTTAGTCCGGCAAGGATTGATGAAATAAATATCAGGCTTGATACGATTTACACCTTACAGCAGAAACATCGGGTTACCTCTGTGGACGAGCTGCTGGCTATACAGGCAGAATTATCTGACAATTTAAATACGCTTTTAAACAGTGACGAAGAAATAGAACGTTTAATTCTGGCTATTAATAAGCTGAAAATTGAACTGGAAAAGATAGCGGATACACTATCAAAGAACCGCAGCAAGGCAATTAGTGTTGCTCAAAAACAAGTAGGCGAGATATTAGTCCGCGTGGGGTTATGCCCAATGCTAAGATTAAGATTGAGCAAACGGTTGTTGAGAATTTAAACAAAGATGGGAAAGATATGATTTCCCTATTGTTTTCTGCAAACGCAGGACAGGCCCCTGCACCAGTAGGAAAAGTAGCTTCCGGTGGTGAGCTTTCCCGCTTAATGTTAGCAATCAAATCAATCATTTCTAAACATACCTCGCTCCCGACCTTGATATTTGATGAAATCGATACCGGTATTTCTGGAGAAACAGCACTTCGTGTAGGGGATGTTATTGGAGAACTTGAGCAAAATATGCAGGTAATTTGTATCACCCACCTTCCGCAGATCGCTGCCAAAGGAGAAGCACACTATTTTGTTTATAAAAAAGAAGAATCAGAGCGGACTACTACAGGTATACGCAGACTTAATCCGCAGGAACGTATCCTGGCAATTGCTGAAATGCTAAGCGGTAAAAATCCGGGAGAGTCGGCCTTGAAAAATGCACAGGATTTGTTAAGTTTTAAAGGTTAATTACAAACAACAAAAATATTAATATGTATAATTTATTAAAAGGTAAAAGAGGGATCATTACAGGTGCCTTAGATGAAAATTCTATAGCTTGGAAAGTTGCCGAAAAAGCCCACGAAGAAGGAGCTACATTCGTTTTGACCAATGCTCCTATTGCCATGAGAATGGGTGAAATCAACAAGCTTGCAGAAAAAACAAATTCACAGATTGTTCCTGCAGATGCCACAAGTGTAGAAGACCTGACTAACTTATACACACAGGCTCAGGAAATATTAGGTGGTAAAATTGATTTCGTTCTGCATTCTATCGGAATGAGTGTTAACATCCGTAAAAAGATCCCCTATACTGAGTTAAACTATGATTATTTCCAAAAAGGGATAGACGTATCTGCTTTATCATTACATAAGATGCTTGCAGTAGCAAAAAAGATGGATGCTATTAATGAAGGCGGAAGTGTGGTTGCCCTTACCTATATGGCAGCCCAAAGAACTTATCCATTTATACAGATATGGCAGATATTAAAGCTATGCTGGAATCTATAGCAAGAAGTTTTGGTTATCATTATGGAGTAGAGAAAAAAGTCCGAATCAATACTGTATCTCAGTCGCCAACAAAAACTACTGCCGGAACAGGTGTTAAAGGTTTTGGTGACTTCTTTGACTTCGCAGACTCAGTTGCTCCATTAGGAAATGCAGATGCAGCTTCGTGCGCAGATTATTGCATCACTTTATTCTCAGACCTGACACGTATGGTTACGATGCAAAATCTTTTCCATGATGGAGGTTACTCATCAACTGGAGTAAGTGACGAAGTAATGCAAAGGTTAGGTGTTGATACAGAAGCATAAATCAATTAACTTTATTTAACATTTAGATAGCCCTTAAAGGGCTATTTTTATTACAAAATAACCTGTAGATCTTTAAATTAGCTCCATGATAAGACATCTCTTTGGGACAGTATTACTTTTATTATTTTGCCTGAACACCCATGCACAAAAAATATGTATACTATAAGTGGGCAGGTTAAGGATAAAAAAGGAGAAACACTCCCTGGAGCCGGTATTTACTTAAGTGGATATACCACAGCTACAGTTACCAATCAGGACGGGCAATTTTCTCTGGCTAAAATAAAACCAGGCTCTTACGAGGTCGTAGTACAAATGATTGGTTATTTACCATATAGTAAAAGCGTAGTCATTTCAGATAAATCAGTCAACATTACGATTACCCTTGCAGAAAACACGATACAACTTAATGAAGTTGTGATCAGGGCAGATCCGGACAGAGAAAAAAACCTTAAACTATTTGAAGACTTCTTTATTGGCAGAACCCCTAACTCAGCAAAATGCAAAATACTTAATCCCCAGGTACTTTATATCAAATACGATGGAGATACTAAAATTCTTAGTGTAATAACCAATGAATTTTTGGTCGTAGAAAATAAAGCATTAGGTTATCGTCTCAAATACATGCTTAACCTTTTCGAATACAAATTACAATACAGGATTGTCTATTTCTCGGGCCTTCCAGTATTTGAAGATCTAAAAGGTTCAGGAAGGAAAAGAAGAACCTGGTTAAACAATAGAGAGATCGCCTATGCCGGTTCTCCGCAGCAATTTTTTCAATCCCTTTATCAGAACAAAGTAGAAGAAAACGGATTCATTATCTATAAACGGATTAAAACAAAGAACCCAAACCGACCGCCTGATAGTTATATTGCTGCTACAAAAGCACGGCTAATGAAAAGGATGCATGGAGCAAGTACAATTGGCTCTGTATTTAGTGATTCCCTGTTAATGATGCAGCGTTTATATGATCTTCCTAAAGAATTTACCACCCTTGATATGTCAGGAGTAGCAATAGATACCCTTGTTAAAAGTATCTATCCTAACATGAAAACCATCAACTATAAGGATGAACTCTATATCATGTATACCAAAGAAGAAGAAAGTAATGCCTACTCTAACACAGGTCATTATATCATGCGGCCATTAACCGTTCCAAACTACCAGATTTCGGTGGTCAGTATGCTCAAAGGTCCTGTGAGTTTCTATCCAAATGGTGCGATACATGATTCAAAAGCCATCTTATTTGAAGGCTTTTGGGCATACGAAAAAATCGGTGATATGGTGCCGATGGATTACATCCCCTCAAATAAAAGATAAAACTCCTTCTTAATTACTAAAAAAATTAGTAATTTTAAAGATGATTTCAGCGGAAAAGCCAGAAGAGCAATATTTGAAAGGGAGAGGCGCACAATTTAATCCCCACAATCATTTTTTAACCCACTCTTACGTCAAAGAGCATAGTGAAGGAATAGACGATTGGGAAAACGAAAACCACAAGACGACCTTCATCATCGGAAAGTCCAAAACTATCGTCAATAAAGTAGCCAGCCCCGATGTTGGTATGGCCTATTCACTAAACCCTTATCAGGGATGCGAACATGGCTGTACTTATTGCTATGCCAGGAACACACATGAATACTGGGGTTTTAGTGCCGGTTTGGATTTCGAAAGAAAAGTCATCGTTAAAAAAGATGCACCACAACTATTCAAAAAATTTCTGGAGCGCAGAGGCTGGAATGCGGAGACTATTTCCCTCTCAGGAAATACTGACTGTTATCAACCCGCAGAACGCGAGTATAAACTCACGCGCCAGCTCCTGGAAATCGCCCTTGCCTACAAGCAGCCCATCGGTATGATCACAAAAAATGCCCTTATCCTTCGTGATCTTGATATCCTGCAAGAAATGGCTAAGTATAACCTCTGCACAGTTTACCTCTCTATCAATAGCCTCGATGAAAAGTTAAGATCAAAGATGGAACCCCGTACTACAACTATCAGACAAAGGCTAAAAGTAGTCGAAGAGCTGAGCAAAGCCGGTATTCCGACCGGTGTAATGGTCGCTCCCCTTGTTCCCGGACTGAGCGACCATGAAATCCCCGCTATTCTGAAAACAATAGCATCCTGCGGCGCAGAAAGTGCCGGCTATACCATCGTCAGGCTGAACGGCGCAATTGGCCCAATCTTCGAAGACTGGTTGCGTCAGAATTTCCCGGACCGTTTCGACAAAGTATGGCATATGATCCAGTCTTGCCATGGCGGACAAGTCAACGACAGCCGTTTCGGCGATAGAATGCGGGGCGAGGGTAATATTGCAAAAATGATTCACGACACCTTCAAACTTCATTGCAGACTCAACCACCTAAATGTGAAAAGGACTCATTTGGACTCCAGTATATTCAAAATCCCTAAACCTCAGCTAAGCCTGTTTTAGCTTCCGACATCAGTTAAAACGAAAAAATGAATTATATTGCTAAACAATAAATGATTTTTGATAGAAAATATGATTCATTTCATTAGAAAAATCCCAACTATTATCCTGCTTTCTTTTTGCAGTATGTTCTTTTCATCTTTAGTATGCACACAGGAAAACATAGTAGCTGGTGCCTACGAGTATACAGCTCAAAATGGAACACACATACAATTCTATTTGTCCCGATCATCGTTTCGCCTTAGAACTAGAATCCGGTTCAACAATCCTCGAGATTAGGGGAAAATATACCATTAAAGGTGATTCTGTATACTTCGAACAGGATAAAACAGCACAAACCTTTTTTGATATCTATGCCGCTTATAATCCGGTCATCCCTAAGAGTAGAAGAATCATTTATAACTACCTTCCAAACACAGCTAATACCATGTTCTCTATTAACAAAGCCTATAATATAGCGACTTTCATCACACCCGGTATGGATTACGATAATGGTAGTAATTGGAATAAAAAAATATTTCATTAGAAAAAGGAAACAAACTTTGGTTATACACGACGAACAACCTCCACTACGTAGAAGAATATGTATTACCAGAAACCTTTAATGAGATTAATATTGTACCCGACCTCTCTCAGAAAGCCAATTTGAGATTACCCCGTAAAATAAAAGCCGTACTGACTACTCAGAAAAATTTAATCGCTGATCTAAACTTAGGATCAGGCGGACTTCTTTTTAAGCATATTCCAGATCCTTTAAATCAGGAAGATCGCCAAAAACTAAAAAAAAAAAACATTACCAGGACTCCATTTACACACAAACAACCTAAACTATACTACCCTAAAAATAAACCGTCAGTTTGAGGACAAAAACACCGATCCCTAACCATTATTGACGAAGAGCCACCTTACCAGCCTTCCAAAAAGTAATCCTTCTAAAAGCAAACCAAGCGTTCCTTCTAAAAGCAATCCAAACATTCCTTCTAAAAGCAAACCAAGCGTTCCTTCTAAAAGCAATCCAAACGTTCCTTCTAAAAGCAATCCAAACGTTCCTTCTAAAAGCAAACCAAGCGTTCCTTCTAAAAGCAAACCAAGCGTTCCTTCTAAAAGCAAACCAAGCATTCCTTCTAAAAGCAAACCAAGCATTCCTTCTAAATAAATTAACCACCCTGCCAAACCTTCAAAAAGTAATCCTTCCAATTAACATCATATAATTGGCATCTTCCAAGGTCAGACAAACGAAAAAAAACCAGGCTTTGTATTTTTCAGACATTGTTCATCCCTTCAGATGAACGCGGTCTGTAAAAATACAAAGCCTGGTTTTTTTATATTAAAAAGGCCGCCCTTTGGAGGCAGCCTTTTATATGTCAGTATTGGAGTGATTACTCAATACTTCCTTCTTCTTTTTTTTCTTCTTACCCGGGCTCTTATTTTCAACTACAATAAGATCAGTTTCCTTATTGTAATCTATTTCAAGCGTGTCCCCATCGTTAATCTCTCCTTTAAGGATTTCTTCAGCGATAGGATCTTCCAGATATTTTTGAATCGCACGTTTCAATGGTCTGGCACCAAAGTTAATATCGAAACCTTTATCAGCAATAAACTCTTTTGCCACATCAGTCAATTTAACTTCATAACCTAAACTATGAACCCTTCCAAATAGCGATTTAAGTTCGATATCAATGATTTTGAAGATCTCATCTTTACCAAGCGTATTAAACACTACCAATCATCATCAACACGGTTCAGGAATTCAGGAGCGAAAGCACGTTTCAATGCATTTTCGATTACCCCTCTTGAATGTGCATCAACCTGGTTTGTTTTAGCATTTGTAGAGAAACCGATACCCTGACCGAAATCTTTAAGCTGACGTGCACCAATATTAGAAGTCATGATAATAATCGTGTTTCTAAAATCGACTTTACGGCCTAAGCTATCAGTCAGCTGACCTTCATCCAACACCTGTAACAGGATATTAAACACATCAGGGTGAGCTTTTTCAATCTCATCTAACAGAATAACAGCATAAGGTTTGCGACGTACTTTTTCAGTTAACTGACCCCCTTCTTCATAACCAACATATCCCGGAGGCGCTCCCACTAAACGTGAAACAGCGAATTTCTCCATATACTCACTCATGTCAATCTGAATCAGTGAGTCATCACTATCGAACATGAATCTGGCCAGTTCTTTAGCAAGCTCAGTTTTACCAACACCAGTAGGCCCTAAAAAATAAACGAACCAATTGGTTTTTTAGGATCTTTCAATCCAGCTCTTGTACGTTGAATAGCTTTACTTAATTTTTTGATCGCATCGTCCTGACCAATAATTTTAGTAGCTATAGTATCATACATATTCAGCAATTTCACGCTGTCAGTCTGACCTACACGTTGTAAAGGAATACCAGTCATCATGGAAACAACCTCAGCAACATTATCCTCAGTTACCGTGTAACGTTTAGTTTTAGTTTCAGCTTCCCATTCAGTTTTTGCACGATCAAGCTCTTCCAAAAGATTCTTTTCAGTATCTCTTAATTTTGCAGCTTCTTCATATTTCTGGCTTTTTACAACTTTATTCTTTTCAACCTTGATATTTTCAATCTTGTTTTCAATATCAATGATGTTTTCGGGAACATGAATATTAGTCAAATGCACCCTTGAACCAGCTTCATCCAGTGCGTCAATAGCTTTATCCGGAAGGAATCTGTCAGTAATATATCTTGTAGTTAAAGCAACGCAGGCATTTATTGCCTCATTTGTGTAAGTAACACCGTGATGTTCCTCATACTTCTCTTTAATACGGTTTAAAATTTCAATAGTCTCATCAGGAGAAGCAGGCTCTATCATTACCTTTTGGAAACGACGATCCAAAGCTCCGTCTTTCTCAATATACTGGCGGTACTCATCAAGAGTAGTTGCACCAATACATTGTATTTCCCCTCTTGCTAAAGCAGGTTTGAACATATTGGAAGCATCCAGGGAACCAGAGGCTCCACCAGCACCAACAATAGTATGGATCTCATCAATGAATAAAATTACATCAGTTGATTTTTCCAGTTCATTCATTACCGCTTTCATACGTTCCTCAAACTGTCCACGGTATTTAGTTCCTGCAACTAAAGAAGCAAGATCTAACGTAACCACACGTTTGTTGAACAATACTCTTGAGACCTTACGTTGAACGATACGCAAAGCAAGGCCTTCAGCAATCGCTGATTTACCTACCTGGCTCACCAATCAAAATAGGATTATTCTTTTTACGACGGGAAAGGATTTGAGACACACGTTCAATTTCTTTTTCACGTCCTACAATAGGATCCAAACGGCCCTCTTCCGCAGCTTTTGTTAAATCTCTTCCAAAGTTATCCAGAACAGGAGTTTTGGATTTAATGTCAGATACTTTCTTAGGACTGCTAAAGCTTTCCTCTTCACGGTAATCATCATCACCACCAGTAGAAGCGCTACCTTGAGTTTCATCTCTGAAACCATTTTTATTTACTTCTACTTCTTGTTTGAAGATTTCGTAATTGATACTGTACTGTAATAATATCTGAGATGCGATATTATCATCATCACGAAGGATTGACAACAGCAAGTGCTCTGTTCCTATTAAATCACTCTTGAAGATTTTGGCTTCCAGATATGTGATTTTTAATACTTTTTCGGCCTGTTTAGTTAAAGGGATATTTCCCAGATTAACCGTAACACTGGAAGTACCCCTTACTGCCCTCCTCAATTGAGAGCGCGCAATTTAGACGTATCAACCCCCAGCGATTTCAATATTTTGATGGCCATTCCGTCGCCTTCGCGAATCAGACCTAACAAAAGATGTTCAGCGCCTATATAATCATGACCTAATCTCAGGGCTTCTTCCCTGCTAAACGAAATCACGTCTTTTACCTGTGGTGAAAATTTAGCTTCCATATATACCTTTTCTTAAACGCAACGCCCCTAAACTATAAAATATGTTTTATAAAAGAGCGTCACCTATATGATTTATTTTATCAACAATTACGCCATACGGCAGAGGATAGATTTCGTTAATGACCTTATTCCACTAAACTTACTAAGTTTTGACACTAATCGCAATATTATTTTATTTGTATTAGAAAAATAAAATATGTTCTAAAGTAGTTTAAATAATCATTAGAGAAACTGATCATCCTTATTTTGGGAGAATTGTCCCTAAAATGTAATGATTATTATGCCACAAACCACCTGTCATTTTTAGTTATTATAATTTAAAAGCAACAAAATGGCAGTCATCTTTAGAATTTTCAATCCACTCCCCTATTTTTTTGACAATAGGTTTTAGCATATTATATTCTGTTTGCCAGATTATAGCTTCATCACTGATCACAGGACTAATTAACCCAATAAATTTATCTTCTAAAAACACCCTGTAACCTGAGCCATCCGCTACTGATAGTATTAAAAATTTTCTTTTTTGACCACGATATTCATCTTCGTAGATGTACTGCTCCATAAATAGGCGTTGATATATATTTAACGCATCAAATCTCTAAAAATTTTACCTATTCTTGGAGAAGAAATTATTCCAGAGACAGATCCTTCAATTGATATGATGATACCTGAGCTTATTCTAAAAAATATTGCCAAACATATTTCACTCGATAAAGAGGAAGCAGACTGTTTCACATCATTCTTAAAACAAAAGAAGGTCCAAAAAAAGGAATTCATACTCAAGGGAGAGGAAATCTGTAAGTAAGTATATCAATTTTGTGCATTCTGGTACATTGAGAGCGTATTACCTGGACAAAGCCGGCAAAGAATCAACTATTATGTTTGCTGTTACCGATTGGTGGATAACAGACATGTTTTGTTTCATCAATCAACAGCCAGCGATGCTGACCATTGAAGCAGTAGAAGAAAGTATCATTTTTCAGCTATCAAAAGCAGATCTTGATCAGTTATATAACAAAATACCCAAATTTGAAAGATTCTTCAGGGTAATTTTCCAAAACGCATATATCAGAGAACAGCTGAGGACTATAGAAAACCTGTCGCTTTCGGCAGAGCAGCGGTATAATATATTCCTGAATAAATATCCGCAGGTAGTCAGGCAGGTTACTCAAAAACAAATAGCGTCCTATTTGGGCATTACTCCAGAATTTCTAAGTATGATCAGAGGAAATAAACACAAGAAGTGATTAAAAGACAAACTTATGATTTCTTAAACTACTTTATTTTTTTCAGAGATTTTGTTCCCTTGTTTTGTAGAAATAAAAAAAAAGATATGTTAATACTTATAGCAGGGCCTTACCGCAGCGGTACAAATGACGATCCTAAATTAATGCAGCAAAATCTAATCAGATTAGAAGCGGCAGCTCTTCCTTTATTTAGATTAGGGCACATTCCAATGATTGGTGAATGGGTTGCCTTACCTCTGCTTCATCTTGCCGGCTCCACAAAACCAGGTGATCCAGCCTATGAAGAGATTTTATATCCAGTAGCACATCGTTTACTTTTAAAGTGTGATGCTGTGCTTCGTCTGGATGGTGCTTCAAAAGGAGCTGACGAAGATGTAAGAATTGCAACAGAAAGAGGGTTAAAAGTATATTATCGTCTGGAAGATGTACCCCGGGCAGAATAGCAAAAAAACATACAATATGAGCTTTTAGGGGACAGTCACTGTCCCCATCTTAATACAATCCCTTCCTTTATGCCTTCTTTTTCCAAAGCTTAAAATGAGCATTTCATTATTTAATATTTTCCTCAAACAATAAGTGCGGGCAACAAGTATTATATGATATATTTCAATTATCATTGTTTTGTATAGCAAAGATTAAAAACCTTCGTTTTCAACAGCTATTCTTGCCCATAACACTCATTTTATATTATGCTTGAAATCAATACAAAAGAAGATATCATTATACCCTTTGATAAAATAGGTGATGATGACTGGAAAATCAATACCAGCAAAATTATTGAAGCCCTTGCCCAAAATCGCAGAAAGACCATCATCCCCGTTACTTATTCAGAAATTAAAGGAATTGACTAAAAAGTCTCCACAGTAACTTTATACTCCTTCCTATATTGAATTCATTCTTATTTCAGGTTTATCGCAAAATTCGACCTTATATCTGACAAACAATTTTTTAATGGGTTTACCTTGCTTATCTTTGTGAGCTCTATCTAAAATAAGGACAGAGAAACCAATCAGAGATTTAACAATAAATAAGAAAGCCTTTTAAAGGCATAAAATATTAAACCCCAATTATGTCAGACGAAAAAATAATCTTCTCAATGGCGGGAGTAAATAAGATTTACCCCCCTCAAAAACAAGTATTAAAAAACATATACCTTTCATTTTTCTACGGAGCCAAAATTGGTGTTATTGGTCTTAACGGATCGGGTAAGTCATCTGTATTAAAAATTATTGCAGGTATCGACAAAGCATTTCAGGGTGAGGTTGTATTTTCACCAGGTTATACCGTTGGTTATCTTGCACAGGAACCAGAGCTGGATGAGAACAAAACTGTTCGTGAAGTTGTAGAAGAAGGTGTTGCAGAGATTACTGCTATCTTAAAAGAATACGAATCGATCAATGAGCAGTTCGGATTACCAGAAGTTTATGAAGATGCTGATGCAATGGATAAACTGATGACTAAACAAGGTGAACTGCAGGATAAAATCGATGCAGTAAATGCCTGGGAACTGGACAATAAACTGGAACGTGCGATGGATGCTTTACGCTGCCCTGATCCTGATCCTGACACTAAAATTGGTGTTTTATCAGGAGGTGAGCGTCGTCGTGTAGCTATGTGCCGTTTGTTATTACAGGAACCAGACGTTTTATTACTGGATGAGCCAACCAATCACCTTGATGCAGAAAGTATCGACTGGCTGGAGCAATTCCTGAAAGATTATAAAGGAACAGTAATAGCAGTTACCCACGATAGATACTTCCTTGATAATGTTGCCGGATGGATTCTTGAACTTGATCGTGGAGAAGGTATTCCATGGAAAGGTAATTACTCTTCATGGTTAGATCAGAAAGCTAAACGTTTATCACAAGAAGAGAAAACTGAAAGTAAACGTCAGAAAACATTAGAGCGTGAGCTGGAATGGGTTCGTATGGCACCAAAAGCCAGACATGCTAAATCTAAAGCACGTTTATCAAATTATGATAAACTGGCCTCAGAGGATTCTAAAGAAAGAGAGGACAAACTGGAGCTATTTATCCCAGCTGGTCCAAGGTTGGGTAATGTAATGTAGTTATAGAAGCCAATAACGTAACTAAATCGTACGGAGATAAAATACTTTTTGAAAACCTGAGTTTCTCTCTTCCTCCAGCGGGAATTGTAGGTATTGTAGGTCCTAACGGAGCTGGTAAAACTACCCTTTTCCGTTTAATTACTGAGCAGGAAACACCAGATGAAGGAACTTTCAGAGTAGGTGAAACTGTAGCATTAGGTTATGTGGATCAAATGCACAATGACCTTGACGGGAACAAAACAGTTTACGAAAACATTACTGACGGACTTGATAACATTATGTTAGGTAACAAATCAGTAAGCGGACGTGCTTATGTCTCGAAGTTCAACTTTAACGGTGGTGATCAGCAGAAGAAAGTAGGTATACTATCAGGTGGAGAACGTAACAGGGTACACCTTGCAATCACCTTGAAAAAAGGAGCGAATGTTTTACTGCTGGATGAGCCAACCAATGATATTGACGTAAATACTTTACGTGCACTAGAAGAAGCATTGGAAAACTTTGGTGTTGTTGTGCAGTAGTCATCAGTCACGATAGATGGTTCTTAGACCGTATTTGTACACATATTCTGGCATTCGAAGGTAATTCACAAGTTTACTTCTTTGAAGGGAACTACAGTGATTACGAAGAGAACCGCAAGAAACGCTTAGGAGATGTAACTCCGCACAGAATCAGATATAAAAAATTAAGCTAACAACAAGCTGTTTACTTAGCTTTTTTATGGCCGAAATTCTGTAAGCGATAATTAAAACTAACGAGGAAATATCTGGTAATTTGATTATACCGACTATCAGTAATCGAATTATCAGATATACTTCTAACCAGGTTATTTCCCTGGTTCAATAAATCATAAGCCTGCAAAGAGATCGTTCCCTGTCTATTCTTAAACAGGATCTTCTCCAGACTCAGATTAATCAGCAATGGATTCGCTATCGCAAGTGAATAACCAGAATTAATCTTCTTGGAGACATCCGCACTCAGTGAAAAGTTTTTATCCACAAAGGCAGGCACGGCCACTCCAGTTAAATTGCCAGGTTTCAATATTTCTCAATTTCAGCAATTCAATAGAATAACGGTTACTGCTATAAGTATAGGTTGCAGAAGTAGATAAAGTTAGGCGGCGCTGACTCATTCTTAATTTCATGGTCTGCGAAAAATTGATATTTCTATTCTGATTCAGATCATTATTAGTATAAGAGATCATATTGATATAATCAAATGTACCTCTGAATTCCGCACTGAATTTATTCTTCGCAAAGGGCACAGCATAAGAATACATACTCCCTATTAAATAGGCACCATTTGCATTTGCATAGTGCGTTTCCTGCTTTAAGCTGTTCAGTGTATCTTTTAACAACACCACATTACTGACCACCTGATCTTCCACCACAGATCCGTTTAATGCAAGTTGCAGGGTAGACCCATTTTGTTCATCGGTATGCTGGTAACTAAGATTTCCTGAATGGGTAAAACTAGATTTCAGATTTGGATTACCAATAATAACATTGATATATTACTGATATTCGGTACAGGCTGAAGCTGATAAAAATCAGGAGCAGTACTACTTCCGGTATACACGAAAGCCACATTGTCCCAATTGGACAGATTATAGCTTAAATTCACAATTGGTGAAACGTTAAGTTCGAAGTGGCTGATCCGATTTTCGTTACCAGCATATTGGCCGGTTAGCAGACTTGGTTGAGCAGTTACACCAAAACTATAATTGAGACGTTCAGCCTGATAACGATAACTTACTGCAAAACGCTGAAACATAAATGCAGATGAATATATAGAACTCAGCGAATCTACTACACTAGTCTTACCAATGCTATTATCGATTTTTGTATACAAACTATTCCTGGTTTTGCTCAGAGAAAAGAAATAAGAGAAATCTATGTTTCTTTTAACCAATGAGTCGCTGGAAGAATTTAAAGGCTCACTATATCTAAAGTCAGCAGTAATTGTATTTGTTCTGTTCTCGGTATCTACAAACCGGTTAACCAGAGAGAGTCTTTCACCAATTCCCCTTGATCATAATAACTGATTTTATTGCGCAAATCATCATTAATCTGGTTGATTCCACTACTCACAACCACCCCTGCCGCCATACTTCTGCCAGGTTTCTCCATGCTCCTTGCCCATACAAAATTACCATTCAGATTAGGTGTCTTCACATATGATCCGCTCCCATTTTGCAGATCCTGCATGATCAGTCCGGTTTGTTTGGAACCAATGCTTCCGTCTCTGTTTTTCGTTGCCAGAGAAGCACCCAAAGAGGCTTGAAAATAGCTCTTATTCGCTATTGACTGGATATTAAAATTAATATTATGATTATTATCTTCCGATTTAGCGGCCGATTCCGATTTATTCTTAATCGTGCCTTCTGTGGTTATAGTTTCAGTCGAATTCTGCTGTTGTGAGAGATTTTTTATTATAACTATAATTATAGCCTGCGCTGGCCGTAACCTCATTTGATAACTTGTCCCTGTAATTAACACCTGCTGTTGCAGTAGTATTCACACCTGCTTCATTATTCGTATTATTTGAGCTGCTGCTAAACCCAATCTGCTGACTGCCATCCCATATATTTCCATTCCCCTGCAGGCCATAACGCTTATTTGTACCTCCGCTAACCAGAATATTTCCGAAAGTCCCCTTATTTTGTCCGGCCTTTGTGACCAGGTTCAACATTTTCTGGGGTTCTCCGGTTTTCATGCCTGTAAAATTAGCTTCATCCCCATAATCATTAATGATTTCCACTTTATCTACTACACTTGCGGGAAGCTGACTGATGAAATCTTTTACATTACTGGTAAAAAAATCTTCGCCATTTACTCTTAATTTCTGCAATGGCCGCCCCATTGTAGTGGTATTACCGTGCTCATCGACCTCTATACCAGGCAACTGCCTCAATAAATCTTCTACCCTGTCATTTTCAGAAACCTGGTAAAAAGAAGCATTGTATTCAATTGTGTCTTTCTTTATTTTTATAGGTTTATCCCTCCATTCCATTGATCACAACCTCGTTAAGCAGGTTAGATTCCAGGTCAAGGACGATCATATCCAGATCCAGATTCTGCTGCCCCTGTTTAAATTGAAAAGATTTGGTATATGGTTTGAAACCCACACTCATAACGAGCAGAGAGATCTTATCAGCTTTAAAACCTGAAAAAATGAATCTTCCGTGGGTATTGGTGACCGTAGAGAGCGTGTCTTTATCTGCAATGATAAAAACATCAGCTCCGGACACTACATCTTTCAATGAATCTATTACAGTTCCTGTCAGTCTATGCGGCGTTTGTGCAAAAGCAGCATAGGAACAAAGAAACATAAAGGCATGGAATAAAATTATACATTTTAAATGACCTGAATTTCCAGTAAATTTTAAAAATCTAATCATTCGTCATGCAATCCTATTGGCCATTTTCAAAAATGCAATCCTTGTGAGAAGGCAATATTAAGCCTTCTTTTCACAAGTATAACTGTTTGTTCGAGTAAATTAACCCAATTTCAAAAATACAGGAGAATTCCCGGGATTTTGCAATTAAAAGCCTTTAATCGATTGCTGGAGGAGTCAATTTCTCAACTCTCGGACCTCTTTTAAAGATTACTAATCCATTGAGGAAATTACGCAGGATCTGATCACCGCATGGTTTAAAATTAGGATGATCTTCACTTCTGAAAAACGAACCCAGTTCACTTTTAGTTACCTTAAAGTTTACCAGTTCAAGGATTTTAATAATATCTTCATTATTCAACTCAAGCGCTACGCGGAGTTTTTTTAAAATGTCGTTGTTGCTCATAATTACATCGCTACTTCTATCTTTACTTTCTTATTTTTTATTTTCTCGTTGGCCAGAGCTGCAAGAACCTTATTAACCATATTGCGTTTGATGGCCACATATGAACTCGTATCTTTTACCTCTATCAATCCAACATCATCCTTCTCTAATCCACCTTTTTTAAGCAGTAAACCAACGATATCAATCTTGTTCACCTTATCTTTTTTACCCGCAGCGATATATAAAGTCTGCCACTGGCTATCTTTTGGCAACTGATAATTACCTTTTAATTTTTCGATTTCAATATCACTTTTCAAAAAAGGATACTTGTCTTCTTCAGTCATCATCAGATAAGCTGTTCCTTTAGCATTCATACGTGCTGTACGGCCATTTCTATGCAAGAATGCATCTTCTGTATAAGGTAACTGGTAGTGAATGATATATTCTACTTCCGGAATATCAAGTCCGCGCGAAGCCAGATCGGTAGTGATTAATATTTTAATACTTCCATTTCTGAATTTCAGTAAAGCACGTTCTCTTTCATCCTGCTCCATTCCACCATGAAAGATATCATGTGCAAGATCCTTATCAATAAGCAAGTCACTGATACGATCAACCGTTTCTCTGTGATTACAGAAAAGAAGGGTAGTTTTTATTTCCTATTTTACAGATCAGTTCAAATAAAGTATCCAGTTTATCTTCTGCGGTAGTCATTACCTTTTTTTTTTCAAATCCGGTGCAACCTTAACATCTTTCAGGAAATTGATTTCTACAGAAGACTTAAGGCCGGTAAAATCAGGAATAGCTTCCATCTGTGTTGCAGAAGTAAGCATACGTTGTTTTAAGGAACGCAGGTTACCAATAATATAAGCCATGTCTTCCTGAAACCCAAACTCAAGGGCTTTGTCAAATTCATCCAGTATCAAAGTGGTAATAGATGATTCATCAAAGTTTTCTTTTCTCAGGTGATAAGCAATCCTTCCAGGTGTACCAATAAGCACAGCAGGAGGTTGTTCAAAGTTGTTTTTCTCAGTTTTCACCGGGTGACCGCCATAGCAGCAGTTAACTTTGAAACCAGTACCCATTTGTTTAAATACCTGCTCAATCTGTAAAGCAAGCTCCCTTGAAGGAACCAATACCAACGCTTGTACCCCTTTTGTAGCAGCATTTAAATTTTTTAAAACTGGCAATAAGAAGCCAAGAGTTTTACCAGAACCTGTTGGCGCAAGCAAAACTACATCCTTTCCTTTATCTGTAGCGGCAATTGCTGCCAGCTGCATTTCATTCAAAGAAGCGATTTTTTTTAAATTACCCAATACCTTTTCTACCATCATGCAGCAAAGATAACGGAATTAAGCAAAGATTAGCGCAAAAGGGAATGGTCTAATATTTTAGGAATTTCTTTCTGATTTTATTCATCCGCAGCTGTGCATTTTTTTCCAGCTTCATCAACATCATTCCCCTCTTAGTCATCCAGGAAGTGACTTTATTGTTAGCCTTCTGAATTGGGGAATAGATCCTCTCCTCCAGAATATCAAGATATTTAGCATTAGACCTGCTTTGTTGCAGTAAGAAGAATTCATTCAACAGTTCTGTTTTCATCTTTAAAGGCTTTAAATGAGGATTCGGTTTTTAATTATTTAACGACCGGCAATCGTACAATAGTATCATCATCGCTCTTATAAATATACATAATTTCTTTATGTCAACAAATAGTATAAAAGTTTGTTTATTTCTATTAATATCAAACACAATAATAATATAATAAAACACACATTTAATGGACAGACATACCTATCAGACAGGAATAATTGGAAACTGTGCCTTTCTTGCGCACATCAACAAAAACACTAATATTGATTGGTTATGCTGGCCAAGATTCGATAGCTCATTCGTCTTTGGCGGATTGCTTGATCAGGAACAGGGCGGAGAGTTTTCTATCCTTCCTCATGGAGAATACACCTCCGAACAGTACTATATGGAAAATACCAATATTCTATGTACTGTAATCAGTAATGAAGAAGGAAAATACCGGATTACCGATTTCGCACCAAGATTTTATCAGCATGAACGATTCTATAAACCATTAATGTTAATCCGTAAGATTGAACCGCTTGAGGGTAATCCAAGAATTAAAGTAGCCTGTAATCCTGTCTTTAATTATGGAGAAGGAAAACAGCAAGGTTCAAGAGGCAGTAACCATATCCAGTTTACCGGAGCTGAAAATGATATGCAGTTAAGTACGAACATCTCACTTTCATACATTGAGGATGAAAAACACTTTGCACTGAACGATACTAAATACCTTATTCTTACTTACGGACACGATCTGGATGCCCCTATTGAGAGTACTGCAGAGCGATTTCTTACAGAGACCAGGAAATACTGGAGAACGTGGATCAAACATTCTACCATCGCAGGATTTCATCAGTCGCTGGTTATCCGTTCGGCATTAGTCCTGAAAATCCATCAATACGAAGACACAGGGGCAATTATTGCTGCCAGTACAACCAGCTTACCAGAATCTCCGGGAAGCACACGTAACTGGGATTACCGCTACTGCTGGATGAGGGATACTTACTACGTGATCACCTCATTAAACCATATTGGCCATTTTGAAGAAATGGAAAGGTATTTTAACTATATCACAGATATTTCTTTCCGGGATGACAAACGATATCAGCCACTCTTTGGGATAGCTGGTGAGCGTGTCCTTACAGAGCGTATTCTGACTAACTAACCTGAAAGGTTATATGGGTAACCAGCCTGTACGTGTAGGTAACCAGGCCTATGAACATATTCAGAATGATATTTATGGACAGGTATTAATCTCTATGCTGCCTTTATATACAGATAACAGGTTTGTTTTTAGCGAACGTAAAGATTCTGCAATCTGGCTTGATTACTTATTGAGTAAGATTGAAAGTACAATAGATGAAAAGGATGCGGGAATCTGGGAATTCAGAAATCAGGCCAATATGCATTGTTACACGAACCTTTTTCAATGGGCAGGTGCCAGTGCAGCTTTAAAAATGGCTAAAACTATAGGAAACAAAGAATTTGAAGAGCGGGCAAGATTGCTGATTGACCGTGCAACAACCCATATTGAAGCTTGTTACGATCCTGAGAGAAAAGTTTACAACCATGCAGTTGATAGTGCACATCTGGATGCAAGTACTTTACAGCTGATCTTAATGAATTACCTTGATCCCGATTCACAGCGGGCAAAAGATCACCTTATTGCTTTGGAACAAGAACTTAAAGGAGCAAACGGCCTGTTTTACCGTTACCGTCATACCGATGACTTTGGTAAACCTAAAACAACGTTCCTGATCTGTGCTTTCTGGTATGTGGAAGCGCTGGCCATCGTAGGCCGGTTAGATGACGCAGTAAGAGAATTTGAATTATTGATTGGTTATGGTAACCACCTTGATCTTTTTGCAGAGGATGTAGATGAAAAAGATGGCAGTCAATGGGGGAATTTCCCACAGGCTTACAGTCATGTGGGACTAATGAATGCTGCGCACAGAATAGCTATTAAACTAGACAAGCCCGCTTTCTTATAGGAAACGGGCTTGCTTAAATATTTTGAGGGGGTCTATGATGTTGCTGATAATGTTTTCAGGAACTCACGGACTTCCACAAAATCTCTCAGGTAATATCTTGCTGCAGAAATATTGCTGCCTACTTTAATTGTATAATCTTCTGGTTTTAATGCCTTAAAAATATCTTCATCTGTATGGTCATCGCCCAATGCGATAATAAAATCAGGATGATGATCATATAACCAGGCTAAAGTAGCTTTACCTTTATTAACCTCAACATTTTTAAATTCAATCACTTTATTGCCAGGCATCATCTGCAAACCATGATCAGCGACAGTTGCTGCCAGGTGACTGATGATTTCATTCGCTCTGAGCTCCCCCAGGCCCTCTTCTGCCTTACGGTAATGCCAAACCAATGAATAACTTTTCTCTTCCGTGAAGGAGCCCGGAGTACGGTCAGTATAAGCATCAAGTACCGTTCTTATTTCCTGTTTCCACTTATCAGTCAGTAAAGGCAGAGACTTCCATTCTTGCTGATCATGCTTCTGCCATGCGCCATGTTCAGCTATTAAACCAAGTTTCAAATGCCCAAACCATTCTTCCAATGTCTCATGCCTGCGCCCGCTGACAATAACTACACTATTTGCAGGATCTGCAGCTAAAGCCTGGAGTATACGATATAACTCTTCATCCGGCGAAGCCTTATCTATATCTCCGTTAAAACCGACAAGAGTACCGTCATAATCCAGAAATACATATCTGTCTGTGGCTTTCGCATAATCCGCCCCAATCTGTTCTCTTATTGCTTTAACAGCGTGTTTAGTTAACAATGATTCTTGCATATGTTTGACTTCATCTAGCTTATCCATAAAATTCTTGACCCAAAGGTGTATATCAAATTTCTTCACAATCTGCCTCATGACAGACATCCTTCTTTTCTGCTCCGTGGCCGGCATATTTAACGCAGTAACAATTGCCCGCATGACATCACCTATATTATTAGGATTTACAATCAGCGCATCATTCAATTCTTTCGAGGCACCTGCCATTTCACTTAAAATGAGCACCCCGGTATTATCTGCTCTGCTGGCCACATATTCTTTACTGACCAGGTTCATCCCATCACGCATTGGCGTAACCAGGCAAATATCGGCGGTATAATATAATGCTGATAAAAACTCTATAGGGAAAGAAGAACGATAGAAATAATGTACAGGTACCCAATTTAATGTTCTGAAATGTGCATTGATATTCCCAACCAGCTGATCAATCTGATCTTTTAATTCTTTATACTGAGCGACGGTATCTCTTGAAGGGACAACAATCATATACAATGATAACTGCTCTATATACTCAGGATGAGTTGCCAGCAATAATTCATAAGCCTGTAAACGTTGTAATATCCCTTTGCTATAATCAAGTCTGTCAATAGTTAAAATCACCTTACAACCGTGCATCGTCTCTTTAAGAGACGCCACATGTTCAGCCACAACCGGATCATGAGTCAGGTCCTCAAATTTTCCTGCATCAATTCCCATAGGAAAGGCTTCTACAACAATCTGCCTGTCTTTATAATTGATTACGTTATTTGATACTTTCGCAGTAGATAAACGCGAAGCTGCACTCAGGAAGTGCCTTACATCATCGAATGTATGGAAACCAAGTAAATCAGCCCCGAACATTCCGCTAATCAATTCTCTCTCCAGGGAATAAGACGAAACAAGACGAAACATCTCATAAGAAGGAAAAGGGATATGCTGAAAGAAACCAATGATGACATGAGGCTGTGAAGCCCTGATTAATTCAGGAAGTAATAAAAGCTGGTAATCATGTACCCAGACTGTATCTCCTTCATTAAGATTTGCAGTAACTACATCTTTGAACTTTTCATTTACACTTTGATAAAAGTCCCAGTAAGTTTGTTCGAAATGCGCATAGGTGACCATATAATGAAAAACAGGCCATAACACTTCATTGGAGAACCCCTCGTAATAAAGATTGATTTCATCGGGAGTTAAAAATACCGGTATCAGATTTAATTCAGCAAGCTTATCGGTAACTTCCTGCTGTCTTTCTTCAGGAACCTCTATTCCAGGCCATCCTACCCAAATGTTATTTCCTTTTTTATATACCGATCCTAAACCGGTGGCGAGACCTCCTTCACTTGGGCTCAGTAGGTATTCCCCATTCTCTTCTACTATTTTTTTTTACGGGTATCTGTTTGAAACTATAATTGTTTTATTCACCATGTTATAGCTTAATTAACATGATTTCTTACATATTGTTTTAATTTTTATGTAATAAAGAAATTACAAGTATGAACAAAATAACCTGACCACTGTTGACAACTATCTGATTGTTAGTAATTAAACAACAAATAATTAACGTATCTTTAACATAATCACCTTAATTTTAGGAAACCTGAATACGGGTTGTTAATCTAACACCTATAACGTATGACCTGGAAAAAATTCAATGGCGAAGTAATCCACTTGCCGATTTTAGAAGAAGTAGAAAAAGCCATCATCAGAGAAACCCAAAATGGCTATCATCTTAAAGTATGCGTTGGTACAGATTCGCAGGTTAAAGGTGCTTACACAGATTTTGCTACCGTGATTGTTTTATTGAGAGAACAGCATGGCGGGTTTATGTACATCCATCAGGAGAAAACAACGCAACAAATGAGTATCAAAGAAAGAATGCTGATTGAAGTACAGAAATCCATAGAAACAGCCTATGCTGTATGTGACTTGCTGGACTTATATGATGTAGATCTTGAAGTACATGCAGACATTAACACCAATCCGATGTTCAAATCTAACAAAGCATTGAACGAGGCTATGGGATATATTCTAAGCATGGGGTTTATTTTCAAAGCTAAACCAGAGGCTTTTGCCAGCTCAACCTGTGCAGATAAAATGGTTCATTAGCAAAACGGGCTTACCAGCTTTTAGTAGAAATCGTAAATTGGGTTTTATTAAGCGGTTTGGCTTGTTGCGATGCAGACAGATATTCTTTGAACTCGGCAGCAAGGGCGGCCGATTGTCTGCCCGCGTCACTTACGTAAGAAGACCACTCTCCCGCATTTAATTTGCCCGGGCTTTTCTCTAATGGTATTCCTTTAACAGTTGAAGGGACAAAATTACCATAGCGATCCCTTTGATAGGGAATAAACAAGAAATTTGTTAACCAGAACCTATATATCGCCCCCTTTAATTTCAAACCTGAAATTATATAACACCTCGCCGCTGGGATGTGATAATACAAATGCAGTTTTACTAATTACAAATTTACCCTGCTTCTCTAATGCGACACTATCAACCGAAAAAGGAGCCATCTTTTTTTGCTTAAAGAATGCTTTCGCCCTCAAGTACAGAGAATCAGCAGACACAGGGATTTGAGGAACTACTTCATAATAGATATACTTCCCGCTTTCATCCTTTTGTAATTCTTTGAGCTCTTTTTTACCCTGGGCAAATGCGCCTGAGACGATCAGCAGCAAGAATAAAAAAAATAGAAAGGCACCAGGCCATAAGGCCTGATACATTTCGTGGTTATAGTTGAATCTAAAATGCATATACAGCAGCTAATGAAAATTGAGAAGCATTTTTTGTAGGATCAAGATTATTTTTAACAAATCTTGCCGTAGAGCCATTATCAAATCTGACCTCAGGAATAAACGTCAGTCCGCCTGCTTTTAAGTTAGCCGTTAAAGTGATCGATTTAACATTCGAACCTTTCAGATCAGGAATATCCTTAGTCTTAAAATACTCACCCCTCAGCCCTAAAGAAAAGTTTGTGGTAAAAGCATTTTGCAAATAAAGCGCAGCACCACTATAACCGCCGTTATCATTAGTTACAGAGTAATCAGCAGCATTCAGCCCGATTTTAACTTTCTCAGTTACCTGATAGGAAGTAGTCAGGTCATAAATCGACCCTGTTCCTGTGGCACCCGCAGCTCTTCCAGTCAGCAAATTCAGATAAGCAGTCCATCCTTCAACAGGAACCACAGTCAGTTGAGCTCCGAAATGCGTAACCCCATTTACATCTTTATAAGCGTTCCAATCATTAAACAAGCCCACCATCAAAGCGATTTTCGGAGAAAAGGTATAGTTAGCTCTTATTCCCGCATTCTGAAAAGGCCCGCTTGTAAACAGGTACGAAGTAGAATAATTAAAATTACCCGTTGGGACAATCACCTCATAACCAATAAACGTACGTCTCATATATCCAGCGGTCAGTGCTAACTTATTAGTTACGGCATAAGACATATATAAGTTCTGAATATGAAAAGAGTTATCAGCATTTCCAGCCTCTCCTTCCCCATTGGGTATTGAGCCGTATTGTCCCCTCGGGCCAAAAGATAATTCTCCTACGAAAGAGGCCTTTCCTGTAGTTTTCTTTAGGGCCAGGTCAATCATTCCGATTGATACTGAATTCTGATCATTCGCAAAGCTCGTCCCAATGTTCGGCTTCTTAGAGAAATCATATTTGTAATAGACATCGGCCGACCCCGAAATCTGCAGCGGCGATGATGATGTCGTTTCCTGAGCGTAAGTGGCAGCGCTCATGGTAAGGGCAGAAAGCGTGAAAAAAGATTTAAGCTTCATAGTGGTTGGTTAGGTTGGTTTAGGTTGCAAAAGATATTTTATGAGATCATACCAATGTAGATTGCTCCATTTCAAGCCCTGTTGAAGAGACAATCAAAGTACCCTGAGAGAATATTTTCTCATTATGCTGACTTGCATCAAGCCCCTCCTCTTCTTCTTCGGAAGACACACGAATAGGTTGAATTACATTGATCAGTTTAAAAATCAGGAAAGACACGACGAAACTGAATACAGCTACAATCAGCACCCCCCCCTTTAACTGCGTAAAAAAGAAAGCGGGGTTTCCGTAGAATAAACCATCAGCTCCAGCCGCATTTACTGTTTTAGTAGCAAACACACCAGTTAGCAACATCCCTACAATACCACCTACACCATGACAAGGAAATACATCCAGTGTATCATCCAGGCTAGTTTTAGATTTCCACATCACCGCAAGGTTAGATATAATAGCAGCAGCAACACCGATGAAAATACTATGGGGAATAGCTACAAATCCCGCTCCCGGAGTAATAGCAACAAGACCTACTACAGCACCAATACAAAAACCCAATACCGAAGGTTTTTTACCCCTCAATACATCAAAAAACATCCACGAAAGACCTGCTGCACCAGCAGCAGCAGCTATATTTGTTGTGGCAAAAGCAGATACCGCTAAGTTATTTGCACCTAAGGCAGAACCTGCGTTAAATCCAAACCAGCCAAACCATAAAAGACCTGTTCCAATTAATACATAAGGGATATTTGCAGGTGGGATTTCCTGATGATCCTGGTGAACTTTTCTTCTTTTAAGTACCAATGCACCTGCAAGTGCAGCCATACCTGCCGAAATATGCACTACTGTACCACCAGCAAAATCCAGTACCCCCATTTTAAACAGAATACCATCAGGATGCCATGTCCAGTGTGCCAGCGGAGAATAAACAAATATGGCGAACAGCACGATAAACAAAATATAAGATGTAAAACGGATACGTTCTGCAACAGCTCCTACTACCAGTCCCGGAGTAATGATTGCGAACATTAACTGGAACAAAGCGAATAAGGTTAAAGGAATAGTCGGAGCAAGACTCCACGCCGGACCAGAATTAACCCCCTGGAAAAACAGAAAAGTAGATGGATTGCCTATCAGACCATGAATACTTTCCCCAAAGGCCAGACTGAAGCCTACGGTTACCCATAGTACACTAATAACACCTGCAGAAACTATACTTTTAATCATAGTTGAGATCACATTTTTTCTGTGAACCATACCGCCGTAAAAGAAAGCAAGGCCCGGCGTCATCAAAAACACCAATGCAGTTGCAACTAAAATCCATGCAATATCAGCTGCATTGTATTTTCCTGCATCAAAATCAGCATGTAATGGAACAAAAAGCGCTGCAATTGCGACAATCGCAAGAATAACGAACGGAATTACCTGTTTAAATAGAACTTTATTCATATATATTATATTTTTATTGGTTTATCGGTTGATTTATTATGCAATAAACATAAAAATAGTAATAAACATTAATAAATAAATAACAAATAAATCAAAAAAACACTAAAACAAAAGACCAAAAACATATCATAAATCACAAAAAAAAAAAAAAAAAAAAAAAAATAATAAAAAATACATTATTCGAATTTTTTACAGTAAAATCAATAACAATATTTAAAATTAATTCAAAAAACAGCCAGAAAATATATGATTATTGTTTTTATTCAGTTTTACCAGAAAAAACACAAACAAGAAGTAGTTTAAACTGTTTATTATTAGCCTACACCTTTTTTGATCAAAACATGAAAGCTTTCCATCTTAAATTCTCTCAATTCCTTCCAATAAGTCTGTCCGAAGCATGGGATTTCTTCTCTTCTCCTGCAAACCTCGCTAAAATCACCCCCAAAGACATGGCTTTTACTGTAACCTCACCGCAAACAGCCGAAAAAATGTATCCCGGAATGATTATTACTTATAAAGTATCCCCGGTAGCAGGCATTAAATTAAACTGGATGACAGAAATCACCCAGATAGCAGATCATAAATATTTTATTGACGAACAGCGGTTTGGTCCATATAAATTCTGGCACCATCAGCATCATTTCAGGCAGATACCCGGAGGTGTGGAAATGACAGACATCCTTACCTATGGATTACCCTACGGAATTATCGGAAATATTGCCAATAGTATATTCGTAGCACGAAAATTACAGCAGATCTTTAATTTCAGAAAGCAGAAGACAATTGAATTATTCGGGGATTATACCAAGGCAACGGCAGGTACATAGGCAGAACCCTGTACAATACCTCTTTTCTCGATTTCCCTGTCAATATAAGTCTGAATAGATGATTTATTTAATCCCCAGTTTGGAGCGATTAATAAATCCCAGTCAGAAATACCAAACAGACGCTGAATAACCACATCAGGTCTCAGCAAAGGAATCAATTTACATAAAAGGTCAGTATATTCTTCAAGCGTAAACAACTTGAAAGGCTCTTTTTTGTATTTAGCCCCCATAATAGACCCCTCAACAATATGAAGGTGGTGGAATTTAACAAACTTAATTTTCGGAAACTTATTAATCTCATGAATATATTCAAGCATCATATCCTCAGTTTCCCATGGAAAACCAAAAATCGTATGCACACACAAAGATCAAGCTTACTATTATCCAGTAATTTCACAGCCTCAACAAATTCTGCGTGGCTGCATCCCCTGTTAATCTGATTTAGCGTATCATCATAAATAGACTCCATTCCCATTTCCAGATCCACATCAAAGCGATCAGCATAACTTTCAAGCAATGCTACCTTTTCAGCGTCGATACAATCCGGGCGCGTTCCAACTGAAAATCCGACTACATCTTCACTATTAATAGATAAAGCTTCATCGTACATCATTTTCAGATAATGCACCGGAGCATAAGTATTCGTATTTGGCTGAAAGTAAACGATAAATTTATCCGCTTTATAAAAGCCCTTACCGCGTTCCATTCCCTGTTCCAGTTGTTCCCTGATTGTAGGTAACTTCCTTGAAAGCTCAGGAGTAAAAGAATCAACATTACAATAAGTACATCCTCCATAGCCTTTACTACCATCCCGGTTCGGACAGGTAAACCCACCGTCAACAATCACTTTGAACACACGTTGTCCTTTATACTTTTCCTTAAGGTGAGGTGAGTACCGTAATTATTATAACCTTTTATGCCTGAATCTAATGGAGTTCCCAAATTGCTTTTTATTATTTTTTTTTTTTTGCAAAAATACACCTTTTAATTTAAAGTTCAAGCCATACGAAAGCAACAACTGGGAGAAACCAAAGGCTAAATCTACTTAAGAGCAGGCAGATTTCCACTCTTAACTGACTTAGTAAAGTCGCTATAACTCTTTTTGATATAAATAATCATCTCATAATCCGACATATCTTCAGCCTGAGCACGTGATGGTCTGTATTTATTAATAAACTGTTGAAGCGGGTCCCCTTTTAAAGAAGTCACCCTGGTTATCTTTGATTTTGAAAAGGCCTTATCCACATAATTATTGTCTTCCCCTACCAAAAGTGTTTTTTGTAATCTCGACGTTGGACTTTTATCCTTACCAAAAAAATTAATAAACTGTAGCACATCAATACCAGCAATAGCAGCTGTGCTCATGGTATTTATATATTCCGATCAGGAAAACGCGGAGACCTGACATAAGCAGATTTTGAAACAAGTACATTCTGGATCTTCGGGCTCTTGTACCCATACACAGACCTGAATTCCTGTCTGTTTCTCAACGAGTCAAAGTGATACTTATTTTTCGCCTCAATTCTCACTTCCTGTAATATTAAAGGAAGAGGTTCAAGCATAATCACCATATTCCCCTTATTTCCCTTAAGCGTAAAAGAGTAAGTAACATAATTTGCCCGGCTAACCTTGATAACTTCCCCCGTATTAATATCAGCCAGCCCGAAATCCCCTTTCGAGTTACTAAAAACAATTCCATACCCCGTGGTTATCGTGGCATTCTCAACTGGCAGCCTGGTATCCTTATCAATAATAGTTCCTGTGATCCGCTGAGCGAAAAGGTAAGAAGAACAAAAAACAAACACTAAAGTCCAAATAAATTTCATGCCTGCTGATTTAGGTAGTTGTAAATAATTTTATCACCTAAATTTAAGCAACTTTCTGAATATTATCCCGTACGAAACGATAATAATAATAAAAACTTAGCACCAGATGACAAAGCCACCCAACTATGCAATCCTAACAAGCAATCCAACTAAGCAATCCTAACAAGCCACCCAACAAACAATCCAACGAGTTATGCTCATCAGTATCACCATCCTATTCTTTTCTCAAGTCTAAAGGCCCGGCCAGGTTAGAAAAATAAAAAAAATGCTTTACCAATGTGAGGACATAGCAATCAAGCCCTCTTCGGGCGCAGAATGCCGGCCGAACATGGTAAAGCATTTTTTTATTTCTTATTGGATAGCCTCTTTAGGCTTAGAAAAGTAATAGACAGGTATCCCTGCGAGCATGATGAGTACACCCCAGCCACACGTACTAAACTTAGTCATCAGCAATGCCACACAAATAGCCGCAGCCACCACCATATACAAAGCTGGCAGTACCGGATATCCAAACGCCTTATACGGGCGAACTAACTCCCGACGTTTCCTTCTCAGAATAAAAATCCCGTAAATGGTCAAAATATAAAAGATCATCACAATAATCACTACATAATCCAGCAGATCGCCATACTTCCCGGTTAAACACAACACAGAAGCCCAGATACACTGGAACCACAAAGCCCATCCCGGTACACTCGACTTATTCAGCTCAGCCGCCTTTTTAAAGAACAAACCATCTTTAGCCATCGTATAATAAACCCTTGCACCAGCCATGATCAGTCCGTTATTACAGGCAAAAGTTGAAATCATGATCATCACTGCAATAGTGATCGTACCTACATCCCCAAAAATATATTGCGCTGCTACAACAGCCACCCTATCCGATTTCGCAAAAGCGATCTCATTTAAAGGCATCACAGAGATATACATCAGGTTCGCCGATATATAAATCACACTCACAATGAAAGTCCCGAGAAACAAGCTAAGTCCTACATTACGCTCCGGTTTCTTAATCTCACCAGCAATAAAAGTTACACCAACCCAGGCATCACTCGAAAAAAGAGAGCCCACCATTGCTGCTGCAATTCCTGAAAGCAAGGCAGTACCACCAATAGAAACCCACGAACCATGCTGTGCATCAAAAGCCCTCGTATTCCATGCATCAGCCCAATTCGCATTCCATACCTCAGTATTTGCAGCAATTAAAAATCCGCCGGCAATCAAGCCCAGTAAAGAGAAAATCTTAATGATAGTCAGAAAAGTTTGAAGCATTTTACTATCCTTCACCCCTCTGCTATTGATATAAGTAAGCAGAATAATTGTCACAATAGAAACCAGCTGAGCCGCATTCAAATGAAAAGACCCTACACTATATAATATGTTCGCATCACTTAAAGGCTCATAGAGGTAAGCCGCAAACTTAGAAAAGGCTACCCCTACCGCAGCAATCGTACCCGTCTGAATAACCGCAAAGAAACTCCACCCATATAAAAATGCGATCAGTTTATTATACGCCTCTTTAAGATACACATACTGCCCGCCTGCTTTTGGGAACATCGCGCTGAGCTCACCATAACTTACAGCAGCCACTACAGTTACCAGTCCTGTCAGCACCCAGATCAGGATAAGCCAGCCGGCTGAACCAACTTGTCTGGCAATATCAGCGCTTACAATAAATATACCTGATCCGATCATCGAGCCTACGACTAGCATAGTTCCGTCTAAAAGGCCAAGCTCCCTCTTAAAAGAGGTATCCTCAATTTCTTTGTTCATTGGTTGGTTTTGGTTGGTTGATTTTTTTATAATCCGTTACGGATGGTTTGTCATCGCTAATATATTTAAATTATCAAAATAAAAGCATCCTAAAATACTAGGTCACAACTATATTGTAAATCTCTCAGCCAGACACGATTAATTTGGCAATGTCAGAAACTCTCTTTATTTTGTATAACGGCCTGAGTTGCCATCTACCTGATGAAACCAAATTTAAACAACATATGATTTTTTTACAACAGAATTTAATTTACTTCATCCCCCTTTTTGGCCTTATTGGGATACTGGTTATGGCCTTCCAGAGTGCCTGGGTCACCCGGCAGGAAGCAGGAGACAAAAACATGTCTGAACTCGCAGGTTACATAGCAGACGGAGCTATGGCCTTTTTGAAAGCAGAATGGAAAGTGCTCAGTTATTTCGTTATCATTGCTGGCATATTATTAGCCTGGTCAGGCACACTGACCGGCAGTGCCGCAAGCCCAATTCATTCCAGTCCTATAATCGCTGTAGCCTTTTTAATAGGCGCAGTATTTTCAGCCTTCGCTGGTTATTTAGGAATGCGCATCGCTACAAAGGCCAATGTCAGAACCACACAGGCAGCCAGAACCAGTTTAGCGCAAGCCTTAAAAGTTTCATTCAGAGGAGGAACAGTAATGGGATTTGGCGTTGCCGGATTAGCCATTCTGGGTTTAGGAACCTTATTTATTATTCTCTACCATACCTTTGTACATCCTGGCACCCCGGGATCATCAGCAGAATTAAAAAAGACTATCGAAGTTTTAGCCGGTTTTCTCTTTAGGGGCAGAAAGTATTGCCCTTTTTGCCAGAGTTGGCGGAGGAATCTATACCAAAGCAGCAGATGTTGGCGCTGACCTTGTTGGAAAAGTAGAAGCAGGAATCCCGGAAGACGACGTACGTAACCCTGCAACCATCGCAGATAACGTTGGAGACAACGTTGGAGACGTAGCAGGTATGGGTGCCGATTTATTTGGCTCATATGTAGCGACGATCCTTGCGACTATGGTATTAGGGCAGGAAATTGTTTCGGTCGATCTGTTTGGAGGCATGGCCCCCGTATTATTACCAATGCTTATTGCAGGATTAGGATTAATCTTCTCCATAGTAGCTTCCCTGTTTGTTAAAATCAAGAAAGAAACCGACAGTGTGCAAAGCGCATTGAACATGGGCAACTGGCTGTCTATTGTACTGACCGCTATTGCCTCCTATTTCGCTGTTCGCTGGCTGTTACCTCCGGTAATGTCTATCCGCGGATTCGAGTTCACCGCTTATCTCTGTCTATTATGCGATATTAATCGGCTTGCTCGTGGGCACATTAATGAGTCTGATCACAGAATATTATACAGCAATGGGTAATCGCCCGGTAAATTCAATCATTCAGCAATCCTCAACCGGGCATGCAACAAACATTATTGGTGGTTTGTCTGTAGGAATGGAATCAACAGTATTACCAATTCTGGTACTGGCAGCCGGGATCTATGCCTCTTACTATTTCGCAGGTTTTTATGGTGTGGCCATTGCCGCAGCCGGGATGATGGCCACTACAGCAATGCAGCTGGCTATTGATGCTTTTGGTCCAATTGCCGATAACGCGGGTGGAATTGCAGAAATGAGCGGATTACCAAAAGAAGTGAGAGAAAGAACAGACATGCTGGATGCAGTAGGAAACACAACCGCTGCGACAGGAAAAGGCTTTGCTATTGCTTCAGCTGCCCTAACCTCACTTGCCTTGTTTGCTGCATTCGCAGGAATTTCAGGTATCACCTCTATCGACATCTATAAAGCGAATGTACTTGCCGGATTATTTGTAGGCGGTATGATTCCTTTCATCTTCTCTTCTCTTTGTATTGCAGCGGTAGGCCGTGCGGCGATGGCGATGGTACAGGAAGTAAGAAGACAATTTAAAGAAATTCCAGGGATCATGGAATACAAAGCTAAACCCGAATATGATAAATGTGTTGCTATTTCGACCGAAGCCTCTATTCGTGAAATGATGCTACCAGGAGCAATTGCTTTAATCGTACCTATTATTGTCGGTTTCACTTTCGGCCCCGAAGTATTAGGCGGACTGCTTGCAGGCGTAACAGTTTCAGGTGTATTGATGGGAATATTCCAGTCAAATGCAGGTGGAGCATGGGATAATGCTAAGAAATCCTTTGAAAAAGGAGTCATGATTCAAGGTAAAATGGAATATAAAGGATCAGATCCTCATAAAGCATCTGTAACCGGAGATACTGTTGGAGATCCGTTTAAAGATACTTCAGGCCCCTCAATGAACATTCTGATTAAGCTGATGTCTATCGTTTCACTGATTATTGCACCTCACATTGCTGTAGGTATCAATAATCCAGGCACGACAGAGATCAGAAAGGAAATACAAATCAGTAAATCGACAGATTCAAAAGGGAAAATCAAGATTGACACCGTTAAAAATGTAACAGATACGCTGATTCATCCTTAATTAAGCCATATATTGTTCTGAATAAAAGGGATTTCCAACAAAAATCCCTTTTATTTTTTAATATATTTTAATTAGGTTTGAAGTTGAACTAACTCTATAAAAAACAAATCAACTTAACCATCAAACTGAATATGTTATTTAAAAAATCTATCCCACAACTATTAGCTGAGGCAAATGAGAGTGGCGAGGGCACATTAAAGCGTACCCTAACCAGTTTCAATCTTGTAGCCTTAGGCGTTGGTGCTATTATTGGTGCAGGATTATTCTCTCTTACAGGTATTGCAGCGGCAGATAACGCTGGTCCTGCGGTAATACTTTCCTTCATCATCGCTGCAGTTGGTTGTGGTTTCGCAGGTCTTTGCTATGCAGAGTTTGCTTCTATGATTCCTGTTGCAGGAAGTGCCTATACTTATTCTTATGCCACTATGGGAGAATTTATGGCATGGATCATCGGATGGGATTTAGTTCTCGAATACGCATTAGGTTCAGCTACAGTAGCATCAAGCTGGTCACAATATTTCTCACAATTTCTCTTAGAGTTTGGCATCCATTTCCCCACCAGCCTGTTACACGGGCCATGGGAAGGCGGAATTGTCAACCTGCCTGCAATTATAATTGTTTGCTTGCTATCTCTGCTGTTAATGAGAGGTACAAAAGACTCCTCATCAGTAAATAACGTATTGGTTATTGTGAAGGTGTCCGTTGTATTGATCTTCATTGCTTTAGGATGGAGTTTCATTAATCCTGTGAACCATCACCCATTCATCCCTGTTAACTTAGGCGAAGAAGCGGTAAAATCAGGTACCAAAGGCTTCTTTGAATTCTTTGCAAGTGATGATTTCGGCCATTATGGTATTAGTGGTATCCTGCGTGGTGCAGGCGTTGTTTTCTTTGCCTTTATCGGTTTTGATGCCGTGAGTACTGCTGCGCAGGAGGCGAAGAACCCACAAAAAAAGGTATGCCAATTGGTATTATCGGTTCATTGGTTGTCTGTACCTTATTATACGTATTGTTCTCTTATGTAATGACAGGACTGGAAAACTACACCAAATTTGCTGGTGATGCCAAACCCGTTGCTACTGCCTTTGCACAAACAGGATATACTTTCTTAAACCGCTTTTTAATGATTGCCATTCTTGCTGGTTATACTTCAGTGATCCTGGTACTCTTACTAGGACAAAGTCGTGTATTCTATAGTATGAGTAAAGACGGATTGTTGCCTAAAGTATTTTCGGAGCTACACCCTAAAAACCAGACTCCATGGAAAACCAATCTTGCATTTATGGTTTTCGTAAGTCTTTTTGCTGGATTTGTTCCAGTATCTGACTTAGGTCATATGGTAAGTATCGGTACGCTATTCGCCTTCTCACTGGTTTGTATCGGAGTTCTGATCTTAAGAAAAACAGACCCCGAATTAGAAAGACCTTTCCGCACGCCATGGGTTCCAGTGGTCCCTATATTAGGTATCATTGTTTGTGTACTGATGATGGCTTCTTTACCTATTGTAAGCTGGGAGCGTTTAGCGATCTGGATGGCATTAGGTATCATTATCTACTACGCTTACAGTAAAAAACACAGTAAGATTAGAAATCAGCATAAAGCTTAAACGTTATCTATGTGACAGACAAAAAGTTAATCTGTTATCACTCCATACATTATATTGAATAAAAGGGATTTTCAACGAGAATCCCTTTTATTTTTTAATATATTTTAATTAGGTTTGAGATTGAATTAACCCTATTCCCAAAAACAAAACAATCTTAACTATCAAATTAACTTATGTTATTTAAAAAATCTATTCCACAACAATATTAGCTGAGGCAAATGAGAGTGGTGAGGGTACATTAAAGCGTTCCCTAACCAGTTTTAATTTAGTAGCCTTAGGCGTTGGTGCTATTATTGGTGCAGGATTATTTTCCCTTACAGGTATTGCAGCGGCAGATAATGCCGGTCCTGCAGTAATACTTTCCTTTATCATCGCTGCAGTTGGTTGTGGTTTCGCAGGTCTTTGCTATGCAGAGTTTGCTTCTATGATTCCTGTTGCAGGAAGTGCCTATACTTACTCTTATGCCACTATGGGAGAATTTATGGCATGGATCATCGGATGGGATTTAGTTCTCGAATACGCATTAAGTGCAGCTACAGTAGCATCAAGCTGGTCACAGTACTTTTCACAATTCCTCTTAGAGTTCGGTATCCATTTCCCCCAAAACCTATTACACGGCCCATGGGAAGGTGGAATTGTCAATGTACCAGCAATTGTAATTGTTTGCTTGTTGTCTTTGCTGTTAATGAAAGGTACAAAAGACTCATTCAGCTGTAAATAACGTATTGGTTATTGTAAAAGTAGCTGTAGTATTGATCTTTATTATTTTAGGATGGAGCTTCATCAACCCTGCTAATCATCATCCATTCATTCCTGTTAATCCAGGTGAAGAAGCTGTAAAAGCAGGTACAAGAGGATTCTTCGAATTCTTTTCGAGTGATGAATTCGGACATTTCGGTATTAGTGGTGTATTGCGTGGCGCGGGCGTTGTTTTCTTTGCCTTTATCGGTTTTGATGCTGTAAGTACTGCTGCGCAGGAAGCTAAGAATCCACAAAAAGGTATGCCTGTTGGTATTATCGGTTCATTGATTGTCTGTACCTTATTATATGTATTGTTCTCTTATGTAATGACAGGACTGGAAAACTACACCAAATTTGCTGGTGATGCCAAACCGGTTGCTACTGCCTTTGCACAAACAGGATATACTTTCTTAAACCGCTTTTTAATGATTGCCATTCTTGCTGGTTATACCTCAGTAATCCTGGTGATGTTATTAGGTCAGAGCCGTGTATTCTACAGTATGAGTAAAGACGGGTTATTGCCTAAAATCTTCTCAGATTTACACCCTAAAAACCAGACTCCATGGAAAACTAACCTTGTATTCATGGTTTTCGTAAGTATTTTTACTGGGTTTGTTCCAGTATCAGACTTAGGCCATATGGTAAGTATCGGTACTTTATTTGCCTTCTCACTGGTTTGTATAGGTGTATTGATTTTGAGAAAAAACTAATCCTGAACTGGAAAGACCTTTCCGTACGCCATGGGTTCCTCTGATTCCGATATTAGGTGTTGTCGTTTGTGTATTGATGATGGCTTCTTTACCTATTGTCAGCTGGGAGCGTTTAGCGATCTGGATGGGATTGGGTGTGATCATCTATTACGCTTACAGTAAGAAACATAGCAAGATCAGAAGAGAATATAATGACAGCTTATTAAAATAAGCCCTCTTTAAAATGAATTAAATAAAAAAGCCACTTATATAAGTGGCTTTTTATTTAATTCATTTTACATTTACACAAAAATACACCATGGAATTCAATCTAAGTCAAATACTCTCAACTTCAATGGTTTTGTTTGCGATCATTGATATATTAGGTGCTATTCCTGTGGTTATTCAGCTACGTAGTAAAGCAGGTCATATCGAGTCCGAAAAAGCCACAATTGTAGCCACCTGCCTGATGATCATTTTCCTGTTTGCAGGAGAAACCCTGTTGAAAGTTATAGGACTGGATGTAGAATCTTTTGCCATTGCCGGCTCACTTGTTATTTTTTGTATTGCAATGGAAATGGTATTGGGGCTAACCTTATTCCATGAAGATGCTCCCGAAACAGTCTCTATAGTTCCCCTGGCCTTCCCATTGATCGCGGGAGCCGGAACCATGACAACCTTGTTATCTCTTAAAACTGAATACGCTACTCAGAATATTATAGTAGGTATCTTAATCAATATGATGTTCGTTTATTTCGTGCTGAAGAATACAGAACGTTTAGAAAAGCTTTTCGGAAAGTCAGGCTTAAACGTATTGAGAAAGGCATTTGGTGTAATCTTACTGGCTATCGCGATTAAGCTGTTCAGAAGTAACACAGGTTTATAAAACATTAAAAAAAGGATCTGTCCAAAAAAGCCGAAACCCTTCAGACAGACCCTATTATTAATCTTTTTTAATCAGCCTTGCGATAAACATCGTATCAGCTTTATCATTATACCCAGTAATGCTTTGCATACTTTCCAGCGTAACTGGTAAGTTAGCAAGCAGGTGAGCGATTACTTCTTCATTTTCCTTTTTGAATACCGAGCAAGTGATATAAATCAATGGTTTGCCCACTTTCAGATATTTCACGATACGCTCAGCAATACTTTTTTGCAATTTAGAGAAGTACTCAATTTTATGTGCATCAAAATGAACCAGCATTTCTGGTGTGCGGCCCCAGGTACCGGAACCCGTACATGGCGCATCAAGGATAATCCCATCAAACACATAGTCATGTAATCCTGATCATTATTCTGTAGCAGATCAAGCACCTTCTTATGATATTTCTTAATACCCGCAGCCTGAAAACGCTCATCCAGATTGTGCAAACTATTCTCTCTGACATCACTGACCAGCAGCTCTATTTTAGGCTCCATATCATGCAGCAGAAGAGATTTCCCTCCAGACGCGGCACAACAGTCCCACCAATAATCATAAGGCTGCGGAGCAAAGAATTCACCCGTCTTTTGAGATGATAAATCCTGTACCTGGTAATATTGATCTTCCGGAAGCAGTTTTTCTAATTTTGTACCATTAGGTAATGCCAGTGTTTTATCACTAATTTCCTTCACAACAACCTCAGCTGCAACCAGCAAATCGAAGATCTTTTTATGATGTGCAGATTTAATCCGGAGAAACAAATCAGGCTGAATAAAGAATGACTGTAAGAAATCAGTCAGATCGATCCCTTCAGACAATTCAGTGCTGAAAGAAAAAACATCCGTTAATTTAAATTTCGGGAAAGTATCTTCAACCAGCTTTAACTTAGCTTGTATCGGTAACAGCAACTGCTCTTTAAACTGAGGCAGATAATGATCGATCATCATACTCTCTGTCTGATTGCAAAGGAAATCTGCAATAGCAAGGCGTAACAGTTGCTTCTCTTTCTTTAATGCCTGACCTAAACGGAAATAGCTATACAGGTACCTGGTCGCCCAGCGTCTGTCTGACGAGCCCATTTGCTTGTGCTGTTTAAAATAGGTAACCAGAAACCTGTGCAAAGGTAAAACCCCGTCATATTTACTGAAGACATCCTCAAAGGAACGTACTTGATATTCTAACTTCATATTGTTTTTCGGTAGATGTAAAACCTATTCTATTGGATCTAAAGTATAGTTTTTATACTCCAGTAAGAACAGACTCGTATTGATATAACCCAGTTTTTCATCTTTGATAAACCGGAAAGAATTACCCAGTCCATCGTGTCGTTCTGTGGTCAGATGTTTTAAATAACCTGCCCCATGTTCAGCCAACAATTTACCAAAGAAAAACCCGATATCAAACCCTTTAAATGAATACTCAGCAGGTTCAAACTTATTAAGCTGGCGATACTTTCTGACGAAATTGATCACATCCCGGCTTTTATAATCTACCCAGTAAGATGTCGTAATTCTTGTATGCAATAACTGCAATTTCTCTGTATTGTAATTCTGCTTGATCCAGTTTGGATGACCAAATAATTCAATTGCATTACCAGCACCTTTCATCTTAGCAAGTTTATCTAAACTCCCTACTACAAAAGCCCTGTCAGACGAAGAAATCAGCACTGCATATTGTTTACCAGGAACCATTTTAGTTTCCATGGTAAATACTGAGCTATACTCCTGAAAAGTATAACGGGAACCCCGCCCCTTCTGGAAATAATCACGTAAAGGATCGCCTAATATCTCATCACCCGATTTCTTTGGATCAATCAAAACGACTACGGTTTTTCCCGGATCATATTCCCTTCTGATATAATCCCCGATTTTATCAGCATGCAGATCAATATTATTCACAATAGAGATCAGATTGGGATTATTAAATTCCTGAGGATGTGTAGCTGCCAATGGCGATACAACGGGAATATTATTCGCTATAGAATAGTTGGTAATAAACTTCACCCCATCAGGAAATACAGGGCCGATAATTAAGTTAGTGCCTTTAATCTGGCCTGATTTGATCAAAGAAGTAATCTGAACATTATTATCACGTGTGTCCAGCACTTTTACCTTAAAGTTCATCCCGGTAGCAGCTGCAGAGTCAACCCCCATTTTGAAGCCCTGATAAAAATCAATGGCCATGGCAGATTTTTCCAGTTCAGCTTTACTGCCTGATTTAATTCTGGCACTATTCAGGTTCAGCGGAACCAGTAAAGAGATATTGGCCTCAGTGAATTTCTTCTCTGATGCCATATCTTTTTTATCTTCTACTTTTCCGGTTTCTTTTTTAGGTGACTTATTTGTTCTTGTCTTTGGCGAACAGGCCGCCAGACAAAAACAAATAAATATCAGACACCAGAATCTATTCCCACTCAATCGTTGCAGGTGGTTTTGAACTAATATCATATACAACCCTATTAATACCTTTGACTTTATTGATTATTTCATTAGAAATTTTCGCAAGAACCGGGTAAGGTAAATGACACCAGTCGGCAGTCATACCATCCACAGATTCTACAGCACGAAGGCAGATTACGTTTTCGTAAGTACGTTCATCGCCCATTACACCAACAGATTGAACCGGAAGGAATATTGCACCTGCCTGCCAAACCTGATCGTATAAGCCTGCTTCTTTAAGATTATTAATATAGATCGCATCAGCTTCCTGAAGGATCGCTACTTTTTCGGCAGTTACATCACCCAGAATACGAATCGCTAAACCTGGACCCGGGAAAGGGTGGCGGCCTAAGATAAAGTCTTCTAAACCTAATGATTTACCAACTCTTCTTACTTCATCTTTAAATAAAGTATTCAAGGTTCCACTACTTTAAGTTTCATGAAATCAGGTAAACCACCAACATTATGGTGAGATTTAATTGTTGCTGAAGGGCCTTTTACAGAAATTGACTCAATAACATCAGGATAGATCGTACCCTGTGCAAGCCATTTTACATCCTGTACTTCATGCGCTGCATCATCAAATACTTCAATGAATACACGGCCTATAGCTTTACGTTTCAGCTCAGGATCTTTAATACCAGCAAGCTGGCTTAAGAAACGGTCCTTTGCATCAATACCTTTAATATTTAAACCTAAGTGTTTGTATTGTTCTAAAACAGCGTCGTACTCATCTTTACGTAATAAGCCGTTATCTACAAAAAAACAGTGAAGGTTAGTTCCTATAGCTTTGTGCAAAAGAATTGCTGCAACGCTTGAATCCACACCACCAGAAAGACCAAGAACAACTTTATCGTTGCCTAATTTCTCTTTCAGGGCTGCAATTGTTGTTTCAACAAAAGCATCTGGTGTCCAGTTCTGACTGCAACCACAAATATCAACCAGGAAATTTTCCAGTAATTGTTTTCCGTCAGTACTATGTGTTACTTCAGGGTGGAACTGAATCGCGTAAGTATCCGAGTTTTTCACATGGAAACCGGCAACTCTTACACTGTCAGTGCTTGCTATGATCTCAAAAGTTTCAGGAACAGCAGTGATGGTATCACCATGTGACATCCAAACCTGAGAATCTAAACTTATGTTTTTTAATAATTTACTATCTGACTGAACAAAATTCAGATTTGCTCTTCCATATTCACGGGTTGAAGAAGCCTGAACATCGCCGCCAGAATGCTGCGCAAGATATTGTGCACCATAACAAACAGCCAGTACTGGAAATTTCTGATGAAAGCGTGTTAAATCTATTTGAGGTGCATCTTCCTGACGCACAGAATACGGGCTCCCTGAAAAGATAATACCTTTAACATCTGATAGGGTTTCCGGAATGTTATTAAATGGATGTATTTCGCAATAAACATTAGCTCACGCACGCACCCTGCGGGCTATCAATTGTGTGAATTGAGATCCAAAATCGATAATGATGATTTTTTCTAGCATGGCCAAAGTTAGTATTTATTCACTTCAACACCGAATCTTTTTAAGAAATCCACACCCTCATCACTAGGCAACCCTTTGTAAGCTGCATAAGAATCTTTAAAATAAACAACTTTTATCCCTGACGAAAGGATTAATCGCGCGCAGGCGATACAAGGAGAAAGCGTAGTATATAAGGTAGCCCCTTCAATTTTAGATCCATTTCTGGAAGCGTATAAAATCGCATTTTCCTCTGCGTGAAGCGCCAGTGAGCAACTGCCCCTGGAATCTTTATCACAGCCTTTATCAGGCCATTCTTCATCACAATTATGGGTACCCGATGGTGGCCCGTTATACCCGATAGAGATTATACGGGTATCTTTTGTTAATACAGCACCAACCTGTGCCCTTACACAATGAGATCTGGCGGCAAGGTCTACCGCCAGATTCATATAAATATCATTAAAACCAGGTTTAACTGTCATAAAATTAATGGCCCCCTTCTGCTTCGATATGTTCTACATCAATTCCTTGTCTCTTCAATACCGAACTCACTTTCCACGCAAAGAATATCAGGTAAACAAACCCAAACAGCGGGATAATATAAGAGTGGTGGATACCATGTGTATCCGCTAATTGTCCTTGTACCGGTGGCAGAATAGCACCACCTAAAATCATCATAATCAGGAATGATGAACCCTGGCTTGTATATTTTCCTAATCCTGTGATAGATAATGCAAAAATAGAAGGCCACATAATTGAACAGCATAAACCACCACTGATAAATGCAAACGTAGCAACTTCACCTGTAGTCATTAAACCAACTATCATACAAATTACCCCTAAAGTGGCAAAAATAGCTAGTGTTTTAGCTGGTTTCTCCTGACCAAGGAAGAATCCTACGATCAATACAGCAACACAAACACCATAGATATATAAGTTACCTACATCAGTACCAGTAAAGTGATTTACTAAAAGGATCACGCCAAAAGCAACAAAAGGAACAATAACGGTCAATATGTTTTTAGTGATTTTCGATAAATTGAAAGCACTGACAGCACCTGTCCAGCGACCAATCATCATACTTCCCCAATACAGGGCGATATAAGGCTTAATTGCAGACTCAGGGAAACCACCGAATTCTTTCAGGTGTAGTAAAGCACCCAGGTTACTCTGAATAGTTACCTCAACACCTACATAAGTAAAGATGGCGATCATACCCATAATCAGCTGAGGATATTGCATTGCACCCCATTGATTCCCGTTTTCTTTCTTTTTAAGCAGTACAAAGATTAATGCACCAATGATAATAGCAAGCGAAGAATATACAAAATTTGCTTCCGGCAGATGAGTTAAACCAGCTAAAGGTTTAGCTGCAAGTACCATTAAAAACCCAAGGATGATTACTAAAAGCGGTCCATTTGATTTTGGACTAGCTTCCATTGTTTCTTTACTCGTTACTTCTGGTAATTTAGTGATGGCGTAGAAACCAGCAACCAATAAGAATAAACCAGATAAAGCATAGTATAAGGTAGTGATAGAGGAAATCTCTACTGTTTTAGCAACTGCATCACTCGCAGAACCAAAAAGCACAAGACTTACAATTACCGGTCCCATTAAACCACCAAAGTTATTTACCCCACCAGCAAGGTTTAAACGATGCGTACCACTTTCAGGTGCTCCTAAGGCCACCACAAAAGGTTGCGCCGCTGTTTGCTGTAAAGAGAACCCTATTGCAATAACGAAAAAGGCTACTAAAATAAAAAGAAATGATCCTGAATGAACAGCAGGAACCATTAATAAGGCACCACCCGCAGAAATGATCAGTCCCAGGATAATCCCTTTTTTATATCCTATTTTATTAAGGATATCGACCTTACTGGCCTGAGAAGCAAAGTATAAAATTAATGAACCAATAAAATATCCGCCATAGAACGTAAAATCAATTAGTTGAGACTCAAATTGTGTCAGGTTAAAGTGTGACTTACAGAAAGGTATAAAAATACCGTTCGATGCGGCCACAAAGCCCCAGAAAAAGAACACGGTGATGATGGAGTACAACGCCGTTCCATAGTTTTTTTGTTTTTGGTTTTCCATTGATTATACAAGTTTTTTTTGGTTGTCTGAAACTATCTTATGGTTAGGATTGTTCCGTATTATTATTGTCTTAATATTACCAATACATAGTGTTGATAATACAAGGCATAAACATAATTAAAATATTGTGTATAGTGTACACAATAAATGAAGCAAAAAAAATAGGCGGTATTATACTTTAAAATCAGATATTAGCGCGAATTATATGAAGTTGAATGATTGAAGCGATACTACAAGGGATAGGTGCGGGTATTTTGTTTTCGTTTTTAACGGGCCCTGTCTTCTTTTCCATGATCAAAACCAGCATCGAAAAGGGCTTTAAAGCTGGTTTTTCTTTGGCTATTGGCGTGATCTTAAGTGACATTATATTTATCAGTCTCACGATTTTCAGTTCTCAGTTTGTTGATTATAATGCAAATTATAACCAGTACATAGGCATTATTGGAGGGCTTTTCCTTTTAGGAGTTGGTTTGTATTACCTGATTAATAAAGTCACGGTAAACTACGAAACTTCTGAAATTGTCAAGGTGCGCAAGCGCGGATATATCATCAAAGGATTCTTAATGTGCCTGCTCTCCCCTACGACATTAATGTTCTGGATCATGGTGGGCGGTATTGTATCAGGTCAGCTGCATTATGAAATGGCAGAAAAAGTAGTATTCTTTGTTGTTGCCATGTGTACCCAGCTCTTCGTAGATTTTATCAAAACCTATTATGCGGCTAAATTAAGATACCGGATCAAGGAGAAAAACATCAAGATCCTGAACAGGATTGCCGGTGCTGTCATCATTATTTTTGCGATCAGGTTGTTTATCGAAGTAGCCATCAAATATTACAGCAATCATAATCAAAAAGGTGATCCCACCCTACTCCTACGGGCTCTAAAGGTTCTGAAAGATACATTTTTCAGAAAAATATAATTTTAAACGTAAATATACTTAATCCTGAAAGACAGTATTTACACTCTTTATTATCTATCCCATTCTTTCTTCCTTTACATTGTCATTTGGAAGCACAGCAACAAAAGATTGGGAAAGCCGAAAACCATACAGAGTAGGCTACATTACCTAAAATTATTTACCATGTCAGAACGTAAATCATCAGCAGCATTTATTGACGTTATTGTTGTAATCGATACCGATTATATAAAAGCAAATTGTCCCCGTAACAACAGTCAGAGTAATCCATATCCTATCGATCATTTGTCAGAATATGTGATAGCAACAGGTTCCAATGGTGTCAAAGGACAGGGAACAGCAGATCTTACATTTAATGCTGCACCGGATGACAGGGTTTCTTTTAGAGGGGTATCAGTTTATAACAACTCGGATGATGCTATCATAATCTATGGTATTAAACCTTATGGTGCAGGTCAATCTGATTTATTCAACACTTTCAATTATGATAAGGTAATCAGATTGGGTGCTGCAGTGCCTAACCCGCAAACGCCCAATGGTCTTCCTCCTATTTCAACCAATGTAAGCTTCTATTCTTATAGTTCTACAGTACAAAAACAAGGAAGTGAACTTTATGTGATCCAGTTTGCCTTATTTGAATTAGATGCGGCTAAAGAGACACAACAGGTTTATGGTTATTTCCAATGGGATCCAACGATAAAAATCAGTTAATCTTCCGGAGAGAAATACAATTCCACAAAAAAGCCGGTACTGAAACAGTACCGGCCTTCTAAAATAAGATAATGCTGATTAGTATGCTCTCTGGTTGTTTCCTTCTTTCCAGTTTACAAAAGCCTTATTAACGACTTTGTTTCCACCTGGAGTTGGATAATTACCTGAGAAATACCAGTCACCTGTATGATTAGGACAAGCGATATGTAAATTATCCAGTGTCTGATAAATTACTTCTACTTGTGCAACCGTATCCGCAGGTGTAATGATCTTCGTAATCTGTGCAGAGATTTCTTCCTGTTTGAAAGGTCTGTAGATATCTTTCACATGATTTACAATTTCTTCTTTAGGTAATAATAAAGAAGCTTTACATTTCTGATATACTTCTTCTATAATATGTTCTAATCCGCGTTCTTTTAACAACTGTATAGCTGCTTCAAAGGCTACGAACTGACCTAATTTAGACATATCAATTCCGTAACAGTCAGGGTAGCGGATTTGTGGTGCCGAAGAAACAATAATGATTTTCTTAGGGTGTAACCTGTCGATAATCTTGATAATACTTTGCTTCAGTGTAGTTCCTCTTACAATAGAATCATCCACAGCAACCAACGTATCCACATCGTTTTTGATTACCCCATAAGTGGTATCATAAACGTGCGCCACCATTTCTTTACGATCAGCATCAGCAGTAATGAAAGTACGTAATTTAACGTCTTTAATATACAGCTTCTCTACACGCGGAGCCATGGATAGTAATTCATCCAGTTCTGCATCAGTCAGAGTTTCTTTACGCTCAATAAGCGTATTCTTCTGAATTTTCTTAATGTGCTTATGCAATCCTTCTACTAAACCATAGAATGAAATCTCAGCAGTATTTGGAATAAAAGAGAAAACTGTATTCTTCAAATCTGAATTAACTGCCTTCAGGATCTGATCGATCAATAGTCTTCCTAATTGTTTTCTTTCTTTATAGATATCAGCATCACTACCACGGGAGAAATAGATACGTTCAAATGAACATGCTCTTTTTTCTTCAGGCTCTCTGAAAATTTCCTGTGTTACTGTACCATCTTTTTTAACGATCAGTGCATGTCCTGGTTTGATTTCCTGAACACTGTTAATACCTACGTTAAATGCAGTTTGAATTGCAGGACGCTCAGAAGCAGCCACAACAATTTCATCATCCTGATAAAAGAATGCCGGACGGATTCCTGATGGGTCACGCAGAATAAATGCATCACCATTTCCTACGATTCCAGAGATAGCATAACCGCCATCCCAGTTCTTAGCAGAACGGGTAAGGATATTCGCGATGTTTAAGTTTTGAGAGATTTTAGCAGTAATCTCTACATTTGATAGTCCTTCTTTTTTTTTTGTAGCTATCAAAAAGCTCCTGATTTTCATCATCAAGGAAGTGACCGATTTTTTCTAATACTGTAACAGTATCAGCCTGCTCTTTCGGGTGTTGACCCAATTCGTATAGTTGCTCTAATAACTCATCAACGTTAGTCATGTTGAAGTTACCTGCAATAACAAGGTTACGTGTCATCCAGTTATTCTGACGAAGAAATGGGTGACAGTTCTCTATACTGTTCTGACCGTGTGTTCCGTAGCGAAGGTGTCCTAACAATACCTCTCCTATGAAACTCACATTTTGTTTCAGCCACTCTGCATCCTGCATTAATTCAGGTGTCTCGTTTTGAATGTCTGCGAATTTACCCTGAACGTATCCGAAGATATCTGCAACGGCATTCTGCGCCATCGACCTGTAACGGCTAATGTACCGGTGACCTGGTTTTACATCTAATTTGATTGTTGCAATTCCTGCGCCGTCCTGCCCTCTGTTGTGTTTGTTTCTCCATCAAAAGGTATAGTTTATTCAGTCCGTAAAGGGCTGTACCATACTTTTCCTGGTAGAATGAGAGAGGTTTTAAAAGACGGATAAAAGCAATTCCGCACTCGTGTTTTATCTGGTCACTCATTTGTTTGTGGTTTGAGCCGCAAATTTACCTTTAATAAAAATCAGAACCTAGCTAAAAATACAATCTTTCATCAGCGAAATGTATGTTTTTTGGGGGTTATGGAAGGGATCTGGTAAAAAAATAAAAGCATACTATGCTCGAGCTGCATTTACTTATGCCCGAAAAGGGCAACGCAATGCTATGCTCTTACATTAGTATGCTTTTATTTTTTCCAGATTCCACCATTGCAGATTCCTTAAAACATACATGGAGCCGATGAAGGATTGTACTTTTAAAGACGGCTTGATTTTCATTCTGCGGACATCTGTTGGTTGGTGTGTTAATATGGCTGATAAATACTTTGATTTCAACTGTTGCATTTTCCACACAAGTTCAACCATTTAAATACTGCCCTGCGAAAGATCTTCATTTACTCTGGCCAATAGCTGTTTAGACATACTATAAACCACTGCAGAATTCCAATCCTTTAAATAGCTATAAGTTTTATAAAGCTTTGGATTACTTTTGGAGAATAGGGCAAAGTACCCTTCATATTCTTTAAAACCTAAATCACTGTAAGGTATATTATTTCAGTTTAGTTTTACTACGTCTGTCTTGAAAGTTGTATCCTGAATTTCTACAAATGAAATTCTATTAAATGATTCTATATGCCGGTTGATAATGTCATCCTGATGGGTATTGAATAAGGAGTTGAGAATACTGACATACTTTTCATGAAGTTGTTTCCTTCTGATTCCATACCATACAAAGATGTAAATCTAATTTTCATTAAACTACCATCAAACCCCTTAATATCTACGCAATATCTGCGACCAATAGTAAAGACATATCCTCGAATGGGTTCTACACCAAATCTAAGGCCTTCAATTTCATCTTTGTTAATGTGGTATTCGGAATATCTTTCCAGTTTGAATCCTCATAAGTGACACGATCTAAACTGATGATCAATTTCCGATCCCTGTCTAAAAAGTTAGGCTTAATTTCTATTTCCAGCATCTTATGAGAATCAGGGTTCCATATTCTAAACCTTGCTAAATGCCTTATTCATTTTGCGTACGTAAATCAACAATTACTTAACAGCTCTTAAAAGCTCAACCTTTTCTTTTTCACTTTGCAATAAACGCTCGTAAAGAGCTTTGTTTTCGGCTTGTAAGGCTTCTAGTTTTTCAAGTGTTTCAACCCATTTATCAATAGGGTTAATAGCACAATCAGTATAAGAATTATTATTGCCAACCTTATTGTAACCGACTACTAACGAACCAGAAGCGGCTGTTTCAAAATTATTACTAATATTAAAAATGGCTGTTTCCTCATCAAAGTTTCGGATAGCATCTTCCGGAACTTTTAACGCCTTAGCAACTTCAGCGAGTACATCATCCTCAATTTTCTCTTTTGATTCTAAAACAGAGATTCTTTTTTGACTCCACTCCCCACCTAATTCATACGCAAGTGCATCTTGCTTAATCCCAAGCATTTCTCTGAAACGCTTTACATTTCGGCCTTCGTGAACTTTATTTGGACGGTTTGCAGTTGTACTCATGGTATTTAAGATTAGAATTCAAAGTTAATACAATCCTTGTTGAGATTGGTTAAATAAAGAAACGAATTCTATACTTAATAACATATACTAATTCCGGTCCCGTCTAAATTATTCAAAGTAGTATACTATAACTTTCAATCATTAAGTGATACCAAGAGGTCCGGTTCATAAAATTGGCAACAGCAAGTTCCCCGATTCCGGTACGCAATTTTGCACAAGGGTAGTTTCCTGAAATTTATGAAACAAAAATTAAATTACAATTAACTAACGTTAAACAACTTATCACAACACATGAATCAGACACATGAACTGGGTGCCTTAAAAAGCAAACACAATCCTGGAAAGGGCTTCACTTACTTCGCAATTTTTATTCTTATTTTATTCTCAGCCATTTCAGGTCTGATCTATTTCGGAGCAATCCTTGCGGTCAAAGAAGGAAAGATGAACTTCTCTGGAGATATCAGCATGCTTTACTGGGTTATTGCATTTATCATGGGACTTGGATTGTGCATTTTACTACTGGCCTTAAAACTTAGTAAGGGCAAGACCTTTTACCTCTATGAAAAGGGAATCCTTACCGAAGGAAACGGAGAAAGCAAGACACAACTTTTTGAAGATTTAGAAGATCTTTACCTATTCAGTTCCGGACGTACTTTCCTAACCAATAACATTGCTTTCCGTAATAGAACAGAAGGAAAATGGGAGACCATAACTGCCCGCTATACCCAGGTATTTAAGGCTATTGATTTCATCACCACTCAGCATGAGACTCTGTTTGTACCCAAGGCATTAAAGGCACTGGAAGAGCATAAAAGCGTCACTTTTCAGTACATCAATTATGATACAGCACTGGGCAAAAAACTATTTGCTACAGGTACAAACTCTTTCTTAAATGTACAACCAAAAGAAATCATTATTAGCAGTGATCACCTGATGATTGATTCAACAAAAATCATGATAGCAGATCTCAATCGTTTTGCCGTAAATAATTGGATCAGTCAGATCAGCTTACATAATAAAGAAAAACAAGGTTGTTTTCAGCACAGCCACTAACGGAATTTTCAGCGGTAAAAGCTTTGTTTCCTTACTGGACAAAATGATCAACAAAAATTAAACTGCTATCAATAAAAAAACAATATGATTATTTACAAAGGCTGGGGTCCACTGGCATTATTAATTCCGGTATGCACCATTCTGATTGGTATATTCTTCTTTGGTAAAAACGGAAATTCAAGTCTGGAATTATTCCTGTACTGCCTCTTATGTTCAGCACCGTTGATTTATATCATCGGAATACGATTAAACAAAAAGTCCGTTAATGACCTTTATTTCATCCCACTGCAATACTGGGGTATCATTTGGGGAGCTATTGCACTGGCAATTTTGATTTTCAAATTTATACAGGGCCATTAAGCCTTAAACCCATCCACTGAATAATGGGCTTCATCATGAAGTGGATGGGAATTAAAAAATTTAGATTTTCACCCCTCTTTAATTAGAATTTCATCCTCTCCGGTAATGATGATACAGCGAATTTGCAGTATCAAATTAACAATAAAAGAACGATGAAAAAATTAAGCTACTTAGCAGTTATCGGATTGGTGGTATGCGCCACCAGCTGTAAAAAAGAGTCATCCCATGAAAATGGGACTCCAAACCCATCCACAAAAAACAAGGTATTGGTGATACCCTTACCTATTCAAAAAAAAAAATGGGTCTTTAGTGCTGCCGGACTAAACAAAATCAGTACAGATTTAGCCGGCACAAACCAGGCACAAATCCAAAAGCTAATTACCAATCCCGCTTATGCAGCCCTGACCAAAACAACCAACACAACAGCAGTTGGAACACAGGGAACAGAGCTAAAATGTCTTGCCCTGCAATATGCAATCTCTCCGGGACGTGATACCGCGACCAAGTATCTTGACAAAGCAACAGCCAACCTGCTGGCATGGGCAGCAGTAAACACCCCTTCGAGCAGTACGCCGACCGAAGCTGCCTTTATAGAAATCTTCGAAGCCTATTCTATCATCAAACCAAACATTCTGGCAGCAAGCAAAACAACAATTGATGCCTGGTTAAAAAGGACAGCAAACTACTACATTACCAATGCATCAGGTTACGCTAGCAGAGAGAACAATTGGGAAACTATCAGACTCAACATCTTATATGACATCGGCTATATTCTAAATGATGCGACCATCCTTACCCATGCTAAAAAAGCATACACCACACAGCTCAATGTAAACCTGTATGCCGGTGGCAAAACAGAAGACTACGTTAGCAGAGATGCCTTTGCCTACCATGCCTACAATCTTTACTTCTATGCAAGAGTCTTAAGAGCTGTCTTCTTATATGATGGTCCGGCAGCCGGAACCAGCATACGAAACAAGGTCAACACCATCAACGTAACCCTCCCAAACACCATGACCTTCTGGGAACCCTATCTGATAGATCCAATGAACAATGTACACCTTGAATTTGTGAACACCGGATGGGCACCAGACAAGACCCGCTCTGACTACAACAAACCCTATAAGCCAGCCAGCACAGTTTACGTATTAGACCAATTAGCCTTTAGTTTCCCGGAAGTAATCGAGTACGAGAAAACCATAGTTGGTGCAACTACAACCAGATTCAGAACATTGGAATACTATCTGAATACACTAGAGTACAATTTGTAAACAATCAGGATTGTTATTATAAAATCAAGAGTATTACTTTAAAATAACACAACCTATTAAGCATTATCCAGTAAATCAAGACACCCTAATAATGCATCAAAAAAGCATTATCTAGTAATTCATTATCCAAGAAAACCATCCCCAGCCACCCAACTAACAAATTAAACAGGCTTGGAGAATGGAAAATAAAAAAAACGGGACAGTCCCATTTCAAGCATTGGCCATCTCTTCAGATGGGCGCGGCTTGTAAATGGGACTGTCCCGTTTTTTATTTTTTCGAGGAGTTACAACTTAATCGAACCTGGGAAGAAACCACTTTTTTAGAAAAGAATATCGAAGCATTATGATCAAACACGATATTATCTCCGGAAGTATAAAAACTCATAACTCCTTCCTTCGTCAACTGACTCTCCATCTCAGGATGTCTCTTCAGGTAGTCAACCAGGCTGTCAGCAACAATATCACCCTGTGCAACCAGTGTTACCCCTTCCGGCAGATATTCCTTCATCTTAGGTACTAACAACGGATAATGCGCGTACAAGCCAGTAATATTGTATCAATATCCCCCGACTTCGATATCAACCTGTCAATATACTTCTTCACAAAGTAATCGGCCCCTTCATTCACATGCTCATTATTTTCAATCAGCGGCACCCACATCGGGCAGCTTTGCTGAATCACATTAAGGTCCGGGTACTGATGATGAATCTCAATCGGGTAAGACTCAGAATTAACCGTCCCCCGTGTTCCCATTACCCCAATCGTATTCGTCTTCGTATAAGAACCAATAACTTCCGCAGTAGGCCTGATCACCCCCAGTACCCTAAACCCGGGATACTTCACCGGCAGTACCTTTTGCTGAATCGTACGCAAAGCTTTCGCTGAAGCCGTATTACAAGCCAGTATCACTAACGGGCAACCCTGTTCAAACAGCCACTCCACACATTCAAGCGTATATTGGTAAATCGTTTCAAAAGAATGGTCACCATAAGGTGCACGGGCATTATCACCCAAATAGATATAATTATAATCAGGCATTATTTAGCGATTGACTCAAACACAGTCAAGCCACCATATCCCGAATCAAAAACACCTATAGATTTATTATTTATCATGACAAAAAAAAGCGGCACCGGGAAAATACCCGGTGCCGCAATTTAAATATTTTTTAAATACTATTTTTTAGGAGCAGGAACTGCTGATGCAGAGATACCTAATTTAGCTTTAACCAAAGCAGTAACATCGTCACCACCTTCCCATGCTAACAGGTTGTTTGCACCATTCTGAGCAGAGCTATCAAATACATAAGCTAAACCTTTATCTCTAGCTACAGCTTTAACTGCAGTCTGGAATTTAGCGTTTAAAGGAGCCAACAATTCACCTTGTTTAGTAGCAATATCTTGTTGAGCTTTTTGGCTTGCTTCACCGATACGTTTTTCCATATCCTGTAATTCAACACCCATAGCTTGTAATTCTTTACCAACAGCTTCTTTATTCGCTTCACTCAAAGTTTTGTTTTTAGCAACTGCAGCTTCATACTTCACAGTGTACTCACTTCTCATTTTTTCAATTTCAGCTTGTTTTTGTTTTTGAAGAGTCTCTAATTGAGCCGATGCAGTTTTTGCTTCAGGCATAGTAGCAAAGATTGCTTCAGAATCAAGATGTGCAATTTTTTGTTGAGCACTAGCAACATTAGCAGTAAACATAAGGCCAGCTGCCACAAAAAATACGTTAATTAACTTTCTCATTTCTATTGTTCTTAATAATTGTTTTTAAAATTTATTTTGGTGTGTCTTATTTTACGGTGTTCGGTTTATAACCTAATCTGATAATAACGTCATTACTCAGGTCATAATTGCTACTCGCATAAATCATCATGGTAGCTTCACTGCTTTTATCAAAAATAAAGTCCAGGAACTTAGTTTTTGCAAGGTCAGCAATCACACCAGTTACTTTATCCTGAATAGGCTTAAGCAATTTTGCTCTCGTCTGGAAAAGCTCTCCTTCTGGTCCGAATTTCTGACGCTGGAATTCTTTAGCTGCTTTTTCTTTTTCAATGATATCATTCTCTCTGCGTTTGCGCATATCATCAGTCAATAATACCTGATCTGCCTGATAAGCTTTATACATCTTGTCGATCGCCGTAAAGTTAGCATCAACCTCTTTTTGCCATTGCTGAGATAATACGTTCAACTGGTTTTGTGAAGACTTATATTCAGGTAAATTTTTAAGAATATACTCTGTATCAACATAAGCAAACTTCTGTGCAAAAGCACCAAATCCTGCGAAAACTAAAAACCCGATTAAAATAACTTTCTTCATTTCTATATTAATTAAATCCACCCAATTGCTGAGCAATACTAAACGTGAAGTTTTGTTTACCCCCGTTAGCCTGTCCCTGAATACTATCAAACGGAAATCCGTAATCAATACCCAGCATACCAAATATCGGTAAAAATATTCTAGCACCAACACCTGCAGACCTTCTAACATTAAAAGGATTGTAATCTGCAAATTTATTCCAGGTATTACCACCCTCAGCGAAGCCCACAATATACGCAGTAGCTTGCTGACTTGCAATAACCGGGTATCTTAATTCCATCACATATTTAGTATAGATAGCACTTCCTGATTGTGTTGCAATCTGAATCTGCTGATTTGTAACCGCCGTTGCCGGAGTAACCACATTATTTGCATAACCACGCATCGTAATAATCTCAGATCCCTGAAGGAAATCAAATCCCTGCATACCATCACCACCCAGTTTAAATCTTTCAAATGGTGACTGGCCTACTGCCTGGTTGTATGAACCTAAGAAACCAAACTGAGCCTGACCTTTAAATACTAATTTGCCACCTAACCTCTGGAACCACTGTCCCTCAAATTTCCATTTGTGATATTCAGTAAACTTATAACGTTCTTTATCCGATGCTGTTGCATAGTTAGTTTTATTCAACAACGAGTAAGGTGGAGTTGCCTGTATAGTAAATTTAAAGTAAGAACCTTCAGTCGGGAAGATCGGCGAATTTTTCTTGAATCCCTGCTAATCTCCTGTGTTAAGTTCAAATTGTATGATGTTCCTGTATTGAACAAATAACCGTTATAGTTATTCAGAATATACTGCTGCATATTGATTGCATGCGATATCTGGAAATAGTTATCAGGCCATTTTAATCTTCTGCCCAAACTGAAAGTCACACCATTTAAACGAATACGACCATCAGACTGTCCGTTAGTACCAATACTCGTAACCTGAGATGAAGTGAATGCACTTACACCAAAACTTACCGGTTTCTTTCCACCTAACCATGGCTCAGAGAAAGAGAAACTATAAGACTGGTAGTACTTACCGTTGGTCTGTCCACGAAGACTTAGTTTCTGACCATCACCTTTTGGAAGTGGTCTGTAAGCTTTTGGATTGAATATATTTCTTAACGAGAAGTTATTGAAAGTCAAACCAACTGTTCCGATTACACGACCGCCACCGAAACCACCAGATAATTCTACCTGATCAGAAGGTTTCTCTTCTACAGCATAGCATCAATATCAACAGTACCATCAGAAGGATTTGGTTTTGGAGTTGGTACAGTTTTAGACTCATCAAAGTTACCCAGCTGACCAAGGTCACGTACTGTACGAACCAATAAATCTTTAGAGAACTTATCACCTGGTCTTGTACGTACCTCACGTAATACTACCCTGTCATTTGTAATTGTATTTCCCTTAACAGTAATCCTGTTATTGGTATACTGAGGACCTTCATAAATTCTTACTTCTAAGTCTACAGTATCATTGTATATTTTTGTCTGAACAGGCTCAACGTTAAACGTCAGGTAACCATCATTCAGATAGATACTCGATACATCATCACTTTCAGCACCATTACCGTGAAGTTTAGCATTTAGCTTCTCTTCACTGAAAACTTCACCTTTCTCAATACCCAATACTTTGTTCAGATCTTTAGTTGCATATTTTGCATTTCCAGCCCAGGTAATATTTCCAACATAATATTTTGGACCTTCATATAAATCGATCTTAATCCCAAACAGATTTCTTGTTGTACTGGTAAGTCGTGTCTTTGATAATTACCGCATCGCGATAACCTTTTTCCTGCATTTTAGCGATCAGCTTTTCTTTATCCTCTTTATATTTCTCCTTGCTGAATTTACCAGAACCGAATACTTTATAGAAAGCCTGCTGTTTAGTCTTTTTCAAATACTTGCGTAAAGTCGAAGCTCTGAAATCTTTGTTACCGGTAAATTCGATTTCATGTACTTTTACTTTATTTCCCCTATCTACAAAAACCTGCAATACTACCCCATTCTCCATGTTCGGATCAGGTTTAGTTTTGTAGTCAACTTTAGTAAAGAAATAACCCTTTTCAGCAAGATATTTATTGATGATACCAGTAGTACTGTTATAAGTATTTTCGTTAATAATCGTCTTTCCTGACTTGGAATTCAATTTTTCGGTAATATCTGTTTTCTGAGATTTACTCAATCCATTCAGTTCAAAAGAACTTAAACGAGGTCTTTCAACCACCACTTTGATATCGAAATAAATAAACAGTATCCAGAACCATTTTAGAGATATCAAGTTCGATATCATCAAATAATCCCTGTGCCCACAATGTCTTGATTGCATTGGAAGTAGCTTCACCAGGAAGCAAGATTTTTTCACCTTTAATCAACTTCGAAAGTGTAATAATAACTTCCTTATCAATAAACTTTGCGCCGCTTAAAGTAGTTCCTCCTATAATATATTCTTTAGGTTGAAAATAGTCCATATCGGTACCGCTAACTTTTAAGCTGGGGGTATTTGGATTGGACTTTGGACGGGTAATCTGTGCCATAGCCGGTGACCCGATCAATAGCAATAATATGAGTTGGTATATTCTTTTCATTTACAATCTAAAAAACGTTGCTAAGTTAATTTAAACACATGTTAAAAAGTGTTAAAAGTAAAATTAGTTCAACTGTTCACTAATTTTACCGAAGCGACGTTCGCGCTTTTGGTAGTCTACAATAGCTTCAAAAAGGTCTTCTCTTCTAAAGTCCGGCCATAAAGTTTCGGTAAAATACAGTTCACTGTAAGCCATCTGCCAAAGCAGAAAATTGCTTACCCTGTGCTCTCCGCTGGTACGGATCATTAACTCAGGATCAGGGATATTTACAGTAGTTAACTGAGAAGAAAACTGCGCTTCATCAATCTCATCCACTTTAATTTTCCCATCCTGTACCATTAAAGCAATCTTTTTTGCCGCCTCCAGAATCTCCCATTTAGCACTGTAACTTAAGGCCAGCGTTAAAGTACAAGTAGTATTCGCCGCTGTTTTTTCCATTGCACTCTTTAAATCATCAATACATTTCTGAGGTAAAGAGGCAATATCACCAATAGCATTTAACCTGATATTGTTCTTATTAAGCGTATCTGTTTCATTGTTGATTGTCGCAATCAGCAACTCCATCAGGGCATTGACTTCGTCAATTGGTCTGTTCCAGTTTTCAGTAGAAAAGGCGTAAATCGTAAGATATTTCACACCAATATCGGCACATCCTTCCACAATATCTTTTACAGATATCACGCCGCTTTCGTGACCGAAAGACCTGAATTTGCCTTGATTTTTAGCCCATCTTCCATTCCCATCCATAATAATAGCGATGTGTTCCGGTAAGCGACTAGTATCGATTTGTTCTTTAAATCCCATTTATTGTGCAAATATGGCTAAAATGTCTAACATACAGAAGAATGGCATGTTAGAAAGCGTCAAAGTTATAAGATATTTTGTTTATTTCTATCATAATCGTATAGTCTAAACGAAGGATATCATGATTTTATGATGCGAAACAGGAATAAGTCAGACTAAAAAGAGTAACATTTATCAGAAGTGAACGTATAGGAAAGTCCGATATGTACAAAAAAGTAAGTGTCATTTTTAACAAAATTACCACGCTGCACACCCACAGGAAAATTCTTCCCTGACGGATCAGAAAGATTCACACCGTTGGGATTTTTATTACTTGGATCACTAAAGACAGGAGAAGTATATACCTGTCACCAACATCATCGAGGTAATCCGTTTTTGCAGTCCGATATCCCAATTGTGTAAATATGCCCAGACGCTCCCCTATTCTGTACTTCATCCCCACCCCATAAGGGATACTGATCGCATAGTTTTTATACTTCTTCCCTTCGGTCTGATAATATCTTAATTCAAATGTTTCTCCATTATATTTAGCCTTCGGATTGAACAGGACACCACCGACCCCGGCAAATATATAAGGCGTAAAATTCTTTACACCGCCACCAGAAAAATATTCCAGAAAGTTGAAATCTACTTGTAAACTCAGTTCATTCAGTGAAGTAGAAAAATTAAGATTACGGGTTCTCAGACTCGCATCATCGGAGTTTACATCATAACCCTTGACTTTTCCATAATTATAATGAATACCGATGGCCCAGTAAGGATCAAGATTACGTTTTACATAAGCACCAAAAGCGATTCCGCTTGGTTTAAAAAGATTAGAAGGATTAATATCACCGATATATAACCCGCAGCACCGGCATTAATACCCAGCTCCGTAGTCTGAGAGATCGCAGCGCTGGAAAAGATGCAGCTAAGCACAACAGAAAATACAAACTTTTTGAATCCCATCTTAATAATTACGTGTATCAATTCCCCAAAGTAATTTGTTCCTCAAGGTAGTAAGATAACTTTCATTATTCAAGCGAATCAGGTTCACATGAAAAGCAGCCTTATTCACTATTATTTTCACAGACCTGTCAACTGTGGCAGTTCTGGAATCGCAGGACACCAAAAACTTGGTACTCCGTGCTTCCACCTCAAACCGCAGCGTGACATCATCAGGAATAATTACCGGTCTGACATTCAGGTTATGCGGTGCAATAGGCGTAATCACAAAATTTTGTGCACTGGGAAAAATAATAGGCCCGCCGCAACTCAAAGAATACGCTGTTGAACCAGTAGGTGTGGCAATAATTAAACCATCTGCCCAGTATGAATTGATAAATTCATCATTCATATAAGCATGTATAATCATCATCGCCGTATTATCACGTCTGTGGATAGTGATATCATTCAGCGCAAAATTCTCATCTCCAAAAAGATTATTTTTAGATTCAACATGCAGTAAAGTCCGTTTATCCAAAGAATATTCGTGATTAACCAATGCTTCGATCGCATTTCTAATCTCATTTTTGTTGATACTCGCTAAAAACCCGAGCCTGCCAAAGTTAATACCGATCACTGGAATCCCAGAGTCCCTGATTAAAGCCAGCGTATCGAGCAATGTGCCATCCCCCCCTAAACTGATCAGAATCTCTGCTTGATCACGTAATTCCAGATGATTGGAAAAAGTCTTGAGATTAGCAGAGGTAGTTACTTTATCTTCAATAAAATCGTTGTATTCCTTATGAACAATAGTTTCAATCCCATAATGTGCCAGGGCATCAAAAACTTCTTGTACAAAGGGTAAAACGCTATTATTAAACTCTCTGCCGTAAATTGCAATCTTCATTAGATAAATATTGTATGTTGAATGGTTACAGGAATGAATTATACATTTAAATAACTCATTAACAAATTGTATCTGTCTTCCGTTCCGTTGTCCTGGGTAGTACTGTTAAAAACCGCCTTAACCTGGTAATCATATCTTTCAAAAGAAGATATAATACCAGATAATTCAGTTTTATTAATTTTCAGCGTGACCTCTAATCGCGTAGAATCTGGAAAGTTCTGCACGTAAGAGGATAAGATTTGTGCATTATCAGCCTCAACGATCTGGGCCATATGCGATAAAGAATTATTGCGGTTATTGATCTCCAGAACGATAATCCCGCCTGGTTCTTTAACTGCAAAAATATCTGAGGTATACTTCAATAAATCATGTATAGAAATAACCCCAAGGTAATTCTTTTTATAATCAAGTACTGGTACTAAAGAAAGCTTGAGCTGATCAAAGATCCTGATGACATCATAAACATGTACATCCTGATAAACAAACGGATTCAGAATTGTTAAAGAAGCGCAGCGCACCAATCGGCTCTTCTACATTTCTTATTTCCATCAGGTGCTCTTCAGCAACAATGCCCAGAAACTGGCCATTGTTCAAAACCGGTAAATGATTTAATTTGAACTCAGCCATTCTATCCAAAGCCATATGCACCGTTTCAGAAGTCTGTAACGGTGGAATTGAATTAGATATGAGTTCAGATGCAAACATTGTTATTTTAATAAAATTCTATCCAGGAATTTACTCAGATAATTGTTAAAAATTTCGGGATGCTCCATCATTGGAACATGTCCGCATTTGTCAACCCAGTTCAACTCTGAATTAGGCAGCAGCTGATGAAACTCTTCTGCTACATCAGGCGGAGTTACCTGGTCATTTTTTCCCCAGATCAACGAAACAGGGATTGTTATTTTATTCAGTTCCTTAGACATATTATGACGGATGGCAGATTTCGCCAAAGCCAGAATACGGATAACTCTTGAACGATCATTTACCGTTTTAAAAATCTCATCCACCATCTCTTTAGTAGCAATAGTAGGATCATAAAAAGTAAACTCTACTTTTTCACGGATGTAATCATAGCTTTCTCTTCTTGGAAAAGTACCGCCAAATGCATTTTCATATAAACCAGAACTACCCGTTAATACTAATGCTTTAACACTTTCCTGATGTGCCGCGGTAACGACAAGTCCAAGATGTCCGCCTAATGAATTACCAATAAGAACGACCTGTCCAAGTTTTTTAAATTTAATAAATTTATGAATGTACTTAGCCAGACTTTTAACACCCAATGTAAGAATAGGTAAATCGTATATAGGCAAAATTGGTACTAGTATGCGATAGTTTTCTTTAAAATGATCAATAACCGGCTCCCAATTGCTTAACTCTCCCATCAAACCATGAAGTAATACCAGGGTCTCGCCTTTTCCAGCCTCTATATACTTAAACCCATCCTCTTCTATTACTTCGTATTTCATGTATATATATTATATATTTCTGTAAATATTTCCCGGAATGTTATTTGCCACAATGGTGTCCGGCCCATCATTGTTTCTAAAGATACGCTACTAAGTTAGTCGCCTATTTTAATTTTAAACAAAAAAAACTGTTAATTTTAAAAATAATATTTTCAGATAGCCTTCTAACACAATTTATGCCAATTGAGTTTTAACAATTTCAGCTATCAATTTGCCATCTGCCTTCCCCGCCAGTTCTTTATTTGCCAGACCAATAATACGGCCCATATCTTTCATTGTACTTGCACCAGAATCCGTTATAATCTTAGCAATCAGAACTTCTACTTCTTCTTTACTTAATTGCTGTGGCATGAACTGACTGATCACTGCAATTTCTTCATCTTCAATCACAGCCAGATCTTCCCTTCCTTGTTGTTTGTAAATATCAGAAGATTCTTTTCTTTGTTTAATTAAGCGCTGAAGGATTTTCATTTCTGCATCTTCAGTAATTTCTTCTGCCGATCCTTTTTCCGTTCTGGCTACTAATAATGCAGCCTTAATAGCCCGTAATCCTCTTAATGAAGCCTGATCTTTGGCTAACATTGCTTTTTTTATTTCCTGATCTATAATTGCTGATACCATATTCTTACGATTTTATTCTAATTTCTATTTACTAATGTTGCCGATGCCTGTGCAGTTGGCATAATCAGCATATCATTTATATTTACATGTGCTGGTCTGCTGACCACGAACCAGATCGCATCTGCGATATCCTGTGCTAATAAAGGTTCTAACCCTTCATAAACTTTCTTTGCTTTATCTTCATCTCCCTTAAAACGGACAACAGAAAACTCTGTTTCAACCATACCAGGATTAATTGCGGTAACTTTTATACCATGTTGCAGTAAATCCATGCGCATTCCTTTATTTAGGGCATCTACTGCATGTTTTGTGGCACAATAAACATTTCCATTCGGATATACCTCTTTACCGGCAATAGAACCGATATTAATGATATGACCTTTCTTAGCTGCAATCATCCAGTTTGACACGATTTTAGTCACATAAATAAACCCTTTACATTGGTATCGATCATGTTGTCCCAGTCATTGGTATCACCTTTATCGATCGGATCCAGCCCCTGGCTAAGACCTGCATTGTTAATCAGGACATCTATTTGTTTCCAGTTTTCCGGCAGACTTTCCAGTACTTCAGTCAAAACCGTTTTATCTCTTACATCTGCAATCAATGTTTTAACCTCAATTGCATATTTATCTGCTAAATGTTTAGCAACTTCTTTCAATTTCTCTTCTCTTCTGGCTACCAATACCAATTTATATCCCTGCTGTGCAAATAAGTGTGCACATGATTTACCTATTCCTGAAGTCGCGCCTGTAATTAATGCAGTTTTCATCTGTATGAATTTGTTTTTAATTGTGATGAAGCTATCATGTGCTACTTAATTTAGTTCATTTCGGTTTGTGCTCTGCTGCACATGATGGTTTCATAATTATAAATTGTTAGCGGTAAAATTCTTATTCATCCGGGAAGGATAAAAAGCCCTTTTCAAACAAAGCTATTAAATTTCACCTTGGCAGCATCATTCAAAGAATAAACTGAATGTCACATGACGCAACATCAATTTATCAATTGGATTATTAAACGGGTTTACTTCCTTCCTGTCTAAAATATCATTTAAAGAATAAGACAATTTGATTTCAGGAGACATCTTGAAATATTCAAAATACAGATCCATCCCAAACGCTGCCTCAGCTGACCAGTAACTCTTTGTATTTTTAAGGAATTTATACTCTTCATCCAAAGCCGAATCGTCTGTTTTTTTCTTCGAGGCAATGTCCATCGAATACTTTGCACCATATAACATATAAAGCCTGAGATTATTTCTTCTATCGGACTTGATCTTAATTCCTAAAGGGAATTCTACCATAGTCGCCACCACCTTCTTTTCAACCTGGCTGAATGGAGATTTTGGCATAGGGTTAATCGTAGAATATTCATATTCCATCAGCCTGTCTGTAAAAACCAGTGTGGGTGTTAATCTCTCACATCTATATGATTACTGATCCTGCCATTAACCACAAAGCCAATTCCAAATCCCGGAGATGATTTACCATAAAGAGCATTCAGTGAATCTGTAAGCTGACCTCTTGCCGGATCAACCGACTGATAAGGGGTTCTCCAGTTTTCCTTCTTCCTGACTTTATAAGAAGACCCGGTATATTGAAAAGTAAAGCCAAAGTGTAATTTCTCATCATCTACACCGCCACCCCAGTTCTGAGCCCTGGCAGCAGCAAATGAAAAGAGAAGAACAAGAAGCAGGCTTATTTTTAATTTCATCTGAATCTATTAACCTTTTATTCCGGTATATATTGTACTGATCCCAAATGTCAGGGGCCTGTGTTTTGTAGTTTTATAACCCACTTTATCCATCACTGCAATAAAAGACTTTCCATCAGGAAATGCAACTGCCGATTCATTTAAATAAGTGTATGCCCTGGCATCCTTAGAAAATATCTTCCCAAAAAATGGTAATACATATTTAAAGTAAAAATTATACAGTTGTTTAACCGGGAATACCACAGGTTTTGAAAACTCAAGAATCACGACTTTACCGCCTGGTTTTAATACCCGCAGCATGTCTGACAACCCCTGTTCAAGGTTCTGATAGTTCCTCACTCCGAATGCAACTGTAATCGCGTCAAAATGGTTGTCTTCAAACTTAAGACCTTCCGAATCTCCGATTTCTACACTAAAAGTATCCTGTAAATTGCGTTCTGCAATTTTTCTGCGGGCTACATCAAGCATTCCGGCAGAAATATCTACCCCCGTTATTTTTTTAGGATGAAGTATTTTGATCGCTTCAAAAGCAAAGTCACCCGTTCCTGTTGCCACATCCAGAATATGCTGTGGCTTTAACGCTGACAACTCGCGAATGGCCTTCTTGCGCCATAGGATGTCTATTCCTATCGAAAGAAAGTGATTCAGGAAGTCATAAGTTCCGGCAATGTTATCGAACATTGTAGTCACCTGTTCCTTTTCCTTTTTCGTAATTGTAGCAGATTGGTATGGAGTTATTTTTTCGTTCATGGTGTGGGGCAAAGATAAGTATTGTTGAAAACTAATTTTCTACCTTTGTCAAATGATTATAAAATCAGCAACATTTATTTGCAGTAATACCAAGATATCGGCACTGCCAGTAGCCAACATGCCCGAATATGCTTTTATTGGCCGCTCTAACGTAGGAAAGTCATCCCTTATTAATATGCTGGTCAATCAGCACGGATTGGCTAAAACGTCCCAAAAACCAGGAAAAACACAGTTAATCAACCACTTTTTGGTCAACGAAAAATGGTATATCGTCGATTTACCAGGTTACGGTTATGCGAAAGTTTCTAAAAACAGCCGTGAAAGCTGGGAGAAGTTTATCCGTAATTACATCACCAAGAGAGAAAGTTTACAATGTGTATTCGTTTTAATTGATAGTCGTCTTCCGCCACAAAAGATTGATATTGAGTTTTGCTGCTGGATGGGAGAGATACAAATCCCTTTCGTTCTCGCCTTTACAAAGTCCGATAAACAATCAGTTAACAAAACAACTCAGAATATCGCTCTTTTCAAAAAAGAACTTTCAGGATGGTTTGAAGAAATCCCGCCAATATTTGCTACTTCAGCAGAAAAACTGGTTGGAAAAGATGAGATCCTGAATTTCATTGACCAGACTAATCTTGATTTTGCAATGCCTATTCTGACGCCTGACGAAGATTAATAATTTAAATGAAGAAGTATTTTTCACTTGTGCTTTTTGCACATTCAGTTTTCGCACTACCTTTTGCGATGATTGGTTTCTTTTTAGGAGTTACAACTACCGATCACCCTTTCAACTGGGTGATTTTGTTGTTAGTACTCCTTTGTATGGTATTTGCCAGAAATTCTGCAATGGCCTTTAACAGGTATCTTGACAGAGATATTGATGCTAAAAACCCACGTACCAATATGCGTGACATACCTGCCGGAAAAGTATCCGCTAATGAAGCTTTGATATTTGTAATCATTAACTGTGTGCTTTTCATTATCACTACAGCATTCATTAATCCATTATGTTTATATCTTTCACCTGTCGCCCTGTTTGTAGTCTTATTTTATAGTTATACAAAAAGGTTCACAGCATTATGTCACCTGGTTCTTGGACTGGGTTTATCCCTCGCTCCTATTGGTGCCTATATTGCCGTAACCGGTGAATTTGCATTGGTTCCTGTATTATATTCGCTTGCTGTATTATTCTGGGTAAGCGGTTTCGATATTATCTATGCTTTGCAGGATGAAGAGTTTGATAAGGGAGAAAAATTACATTCTATCCCCTCGGCAATCGGCCGTAAAAAAGCACTCAGACTATCTGAATTTTTACATGTTCTGTCTGCTATTTGTGTCATCTTACCTATCGTATTTTCTACCTTTAGCTGGGCCTATTATCTGGGTGTGACTTTCTTTTGTTCGATGTTAATTTATCAGCATCTGCTGGTCAAACCTAATGACATCAGTAAAGTGAACAAGGGCATTTGCAACCACTAACGGATTCGCCTCTGTGATTTTTGCAGCCTGCTTTTTGCTGGATGCTTTTTTAAGAACAATTTTCAAATTTTAGAACGATGATCAATCTTATTATACCGAAAAAAACCAGGACCTATATCCCTCAGACACTTGAAATTAAATGGGAGAACCTTTCTCCTGTACTGGATGAATTGCTGAACAGAGAAATCGCTGATGTTGCCGGTCTGGAAAAATGGCTGAAAGACAAAAGTGAATTTGAAGCCGCACTGGAAGAAGATTTTGCGTGGAGATATATTAAAATGACCTGTGATACAGCAAATGAAGAACTGGTTAGCAGCTTTCAATATTTTGCAACTGAAATTGAACCAAAAATCTCTCCTATTGCGAATTTATTAAACAAGAAACTTGTAGAAAGTCCTTTCATAGACGAGCTTGATCAGACTAAATACTTTGTTTATTTAAGAGCCATAAAAAAAGCACTTGAAATCTACAGAGATGAGAGAACGTTGAATGTTCACTAAACTGCAAATTACACAACAACAATACCAGTCAACTACTGGTGCAATGAGTGTGGTCATCAATGATCAGGAGTACACGCTTGAACAGGCAGCTGTCCTGACCAAAGATATTAGCAGAGCTGTGCGTCAGCAGGCATGGGAAACTATACAGCAACGTCGCCTGGTAGATAAAGATGCTTTGAACATTGTGTTCGATGAATTGGTAGTGATGCGTCATCAGGTAGCCCTGAACGCAGGATTCGAAAACTACAGAGATTATATGTTCCAGGCTTTAGGCCGGTTTGATTATAGTGTTAAGGATTGTTATGCCTTCTCTGAAGCTATAGAAAAAGAAATCGTTCCGATTTTAAAAGAACAAGCTGAAAAAAGAGCAGAATTATTGGGCCTTGAAGAATTGAAACCATGGGATATGGAAGTAAGCACTTCTGGGAAAGCAGCATTGAAACCATTCAGAAATGGTGAAGAGCTGATCGAAAAAAGTATTGCTGCTTTCACTGCGATTGATCCTAAACTAGGTCAGATGCTTTCGATCATGAAAGCGAATAACCTGTTTGATGTAGAAAGCAGAAAAGGTAAAGCACCAGGGGGATATAATTATCCGCTTGCAGAAACAGGCGCTCCTTTTATTTTCATGAACTCAGCAGGTTCATTAAGAGATCTGACTACGATGATTCATGAAGGCGGACACGCGATCCATACTTTCCTGACTGCAAACCTTGAACTCAATGACTTTAAACATTGTCCTTCGGAAGTTGCAGAGTTAGCATCGATGAGTATGGAACTGATTTCCATGGATCAGTGGGATATCTATTTTGATAACCCGGCAGATCTGATCCGTGCGAAAAAAGAGCAACTGCAGGATGTCTTAAAGACCTTGCCATGGGTAGCCGTAATCGATCAGTTTCAGCACTGGATTTATACAAACCCTACACATAACGCAGCCGACAGAGAGGTTGCCTTTAAACAGATCTATGAAAGATTTGGCAGGCTTTCGAATTGAATTGGATGGACTGGATCAGGAGTTTGGTAATATCTGGCAGAAACAACTGCATCTTTACCAGGTTCCTTTCTATTATATAGAATATGCAATTGCACAGTTAGGCGCTATTGCGATCTGGAAAAACTATAAAGAGAACCCTGAAAAAGCACTACAACAATATCTTGACGCATTGGCATTAGGCTATACAAAACCAATGAATGAGATTTATGAAACTGCGGGTATTAAATTTGACTTTAGCAGCGGATATATTAAAGAGCTCGCTTCCTTTGTAAAGGATGAATTAGATAAATTAGATTAATTTTTTATACTTTGAGCAAATAGGCGCCTATTATGAAATATAAACAGGCGCCTATTTAACCTAAAGCAAAACCATCTAACCAAATTGCCCATTATGTTTGAAAATCTTTTCAGAAAAAAGTCCGTTACTAAAATATTAGAAGATGCCGAAAAGGGCTATGGCGATCATGGCGCATCTCTAAATAAAACACTGGGTGTAAGAGATCTTACTGCTTTTGGAATTGCCGCCATTATTGGTGCGGGGATTTTCAGTACGATTGGAAAGGCAAGTGCCGATGGTGGCCCTGCTGTAATTTTCTTATTTATTTTCACGGCCGTGGCCTGTAGTTTTGCTGCCTTTGCTTATGCAGAGTTTGCTTCTATGGTACCGGTTTCGGGTAGTGCCTATACTTATTCTTATGTAGCCTTTGGCGAATTGGTAGCCTGGATTATAGGATGGTCACTGATTATGGAATATGCGATCGGAAATATTACCGTCGCGATATCCTGGTCCGATTACTTCACTGGGCTGCTCTCTTCCATCCGAATACCGGCATTAGGCATCAACGGGATCAACCTTCCCGACTGGACGACTATGGATTACCTGACCGCTTTTAATGGCCACAAACATGCTGAGGCCTTATTAAATGCAGGTAAGAGTTTTGCTAACCTGGATGATGCAACCCGTATTGCGAACAACGCATGGGCTACAGCCTACAATTGGTGGTTTCCATATTGTAGCTGATTTACCTGCTTTAGGAATCATCATTTTGATTACCTGGCTGGTTTACAGAGGGATGAAAGAGTCTAAAAATGCAAGTAACGCCATGGTAATTGTCAAACTGGCTGTGATTTTACTGGTTCTTTCCGTAGGTGTATTCTATATAGATACGGAGAACTGGAACCCATTTGCACCAAACGGTGTTTCTGGTATCCTTAAAGGTGTTTCAGCCGTCTTCTTTGCTTATATTGGTTTTGATGCGATCTCTACGACTGCCGAAGAGTGTAAAAACCCGCAGCGGGATTTACCAAGAGGTATGATGTGGGCGATTATTATATGTACGGTTCTTTATGTAGCTATTGCGCTGGTATTGACAGGAATTGTAAGATATGACCTGCTGGCTGTAGGTGATCCGCTGGCTTTTGTATTTGATCATATCAACCTGAAACTGATGAGCGGGATTATTGCGGTGAGTGCTGTATTTGCGATGGCGAGTGTATTGCTTGTTTTCCAAATGGGGCAACCAAGAATCTGGATGAGTATGAGCCGCGATGGTCTACTACCTAAAAGATTTTCGAAGATCCACCCTGTTTATAAAACGCCTTCATTTGCGACTATTGTTGTCGGGTTTGTCGTTGCCGTGCCTTCATTGTTTATGAACCTGACTATCGTTACGGATTTATGTTCAATAGGTACACTATTTGCTTTCGTGCTGGTATGTGCTGGTGTATTGGTTTTACAAAACAAAACAGATATTCCAAGGGGTAAGTTCAAAACTCCTTATGTGAATTCAAAGTTCATCATCCCTGTTGTATTTATTGGTGCAATCATTTCTGGTTTCATCTTTTTTAAAGCGGAAACAACGGCTTTTATTACGAATGAGACAAAGGTACATGACCCTATAAGTTTCATTACCTCGCTTGATAAAAATGAGCTGAATAGTGTGAAGGATGAAATTAAAGCGGAGCAAAAAAACGTTGAATGTTATAGTTATAGAAAAGAATATTGATTCTGAAGCTTATCTAAATAGCCTTACTACTGAGCAGTATAAGAGTTTTATAGAGAATAGCGCAGTAAGTGCTGATAAGAAATTTGAAAGTGGCTGGGCTTTATTTAAACATAAAATCCCAATGTGGATCTTCTTTGTGATTTGTGTAGTGATCACTTATTTCTGTATCACTCATAACTTATCTCTGATCCCGGTACTAGGTTTACTGAGCTGTTTATATATGATGTGTGAACTGGGTATTTCTAACTGGATCGGATTTGGAATCTGGCTGGTTATAGGACTGGTAGTTTATTTCTTATATGGCTTTCACCATAGTAAGCTGAATGTAAAGAATAACCCGGCGTAAAAGCTCTAATGATAAAACAAACAACCCCGTCTTTTGAAATGATCAGAAGACGGGGTTGTTCGTTTATTTACCTATGAGCTGGCATTAAAAACATGTACATTTTAATGTTAGCTCTAGTTTTGACATCAAAAGGACATCATTTTTTCATAATTTGCCAATACCCTCTTGTACCACCAATTCGTGTGAGATATCCTTTTTCTTTCAAAAGATCAATGTGTTTCAATACTGCCGATTCATTGATTTTTAATTGTTCAGCAATCGCTCTATAACTAATAGTCTGATCAGCTTTTATAATTGCCAACACCTCTTCTTGTCTATCTGTTAGATTTAATATTGCACCACCTATTGCACCACCTATAGTAGCCCCTATTGGAACATAATTAATTACGCTATCATCTGTTTCCTTGTTAATTGGAAAAGACATTCTCAAAAAATGATCTGAGAACTTAAAACATTGCTTATCATAAGACTCCAATATACGAGGTATACCTGAACCTAATTGTTCAACTAGATCCAGATCTTTATAAATCCGCATGATCTCTTTATTTCTTGGTACAGAAAACCCTTCAAAAAACTCTTCAAGACTCAGTTCATCAGGCAAACTGCAAGTTGATGTAATTTCAATCCTATCATCAAAAATCTCAAACTTAGGTGGTACTTCACTAGTGTAATCGTTATGTACAAACGCATTAATTACGGCCTCACGTAAAGCAATCGGATTCCAAAACCTGGTTTCTTTTCTTTCTTTTGCAGTAATCAGGGTAATTGTTTTATTCTCCAAATCAATTTTATCCAAAACCTGTTTGTTTACTTCTTTCTCTAACGAGTCTGTAAGTTCTTGTTTATATTCAATACGGTTAGTTTCGGCCATTGAACTGGAATTATTTATTTTAGAATTATTTAACCTCTTAAATACATGTCATAATCAGATGTTAAAAGTAGGTAGCCTGTATTATATCTTTAACAGATATGAATGTTAATCTCAACTACAGTATCCTTATCCTAATTTTAATACGGCCTTATTATATTCTGCTGAATAATTTAAACGGGGAATTAGTATATGTTATTAGGAATAGAATTCGTTTCTTTATTTAACCAATCTGCTGAAGGATTGTATTACCTTTGAATTCTAAACCTGATCAATCAATATGAGTACTACTGAAAAAAATCGTTCAAAAAAGGTGCATGAAGGCCGAAATGTAAAGAGATTTAGAGAAATGCTCTCTATTAAGCAGGAGGGGCTTGCGTTTGAATTGGGAGGGGATTGGAGTCAAAAACGGGTTTCTGTTTTAGAATCAAAAGAGAAAATTGATGATGATGTTCTGGCTGAGATAGCAAAGGTATTAAAAGTTCCTGAACAGGCAATCAGAAACTTTGATGAAGAAACAGCGCTCCTTAACATTAATACTAATTTTGAAGGTTCAAATTCTGGGGTTGGTGCATTAGTAGCAGGAGGTGATATTATCTATACCGATTGCGCAATTAATCCTATTGATAAATGGGTTGAAACGCTTGAAAAGCTGGAAGCCTTACAAACTGAGAACAAGAACCTCTACGAGCGTTTATTGCAAAGTGAAAAAGAAAAAGTAGAGCTTTTAAGATCTGCCAAGTAATTACAGCTTAAAGCTCCATCTATTTATAGTATTCGTATTCGATACACCATATATTTGAAGAGATATACCGGGAGTGTGAAGGCAGTATCTACACTCCCCAGTTTTCCAATCTGTCAACTTAGATTTTATCCTACCATGAGAAGGTGAAATTTTCTAAAACAGAAACATTGTTGAAAATTAAATTCTCCTGATTATTATGGAGATGCTGCTACCAAATCGAGATTGATCAATCCCCCAGGGAAATCATATTATTATTTAAAAAAACAGGAAATTATCCAGCTCAGAAGTATCAAACCAGGAAATATAGCAACTATAACGTATGTCATAATTTGACCTTTAAGCTTGGACACTTCTACCATACTATGTAGATCTTTCGTCTGATAAATAATTTCAAACTGGTAACCAATCTGCAATTTTGGGTCCCCCTCAAGTTCGTTGCAAAAAAAAGTGGAGGTTACTTTTACTATCATTCCATGATGCGATTTAAATGTGATAACAGGCAGGTATCCACGTTCCTGAATATGAGGATCATGTGCTTCCACTAGTTCATAAACAGTAGCTACTGTACGAAATCCGTGCTTAAAAAAGTGGTACAATTTTCTGATATGTTTCACAACAAAATAGAAGCTGACCGCTGACACAATTAAAAAGGCATAGGAAACAATGTAATTCATTTCGTTTAACTACCTGATTACCTCCAAACCAGAACCTGCCTTTGGACGATGAAAATTAAGGTAATAAGTATTCAGCATATTTGTCTCTTCATCGTCTTTTTTCACCAGGTACCAACCAGCTAAAGCCGGATCATAGATATGGTCAACTCTCTCCAGACTAACCATTTTCCCATTTCCAGAGAACACCATCTTATAATGTTCCAACGGGTACATCGTTAATTTTTCAGTAATATAGGTTGAAAGAAATGTTTTTAAGAAATCGTCATTCATTGCTTTATCATAAAAAAGAGACTGCGCCGTTTCCTTCTCTCTTTTTAACACACCATTAGCTAGCTTATCTCCATCATGGTGTTGAAGCCAGCCTCTGTACTTTTCATACTCAGCAATAAGCTCTTTTTTCAATGCTGTACTATCTTCTTTAGCTAAATCTACACTTTTCGCCCAGCCCTCTAATTCATAAGGAACTTCAGCATTAAATGTTCCCCTATAAACCATAAAAGGCTTTCCAGCATCAGCATAGATTTGTTTACCATCCTTCTCTTTTTTAGGTGTTTCTATCAATTTTACAGGCACAGCTCCCTGATCAACACCATCTGCTCTAAATTTTAATATCTCTATGGACAATTCCAATTTAACGCCTTCTGGGAGTGAAGTAAGTCTTTTACCATTCAGCTCGGGAGGAAAGACCCTGACTTCCCAGGTTTGTAGCCCCGATTTCAAAATGTTGGTGTTTATAGGTGCGCTTAATCCGATACTGCCAGAACCATCATTCCCTGCATACCTATAAACCGGCATATCATTTACAAGTACTTCAAAAGCACAGCCGCCAATCTGTATTTCGGCATGATAATTTACAGCCTGATCTCTGAATTAACATCTTTATAAAGATTCCCTAAAATTGTTGTTGCTTTTTCGTCCATTACTTTTTTATTCTGACTACATGATTGATTACCTATTAATAAAATGCCCATGAAAAGGCTAACAAAGTGTATTTTTCTCATCTATTCAAATGCTTTAATATAAATTTTACCTATTTTTTCTGGCTTTTGTCTATCGATGGCCTGATAAACAAATTCATTTTTAGAATCGACTTTAAGCCAATCATTCTTTTTGACATTAACAGATCCTTTAATATTAGCTTTACCTTTCAACTGAATCCCATCAAAAGATAATTCGGGAGCAATAAAGATACCATGATCATCGTAATCTATTCCCGTTTTCGCATTAAACTTTGCTTCCGCTTCTACCCCTACCTCTAATTCAGCCTTTACAATAATAAACAAAGCACGTTTGGTAAGTGCCATTTTAACACTAGCCGTAACTTTAATAACGATTTCCCCCCCTATTTCACTCAGAGCTTTACTATTAGCATCCCTGTCTTCACTATTAAACGAATTCTCTCCCGTTTCGGTGTTAAAAAAGCCTTGTAACTTCCCACTAAGGATCATTGATGCCGAAAGTTCCAAAGTGATTTTACTCCCATCTCCAATCAATGCCATAGCAATGTCCGCAGCAGCAATTATTGCTAGTGCGATGGGGTGTGCACGCTGAACCAATGCTAAGAAATCAAGATAAGCCTTTATACCGATCAGTGGTTTTGCTTCCAGAACACCTTCTAAAAGAACACCGGTCTTGTTAAACTTATATTCATACCCTTTATTCTTAACCGGAACCCGGCTCCAGTCAAATTCTAAACCAAATTCCGGCCAGTACAGTTCTACACCTACAACTGGTCTTGTGAGTTTTAAATCCAGCGAAGAACTTCTGCTATCCATCTTTCTTTGTAGAAGCTGGTTGTTTTTCTCTGCATCTCTGTATTCTTTAGAATCAACCGGATTATTCAGCAGTTTATTTTTATTGCTGTCAAATTCCTTACTAAGATCCATAAGCGCTTTATTACGGGGATTATTTTTAACCTGATCCAGCGCTTTCTTATTTTCCTCTGTAGGTGTGTCTCCCCCACCAGCATTATTTCTTTTACCACTAAAGGTCTTATCAAGAAATTCTAATATATCATTAATGGGTTTTACCGCATCTTCTATTTTCTTGGTAACCTCGTCAGTAACATCCCATTCTTCACCATCATTTTTTGCTACAGAGAAAGTTTTATCTCCTTTTAACTGATATCCGGCAGGCTTATTATTAAACTTAGCTTTCAGACTCAGTCCAAAGCTTCTGCCCTGTTTATCTGGAGTGACCCATGATGTGGGTTCTCTTTTAAACTTTGCAGCCTTCGTATCTTTATAGGTCTGGTTGGATACTATTTCTTTGGATTCCTTAATATTCTCAGCTTTCAAATTTTTATAATCGAGACGCAAGCTCCATTTAATATCAGGATATGTTATTACCCTAATTGTTTGACATTCATGTCTGCAACTATTAATATTAATTACATATTCACAGGTGCTCCCTCCTTTTCCCGTCCAGAAATACCTGAGAATATATGGCAAATCACCGGGAAGTGGTTCTGAATTATAAACGAACCTGGATAAAAGTGTAAGTTTTCTATCTTTAGGATCCTCCTTAAACTCTAGCTCGATATCATCCATATAGATAACATGCTTCTCCTTTTTAGAAATTCCGCCAACACTAATCTTAGTATTACTTGTTATTGAAAAATCTGATGGAGCTTTGTGTCCCCCAGCTTTTCCGATTGTTTTCTCCGGATAACTAACAATTTTAAAAACATGATCTTTATGGTAACGATTAGGATCTTTTTTAAATCTGCAGTCATCTGTTGAAGACTTCTCGTCTAAAGCTATGGAAACTTCCTGCGTAAAGATAGTTCCTGCAACCACCTCAAATCTATCTTCAAAAACCTTTGATTTTTGATTATACATTTCAAAATCTCTTTCATTATTTTTTGCTGTTACAACAGTATATCCGCAAGGATGAAAAGCAGCAACATTGGTTTCTACTTCATCAACCAGAATAGGATTATTTGATTTAGTAGATGAATCTTCATGTTTTTTACCGTTCTCAGTAATCGTAAGAAACTTACGGGGGAAATTCTCAAAATATTTGGCCGTTGCCCCAGACCTGATCACAGGAAATATCTTCAAACTGCTTCCCGCTTCTGATTTCCAGGCCGGATCAATAAATACAGTGAATTTGCATTTTTGCACAAAGGATGTAGATTTAAAAACTTTACTGTTTACATCCTGCCCCGGATCCAGTAAAGTACCAGATACACCTGGTTTGCCAACTTCAAATGCTAGCGCCTTAATAACATTCACTTCTTTAATAAAGACAAATTTATCCAGGATATCTTTATTATTAGTAAGTTTCAAATCGTCATTGGGATCAAAGATATCCCTGTCTACTAATTTTATAGACAGCTCCTGTCCATACAAGGCCCTTGTATATAAACATGTAATATTAAGCAGGACCCAAATTGCACTTCTGTATCTTCAATTGGATTATTGTCCATATCAGTCCAGATGGTATCAATAATATCAGGTGAACCAATGGCAGAGACATAACAGCCATGAGGTATTTTTCCTTTTGGTTGTTTTTCCTTAAAAAATGGTTCCAACCATGTTAGTCCCCCACCTTCTAATAGAGTAGGATAATAAATTTGCCGATGACCAGACCTGCCAATGTCACTCTCAATACCGATACCAAGAGCTTCATTTAAAACCAGCAAACTGCTTTCTACGCCATTCCCTGCTAACTGCCAGGCCCAGCAAACCGTTTTATAAGATTCCTTTAAACTAATTCTCCGCTTCTCTCTGTTTTCGACATTTTTATTGTAGGCCAATATGTTGGCATCATAGGTGCTTTTTTGCGGAGCTGTTAGTTTCTGATAATCTTCATTACTAACCAATTTACTATCAATGAATTTTTTGGCATCCAGTTCATCTGCATCAATTTTCTTCAATTCATCACTGTACTCTTTAATAGATACAGAAAAATAAACTCCTCCCTTCTGCAGCTTTAAGAGCCCGAAGGATGGATCATAATCCTCCCCGGCTTTTGGTTTAACAAGAACATGCAAGTCTGCATTTGCCTTTTTCTCTGCTTTTTTTTTTCGGACATCACTATTATCTTTATTAATTAACCGGTATCAGGATAACCCGGCTTCCTGCTTCCTTTATATTAACCAGGATATTTAATTGTGCCTGCACATCTTCATTCACTTTGCCTGCTTGCTGAGATGTTGGCTGGGCTGTTTGCCCATGAAACGTTATATCAATACATGGACTTCCCCCTATAGAACAGGTTGCTTTACTATCTTCCAGTAATGGTTTACCTCCGTTATGAAGAGTTACTTTTTCATAAAAGGCCTGCCATTTTGTGATTGCTGGTTTACAAGGATTATTATTCATTTTTTTACAACTTCCAAAAGTATTTGCTTCAAAAGGCTGTCCAATTCCTTAGTGTTGGCTATTGCTTTCTTAGAAGCCTCATCCTCGTTGATGTAATAATCTTTCTGCTTTACCTTCAATTTATCAGGTGCAGTGCCGAATTTACACTGGCAAACAGCACCATTACAGACTAAATGTTTCTCACTCATCGTGTTTATTTGAATATGTTCCAAAAACTCTTCTTAACTTCTGTTCTCTCAGCCCCTGCCTCTTCTTTTTCAAAGCTGGTATTTAACATCTTATCTTTTTCAGGTAAATGATAAATCTCAAAACTGGTAGTTTTATTTTCCCCGCCGGGCAAACAGAATGTACCTTCTCCTACAATCGATCTCACTGTGAAGTCTTCATGATACAAGCTGAATTCAGCATTGAATATTCCTTCAGATTTTTTAGTGCCCCATAATTGTGCTGCCTGGCCATTATAAGTTATACAAAAACATTTGCTGGAATTATGAGTCTCTGTGATTTCACGGACACCATCATAGTTAACCAATGGCGAATAAGGTATAAAAATGGCAGTTTAAACCCAATGGGTTCTTTAGAATCTCCCTGCTTCAACCCATAGATACCAGAAAACAAAAGGGCTATAAACCAATCTTTTTTTATAGTTTCGATTAAGCCCCCCAGGTCAGAAAGCGAAGAGTCCATAGCTGCTATGGCATCATCACTTATTTTACCTTCATAACGCTGTACAATGCTTTTCTTTTGCACCAGCCATCTTTCTCTGACTACTCCTATATTTGCGATCCCTGTGAGAAAGCCATACTTATTTGTTACAATCTGAAGAGGATAAAGGATCTTTCCCATTTCCTCCGCTAATTTGTCTACTATTTTATCAGGAGCTTTGTTGTTTATATAAACTTGTTTTTTATCCAATTCAAATAAAAAAGAAGCCTCATTTAATTCTCTTATCCAGGAAACTTCTATCTCATAATGTACCTGATACTGAACACCAAATTTAAATACCACTCCATATGTTTTACAGATTGGAGAGGGATAAATTGCAATAGTTTCTTTTGTACCGGTGCGTCCATATTGATTAAGATGATGATAACCTAACTCTGTGTACCTAGTTATAAATTTGTCCTTTTTAAGAACTTTTCCTGTATTTCCATCAATACTATATCCCCACCCTTTATCATAAGCGTTGGAAACATGCTCCGTAACTATTTGTACTTCCCACCTTTTTTTGCATCCGCACTTTCAACAAATTGGACATATAGATTTTCACGGTTTTTACCACTATTTACATCAACAAATCCTTCTTTTTGCAGAAAGTGCAATAGCTCTTTATAGCCAAAAGATCCAATTTTCTTATCTTCATCGACTACTTTATCCTGTTTGCCCTGGGGGTCAAAATAATACCAGATTCCAATTTTCACACAATTTGCACATGGGGAAATATCACCAAACATGCGCCCTTTTTCTTTGATATAACCCGAAGGATAAAATTCTTTAATTATCTTATAAAAATGAGGCTTGGCTAAAATCTGCTCTTCACTAAATCCATAACGTTCATTACCACTTCTAAAAATTCTGGTCCCATCCAAAAGTTTAAACTCATTAGGAGTTTCATCACCCTTTTTAGCCAAATTCCTGCTTATAAAACTCACTATATCAAATTTTTCAAACTTAGGGCTCAATATTTCTGGTTTATCATTCATGTGATTGACCTTACAATCATAAATCCAAAATATACTAAGAATGAGAAATTCTCTATGCTATTCCAGGTTTTCATTATAATCAAATCTGTAAACTACTCTACACTATTAATGATAAACTTGTCCTTTTTAAGAATTTTACCGGTATTTCCATCAAGCAGATATTGAATTGCCCTTTCTTCAGAACTAGAAAGGTGCTCAATAATAATTTTGACCTTCCAGATTTTCTCCCCACCCGTTTTTTCTATAAATTCTACATAAAGATTCTCACGATTTTTACCATTATGAATGTTAATTAGCCCTTCCTTATCCAAAAAAACCAATAATTCATGATATCCGAAAGCTCAAATTTTTTATCCTCGTCTACTTCTTTGTCTAGTTTATCCTGTTCATTAAAATAATACCATTTTCCTATTTTGATGCTGTTTGCTCCAAGAGAGAGATTCCCAAACATGTATCCTTTTTGTTTAATTGATCCGGAAGGATAAAATTCTTTTACTATTTTGTAGAAATCAGGCTTAGCGGAAATTTGCTCTTCGTCAAAACCATACGAGGCCCCTGATCTTATAATTCTTGTTCCATCTTTCAATGTAAAATCATTGAGATCCTGATCTTCCTTACTGTCTCTGCTCTTATTTTTATAATCTTGTATATCGAACTTTTCAAACATTCCATTCATTGTTTTTTGTCCCATTGCCAGATAATTTGTTGTACAGCTGGTAATTAATAATACTACAACTATGATCCCTAATTTCTTGTTCATGCTTGATTGATTTTTTTTTTTTTTAATTATCCCCCATTGCCAATAGAATGAACTAACCCGCTCTATAGGACTGTTTGGAGATCCAGTAACAGTATCTAAAGTCAATTGAGAATAATCCATAATATTATCTGTTTTAAGGGCTTTATATGTAAACCTTTCATCAAAAAACGTATGATGTAAACCTAGTCCATGCATACATTCATGACCAATAGTTGAATCATTATGCGTGCTAAACATTATGCCATAAGTTGTATCAAGCTTGGAATACCCAGCTTTGTTCTTTTGACTTATTATAGCTCCACTACCATCTTTTACATCTTCAGTCCCGCATGAATTATTCAGGAAAAATAGTTTAAAATGATTGGTAAATTTACCGGGGTATATTTTCTCAAGCTGATGGCTAAGCAAATCTTCCAATTCAATACTTTGCCCCGATGTTTTTTTGATATCGCCAACACTCACCTCATATTCAGTATTAAAATTAATACTATTATAATTATTCGCCGGGTTGGTCAGATCCAAAGAGATTGGAATACTATTAGTATCCATAGTTACAACATTCACATCTATCAATGCTTGCCTCAAATTTCTTTGGAATATATTTAAACTTTTAGCGCTTCCTTTTCCCGCACTAGTTTTCACTCTTACCACTACAACATCTAATGTCATTCGCTTTTTAGGTGCTATTACAATTAATTTTCCCGCCAGTTCACTCTCTTCTGTTCCGTCTTTATCCTTTGTAACCGCCCATATTTCCAGCTCTTTGTCCGTATCAAAGGTATCTTTACAGGTTATCTTAATATTCACTTTATTGCCTATTTTATCCTGAAGAACAATAGCAGGTTCAACACTAACTAAAGGATGCTTTTCATCCATCACTACACCATCCATTTCAAACTGCAAACGCAACGGTTTAGTGACTTTTCCATTAATTTTCTCAAACTCAATCAGTAATTTCAGTTCCGCTTCTCCACTTTCAACTACTTTCTTAGTAACAGGATCCGTAGTTCTGGGAAAAAGGGCCAGACGAGGAATAAAATATGCTTTGTTTACCGGTTTACCATCCTTATCTTTTTCAAGCGAATATTAAACCATCCATAAAGTGCCTTTAATGCTACTAATCTTTCATATCTAGTGAAGGCCAAAGGTTGAGGATCATTTTGAAAAAATTTAGTCCATGAATTAGGATTGTTATTGCGCCTGGAATCTGCAGCATTGGGATCTTTAAGATAATACTGTCCAATAAGATCGTCAAATAAGACATCCCCGTCCAAATTAGTATCACCAATTCTATACCAGTCAAAACCAAACTTCCCCTTCCAGCTACTATTTGGCCTGAATTGAGCAATACATTTCGATTTAGTTTCTATTGCTGGTTTGTCTGGTACCTGTCCAATCAAAAGATCTACACCTGCATCTCCTTTTTGGCTTACAACACCCAGAGCGCTCAAATTCATATCACCTCCATCTGCAATCCACGTGGCTATACGCGATTGTTCAGTTATTTTTTTAGCTGTAAAAATGATATCCCCCATGATTTTGCTAATTAAAATAACTTACCTTTTTCACCACTCGTATTCACTACTTTTTGGAGCTGTACAATTTAAAATCTTCTTCTGTCGCCGAAGCGCTGATAGTCTGCCCTCTTTTGGTAATACTGTTACTCGCATTATGAGTTACATTTTCATCTGCCGTACCTATAATGTTAGTAGCCATCATTGTAAAGTCCTTAGTTGCTGTTTGACGAATATCTACGCCTGCAGTGGTGCTAACCGTTGCACCAGCTGAGGTGGCAACATTTTTCCCAGCAGTTTTTGTAATATTTTCATCAGCATTCATAACGATATTTTTAGCATTCAGCGTAATTGTCTCAGGTGATGTAATCGTAATATTTTTACCTTGCGTATCAAGAAAGATTTCATTTCCAGAGGGATCACGAATGATAATATGAGTACCACTGCCCCCATCATTTAATTCGACGGTATGTCCGCTTCTGGTAGTAATACTTTTAGTATTATTCGAGGTACCGCCGCCGCCGCCATTTTTACCATGAAATAAACTGCCAATTACTAGAGGACGACGACCTACATTGCCTTCTTCAAAGGCGACCATCACCTGATCACCAACTTCGGGAATAAATACAAATCCTCTGTTTAGATTCACCTTATCGCTGTTACCAGCATCAGGTGTCAATACTCTAAGCCATTCTGATACATCATTACAGCTACACAACCACTTAAACTTTACTTTAACACGGCCTTGTCCATCAGGATCATTGTTTTCAACTACATTGGCAATTTGCATATCTGGTTGCGGATATTTCACAGAATCGACTTTGATTCGCTCGGTATCTGAAGACACAGCATCAAAAGTATTGTGATATCTTCCAACCCCATCAATATGGTGAGATATAGAAGTGACTAAAAACTTACCAAAATCTTCAATAATGAAATCGTTAATTTTACGAACACTTCTACTAATATTGACAATTACACCTATTGCAACTTTAGGGTTATCTCCCTTACAATGGATATGCAAGAGATCAGCAATCAAGCTGTCTTGTTCATTTTGGACTGCTTTATTAATGGCCATACTACTGTCAGCACGTGTAGTTAATGCTTGTCCATAGGTATCAGAATAGACCTGATTTGAAGCTGCGATAGCCTGAGACAAATCACCAGTTCCCGAAACCCGCCCCTCTCCATCAGCGTTTAATAACTGATCTTCTTTTGCATAGTATGAAAATTTATTGTACTTAAGCGGAGCAATCTGTATACCATAACGGATATTGTTCAAGTCACGGCCATATACCAGCTGCACCTCTTTAAGCTTGTCTGGTTTTCCGAATATAAGTTCTCTCCCATCATAATAAAACCACTCATGGTATTGCGCAGAAAGCCGGTTAATGAAATTGAAATCACTTTCCTGATATTGAATAATATAATCAATAGGAGCTGTCATCGTAGGATTTATTTGCAAATGCAAACTATTTACGATAATTCCATTCGTAACCTGACTTACAATAGACTCTAGGTTTTTATTTAGATATGAACCCAAATCTGGTCCTCTGTCAATAACAATAACAATAGTTGGACTGAACCCACTCAGAATAACATCCCCCATTAAACCATGTCCCTGAGCGATTTCCACTTTAGTAATCAACCCCAAAAACTGGGTTTCATAACCATTAGTTTTCCCAAACTCTACGGTTATGCTTTTACCAATAAATCCTCTGGAATTATTCAGTGAAAGAGATCCGGGAAGCTCTACCTGATCAAGATTCACACACAATTCAAATGTATGATGATCATTGAAGCGCTGGTGTAAATCAAAACTACTAAAAATGGGTATAGGAGTCCCTTCTATATTAATTTCTATTTTTAATTTATACTCCATAAGAATTTAGAATTTTTAAGACTAAGCGTTTATACTGCTGACGATGTACAATTAAAAATACCGATTTTAATAACACAGGCTTCTTCTCTGTAAGGGATTTTTTGTTTTGGTTCAGAGTTTTGACCAAAGAGATGAACAAATGAAAGCATACAACAGTCACTGTCCGAAAAGTGTAATTTTGCTTTGAAAGCCATAACTTTTTAGATTTGAAATGAATTGAATATCAAACAATTAAAGTTAACAAAACTCTAGTCAAAATTATCATTTAATGAAAAAAAGAATTACCTGTACATAATCTATCGGAGCGTCACAGTAAAAATAATGATATAAGCGAAGTTCCCCCCTCGGCTTCTCGTCTTTCCAGATTAATGATTGCAGGCGTGATCATCCCAAGGCATTTGGCTAACTGCACCTTTTTGCAATTTATCCCTATTAAAGTTCAACTCCCCGAATTCTTCCGGGAGTTGAACCCTCACTATATCAAATAACCAATCAAGCATCCACATTAAACTCTCCCAGATACTGTGTCTCTGACACAAATTTATAATCCTCAGACGCAAAGAAAATCCATACGTGCACCTCGCCAACAAATACAGGCGGCAAATTAACCTCTATGCCTAACTCACTTCTTTGCGGAGGTATCGGATCAATAGATATATTCTTTCCCGAATGATATATAAAACAATAAGCCCGGTCTGTAGGTTTTGTTTCATCATACTCCGGCATATCATCATCTTCCCATGATATTCTGATCTTTTTGCCGGATGCCGTTCCTAATACATTAAACCCATTATCAATTTCAGTAGTATAATCGGTAGGTTGACTTAATTTCACATTTGCATAGTCCAAAGTAAAATCCGGATATATGCCGCTAATTGAATTATTTAGATTATAACACATTGCATAGTTCATCGCGGTCATATTTTTAGGTACCTTTTGAAAACTAAAAAGAACCACAGACTTAACCATACGCAAAAATTCACCAGCTATTTTGAACTTAGCCTGCTGGGTTTTCAATAAAACTGTAGGTTTTTTCGAAGATGATCTTGGTTTACTTTTCCCAACATATACATCTTTCCATTTAGAAATTACCAATGCACCTATTTGTCCGGTGAATATTCCTATTGAGCCTTGCTTTAAGATTGCCATAATTGTTTGTTTTTCTATGTGAACTGATTGATGAGCGGCTTATAGAAGCAATCAATCTCTTTACCAGATAATCTGACCCGTATAAATACTATTAGAAACTCTTTTTCTATTTTCAGAGATAAATGAGATATAAGTTTCCAGCAATAGTGGTTTTCTCCTTTTTCGGATGGATAAGCTAGCTGTTCCTTCGCTTCTTCTGCCAGCATTCAATTGAAATACGGTGCCAGGCTTTCCTGGAGAATAGGCCATCAGCATGACCTGATCATTTCCACTTATCTCTTTTGCCGTAAAACTTGCATCCCAGTTAAAGACCAAACCTTTCTCTGTCGGGTTTACAGAAACGTTTGGTGTGACCGCCATTTTACCGTGGCTAAACAGAACTTTTGCAAAGTCGATCTTCTGCTTAGGATAGGTACCTGTAATTGCATTTAACCGATTATATGAGGTTGCTACGGTATAATAACTTTTAAGCTCCAGTTTTCCTTCCAGTTCAAATCCAACAGCAATAAATGCTTTAACAGGTTTCAATAAAGCAGTAGTCAAGGCAGGCAGTTACCTGCCTGCTTCTCAATACCGGGATAGTAGGTTTATCTGTTCGTAAACCAATTGTTCTCTTCTCAAGCTTTCCATACCGCATATAGGTCACCGTATTACCAATCCTGCCAATAAAGCCATCATTTGAACCTTTTTTGAATACTGCCATAATCTTAATTTTTATATTAACTATATCATATTAACAATATAGACATTTAAATACATTATAAAAATAAAATTAAAACAAAATATCAAAATTATACTTCACTTCAGTTTAATACGCCTTTGAAGCGGGTCTGATACGGGTCTGAAACGGGTCGAGGCGTTTCAGACCCGTATCAGACCCGTATCAGACCCGCTTCAAACACAGTTAGTATACTGCCTTAAACTCGCCTCCAACTTGCTTCAACTAGTATTATAACATGCAAAAAGCCGTCCTCTATATACATAGAGGACGGCTTTAAGGAGTATTAAAAAAAAGACCTTTAATTAACCTTATTGCGGAATCAAACTGATCGCTTTCTCCAGCTGAGGATCATTTCCTGCATCCAGCGCAGCTTTATTATATTTCACTTCTACATCAGGCGGAAAACCTATTCCTTCATAGATTTTACCATCCTTATAGCGCAGCATCAAAGTCGAAGTATAAACCAGACTCAAAAAATCAGTTTTAAACTGTCCGCCATTGAAAAAATCGTCATTTGAGTAAAGTGGACCATTACCTCCCCAGGTACGTTCACCAACAAATGTTGCGTTATTTGTCGGTAATGCTTTCAATGCCATCGTAGTCATCTCGGCCATACTCACTGAATTTAAATCTGCCAGAACAACAATCGGAGCTGTAAACGCTTTCGCTTCTTTAGCCGGATGAACAGATGCCGGTATCCATGGCGTATAATCCAGACGTCCCATACCACCTTTCGCTCTTGTCGCACCAATCTCAAAAGCCTTGTCCGTTAAAGCACCTATCAGCAAATCCAGATCGGCTAATGCACCGCCACCGTTACTTCTCACATCGAGGATCAGACCTTTAAGATTTGGTGTGCTTTTTATCTGATCAAAATAGTATTTCAACACTTTCTGAGCATTATTTGCGGTTGTAGCATTAATGACTGTATTGAGTTTGAAACTGTTAAAGTGCAGATATAGAATATTATTTTTAATCTTTCCTGAAATAGCAAAGAACTGGCTTCCATCAGGAAAATTGACAAAGCCTTTTACAGAACCAGGATCAAGATATTTTGCAGGAATACTGTTGTAAAAGAAGTTAGGATTGATGCTACCATGATAGTCCGGTTGCTTCTGATGCCTTAAATCAGATGGGCTAATATAAGTTGCCGAATCTTTTACATATTTACTGTTTATCGCCAGTGCATAATGTGAATCCACAAGCTTCGAGGTCATTTCCTTAAAATAAGTATAGGATTTTCTTACATCCGTAGAATCATTGATGTTCATCTTAGCAAATAATGGCTGATACTTTTTGTAAACGTCATCCCAATTAGTCGGATCTATATCCCAAAAGACATAATTATTGTTCATTCCATTCCAGTACGCTTCAAATGCCTCACTAAAATTACCGGAAATATAACGTTCAGGCTGATTGACCTGCGGCAGCTCTTTCCGGCATGAGGTTACTGTACTGATGACAAAGATTCCCAGGATAAACTGGAATATATTTTTATATAAAAAATGATAAAAATCGGGTTCATAATATTTTAATAATGATGAATAAATTAGAAAAGAGGCTTATTTGCCTAAACGGTACATACAACCCACCTGAATTGTAAATGTGTCGTTGTAACGGGGAATCTGATTGAGCATATAGTTTTTCTGCTGATCAGTCAATGCCCTGTAGTATCTCCCTTCTGCGAAAAGTTCATACCGGGGTTTTAGCTGATAGCTTACACCGGTTCCGGCCATTAAGCCCAATTCAATCCGGCGATCCTTGCGTTTGTCAAATTCATATTTCTCATCATAATTATAACCTTGTTCAAAATCAAGGAGTCTTTTAGATTGAAAGTCATCCGGAAGATCATTTGATTGAGAAAAAGTATTTAGCTGAGTCCCTTTGATATGGGATGAAGTCCAGTAACCCGCATACCCCCCGAGGTTAAAAAAACCTTTGATTTTCTCACCACCAAATGTAAAATGAGCCATCAGAGGTAATTGGATATAACTGTTAGTGTTTTTCTGATAAACACCCTCAAAAAAACCGGATCTCTCCATCTTATAATTTTTCTGGATAAACTGAGGATCAGCCTGTATACCAAACCAGTTATTAAACGTGTATTTTACAGGGATACCAATATTAAATCCACCTAAAGGCTTATATTCGGTAAAGGCCCTGAAACCAGTGTTGGTAAAGAGATAGTTCTTGTTGTAGCCTGCTTCTAGTCCGGCAGACCACTGAGCATGCAGTGTAAGTGTCCCGGCAAGAATGCACAGGAGAAATAGTAAAAATCTTTTTTTCATAAAATAGGTTAGTTGATTGATAACGGCTTCGAAATTATAAAAACAATTCCCTGAGATGCAATACGATGTCATTATACCGTACTATTATGTGTAAAAACGATACTACTATGATTCATATTTAGTATTTTGATATTTATATAAAAAAAATAAAGAAATCAATAAAAAAACTCCATAGTCTGGCGAAAAATATGCGTAAAAAAGACACTAAGTGGGATTCAGGATTTGACAACTGTTAAAATGTGTTAAATATTGTCCTGATGAAAAAAACTTTAATTATTGTGTAGAATTATTCACTACTTTTGTTGCAATAGATGAATACAAAAACTAAAACGATCTCACTGATTTACATACTTTGCATTTTTTGCATCAGTATATGCTGTGGAACAACAGTTTTTGCTCAGCGTTCTGACAGTATCAACATTAATTCCAAATACAAAAGAATCGTCAGAACCCCTCAAATCAGAGGTGAGGTTCCATCTTACAAACCAAGTTATTTACCTGGATCATCATTTACACCATATAACAGTCTGATTTCACATGGCAGATCGGGTAATGGCAGACCTGATAAAATTCTTACAGTACTTAAAGTTTATCCTAATCCGGTAGACGATCAGATCAATCTTACTTTACGTTTAGAGCGCGAATCTAACCTGTCTATTAAAATAATGGATTTGCTGGGCAATGAAGTTGTTACGTTATCTAACGAACGTTTATCTGCCGGAGAACAAACTAAAACCTTTACCATTCCTAACCGCCTGAACAGTGGTATCTACTTCCTTCGTTTTGTTGCTGGCTCAGAAACAGTGGTAAAACGCATTTCTATTCTTTAAGAGCTTATTTTAATTTCCTTATCAATCTTTTTTTTAAAGGATATAATTTACTTTTACGCATCATGCTACCTGCATGTTCCGATAAAAGAATTTTTTATATACCTATCACAATGAAGATAATTGCTATTGGCCGTAACTACGCTGCACACGCTAAAGAATTAAACAACCCGCTCCCATCCAGTCCGGTAATCTTTATGAAGCCCGAAACGGCGGCAGTACTTAAAGACAATAAACCTTTTTACATTCCGGATTTTTCATCAGATGTTCACTACGAGCTGGAAGTTGTAATTAAAATCAATAAAGAAGGAAAACATATTGCAGAAAAATTTGCTGCTAATTACTATGATGAAATTGGTTTGGGTATCGATTTTACAGCACGTGATCTTCAATCTGCACTTAAAGAAAAAGGATTACCATGGGAACTGGCCAAAGCTTTCGATAACTCAGCTGCTGTAAGCAATTTTATTCCTAAAACTCAGTTAAAAGACTTAAACGATATACAGTTTGAATTGAAAGTAAATGGAGAAACCCGTCAGAATGGGAATACAAAAAATATCCTGTTCTCTTTTGAAAAAATTATTTCATTCGTTTCACAATACATCACTTTAAAAAAAGGAGACCTGATTTTTACCGGAACTCCTGAAGGAGTTGGCCAGGTTCATCCGGGTGATAAACTCGAAGCCTGGATAGGCGAAGAGCAATTCCTGAATTTCGACGATAAAAATAATTTTGATGATCAAAAAAAGCATTTTCCTGTTTCTTCTTTTTGTATTTGCAATCAGTACTCAGGCACAACAAATTTTTAGTAATAATAAATATCCGCTGGTAGATTTCCGTCCGCCACTTGACATTGTTCCTCCGGCACTGGCTGGTTCTTTTGGTGAACTTAGAGGTAATCACTTTCATTCGGGAATAGATTTCCGTACCAATCAGCGTGAAGGTTATCCTGTTCATGCGATTGCTGATGGCTATGTTTCCAGAATGAGGGTTCAGAATAGCGGGTTTGGTCAGGCTATATACTTAGTACATCCTAATGGATATACTTCAGTTTATGGCCACATATCACGCTTTGCACCTAAAATTGCAGAGGCAGTGAAAGCTTTACAGTATCAGAAAAAAACTTTTGAACTGGATGAATTCCCTGTTGCTGACGCATTCCCGGTTCATAAGGGTGATGTAATTGCTTATTCCGGAAACCGGGGAAGTTCAGGGGGCCCGCATCTTCATTTTGAAATCAGGGATTCTAAAACAGAAAACACAATCAACCCGCAGTTATTCGGAATTCAGATTCCTGATAATATTCCACCGGTTATTTATGCTTTATACGTGTATAAGCTGAATAAAAAACCTTTCAGTGAATATACCCCTAAAACTTTAATCCAGGTGACTGGCGGAGCTGGGAAATATGCGCCGGCGAAAGCAGATCCCGTAAACGTAAGTGGTGAAGTTGGATTTGGAATTACGGCAACAGACAGACACAATGGGGCTTCGGGAATTAACGGAGTCTATTCCATTGAACTGGAAGTGGATGGCAACACTGTCTATACTTCGTCTTTAGAGAAGTTTGCTTTTGAAAACAGCAAGGCGATTAATTCGCATATTGATTACCCGGCTTTTATGACCACAAAAAGGAGTATCCAGAAAAGTTTTGTAGATCCGGGGAATCCTTTGCAGATCTATAGCAACCTGGTTAACAATGGCAGAATTGAATTTAAGGATCAGCAGACATGAGCTGAAGTATATCGTTACAGATGCTAAAGGGAATAAAAGTATCTTGCCATTTACCGTAAGATCTGATGGGCAAGCAGTTATTTCTACACCAGATCAACCGGACGGCATCCCGTTCTTTTATAATAAAGAGAATGAGTTTTCTACCGCTGGTGTCAAAGTAGTTTTGCCAAAAGGAACTTTATACAATGATTTCAACCTGGTATATAAAGTTAAACCAGAACCTGCAAAGGGTGCATATTCTCCGGTTTATCAAATCCACAATACCCTTACCCCATTACATATCGGGTTTGATTTATGGATTAAAGCGGATGCCCGCTTAGGTTCGCTAAAAGATAAAGCAGTGATTGTAAGCACTAGTGGAGGATCACAGGGTGGTGTTTTCGAAAACGGTTATGTGAAAGCTACTCCACGGAATTTTGGCAGTTATTATATCGCTGTTGATACGATTCCTCCATCTGTTGTCCCGGTTAACATCGCCGATGGCAAAAAAAATGGCTGGTATAGCAAAAATGATTTTCAAAATCCGTGACAACCTTTCCGGAATTAAAAGCTTTAATGGCTATATTGATGGAAATTGGGTTTTGATGGAATTTGACACGAAAACTGCTACCTTATGGCATTCTTTCGATGAACGTACAACAGTTGGAAAACACCGGTTCAAACTTGTTGTGGAAGACATGAAAGGAAACATTAAAACGTATTCAATTAATTTTATAAAATAGTTATGAGTGAATTAAAAGAAGGTCAGAAAGCCCCTGAATTTACCGCAGCGGATCAGGATGGAAATAAAGTCTCTCTGGGTCAGTTTGCAGGTAATAAAGTGGTTTTATACTTTTATCCTAAAGATGATACACCTGGTTGCACAGCTGAAGCCTGTGATTTCAGGGATAATTACCAGGGATTGAAAGCGAAAGATATTGTTGTGCTTGGTGTAAGTGTTGATGATGAAAAATCACATCAGAAATTTGCGGCTAAACACAGTCTTCCTTTTACCCTACTGGCTGATACTGATAAAAAAATTGTAGAAGCTTACGGCGTCTGGGGAGAAAAGAACATGTATGGTAAAAAATATATGGGCACCAACCGCACTACTTTTGTGATTGACGAAAATGGCATCATTGCGCATATCATTAAAAAAGTTGACACTAAAAATTCAACTGCACAAATCCTTGAATTATTACATTAAATGATAATGATAGCAATAAACTATATTTGCTATCAATAGATAAACAATTTAGATGAAACATACAATCAATGAATTAGAGGACATTGTTTCTCAGGTAAGAAGAGATATTGTAAGAATGGTACATGGCTGCCAGTCCGGACACCCGGGTGGATCGCTTGGCTGTGCAGAATTTTTGACAGCTTTATATTTCGAAACCATGAACCACTCCACAGATTTTAAAATGGATGGTAAAGGAGAAGATTTGTTCTTCCTTTCTAATGGTCACATTTCTCCGGTATTTTATAGCGTGCTTGCCCGTTCCGGTTATTTCAAAGTTAGCGAATTAGCTACTTTCAGAAAGTTAAATTCACGTGTTCAGGGTCACCCTACTACGCATGAAGGATTACCTGGTATCAGGATTGCTTCGGGATCTTTAGGTCAGGGTATGTCTGTTGCTATCGGTGCAGCTTTAACCAAGAAATTAAATAAAGATCATTCATTGGTTTTCAGTTTACATGGAGATGGTGAATTACAGGAAGGTCAAAACTGGGAAGCGATTATGTTTGCTCCTCACAATAAAGTTGACAACCTGATCTCTACTATTGATTATAACGGACAGCAGATTGATGGCCCTACTGAAAAGATATTATCATTAGAGAACTTACAGACAAAATTTGAAGCTTTCGGATGGCATGTAATCACTTCCAATGGAAATAACATGGAAGATATTGTTAAAGCTTTGGAATATGCCAAATCACTTACTGGTAAGGGCAGACCAATCTTAAACTTAATGAGTACTCAAATGGGCCATGGTGTAGATTTCATGGGTGGTTCACATAAATGGCATGGTACAGCGCCTAATGATGAGCAACTGGCTTCTGCTTTAAGTCAGAACAAAGAAACATTAGGGGATTATTAATTCATAACCATTAAAAGCGCTGATCCTGATAGATGAGCGATAAAAAAAGATAATACAAAATGAAAAAATATACATATTCAGAAAAGAAAGATACCCGTTCTGGTTTTGGTGCTGGTTTACATGAAGCTGGTCAGAAAAACCCAAATGTGGTTGCACTTTGTGCGGATCTGAAAGGCTCCTTGAAAATGGATGCTTTTGCAGATGAATTTCCCGAAAGGTTTATTCAGATCGGAATTGCTGAAGCAAATATGATTGGTATTGCAGCTGGTATGACAATTGGAGGAAAAATTCCTTTCACTGGTACTTTTGCAAACTTCTCTACAGGAAGAGTTTATGACCAGATCAGACAATCTGTAGCTTATTCAAATAAAAACGTTAAAATCTGTGCTTCTCATGCTGGCTTAACTTTAGGTGAAGATGGTGCTACTCACCAGATCCTTGAAGATATAGGTTTGATGAAAATGTTACCTGGAATGGTCGTGATTAATCCTTGTGACTATAATCAAACTAAAGCAGCAACTTTAGCTATTGCAGAATACGAAGGCCCTGTTTACCTGCGTTTCGGCAGGCCAAGCATTCCTGTATTTACTGACCCTGATCAAAAATTTGAGATTGGTAAAGCATGGATGGTTAATGAAGGTACTGATGTAACTATTATTGCAACCGGACACATGGTTTGGAAAGCTATTGAGGCTGGAGAACAATTGGCTGCTTTAGGTATTGATGCAGAAATTATAAACATTCACACAATTAAACCGTTAGATGAAGAGGCAATCTTGAAGTCGCTTAAGAAAACTGGTTGCGTTGTGACTTGCGAAGAGCACAATAAATTTGGTGGGTTAGGTGAAAGTGTTGCCCGTTTGTTAACTACTGAACTTCCTTCTCCACAAGAATTTGTGGCTGTAAATGATAGTTTTGGAGAGAGCGGAACACCGGATCAGTTAATGACTAAATACGGTTTGGATACAATTAACATTGTTGAAGCAGCTCAGAAAGTAATTAAAAGAAAAAAATAATCAATGAAGCAGGTTGAAGATGATGAAATTTTAGCAAAGTTCTCTGTTGAGGGCACGCGTAATGAAGCCTTTAACCTGCTTGTTACCAAATACCAGGAAAAGATCTACTGGCATATCCGCCGCCTTGTAATTGACCATGACGATGCAGATGATCTTGTACAGGAGGTTTTTATCAAAGTATGGAAAAACCTGTCCAAATTCAGGAGTGACTCTAAACTTTATACCTGGATTTACAGGATCGCAACAAATGATTGCATCACCTTTTTAAACAAGAAAAAACAGCGGAATAATATTCCTCTGGATGATGTTTCTGATGAGCTTTCTGAAAGTTTAATTGCCTCTTCTTATTTTAATGGGGATAAAATCCAGATGAAATTACAGCAGGCATTGCTGATCCTTCCCGAAAAGCAGCGGCTGATTTTTAATATGAAGTATTATGACGAACTCAAATATGAAGAGATTTCTGAAATTCTGGGTACGTCAGTAGGTGCGTTAAAAGCATCATTTCATATTGCAGTAAAAAAAATAGAAGTTTTTATGCTAAATGATGACATTACTTTTTAAACCTTTTGCGATTTTAAGTATCCATATAGCATACAATTCAGGAAACCACAAGGTTATACCCCTGAAATAGCTAAATTATCAACAATGAAACACGATGCAGAAGACAATGAATGGAAACCAGAGGCTCGTTATCTCGCCTCCCTTAAAAAGGAAAATCCATTTAGTGTCCCGGAACAGTATTTTGATGCCTTACCTGAGCTGATTCATCACGTAGTTTACGTAAATGAGCTTAAGGAAGCTATTCCTGTGTCCGGATTTATCGTGCCTGATCAGTATTTTGAGATTTTACAGCGCTGTATTTTAGCTGAAAATCAGGGAGATGACTGACTTACAAAACCTACCAAAGTCTGAGGGTTTTCATACACCTGATTTATATTTTCAAAAATTACAGGCCAGCATTCTGGCAAAAACAACCGGAGCTGATCTTCTTGTTCATGATTCCCCTGCTAAAGTAACAGAATCTGATTCCTCTGTTAAACAACAGCCTAAACTCATTCGTTTATGGCATAATGATCTGATTAAATATGCTTCGGCAGCTTGTTTCATTCTGGTTACGGCATTTGGTCTTTACCTGAATCAGCAAAATTTCAATACAGAAAACAAAACTGCTGATATGGTTAGTGAACAAATGTTATATGATATGAATGAACAAGATATTATTGATCATGTAGCAGGCAACAATGTGGATGTACAAAATGACAATACTGCCAAAGCAGACTTAGAAACTTATATCCTGAACAATTATTCTCAAAGTGACCTGTCATCAGCATTATAATTAATATATTATGAAGAACATACTTGCCATCGCCTTTCTCTTATGCCTCCCTTTTTCTTACTTCAGCACAAAGGAATGAAGGAAGAAGTAAGGAAATAGAAGCTTATAAAAGCACATATCTAAAAGAAAAATTAGAACTTACGCCCGAAGAAGCGAAGATATTCTGGCCGATCTATAATTCGATGCAGAGTGAGCAGTCTGAATTACGCCAGGAGCGCAGAAAGAATATGATCAGCTTTAGAAAAAGTACTGAAATCGAGAATCTTTCAGATACAGAGGTTGAAAGCCTGATCGTTAATGACCTTAACTTTAAACAGAAAGATCTGAATATTGACCGCAAGTATTATAATAAATTTAAAAGCAGCTTGCCAATAAAGACTGTGGGTAAATATTACAGAGCTGAACAGACTTTCAAAAGGGAATTACTGAGCAGATACAGAGAAGCTAAAAAATAATTTTAATTCATCTTTTGTCTTTTGATCAGGTAAGCAGATAATACGCCCGAAAAACCAGCAGCAATATCTGCATCAATCAAGTCTATTTTATATTGGGCACATTTAGTGCGAGCATCTTACGGTAATCTCCATAAGATTTTAAATACGCGTCTTTAACCGTAGCTGCATTTGCTTTCAATAATTCGCCAGTCTCCATATCTACAAACTGATAAGGTCTGTTCTCAAAATTGAAGTCTACTTCTTTAGCTTTATCACTTACATTGAAAATGATAACCTCGTGTTTATTAAATTTTAAATGCTGCAAAGCAGAGAATAACCCTTCCTGATCGTGATCGCCAGAAGCACCAGTTAAAAGATCCGTAAAAATAACGACCATAGAGCGCTTGTGAACAGACTCTGCAACTTGATGGAGTGATAAAGTCAATCCTGTAGTTAAGTTCATCTGAGGAGCCCTCAGCACCTGTACAAGATGTGTAAACAAATACTTCTGATGCACAGTTGTTGATCTTGCTGGTGTATTCAGAACTAACTGGTCTGTGAACAGGCTTAGCCCAAAAGCATCTCTTTGCTTTTTAAGCAGTTCAATCAATGCTGCCACTGCCTGAACTGAGAAAGTAAGTTTGTTATAATCTCCCTCTGGAAAATACATGGAAGAAGAGGTATCAATTACAAACTGGCAACGCAGATTTGTCTCTTCTTCATATCTTTTGGTATATAATTTATCAGTCCTTGCAAATAGTTTCCAGTCAATATTTCTGACATTATCACCGCTGTTATAGGCTCTGTGTTCTGCAAACTCTACTGAAAACCCATGAAACGGGCTTTTATGCAAACCTGTGATAAATCCTTCAACCACCTGCTTAGCGAGTAATTCCAGGTTACTGTTAAATTGATATTCAGACTGATCAGCTATAGTTCTCATTTTGTAAGAATCTGTTTAAAATTCTAAATTTAGTAAAAGAACTCTAACTTGTGCCATTCATAGATAGAAATGAATAAAGCTCCCAACGCAACCAATTCCTCGTCATATATACATCGCCTGACATTAAGAGGTATCGTGACCTTCTACTTGTTATTATTTCTGAGCGGATTGGTTTTGGTTTCTTCTGTTTACTTCTTTAGCGGTATTATTAAGCTGGAACCTATTCCAATGCTTGGTTTCCTAAAGTATATTTTGCTTAGTATCCTGTTTCTGGTGCTTTTGATCACTGCATTAAAGGCTTTAACACTGAAGTCCAAACACCTAAGTCGATTAACGAGCAGTACTGGAAATTTCAAATGGCTGTTTACACTTGCTGTAGTACTCTGCATAGCTGCAAAGGCCGGATTGTTCAATTTGAACAGTGCACATCCTGTAGAAATTTCTTATCTCCAGATCGGTATATTAACTGTAATTGCTATGTTTTGCTATTGGAGCGATAACCTGCTGAAAGGGGAAGAAACAATTATAGAAGACAATGATGAGGAAGAACGCTTTCCTGAGGAGGAAAATAATGATAATTCGCAATAGAATTATGATCACATAAAAAAAGCATCTGTTATACAGATGCTTTTCCTGATATATATCGGGTTGATTACAATTGTTTATCCAATTTACCAGCTAATACTGTTTTTGGAACCGCACCAACTTGTTTGTCAACTACTTCACCATTTTTGAAAAATAACAACGCAGGGATGTTACGGATACCGAACTGAGTAGAAATCTGTGGGTTATTATCCACATTTACTTTACCCACTACTGCTTTTCCTTCGTATTCTTTTGAGATTTCATCTACTACCGGACCTACCATGCGACATGGACCACACCATTCTGCCCAAAAGTCTACTAAAACGGGTTTATCTGATTTCAACACAACTTCCTCGAAGTTTGCGTCTGTGATTTCTATAGCCATAATTCTTATTTTTATTTACACAAAGATATAATCAATTGTAATGCCACCATATTTTCTAATGCCAAAATGACATTAGTTCAACTTATAACTCACCACATTCAGCTCTTTCAGCTGATCTAAAAATTGGTTATCAGGGTTGATCTTCAATGATTTAGAAGGAAGATCTAGCGAAACATTTTGTTCTCTATCGTACACAATAAAATTCAATTGACAGTTTGCTGCTCTGTATTTTCTTTGTTTTCTTCAATCATCGCCAGAATCTGGGTGATGATCTGATCATTAATTCCCTGAATTGGAATTTGTATCGTGATCGTTTTGGCCAGCTTTTCTCTCAAATCAGACAATAGGGCCATTGAAGTGATCTTAAACTCCCAATCGCCCTCTTTTCGGAACCGTTCACCTACACGGCCACGGATTTGAAGAAAATAGCCATCGGTCATAAATTGTTTAAATTTCACAAAGTCTTCTCCAAATAAAGCCAGTTCGCAACTGTCATTATAATCTTCAAAAACAATTGTACCAAATGGTTTCCCGGTTTTAGTCATTCGCTGAGCTGAGATCACAACCAGTCCTCCGACTACTAATTCCCTGTTTTTTATCTGTTCAAACTCTGCCAATACGTCTTCATTTGTGTCGCCCATCCGTATTTTATTGACCACAGAAAGGTGACGAACGTTGTGCTGACAGAATTCTTTCAGCTCTAATTTATAATTATCGAGCGGATGGCCACTCAGGAAAATCCCGATTGCATCTTTCTCGTATTTTAACCTGTCTATTAAAGTCCACTCAGCGGCTACCGGTAAGGTAGGCTCATTAATCATATCCGCTACTGTACCACCAAACAAAGATGATTGCGCAGAAGATTCACTGTTCTGGAAGTCATTTGAATATTTGATCAGCTTTTCAATGCCGTTAAGTTTATCATTCATTCCTATAAAGAAGAACTGTGCCCGGTGAGAACCAAAACTATCAAAGGCCCCGCTATACACAAAACTCTCATAAGCTTTCTTATTTACCGTTCGGGTATTGGACCGTCTTGCAAAATCATAAATACTTTTGTAGAATCCGTTGGTGTTGCGTTCTTCTATAATACTTTCTACGGCTTTCTCCCCCACTCCTTTGATCCCTGAAAGACCAAAACGTACTTCTCCCTGTTGATTTACAGAAAACTTCAAAATGGATTCGTTTACATCCGGCCCCAATACCTGCACCCCCATCTGTTTACATTCTTCCATGAAAAAGGCTACCTGCTTAATATCACTCATATTATTGGTCAGTACCGCAGCCATATATTCAGCCGGATAATGTGCCTTCAGGTAAGCGGTCTGATAGGCAATCCACGCGTAACATGTAGAGTGGGACTTGTTGAAGGCGTAAGAAGCGAAAGCTTCCCAATCCTTCCATATTTTTTCTAAAGTAGCCGGAGCATGCCCTTTTTCTGCTGCCTGGGCAACAAACTTAGGTTTCATCTTATCCAGAACGTCTTTCTGTTTCTTACCCATCGCCTTACGCAGAACGTCGGCCTCACCTTTGGTAAAACCTGCCAGTTTCTGCGATAAAAGCATCACCTGTTCCTGGTATACTGTAATTCCGTAGGTTTCCTGCAAATATTCTTCGCAGGCATCTAAATCGTACTTTATCTCTTCTTCTCCGTTTTTCCTGCGGACAAAACTTGGGATATACTCCAGTGGTCCAGGACGGTACAGGGCATTCATGGGGGCAATTAAATCTCCGAATACGGTAGGCTTTAATTCCTTCATGTATTTCTGCATCCCGGTAGACTCATATTGGAAAATACCTATCGTTTCTCCACGCTGGAACAGTTCATAGGTTCTGACATCATCAATAGGAAATTCATCAGGATCGAGCTGGATACCGGTTCTCAAACGTACCAGCTTAACGGTATCTTTAATCAGGGTCAGTGTTTTTAACCCCAAAAAGTCCATTTTAAGTAGTCCTGCACTTTCTACCACCGAGTTATCAAACTGGGTTACGTACAGATCTGAATCTTTGGCCATCGCCACTGGCACGTAATTCGTAATGTCATCAGGGGTAATAATTACCCCGCAGGCATGGATACCTGTATTTCTTAACGAGCCTTCCAGTATCCTGGCTTGCTGGATCGTTTCGGCACTTAAACTTTTTGAATCGGCTATATCTTTTAATTCAACAACTTTTTCATATTCATCTGCGCGTAATACTCCTCTGAGCGATTTCTCATCCAGGTTAAAGATCTTCGCAAGCTTGAGATTGGGAATCAGCTTGGCTATTTTATCTGCTTCAAAAAGCGGCAGGTCTAATACGCGGGCGGTATCTTTAATAGAAGATTTAGCCGCCATTGTACCATAGGTGATAATTTGGGCCACCTGGTTTGCACCATACTTCTTGATCACATAGTCCATTACGCGGCCCCTGCCCTCATCATCAAAGTCGATATCAATATCGGGCATGGATACACGGTCAGGATTCAGGAAACGCTCAAAAAGGAGGTCATATTTGATCGGATCAATATTGGTAATCCACAAACAATAAGCTACAACGGAACCCGCAGCAGAACCACGTCCGGGACCTACAGAAACATCCAGATTTCTGGCTTCCCTGATAAAATCCTGCACAATCAGGAAGTAACCCGGATAACCGGTCTTCTCTATCGTTTGCAGTTCAAAATCCAGACGTTCTATGATTTCCGGAGTCAGTTCTCCGTATCTTTTTTTTCTGCACCTACATAGGTAAGATGGCGTAAATACTTGTTCTCTCCTCTTTTTCCTGCATCGTCTTCATCTTCCTTAACCAAAAATTGCTCAGGGATATCAAATTTAGGTAAGAGAACTTCTCTGGCAAGTTTGTAGATCGATATTTTGTCTACTACTTCCTGAATATTTAAAATTGCTTCCGGAAGATCCGCAAACAGTTTTTTCATCTCTTCTGAAGATTTGAAATAATATTCCTGGTTTGGTAAACCGTAACGGTATCCACGTCCCCTGCCTATAGGTGTCGCCTGCTTTTCAGCATCTTTTACGCATAATAAAATATCATGGGCGTTGGCGTCCTTTTTATTGATATAATAGGTATTGTTAGTCGCAATCAGCTTAATCTCATGTTTCTGAGCTAAGGAGATCAATGTCTTATTCACTACATTCTCGTCGTCCTGGCTGTGGCGCATAATCTCCATATAGAAATCAGGGCCGAACAATGATTTCCACCAGATCAAAGCTTCCTCCCTGGTTTTCACCCATATTCAGAATCTTACTGGCTATCTCGCCATACAGGTTTCCGGAAAGGACGATGATATCTTCTTTGTATTTTTCAATGACATTTTTGTCAATCCTTGGAACATAGTAAAATCCTTTAGTGTAGGCAACGGAAGACATTTTTGCCAGGTTGTGGTAACCTGTTTTATTCTTAGCCAGCAGTACCATCTGATAACCGTTGTCTTTACGGGATTTATCCAGGTGATTTTCACAGACAAAAAATTCACAGCCAACAATTGGCGTAATCGGAACTTCTGAGGGCTCCTCTCCTTTTTCCAGAACTGCTGCATTTCTTGCTTCAACGCCCTTGTTATGATTGAGTACCTGGTTCACAAAGTGAAAAGCCCCCATCATATTGGCATGATCTGTCATCGCTACCGCAGGCATTTTATCGGCCGCTGCCGCAGCGATCAAACCAGGGATATTGATGGTAGACTGCAATACTGAAAACTGCGTATGGTTATGCAGATGGACAAAAGTCGCATCCTTAAGTTCTTGCTGATTATCTTTTAAAGTCTGTTTAGAAACACCAGGGCCTTCAGCTTTTGCCTGTCTTTTCCTGATCTCATCAGAAGCGGCTTTAAGGTTGATATGCTGAATACCTGCACTTGGTATAACAGCTGGCTGACTGGCAATAAATGAACGGATATAGTCCTGATCGGCTTGTAGCTGTTCAGGAGTAAAAACCTCCATTTTAACTAATTGAAGGAAACAGCGCGTGGTCGCTTCAACATCCGCCGTTGCGTTGTGCGCTTCTGCAAATGGTACTCCAAATAAGTAACTATGTAATTCGGTCAGTGTCGGCAATTTAAACCTGCCTCCTCTACCTCCCGGAATCTTTAATAAATTAGCGGTAACTTCTGTACAGGTATCCAGAACAGGCATTTGAGCCATCGGGCTTTCTACACCCATGCGGTAAAACTCAGACCCCATGATATTGACGTCGAAGCCAATATTCTGTCCTACTACTACAAATTTCGCTTTGGAAAGGGCAATGTTGAATTTCTCCAGCACCTCCCGGATATCAATCCCTTGTTCTGTGGCTAATTCTGTAGAAATACCGTGGATACGTTCAGCATCATATGGAATATTAAATCCATCCGGCCTAACCAGATAGTCCTGATGTTCAACCAGGTTTCCTAATGCATCATGTAACTGCCAGGCAATCTGGATACACCTTGGCCAATTGTTAGTATCGGATACGGGTGCATTGTAATTGCCAGGTAGACCTGTAGTTTCGGTATCAAAAATTAAATACATAGAAGGGTAATTATGAATCCCTGTTCTGCGGATATGATTCCTCAAACAAAGAGAGGTACAAAATTACGGATTTTTAAACTGCTTTAAAATTCTTATGTCTAAAAATTCACAAATTTCAGGAAGAATGTGCCTGTCCTTTTAGGGCTGCCGGCTTATGTTCCTGTGAGACAAGCTTTGAGATATCATAACCCTTTTCCTGACACCGCCAGATAATCTCATCAAGTTGCTCTTGTGACAATTCAGGCTTTCGGGACATGATGGAAAGATGTTTGTGTTTAGGGTGTCCGACAACGACATAGGAATAGTCTTCTCCTAGCTCTATAATCCAGTAATCTACTTTTAATGGCCAGACAAACTGTGCTTTAAGCTGTGCATTACTTGTACCGCGAACAACGATAAGTTTCGATCTTACGTATTTTGTTTCTTTATCTCCCGGTAATTTATAGGTGGTAAAGACTGCATAATAACCATCCGGATGTATCACATACGTCTCTGTAGTTTCATGCCAGTTTTTGTCCATAAAGGTGGGTATAGAGCATAATGAATACCATTTACCTGCGTAAGACATTATATCAACTTTTTCAACAGGCTTATTCTCTAACATAGCGTTCCCTTATTAAATATGGATGAATTCGTGTTTAGATTTATAGACCATAATCAATTTACAAATTTAAACAGACGTTAAGCAAATGTAAATTCTTTCTCTCATAAACCAAGAAGGTTAGATAAAGTTTTAAAAAGCATTTTTAAAGATTTTTTAAAACTCCCTTAAATTTTATAACTTGGGCAGGAAGATCTGATGAAGATTTTATTACAATTTAAAAATTGAATCCATGAAGATAACAGTTGTTGGTGCTGGAGCAGTTGGTGCTACTTGCGCAGATAATATTGCCAGAAAAGAATTAGCAGAAGAGTTAGTTTTATTAGATATCAAAGAAGGTTTTGCCGAAGGTAAAGCGATAGACATGATGCAAACTGCTGCATTATTGGGTTTTAACACAAAAATCACTGGTGTGACTAATGATTATAGTCAAACTGCAGGTTCTGCGGTGGCTGTAATTACTTCGGGACTTCCGCGTAAACCAGGAATGACCCGTGAAGAGTTAATTGGTATCAATGCAGGCATTGTTAAAGGGGTTGCTGAAAATATATTGAAGTTCTCTCCGGATGCGATTATTATCGTAATCAGTAATCCAATGGATACGATGATGACTTATTTGTCTCTTAAATCTTTGGGTCTGCCTAAAAACAGGATCATTGGTATGGGCGGTACACTGGACAGCGCAAGGTTCAAGTATTATCTGAGTGTTGCATTAAACTGCAACTCAAATGATTTACAAGGATTTGTGATTGGCGGACATGGTGATACAACGATGATTCCACTGACACGTTATGCGACTTACCAGAGTTTACCGGTAACCAATCTTTTAGCTCCTGATGTACTGGCTAAAGTTGCTGCTGACACTATGGTGGGCGGAGCGACATTAACTGGTTTACTGGGTACTTCCGCATGGTATGCACCTGGTGCTGCCGGCGCTGCTTTAGTAGAGAGTATCGTTCGTGATGAAAAGAAACTATTTACCTGCTGTGTAGCCCTTGAAGGTGAATATGGTCAGACAGATATTTGTTTAGGTGTACCTGTAATTGTAGGTCGTAATGGCTGGGAAAAGATTATAGATTATAAACTGAATGATGATGAACAAACAGCCTTTAATAAAAGTGCTGATGCTGTAAGAGCAATGAATAATGTGCTTAAAGAAATGAAGCTTATTTAATGCGTACGATTACAGTACCTATTACTTTAATAAACTTAAATGATGACGGTTTCCACCTATTGGTGGAAATCGTTGTTTTTGGGACAAAACACTGGGCTGTGGTAGACACCGGGGCTTCGAGATCTGTATTTAATAAAACTTTTATTGAGCAGAACAGTGACAATATTGTCATCCCAGATCTGGAAGAGACCAATGCCACTACGCTTTTTACCACCTCAAGTACGATACAGGCTGTTATTCCAAAATTAAAAATCGGTAAACTGATTATTAAATCATACCCTGCCGTAGCATTGGACCTGGAAACGGTAAATGATGCTTATGTATTGATGGGGCACCCCCGGATTGTAGCTATTATCGGAAGCGATATCTTCCATAAATACCAGGCAAAAATCAATTACAAGAAGCTAAAGATTCTGTTTTCTGCTAAACCGGGCTAAATTTTGTTTATTTGCTTAAATTTGCTTCCAAATAAAATACCTGTTTATGAAACTCCTTATTGTTGAAGACGAACCAAATGTGGTGTCAGTTCTGAAAAGAGGTTTAAGCAATGAGGGATTTGAGCTAAGCATCGCACCTGATGGATTTATAGCACTGGAAATGGTTGCTGCCCATTCTTTTGCTTTGATTATCCTTGATATCATGCTTCCCGGAATCAACGGACTGGACTTATGTAAACAAATCAAGAAAAATTATCCGCATACCCCTATCATCATGCTGACTGCTTTGAGCAGTACTGAAAATATAGTTACCGGCCTTGATAATGGAGCGGATGACTACCTGGTCAAACCTTTCAAAATCGCAGAATTGAGTGCCAGAATCCGTACACTGTTAAGAAGGTACGCTGGTTTTCAGCAAGCAGATGAAATTATCTCTGTAGGTGATTTACAAATCAATATTTCTGCTAAAACAGTAACCAGGGCAGATCGGGAAATCATCATTCTGACAGCGACCGAATATCGTTTGCTTCAGTTTTTCTCCAGGAATAAAAACAAGACTTTATCCAGAATTGATATTCTCGAAAATGTCTGGGATATTGATTTTAATATGGGAACTAATGTGGTTGATGTTTATGTCAATTACCTGAGAAAAAAAATAGATAAAGGATTTAGTACCCAGCTTCTTCATACGGTAGTTGGCCTGGGCTATATGTTAAAAGAAAAATCAATGTAATGAATTTAAATACCCGCATCACTTTCTTATTTGCTATTTTATCTGCGATCATTATCTCTTTATTAAGTGGGTTTGTATGGTACTTTGCAAATGAGTTTGCTTTTGAAGATTTCTACAAAAGATTAGAGGCGAGGGTAAACATAGCCAGCCAGATCAAAGTGGCAACGGGAAAAAATACGGCTGAATATAATGAGGTACGACAAAAATATCTGGAACGCCTCCCGCAAGAGGAAGAACAGGTTTTTTCAGCCGACAAAGCAAGTAAAATAGCTTTGACAAAAGGGTACACCTGCCTGCCAGCTTTTATAAGAATATTGAATCCGGCCTGATGGCGCGTCATAGAAATGAAAATGTGTTTTATGCGGGTAAATATTTTAAACAGGGAGTAAATGGCTATATAGTGATCATTTCCGCAAAAGATCCTTATGGCTACAGGGAACTAAAGAGTTTACAGAAAATATTGTTTATAGGGTTCTTCCTATCGGTTTTACTATCTTATTTTGTGGGGAGAAGATTTTCCAACTTTACTTTTAAACCTATCAGGGTCTTAATTAAAAAGGCAAAGGGGATTAGTGCAGAGAATTTACATCAGCGCCTCCCGTTAATCAAGGGCAATGATGAGATTGCAGAAATTTCACAGACTTTCAATGATATGCTGGATCGACTGGAAACAGCATTTGAAACACAGAATAATTTTATCAGCAATGCTTCGCATGAATTAAGGACTCCATTAACGATTATCAGTGGAGAAGCTGAACTCGCAGTTTTCAGAGAGCCGGAGATCTTTCCCCTGAACTTCAAAAGTCATTGGCAACGATTCAGACTGAAGCGGAGCGCCTGGAAAATATACTGACCAGTTTGCTGAGTTTAGCACAGTCTGGTTTTGATGGTGAAAAACAGCGCTGGGAAAATATACGTTTAGATGAACTGATCTGGGATGTAAAAGCTTCTATTGATCTGGTTAACCCGGACAATCAGATTCATATTGATCTTTCTAAACTTCCGGACAACCCTGAAAGCATTAATCTGAATGGAAATTTAAACCTGATTAAGCTTGCTGTAACCAATATTGTGAATAATGCCTGTAAATATTCTGACAACAAGATTGTTGAGCTGGGTTTATCAGTTACACGTACAAATATCGTGATCAGTGTGAAGGATCAGGGCATCGGAATACCTGAAGATGAGTTACAGCATGTATTTGAGCCATTTTTCCGTGCATCAAATACGACACGCTATAATGGTTATGGTGTAGGCCTGCCTTTATCTTTAAATATTATCCGCCTCCACAAAGGCAGTATCGCTATTAAAACTGTTCAGGAATCCGGAACTGAAATGAGTATTTTATTACCCCGCTCCCTTTAATTCTTACCAGGTTTGTCTTAATCGCGCAGCCTGTCTGCAATTCTAATCTCTTTCTAATCTCACTCTTATACGGCTGTAATGTCAGGGCTGTACTATTGTATCATTAACTAATCAAGATACAATATGAAAACCATTTTAATTCCTACAGATTTCAACGAAACATCGGTCTATCTTTCAGAAGATATTCTAAAGAATTTTAAAAATGAACCGGTTAAGCTCATTTTCTTTCATGCTTATAAGCTAACGGATTCAATCTCTGATTTATTAATGCTCTCCCGCAGAAGTGCTGAGTACGGACAAATTCCCGAATCTTTTCACAGAGCTTGTTACGACTTAAAAAAAACACACCAGGGACAAATTGAAGCTATAACAATAGAATATTTCTATGGCAGTACAATGGCTGCTTTCAGAAATTTCGCTGAGGCAAATGAGGTTGATTTCATTTACTGCCCGGCAACTTATACTTTCCGCCCGATCTCAAAATACAGCATAAACCCTGATGTATTCCTCAATAAATCAGGCATCCCGGTCATTAAAACAATTGAGCAGGATGAACCATCGGTTAAAGTAAACAAAGCGATCTCTCTGGAGCATGAAGTTGCTCAACTTGTCTAGTCATTACCTATTAAAACATATGATATGTTATTAAAGAAAAATGTTCCTCTTACCTATATATTTGGTAAAATCTATAAAGATCTGATTTTGGTTACGCTATATGCCGTTGGTATTGTAGTGCTTTATGAAAACTTTCATTTTACCAGAATCTCTATCCCAATTGCGGTCCCTGCGCTGCTGGGTACAGTCATCTCTCTTTTACTGGCATTCCGGTCTAACCAGGCTTATGACCGCTGGTGGGAAGCCAGGATTCTCTGGGGCGGAATTGTCAATGATTCAAGATCATTAGCAAGACAGGTGCTATATTTTATTGATGACCCTTATTATTCTGCAGAGATCCAATTATTTAAAGAGCGCTTTGTAAAAAGACAAATTGCCTGGGCCCATGGTTTAAGTCAATCGCTTAGAAATAATCATCCAACACTTGGACTGGATAAATTTATGAAACCTGAAGAGATTGACTTTATCAGCAGATATAAAAATGTACCGATGTCTATTTTGGAACTGCATGCACGGGATATTAAAATGGCTGTTAAAGAGGGTTGGATTAATACATATCAGCAGATTGAAATCGACAGGACTTTATCTAATCTATGTGACCGCATGGGTGGTTCTGAGCGGATAAAAAACACAGTGTTTCCGGTTACTTACAGTAAGTATATCAATATGACGATCTACCTGTTTATTATCATGCTGCCTTTCGGACTGATTGAGTTCTTTGGCTATATTGAAGTACCTGTGGTAATCGCTATCGCAGCAGCTTTCTTATTAATTGAGAAAATGGCTATTCATTCATCTGCAGGATCCTTTTGAGAACAAGCCTACGGATACGCCTACAACTACAATTTCTAAAACAATAGAACGCGATTTATCGCAGATGCTGAATGATGCACATTACCAGGAAGACAAAATGGCTATGGAACCTGTTCATAATTCAAAGACCTATTATATATTATAGATATAGGTTTCAGCTAAAGCTGATCAATTATGTCTGGTTAAATTTTATACTATAAAAAAAAGGAGATGCAAAATTTGCACCTCCTTTTTTTATGATTAAAAGATTGAAAACTTAAGCGTCAATCTTCGCGTATTTAGCATTTCTTTCGATGAACTCTCTTCTAGGTGCTACTTCATCTCCCATTAACATAGAGAAAGTATGGTCACACTCAGCAGCGTTTTCAATTGTAGCCTGCATTAAAGTACGGTTGGCTGGATTCAATGTAGTATCCCAAAGTTGTTCTGCGTTCATCTCACCCAAACCTTTGTAACGTTGAATGTGAACACTTTCTTCTTTACCTTGTCCTTTTAAGCGTTGTACTGCTGCATCACGTTGCTGATCATTCCAGCAATATTCCTGCTCTTTTCCTTTTTTAACAAGGTAAAGTGGTGGCGCTGCAATATAAACGTAACCCGCTTCAATTAATGCTTTCATATATCTGAAGAAAAATGTCAGGATCAGTGTAGTAATGTGTGATCCGTCAATATCCGCATCCGTCATAATCACGATCTTATGGTAACGAAGCTTGGTAATGTTCAATGCTTTGTCATCTTCAGGAGTACCAATACTTACCCCAAGGGCAGTAAACATATTCTTGATCTCGTCGTTTTCGTAGATTTTATGCTCCATTGCTTTTTCCACGTTCAGGATTTTACCTTTTAATGGAAGAATAGCCTGGAAATTACGGTCACGTCCCTGTTTTGCAGTTCCACCCGCCGAATCTCCCTCGACAAGGTATAATTCGCATTTTTCCGGATCGCTATCAGAACAATCGGCTAACTTACCTGGTAATCCAGATCCGCCCATTACACTTTTACGCTGAACCATCTCACGCGCTTTACGTGCTGCTGCACGTGCAGTTGCTGCAAGGATAACCTTGTTGACAATCATTCTGGCTTCTTTTGGATATTCTTCCAGGTAGATACCTAATGCTTCACCAACAGCAATATCTACAGCACCCATAACCTCAGTATTACCTAATTTGGTTTTGGTTTGCCCTTCAAATTGCGGCTCTTGTACTTTTACTGAAATTACTGCAGTAAGACCTTCACGAAAGTCATCACCTGTAATTTCGAATTTCACGTTTTTAAGTAAACCTGATTTATCAGCATAAGCTTTCAAAGTACGGGTTAAACCTCTTCTGAAACCGGCAATGTGCGTACCACCTTCATGTGTATTGATATTATTTACATAAGAGTGTACATTTTCAGCATAGCTGTCATTGTACTGCAAAGCAAGCTCTACAGGGATACCATTTTTAATCCCCTCTACATAAATAGGCTCAGCGATCAATGAAGGACGACCTCCATCTAAAAACTGAACAAATTCTTTTAAACCACCTTCAGAAAGAAAAAGCTCAGTCAGGGGATTTCCCTGATCATCTAGTTCACGTTCGTCAGTAAGCGTCAGGCTGATTCCTTTATTCAAGAAAGATAACTCTCTTAAACGTGAAGCCAGTGTATCGTAACGATATTCTGTAGTCTGGGTAAAGATCTTGTCATCCGGAGTGAAAGTAATTACAGTACCTCTTTTTTCAGTTTCTCCAACAATCTTCACATCGTACTGTGGTTTACCTTCACGATACTCCTGTGCCCAGATTTTACCTTCACGGTGTACTTCTGCTTTCAAATGTATAGATAGTGCGTTTACACAACTTACCCCTACACCGTGCAATCCTCCGGAAACTTTATAAGTGTCTTTATCGAACTTACCACCGGCATGCAATACGGTCATTACAACCTCAAGTGCCGATTTTTGTTCTTTTTGCATAATCCCTGTCGGAATACCACGACCGTTATCCTCAACTCTGATAGAATTATCTTTAAGGATATTTACTGTAATTGTATTGGCATGTCCGGCTAAAGCCTCATCAATAGAGTTATCTACAACTTCATAAACCAAATGGTGCAATCCTTTAACACCCGTATCACCTATATACATTGAAGGGCGCTTACGCACCGCTTCTAAACCTTCTAATACCTGTATATTATCTGCCGAATAATTTGACTTTGAATCTTTTTCTTCGCTCATAAATGTTAATAAAAAATAAGATTCAAAAATAACCAATTATGGCCAATTAAAGGCAAATGTGGATAACTATTTGATCAAAAAAGTACATTAATGACCCAAAAAAAACAAGTTATTTAGGATACTAAATTGGAAATTTTATATTTGCTAAAATTTACTCCTTCAGTTTAAACCATAAAAGAGTAGTAAAGCTGAAAAAGAATTAAAAAAAACAAAAAAAAAATAAGCGCATAAATGAACAGAACATCCTTCAAACTAAGCACACACACTGTTTACCGCTGTAGCATTAGTTTCAGTAATGGCTTCATGCCAGAATAAAGACAACAAAGCTGCGACTGATACTGCGGTAAAAACTGACGTTGCTGCAACTCCAGTTAAAGCTAACGAGCCTATCGTTTATGTAAATTCAGATTCTTTATTAACTAAGTACCAGTACTTCAAAGATCTTAAGACTAAATTAGACGCTAAATCTAAAGCTGCTCAAACTGATCTTGCTGCTAAACAACAAGCTTTTCAACGTGAGGTTGCTCAATATCAGCAAACTCAAAACACTTTACCTGCTGACCAGAGAGCTACTACTGAGCAGAGATTAGCACGTAAACAACAAGAATTACAAGCTTATCAGCAAAATGCTGGTGCAGCATTGCAAAATGAGCAAGGTACTGAACAAGAGAAATTGTACAACAAAATTGCTGATTACCTGAAAATCTATGCTAAGGGTAAAGGTTACAAAATGGTATTGACTTACCAGAAAGGTAACAGCGCAATTTTTTCGCGCTGATCCTTCTTTAGATGTTACAAGTGAAGTAATTACTGGTCTTAACGACGGTTATAAAGCTGACAAGAAATAAGCTGTTACAGCTCATGAAAAAGGCCCCGGATTGATTCCGGGGCCTTTTTGTTTATTCATCTTTTTTATCTTCATCGAACAGACTGCCTGTTAAATCATCGATCTCTCTCCGGTCTCTTTTAGTTGGCCTGCCCGCGCCCCTGTCCCGTATTAACACAGGAGAATGGTACATGGTTTTATATCCCTGGGTTTCCTCCAGCGGTGTAATGTCTTTATATTTTGTAACCGCAATCTTGGATTCTACCCTGGTATACAAAAGTTCGACCACCTCAATGATCTTTTTCTCGATTCCTTTTGATACCTGGTAAACATCACCGGGTTTTACAACTACAGAAGCTTTCACATTCTGACCGTTAAATTTAACGCGGCCAGCTTTACACGCTTCAGTTGCTAAAGTTCTTGTTTTAAACAATCTTATTGCCCACAAGTTTTCTCTATCCTTAATTTTTCCTGCTCTGCCATAAAAAATCAAAAATACATAAGTAAAAGATCGCTCAATACATAAAATTGATTTATTTTGTGAAAAAATAAAATTGATAATGATTAAAGAGTTGAAAAAGTTAATAGAGGCTGCTTGGGAAGACAGAACTTTATTAGAATATACTGAATATTGTGAAGCGATCGAGACTGTTGTAATGCAACTTGATAAAGGAGAAATCCGTGTTGCTGAACCCATCCTGAATTCATGGGGAATCAATGAGTGGATTAAGAAAGCAGTAATTCTTTATTTCCCTATCAGAGAAATGAAAGAAATTGAAGTTGGTCCTTTTGTATTTCATGATAAAATGAAATTAAAGACCAATTATAAAGAGCTTGGTGTAAGAGTTGTTCCTGGTGCAAGTGCACGTTATGGATCATACTTATCTAAAGGTGTGATTTTAATGCCATCTTACGTGAACATCGGTGCTTATATTGATGAAGGTACAATGGTTGATACCTGGGCTACTGTTGGTTCATGTGCACAAATCGGAAAACATGTACACTTAAGTGGTGGTGTTGGTATTGGTGGCGTTTTAGAGCCAATTCAAGCTGCTCCGGTTATCATTGAAGACAACTGTTTCATCGGTTCAAGAGCTATTGTTGTTGAAGGTGTACGTGTAGAACGTGAAGCCGTTTTAGGTGCAAACGTTGTATTAACAGCTTCTACTAAAATTATTGATGTTACAGGAAGTACTCCTGTTGAATATAAAGGTATCGTACCTGCAAGATCAGTAGTGATCCCGGGAAGTTATACTAAAAAATTCCCTGCAGGTGACTACCAGGTTCCATGTGCACTGATCATTGGAAAACGTAAAGAATCTACAGATAAAAAGACTTCACTTAATGATGCATTAAGAGAAAATAACGTAGCAGTTTAATGAATATTGGTTTTGATGGAAAAAGGGCTGCCAATAACCTAACTGGTTTAGGTAATTACAGCAGGTCTCTCTTGTTTTTTACAGTTATCAGAATTTTTCCCTCAAAACCAATACTTTGTTTATAGCCCGAAAGTCAAAAACCACGGGCAGATTTCTTCTTTTTTCAAAAAGGAAAATATCCACCTTATGCTGCCCCGGAATTCTTCACTTTTGTGGAGAAGTTTTGGGATCAAAAAGCAATTAAAGAAAGACAATATTGCCATTTATCATGGTTTGAGTAATGAAATCCCGATTGGGATGCCTTCTTCTATTCAAACTGTTGTCACGATACACGATCTTATTTTCCTGCGTTATCCGCAGTACTACAAATTCATAGACCGTACTATTTACAACTTCAAAAGTAAATATGCATGCAAACATGCAGATCATATTATCGCAATCAGCGAGCAGACAAAAAATGATATTATTGAATATTATCAAATTGATCCTTCGAAAATAGAAGTACTTTATCAAACCTGTGATGATTCGTTCAAGCAGCTGATTCCACAGGAATTTAAAAATACTATACGTAAAAGTATAATCTCCCTGAAAAGTACATCCTGAATGTAGGAACTATTGAACCCAGAAAGAATTTACTGACACTGGTAAAGGCATTACCTGCAATCAATCCAGAATTTAAATTGGTTGTCGTCGGTAAAAAGCAACCTTATACACAAAAGGTAATTGATGAAATTCAGCACCTGGGTCTGGAAGACAGGGTGATTTTTCTGAAAGACATTCCATTCACAGACCTCCCTTCTATCTATCAGCTGGCCACAATATTTGTTTATCCATCGTTTTACGAAGGATTTGGTATCCCCGTCATTGAAGCGCTTTATGGGAAAATCCCGGTTGTTTCTGCAACAGGTTCCTGTCTGGAAGAAGCTGGCGGCCCTCATAGTCTATACGTAAACCCTACTGATTTTACCGAGCTGGCAAAAGCCGTGAACTCTGTTTTAGCTGATCAGGATCTTGCTACCCGGATGAAAGAAGAAGGATTAACCTATGCGCAGAAATTCAACACCTCAACTTTAGCCCGTCAACTGATGGATTCTTACAGGAACATGATCTCCCAGGGCTAAGAAAAGCTGAAATAACAAGATTATTTAATAAATTTACACCATGCTAAAAACGGAAATTGACAAGGCCTTAACGGTCTTGAAAAATGGGGGCATAATCCTCTATCCTACTGACACAGTCTGGGGTATAGGTTGTGATGCTACGAATGAAGCAGCAGTCGAAAAAATCAATGCAATCAAAGGCCGCTCATCTGATAAGAGTTTTATTATCCTGGTGGATAATGATTCGAAAATACAAAGTTATATCAACGAAGTGCCTGAGGTAGCTTACGACCTGATTGAATATGCTGAACATCCATTAACCATAATCTTTTCAGGAGCAAAAAATCTGGCTAAAAATGTGATCAATGAAGATGGAAGTGTGGGCATAAGGGTGATCAGACATGATTTTGTTCAACAACTATTACAACGTTTCAGAAAGCCAATTGTCTCTACATCAGCAAACCTGTCCGGACAGCCAACACCGGCTTTTTTTGACGAAATTGATGAAGAGATTAAAAGTGCTGTTGACTATGTCGTAGACTGGGAACAGGAACTTAAAGAGGTTAAAAAATCATCGACCATTATGAAATTAAGTCCATCTGGTCAATTTTCCTTCATTAGAAAGTAAGTTTTGCTATTTTTGTAATCTCATTGAAATCAACGTTGAGCTTATAAGCTCAAAACAATATATAATTTTGAAAAAAAAAATCTAGAACATCCTGTTTTTAAGGTGCTGGCTGGCATTGCCGATGAAAGTCATATCGAGGCCTATGTGATTGGTGGATACGTACGGGATATTTTTCTGAAAAGACCATCAAAAGATATTGATGTAGTCGTTTTAGGAAATGGAATTGAATTTGCTGAGCTTGCCGGAAAACATTTAAAGAGCAAAGTTGCTGTTTTTAAGAATTTCGGTACGGCTATGTTAAAATACCGCGACCTTGAAGTTGAATTTGTTGGGGCAAGAAAAGAATCTATCGCGCTGATTCCCGTAAACCTATTGTAGAAAACGGGACTATAAAAGATGATCAGCTCAGAAGAGATTTCACCATCAACGCTTTGGCAATTTCATTAAATAAAGAGAATTTTGGTCAATTAGTTGACCCGTTCAACGGTGTAGAAGACCTGAACAATAAATTAATCCGTACTCCACTGGATGCTGAGATCACTTTTTCAGATGATCCTTTGCGTATGATGCGGGCTATCCGCTTTGCGACTCAATTGAATTTCAATATTGATGATCAGGCATTAGCTGCTATTGCAAAACAGAAAGAAAGAATCAGCATTGTTTCCAAAGAAAGAATTACGGATGAACTGAATAAAATTATCCTCTCTCCTGTTCCTTCTATAGGTTTCAAATATCTTTTCGATACCGGCCTGCTCCATATCATATTCCCGCAAATGGCTAATTTATTTGGGGTAGAGATCATCAATGGAAAAGGACATAAAGACAATTTTTATCATACCCTGCAGGTACTGGATAATATCTGTGAAGTTACAGAAGATCTTTGGCTGCGCTGGGCAGCGATTCTGCATGATATTGCTAAACCGCCAACTAAACGTTTTGAAGAAAATCATGGCTGGACTTTTCATGGACATGAGGATAAAGGGGCAAGAATGGTTCCTCAGATCTTTGCACAGCTGAAGCTTCCGATGAACGAGAAAATGAAATTTGTTCAAAAGCTTGTTCAGCTGCACTTACGCCCTATCGTTCTGGCACAAGAAGTTGTTACTGATTCTGCTGTAAGACGTGTATTGTTTGATGCCGGTGAAGATATTGAAAGTCTGATGTTACTCTGCAATGCAGATGTGACCACAAAAAAACGAATATAAAGTCAAAAAGTACCGTAATAACTTTGAGCTGGTTAAACAAAAGCTGAAAGATGTTGAAGAACGTGACAAAATAAGAAACTGGCAACCTCCTGTTTCAGGAAATGACATCATGGAAGTATTTGGCCTTGCTGCCGGTAAAGAGTGGGCATGATAAAAAATGCAATCCGTGAAGCAATTCTGGAAGGCGAAATAACAAACTCACCCGATGAAGCGTTAGCATTTATGCTGCGTAAGGGAAAAGAGTTTGGACTGACACCCGTTACAGAACAACCTAAATAAATAATGTTACCACTATAGACGTAATTCACAGAATTACAGCTCATAGTGTGGTCATATCTCGTAAAATAAAATATATTCAAATGAAAAACATATTTTATTTTATAATTTTATACTATTAGAAATAAAGCTCAAAATGGCAATTTACAGATTCAGACTTAGTTTTGACGATTACGATGAAGTAATCAGAGAGATCGACATCAAATCAACACAAACTTTTGAAGATTTACATAAAGCATTACACCGTACAACAGGTTACAATGCCGAAAAATCTTCTTCATTTTATGTGAGTTCTGATCACTGGATCAAAGGGGATGAAATCGCCTATCTTCCAACTCAGAAGAAAACTGACCGTGGCGTAGCTTTAATGGAAAAGGCAAAACTTAGTGCCTTTATTGAAGATCCACATCAGAAATTCTATTATATATACAATTTTGACCGTCCTTATGAATTTCATGTGGAACTGATCAAGATTATTTTGCAGGCAGATCCTAATATTGAATATCCTGTTCTTTTTAAAAGCATTGGTGAAGCGCCAAAGATTTTTGATGCAAATAATATCCCTACAGAAGTAGTAACGAATAATCCGATTTCAAATGACTTCGATTTCCTTAATGAAATGGATTTTGTCCCTGAAGATACAGAAGAAATTGAAGCTATGGATGGCAGAGGTATTACTACATCATCAGAAAAAAGCGTAGATGCTGACGATGAGGAATCAGATTCGGACGATTTCTCTGAAGATGAGGATTATCATGAAGATGAATACGATAGCAAAGAAGATTATTAAGCCATATAATGGCAAAAAATAAAACATTAATTGTAATTGCTGGGCCAACGGCGATAGGTAAAACTGCTTTGGCTATTACGCTGGCTCTCAACATTTTACAACAGAAATCATCTCTGCTGATTCAAGACAGTTTTTCAAAGAGATGTCAATCGGGACAGCGAAACCTCATACAGATGAACTTGCAGCAGCTAAGCATCATTTTATTGATTCCCACTCTATCAATACTTTCTTTAGTACCGGAGACTTCGAGAAACAAGCCCTTGAGGTTTTAGATGAAATATTCACCAGACACGATCTGGCTATTATGGTTGGAGGTTCTGGTTTATATCTGGATGCTATAACCAGAGGGCTTGATGAATTGCCTGATACTGATATGGAAATCAGGAATCAGCTGAATAATTTATTTGAGACAGAAGGTCTGGAGCCAATCAAAGCACAGCTTGAGGCTGTAGATCCTGAATATTATGCTAAAGTAGACCAGGCAAATACACAACGTCTTATCCGCGGACTGGAATTTTTCCTGTCTACTGGAAAAAAGGTTTCTTCATTTTTAACAAACAGCAAAAAAAAAAAGCCTTTGATATTATAAAAATCGGTTTGAATATGGAAAGACCCCTGCTTTATCAGCGGATTAACCATAGAGTAGACCTGATGCTGCAGGAAGGCCTTTTAGAAGAAGTAAAATCACTGGAGGATTACAGAGAACTCAATGCACTGAAAACCGTAGGATATGCGGAGCTTTTTGACTATCTGGATGGTACAATTACCTATGATGTTGCTGTTGAAAAGATCAAGCAAAATACCCGCCGCTTTGCAAAACGACAGTTAACATGGTTCAGAAGAGATGACCAAATTCATTGGTTCACCCCTGATCAATCTGGTGACGTCATTAATTTCCTTGAACATTCAATTCATAAGGTTCCCTGATCACAGCTGACCTTTAGCATCAACTATTTAGAATCAACCATATAAATCGCATCCGGCTCCGGACAAAATTTATATGGTTTTCTTTGGAAAGATAGCTGTATTAAAAGTCTAAGCCTGTGCAGTTGGGCCTCCAAAATTCATTGGGAATCTGATGGTTCTTCCTGAGTTTTGATTCTGCCATTAATTGCTTCAAACTTTTCTATATTATCCTGCATTGCTATCATTAATCTTTTAGCGTGCTCCGGGGTAAGGATAATCCTTGATTTCACCTTCGCCTTTGGTACTCCTGGCATTACTCTGATAAAATCCAGTACAAACTCAGTATTGGAATGGGTAATGATTGCAAGGTTTGAAAATATACCTTCTGCTACTTCTTCAGAAAGTTCAATATTAATCTGATTCTCGTTGTTTTCGTTTTCCATAACACAAAACTACTTTTTTAAATGATTAGGCTGGTAGCCTTAACTGATTTATTTTAAGGCAAAAAAAATCCCCCCTGAAAAGATCGAGGGGGGATTAAAAAAAAATTAACTATTTAAATTATGCTTCAATTTCTTCTTCTTGTTTCGAAGCTAATAATTTATCATACTCTTCCTGAGAACCAACGATAATACGTTCGTATCCACGAACACCAGTACCTGTACCTGAAGGAATCAAGTGACCAACGATTACGTTTTCTTTCAATCCAAGCATGTTATCACGTTTACCTGCAATCGCAGCTTCGTTCAATACTTTTGTAGTTTCCTGGAAGGAAGCTGCAGAGATGAATGATTTCGTACCTAATGACGCACGTGTAATACCTTGTAATACAGAACTAGCAGTTGCTGATCTTGCATCACGAACTTCGATCTGTTTCAAATCTTTACGTTTTAACTGAGAATTTTCGTCTCTTAATTTACGTAGAGAAAGAATCTGACCTGGTTTTACAGTATTTGAATCACCAGCATCAATAACAACTTTCTTGTCATAGATATCATCGTTTTCAATCATAAAGTCCCAACGATCTACAGAATTATTTTCTAAGAATGTAGTATCACCTGGATCTTCAATATGAACTTTCTGCATCATCTGGTGTACAATAACCTCAAAGTGTTTATCATTGATTTTTACACCTTGTAAACGGTAAACCTCCTGGATACCATTTACTAAGTATTCTGTACAGCAGCAGGACCTTTAATTGCTAAAATATCCGCAGGAGAAATCGATCCGTCTGATAATGGCATACCAGCTTTCACGAAGTCATTATCCTGAACCAGGATGTGTTTAGATAATGGTACCAGATATTTCTTGATCTCACCATCCTTTGATTCGATAGTCATCTCACGATTACCACGTTTCACACCACCTAAAGTTACAACACCATCAATCTCGGTTACTACAGCCGGGTTAGAAGGATTACGTGCTTCGAACAATTCAGTTACACGTGGTAAACCACCCGTAATATCTCTTGTTTTTCCTGTAGCACGAGGGATTTTAACTAAGATCTGACCAGTTTTAACTGCTTCTCCATCATCGATAGAAACGTGAGCTCCAACAGGAATGTTATACTGTCTGATTAATTCACCTTTTTTATCTACTACTCTTACTGATGGATTTTTAGTTTTATCACGTGTATCGATAATTACTTTCTCACGGTGACCAGTTTGCTTTGCTCATCTGTCTCTTCACGGAAGGTAACACCTTCAATAATTGCATCAAATTCGATTTTACCGGCAAACTCCGAGATAATAACCGCGTTATATGGATCCCATGAACAAATCTTATCACCTTTTGAAATTTCAGCTCCTTCTTCAACATATAAGAATGAACCGTAAGGGATGTTATTAGTCATGATAACTTTACCAGTACCTTTTTCTACGATCTTGAATTCACCTGAACGGCCTAAAACAATTTGTTTCACACCTTGCTCACCTGTATCATTTGCTACAGTACGAACGTTTTCGAATTCTATGATACCATCAAACTTCGCATTGATCTGAGATTCAGCAGCAATGTTTGATGCGGTACCACCCACGTGGAACGTACGTAATGTTAACTGTGTACCCGGCTCACCGATAGACTGTGCAGCAATTACACCGACAGCTTCTCCACGTTGAACACGTTTACCAGTTGCAAGGTTACGTCCGTAACAAAGCGCACAAACACCTCTTTTATTTTCACATGTCAATACTGAACGTATTTCCACGCCTTCTAAAGGAGATTCTTCGATTGCTTTAGCGATATCCTCGTCAATATCCTGACCAGCACCTACTAATAATGCACCATCCAGAGGATTAAATACATCATGAAGTGAAATACGACCTAAAATTCTGTCATATAATGGTTCAACGATATCTTCGTTATCTTTTAATGCAGTAGTGTACATACCTCTTAAAGTACCACAATCAGCAGCGTTCACGATCATATCCTGAGCAACGTCATGTAAACGACGGGTCAGGTAACCAGCATCTGCAGTTTTTAACGCTGTATCCGCCAAACCTTTACGCGCACCGTGGGTAGAGATAAAGTATTCTAATACTGATAGTCCTTCTTTAAAGTTCGAAAGAATCGGATTCTCAATAATTTCACCACCTGAACCTGATTTCTGAGGTTTTGCCATCAGACCACGCATTCCGCAAAGCTGACGAATCTGCTCTTTAGATCCACGTGCTCCAGAGTCAAGCATCATATATACCGAGTTAAATCCTTGGTTATCGCTGGATAACTGAGTCATCACGAATGATGTTAAACGGTTGTTGATACGAGTCCAGATATCGATAATCTGATTGTAACGCTCGTTGTTGGTAATGAATCCCATGTTATAGTTATTCCTTACCTCTTCAACTTCAGCAGATGCTTGTTCTAAAAGAACTTGTTTCTCTGCAGGGATGTTAACATCCTGTAAGTTAAACGATAGTCCACCTCTGAATGCCATTTGGAAACCTAACTCTTTAATATCATCAAGGAATCTTGATGCACGAGCCATACCAGTAACCTTAACTACATCACCGATAATATCTCTCAGTGATTTTTTAGTCAGCAATTCATTGATATATCCTACTTCTGCCGGAACCATTTGATTAAACAGTACACGACCAACAGTAGTTTCAGTTAATTTATTAACGATATTTCCGTCAGAATCTTTAACATTTACCTTTACTTTGATAAATGCGTGAAGATCGATACGTTTCTCATTGTAAGCAATGATAACTTCTTCCGGAGAATAGAATGAGAAATCCTGTCCGTTAACAACACGGTTTTCGTCAGTTCTGCGGCCTTTAGTAATGTAATAAAGACCCAAAACCATATCCTGAGAAGGTACAGTAATCGGAGTACCGTTTGCAGGGTTCAGAATGTTGTGAGCAGCTAACATCAATACCTGGGCTTCCAAAATAGCAGCATGACCTAAAGGTAAATGCACAGCCATCTGGTCACCGTCAAAATCGGCGTTGAATGCAGTACACACTAACGGGTGCAACTGGATTGCTTTTCCTTCCACCAATTTAGGCTGGAAAGACTGGATACCCAATCTGTGCAGTGTAGGCGCACGATTCAGTAATACAGGGTGTCCTTTTAAAACGTTTTCAAGAATATCCCAAACTAACGGGTCTTTTCTATCCACAATTTTCTTTGCAGATTTAACTGTCTTCACGATTCCGCGTTCAATCATCTTGCGAATATAAACGGTTTGAATAGCTCAGCAGCCATATCTTTAGGTAAACCACATTCGTGTAATTTAAGGTTTGGACCTACAACAATTACCGAACGAGCAGAATAATCCACACGTTTACCTAATAAATTCTGACGGAAACGACCTTGTTTACCTTTCAGGATATCTGAAAGAGATTTCAAAGCACGGTTACCTTCAGTTTTAACCGCATTTACTTTACGTGAGTTATCGAATAACGAATCTACAGCTTCCTGTAACATACGTTTCTCGTTACGTAAAATAACCTCTGGTGCTTTAATCTCGATCAAACGTTTTAAACGGTTGTTACGGATAATCACACGACGGTACAGATCATTTAAATCTGAAGTAGCGAAACGACCACCTTCAAGAGGTACTAACGGACGTAATTCCGGTGGAATAACAGGAACAATTTTGATAATCATCCATTCTGGATTATTTTCAATACGTGTTCTTGCACCACGGAAAGCTTCAACAACCTGTAAACGTTTAATGCTGCTTCGTTTTTACGTTGTTGAGAAGTCTCGTTTGCAGCCTGGTGACGTAAGTTATAAGATAAAGTATCTAAGTCAATACGTTTCAATAAATCTTCTAATGCTTCAGCACCCATTTTGGCGATGAATTTATTAGGGTCTTTATCGTCTAAGTATTGGTTTTCTTTAGGTAATTTATCAAGAATATCAAGGTACTCTTCCTCAGTAAGGAAATCCATATACTGGATACCTTGTTCTTCCATTAAACCAGATTGAATAACTACATAACGCTCGTAGTAAATGATCAAATCTAATCTTTTGGTAGGAAGGCCTAATAAGTAACCAATTTTGTTTGGCAATGAACGGAAATACCAGATATGCGCAACAGGAACTACCAGGTTAATGTGTCCCATACGCTCTCTACGTACTTTTTTCTCCGTTACCTCAACACCACAACGGTCACAAACAATACCTTTATAACGGATACGTTTGTATTTACCACAGTGACATTCGTAATAATCTTTTACCGGGACCAAAAATACGCTCGCAAAACAAACCATCACGTTCAGGTTTGTAAGTACGATAATTAATAGTCTCAGGTTTTAACACCTCACCACTAGAGCGCTCTAAAATAGCCTCCGGCGATGCCAAACTAATGGTAATCGAGGTGAAATTGCTTTTTAATTTATTATCCTTTTTGTAAGACATAGCTCTGTTGTTTGAATTTGAAAATTTAAAAAGTCAGAATGGGTTCCTCTAACAGATCCCATTCCGACATTAAAAAATTCAACATTAGTCTAACGTAATATCTAAACCTAATCCGCGCAGCTCATGTACCAGTACATTGAATGATTCCGGTACACCTGGAGTCGGCAGGTTTTCGCCTTTTACAATTGCTTCATAAGTTTTGGCTCTACCGATTACATCATCAGACTTCACAGTCAGGATCTCTTGTAGAATATTAGCCGCACCAAATGCTTCTAATGCCCAAACCTCCATCTCACCAAAACGCTGACCCCCGAAATGAGCTTTACCACCCAATGGTTGTTGTGTAATTAATGAATATGGTCCGATTGAACGGGCGTGCATTTTATCATCAACCATGTGACCTAATTTCAGCATGTAGATAATACCTACTGTAGTCGGCTGGTCGAAACGCTCACCTGTTAAACCATTATGTAAATAGGTTCTTCCTGAAGCAGGAACACCAGCTTTAGCGATCCACGCTTCAACTTCATCATGCTTAGCACCATCAAAGATCGGAGTTGCAAATTTCACACCCAATTCTTTACCGGCCCATGCCAATACAGTTTCGTAGATCTGTCCAAGGTTCATACGTGAAGGTACACCCAGTGGGTTCAACACGATATCAACAGGAGTTCCATCATCAAGGAACGGCATATCTTCATCACGAACGATACGGGCAACAATACCCTTATTACCGTGACGACCAGCCATCTTATCCCCTACTTTTAGTTTACGTTTTTTAGCAACATAAACTTTAGCCATTTGCACAATACCTGATGGCAATTCATCACCAACACTGATGGCGAATTTATCACGTTTATATGCACCCAGTTCTTCGTTTACACGGATACCATAGTTATGAATCAAAATTTTGATCTGATCATTTTTATCGTCATCAGTAGTCCATTTGTATGGATTAATGTGAGCGAATTCTAAATCAGCTAAACTTTTTTGAGTGAACTTAGCACCTTTAGGGAATAATAATTCCTTGTAAACGTTGAAAATACCCTGAGAAGTTTTACCATTTACAATCTGGAACAATTTGTCAACCAACTCATTTTTAAGATTGGTTGTAGCCAGATTATATCTCTTATCCAATTTCTCTATTGCTGCTTTTTCTTCAGCTTTAGTAGTTTTCTTAGCTCTTGAGAATAATTTAGTATCAATTACAACACCTCTGATCGAAGGAGGAGTTTTCAATGATGCATCTTTCACATCACCTGCTTTATCTCCAAAGATAGCGCGTAATAATTTCTCTTCCGGTGAAGGATCAGACTCCACCTTTTGGTGTAATTTTACCAATAAGGATATCGCCTTCTTTTACTTCAGCACCGATACGAATGATACCGTTTTCATCTAAATCTTTAGTAGCTTCTTCAGAAACGTTAGGGATATCTGGTGTTAATTCCTCTTCTCCACGTTTCGTATCACGCACTTCTAATTCAAACTCTTCAATATGCAATGAAGTGAAAATGTCTTCACGAACAATACGTTCACTGATTACAATCGCATCCTCAAAGTTGTATCCCTGCCAAGGCATGAACGCTACTTTAAGGTTCCTGCCTAAAGCAAGTTCACCGTTTTCAGTTGCATAACCCTCACAAAGTACTTGTCCTTTAACAACTTTCTGACCTTTTTTAACAATTGGTTTTAAGTTGATACAAGTATTCTGATTGGTTTTCTTGAATTTAATTAATCTATAAGTTTTGCTATCACCTTCAAATGATACTAAACGATCTGCATCGTTTCTTACATATTTGATAGTGATTTCATTTGCATCAACATATTCAACAACACCATCACCTTCAGCATTGATCAATGTTCTAGAGTCACGTGCAACACGACCTTCCAGACCAGTACCAACAATCGGAGCCTCAGGACGTAATAATGGTACGGCCTGACGTTGCATGTTGGAACCCATCAGGGCCCTGTTCGCATCATCATGCTCAAGGAAAGGAATCAATGAAGCAGCAATCGAAGTAATCTGATTAGGTGCCACATCCATTAAGTCTAATTTCTCAGGCTCAATAATCGGGAAGTCACCCTCATAACGTGCTTTAACACGGGTAGTGGTGAAATTACCTTTATCATCATAAGCAGCGTTTGCCTGTGCGATAGTTTTACCATCTTCATCTTCAGCAGAAAGATAAATTACATCTTCATCTACAGCAACCACACCGTCTCTTACGATTTTGTATGGAGTTTCTATAAATCCTAATGTATTGATCTTCGCATGTACACAAAGAGATGAAATCAAACCAATGTTTGGTCCCTCTGGGTGTTTCAATCGTACACAACCTACCGTAGTGGGTATAGTGAACGTCACGCACCTCGAAACCAGCTCTTTCACGGGAAAGACCACCTGGGCCTAATGCTGAAAGACGACGCTTGTGCGTAATCTCTGCAAGAGGATTTGTCTGGTCCATAAACTGTGACAACTGGTTTGTACCAAAGAATGAGTTAATAACCGACGATAAAGTACGGGCATTAATTAAATCTGTTGGTGTGAAAACCTCATTATCACGAATGTTCATCCGCTCACGAATTGTACGAGCCATACGCGCCAGACCTACACCAAACTGAGCATATAACTGCTCACCTACTGTACGTACACGACGGTTTGACAAGTGGTCAATATCATCGACCTCTTCTTTGGAGTTGATTAATTTGATCAGGTATTTAACAATTGCTATAATATCTGCTTTTGTTAATACTTTAACATGATCAGGAGTATCCATTTTCAACTTACGATTGATGCGGTAACGACGACCAACATCTCCTAAGTCATAACGTTTGTCCGAGAAGAATAAACGCTCAATGATACCTCTTGCAGTTTCCTCATCAGGTGGTTCTGCGTTACGCAAAGCACGATAGATGTTTTCAACCGCCTCTTTTTCAGAGTTTGAAGTATCTTTCTGTAATGTATTATATATAATAGTATAATCAGCCTGACTAGCACCATCATCTTTAGATAAGATAATAGTTTTAACGCCAGCATCAATGATCATATCAATATGCTCGTCTTCTAAAACAGTATCCCTGTCTAAGATCACTTCGTTACGATCTATCGAAACTACTTCACCAGTATCTTCGTCTACAAAATCTTCAACCCATTTTCTTAAAACTCTCGCAGCAAGCTTACGTCCGATATATTTTTTCAAACCAGATTTGCTAACCTTAACCTCATCAGCCAGGTCAAACAATTCAAGGATGTCTTTATCAGAATCGTAACCAATAGCACGTAATAATGTGGTAACCGGGAACTTTTTCTTACGGTCGATATAAGCATACATGACGTTATTTACGTCAGTAGCAAACTCGATCCAGGATCCTTTGAAAGGAATCACACGCGCAGAATAAAGCTTGGTTCCATTTGTGTGACGGCTCTGGCCGAAGAACACACCTGGAGACCTGTGTAACTGAGAAACAATTACACGCTCTGCACCGTTGATTACGAATGTACCCTTAGGGGTCATATATGGAATAGTACCCAGATATACATCCTGAATGATAGTTTCAAAATCTTCGTGCTCCGCATCATTACAAGACAATTTCAACTTTGCCTTTAAGGGAACACTATAAGTTAACCCACGATCAATACACTCAGGTATATCATAGCGAGGCGGGTCAATAAAATAATCAAGGAATTCCAAAACGAAAATATTTCTGGAATCAGTGATTGGAAAGTTTTCAGCAAACACTTTAAACAAGCCCTCTGTGTGACGGTTGTCTGAAGTAGTTTCTATCTGAAAAAATTCTCTGAATGATTGCAACTGTACATCTAGAAAATCCGGGTAATCTATGATGTGCTTACTACGTGCAAAATTTACTCTTTGGTCGACTTTATTTGCCAAGGTACTAAAGTTAATTTAGTTTAAGAATAAACTATTTGTTTGGTTTGCCGTGAACATCTCACCAACCAAACTTAGATGAAATGTATATAAACAGGTATAGACTCCGACTGTACAGTCGGAGTCTATGTTTAAAGTTATATTAAAAAAATAAGTGATTACTTAATCTCAACTACAGCTCCAGCTTCTTCTAATTGTTTTTTCAAAGCTTCAGCTTCGTCTTTAGAAACACCAGCTTTTAATTCTTTTGGTGCACCGTCAACTAAGTCTTTAGCTTCTTTCAAACCTAATCCAGTTAAGTCTTTTACCAACTTAACAACTGCTAATTTAGAACCACCAGCTTCTTTCAAGATAACGTCGAAAGTAGATTTTTCTTCAGCTGCAGGAGCAGCATCACCAGCAGGACCTGCAACAGCAACTGCAGCAGCAGCTGGTTCGATACCATACTCGTCTTTAAGGATTTGAGCTAATTCGTTAACTTCTTTTACTGTTAAGTTTACTAATTGCTCAGCAAACGCTTTTAAATCTGCCATTTTATAGAGTTTTTAAAATTTGACGTGAAAAATAATTTATAATAATATGAAACTTATAAGGTGTTCCTTAACCTTCTCTTTCCTGAAGAGTTTTAACAATTCCTGCGATTTTACCACCACTAGATTTAAGTGCTGAAATAACATTTTTAGCTGGCGATTGTAGCAAGCCAATGATGTCTCCAATAAGCTCTTCTCTTGATTTCAAGCTTACTAATGAATCTAAATGATTATCTCCAACATAGATTGCTGTGTCAATAAACGCAGCTTTCAATAGTGGTTTGTCAGAACCTTTTCTCAAGGCTTTGATCAGCTTAGCCGGACCATTACCTGTTCTTGAGAATAATATTGCTGACTGGCCTTTTAATGCCTCAAAAATACTTGAGTTATCGCCTTCCAATCCTTCAATCGCTTTTCTGATTAAAGTATTTTTAGCAACCTGCATTTCAATACCGCTTTCGAAACATTTGCGACGGATGTTGTTAATTTTCTCAACAGATAAGCTTGATGTATCAGCAATATAAAAAATTGCCAAAGTCCTGCATCTTCTCTTGAAGAGCCGAAACTACTTCGTGTTTTTCTTCTCTGTTCATAATTAGATCCCTGCTACTGATTTTGTTTCGATTGCGATTCCAGGACTCATTGTAGAAGAAACATGAATGCTCTTAAAATAAGTTCCTTTAGCAGCAGATGGTTTAAGCTTAGAAATTACTTGAAGAACTTCTAATGCATTTTCATATATTTTTTCTGCTGGGAATGATACTTTTCCTACCGAAGCATGAATGATACCACTTTTGTCAACTTTAAAATCAATCTTACCGCCTTTTACATCAGTTACTGCTTTACCAACTTCGTTAGTTACAGTACCTGATTTTGGGTTTGGCATAAGGTTACGTGGACCTACCTAAAACGCGGCCCAGTTTACCTACTTTAGCCATACAAGCAGGAGTAGTGATAATAATGTCAACATCAGTCCATCCACCTTCAATCTTGGCAACATATTCGTCTAAACCTACGAAATCTGCACCTGCTGCTTTAGCTTCGTCTTCCTTATCAGGATTACAAAGAACTAATACACGTACAGTTTTACCTGTACCGTGTGGTAAAGTAGCGATACCACGTACCATTTGATTCGCTTTACGCGGATCAACTCCTAAAGCGATGTCGATATCAACCGAAGCATCAAATTTAGTAGTAGTGATTTCTTTTACCAAAGCAGCCGCATCCTGTAAAGAATACGTTTTACCAGATTCTAGTTTAGCATGTGCCTTTTTTTGATTTTTTGTTAATTTAGCCACTGTTGTAAACTGTTTTTTGTTAATTAATTTGTCCAGGGTGCATCGCCGCTAACGGTGATTCCCATACTGCGTGCTGTACCGGCAACCATACTCATTGCCGACTCGATAGTGAATGCATTTAAATCAGTCATTTTATCTTCAGCAATTGACTTAACCTGATCCCAAGTCACCGAACCAACTTTCTTACGGTTGGGCTCAGCAGAACCACTCGCTAATTTAGTAGCATCCTTTAACTGGATAGCAACCGGCGGGGTTTTGATGATAAATTCGAAAGACTTGTCAGCATAAACAGTAATTACAACAGGTAATACTTTACCAGGCTTATCTTGGGTACGAGCATTAAACTGCTTGCAAAATTCCATGATATTAACACCTTTAGCACCTAATGCAGGTCCTACTGGTGGTGATGGATTTGCAGCTCCTCCTTTGATTTGTAATTTAACAAGCGCACTGACTTCTTTTGCCATTTTCTGATTTGTTAATTGTAATACTCAATGTTAAAATGTTGGAAGCATGTAACATTTAAGATCTTTATTCTATTCTTTTTCTACTTGCATATAGTTAAGCTCCAGAGGAGTTTTTCTTCCGAAAATCTTAACCATTACTTTTTTAGTTTTTTCTTCTCTTCGTTAACCTCTTCAATCACACCAGTAAAGCCATTGAAAGGACCGTCCATAACTTTGACGTTCTCGCCAACGTAGTAAGCTACATTCATAGTCTCACCCTGCTGACTCATTTCATCTACTTTACCCAGGATACGGTTAACTTCTGCCTGGCGCATAGGAACCGGGTTTCCACCTTTATCCCCTAAGAAACCGATAACGCTGTTCACATTTTTAATAATGTGTTCTAACTCACCGTCCAAAGTTGCTTCAATCAAAACATAACCAGGATAAAAGTTGCGTTCTTTTGCAATCTTCTTTCCTTCTTTCATCTGGTAGTATTTTTCCATAGGGATTAATACCTGCGGAACAAGATGAGAAAAACCTAAACGACTGATCTCTGAATCGATGTATTGTTTTACCTTCTTCTCTTTTCCGCTTACCGCCCTAACTACATACCATTTTAGCTGATCGTTCATTTAGTTCTATTAATTAGAAAGTGATTTTTAAAAAGTATCTAACACAAAAGTAGATCCTTTATCCATTGCAAAGATAACCACTGCAATAATAAACGAAGCTACCAAAACCAGCACTGCAGAACTTTGCAGTTCTCCCCATGTAGGCCAGGTAACCTTCTGGGTCATTTCCTCATACGATTCTTTAATAAATTGAACTATGCTAGCCATATCTAAGTTTTTGCACGGGAACAAGGATTCGAACCCTGATCAAAGGTTTTGGAGACCTCTATTCTACCGTTGAACTATTCCCGTGTATAAGAATCAACCCCTGAAGGCCAATACAAACATTTTTTAGAACAAAGTACTCAGAGTTTAACGTCCGAGTACTTTGTATTATTATTTAATTGCTTAGCGACCCGAAGGACGGTTAAGTAATTATTTTACAATTTCAGTTACCTGACCAGCACCTACTGTTCTACCACCTTCACGGATAGCGAAACGAAGTCCTTTTTCCATTGCGATTGCGTTGATCAATTTAACATTGATTGTAACGTTATCACCTGGCATAACCATTTCAGTTCCTTCTTGAAGAGTGATCTCTCCAGTAACGTCTGTGGTACGGAAATAGAATTGTGGACGGTATTTGTTAAAGAATGGAGTGTGACGTCCACCTTCTGCTTTTGATAATACATAGATCTCAGCTTTGAAATCAGTGTGAGGAGTTACAGAACCTGGTTTACAGATAACCATACCACGACGGATATCAGTTTTCTCAATACCACGTAATAATAAACCTACGTTATCTCCTGCTTCACCATAATCAAGGATCTTACGGAACATCTCAACACCTGTTACAGTTGATTTAAGATTTTCTGCACCCATACCTAAGATCTCAACCGGATCTCCAGAGTTGATTACACCACGCTCAATACGACCAGTTGCAACAGTACCACGACCAGTGATCGAGAATACATCTTCAACAGGCATTAAGAAAGGAAGTTCAGTCAAACGTGGAGGAATTGGAATGTAGCTATCTACAGCATCATCCATTATAATCCATGATTTTACCAACCCATTTCTCATCGCCATTCAATCCACCTAAAGCAGAACCTTGAATAACTGGGATATCATCACCTGGGAAATCATAGAAAGATAATAATTCACGAACTTCCATCTCTACTAATTCTAGTAATTCAGGATCGTCAACCATATCCACTTTGTTCATGAAAACCACCAATGAAGGTACACCTACCTGGCGAGCCAATAGAATGTGCTCACGAGTTTGTGGCATAGGACCATCTGTAGCCGCTACAACGATAATAGCACCATCCATTTGCGCCGCACCTGTAACCATGTTTTTCACGTAATCCGCGTGACCTGGACAGTCAACGTGAGCATAGTGACGGTTAGCAGTTGAATACTCAACGTGTGCAGTGTTAATAGTGATACCTCTTTCTTTTTCCTCTGGAGCAGAGTCAATCGAATCAAATGAACGCGCCTCAGATAAACCAGCATCAGATAACACTTTAGTGATAGCTGCTGTTAAGGTTGTTTTCCGTGGTCAACGTGACCGATAGTGCCGATGTTTAAGTGCGGCTTGCTGCGGTCAAACTTTTCTTTTGCCATGTTTTTATACTTATTAGTAGGTTAACTTTTATTTTTAATTATTGTTTTGATACAATTCAATACAAAAAACCTTGTTGATTCTGTCTATAAAAACAGATTTAACAAAGCTTTTTTATCTTTATTCCTGAGCCAACGATGGGACTTGAACCCATGACCTCTTCCTTACCAAGGAAGTGCTCTACCGCTGAGCTACGTCGGCTTTTATTCTCTTCACAATCTTCAATACCGGTCCGGCATTTAAACTGTGACCATTATGCCGACTGCTCTTTGAATCAAGAGCGAAAGACGAGGTTCGAACTCGCGACCTATAGCTTGGAAGGCTATCGCTCTACCAACTGAGCTACTTTCGCTTTTATTATAAAGTGGGGGGAGAAGGATTCGAACCTTCGAAGTCTCGCGACAACAGAGTTACAGTCTGTCCCATTTTTGGCACTCTGGTATCCCCCCATTCCTCCTAAACCGTCACACCATTAAGATGCAGGTTTAAAAGAGCCTCCTATCGGGATCGAACCAATGACCTACTGATTACAAGTCAGTTGCTCTACCAGCTGAGCTAAGGAGGCTTATTATTATTTATTAAACATTCACAGAACAAACCAACTCTTTATGGGTTAACCCCTGTTCCGAATTGGAATGCAAATCTACAAGAATATTTTGTAGTTGCAAAACTATTTTGAAAAAAAAACCAGCAGACTGTATTCTGCTGGTTTTATATTTAAAATTCCTAAAAATAGATCCCTAATAATCAGATACTTCATCGGCATTTAATACCGCCTTTAGCTCAGAAACTTTTATTCTATTTTTTTTTCTTTATGTTTTGTTATTTGCTTTTTTAACGACTCAATTGACAAATCTGTCGCTTCTTCGAAAGACTTGCATTGTTCCTTTGCGAACAAAATTCCGCCAGGAACCATCAGTTTTTTATTTCACTTATTTTGTTAGCCTCATCGTCTACGTTCTCTAATTTTAAATAAACTTCACCACTTATGATCTGGTCGTGGAATTGTTCCAGCTTATCAACTTTCTTTTGAATAAAGTCTAATAATTTGTGATCTGCATTGAAATGGATTGATTGAACTGTAATTTTCATGTTGTCCTCCTTTTTTTATGCCTTTGGATGGGCCTGTTTATATATTGATTTTAATCTTTCTATGGAATTGTGCGTGTACACCTGGGTGGCCGCTAAACTGGCATGCCCAAGTAATTCTTTAATTGCATTTAAATCTGCCCCCCTGTTCAGCAGGCTTGTTGCATACGAATGACGCAGTACATGGGGACTTTTTTTATCCTGTGTGGATATATACGTCAAATAACTTTTTACAATCTTATAGATAAAGACCGGGTATACTGCAGTTCCTTTATTAGTAACGAACAAATCATCCGTTTTGTTATTAAATTTCTGTAACGATTTTAAACCAATATACTCTTTAAGCTGATTAATAAGTTGTTTGGTCACCGGAATAATTCTTTCTTTTTTTCTTTTACCCAAAACCTTTACAGATTCCTGATAAAAGTCAACGTCTGCTTCTTTCAAACCTAAAAGCTCAGCTAAACGCATCCCTGTACCAAAAAGCATTTCAATGACCATTTTATCACGCACCGAAGGAAAAGTCTCGTCAAAGAACTCTCCTGAGTCCAGCAGACGATCCAGCTTCTCTTCATCTATAAACACCGGTAACCGCTCAGGTGTTTTTGGAGCTTTGATCATAGTCATCGGACTTGTGAGGATAATTTTCTGGCGATAAAGATATTTATAGAACCCGCGCAGACTGGATAATTTTCTTCCAATAGAATTGGCTCCAACCTCATCCTCCATCATATGAACGATATAATCCCTTATATGTACATATTTAGCCTCTTCAGACTTCATCTCATAAGTTTGTTCGATATATTCATCAAACTGCACCAGGTCCGTCCGATAAGCCGTAAGCCGTTACAGTATGCGGAGAATAGCGCTTCTCGTGTTGAAGATAGTTTAGGTAGGATTCTACTGACATTGATTACAATTGTTATCCTGTAAGAGCCGGTTTAAGATTAAACGAACTCTGAGAGTGAATGTACGGAATTTGTACATAAAAAGAAAGCGCCATCGGAAAAATCCGACGGCGCTTTAAAATATTTAGAAACTTAAAGGTGAAAAATTAGATTTTTCCTTCTAAGTGCATATTTTCTTTATAAATCGCGTGCTTAACTAATGTACGACGAGCTACAGATTTTTTCTCGTATGCCTGACGGCTACGTAGTTCTCTCAATACACCAGTTTTTTCAAATTTCTTTTTGAAACGTTTAAGGGCTTTATCAAGTGATTCGCCGTCTTTAATATTAATTATGATCATAACGTTAAAATACCTCCTCTCGTTGTTTTAAGGATTGCAAAGGTAGAACATAAAACCTTATAAAACAAGCATAAAAAAAATCCAGTATACTTTCGTACACTGGATTGGTAAAATATATTTGGTTAGAATATGTCTTATTGTAAGATAACAGCTGTTTTAGGTTTAGGCTGTTATTATTTATTTAATATCTCTCTGGCAATTACGATCTTCTGGATTTCAGAAGTCCCCTCACCTATTGTACATAACTTGCTGTCACGGTAAAACTTCTCTACAGGGAAGTCTTTTGTATACCCATAACCACCAAAGATCTGTACCGCTTCAGTAGCCGCTCTTACAGCAACCTCTGAGGCAAAATATTTAGCCATTGCTGACTCTTTAGTCATTTTCTGTCCGCGGTTCTTTAAATCAGCAGATTGTCTGATTAATAATTCAGCCGCTTCAATTTCAGTAGCCATGTCAGCCAGCTTAAAGCTGATCGCCTGGAAACTTGAAATCGGCTGGCCAAACTGATGTCTCTCCTGAGCATAAGCCAGTGCAGCTTCATAAGCACCTTTTGCAATACCCAATGACAATGCGGCAATAGAAATTCTTCCACCATCCAGCACTATCATTGCCTGCTTAAAGCCTTCACCTACATTACCCAGTAAATTAGCTACCGGTACACGGCAATTGTCAAATATCATTTCTGTAGTCTCAGATGCACGCATCCCCAACTTATTTTCTTTCTTACCAGCTGAAAAGCCCGGAGTCCCACGTTCAACCACAATAGCTGAAATACCTTTAGAATCTCCCTTTTCACCTGTACGCACCATAACAACAGCGATATCACCCGATTTACCATGAGTAATCCAGTTTTTCGCACCGTTTAACACATAATGATCGCCATCTAAAGTAGCAGTAGTCATCATTCTCAATGCATCAGATCCTGTATTTGCTTCAGTTAATCCCCATGCACCAATCCACTCGGCCGTTGCCAGTTTAGGCAGCCATTTATGTTTTTGTTCTTCCGTTCCAAAAGCAAGAATATGCCCTGTACATAAAGAATTATGAGCAGCAAGAGATAAACCAATAGAACCGCAAACTTTAGCGACTTCTACAATTACATCAACATACTCCTGATAACCGAATCCCGAACCGCCATAAATTTCAGGGACTAATACACCCATCATTCCCAGCTCACCCAATTTCTTAAAAACCTCAACAGGGAAAGTCTGTGCTTCATCCCATTCCATTACATGTGGACGGATATTTTTTTCCGCGAAATCTTTAACCATACTTCTGATCATCAATTGATTTTCTGAAGTACTAAAATTGAAACCTGTATTTTGTGCCAACGTATCTTGCATGTTTTATATTTGAATAAGGCAAGTATAGATAATCTAAGCCCAAACCAGCAGTTGAATATTTGCCCGGTAACAGAACGAAATAGTATTTAGTTCATTTTACAGTATGGCGCAAGCATAGACCCGCTAAAACGACAGGAATTTTATTTCAAATATTAGTAAGAAGCTAAAGCGAAATTGTTAGCAGAAAAGGCTTTCAGCCTATCTTTTCCATTTAAAAAGTCAAGTGCAATGATAAAAGAGTAACCCGCAACAACAGCATCCAGTTTTTCAATCAGTTTAGAAGCTGCAACAACAGTACCCCCGGTTGCCAGTAAATCATCATGGATCAATACATGCTGTCCTGGTAAAATTGCATCTTCATGCATTTCCAGCGTAGCACTTCCATATTCCAGATCATAAGACTGCTGTATAGTTTTATAAGGTAACTTACCTGCTTTGCGGATAGGTACAAACGGAACATTCAGTAAATTAGCCAAAGCCATTCCAAACAGAAAACCTCTGCTTTCAATTCCGGCTACCACATCGATCTTAACTGCTGAAAGCTGCATCGCAAGTGCCGTAGTAATTTCACCGCACAAAACTGCATCTTTTAAAATCGGAGTAATGTCTTTAAAAACGATACCAGCTTTTGGAAAATCGTTTACATCACGTACAACCTGTTTAATTTTTGTTTCAATCATGATTAAAAAGAGATATATGGGGCTAACTTCTCTATAGTTTCAGCAGATAGAATAGCCACTTTTTTTAAGTCTGCAATATATTCATAATTTCCGTGTTGTTTTCGAAACTGAATGATCGCATTGACTTGTTTATACTTTAAATAGGGGTGATTTTTCAAATCATCAAACAAAGCAGTATTCAGGTTAATTCTGATCAGCGGCTGATCATCCAGAACCAGCTGATCTTTAATTTCATTATACTTTAAACTATCCAGCCCATAGACCTCCAGTAGCTGCTCCTTTTTATAAAACCCACCCAGACGCTGCCGGTAATTGAAAATCCTTCTGGCAAAAGCCGGCCCCACACCTTTAATTTCCATTAATCGTAAAGTATCTGCTGTATTCAATGATATTAATACAGGTTTCTGCTTCGCAGGATGGTTATATGCAGGATATGAATGACTATCCTTTTGCTCCGTTTCCTTAATATATATATAAGGTGTAAGCCTTTCATACATTTCGGAGCTGATCACATACATTTTCTGCAGATCCTCCTTTTTATAATATCTTCCCCCCTTTTCTCGATACCTTAAGATGACAGCTGCCTGTTTTGCAGACAACCCCAGCAATTGCCAATCATCCGCACCAATAAGGTTAGGGTCAAAATTGAACAGCCTGGACTGCTTAACTGGCACAGTACCCTGTTTAGCTGCCTCGTTCTTCTTCATCAGGATCAATTGATTAATAGCAGAGCTTTCTGCCTTGAGATCCCATTCCTCAACAACAAAAAAATCGTAGACTAATGGAGTTGCCCTGATTAATCCGATCAGCACAATCATCACCAGCAAGCCATTATATTCTCGTTTGGAGAAATTAAAATAAATATTTAGCCATTTTCGCATCTCCATACAATGTACTTCCGTTATTTAAGAATATAAATCTTATTTTTGAGATTGATTCGGATACATATTTAAACCCTTAGGTTGAATATGTACTTAATCCCCCTCTTTTAAAAACAGATATGAAGATCATAACCACCAAAGAATTTGCTAAGGCCACTAAAATTGATAAACTCGGTGTTCCGGGACTGGCAGCAGATCTGCTGGAAGGAAGTAATGAAATTAAACGATATCAATAAAGTTTTCTCTCAGAATCAGCATTTCAATGGTTTAGAGTTTGTAGATAAGATATTGGAAACAATTGGGGTATCTATTGATTTCGATGAGGATGATTTAAGAAACATTCCAAAAACAGGTGGTTTTATTGCAATTGCAAATCATCCATATGGCGGGATAGAAGGGCTTGCATTGGTAAAGCTATTATGTACTGTACGGCCGGAAGCCAAAGTAATGGTTAATTTCATCCTTCAAAAGATCCCTAACCTGAATGAGTTTTTTGTTGCTGTCAACCCTTTTGAGAATGTACAGCATTCTTCGAGTATCAGCGGATTAAAAGCAACATTCGATCTTTTACAGAACGGTGTACCGATCGGGATCTTCCCTGCAGGCGAGGTATCGACTTTTAGCCTTGACAAACAGGAAATCACAGATCGCTTATGGCATCCGGTTGTTGGAAAATTAATCGCCCGTGCGAAAGTACCCGTAGTACCTATTTATTTCCATGGTAATAATGGCGTACTTTTTAATATCCTTAGTTTCATCCACCCTACCCTTCGCACAGCGAAATTACCTTCCGAGTTTTTAAATAAACAAGGATTAAAGATAAAAGTCAGAATCGGGAAACCTATCCACATTGAGGATATCTCTTACCGTAACAATACAAATAAGCTTCTGGATTTCCTTCGCGCACGTACTTATGCCCTGGGCACAAGTATCGAACAGGAAAGGAAACTGTTTAATCCAATCAATCTTTTCAAAATCAAGAAAACTCCTGAACCTATTATTGAAGAAACTTCAAGGGCGAGTATCATCGAAGAGATTGACCAGCTGGAAACCTACCGTGTATGGTCTGAGAAAAACTACGAAGTTTATATCAGCCCTTCGGCTAATATCCCAAACATCTTAAGAGAGATAGGCCGTTTGAGAGAAATAACTTTCAGGGAAGTAGGCGAAGGATCTAACAAAAAGATAGATCTTGACAACTATGATATCTATTATCATCATTTATTTATCTGGGATACCGAGCAGCAGAACATTGTCGGAGCTTACCGGATTGGTAAAGGTGATGAAATTCTAAATACCTTAGGAAAAAGAGGGTTTTATCTTTCTGAACTCTTTAAAATCAAAGAACCATTTTATCCTGTATTACAGCAGGGAATTGAACTGGGACGTTCATGGATCCGTAAAGAATATCAGCAAAAGGCTTTGCCCCTGTTTTTATTATGGAAAGGTATCTTAAAATATCTTTTGGATAACCCGCAGTACCGTTACATGTTTGGCCCGGTAAGTATCAGTAATAACTTCTCTAAGTTTTCTAAATCGCTGATTGTTGATTTCATCACCAAGAACCATTTTGATTACGAGTTAGGACAATATGTGAGACCAAGAAATAAATTCAAGGCAGATTTGTCTGCGATAGATAAAGACCTGCTTATTGAAAGCAGTGACTCACTGAAAGATCTTGACGTCTTGATATCTGATATTTGAAAATACACATATCAAAATTCCAGTATTGTTAAGACAGTACCTTAACCTGAATGCGAAAATCATCTGTTTTAATATAGATCCGAAGTTCTCGGATTGCCTGGATGGATTCCTCGTTGTGGATATGCAAAGTATCCCGCCAGAGATGCTGGAGAAAATTGGCAAAAACTTTTAAAAAACAAATAGCCCGGACATCCACCCGGGCTATTTTGTTATCAACTAAACCTAAACTTGATAAATACTAACCAAATATTTACACCACAAATATAGAGGCCATATGTTAAGTCAGGATTAAGGATTAGTTATCTGTGTTAAACATTTCTATACATTAATAACATATCACCTATTTCATATATTCGGCGAGCTGATATTGTAATTCATGGCCATTCAAGTCTTTTAAAACAATCTTTCCATCCGGATCAACTACAATACTCACCGGAGTTCCTAAATTCCCGTAAAGCTTTGTTGTAGCAAGAGGCCCGGATTTTAATCCCCAGACCTGAACCCATGGTAGTTTATTTTCCTTAACTTCTTTCTGCCAGACAGCTTTTCTTTTTTCAGGATCTAAAGAAATACTGATAATCTTAAATTTTTTGTTTTTATACAATTCGTAAGCTTTGGTCATTCTATAGTTTTCTGCTTTGATCAGATCATTTCCGGTTACCCAGAAATACAGTACGACATAGTTGCCACGATAAGAGGATAAGGTAACTGGTTTATGATTGACATCATACAAAGTAAAGTCCGGTGCCATTGTACCTACAGCTCCCTGACTTCTTGATTGAATCAATCTTCCTATCCGTTGCCCCTCTTTAGTATTACGCAATTTCGCATCGATAGATCGGTAAGCAGCGCCTGTTTTTCCCATATCTTTTTCATACCCCATAGCGGTTATATCAGTTAACGCATACAGACTGAATAAAGATTCAGGATTCTCATTGATAAACTGTAATTGTTTTTCAAAACGCTTCGCCTTGAACTGATACATGTATTCATCATTCAATTCCTTTGGTAAAAGGATATGATCTCCATAAATAAGGCGAAATTCTGTTCCGGTAATTTTTATAAGCAGCGGTGACTGTTCCGCCTATAAATTTATTATAGGTCATATACTGATCATTTCCTTTTGAACCTGTAACTTCTCCACGTATCAAAGAATCAGTCGCAGTAACAGTAATTTCTGAATTGTCTAAAAAAAATGTTAGTTCATCAGTATTATCTTCCAGATCAATACTATCCCTCCCAACTCCATATCTGTCTAAACTCAGATCTGCAAACCCAGGCTTTTTCACCATGCCTTTAAATTGAAAAATGCCATTCTCTAAAACTGCCGAATCCAGAATTTTTGTTTCATGAGAAACAAAATAGACTTTTGCAGGAGCGTTGAGATTCCCGATTTTCCCTTTGATTGTAAAACCCTTCTGCTGAGCGGATGCCCCTACTATTCCAATACTAAAAACTAATAAACTTAAAACTATACGCTTCATAAATTCTGTAACCACATTTAAAATAAATGAACAAATCATCATTTTCAGGCCAATATAATAGATTCTGATGGGTTGTACCTAATTGATCAGACATTAAAAAACCCTTATCTAAATTAATAGATAAGGGTTCTCAATTATGTTCCTCTTAAAAGAGATGCTAACAATTCATTAGAAGCTATATCTCAAACCAAATTGCATTTGGAATCTAGATGCGAAAAAGTCTTTTGAATAATTACTTGTATTTTTCTGATCAAACGTATAAGTTGGATAAGTAGTAGCATTACCTGTAGCACCTTTAACAGCACTCAATCCTACACTTGCCATTGAGTTAAATGTGTTTGGAGAGAAATACTGAACTCCCCAGTTCTTATTTAATAGGTTAGTTAAGTTAACGATGTCATAAGTAAACGTTAGCGTATGCTTATGTGAACCGTTTTCTATGATTCTGATATCCTGAGCAAAACGGAAATCAAGTTGTGTATTCCAGGGTGTACGCGCTCCGTTTCTTTCAGTGAAATTCCTCTTCTTGTTTTAAGATATTTATCACCATCAATGAATGTATCAAATGCTGCTGCTTGTGTTGCTGCTGTTGCTCCACCGGCGATATCCTTAAAGAAGTTAACTGTCTCGCCTGCTTTAGGAATATATGCTAAACTAACAGTCTGTCCTGTACCATTGATCGTAGAACCTACGAATCCATAAGAATAAGGAGTGCCTGATTGTGCACTATAAAACAGTGAGAAACTTGACACATATTTATTAGCCTTATCCCATGCAAATCTATAATTAACAGTAGATATGATACGGTTACGAACGTCGAAGTTAGAAGTAGCTAATTGTGGATTATTTGGGCTTAAAGCCTGGTTCAACTGCCAGTTAGACTCCATTGAGTTTCTAATACCATTAGTCACATCTTTAGACTGTCCATAAGTATATGCCGCCATTACATCTAAACCAAAAGGGAAAGATTTAGCAATCTGACCAGTTACACTGTAACGGTAACCTTTGCTTGTGTTGTAGAAAGCAAGTATGCATTAGTATATAAAGGATTGATCTTCGTATTTGAATAAATTGGTTGCTGATGTTGCGTATCATAAACCAGGTAAGTAGGGTTATCTACATAATTGATCTGCTGAAATTTCAGGTCATTAATTACTTTAGTATAGATACCTTCTAGTGTAAACTTCCATTGGTCATCAGTCTTATAATCAAAAGCCAAACTGCTTCTCCATGTTTTAGGCATTTTGAAGTTGTTATCAATTAAATCTACCTGAGTTGCACCACTTGCATCATTAACATTTTTACCTTGTTTAGTAACGAAACCAGCTTCACCATTTCCGTTTAAAGCATCTCTGATTGGATCTGATCCAGCTACAAAAGCTGGACTTCCTGCTTTACTAACCTGGTTATCATATGCACCATAAGTTGCTCCATTATTATAATAAGCATAACCTAACCATGCAAAAGGAACTCTACCAGTGAATAAACCACTACCACCACGCATAATTAAACTCTGGTCACCTAACACGTCGAAGTTGAATCCAACACGTGGAGATATTTGTATCTGACCAAAGAAATCATTTTTAATCTGGCTAGGCTGAGTATAAGTATAAGTAGTTCCATAGTTAGGATCAACAGGAGAACCCGTAGTCTTTGAACTTAAAGGTTGTTTGTTCGGCATATCAGCTAAATCAAATCTCACACCATAAGTTAATTTGAAACGATCAGTTACCTGCCATTGATCTTCACCATATACACTGAACATATTTAACTTGAATTGTGCTGGTGGGTTAGCCATAATGTTATCCCTTGTATTATCAGCATAATTATAGTTAGTACGAACACGATCAGGATTACCAGCTAAGAAATCATTTACAGATTTATAGGAAACACGACCATTCCATGCATTCACGAAACCATAAGTGATATTATATAACTCATTGTGGGTACCAAAAGTAAATGTGTGTTTTCCTTTAGTTAAAGTAAAGTTATCCGTAAATTCAAACGTCTTTTGTTTCATCATATTGAAAAACACTTGCTTCACGGTCTGTACCTAAGAAAATCGTTCCACCAGCACCACCACCAATCTCAATCTGCGGTATAGCAGGATTAGATGTTGGATCCCTGAAATCATGAATGCTTGAATAACCAACTACTAAGCTGTTAGACATATCATTGTTGATTCTGCTTTTTAACTCAGCAACAGTTGAACTTTGATTATTTGTTTGTTTATAATCAATTCCACCAAATCTGAAGTTTGACTGGTCACGCTCTAAGTTAGTTGCTGTAGAAGTAATCGTGTTGTTACGGATAGTCAACTGATTTTTATCATTGATATTCCAATCTACACGGTTGAAGAATTTATTTGATCTGGCATAGATATTATAGTTTCCAAAAGAACCTGCATCAATACCATATTTGTTTTTCATTAAATCAGAAATCTGCTGAGCCTGATCTAAAGTAATTACTTTATTATCCGGAGAACCAGCACCTAAAATTACAGGATCCTGACGACGTGTAATCTCTCATTTGTAAAGAAGAATAATTTATTTTTAATAATCGGGAAACCTAATCTGAAACCAGTCTGATAATCGTGGAAATCAGAAGGCATTTTAGAACCATCACCAGTTTTGTTTTTACCAATCAAACTCGCATTACGACCGTAACCGTACACTGATCCTGATACATCATTTGTACCAGAACGCGTTACCGCATTCACACTACCACCTGTAAAGTTACCAATCTTAACATCGTAAGGAGCTAGTAAAACCTGAACATCCTGAATCGCATCAATCGATACCGGATTTGTTCTAGTACTGCTACCTGGCATACCAGAGCTTCCGCTCTGACCACCTAATGAAGGACTGAAACCAATTGCATCATTATTAATCGCACCATCAATAGTTACGTTATTGTATCTGAAGTTGGTACCCATAAAAGAGTTATCCTTACTACCTTGTGGAGTTGTACGGGTTAAATCAGTTAAGCTTCTGCTAACTGTAGGTATGTTTTTGATTTGCTGTTCGCCAATCTGTGTGCCTGCACCAACTTTAACGCCACCTCTTTTACCTTTGACAGTAACTTCACTCAGTTGTTGTCCTTCATCTGTTAAAGTGAAGTCCATACGCTGATCAGTACCCAGACCAAGGCTGCTGATTTCTTTTTCCTGTTTGTTGTAACCTACATAAGTAACAGTGATTTTGTAAGGTCCACCAGGATTTAAGTTATTGATACGGAAATATCCATCCGCTCCGGTAACAGCACCGTACTTAGTTCCCGTAGGGGTATGTAAAACCAAAACACTCGCTCCAGGAATAGTCTGTCCCTTTGCATCTTTAATTTTACCGTTAATGCTTGATGTCGTTACCTGAGCATTCACACCTAACCCCATAAAAAGGAGGAAAGTAAGCAATACGCAGGAGAGATTAATTGTTAGAAATTTTTTCATTTTTCTTGCTTCTGTTTTTTTTTGTAAAACTAGGGTCGCAATGTGACGTTAATATTAATTTCACATTAATGAGAGCCCATGAGTTAATATCAAATTATAGATAAATTAAAACTCAGTTAAAAACAAGTAAAAATGTATCATTAAGCCCTCCAAAAGAGGGGTAGAAGGCTAAAAGAATGTTTCGTCAGACTTACAAGAAGCCTTAAAATAGTGTTTCCTCAATATTAAGCTTACGTTAAGCAGGCGCAAATCCGGATATATTGCAAAAACAAGGCCGCAGAGTGATCACTCTGCGGCCTTGTTTTTTATGTCTTTTAGACATTAAGATTAAGCCACTGCCATAACAGGTTAGCTAAAACGTATAGAATTAATATTTCAACCCGACTTTAAGACAAATGAAATGTAATAACCAGATTGGTCCGATTAACAAAAACTTAACATCCTGTAAAAATGAGGGTTTTTTTCCTTCTATTTTATGACCGATGAACTGACCGACCCATGAAAGCACGAAAATCACCACACAAACCAGCCAAAGTGCAGGTCCGCCAGCCAAAGCCCACTTTTCCAGCTGCTGCACAATAATAAATGCTGCTGCAAAGATCAACAAGATCATCATATAAGAAAGTACCGGAGAAAGGCGGTAATAATAGTATCCCGAAAAAGCAATCAGAAAAGAAGCCCAGTTCACAAATCCGTCATATTTCCCAAGGAACCCCAGATAAGGAAAAGGGATTGACCAGACCAGTCCTAATAAACTAAAAACAATCAAAGGCACACAGATCCAGTGAATCAGTTCATTAGAAGGGTTCTGATGACTTTCTGAGTAGGTATCAAATAGAATATCCACTTCTTTTTTATTCTCCAATTTTCCCACTGCGGGTTTCTGCTTCTTCATAGTATAAAAATAAAAAAAAAAAAAAATAGAATAATCTATCGCTTCGGTAATAATATTTAGTAGTTAACTTATTTAGCAAAGGCAACCGAACGGGTCTCTCTGATTACCGTAACTTTAATCTGACCCGGGTAAGTCATTTCAGTCTGGATACGGTTAGAGATATCTGCTGCTAATAATTCAGCCTGCTGATCTGTTACTCTTTCACTTTCAACTACAACTCTTAATTCTCTACCTGCCTGGATAGCGAAAGTTTTCTCTACACCAGGATAAGAAAGAGCTAATTCTTCTAATTCTTTCAGACGTTTGATATAACTTTCAACCACTTCACGCCTTGCACCAGGACGTGCACCAGAAATCGCATCACAAGCTTGTATAATCGGTGAGATCATAGAAGTCATTTCGATTTCATCATGGTGGGCTCCGATAGCATTACAAATTTCTGGATGCTCCTTATATTTTTCTGCCAGTTGCATTCCTAAAATAGCGTGTGGCAATTCTGGATTGTCATCAGGTACTTTACCTATATCGTGAAGTAATCCTGCACGTTTAGCCATCTTAGCATTTAAGCCTAATTCTGCTGCCATTGTTGCACAGAAATTAGCTACCTCACGTGAGTGATGTAATAAGTTCTGTCCGTAAGACGAACGGTAACGCATACGTCCAACCATTCTGATTAACTCAGGGTGCAGACCATGGATACCTAAATCAATTACAGTACGTTCACCGATTTCGACAATCTCATCTTCAATCTGTTTTTTTTTTTTAGCTACCACCTCTTCAATACGTGCAGGGTGGATACGGCCATCAGTTACCAGACGGTGTAATGCTAAACGGGCAATCTCTCTTCTTACCGGGTCAAAACCTGAAAGGATAATTGCCTCAGGAGTATCATCCACAATGATCTCAATACCAGTAGCTGCTTCAAGCGCACGGATATTTCTACCCTCACGTCCAATTACACGACCTTTGATCTCATCACTCTCAATATGAAAAATAGATACTGTATTTTCGATTGCCGCCTCAACAGCAGTACGCTGTATCGTTTGGATAACGACTTTTTTAGCTTCTTTAGTTGCAGTCAGTCTGGCCTCGTCAACGATGTCCTTAACCTGGATCATTGCTTGTGTTCTGGCTTCCTGTTTCATGTTTTCAACCAACTGGTTTTTAGCTTCTTCAGCACTTAAAAACAGAGCAATTGTTTCCAGTTGTTTCACATGCTGATTTTTCAGCAGATCAACTTCTTCCTGTTTTTTAATCGCAATGTCAGTCTGTTTATCCAGATTTTTCTTGCTGTTATCCAGTTCCTGTTCCTTGCGGTTCATATTTTCCAAACGCTGGTTTACAGATTGTTCTTTCTGTTTAATGGCATTCTCACGTTGGTTGACCTGGTTGTTTTTAGCATTTACTTCCTGCTCATGTTCAGTCTTCAATTGTAAAAACTTCTCTTTAGCTTCCAGTAATCTGTCTTTCTTTAAAATTTCAGCGTTACTTTCAGCCTCTTTTAAAATTTTCTTCACTTTTGACTGTGCGGCAACCTCCTGTTTTTTCAACAGGCTGCGCAGCAAATATCTGCCCACCAGTATACCAACAACTAAGCTGGCCAGTACATATCCAATTATTCCTATTATTTCCATTTTAATTTATATATAAACGTGCATAAACATAACCTATTTCCGTATGCTTATGCATGCAAGTCTCTCATTACCATTGTTAAATTCTAATCTAAAAAAAAACCGCCGTTAAATTTTAATTCCTGTCTTACAGCTTTAAATACATGCAATAATTAACAGTAGCTGATCCCAGCCACCCTGCCTGTATTTAAAGATTACGAAACAATGAAACTAAAACTTAACAACGGTTAAATTTTTTCTACGCTTTGAAATTACAGGACGATTCTATTTGGTAAAAAAATCGTTCAGTAAACTATCTAATTCTTCAACTTTTTCAGCTACTGCAGTATCTTGATCCTGCACTTTATTTTCTACCCTTAATACAGCCGTTGCATAATGCAACACTGCCATAGATAGCAAATCCTGTTTATCTCTGACCGCATAATTTTCCTGATAGTCCTTTATACGCTCGTTAATAATTTTTTGGCTGCCCGCCTTACAATTTCTTCCTCCTCCATATTCACCTTTAAAGGGTAAATGCGGTCCGAGATAGTTATTTTTATCGAGATTTCTCCCATTTCTTAGCTTTGTTTCAATTTCGTGTAATCCTTATTTTTTAAGCAACACCACACATTTATCGATTTCACGCACAAAATCGTTAATTTTTTGCTTTATATCAAGTGTCTTTTCGCTTGTTCCTTCAATACTCTTCGCTAATTTAAGCACTCTCATCTTTTCGTCAAGATCTGAGTTTTTAATTTTAGCAGCATTCAAGGCTAACTTTACAGATGAATTCTCCTGCTTTAACAACTCATTTTCCTCTTGTAATGCATTACAGAGCTCGATAAGCCGAGCAGCTTTAAGTAATACTGAATCTAATTGTTCTGCAACCGAAGACATCTTTTATTTAAAAATTGATAGTATTTATAATATTCCTAAAAGTAACAAATAAAATTACTTTCTTATCTCTGCTTTGGCAGTTTGGGCTAAGTTAGCTATAATCTTTTGCATAACTGCATCAATCTGCTTGTCAGTCAAAGTCTGCTGGTCATCCTGCAAGGTGAAGTTCAATGCATAAGATTTTTGTTTTCTGGTAATTTATCACCAACATAGACATCAAATATCTGAACATTTTTAAGTAGTTTCTTTTCCGTTTTGAAAGCTATAGTTTTCAAAGCATCAAACGTAACGTCTGTATCTACCAGCATCGAAAGATCTCTTCTTACTGCCGGATACTTAGGGATCTCTTTACTGATTACCTTGTTTTTTCGAACGATATCCAACAATAAAGCCCAGTCAAAGTCTGCGTAATATACATCTTTATCCACATCAGCCTGTTTCTTATCCGCTGCTGTTACCGCACCGAAAGTTACAATTGGTTGTGGGCCTCTGAAATATTTCAATCCAAAAGCAAAGTTTTCATCACTAACTTCTTCAGTCTGGTAATTGGTAATTCCCAATCTGCCGATCACTGCATCAACTGCAGCTTTCAGGTTATAGAAACTCACAGGAGCTGGTTTTTGATTCCATTGTTCAGTGATATCCGAACCCGAAAGAACTAATAATAATCTTGGACGTTCTACATATTTTCATTTATCAAATGATAAGTTTTACCGAACTCATAGAATTTAACATCACCGTTCTTTCTGTTCTGGTTATAAGCAACACTTTCCAGTGCCGGCATCAATAAACTCTGACGCATTACATTCAGATCTGAACTTAAAGGGTTTAAAATCCGTACTACTTCTTCTTCATTTTTAGAATAAACACCTTTAGTTAAAGAGTTACACCAGATTTCAAGATATCCGTTAGCTGTTAACATATCAGCAACCACATGCTGTGTCTGCTCTCTGTCTGGCTTAGCAGAAAAAGTAAGTGAAGCGTTCACCTTACTCGGGATCTCAATATTATTATATCCGTAAATTCTTAAGACTTCTTCGGTGATATCACATTCACGGGTAACATCTACTTTAAAGCTAGGAACTTTTAAAGATAAACCTTCAGTCGTTTCGCTGACTACAGTAATACCTAATGAAGTAATAATTGCTTTGATCTCTTCATCCGGAATAGCAGCACCAATCAGCCTCTGTAATGTTTTTATAAGTAACCTCTACATCAAAAGGAGCAACCGGCTGTGGATATAAATCTGAAACCACAGAAGAGATCTCTCCTCCTGCCAGTTCCTGGATTAATAAAGCAGCATATTTTAAAGCTGTGATAGTCATTTCCGGATCAGTACCACGTTCATAACGGAAAGAAGCATCTGTTTTTAAACCGTGTCTTTTCGCCGTTTTACGAACCGATACAGAATTGAAATAAGCACTTTCTAAAAAGATATTTTTAGTTTCAGCACTTACACCAGAATTCTTACCTCCGTAAACACCAGCAATAGTTACCGGTTTTTCTGTATCACAGATCATTAGATCTTCTGCAGACAACTTACGTTCAACACCGTCTAAAGTAACAAATGGAGTTCCTTCAGCAACCTTCTGTACAATGATCTTTTTACCTGCAATCTGATCCGCATCAAAAGCATGAAGCGGCTGGCCTAAACCATGAAGTACATAATTGGTAATGTCTACTACTATTATTAATCGGGCGTATGCCGATAACTTTCAATTTGTCCTGTAACCAGTCAGGAGAAGTTTTAACAGTTACCCCACTGATCGAAACACTACTGTATCTCGGGCAGGCAACCGTATCTGCGACTTCAACTGCAATAGTTAAGTTTTCATTAGCTGTTTTAAAAGAATCAATTTCCGGCATTTTCAGGTCGATTCTCAGGTACGCTGCCAAATCTCTGGCAACACCCAAATGCGAAGCTGCATCAGCTCTGTTTGGCGTCAACCCTATTTCAAAAAGATAATCATCTTCCATTTTGAAATAGTCTTTAGCTGGCATACCAATAATTGCATCTGCCTCAAGTACCATGATACCAGCATGAGAACCTCCCAAACCAATTTCATCTTCTGCACAAATCATCCCCTCAGAAACTTCGCCCCTGATTTTTGATTTATTGATTTTGAAAGGTTCGCCTTCATTCGGATAAACAGTTGTCCCAACAGTAGCCACAACAACTTTCTGCCCTCTGCTACGTTTGGCGCGCCACATACAACCTGTATAGCTTCTGCCGCTCCAACATTTACAGTAGTAACCCGCAGCTTGTCAGCATTGGAATGTTGAACGCATGTAAGCACATGGCCAATCACTAATCCTTCCAGACCGCCTACCACCGGCTGTACTTTTTCAAGGCTTTCTACTTCCAGACCAATATTGGTCAGTATCAATGAAAGCTCCTGTGGGTTAAGGTCAGTTTGTATGAATTGTTTAAGCCAGTTGTATGATATCTTCATGTTATATTTTATTCTAAAATGCAAAGATATAAAATAATGCTTTGCTTATATTTATTAGGACAGAAACATAGGGAATTGATACTAAATAATTTCCTGATCGGCCATACTGTAGAACTGCGTATTGGTAATGATGAGGTGATCAAGGATGGGAGTATCCATCAGCATACCTGCTTCAACCAGTTTTTTGGTCACAGCGACATCTTCTTTACTGGGCTGACAATTACCTGAGGGGGTGATTGTGGGCAAGAATGATGTAGGCCGCTTTCATTTTGAGTGCCTTTTCAAAGATGATTTTAGGATCAACGGTTGTACTGGCCTGTCCGCCTTTACTAATCATATGTGTACAAGTCACAAAATTAGCTTTATTTAAAAGCAGCATCCAGAATTCTTCGTGATCCAAATCAGCGAGCGTAGGCCGCAGCAAATCAAAAGCATCATTGGAAGAGTGGATCTGTTGTAACTTAGCAGGGGCTTGCTCCCTTCTGCGACGGCCAAGTTCAAGTGCAGCGATAATAGACAGCGCTTTAGCCTCACCGATCCCCTTAAACATGGTAAGATCCTCAACAGACGTCCTGCCTAATACATCAAGATCATTGTTATAATTACAAAGGATTCGCTGACCAACTTGTACAGACGTCTCAGTTCTGTGCCCTGAGCCTATTAGAATGGCAATTAACTCTGCATTTGACAAATGTCTTCTGCCATTCAGAATTAATTTTTCACGTGGACGCTCTGCCAGTGTTAAAGATTTAATATTCAAATTTTGTTCATATTTTACCATAAACAAAAAAACGGCATAAGCCAAAGCCTATCCCGTTTACAATATTGTAAAGTTATTACTATTTTAAGCCGTTAACAAATTTAGTTAACTTTGATTTGTTGTTTGCAGCTTTGTTTTTGTGAATAACGTTTTTCTTAGCTAAACGATCTAACATAGAAATCACTTTAGGCAATAACTCCTGACCTGATTTTTTATCTACAGATGCACGTAATCTTTTAACAAAAGTACGAGTAGTTTTTGCTTGGTATCTGTTACGTAAACGTTTAGTAGCGTTTGCTCTGATTCTTTTTAAAGATGATTTATGATTTGCCATTTTTTAGTATAATAATATTTTTTTTATATGTAAAGGTCTGATAACTAAAACAAACCTTGTTTATCCTTTTTCGGACTGCAAATATAGAACTTATGTTTTTAATATGCAAAACGATATCACAAATATTTTAAATAATAATATTTGATTATAGGGTAATATGATGTAGAGGGGGCTAAAGGAGCTAGGCTTCGGGCATTAGGTGATAATCAAAAAAGCCTCCAAAAATATTATTTAGTTTTTGAATATGTATTTCATCAGCAACCTGTCATTCCTAATATACTACAATCTTAAAGTTTACAGAATTTTTCTTTTAAACACTTTCTAGAAAAAATTAGGTAAATTTGTTATTGGATTAAAAGAAAAATACTATGATCGCTGTAGAATTATCATTTAGACAATTAATAGATGCGGTGAAACAACTATCACCTGCTGAAAAGCTGGAACTCAATGAGGTAATATGGGCTGAAGATGTAACGATTCCAATAGAGCACCAGAATATAGTAAATGATCGGATTTCTGAGTACAAGGCCAATCCTGAAATTTTACTGGATTGGAATCTTGCTTCAAAAAAGCTTAAATCATAAATGCCATCTTACAAAATTAAGGTCTTTCCTGATGCTCTAAACGATATTCAAAAGGCAACAGACTGGTATAATTACCAATCATATGGTTTAGGAACACGTTTTCAGAAACAAGTTATAAAGCAGATCAATAAGTTAAATAACACTTTTGAGATCTATACCATGCGTTACAACAATGTGAGATGTATGGTGATTAAGAAATTCCCCTTAAGTTTATAACCCAATAAAAACCGCCACATTGGGCAGTTTCAAGTATTACCAATTAAATATTATTCTATTTTACCTAGCATCTGAGCAATTATTGATATATGCTCTCTTATTTTTTACTTTTTGTAAGTTTTCTGCTTTTTTTTCAGAACCGCCGATTCCAAGTAAAGGAACATAACCATAACACTCATCGAATTCTAAAGCTCCTAATCTAACTTTTGCAGGTGAATAATTCTCGTTTTTAAATTCGATTTTAAGGAATGAATCATCACATAGCCTTTTTTTTTAAAAAATCTACCAAAATTACTAGAATTGACTATTGCGTATTTGCCATGTCTAAAATCAACTAAACGTATAGCATCACCACCCATGCAACAAAGTCACCAAGGCCAGTAACTGCAAAAACTATTTCTTTATTATTTTCAGTATTATATCCTTCATTTAAAATCGGCTGGTAAATCTCTGGATTGACTAACTTAAGGTACCCATCCATATAAATACCAAACCCGTATTCCCGCCAGAATTTGACCAATTCAGCCGGAAATTTATCTTTATAGTTATCAATTACCTGCTTCACTGGTTTTTCGGTAACGCTAAAATCTGGGTATGTTTTAAAGAATTTGTTAAACATTTTATTATTTCTCCATACCGATCTTTGTCCATTCGTCTATGACAGGCCACACTTCAATATTTAATTTTGGGGCTTTTGTATGCCACCAAATAAAACCAGAGTTTCTGTCTTTACTTTCTATATCTATAGATGCAAAATCTCCCAATCCATTATTAAAAAAACCGACACAATTGTCTAACTTAAAAGGTAGTGTATTAACATCTATATCATCTAATATACCCCAGTCTAAATCTCCCAGAATTATGACATCTTCTATTGGAGATAAACCACTCGATTGAGATGCAAAATATACCCAGCCGTTATGTAAATTATCATAAATATCTGTGAATGTATTAGGGATCTTATTCCATATTGATTTTATGTTTTCAGGTATCTGTTTATCTAATGGATTTTTGCCTTCATAATAGACAACATTACCGGACTTATTTTTGACAGAATAGAGTAAAGAATAATTATTATTGTTAAAAATCAATTCAACCTCAGTTAAGTTTATTTTTAAATAACTGATGGTAGATTGGTACTGATAATTATACTTACTCCATTCTCCAAATAAGATATTCTTCCTTAGTTCAAAATCATCCGTTAACAAAAGTTTATTCCAATATTCAGGTAGAGTATTCTTGATGTCTACAGTTAAAGAATTAATATCAACAAGCTTAATATCTCTTGAATATTTCTGTAAATACGCCATTTTTTCCATAAGATAAATATATATTATTTTTTTATTCAACGCAAATTAAGGCTATTTAAATTATCAATTTGCTGTTGTAATTGACCTTCTATCTGTGCTTCTCTTTGTATCATTTCATTTCTAAAAACCGGGTCAACATCAATTCCTTTGCTTTTATGTCTAAGCCACTCTTGATAGGTTTTACTACCCTTTGAACAATTTGCAGATTCACTTAGCCCTATAAAATTGTCTGGATTGTTTAACACTTGCAATTGTTGCTCTTTGGTTAACTCCCCAAACCCCTCCATTTTAGTGATTTTGTCCATAGGCACAATATGATCTGCATGCAATCTCTTAGTTATCTGTAGACCTGGTAAAACAGGGTCCGCCATCGGAAGCTGTACCCCTTCATTTACTAAATCCCTAATTTCTTGGGTTGGCGTTTCATCTCTAAGCTCATCATATAGTTCATCAGAAATACGTCGCTCCCCATATCTTGGCCCTTCAGGTTCGGCCTCAAATGTCGCATGCTCTCCCTGCTGACCTTCAGTAGTTTCATTATTAATATTAGGATCCCTAACAACTTCCTCCCCATCTTGTACCGGTTCTCCATCTTGTGCCGGAGCCTCTTCCCCTTTACCCTTTCCCTTCCCTTTAGCCTCTTCCGCCGCTTTATGAACAGGAGAAAGCAACAAAGCCAATCCCGTAACATCCTGCCACGTTCCCTGCCATTCAAATGCACCAGTTTCAGGATTATGGAAAGTCGTCAGATTATTAACAGAATGGTACATACCCGTTTCCATTCCAAAAACACCCTTACCTGCAGCGCCCCAGCCTGACTCTCCTGTACTACCATAATGTGTTAATCCAGATTGAGCAGCTGTAAGCCCTCTTAGTCCTACCGCAGCCGCAGCTGTAGTATAAGCGGTAGATGCACTGGCACCTGCACCTGCATACCCAAATGAAGCTCCAATATTCCGAAGAACATTCATGGGAGCACTCTTTGCAAACTGCAAAGCTGCCTGACCAAGCCCCCTGGCTCCACCCGAAGCAAAAAAAGCACCGGCCCCACCACTTAGCGCAGCTCCGCCCATACCAATGGCAGCACCAGCCATCATACCTTCCATTAATCCGCCAATATAATTACCCGCACCCAAAGCAATAGCCTGGCTCCAGTTCTTAATTTGCGGGTCAAAAGTGATTACACCTCCTACTATACAAGTCATCGTACAATCTCCAGTGATCTGGCGCACCCCCTGTACAGCAGTCATCCTGCTTTTTGGTACTTCTACCCATTTTCTTCCTTTGGCGGCTGTCTGACCACATAATAACGCGCCGACCACCGCACCCCATGCCGCTCCGGCCAAACCAGCCAATGCTCCAAGTGCTATAAGTGCTGCTCCGCCGGTACCAACAATCATAGCCGCGATTACAACAGCAGCAGCAGCTATAATCGCATAAATAAGCATGGCTTTTTTACAGCTAAAATCTATCCAGCTGCTGGTAGACGTATCTTTAATCGTAATATACTTTTCTCCCGAGCTCTTCTTTGCCGTTGTTTGGTAGATTGAAGCTGGGCTGGCATATTACCTTCAGTACATTTCCAAAAGTCCTTTTCCGTAATTCTTTTATGCCCCATTATTTATACTTTTTGAATGGTCTGTTTACGTTTTATAAATCCCATGCCTAACCTTTCACCATGTCTGACTATTTTAAGCCCCAGGCTCAAAACATCTACAGTTTCACCAATATTCCTAGGTTCTTTACCCGAGAATTTGATCAGAACATTAGTACTCTTTCCCTGATCAGCTAATTTTTCGGTAAAAACGCCAAATTGAAGTGTACAGATGCCGAGACGTAAAGTAGTTTGACTTAGAATTTTTATTGGTGCTCCTAATTTGTTCTCCATAGCCTGATTATCTAATTTTAAACACCTTCTAAAAAAACTTAAATTTCGAACCCGTTTCTTTCTTTTCCTCTTCCACTAAAACAGAAGACTGCTTACTACTTTCCACAGGTTTAATTATTATTCCAGAATCGCTTTTAAGAACGTACCTCAATTGTTGTACAATTTCTTCTCATCAGCTATTTCAATCTTGCTGGTTTCCGCTTCCTGTATTCTTCCGGTTTGATAATCCAGAACCCTTGTTTCTTCCTGCACCAATACAGTCTTCAGATTTTTGATATCAATTTTAGTTGCGAACTGATTATATGCCTCCTGATAAAATTTGGAATTCAAAGCCATAGTAGGGACAGCTTTAGTCGTTACAGTAAGTGAACCGATACCATTTACAGGAGGTAACGGAACAGAGCTATTGATTGAAAGTGTCCAATCCATCTCTACAGTGTTAAAAATGTTAGTCCCTTTAAAACTTGTTTTTACGGGCAAATACACACCATATATCTGTCCAAAATACACACGTAAAAACTCATTCGCCTGTGCGGCAACTTTTACCTTTTCAGGACTGGTGAAAATCGCATCATTCAAAGAAATCGCATTTTTTAAGTCGTCATTTCCAGCGATATGTTTTTCCATTTCTACTTTAGTCTGCTCCCATTTGGATAAAATCAAATCATTATTCAGTACCTGTAATATTGTCCCCTTCTCATCTAATAACAAATGGAGTTCACTATACATTCTCCCAAATACCTGGCTAATTTGTGCAACCTCTCTTACCATGGGATTGTTAGCTTCCAATAGCACGTTATCCAATTGAATTAGCCTGATCTCTATGCGGTTATTTTCAACTTTTAATACATTGAAATCATATCTCAACTGTACAGTAGAGGTTACAAATACATCTACACCATTAACTTCAGATTCTATTCTGATAGTGTATTGTTCATGAAATGGCTGTTTGATGAGTATTTTAGAATCTTTCATCCTATATTAATTAATAAAAACATCACCCATATCAATTTTTGTATCACCCCCGTGATATGATTTCTTACCCGACATCGTATTGTTTGTGCCCGTAATCGTATTATTCGTTGAAGTAATAGTCATATCCTTTGTATTGATATTGGTCGCATCACCATTAATATCAATTTTCGCAGATTTCCATCTTTCTTCTTCGCAATCTCGATTTCAGAAGCATGTATAGTAATTTTATCCTTCTCCAATGTAATCGCCGCAGTACCATTTGTTAAAACCACAGTCTGGCTTGAAGTAACCGTAACCTTATTCTGGCCATCCACAACAATATGATTACCTCCGGTTTTATCTTTTATCGTTATTCCACCGCCATCATTCAACTGAACAGTATGCCCGCTTTTTGAAGTCAGACTTTTACTGTTATTACTGGCACTGCCACCAGTTCCACTTTTCCCATGAAATACACTGCCCATCACTATAGGCCTGGCAATATTCCCTTCTTCAAAAGCAACCACCACCTGGTCACCAACTTCAGGAATAAACACAAAACCTCTGTTTTTACTTACTTTATCACTGCTCCCTGCATCAGGAGTCATTACCCTCAGCCATTCCGTAACATCATTTACCTGACAGGCCCATTTAAACTTGACTTTTATACGGCCATGTCCCTGAGGGTCATTATTATCTACCACATCTGCCAGTTGCATATCAGCAAATGGCTTCTGCATTTGTCGCACCTGGAGTTTCTCACTATCAGCTGATACCCCTTCAAAAGTATGATGATAATGACCGATACCATCAATCTCATGATGTATAGCTGTAACAACGAATCTTCCAAAGTCCTCTACCTGAAAGTCAAGTCCATTATGCATACTTGTACTGATATCCACAATTTTCCCTATCCCTACTTTCGCATTATCTCCCCTGCCAGAAATACTGACCAATCCCGACACCAAAGCTTTATGCTCATCATTCACAAAAGTGTCAATCTCACTTTGAGAGTTAACCCTGACACCTAAAGGCAGGTTAAACCGTTTACTAAAAACATCATTAGAAGCAGAAATTGCGTGCGAGACATCCGAGAGGCTGGAACTTGCTGCCGAAGGCTGGGCACTCAGCAACTCATCCTGCTGAGAATGATAAGCGAATTTCTTATAATTCAGCGGAGCGATTTGCATCCCATACTGTAAACTTTGAAGATCACGCCCATAGATCAGTGCAATTTCTTCCTGTTTATCAGGCTTACCAAAATGCAGCACATGGCCATCATAATAGAACCATTCATGGTATTCTGCCGAAAGCCTGTTAATGAAATCAAAATCACTTTCTTTATATTGTATGATATAATCAATGGTAGCACTGTTGCCCGGATTGATTTGAAAATCAAGATCATTCTGTGGCGTATCATTTGTTGCCTGCTGCAGGATTGTCTTCAGATTTTTACCTAAATAAGATCCCAGATCCGGCCCTCTGTCCAACAAAATATCAGGACTATAACCAGTAACGACAATATCTCCCCTGAAACCATGAGTTTGAGCAATCTCTACTTTAGTAATTATTCCTGTAAAAAGAGTCCCCGACTCTCCCAATCGCCCAAATTGTATTGTCAGATTTTTTCCTATAAACCCTTTAGACTTTGCAAGCGTAATCCCGCCAGTTTCTTCAATCTGGTCGTGATTAATACGAAGTTCGAAAGTATGATGTTCGTTGAAACGCTGATCCAGCGTAAAACGGCTGAAATGCGTTATAGCCACCTGCTCAATGCTGATGTCTACTACTAATTTATTTACCATAACGTAGATTTGAATCGTTAAAGTAAGCCGGAAGACAAAAATGCTTCCGGCTTACTCAGTTTAGCCTATTCTCTTTAAGCTTTTGGCCAATCATTGGTATGCTCAGCATTACCAATCTTAAGTTTACGGGCAGACACCACGAAACTTAAAGTCATTGGGGTGTTGTCATTTACAGCAATCCCCTCATTGTACTGGATGATGTAACCATCTTCAAAATGCAATTCTTTCATCTTTGCATCTTCTTCACCCTTTTTGAAAACAATTGTACCTGCCTGCGGCTTGTACTGATTGTTAACCATTGATTCAATCACCGAAGTATCTTCAGTTGATTCAATTTCAAGGTGAATAGTTCCACCATAAACCCCTGATGAAGGACGTCCCTTTGCGTCTACATCTCTGTTTAATGAATAGCTGCACTGCAGCACATCGAATTCTTTCGACCCTAGAGTCAATCTGGTTTTAAATGCCATGATAATTTTCTTTAAATGTTAAACTTCCTTAATTTGAATTACGCCTTTGGCCAGTCATTGACATGCTCGGCATTGCCCGCTTTTAATTTGCGTGCAGAGATCTGGAATTTGAGTGTCATCGGATTTGCGCCGGTGATGTTAATTCCTTCGGTATATTTCACAATATACCCGTCTTCAAAATGAACTTCCTTCATCTTCGCATCTTCTTCTGATTTTTTAATCAGCAGCGTGCCAGCTAAAGGTTTGTACTGGTTGTTTACCATTGCTTCGATGACAGAAGTGTCTTCAGTAGATTCGAGTTCGATATCGATTGTTCCACCATAAACACCGGAAGAGGGTCTTCCTTTTGCATCTACATCACGGTTTAGAGAATAGGCACAGTGAAGCACATCGTACTCCTTGCCCGAAAAGTTTAATCTTGCTTTGAAAGCCATAACTTTTAGTTTTAGGGTTATTATTTGATTACCTTTTTAAATAACGACAAAAATTCTGCCACTATCCACTAATAATCAGACTAATACACATGAAAATTAAAAAACAGCTATTGAAACACATTGAACATATACTATCTGGAAATTAAAATTTCAAAATTCTAAGAGACGACACCTACTGTATTCATTTTCAGTCATATTAAAACAATATAACGTCCAAAATAAGTAACATACTCCAAACAGATCAAGGCTTTTTCGCCAGACTATTTATCCATTCCCTTATTAGTTTCACTCCCTCTTTATGTACAACAGTTCTGGCAAGCTCTGGCATTGCAGTCCCCGGCTCAGCGCTATTCATCCGATAAAGTAATATAGAATGGTCTGCATCACCCGGAATCACGTCATAATCAAGCCCTCCCGCTCCGCCTCCGGCAGAAACCGGAGCTTTTTTCATTCCCAGATGATCAGGGATTTTCTGCTCATACTCCAAAAAAACAAACCCGTATTATAAGCGTCTCCGCCTTTAGTATGGCAATGTGCACAGTTGATATCCAGATAAGCCCTTGCCCGTTGTGTTAAGCTAAAGTGTTTTGAATCTGCCCAGTTTGGCAGCTGTTCAACATTTGCAATTGCTGGCAGCCCGGTTAAAACTCCTTTTCGCGCTAAAGCCTGCAGCTGATTTTCCTTTTCACCAGGAATGATAAAATTCATGTTCCTTGCTTTAGGACCGATCGGAATGAGCACATCGTCTTTAATATGGCACCTTTTACAATCATTCGTATTAGGCACCTGATAATTAGTAAATATCTTTTTGTTATCATTATCTAATAAGGTGATAGGAACTTTCCCTCCGGTGATATGTTTAACTGCTTCTGTCTGCTCCTTATTCCACAGATAGTTCATTACCTTCCAGCTTTTATCTTTCGGATCTTTGACCAGTAAGCGGGTTTCAATCATTACATGCTGATGAGCTGTATTGATATAAGCGAAATTCTTATGATAATTGTAGAATCCGGGAAGTCCAGCACTCCTTTAGCAGTATATTTAATCACTTTCCCTTTCGGCAATACAATAAACCTCTTTTTAACTGCATAATCAGTAAATAATGGCGTACTGAGCTCATAGGCCAGCACACCATCCCGGGGGTTGAGCGTATTTAGTTTATCTTTAAAAAATCCATATTCAGATAGTTTGTCTTTGAATTGAAACTCTTCTTTTCCTGACTGACCTGTATTTTGAACCGATTTATTTTGACAGCCCTGCTCACCCACAACTGATAATAAGAGTGCGAAAAGGAGCAAACTGCTAAAAATATAAGTTTTGCGCATTTGATATCATTTGATTAAGGTACCTTCTATTTAAATTTATCACTCAGCGTAACCCTGACTTAATGCCCCTTAGCCGGTACATCACAACTAAACGGTTTCATATTCGTATCAGGCTTCCAGTTCTGAACATGAGCTATATTCAGAAAATCAGCATTAACAAACACATTATTATCACCAGCTTGCCTGATACAAATCGAGTCCGGATTCAGGGCGGTGCCCTTTGTTAGTATATTACTCGAAATCCCATCATACATGATAAAGGGTATCCGTTTATTTTTCCTCGATGGATCAAGCCTGTTCAACTGCTGTTCAATAGCTATCAGAGTTTTCCCGATACGATGTTCATAAGCAGGCTTAGGAAAAGCAGCCCCCATGGCAATCGTATTGCTATGAATATTGATGTTTTTAGGAATAGGGAAATAATTGGCATTGATCTTTTCACCTGCTTTAGCATCAACAGCAAAACCTGAGGCTATCATAATAGCCGAAGAGTTATTATTAATAATACGGTTATGATGAATCTCAATATCAGAAGCTGCTAATATGATAATTCCAGAACCTGGAGAAGCATTTCCTACGCCCCAGGTAGTCCCAAAACTTCCGGATTTCGCGAAATTCCTGAAATTATTATCATGGATATAATTATTATACGCCTTCACATGTCCTCCTCTTTTAGAAAGATCAGGTAAGTCAAAAACAAGGAAACCCGCTGTATTATTATAAAATTCATTGTCATAGACCTGTGCGTGAGAGGTATTTTCAATTTCACAACCAGCTACATTTTTAGCTGCCTTACACATCCTTACAATAGCACTATCAGTTTGTCCTACATAAATCCCTGCATCCGAAGATCCTTCTGTATAGCAATTCTCAATTAATACATTTTTACACATTACCGGGTAAATGGCATATCCTCCGCTTGTAGAATCAGCTTTGCTCCATACCGCATGAAGATTACTAATTACTACATCACGGCTCTTGTTAATTTTCAGCAGATCCCCTTTAGAATCTTTGATTGTCATCCCATCAATCGTAAAATGCTTCACATTCGTTACTCTGATCCCCTCTCCTCCCTGACTTTGCTGCGAAAAATCAAGAATGGTTTGAGCATATCCTTCTCCCTGTATCATAATATGATTTACCTGGGCTATACTTAAGTTATCAAACTTATATCAACCCTGCCTTCAGCAAGATCCTGGTGCTATCTTTTATAGCTAAAAAAGCTTCAGCGATTTTCGCCTCTTCGCCAGGTTTAAAACTCAGGTTTATTTTATATTCATCTTTAGGAACTGAAGGACTGGTACAGGAGAACAGGAAAGTAATCCCCACCAGTAAAATGAGAAAGGTTATTGGAAATAGATGTTTCATAGCAGTTGATTTAAAATATTTATCTTTTTATAACACGTTATAAGCATAGGTCATATAATACACTCCACCAATATTCGGATTGGCAACTCCTGTAGAATAGTATTTATTGGTAATATTGGTAGCTCCAAGTTTTATCGCCGAACGGGCTTTAATCAATTTATAACTTACCTGTGCATCAATCACAGCAGAAGAAGGTACCTGACCTTCAGCCAGACCTCCTGTTACTACATAAAAATAACCCGGTTTATAGCGCAGCGCAGTACTGAAAGACCAGACCTCCTTTTTACCAAAGCCGCTATTCCCGAACTCCATGTTGATATGATAACTTGGTGTATTGAAATTATTAACCTGCGTGTTATTCTTATTTTTCAAATGATCTGAAAAATAATTGATCTTCGCCATGAAATTATGTGATAAGTCAACGCTGACACTCGCTGCATAACCATAGGTATTTACAGTTTGTCCGCCATTAAAAGCAATATTATACTGAACATACGTACTATGATCCTTAAAAGCATTCACATCATCTGTACCCGGCGTATTTGCGACATTCGCATAGCCAATAAAGTTCTTCCAGGTCGAGAAATATCCCAACACATCAAACAGCACCCTTTTCCCGATCAGCGCAGCATACCCCAGTTCAAAAGCATTTACAGACTGAGGTTTAATATCACTGTATGCAAATTTCTTTAAGACAGTAGCATCGCCCGATTGCTGATAAGCAGAGACACTTTCCAGCGTATAAGGCGGGTTTTTATCAAAATGATAAGTATCATTCAATAAAAAAGAAGAACCACCGGAAGCATAACTGTTATATCCGTTAAGGGTATTCTGTAAAGCCTGAATATTTGAAGGAAAACTATAAGCATTCTGATAAGAGAACCTGATAAAATTCTCTTTTGCGACCTCATAAACCAAAGAAGCCCTGGAAGTCACTTTAGGAGAAGAAAACAAAGTATTTTTATCATACCTGAAGGAAGTACTGATATTCAGCCTGTCATTAGCCAGCTTTTTCCCCAGCTGTAGATATGCACTATATTCTTTAACATGAATAGGCTTATCCTTATCAGGGAAAAGTGTGTTTTTACTATCTAAACTATACAACCTCCAGTTTACACCGGCAATTACACTCATAAACTTAACGAGCTCCGAGAAATTATACTGCCCCTCCGCATTGTACAGTTTACTGCGATCTAAAAACAGTGTTCCACCCTCAGAAATTGGTGTACTGGTAATCTTATCTTTTAATTCGTTAAATCCTGGGCTTCCAGGCGCTACCCTACCCTGATCAGCAAAGGCTCTGGCAGCAAGATGCGCATCGTTTAAAGCTGCCCCACCCGCCAATGCACCTAACAATGCAGCAGTGTATTCCGGATACCAGCCACCTGTACCACCGTCATAACTTGTTTTCCAGGCTTCATTGATGTACTGAGCAGTTGGGCCGGCAATAATTGTATGCCCTGAATTCTCCTGTGTAGTGTATCCCCGTACAAACCATTTGTCACTTTTCAACTCCACTCTATATTGCCCTACTTTAAAGTCTTTGAGCTGATAACGGGTATCATTGGTATAAACGACATTACCAGTGCCATAAGTCCCGGATAAAATTGCCTCTAGTTTAGGATTGATCTTATACCTGATTTCGGCATTGAGTTTAAGCATCCTGGCTTTATTATCCAGATAACCATATTCAGGATAACCCGTTCTGGAAATATAATTGGGCTTAGCCAATAACGGATCAATAATAGGAGCTAAGGCAGGGTTTCCTGCCAAAGCGCCCTGCAAAAAAGGGTTAATATCAGTGAGCTAGCACCCCCATAATAATTTACCCCATTATAATTTGGATCAGTGAATCTTGTTCCGGTTCCATTTTTATTGGTAGAATCTGTCGCTACCCAATCCTTAGCCTGTGTATACTGCGCATTAATTTTAAACGCCAGCTTTTCATTGATCTTTTTCGCATAGCGGATAGTCCAGTCATAATAAGGTGAGGCACCCACAGGATCTTTGCTGTTATTCCCACCAACATGGTTAATTCCCTGCGTAATCAGCACACTTAAACCCTGGTATTTAAACGGATTTTTACCTGACATAACCATTGTACCATTCAATCCTCTTGAACCATATAATGCAGAGGATGCCCCAGAAAGTATTTCAATATTATCGACATCAAGCTGTGTTAAACTGATTGCAGAACCCAGAGGAAAATTAAGCCCCGGTGCCTGGTTATCCATTCCATCCACTATTTGCGTGAAATTTGTGTTCCCGCTGGTATTAAATCCCCTGGTTGATATACTGGTAAAACGATACTGGACACCGTTACATCCACCCCTTTTAAACCCTGTATCATATCCATATAATTGAGCTGAGGCGAGCCGGAAATTTCCTTGCTGTTGATCTGTTCAATAGTAACCGGAGAGGATAGTTTTTTTTTTCTGTACTACACGACTGGCAGATACGACAACTTCCTGTCCTAATATCGAAGTCGGTTTAAGTGTGATTTCAATTACAGCACCGAAATTCGGTACCGGTACTTCTTTAGTTTCAAAACCAATTGAAGAAACAATTAATGTGATTGGAAGTTTCTTTTTCACAGTCAGCTGAAATCGTCCACGGTCATCTGAATACGTTCCTTCAGTTGAATTTTTCACATGAATAGATACGGCGTAGGCAGGTTCTTGTGTGACCTCGTTTTTGAGGATTCCTCTAATGACCTGCGCCTTTAAATCAGCAAAAATAAAAATTGAGAATAGCAGAAAGCATAACACATTTTTTTTCATGCTCAGATAATTTAGGATTAGATTTGGTTAGGTGCAATATAAATCACCTCACCATCAATCCTATGCATTACAACCCATTTTGGGATGAAGTACCGCTATTATGGGGTGAATGGGAAAGCCGCAAATTGCTTTTGATAAGAGGCTGATACCGGAATATGCAGATCTGGCAAAACGTCAAATTGCAACAGGTAACCTTTGGGTGTTTTCCGGGAAGACGAAACGTGTTTTACATTGATCGCATACGATCGGTGAACCCTGATCAGACCAGAATAATTACACCTCTCTTCAATCTTTTTCAGCGTAGTCCTTACCAGTTCTTTTTTCACCTGGCCACCCAGCAAATAATAAACATCTACATAATTGTCTTCTGATTTAAAAAACAATAAATGATCAGGATGCAGTGTTAAGATCACCTTCCCCTTTTCATCTTCTATAGGCATGTTATCAGAAAGCGGTCTGGAATCTTTCAACTTTAAGAGGAACCGGGCCAGCTGATGTTTTTGCAGGGCGAACAAAACAAGCAGAGAGAAACTATGTAAGGAATAATCGCGATTAGTAAAGTATACTTAAAGGTGATCAGGTAATAGTCTATGGTTAAATCGGGGTGTTTATTAAGCAGCCAGTCAATTGCTAACATGACTGTCGATAAAATCATGATTTCCCCAATTACCCACAAAATATACTGCGAACAGGTCAGTATTTTCAAATGCAACCATTCTCTTAAGCCGTACTGAGTAAAAACAAGGGTTAAAGCCCCGAAGATTGAAAAAATACAGATGATCTCAAATAATGATACCTGGCTTAAATCATACCATTTATTGATATTAAAAGGAACGAATGTATCCATAAAAAGAAGACTGAAAACAAAGGTTATCAGAATAAATATGTTCTTCTCCCTTGGAGTCTGCAATAAAGAAAAACGACTTTCCAAAGCCATTTTAAAAATAGAACTAACCCTAAAAGATGTGATTACAGACATGAGGCATGGTTAAATAAAGACATTCAATTTAATCATTTTTTAGGTTAACTGTCATTGCTTTTTAAAATTTATATATCAGTACCGAACAGCTGATTCGAAACGGTAACCAGGTAAACTAATCTCAGTACAGGACAGAAGTGTAAGGTATCTATGTTGGGAAGGGGTTGGTAAGGCCAATGGCCTTACCAACCCCTTCCCAACATAGATACCTTACACATACTGAACACACTCTGGCCATAACTCTCTTATTATCTTTTCATAAATCAGGTTAAACCCTGAAAATTAATCGATAACTTAACGTTCTCTTAACAACAACAATAAGGTGATGACACAGATAATTAACACTGTTTTTGACGCTCAGCAAAAGAATAAGTACTCACTCAGACTGAGTACCGCTACTGAGCGGATTGATAAATTACACTTATTGAAATCAACCATAATAGAGTACGAAGAAGAAATCTATGCTGCTTTACAAACTGATTTGAGAAAAAGCAAATTTGAAGCTGCGGTAACCGAATTGATCTTCACTTACAGCGAAATAGATTTTGCAATTAAGAATCTGAGAAGCTGGATGAATCCCAAATATGCGGGGAAAAGTATTGCAAGTTTACTCGCCAAAAACAGGATCTATTACGAACCAAAAGGCGTTTGTTTGATTATCTCTCCCTGGAATTACCCGTTTCAGTTAATGATGGCCCCTTTAACCTCAGCTATTGCTGCTGGCAATTGTGCCATCTTAAAGCCTTCAGAATTCAGCGCTGCCACCAGTGCTGTAATTGCGAAAATCATTAGGAAAGTCTTTAATAAAGACGAAGTAGCCTGTTTTGAAGGAGATGAATCTGTTTCTAAAGTTTTATTGGAACTTCCATTTGATCACATTTTCTTTACAGGCAGTACGGCCGTCGGGAAAATAGTGATGAAAGCAGCAGCAGAACACCTCACTTCAGTTACACTGGAACTGGGTGGAAAATCGCCGGTTATTATTGATGAGACCGCAAAAATTAAAAATGCAGCAACAAAAGTAGCCTGGGGTAAACTAATTAATGCAGGGCAAACCTGTATCGCTCCTGACTATGTATTTGTACACGAATCCAGAATCGAAGAATTTATAGCTTTTTATAAATCAGCGGCACAGGACATGTTCCTGAATAAAAATGGACAGGCCAACGAATCAACCTATGCAAAGATTATCAACCTCAGACATTTCGACCGTTTAACCTCACTGATTAAAGATGCGGTAAATAAAGGTGCTGAAATTGCCTGGGGAGGAGACACTGTGATACTGGAACACACTATTAATCCTACAATACTGCGAAACGTTGATTTTGACAGTAAAATCATGCAGGAAGAGATATTTGGCCCGGTTTTACCTGTAATCCCGTTTACGAACATTGATACTGCTATCCGAATGATCAATGAAAAAAGTAAGCCACTGGCGATGTATATTTTTAGCGAAAGCAAGTCTAATATTAAACATCTGTTAAAAAGTACAAGTTCAGGCGGAGCGTGTATAAATGATGTACTGATCCATATTTCCAACCCAAATTTACATTTGGCGGAGTCAATGGAAGCGGAACAGGTAGTTGTCACGGTATTTTTGGCTTCAAAGCATTTTCACATGAGCGGTCAGTAGTATTTCAATCATCAGTGAATATGTCAGGAATGATTTATCCTCCTTATGATAAAAAGGGATGGGTATTAAAAATGCTGGAGAAACTAATGTGATAATAAGTGTGTTACGTTAAAAAATGAATATATTCTCATTAAACCCTTTCATTCAATACTCAAAATACTATTTTTGACAAAAAACCACTTTATATGGATTCAGCTACACAAACAGCTTGAATACAAATAAAAAACACACACATGAAAAAACGTATAGCAATCTTTGCCTCCGGTTCGGGTTCCAATGCCCAGAAAATTATGGAACTGTTCAAACACAGTCCTGAAGTAGAAATTGCACTGGTATTAACCAATAACCCTGATGCATACGTTTTACAGCGTGCAGATAATTTTGAAATCCCATCACATATTTTTGACAGAAAAGAATTCTCTATCAGACCGATTCTATTATTGATCTGTTAAAAAACCTTGATATAGACCTGATTGTCCTTGCTGGTTTCCTTTGGCTGATCCCTAAAAACCTGATTGCAGAATATCCAGGCCGCATTATCAATATCCATCCTGCTATCCTTCCTAAATTTGGCGGAAAAGGAATGTACGGAGATCATGTACACAAAGCAGTATTAGCAGCAGGCGAAACAGAAGGTGGCATCACTATTCATTACGTAAATGAAAATTATGATGAAGGAGAATATGTCTACCAGGCGAAATATAAAATTGATAAAGATGACAATTTGGAAATGGTAAAATTCAAGGGACAACAGCTTGAACACCAACATTATCCCAGGATTGTGGAGAGTATTTTGAAAAAGATAAAAAAATAAGATGTTTTTTTTTCATTTCTCTCTAAAATTTATCGCTTAAAAATCATAATTTTGCGGCTCAAAAATCACACCCAATGAGTCAACAAATAAAGATCAAAAAACGAATCTCAGTATATTACAAAGACGGTCTAGAACCACTTGTTCGCTTGCTTGCACAGCAAGGTGTTCAATTGTTTTCTACAGGTGGAACAGAACAGTTCATTAAAGACTTGAATTTACCTGTTACAGCTGTTGAAGATCTGACCGGTTATCCCTCTATTTTAGGCGGAAGGGTTAAAACGTTGCATCCAAAAGTATTTGGTGGTATCTTAAACCGCAGAAACTTAAAGGAAGACAAGGCACAGATTGCAGCATATGAAATTCCTGAAATCGACCTGGTTATCGTTGATTTATATCCATTCGAAGAAACACTTAAAGCTGGTGGTTCTGAAGAGGAAATTATTGAAAAAATTGACATTGGCGGTATTTCCCTGATCAGGGCTGCTGCAAAGAACTTTAATGATGTAGTTATTTTAGCATCAAAAGACGATTATTCAACTTTACAACAACAATTAGAAGAACAAAACGGAGAAACATCTTTAGCACAGCGTAAAGCTTATGCTAAAAAAGCATTCCATACTTCTTCTCACTACGATACAGCAATCTTCAATTACTTCAACACAGAAGAGCCGCTTACTTTATTCAAACAAAGTATCAATACAGCAAAAACTCTTCGTTACGGAGAAAATCCACATCAGCAAGGTGTTTTTTATGGTGACCTGGATGAAATGTTCACTAAATTAAACGGAAAAGAACTTTCTTACAATAATTTGGTTGATGTTGACGCAGCTGTTAGCCTGATCGATGAATTTATTGAGCCTACTTTCGCTATTTTAAAACATACTAACGCTTGTGGCATTGCTTCGAGAGAAACAATCGGACAAGCATGGGATGATGCACTGGCTTGTGATCCGGTATCTGCTTTTGGTGGTGTATTAATTGCAAACCGTGAAATTGACCTGGCTACAGCTACAGAAATCAACAAGTTATTCTTCGAAGTTTTAATTGCCCCTTCTTATGAGTCAGCAGCGGTTGAATTGTTCAAAGCGAAAAAGAACAGAGTAATTTTGCAGCGTAATCATGTTGAATTAGGTAAAAAACAATTCAAGACTTTATTGAACGGAGTAATTGAGCAGGATAAAGATTTAATCATCGAAGGACCTGATCAAATGGTTACTGTAACTGAAAAATCACCTTCAGCTGCTGAGCTAAAAGATCTTTTCTTCGCAAATAAAATTGTGAAACATACTAAATCGAACACAATTGTGTTTGTTAAGAACAACACTTTACTGGCGAGTGGTGTTGGGCAGACTTCAAGAGTTGATGCTTTGAAACAGGCAATTGTGAAAGCGGATGCTTTCAACTTTAGCTTAATCGGATCGGTAATGGCTTCAGATGCCTTTTTCCCGTTCCCTGACTGTGTTGAAATTGCTGCTGATGCAGGTATTACAGCTGTACTTCAACCAGGCGGTTCAATTAAAGATGCGGATTCGGTTAACAAAGCAAACGAAAAAGGTATCGCAATGGTAACCACTGGCATCAGACATTTCAAGCACTAATTTTTTAGCTGCGCGAATACAATAAAAAGACGTAGTTTTACATTAAATAGTATACAAGAATTTTTAATACTTAACTTATCACCTATAAATGGGTTTATTTAACTGGTTCACACAAGAGGTTGCCATCGATTTAGGCACCGCCAACACCCTGATAATACACAATGATAAAGTGGTTGTTGATGAGCCTTCAATAGTTGCTTTTGACAGACAAACAAATAAAATTATCGCAATAGGCCGTCAGGCGATGCAGATGGAGGGTAAAACCCATGATAACATCCGTACCGTGAGGCCACTAAAAGATGGTGTTATCGCCGACTTTAACGCTGCTGAAGCTATGATCAAAGGTATGATCCGTATGCTTAACGGTGGAAAAGGCTGGATGTTCCCTTCTTTAAGAATGGTAATCTGTATTCCATCAGGAATTACTGAAGTTGAAAAACGTGCAGTAAGAGATTCGGCAGAAATTGCCGGAGCTAAAGAAGTTTACTTAATTCACGAGCCAATGGCAGCTGCTGTAGGTATCGGAATTGACGTAGAAGAGCCGATGGGTAACATGATCATCGATATAGGTGGTGGTACTACTACTGATCGCTGTAATTGCGCTTTCTGGTATCGTATGTGATCAGTCTATCCGCGTTGCGGGAGATAACTTTGATTCAGATATCGTAAATTACATCCGCCGTCAGCATAACATTATGATTGGTGACCGTACAGCTGAGAAAATCAAAATTGAAGTTGGTGCTGCTTTACCTGAATTATCTGATCCACCCGCAGATTTCGCTGTACAGGGAAGAGATTTAATGACAGGCGTACCAAAACAGATTACTGTTTCTTATACTGAAATTGCTCATTGTCTTGACAAGTCTATATCTAAAATTGAAGAAGCAATTCTGAAAGCATTAGAGATTACTCCTCCGGAACTTTCTGCAGATATTTACCAGACTGGTATTTACCTGACAGGTGGTGGTGCGTTATTACGCGGACTGGACAAACGCGTGGCAGCTAAGACTAAACTTCCGGTACACGTAGCTGAAGATCCTTTACGTGCCGTTGTTCGTGGTACAGGTATCGCACTGAAAAATATTGGTGGCTATAAGTTTTTAATGCAATAAATTAATCATCACATACAGCATAAAAATGTGAGCAGCTTCAAAACTGCTCACATTTTATCATTAAAATAAAGATGAGGGCTGTATTTCAATACAGAATGAAGAAATATGCGTAACCTTTGGATTTTCATTAACAGATACAACGCATTTTTCCTGTTTGTCATTTTTTTTACCATTGGTCTGATCCTTACTGTTAAAAACAATGCTTACCAGCGGAGTGTGACTTTGAACTCTACAAACGAGGTTGTAGGGCATGCTTATGAAAAATTGAATGTATTTAAAAAATACATGAATCTGGGCACAGTCAATGATAGCCTTGCCTTTGAAAATGCAAGACTTCATACTGCACTTTTAGCCCTTAAAAATATTGACAGTGCCAAAAACACAGTGGTTAAAGATACTGCGACCCATGTTCAGTATACTTACCTTGCTGCAAGGGTAATCAAAAACTCTATCACCTTAAGAAATAACGTGATCACCATTAACAAAGGAGCTTTGGATGGTATAGAAAGTGGCATGGCCGTGATCTCTGCCGGCAGAGGCGTCGTTGGTATTATCCGTGATGTTTCACCTCATTTAGCTACTATAGAATCCCTGTTGAATAAGGATGCCAAAATCAGCGTAAGCATCAAATCGACAAAAGCATTAGGTTCACTGGTATGGGGCGACCGGAACTCAGATTACAGAACAGCTTATATCAAAGATGTTCCCAACCATTTTAAAGTAAAATTAAAGGATACCGTAATCACGTCTGGTTTTGGATCATTCCCTCCTGGAATACAGGTAGGAACAATCAGTAACAGAGGGATTTCGACCGGGGATAATTTCCTGACTATCCAGATTAACCTTTTTAATGATTTCAGTACTTTACAATATGTATATGTAAAAATAAATTCTCAGAGGAAGAAAAAGCATTAGAATCAAAATTGCCGAATGAACAGTAAAATCATATTAATCAATATCTTAAGGTGGTTCATCCTGCTTTCCATACAAATTCTTTTGTTAAGGAACCTCAGCTTTTATGATCTGGCGACTCCTTTCACTTACATCTTATTTTTACTGCTGCTTCCTTTCAGTATACCTAATCCTGTTTTATACATTATAGCCTTTGGTACCGGTTTAACCCTGGATGCTTTTTATGATACTTTAGGTGTGCATACTGCTGCCTGTGTAACACTCGTTTTTGTTAGGATTTTGTTCATTTCCGTAACAGTAAGCCGTGATAATTTTGATGAACCAGAACCTACTCTGGGTAATATGGGGTTTAAGTGGTTTGGCTTATACGCTTTACTATGCACCTTCGCGCATCATCTTGTGCTTTTCTTATTAGAAGCTTTTAAATTAACAGAACTCTCCTATACTTTGTTAAGATGCCTGCTTAGCGGTATCTTTACTTTATTCACTGTTATATTGATAGAATTTATCTTCTATAATAGAAAAAAATGCGCTAATGGAGAATCTTTTCAACCGAAAATATATCATACAAGGTCTGTTCATAGTAGTTGCACTTATTTTAATGGGGCAGCTTTTCTATATACAAGTAGCCAGTGACCGTTATTTCTTGTCTGCAAACAGTAATGTACTGCGTAAAAAATATACTTTTCCGGCACGTGGTGTAATTACAGACCGAAACAATAAAGTATTGGTTCAGAATGAACCTGTATATGATCTGATGGTCACTCCCAGCCTGGTCAAACCCTTTGATACCCTTGCACTATGCCGAATTATCGGTATTGATATGGACGGCTTTCACAAACGCTTTAACAAGGCAAGAAACCAATCTAAATACCAGCGTTCTGTATTTGAGAAACAATTATCTGTACAAACTTACGCTGCTTTACAGGAAAGACTTTCCCGCTTTATTGGTTTTGAGACTCAAAACAGAACGGTAAGACATTATCCTGATGATAGTGTTGCCGGACAGTTTTTTGGTTATGTAAAAGAGGTTTCAGATAAAGATATTGAAGAAAGTGAAGGTTATTACCGTCCCGGAGACTATATCGGAAAATCAGGTGTAGAACGTCAGTATAACGATGTACTGCGTGGAGAACGTGGGGTCGAGAATACAATTTACAATGCAAGAAACGTACCTCAGGGAAGTTATCTGAACGGTAAGTTTGATACCCTGGCAATTTCGGGAGAAACACTGGTTTCCTCACTGGATATTGATATTCAGAAATTAGGTGAACAGCTCCTGAAAAATAAAGTAGGAAGTATCGTAGCCATAGAGCCAGGTACTGGCGAAGTGCTGGCTTTTGTCAGTAGCCCGACTTACGACCCTAACCTCATGGTTGGAAGACAGCAGGGAAATAACTACATGGATATTTTCCGTTCTCCGAACAGACCTTTCAATGTAAGACCTCTTTCGGGATATTATTCACCAGGATCTTCTTTTAAAAACCGCTGGATGATTTAATCGCACTGCAGGAAGGTGTGATTGATCCGAATACGACTTTTAACTGTCCGGGTGGCTATTGGGCAGGTAACCACTTTGTAAGCTGCGAGCACGTAGATGGAAATATATCGTTGCGTAAAGGTCTGGCAAGATCCTGTAATACTTATGCCTGCTATGTCTTTCAGAAGCTGATGACACAAAGCAAATTCAAAAACAAAATTGAGGCTTATGACTCCTGGGCTGCTAAAGTGCGCAAGTTCGGTTTAGGTTCTAAACTTGATCTTGATATGCCTTTTGAACGTAAAGGAAGATTATTCACGTCCGAAGAATATACAAAAAGGTTTGGTAAACACTGGGGATATACGACAGTAATTTCACTGGCTATCGGTCAGGGAGAAATGAGTGCCACCCCACTACAGATGGCCAATATTATGGCGATTATTGCCAACAGGGGTTATTATATCAAGCCTCACCTGGTTAAAGGTATCGGTGAAAAGAAAGAGGTAAAAAAAAGAATATCTGGTTAAAAACTGGGTTGATATTGATGCTGCTCATTTTGATCCTGTAATTGACGGAATGCAGGATGCAGTAAATGCACCTTATGGTACGGCCAGAGCTTCTGCCATACCTAACATCCTGCTGTGCGGAAAAACCGGTACAGTACAAAACCCTCACGGAAAAAAAAACTCTGTGTTTATTGGTTTTGCCCCCCGTGACAACCCTAAAATAGCCATTGCTGTAATTGTAGAGAATGCCGGTTTTGGTGGTGTCTACGCAGCCCCCATTGCTAGTTACATCACAGAAAAATATCTGACAGGTAAAATTTCAGGTGGCAGACTGGCACAGTCAGAAGTCATGAAAAAGGTTGTCGTTTTACCTGATGTACCGAAACCTAAAATTAAGCTGGCTCCTAAAGGTGCTGATAGCGCAGCTAAACCTGTAACCACCTTACCGGCTTCGCCCGAAAATAAAATAGTAACGAACAAAACAACTATTAACTAAGCAAATGACTACGCAACAAGGCAGCCGCTTCTTCTTTAATGTAGATTGGATCACAATCTTGATTTACACGGCTTTATGTACCATTGGCTTTGTAAATATTTATGCTTCACTTTATAACCCGGATACATCAGCAGTATTTAATTTTGCCAGTAACTACGGCAAGCAGCTGATTTATATCATCACAGGGTTAATCCTTGGGTTCTCCATCCTGCTGCTTGATGCAAAGTTTTTCAGTGTGTTTTCACCTATAGTTTATGGGATTACGATGCTGCTGCTTATGGCAGTGCTGGTCATAGGCCGTAAAGTTGCCGGTAACCAGGCATGGATTCCTTTAGGAGCTTTCAGGCTTCAGCCTTCTGAGCTGGCTAAATTTGGTACAGCACTGCTGATTGCCAGGTATGTCGGGAATTTCAATCCCAAGTTCACTGATATTAAATCTATTTTCTTTGCCGGACTGATTATAGGTTTTTTCCTCTTTTGTTGATTATGCTGCAACCGGATACATACAGGATGCTGCACTGGTATTCCTTGCCTTTATGTTTCCTTTGTACAGAGAAGGTTTGTCAGGTTATTTCCTCTTGATTTTTTTGGGGATGATCGTGTTGTTTATTGCTGATTTCCTTGTCCCTTCCTATATTCTGATTCCAATTATTGCAGTTGTGGGCAGTTTTTTTATTTATCAGAACCGCAGAAAACAAAAGATGATGTTCTCCATGATCTTTGCTACGATTATAGCCATTGCCTATTTATTTCTGGTGAAAGTCGCTTATGAAAAAGTTCTTGAACCGCATCAGCGTACCCGTATAGAAATCATGCTGGGACTGAAAACAGATCCTAAAGGTGCTGGTTATAATGTAATCCAGTCAAAAATTGCTATTGGTGCAGGACAGTTGACCGGAAGAGGCTTTCTGGAAGGTACACAGACTAAATACGGTTATGTACCTGAGCAAAGTACCGACTTCATCTTCTCAACCATTGGCGAGGAATGGGGCTTCCTGGGCTGTTCAGTTGTGATAGGATTGTATATCTTTTTATTGTTAAGAGTCATTAACCTGGCCGAAAGGCAGCGATCTACCTTTTCAAGGGTTTATGGATACTGTGTGGCAAGTATTATCTTTTTCCACGTCTTTATCAATATAGGGATGACCATAGGCATCATCCCGGTAATAGGTATTCCTTTGCCATTTATCAGCTACGGAGGTTCTTCTTTGTGGAGTTTTACGGTATTACTATTTATCTTCCTTAAACTGGATTCAAATAGAATGGGCTTTATTTAACAGTAAAGCGCTGGTTTAATAATTCATAAAACTGATCTACAGTATCTTGTTTAGCCGCCCAGTTATTTTTCACAGCATAATTGCGTTGTAAAAATTCATCTGCACTCTTGAAGTCAGGCATTTTATTGACCAGGTCTATTGCTTCGGCATAAGCCAGGTTATAGCTATTAAACAAATCTTTGATATAGCGCATCTTGTCATTCAGACTAATTGCTTGTTTTAAGTCCTTAATCTGGATCCTGCTGCTCTCCGTGTTAATATTGGAGGTACTAGCACCACCAGACAGGATATCGTTCAATGTAGGCTTTGCAACTGGTTTTACAGTTTCACTATCTGTATGATTCTGCACCGGAGCGAATAATTCTTCCTGAACAGGCTTAGGCTCAAATGCAAAAACAGGTTCTTTAATTGGTTCTGCTTTATAATCAGGAACAGGTTCCTCTTCAATTTCTTCTTGAATGTGCTCAATTACAGGTACAGATTCTACTGCCACTGGTTCAGCTACATGATTAATTTCTTGCTCCGCAGGCTCATCAATATGCACTGTTTCTGCTACCTCATGTTTTTCTTCTTCCGTATGTTCAATTTCTTCTTTTGCTTCATGAGCAGCTTCTGCTGCTTCAGCCTCAACCTTTGCTACTGTTTCTGATACCAAAAATGGTTCAGGACCCACCTCATCATCTTCCGGCAATTGGATTCCCAAACTATCCATTTCCCTCAGTTTTTGCTTTTGTGCGATAATCAGCTCCTCTTCTTTGCTTAATGGTCTGTCAAATATTGCATCTACTGACTTTTCTTCAAATTCAAACTTATCTGTGGATGGTTTCTCACTGAGAATAAACTCAAAATTAGACGGTTCGTTATCCAGTTTAAAAATATCATCCAGGATAGGTTTTGCCGGTAATATTTCATGTGTAGAGGAAGGTTGTTCAGCCACATCATCATGCATGGTTTCTGTATGTCCGGACAAGATCCGCTGGACAGCACCACTATTTATCTTCTTGATTATATCGACATGGTCAGATAAAAAATTGGCATTCGCCAGAAAAAGTTCAAGCTCTAATTCATTGAGTTCACGGGGATTCTGAGCTAAATATTGATACTGATCATTTAACTCATTGAGTATCTGCCCTATCTTTTTGAATATGTCCTCCTGGTTCATCATAGTACTATAACGTAAGAATTAGTGATTTATGTTGATAACTAAACACTCAAAAGTACTACAAAATTTCGATATTCGCCGGTCATTACACCCCAGTATACAGCATGTTATTTAGCGAACAAAATTACAGCAGAGGAGAATACGGCGGCAGCATTGAAGTAATTTGCGGCTCCATGTTCTCAGGCAAAACGGAAGAACTGATCAGAAGATTAAAGCGTGCAGAGATCGCGAAGTTAAAAGTAGAGATCTATAAGCCTGCAACAGACACCCGTTACGACGAAACTGCAGTCGTATCTCATAATTATAATTCTATTGAAGCTACGCCTGTAACGCATTCATCTGCAATCTTATTACTCAGAGCCGATACTCAAGTTGTTGGTATTGATGAAGCACAATTTTTTTGACGATGAATTGCCGGAAGTTTGTAATAAACTGGCCAATAAAGGAATCCGGGTTATTGTAGCAGGTTTGGATATGGATTTCAGCGGACAGCCTTTTGGCCCCGTTCCTGCCTTAATGGCTATTGCAGAACTGGTTACTAAAGTAAACGCAGTATGTGTAAGATGCGGCAGCCCTGCTATGTATTCTTTTAGAAGGGTAGCCAGTGATGCTAAAATTCTGCTTGGAGAGAAAGAAAGTTACGAACCAAGATGCAGAGTGTGTTTTCATGCTAAAGATTAGGATAGGGCTTCACAAAATAGATATCTCCATCTTTAAAACTGTATTGTTTTGTTACTTGTGCACGCTTACGCAGTTCAGTTAAACCAATTAGTTCTGGCTCATCTATTGTTTTAAACCAGATCACATATACCCCATTTTTCAGGAAAAATTTATAAATACCCTTCTTATCAATACAATGCGGTAATGACTCAGCTATTTGTCCGCCGTTAAAGTATACAGCTTCTGCAGCGTTAGAGTATAGTTCATATCCAGGTTTAAAAACATCTGAATGTTGTCTGAGAAATGCTGAAGTCTGCGAGTTTCTCCATGAGTCATCAGCATAGCCAGCTATTCCATAATCTCTGGCTTCCTGATACATCTCATCTAATTTTTTAAGTTCATCCAGCTGAAAAGCAATAGTAGCCAAGCTGATAAATACTAAAGCACTATAACGTAACGGCACAGTCAGCTTCCTGACTGTGCCTGGTATCCAGCAGGTAATTCCAATTAGCATCGGAATAAATAACGGGGATATTAACCTGTTATTGATCTGTTCAAAATGGGAAAGCGTAGAAACGCCGATAATGAATACGGTGTAAACAATAAAAGAGGCTATGAAGCAATTTTCTGCTGTCGCATAATTTTCAGCAAACCAGCTTCGTTTTAAATATATGATGCAAATAATTACGAAAAGGAAAACAGAAACTAAAACATAAATTGCCGGGTGATTTTCCAGAACCGGAAACCACCAGCAGAATACCTTTCCGTAATAAAAAATATTATCTCTTAAAGAAGTTATGCCTGCTTCTCGCGGACCAGTAAGCTGACCGGAAACTATGCTGTTACGAACCAGGTTCGCGATCAGTAACGAAACAGAGAACAGACCAAAAATGAAACAATGAAGTACTTTTTTGCTCCATTCCAAAGAACGGTCAAAAACCATCATCATCAATCCTGTTGCGATTAGCGTAATACCAGCATAACGTGTCACACAGGCCACTGCTGCAATAAGAGCACAGACCAACAGCCCCGAAACCGAATATGTCCTGAGATAGCTTGTAAGCACTGCTATAAATAAAATGGTTAGCAGTATAAATAATGTTTCAGACCATAACATGCTATAAACATTGAATAGCGAAGGACTGATTGCTATGGATAATAATACGGCAACTTTATACAACCTGCCGCTTTCTTTGAAAGAACTGATCAGATAGCCTGAACAAAAAATCACGCCTGCAAAGAGGAAGGCATTCAGGTATGGTGCAAAGGTGACAGCATCTGTTCTGGAAAAAAAAGTTATAATACCCAGAAAAAACGGATAAAACACAGGGAAATCAACTACTGGATTAAAACCGTATTCTATCAACGCACCGTGATCATTAATATTCCTTGCTACACTTACGTAGACAATAGAATCCGGAGAAATCCCGATACCAGAATGCCTGGTATAAATTAAAATCAGGATAAAACCCAGGAGTGAAACAAAAAGGCTATCCAGGTGTTTGAAAGCCAGCAAACCAGCAATGGTCTTATTCATTTAGAATTTAAGTCAATTGTAATGTAACAAATATAGTGAAAGAACGTGATTATTCAGGCTTTTGTATATTTCTATACATCAGAATTAGTTTTTGTAGAGGTTTTTGTAAGAATTACAAAACATAATACAGTTAATTTTTTTTCTGTATCTTATCCTCTTGTTGCATTCAATTATTTTGCAATTATATTAAAGGCCAGCTTCTGTCACAGAAGGGGTTAGAAATTGTTTAAAAGGAATCATCTCTTATTACAAGATAATGAGGTTCTACAATTACGAAACAGGTTAAAATCAGCAACATTATATTGTCAAATTTCAATAATTTAACTTAAATAACAGAAATACACTATAATTACACTTATATATAATTATAAATGGGAATATAAATTACTTAGTCGGCAAATGGAAGGAAAGGTAAAACTCGATCTTATTGAACAGCATGTGGTTGATTTCGTCAGAAAATTAAGAGCTGACAAGAAATTAAGACAGGAAGATATTGCCTATATAATCGGAGTAAAAGCATCCTTTATCGGCAATGTCGAAAATAGCGGTAATCCGGCAAAATACAATTTGAAACACATCAATGTATTCGCCGATCATTTCGGTTTATCTCCAAGAGATTTCCTGCCGAACGCAGCGCTGATCGAAAAAAAAACAAAAACCTATAGTCTGAAAAACAAACTGGTTTAACGGAACTTAATTACCCGTTAAACCAGTTAATTTATATTCTTTCGCAGTGAGTTATACCATTCTTTATAAAACGCCCTGTAAACAGCAGTCCTTTTCTCCAGGCTTACTTCTTTCTTCAGCCTGTCGTCCAGTAAAAGTAATTTTTCACCATACCACTTATGAATTTCCTGATGTATCGGGATTCTATTCTTTCTATCCCCAAGGCTAAGTCTCATCATTCCAAAAAGAGACATACATGAATTAGTTTTATTAAATTCTATCAGATTTAAAGCCCTTTCGTGTGCCATTGAAATATTATTCATAAAATATTGCAATACCTGGCTTGCAGCAACACCATTCATCCTGCATAACAGGTTAAAATCGAATGTAAGTGACAAGGAATGATATTCATCCAGTTGAAAACTGGTGGGATAATCTACCAATGGAGACATATCAGTTTCCCATTCTTTCATCAGCAGGAAACTTTCTTTCATCTTATCTACGGTAGACAAATAAGCATTATCGTTTAGCTCACTCAGCATTAGAATGTATTTCAAAGACACCCGCTTTACTTTTCGATCTGTAACTGCCTGTACTTCGCCGTTAACTTCAGTCTTACAATCGACGACAATACTTGTAGCCCATAGGGACAGCGCCTCCATCTCGCCTCCGTTAAATGCATAAAAAGAAACCCTGTTAATGAAATATTGCAACACCTCTTCATGTTTCAGGTTGTTGACAGTACAGGCCACTTTGAAATCTTCAGTATAGGTTAACCTAACTCGTTCTTTTGAGTCCATATTATTTATTTTTATTCCTCACAGGCATAACCATGTCCATGACTCAGGATTTTAATTTTGGTGTATTATACCTGACTGATATTTCTTCAGGTAATCAAGGTGAAAAATTAACCGGAACTGATCATCAGAAAAATGAATCAATTGATATTCTTATTCAACGCATTATACCACTCCAGATAAAAGATATTATAATTTCTTATTTTGTTTTCAAAATTACTCTCTTCCTCCTGTTTTTCATCAAGTTTCAATAATCCTGCAGCAAATTTCTTATACATTTCCTGCTGGGGCAAGACCTTATTCTTAACGTTTTCATGTTTACTAAGCAGCAGCAATAAGAAAGCTGTACTAGGATCTGTTTTAACTAACTGATGAAGATTTAAAGCCCGCTCCCTTGCCAAAGAAACCCTAAAAATACTGGAGCAGCCCTTGTATTTCTGTCCCGTTCATTCTGCATACTAAATTAAAGTCGAATGTCAAATTAAGCAGCACCCCATCACTAGACTGTACTTGCTTCTCATAATCTGTAACAGGAAGCATTTCAGCAGCCCATTCTTTCATAATAAAAACACTGTTATAATTCTCTAAAGTTTCAGGAGCTTCATAATTCATGTTTAAAGCAGTAAGCTTCTTGATATATTTCAGGGAAATCTCTTGTATCCTGTGGTCAGTCACAGGATGAGGCTCTCCCCCATACTCTTCCTTAAAGTCAATGCAAACCGTTGTTGCCCATAAATAAATTGCCTCCATGTTACCACCTATGAACGCATAAAAAGAAACATGGCTGATAAAATACTGCAGCAATTCTTCAGGTTTCAAATTATTTATTTTACAGGCAATTTTAAATTCCTGAGTATAATTGAGTTCAATTTGTCTTTTTGTTTCCATCTTTTCTTATCCATTACGATTTAAACATAAAAACAGGTTTCTTTCTTCCGGGAAGATGAAACTTTATTCGGTCTGCAAAAACCTGAAAAATAGCCTTAATAGTTCTTAGGGAACTTAAACCTCTAAAATAATAGTTTTGATTAAAAACACAGAAACATAGGACATATTTTTTCTATATCAAAATAAATTTAACTCAATCTACCATTAATTTTTACCTATAAGTCTAAGTATTACAATAGCTTGTTACTTTCTATAAATTATCATATGTATTAACAATATTACCTGACAAATATATGAAACAACCAAAGCAATGTGTATTGTAATATTATTACTGATTAAATTGCTAACTTAAGCCCTTGATACTTAAAAAAAAATTGCTTTTAGCAAGTTTCTCTTTAAATTTACAAGAATTAAGAGCCTGTTTTAAAGGATATAACAGTTATTATTAAATATTCTACAATATAACTCGAATAACCTTTTTTTTATTCCGTGTAATTACACGAATAGATGTTAAAACAATTAAAAGTATAATTAACTTTTATTGCCAGATATAATTTCAATGAAATACACCAGTCTCTCCGATAATTCGTTGGTAGATTTACTAAAAGCTAGTGATGGGCTAGCTTTTAAGGAAATTTACGCCCGTTATTGGATGGGGATTTACAAAGCTGCTTATGTAAAAATCTACCATAAAGAACTGGCAGAGGAACTAACGCAGAATTTATTTGTAGATCTCTGGAGAAGAAGAGAGACCATTACTATAAATTCTCTGGACTGCTATTTATTTGGAAGTCTGAAATATAGCATCATAAATCATTACAAATCCCAGTTAGTTAAAGAAAAGTATCAGGATCACTTGAATGGTCAGAAACAAAGTATAGCTAATAGTACTGACGATTTAGTATTAGTAAATGATCTTTCTAAAGCACTTAATCAGGGAATCGCTTTACTGCCAAAAAAAACGGGCGAAATCTTTAAATTAAGCCGGATCGATAACCGCTCTACAAAAAAGAGATCTCCCAGCAACTGAATATATCTGAAAAAGTGGTAGAATATCATATTACACAATCCATTAAGAGCATGCGTTTCCATTTAAAAGAATACCTCTTTATTTTGCTCTCTTTTATCTTTTTGCATAAATTTTAAATTTATTTTATTTTCCTTTAGGGATAAGATCCTTTAAACGTACATATACTTTAAAGGCACCAAATGAAAAGACAAGCCCTTCATTCCTTATTAGAAAAATACTTACAGAACAAATGTTCTGTGGAGGAACTGATAGTGATTGAAAAACTGTATGGAATGCTTGACAGGGATGATCTGGAGGAAATTTATCCAAACGAATTACCCACGCTTGAGCAGAAACTGTGGGATAGGATCAACCTTGAAACCTGTATCAGTGATGAAGACACATCCTTAGAAGAGCAATTAACCCCGGTTAAAAGGTTACCCAGGATAGTTTGGTTTGCTGCTGCTGCTGCCATTTCTGCACTGACCCTGTTTACAGGATATCTCTCTTCTGTACAATCATCAAAACCCGCAATATTTAAAATTTCAGTCTCTGGCAAATATGCTGGAAAAGAAAAATAACAGTAGCAATCCTTTAGAGCTTAAACTGGAAGATGGTAGTGTCGTTATACTCCAGCCACAATCTTCTTTATCTTATCCTGAGCACTTCTCTGCTAAAATACGTGAAGTATCTTTAACCGGAGAGGGTTATTTCCTGATCAGTAAGAATCCAAACAGACCATTTTTTGTCTATAACAAAAACGTGATTACACGTGTAGTTGGTACAAGTTTTATCATTAAAGCCAATCCATCAACTGATGAAACGCAGGTAATTGTAAAAACCGGAAAAGTAATGGTTTCCCGAAATGAGGATCAGCACTTACATCTTAAGCACCTCTTTCACCAGGAGAAAAAAGTGGTACTCACTCCTAATCAGAAAACAACCTATACTAAAGACAATGATGATTTTAAGACCACTTTAGTGGCAGACCCTATTCCTATAATTACTGCTGGTAATCAAAAAATTGCTAAAGCAACTTATGTTTTTTGAAGAGGCTCCTATAACAGAAGTTCTGAATCAGCTGCAGGCTACTTATGGGATTGGGATCATTATTGAAGACCAGGAGCTCTACAACAATACATTTACAGGAGATATTTCCAAACAGAATTTATATAAGAAACTAGACCTGTTGTGCCATACGATAAAGGCCCATTATGAAATATCAGGTACTAAAATAATTATCAAAACAAAATAACCGATCAACTAAACCTAACCAACCAAAAATCAATTAGCCTATGGACCATGTAAAAGTCTACTAACCAAATTCCTCAAAAAAAGAAGGCTGACAAAGTTCCCCAACATTGCCAGCCAATAATCTCTGTACGAAATTTTCACATTAACGAACAAAAACTTCTAAAGGTATGAAAAAAAAGCGATTTGTTGCTTTAATCAAAACAGCAATGCGGATATCCATGACACAAATTTTTCTTGGCATTTTATTCACCTGCACTTCATTCGCAAAGAATGTTACGGGGCAGGAAATATTAAATAAAGAAATCTCCATTAATATCAATCAGGGCCAGATTAAACAGATTCTGAATGAGATACAGCAATTGACCAGTGTCAATTTTGTATACAGCTCAACTGTAATCAAAGCTCAGCGTAAGATTACTGTAAATGCAGTAAACAAGCGCCTGGGACAGCTACTTGATGAAACCTTAACTCCATTAAATATTTATTATAAAGTGGAGGACAACCAGATCCTGCTTTATGAGAAAGATATTTCAGGATTATCATCTGGTATACTGGCTAATCAAAATCAAATCACTGTAAAAGGAAAGGTAACTTCTGATAAAGGTGAGCCATTGCCTGGTGTAAGTGTAAATGTAAAAGGCACTAAAATTGGTACCACTACTGATGGAAATGGTAGCTACGCTATCGTTGCACCATCGCCGGATGCGATATTGATATTCTCTTATATCGGTTTCACAGCCAAAGAAATCCCTGTCCCTGTCAACGGACGCACTACCCTGAATGTACAGCTCGTGGAAGAGCTTACGTCCTTGGGAGAAGTTGTCGTTGTGGGTTATGGTACTCAAAGAAAAAAAGATCTGACCAGTGCTGTATCGGTAGTAAATGTGGGATCAATGATCAAACAGCCTACCTCATCAGTTAATAATCTCTTACAAGGTCAGGCTTCGGGTGTGACCGTATTAGGCTCAGGACAGCCAGGAGAAGAGCCCCAGGTGAGAATCAGGGGTGTCAATACTTTCGGGAATAATAATCCTTTATATGTTGTAGATGGTGTGCCTACCCAAAGTATCGCAGACCTGAATCCAAATGATATTGAGACGATGCAGGTTTTGAAAGATGCCGGATCAGCTTCTATTTATGGATCAAGAGCTGCAAACGGGGTTATTGTGATCACGACTAAAAAAGGTAAGGGTAAAGTAACCGTAAGTTATGACGCATATTATGGGACACAACGTCCTAAAGGCGGCAATGTATGGAATATACCCTGACTCCTCAGGAAATGGCAGATCTTAAGCATTTGGCAAGGACAAATTCTGGAGTAACAGATTTTACAGATTCTTTGTATGGAAGCGGCCCGGCTTATATACTGCCTGACTATATCTTACCTGCAGGTGCTAAAGAAGGTGATCCAAGAACAAATCCTTCACTTTATAAACTAAAACCATTTTACACTTCTTCTGACGAATACAATGGCTTTAATCGTATTACCAGGGCTAATAAAGAAGGAACAGACTGGTATCATGAGATCTTCAAACCCGCATCAATTACCAGTCAGAATGTGGCTATAACAGGTGGATCTGACCAGGGGAATTATTTATTTTCTGCTAACTATTTCAATCAGCAGGGAACACTTTTAAATACTTATCTGAAAAGATATACGATCCGTTCAAATAGTCAGTATAACATTAGTAAACGAATCAGAGTAGGCGAAAACCTTGCTTATTCCATCACTAACAATCCTCAGATTTCCGGATTAAGTGGTGATAATGCCATTGGTCATGCCTTTAGAGAGCAGCCTATTATTCCAGTAAGAGATATTATGGGAAACTTTGCAGGATCTTATGGTGGTAATCTGGGCGATGCTTATAATCCTGTGGCTATGCTGGAACGTATCAAAAATAATAAATCACAACAGAACAGGTTGTTCGGAAATGTTTTTGCAGAGGCTGATCTAACTGATTTTCTAACTTTACGTACACAGTTTGGCGGAGAGAATTATTCTGGTGCTACCCGTGCATTTGTTTATCCGACATACGAAAATTCGGAGAACTCATCCATTAATTCTTATACTGAATCTGCTTTGGATGGCTATAATTACAGCTGGACCAATACGCTTTCTTTTAACAAGACATTTGGCAAACACCGCATCAAAGCAGTGGCCGGAACAGAATTTTTCAAAGAAAACACGCATGTTTCAACCGGAACTAATCAAGGGTACTTTTCTTTTGATCCGGACTATACGAATCTTTCAACAGGCAGTGGTCCAATGAAAACTACCAGTGCCAGGACAGCTAATACATTATTTTCCCTGATTGGAAGAGTAGATTACAGCTATAATGATAAATATCTGATAGGTGCAACACTCCGCCGTGACGGTTCTTCTAAGTTCCTTGAAAATGTATACGGCTGGTTCCCGGCAGTAAGTGCAGGATGGAGAGTTTCTCAGGAACCGCTCCTTAAAGATGTAAAATGGATCACTGACCTGAAAATCAGAGGTGGTTATGGTATCATGGGAAATCAGCTTAACGTAAGCGGTGGTAACTCATTCACTACTTTCGGAAGCGCTGTAGGGACTTCTTATTATGCAATTGGTGGGGGGAACAATATTGTTTCTGGTTTCTATCAGAATCAAACAGGTAATCCGGGTGCTAAATGGGAGAAAAACATCAACTCAAATTTTGGTTTTGATGCTACTTTATTCGGCGGGCATATTGAAATCTCTGCCGACTATTACCGTAAAAACATCAAGGATCTGTTATATATAATCCCGAAATGATTGGAACAAGCGGTGCAGCCAAAGTTCCGTTTGTCAACATAGCCCAGATGAAAAACAATGGTTTTGATATCTCGGTTTCAGGTAACACTCAGGTGAGCAGCTCAGTGAAACTAAATGCAACTGCTACAATTACTACTTATCATAATGAGATTCAAAAGATTTCTGGTGGTTCTGATTATTATGATGTAGACGCCCGTCGTTTTGATGGAAGCAATATTATCCGTAATGCGGTAGGACATCCGATCAGCCAGTTCTTCGGCTATAAAACAGAGGGTTTCTGGAATTCTCAGCAAGAAGTTGATGCGGCTAATAAAAAGGCGCAGGCAGCTACCGGTAATCCCAATGACGTTTACCAGACCGATATAGGTGTAGGACGCTTTAAATATGCTGATACGAATGGTGACGGCCGTATTACTGCCGATGACCGTACATTTCTGGGCAATGCAAATCCGGACTACAGTTATGGTTTAAATTTAGGTGTAACTTATAACTGGGATTTCAGTGCTTTCTTCTATGGTGTACAAGGAAACTCTATTTGGAACCAGGTAAAATGGTGGACAGATTTCAATCCATCATTTGGAGGTGCAAAAAGCAAAACAGCTTTATACGATTCGTGGACTCCTCAAAATCATAATGCAAAAGCGCCTATTCAGGAAACAGCGAACTCTTTCGGTACTAACGCTGTTCCAAACTCTTACTTTGTTGAAAGTGGCTCTTACCTGAGATTAAAGAATGCTCAGATTGGTTATTCTTTTAATTCAGCAAGACTACAGAAAATAGGAATTAATAAATTAAGAGTTTACCTGTCGGGAGCCAACTTATTTACGATTACCAAATATTCAGGTGTCGATCCTGAGATTGGAACTTCGAGCGAAACAGGACAACAAACTGCTTATGGTGTAGATGATGGTTCTTACCCTAGTCAACGCACTTTCTTATTAGGTTTAAACTTATCCTTTTAATCACCCTTTGGTTTAAAAAATATAGATGAAGAAATCTACATTTATTTTGTTAACTGTACTGGTCTTTACAGGACAATTATTCTATTCATGTAAAAAAGCATTGGAGCAGCCTCCTTTAGGCTCTGTATCTGAAGAACTGGTGGCCAATAAAAACGGAGTAAACTCATTACTGATTGGATCTTATGCAGCCTTATACGGGATGCAGGGAAGTAATCAGAGTTTGGGTGGTGGTGAAGCCTGGCAGGGCTCACCAAGCAACTGGGTTTTTGGATCTATTGCTGGCGGTGATGCCTCTAAAGGCAGTGATGGTTCTGACCAACCTGCCATTGATCCTATTGCAAACTTCTATTCTGATCCGAACAATGCTTTTTATAACGGAAAATGGAAAGCACTATATGAAGGTGTTTCCCGTACAAATAACGTATTGAAATTTTTAGCGAGAGCAACTGACATCACGCCTGAAGAAGCAAAAACTATTGCCGGACAGGCAAGGTTTCTAAGAGCGCACTTCTATTTTGAAATGAAATTAAAAAACTGTGGAACAATGCACCATGGATCGATGAAACTACAACTGATTTTAATCAGCCTGTGAGTACTGATTTATGGACTAAGATCACCACTGATTTCAAATTTGCTTATGAGAATCTTCCTGGAACACAGGGCGAAATAGGCAGAGTAAATAAATGGGCTGCCGGAGCTTACCTGGCTAAGTCTTACTTATATCAAAAAAAATATGCAGAAGCTAAAGCGATATTTGATGTAGTGATCTCTTCAGGAGCAACCAGCAGTGGTAAAAAGTATGACTTGAATACTTCATTTGAAGATAATTTCATACCTGGTAAGGAAAACAATCCGGAAGAAGTATTTACCATACAAATGGCAGCTAATGCAGATCCTTCAGGACCAACTAGTGGTAATAACGGGGATATGCTGAATTTCCCTTACGGGGGCAGCCCTTTTGGCTGCTGTGGTTTCTTCCAGCCTTCAATTGATTTAGTAAACAGATTTAGAACTAATGAGGTGACAGGTTCCCCTATCTTTCCAATTACAATGACTATGCGGTTAAAAACGACATGGGTATTGGTGGAGGTACAGAGTTCATTCCTGATCAGGGAACACTTGATCCAAGGATAGACTGGACTGCGGGCCGACGTGGCGTACCTTACCTGGACTGGGGAAATTACCCGGGCGCCTCGTGGATCAGAGATCAGAGCTACGGCGGACCTTATGGGCCAAAGAAAAATATATACTGGCAAAAAACTGCTGCAACTGATGCTGACAAAACTACATGGGCACCGGGATCAGCAATCAATTACCTGGTTATCCGCTTTGCAGATGTATTATTGCAGGCTGCTGAATGTGAAGCTCAGGCAGGAAGCCTGGCTACGGCACAACAGTATGTAAACAGAGTAAGGGCGAGAGCTGCAAATAAAGAAGGCTGGGTTTATAAATACAAAGATGATACTAATCCGCTTGAAGGATTCTCTGAAATCCCCGCAGCAAACTATAAGGTCAGTGAATACCCTGCCGGTGATTTTGCCAGCCAGGGTCAGGCTTATGCACTGAGTGCAATCTATTATGAACGCAAAATAGAACTGGCTATGGAAGGGCATCGCTTTTTTGACCTGGTACGCTGGGGTCTTGCAGAAAAAGAATTGAACGCCTATTTTAATTACCAGGGGAAATTAACTTCTGATGTAAGAAGAGGAAAATTCACAACTGGCAGAAATGAGTATTACCCTATTCCTCAGCGTCAGATCGACCTGAGTGTGAGTGGCAGTGCAAAAGTACTTACTCAAAACCCCGGGTACAATTAGCAGAAAATTAATTCAGGAACTCCCTATCTTTAAAAGGAGTTCCTGTTCAACAAATGAATAAATCTATTAAGCCTATGAAACCACTAACCGAGCGTTTTCTTTCACTGGATGTATTCCGTGGCATGACTTTATGTTTCATGATCATTGTAAATACACCTGGAAAAGGCGCAATACCTTTTGGCATTCTTGAACACGCTGCCTGGCATGCATGGCTTTACACCAACCGACCTGGTTTTTCCCTCTTTTCTTTTTGCAGTAGGGAATGCAATGAGCTTTTCTATGAAAAAATTCAGCCAGATAGACAATTCCCAGGTACTGCTAAAAATATTCAAACGTACTTTTCTAATTTTCCTTATCGGTTTCCTGATTTACTGGTTTCCATTTTTCAAACATGATCAACAGGGAAACATCATTTTTGCAGTCATACAAAACACGCGTATTATGGGTGTTTTACAAAGAATAGCGCTGTGTTTTGGAATTGCTTCGCTAATGATCCATTACTTATCAGGAAAAACAGTCATCTGGATGAGTGTGCTCTTCCTGGTAGGTTATTGGGTCTGTTTATTAGTTTTTGGAGATCCGGGTGCAGAATTAACCATGACAGGAAATGCTGGGTATTACCTGGATAGATTTGTGCTTGGAGATTCTCATTTGTATCATGGTGATTTCATGAATGGTAAACATATTGCTTTCGATCCAGAAGGGATACTCAGCACAATCCCATCCATTGTGAATGTGATTATCGGATACTTTGCCGGTAAATTTATTCAGGAAAAAGGGAAAGGATATGAAAGTATTGCCAAACTTTTCCTTGTGGGAAGTTTAATGGTCTTAGTTGCTATCTGCTGGAATTCAGTACTCCCGATCAACAAGAAATTATGGACCAGCTCATTTGTACTGATAACCTGCGGACTTGATCTGATGATTATTGGTCTCCTGCTATATATTATTGAGGTCAGACAAGCTGTTAAGTGGACAAAATTCTTCGTGATTTTTGGAAAAAACCCTTTGTTCATTTATATCGTCGCAGACTTATTACTGATCATTATCGATTTACTTTTTCCACAATTACATTTCAGTAAGTGGATAAATGTTCATTTCTTCCAGATTATTGCACCAGGCCCTATAGGCTCCCTGTTATTTGCAATCAACTTTATGCTAGTGTGTTGGCTGGTGGCTTACGTACTTGACAGACGCAAAATCTATATCAGAGTCTGATGCTCAGATTTTGAAACTAACAAGTTATCCACATTTTATGTGGATAACTTGTTAGTTAATAACAACAGGCCGTTCTAACATAGCTTAAAGCCATGCTTTTCTTAAGAAACGAAGCCAGTTACCTTGCATCAGATTTCTTATATCCTCTGCTGTATATCCTCTTTTCTCTAAATGTCCGGGTATTTTCTGTAAGTCTGCTATGTTTTCCACATCGTACGGACATTGTTCTCTTCCAAAAGCGCCATCCAGATCTGACCCAATGCCAACATGTAGTGTATTACCGGCAATCTGACAAATATGATCTAAATGATTGACCATCACTTCAAGGTTACAATGCATATTTTGTGGTGTAGACTGACCACGAACCCAGTTTGGAACCATCATCCAGGCATCCAATGCCAGGCCGATTACTGCACCACGCTCAACCAGTGCTTTAATTTGTCCATCACTATACTGACGATTGTGATTGACTAAAGCTCTGCAGTTAGTTATTATGTGAAGCCCAAACGTATCCGTTAAAATGATCCAATGCTTCCCAGAAACTATCATCACACAAATGTGTCGCATCTAAAATAATATTCAAACGTTCCATCTCTTTCAGGAGTTCATGACCCTTTGGGCCCATAAATCCTGTGGCATCAGTACCTTGTGCATATCTGCCTGGCCCGTAATGTGCCGGCCCGACAGCACGAAGCCCATTAGCATGGGCGCGTTCCAGATGCTGAATGCTTACAATAGAATCTGCACCTTCCAGGCTTAAAATATAACCAATGGGTTTCTTTTCATCTGCCAGTTCATTTTCCCATAAAAGAACATGTTTTTCGAGACTTTCGAGATTGTTGATCTGCACCATTTCTCCCGCATCTTCCATAGCTTTATACCAGGCAAGCTGCCCCTGAGTTTGTGCCCAGGCCTGTTCAGGAGAATGCCAGCCAGGTAAATTATTCCCGTGAGCTACATAACGTGCAATTTGGGTGGCAACAACTAAACCGATCTTACCTTACCTTTTCTCAGTTCAGGCAAGGAGACTACTGCTTTAGCCCTGTCCGGCTTGTCTGTTAGTCCTTGTTCTCTGTCATTAATAGCCGAAACTGGTAAACGCAAATCGCGGTTCCATTCCAGTGCGTTCATACTTAAATCGAGGTGTGCATCTATAGTAAACATCAGCTTAAAAATTAAATATTAATCTTCCTCTCCCTTGAAATTATCTTCCACCCTCCTGTTATTTTATGATTGGTAACAATAGTCGCATTACCGTAAAGCGCTACTGTAGGACAAATATGTATAGGTAAACCATACAAGACATCGCCTATCTGAAAACCATGATCGGGCCCCAGCTCCAGAACCAGATGTTCTTCACTCTGACTTACAGCTTCTGCGTTGGGTGCATTTAAGAAATAGACTCTTCTTTTTAATACGTTTTCTGCAGCGACAGATTTATGCCCGAGGTCTACTGTGACTTTTGTAGCATCTGTCAATGAAATTACACGGGTTATTACTACCGCACAGTCAGATAACCCTGTTCCTGAAAAGCATCCTGATATCCTTTATCCCAAAGAATAAAAGTTCCGGGGCTGCATTCCAGATATTCCAGTTTTGCATAAATAGGAAAGGTTGGTGTCCCTCCTGCAATAATTACTGGTTCGGGCATCCCTTTCCAGACCAGCCGTTTTGTTAATTTACTAATAGATGCAAGTACACCCGCAGCTTTTTTCTCTCTGATGGTGTAATCTGCATCATGGATGTGACCATCATAAGCATGTAACCCCAATATCTCCACACCCTTTTCAGCTATAGCAGATTCATAAAGTTCCAGCGCCTCGTGTTCAGCATGAATACCAGTTCTGTTCATCCCCACGTTCAGATCTATAAAAAGACGTATGACCACTCCTGCTGCTAATGCTCCACGGGCAATCGACTTTAAAGAAAACTCATTGTCTATCAAACACGAAAAAGAAGTTTCCGGATAGGTTTTGATCAGCTGAATAAATCTATCAATTTTAGGCCCGTGGGCTGATAGGCTAATAATACATCAGGTGCTTTACTGATAGCCAGCATTTCTGCTTCGGCAATAGTTGCACATTTAAATTTAGTGATGCCAGCCCCTAATAGTTGCTGAGTGATTTCAATGGTTTTATGGGTTTTAACATGTGGTCGCAACCTGTTTATATCACCAATACTCTGCTTTAATTTTTCAATATTCGCAGTCATCCTTTCCTGATAAAATACCAGGGCGGGCGAATCAAGCTGATCCACCTCGTCAATCAAATACCAGTCTGTTTGATCCATATTACTCATGCAATTCAAACATCGCCTCGATTTCTACAGGAATATTATCTGGCAATGAGCCAAAACCTACCGCACTGCGTGTACCAATTCCATTTTCTTCTCCCCATACCTGCGCAAATAATTCACTGCAGCCGTTGATAATGAATGGGTGTTTTTCGAAGTCAGAGGTACAATTGACCATTCCTAAAACTTTGATCACTCTTTTTTTACACGGTTCAAAGTACCCAGATTGGTTTTGATGGTAGATAACATGGTTAAACCGACTTGTCTTGCTGCCAATTTACCTTCTTCCTGACTAAGATCTGCACCAATGCGGCCAATAATCAGACTTTTATCATCATTTACAGGCCCATGTCCAGATAGATAAAGATATTTACCATCTATCAAATATGGTTTATAAACTCCTAGAGGTGTCGGTGCTGGTGGTAATGTTAATCCCAGTTTTGCGAATTGCGCTTCTGCACTTAAATTTTCCATTGTGATATATTCTATTAGATAATTTGATTTAATAAAAGTACGCCTATCAGGCCTACGATCCCAACAATTGACTCCATTAATGCCCATGACTTAAATGTATTTTTCAGGCTGAGGTTGAAATATTCTTTAAACATCCAGAACCCACTATCATTTACATGGGAGAACATTAAACTTCCTGCCCCAACCGCCAATACCATCAAATTGGGATTTGTATTGGTTGCAATCATTAAAGGTAAGATAATCCCAGCCGTTGTTAACCCAGCTACTGTAGCTGAGCCAACACAAAATCTGATTACAGCGGCAATCAGCCAACCTAAAAACAAAGGCTGCATGTGTAATTCTTTTAACATGATGGCGATTTCTCCACTTACACCACTATCTACAAGTATTTGTTTTTTAATGCACCTGAACCTCCGATAATCAGAAGAATCATGGCCACATCTTTAACAGCATCTCCATAAAGATCCATCAGATAAGTCACTTTCTTACCCTGAAAAATACCAAGTGTAAGCGTAGCTGTGGTCAATGCGATCAGCATCACTACATTTGACTCTCCGGCAAGTGCTATTATATTTGCCAACCCTGGCATCCGGCTGGCATAAAAAAAAAATACCGCTGCAATGACCAGCAGTAAAACCGGCAAAAGAGCAGTAAAGAAACTATTGAAAGTTCCGGGTAGTTCGTTCTCTGGTTTTTCGACAGGAACAAAACTTTTTAAGGGTGTAGAAGGAATATTTTTTAAAGTTCTTGCAAAAAGAGGCCCCCCAATAATAATTGCAGGTATGGCAACGATCAAACCGTATAAAAGGGTAAGCCCCATATTAGCTTTAAACTGTATAACTAAAGCGGATGGTGAAGGATGCGGTGGAAGAAATCCGTGCGTTACAGACAGAGCAGCAAGCATGGGCAAGCCGATATAAATTGCTGGTATTTTGTATTTGTAAACCACAGAAAAAATAAGCGGGATCATTAAGACAAAGCCTATTCCATAAAAAAGTGGGATACCGATGAGAAACCCTGTAACTACGACTCCCCATTGAATATATTTCTTTCCGCAGATGTTCATAATAACGGAAGCAATTCTCTGGGCTGCACCACTGTCAGCAACCAGTTTTCCCAACATCGCTCCGACAGTAATAATGATCAGTAATGAACCGAGTACATCACCTATTCCTTTCTGAACAGAGCCGGCAATTTTATCAAGCGGGATACCCAGTGCGATACCAGCAACGATGGAGACGACGACGAGAAAAGAGAGAGAAGGCATTGATCCGCAAAGCGGATACCATAACGATCAGTAAAAGAATGCATAACAGTACAATAATAAGGGTCATTTCGCTTTTTTTATGAGCAAATAATATACGGATTTTAATCCGTATATTATTGTTACACTGCGTGTTTACAGCTTAAAAAATTGCGTTTTCAGCAGTTTATTTATGCTGTTAAACCATATGATTTAAACATTCTCCATTCCGTACTGTTTTAATACATCAGCAGGTACTCCGGTCCATTTATTAGGTACATTTCCAACATAACCTAAATCCTTCACGCCCATTTCTGTAGTAAAAAATCCAGAGGCCGTCAAATCTCTCATTAAACTAAAAAAAGCTGCTCCCTGCTGCATACCTGGTTTAACTTTTTTAGGGTAAGCAATATCTTCAACCATTTCGATACGCTGTTTTTCTGATGCTTCTTTAAACGTTTTTTGGAAACGGTTAAGGCATTGGATATCTAACCATTTTAAACGCCACGCATAGGCGTCTGGTGACCGGGCATATCTTTGACGATAAATTCAATAAATTCAGGCACTTTAGCATCCGTTGCACTTCCTGACTTTCCATCTTTTGGGATGATAATGTCCGAGAGAATAGCAATAGTGGCCATTTCATGTTCGTTAAAAAATTTCGCTGCATTTAAAGCATTGTCTCTCTCTACTTCGAAAGCCTCTCTGCCTGGTTGGGCAGCAGCTTTTTCATCCAATGCTTTTTCTGTTTTGAGCGCTCCTGGCTTACAGGCCTCCAGCAATACTGCTGAACTTATAGCCGTTAAGCCTAAGGCTTTTAGTGATTCACGTCTGTTCATATCTGCGTTAGCTAAGGTTTAGTTTTTTCTTTTCTGCAAGGATATATTCTGCGGTACGCATTGATAACGCAAGAATAGTCCAGGTTGCATTTTTATCACCTTGTTGTACAAAAGGGGCAGCATCTACGACAAATAGATTTTTACAATCATGTGCCTGACACCATTTATTTAATGCAGATTTCTTTGGATCGTCTCCCATTCTTACTGTACCTACTTCATGGATGATTTTACCTGGAGCTTCCAATCCGTAATTATCTTCAGGGCCATGAATTTTTGAGGTCACAATAGCACCCATAGTATGCATCATTTCCTGGAAAGTCTCTTGCATATGTTTGGCTTGTTTTACCTCTTCATTTGCCCATTTATAATTAAAACGGAGCACTGGAATACCATATTTATCTACAACTTCAGGGTCAATCTCACAGTAGTTAGATTCTCTTGCTATCGCTGTTCCACGTCCGGCCATGCCAACTTGTGTACCAAAGAAGCGTCTGTAATCATCTTTCAGACCTATACCATATCCACCGGCTTCTTTCATTTTACCATCTTTGCCGGGTACTGCACCGTTCATGTTTTCTATACCGCCACCAAAACCATAGCCTGGCATGTGTAATCCCCCACCATATTCAATATGATAACCGCGTGGAAAGTCTAATTTTTTATTCAAGCCACCATGGAGAGTAAATGTGAACGCTTCCTACACCATCTTCATTGTAACGTTTACGATCTAATAATTGTGGTAGAAAGCCACCTAAACTTGCTCCTGTAGAATCATGCAGATACTTGCCTACTACGTTACTGTTATTAGCCAGACCATTAGGGTGAGCTACGGATTTAGAATTAAGCAACAAACGGGCAGATTCGCAAGCACTGGCTCCAAGGATAACTACTTTCCCTCTAACCTGGTGTTCTTCCATCGTAGTTTTATCTACATAAGATACACCTGTAGCCAGACCGCCTTTATCGGTTAGTACTTCGCGTACCATCGCATTGGTAATTACAGTCAGGTTTCCTGTTTTCACTGCCGGTATAACCAGGCAAGAAGAAGAAGAAAAATCACCGTAAACTTTACAGCTTCTGCCACATTGCCCGCAATAGAAACAAGGGGCACGATCTTTATTATTTGGTAGTGCTTCGGTTAATACTGAGCCTCTGCCAGCAATTACAGTTACACCATTTTTTTTAGCCGCTTTTTTGATGAACAGTTCATTTAACCTGGGCTTTGGCGGAGCCATAAAAATACCATCAGGTTCACTTTCTATCCCTTCAACGGTTCCGTAGATACCAATTAAGCGGTCAACTTTATCATAAAAAGGCTTGATCTCATCATAAGTAATCGGCCAGTTATCTGTCAGTCCGTCTTTACATTTAAAATCATCAGGCCCCATCCTCAGAGAGATACGTCCCCAGTGATTGGTTCTGCCGCCCAACATCCTTGAACGGAACCAGGCAAACTCAGAATTATTCTTTTGGGTGTAAGGTTCTCCTTCAAGTTCCCAGCCTCCATAAGCAGCATCGAAATCACCGAACGGTCGTACAGTACCTGCACCACGCCTTGGAGATTCCCATGGCCATTTTAGTTGCTGCGCATCAAGGCGCGGATCAAAATAAGCACCTGCTTCCAGCATCAATACTTTCTGACCAGCATTTGCCAGTACGTATATCCTGCCATCCCACCGCCTGCTCCTGACCCAACTATTATGGCGTCATATTCGACGTCTGACTTTTTAATTTGAAATTCGTTCATACTACCTGCTTTTAATATTAAATGGTTTTAGCTCGTATTTGGTGTACGTAATTTAGTATTAAAAATTAAATTTCAGAATTTTTATCAAATAAGTTACTGATGAAGATTCCAACTTCAATTTAATTTAACAGGCTGGTTTATTACCTATTCCGCAGCTAATTGATTTAGCACGTTAGAAAGTGTATTGAGTCCCCAGTGTTCATAGTATTGACCATTTATAACCCTCACAATATCGATCACATGAATTATTATTTTTTTATCTGTTGGTGGTACCCCCCCATAAATATACCATCATGTGTTCCTGTAATCGTTTTCCGTGTGGTGACCAGATCACCTTCCGCCAGCTGTTCATAAATAGTGACTTTCAGATCAGGAAAAGCCGGTCTTAATATTTGATTAAAGGTATAAATCATTCCTCCGGGACCATTATCAATTCCTTCAGGTGCTGTTCTGTTAATAAACTGATCGTTCATCAGCTCTTTGAAGCTTTCCAAATTCCCTTGTTCAATAACTTCGAGATTGAAGCGTCTGATTATTGCTTTGTTTTTTTTCAGTTGAGTTTCCATGTTTTACAGTTGGGTTTCTTAATTTCTGTTTTTTCAGGAGCTTATTTATGAAGCTCCGTTTATACAAAACAAAGATAGGACTGGTTGAAAAGCAGCTGATAAGGTTAGAAGTTCAAACTTTAAGGCTGGACGTTCAAATCGCGATATTTCCTGGGGGTCATCCCATAATATTGCTTAAAATACTGCGTGAAGCTGGAATGGTTTTCATAGCCTATTTTTTGATATACTACACCAGGTCTTTCGTCCGGATGTTTCAATAAATCAGCAGCAAGCTGCATTTTACGTTGTAAAAACCATTTTTGGGGAGAAGTAGCATAGATACTTCTAAACTTTCTTTTAAAAGTAGATATACTGTAATTGCATAGCATAGAAAGGCGAGGTCTTCTACCGTAATAGAATGACCGATATGACTTTCAACAGCCTTTCTTAGCTGCATATCCTCGTTATCCTTGGCAACGATCAGTAACGACCGCAATTTTTCAGGGTAAAGCTTAAGCAGGTAAAGCAGCAACTCTTCCAGCTTTAGTAAATTGAATTCATCACTTAATACTATTCCCGATTGTAAAAGCAGATTTAAAGAATTAATATAATTGAGAATGAAAGCATCTTGTTTAAAAATGAGATAAGGCTTTTGATCATTTACTTCTTCCTCTTTTAAAGAAGACTCATATTTTATAAAAAAAATCAGAGAGCTGCTCATTACTAAAATAGAGAAGAATACTGCTAAATAATTCTTGTTTGGGTAATATCTCGGAAGTCAGGCAATTGCCTTTGGAAAGAATCAAAAACTCGCCCTCATGGATTGTAATAGTTCCGTTGAGATAGGTTATTGTTTTTGTACCACTGATTAATAAGTTAATCATATTCTGATGCAGAATAATTTTATTCTTCGTGCTATTATGCAGTGCCTTATATCGCCTGATAATCACAGACTTGCTTTCCCTAACCTCTCCGGGCGTTAAATCATTAGGTAGATTATAAATATTCAATGCCATCTTATCACAAAATAATTTGAACAATTGAAGGTAACCCTATTCTTTCAATTTCCGGCGTTGCAGGTAAAGTTTTGCAGATTCACTCATGGTAATAATTGCAGCTCCAAGGATCACAACATCTTTAATCACCAGTCTGCCTCTTCCTGAAAGGTATGGGAAACCCCATTGATTATCTGTTAAATGCGGCACCCAGCTTTCGGGGGTTGTAATCAGAAAAGAAAGTGTCCCCAGCGTCATCAGAAAAATAAGCAAACTTGCAATCATGCTAGATAATGGCGTTATTTTATGCAGGGCGATGAAAACAGCAAGAATAATCAGAAAAGTGCCCAATCCTTTTGAAAATCCATAGGTATTATTGGGCGACATGCCACTCATGATTTGCCGGGATCAGCTCACCTTCTTTATTCATATGGGTTTTATAATCTGCGGGATGATTATAGAAAAAAGACATCAACGGACTATTAGCTACAAAAGGAACAATACCATCAGCTTCGTATGTAAAAAACTTTAATCCTCCGATCCAGAGGAAGACTAAAACAATACCGAACCGGATTACATTTTTCCCGTACTGATCAAGGTGAGCGATGGTGTTTAAAAAAGAAGGTTTCATAAAAAAAGATTTGAAATTTATTAATAGATTCTTCATCCTGTATATCAGGAGTTGAATATCAATACAAATCTAGATAAGCCAATAGGCGGTTAACATGGACGGTACGGGATATTACTTGGATAAATCTGCCATTACGGAGATTCCAGTTCTGTCTCTGAATATTTGAGGCGAAACTTTCGTTACTTTTTTAAAAACTCTGCTGAAATAGAATTCGTCAGTGAAATTTAGTGAATAGGCAATTTCCTTAATACTGAGACGGGGGTAAGGTGTAATTGCTTTTTGGCTTCCAGTATTAGTCTTTCCTGAATAAGTTGTGAGGGTGATTTTCTAAAGTACCGGGTACAGCGTTTAGTCAGGTTATTGGGTGACATCGCCAGTAATCTGGCATAATCAAGAGGCTTACGCAAAGTAACATAATGTTCTTCTAATAGAAGACGGAATTGCTCCATCTGTTCATCCTGCTTTGGCTCCTCACGGGGATCTGAGATTGATTTAATTTTAATACTGCTTGATTTGGCGAGAAACAATTGAAGATATGCCCTGAGCACTATTTCTGAGGGTTGCTTCTGATTAAATTCTTCTTCGAGGTCATTTAGCAGATGATCAAAAATACGGGTTTCGTTATCATCCAAAACCACGACCGGGGCAATGTAAATGTTATTAAACAAAAGACCATTGCAGGATACTTCTGTACGGTGATATTCTATACAATAAAAATCTCCGTGGAACTGCAACATGAAAATTTTTATTGGCTTGATTTGCTCAATATGAATAACCTGTAATGGGGTAGAGAATAAAAGTACTGGCCCGGTAAACGGAAAACTTCCAAAATCTGCATGATATATTCCCTCCCCCTCTGGTACAAAAAGAATGGTATAAGAAGAAAATTGCGTAGGTATACTTAAATCACATCCGTCTGTTTTCTTTACACCAAGTAAATATTCTCCTGATTTTGAAAATATCTTTTTCATTAATTGATTAGATTTAGAAATATTTACAAAAATATGAATGCTGCCAAAAGATCGTTCCGCTATGCAATGATATCATTAATACTATTAATTATATCTATTATCCTGACATTTTTTGAAGTTGATGCGAGTTATGAAATGAAGGTAGCCCCCGATACGACGTATAAAATTATAACTTATGCCGTAAGGATTATATTGCCTGTTTCTTTTGTCTATGGTCTATTGTCCATTTCAGATAAAAAGAATAATCTGGGTTCTGTATTGTGTATTATTTCAGGTCTGGGCTGGGCACTTAATGGTACTGATGAGTCTGATCAACTCTGCATATCAGGCTTAATGATTAAATTGTACATGATTTAGCCTTTTAGAGATTTTTATGCTTGAATTTGTTTTAATACTGGGCTTAATATTACCACAAGCTATCGCTGGCATCTTTGCAAAAAGCCAGGGCAGAAGTTTTTGGTTCTGGTTTTTTATTTCGTTCCTGATTCCAATTGTCTCGTTAGTGGTATTATTGTTTTTAGATGATAAGAAGATTGGCGATACTGGCTTTAAGCTTGCGGATCATGTAAAAAGAGATCAGGAACAAGTATAATACGTGCAAAAACTATAGAAAAACAAAATATATGAAGTCATTACTCTTTTCTCTATTTTTTCTGATCCTATTCAAATCACAGGCACAACAACATTTATTAGTTGATACGCATAATGATGTACTTTCTTCACAGCTGCTAACCAGGGCAGATCTGGGCAAGCTACACCATTCAGGCAATTTTGATCTGGTCAGAGCCGCCAAAGGGGGATTAAATGCCCAGGTATTTTCTATTTGGTGTGATGAAAGCCTGGGAAAAGGCAAGGCATTTTCAAGGGCTAACCGGGAAATAGATTCTTTATATGCATTGATCAAACGTAATCCAAAAAAAATTGTACTGGTAAAGAATGCTACAGAATTAAGACAGGCTTATAAACAAAATCGTCTTGCTGCTTTAATTGGTGTTGAAGGTGGTCATATGATCGAGAACCGTATGGATTATTTAGATAGCCTGGCAAAACGGGGTATGCGGTATTTAACCTTAACCTGGAATAACAGCACTCCATGGGCCACTTCGGCCAGAGATGAAACTTCAGGCAAAACTAAGTTAAAGCATAAAGGGCTTAGTGATTTTGGTAAAAAAATTGTTCATCGCCTAAACACTTTGGGTGTAATAGTCGATATCTCTCATGTTGGTGAAGCTACATTTTATGATGTATTAGCTTCAACTGCTAAGCCAGTTATTGCCTCACATAGTTGCGCTTATAGTCTGAATCCCCACAGGCGTAATTTAAAAGATAAGCAGCTTAAAGCATTAGCCAGGAATGGTGGCGTGGCTTTCGTTAATTTTTATAGTGGCTTTTTAGACCCTTCTTATGATGCTAAGGAACAACTTTTCCTTAAAAAGTATGCAAAAGAATTAAACTCCTTAAATAAGATTTATGGTCCTTATGCTTCAATGAAACTCAATGAACTGCACAAAGCGGAAGCTGACAAAATGCGTCCGCCTCTGCGTATGCTGATTCAGCATATTGATCATATGGTTAAAGTTATGGGTGCTGAACATGTAGGCATAGGTTCCGATTTTGACGGATCTGAATCTTATCCTGTAGGATTGGATTCTGTAGTTGATTACCCTAAGATAGCTGCTGAATTACGTAAAATAGGCTATAAAGAAGAAACAATCGGACTGATATTTGGCGGGAATTTCTTAAGGGTGCTAACTGCAAATACAGGGAAGTAAAACGACTTTTAAACAAAAAAAAGCTCCAGATTTCTCTGAAGCTTTTTGCAGTGGTGTGGGCCGGGATCGAACCGGCGACACAAGGATTTTCAATCCTTTGCTCTACCGACTGAGCTACCGCACCATCCTTTTATTAACATGATTTCAACCATGCTCCACCTCGGTTGGTGGGCTGCAAATGTAGTTTCTTTTTTTGAATTTCAAAACGGTTAAGCACTTTAATTTAAAAATAATGCATTTTTATTCTTCAGCGCCCGAAATTACAGGTTCCAGCGTTGCTAATTCTTCCTCAGTAAACAGCCTTGAATGCATGATAAACCCTATATCCAAGGTTGATTCAAGGGAGAAGCCAGCGGCTCTCCCCTCCATCACATCTAATGTTAACTGGGTATGTTTCCAGTATTCGAACTGATCTCCAGCCATATAGAACTTACAGCCTTCAATCTCTCCAAGACAAACATCGTTAGAACCGATCAGAAAACCACCTTTTTCAAAACAATGCGGATAAGATCCTTCACAGGCAGCACCCTCCGCTCTGATGAAAAAATAACTCACCATACTCTGTTTTAAGCTGATTGATTACACCAATAGCCTTTTCAGTAACCAAAATCCTTTTGCTGCCCATGGTTGAAAATGATTTAAAAGAAGCCCAATTTATTTTTATCATAAGAGATCAACATGTTTTTAACGCTTCTGTAATGGTCAAGCATCATCTTATGATTTTCTCTGCCAAAGCCGGATTTTTTATATCCACCAAATGGCGCATGAGCAGGATAAGCATGATACTGATTCACCCACACACGACCAGCCTGTATAGCACGCGGCACCTGATATAACTCATGTTGCATCACGTGTCCATACGCCGGCACCTAACCCATATAAAGTATCATTGGCAATTTCGATAGCTTCCTCTACAGTTTTAAATGTAGTTACGCAAAGCACCGGGCCGAATATCTCTTCCTGAAAAATACGCATCTTATTATGCCCTTTAAAAATCGTCGGTTCGATATAATAACCTGTTTCAGAGATCTCCCGCCAATTTATTAATTTCACCTCCTGTTAAAACTGCTGCACCCTCTTCTATTCCTATTTTAATATAGGATAGTATTTTTTGATACTGCTCATTAGAAGTTTGTGCACCCATCATACTTTCCTGATCCAATGGGTTCAAAGTTTTAATCGCTTTTGTACGTTCAATTACACGGGCAATAAACTGATCGTAAATACTTTCCTGTATTAAAAGACGCGAAGGACATGTACAGATTTCACCCTGATTTAAAGCAAACATGACTGCTCCTTCTACTGCTTTATCAAAAAACTCATCATCCTGAGCAGCTACAGATTCAAAAAATATATTAGGTGACTTTCCGCCCAGCTCCATGGTAGAAGGAATGATATTCTCCGCAGCATACTGCATAATTAAACGCCCTGAAGTTGTACTTCCTGTAAAAGCTACTTTAGCTATTCTTGGTGAAGTAGCGAGTGGTTTCCCTACCTCCAAACCATAACCATTCACTATGTGTTTAATACTCCGGGAGGCAAAATATCACCAGTCAGTTCCATTAAAATGATGATAGAAACTGGTGTCTGCTCTGCTGGTTTAACAACGGTACAGCAACCAGCAGCTAATGCCGGAGCGATTTTCCATATGGCCATTAATAAAGGAAAATTCCAGGGGATAATCTGCGCCACGACTCCTATCGGTTCATGCAGTACAATACTAACGGTATGTTCATCGTGCTCCGCGATCGTACCTTCTTCACCTCTTATTATACCAGCAAAATATCTGAAATGGTCTACAACGAGCGGTAAATCTGCCGCTAGTGTTTCCCGTATCGCCTTTCCGTTATCTATAGTTTCTACGGTAGCGAGGTAAGTTAAATTATCTTCTATTCTCTGCGCAACTTTCAAAAGAATATTACTTCTGTAGGTCGGAGAACTTTTACTCCATGTTTTAAAGGCCTCATGTGCAGCATCCAGCGCCAGCTTTACATCTTCTTTAGAAGATCTTGCTGCTTTGGTAAATACTTTTCCGTCTACACAGAGAGATATTATCAAAGTATATGCCTTTTACTGGCGGGACAAATTTGCCTCCGATAAAATTTATCATAATAAGTTTTAAATGCCGGTCTTTCCATGATTGTCTGAATTTATGATTTGGTTCATACAAACCTAACAGCTAATTGAAAGCAGTGGTAGGACAATTGTAGCAAGTAGTAGCATTATCGTTGCACAATTGGTAACAGTATTGAAATAAATTTATATTTGAGAATACACCTTAGCACTAACCAAAACTACAGGTTATGATACAGCATAAATTAAATCTTGTTGAACTGAGTAATGAAGCTGGTTTACAAACCTTAGTAGAAAACAGAACAGCCTATACGCTGGAACGCTGCGAACTGAACGTTTTTGAAATCCATTCTGAGTCCTATAAAGTCCCTTTAGTATTTAATGATTTTGTCATAACCAGTATGCTGCGTGGCAAAAAGGTCATGCATCTCTCTGATAAAAAAAGCTTTGATTATCTCCCCGGAGAAACCGTAATTGTACCCCCTTCGCAGGCCATGCAAATAGATTTTCCTGAAGCCTCGGGCCAGAACCCGGCTCAATGTATCGCCCTGGCCATAGGTAATGATCAGATTAAGCAGACTATCCGGTATCTTAATGAATATTTTCCTAAGGCAACAACAGGTCAGCAATGGGCACTCAATTATGATGAATACCATTTTTACAACAATGAAGAAATCTCCTTTTTAATCAATAAGATTATCAGAATCTGTGCAGAAGGATCAAAAGAGAAGGATGTACTGGCAGATTTGACGCTGAAAGGATTACTGGTCAGAATTATGCAAACGCAAAATTTAAAAACCATTGGTCAGCATAGTGCATATGCCAGTCAGAATCCTTTAGCTTATGTAATTGGTTATATCAAAGCAAATCTGAACGAAAAAATAAGTATCAATAGTTTAAGCAGCAAGGCTTGTATGAGCAAAGCTACTTTTTACAGGTTATTTAAACGTGAACTGGGAATCAGTCCTAACGATTTCATCCTGACGGAAAAGATCAACTGTGCGAAACAAATGCTGGCCAAACCAGGTTTAAAGATTACAGCAATTAGTTATGATCTTGGTTTTAGCGACGCCAATTACTTTATCCGTGTATTCAAGAAACTGGAAGGGATTACTCCAGGAAATTACCAAATACAGTTATCAGGATTAATTTAAAAAAATAAAAATATCTTTTAATAAACAATTTAATATATTTGCTCTCTAGGAAAATAAAACACTTAAAGCTCTCAATGTTACTTTATAATAAAAAAAAAAAAATCTCATAATCAGGCAATTTCCAAATTCACCCCCGTTTTTCTCTTAATATTTTTTCTTACATATACTGTTTCAGCCCAAAACAGCCAGAAAAATGACAAACACAATAAATTTTTGGATTCGTTAAAGAACCGTCTTGAAATTGGAGTAGCTGCAGGTCTTAGTTTAAATCAGTTCACTGAGGGACAACCGCAAACTGGCTCAACAATGGATATACTGCGGGGATTTCTGCAAACTATAAGCTGGTTAAAGGAATAAGTCTGCAACTGGAAATAAATAGCCTGCAACAGGGTGGCCGGATGATTCGCTTTAAAGATGATACCAGACTTGGTTTACCTGAAAGCTTTGAGACCAAAAATGTCAAAAATAGTTCTTATACACTCAATAGTCTGGAAATCCCACTTTTAATCAATTATACATTTAAGATCAGGCCATTATGGAAACCTTCAGTATATGCAGGCGGAAGTTATGCATACAATTATAATGTAAACGAAAAGTATCAGAAAACTGGTAATTTGTTACCTGGAGAAGATATAATCGCTACAGTTAGCGGATCGCAGAATGCAACCAATCTATTCAATTCCTCACGGATTAATCTAATAGTCGGCGCAAATTTAAAATTGCCATTGACCTCAAAGTTCTTATTACTCATAGACATGAGATACTTAAATGGGTTAACTACAGCCAGGGATAAATATTCTTATATGGAAAAAGTGGGTTTTGGAACAAACATCAGAACCAATTCTTTTCTGACAAAACTAGGCATCATTATGCCACTCTCAGGTCTCAAATAGGGCCATTTTTCAGTCACAAAATCAAAATTTACTTAAATAAAAAAGCGTAATATGAAGTCAAAATTTACTATTTTAATGGCTATGGCGTTCACCATCCTTATTGCAAGCTGCAGCAAGGATAAGTTTAACGAGAATGATGCCATCAATGCCCAAAAAGACCTACTGAATTTAAAATATCAGCATGAGATCGACCTGGAAACATTGAAGCAAAAAGGCGCAACTGCCTTACAACAGTTATTGAATACGGCAGCCCTTGAACAACTTAAACTGAATGACAGTTTAGCTACTAAAAGTGCTATAAATGCTAAAAAACAAGATTACAGTGTAACTGTTGTTGATGTTTATACTAACACGCCAATTGCAGGAGCTGACGTTACGGTTTCTTCAGAAGGAAAAATATATGCGGCAAAACAAGCGCAGACGGAGTGGTTACATTTTCGTCTTTATATTTATTCCCAACCAGCACTTTCCTGATTTCAAAAACAGGTTATGCTGCAACACAGATTTTACAAAGAAATATTACTCAGGGTGCAGCTAAATTATGGAATACGACAGACTTGTCAAATGAAATTTCTGGTACTTTATATATTGAAACAGATTTAACAAATGCAACTTCAGAAAAAGTAGGGGCTAATGTTTTAGTTACTGCTTCTTCAACTATCCAGGGAGGCACAGCCGGATCTTACACTGTTTATTTTCCTTCATATACTACTGCTGATGGAGCTTATTCTATAAAAGTTCCAGCAAGCCCTGCGGGATATAATTTGTCATTCGAACAAATTGCTGCTGATCAAAAACTTTATGTGAGTGCAACCGAAGATGATGCAATTCCTTCTTTTCCTAATAGCCTACCCAGAATCACAACTATAAAAACCTATTTCAACGTAAATGCTTTCAATGCTACAGTTCCATCAGGAGTAAGTGCTTATTATTTTAAAGTCGCTCCAGACAAAGCAGGAAAAACTCTATATGCTCAAGGTTATAATCCAAATTACAATTATTACTCTAATCAAGTTTTTTTATCAGCTACTGGAAGCAAGTATCAAATGGAAAGAGTCGTAAGCAATAATTATAATAACACCATCCCTGATCTTAATCAATACAACTATGAGCCTAATACTAAGGTTGATGTAGAATTGGTAGACATAACAGGGTCTATAATCCAGACCGCACCAAAATTAATCGCAACTGTTGGTTCAAATGGCAAATTAACCTACACTTATTCTAATGAAGGTGGATCTGGTTATTTTCAGCTTAAAAGAGATGACGCGGGGAATTTATTACCAGATGCTAAGGGAGCATTCTTAAGAGCAGCCCTTTATGATCAGTATTCAAATTCGTATTCTCTGAACTTCAACAGCCTGAATATTGCTGTAAACAGACAAATAAACAATACTTCTTTATTAATGAATAAAGGCGATAAAAAAGTAGTAAACTTTTATTATGGTTCTGGAGAAAGCAGAGTAAAACAGGTCTATTAATCTGAATATTTTATTCAGTAAATAAAAAGCCATCTCATATTGGACTGGAGGCAGTCCAATATGAGATGGCTTTTTGATATCAATAGGTTTTATCAAGGTTTAAACAAATGCCTGATAACTCATCTGTTACTGTAAAGCTTTTTATCAATCAAAGGCATGATAACTAATATGATTACATCTACAATAGATAAAATTAGTATTGCAATATCTGTTGACTGCAAAAATATCATGAATTAAAATCAGGGCTGGCAAATGCCAGACCCCATAGAGAGTGTAAAGTCAGCATGTTCATTTAACTGCTTACGAAAGTAACTAAGTGAAGCCACCATATAATTTTCAACAGTATTCACCGAAAGATCCATATTTTTGGCAATTTCAGCATAACTCATATCTTGGTCTCTGCTGAGTTCATAAACTCTGCGGCGCTGCGGACTGAGCTGACTAATTTTCTGACGGTAAAAACTCTCCAGTTCTTTACTGTTCAGTTCATGGTCAACAGCTGCAGAAGTTAAAGTCAGATGATCCCTGACCAGCTCAAGAGAAACAGTAGGTAGTATTTTTTTACGGTAATGGTTATAGATTGCATTCTTTACAGAACGGTAGAGATAGGCTGTAAGATCTTCTTCAATGATTATTTCTCCTTTCTTCTTCCATAAGCCCATCATGACATCCATTACAAGCTCTTCTGCTACGCATGATTCTTTCAGATTTTTTAAAGCGCATTATAATATCTTTTAAAAAGCACATTATAAGCAGCCGTGTTACCACTACGGTACTTTTCCAGCAGAATCTTATCAGATAAATCGTTTGTTATTTTTGACATTTGCTAACCAAAGAATCTCTTGGTCGCAAAAGTAACAGGCAAAACTCTTGTATATATTAAGAGAACATTAAGTTATTAAAACGAATTATCTATATGGATCTCAGGAAATAAAAAACCCTTTAAAACAAAAAAGCTTCAGATTTCTCTGAAGCTTTTAGAAGAAGTGGTGTGGGCCGGGATCGAACCGGCGACACAAGGATTTTCAATCCTTTGCTCTACCGACTGAGCTACCGCACCATCTTATTTCAACATGTTTGACCATGTTCCCCTCGGTTGGGAGTGCAAATGTAGTTTCTTTTTTTGAATTGCAAAACTTTTTCTGAAAATAATTTAAAAACGGCTCAGAATTATTTAAAACGGCTCTAAATTTGAAATAATTATGCAAGCATAGTATTTTTTTACTGCTAATTATTTTAACTTAGCATGACTGTAAAAGATTAACCAAATAATGATTTCACAAATTCTATTTATAGCAATCACTTTAGCGGCTATCGCTCTATTCAGCTTCAACCTGAAAAAGGTGATCCGCAACATCAGAATCGGCAAAGCGGCAGACCGCACCGATCAGCCTAAAAAAAAATTGATGACCATGATCAGAGTTGCCCTGCCCTTGGGCAAAAGTAAGATGGTGGTACGTCCGATCCCTGCTGCCCTGCATTTTGTAGTGTATATAGGTTTTGTGATCATCAACATCGAGGTACTCGAAATTATGATTGACGGAATGTTCGGCACTCACCGTGTTTTCGGAGGTCTGGGCAGTCTGTACAACTTTTTGATAGGTTCCTTTGAGATCCTGGCTTTAGGCGTATGGGTTGGCTGTGCAATTTTCCTGATCAGAAGAAATATTTTAAAACTAAAAAGATTAAACAGTCCTGAACTGAAAGGCTGGCCAAAATCTGATGCTAATTATATCCTGATTACAGAAATCCTGCTGATGTCGGCATTTCTGCTGATGAATGCAGCAGATGCTAAATTACAGGCTTTGGGTGCACATCACTATATCACAGCAGGTTCTTTTCCGGTAAGTCAATTCTTACAAAACTTACTGCCAGCAAGTGAAGGTAGTCTGGTTGCGATAGAAAGAGGCTGCTGGTGGTTTCACATTTTAGGTATTTGCTTTCTTTCTGAACTACCTTCCTTATTCTAAACATTTTCACATCCTGTTCGCCTTTCCAAATACTTACTTCTCCAACCTGGAACCAAAAGGTGAATTCACCAATATGCAAAGTGTAACCAACGAGGTTAAGGCGATGCTTGATCCATCCTTCACTCCTCCTGAAGCAGAAGCAGGAAGATTTGGTGCTAAAGATGTGAATGACTTATCGTGGGTAAACCTCATGAATGCTTATACCTGTACCGAATGCGGACGCTGTACATCAGTCTGCCCTGCTAATATTACAGGCAAATTGCTTTCTCCCCGTAAAATCATGATGGATACCCGGGACCGTATGGAAGAAGTGGGTAAAAACATTGATAAAACCGGAGGAGCTGGTTTTGATGATGGAAAATCACTGATTGACAACTATATCACCAGAGAAGAAATATGGGCCTGTACAAGCTGTAATGCCTGTGTAGAAGCCTGCCCAATCAATATAGATCCTCTGGCAATTATTACCGACCTGAGAAGATATGCTGTAATGGAGGAGTCCCAGGCACCATCAAGTATCAATGCGATGCTTGGAAATATTGAGAACAACGGTGCGCCATGGAAATACTCTCCGGCTGACCGTCTGAACTGGGCTAAAAAAAACTAATTTTAATCTATTACTCAAGCTGAATAATGAGCGAGAAACTAAATATAGAAGTACCTACAATGGCAGAGATGATTGCCAGGGGCGAAGAACCTGAAATCTTATTCTGGGTAGGCTGCGCAGGCAGTTATGATGAACGCGCACAAAAAACGACACGTGATATCTGTAAAATCCTTCACCATGTAGGCATCAAGTATGCTGTATTGGGAACTGAAGAAAGCTGTACAGGTGATCCTGCTAAACGTGCTGGAAATGAATTTTTATTCCAGATGCAGGCCATGACCAATATCGAAGTACTGAACGGTTACAATATTAAAAAAATCGTTACGGGTTGTCCGCATTGCTTTAATACCATCAAAAAAATATACCCTGGTTTGGGTGGTAATTATGATGTGATCCACCATACGCAATTGATTCAGGATCTGATCAACGATGGTAAACTGAAAGCTGAAGGAGGTGAAAGCTTTAAAGGTAAAAAAATCACTTACCATGACCCTTGCTATTTAGGCCGTGGTAATGGTGTATATGAAGCCCCAAGAAAAGCTTTGGAGGTTCTGGACGCACAATTGGTTGAAATGAAACGCTGCAAGTCTAACGGTCTTTGTTGTGGTGCTGGTGGTGCCCAAATGTTCAAGGAACCAGAAAAAGGTAACAAAGATATCAATATCGAAAGAATTGAAGAAGCGCTGGAAACCAGCCCTAATATTATTGCTGCTGGCTGTCCTTTTTGTATGACTATGCTAAGCGATGGTGTTAAAATGAAAGAACAGAATGAAAATGTCCAGGTATTAGATATAGCAGAAATTACTGTAAGAGCAAATGGGTTGTAACCCTCTTTTTATTACTTCCTTAAATTCGGGCAGTAACGGCAATTGTTATTATGTAGGTAATGCACAGGAGGCCGTACTGATAGATGCTGGAATATCCTGCCGGGAAACAGAAAAAAGAATGCTTCGTCTGGGTTTATCCATGGGCAAAGTAAAAGCTATTTTCATTTCCCATGAACATGGTGATCATATCCGTGGTTTAAATGTCATGGCTAAAAAATACAGGATCCCGGTTTATATCACTCCGGGAACAATAGGCAATAGCAAACTGGAGTTACCAGAAGATTTAGTAAATTCTTTCTCCAGTCACCAGGTTATACCAATAGGATCATTACAAATCACTTGTTTTCCTAAAATCCATGATGCTGCAGAACCACATAGTTTTATGGTTTCCTGCGGGGATATTAAAGTAGGCGTTTTTACAGATCTTGGTATCGTATGTGAACAGCTGACACTTCACTTCAAACAGTGTGATGCTGCGTTTTTGGAAACAAATTATGATGAAGAGCTTTTACAGAACGGAAATTACCCTTATTATCTGAAAAAGCGGATTAGTGATGGTTTTGGTCACTTAAGTAACAAGCAGGCTTTAGAACTGTTCACAACCTCCCGTCCGGCTAATTTGACGCATTTGTTACTTGCTCATTTATCAAAAGATAATAACAATCCTCTTTTAGTGGAAACCCTGTTTAAAGAACATGCACAGGATACGATGATCATTGTAGCTTCGCGTGATATGGAAACTCCGTTATTTACTATTTCCGGAGCTTCTGGCTCATCTGCTGAAATTTCTCCATCAGCTGATTCAACTCTTCGGGCTCAATATTCTTAAGTGGTATGGCCATGAAAGTGGCCATACTATCAATATCCCCACCTTTACTATCATTATAAGTCTGTACGATCACATCATCACCTTTTGTCCGCAGGATTAAAGTACCAGATTGTGAAGTCCCTGAGTAATCTATATCCCTGTACTTTAAAAAGTTAAAAGAGAAATACTCTATCTTTCCATTGTTAAAAAAACACTTATACCGGCCAAAATCCAGTGTTAGTAACATGCAGTTCGTACTTCTTAACAATCCCTCCTTTCGCCTCCATATTGTAATGATCATCTAATTTTTGCTGAACATAAACAGCCTCCTCTTCAGTCGGTCCATCAATTGAAAAAGAAAGAAAAACAGCACACAGCAGGACACATGCAACTATTTTTAAGGAGATTGTAAACTTTTTCATCTCAATTGCTATTTGGGTAAATCAATTTAAATAAAATGTTAAATTTGTGATATGAGTTTTTCTCCACAATCAAAAGTTTGGATCTATCAGAGCGATCGTGAATTCAGTGACCAGGAGGTTAGTGCAATTCAACAACAATTAGACGGTTTTACTGCACAATGGAAAGCCCATGGCCATCAGCTACAGGCTAAAGCAGAAATCAGGTACAATTATTTTATAATTTTCACTGTAGATGAAGCTACTGCTGGTGCTACAGGCTGTTCTATTGACGCCTCAGTACGCATCATCAAAGGAATTGAAAGCGAATACGGGGCGGATCTATTTAACCGTTTCAATATGGCTTACAAAATTGATGGAAAGGTGATTGTTGTAAATAAAGAAGATTTTGAAACACTAATCAGCATTAAGAATATAACACCGGATTCTATTGTATTTAACAATATGGTTCAAACATTAGAAGACTTCCAAACGAAATGGGAAGTTCCTTTTAAAGAGAGCTGGCATAACAAGGTCTTCGCAGATTTACTTTAATCCGCGAAAGCCTTATTCGATATTTACTTAAATTTCAAGGGTCCGAGGTTTCTGATATTTTTCATAATCAGATATTGTTTATGCCTGATATACAAGGTAGGATGTGAAGGGGTCCAGCGCAATGGATTAGGGAAACAAGCAACAATTAATGCCGCTTCAGATCTGTTCAGTTTCCGGCATGACTTCCCATAATAGCTTTGTGAAGCGGCTTCAGCACCATAAATCCCATCCCCCATCTCTATAACATTGAGATAAACTTCCAATATCCTTTGTTTACTCCACATCATCTCAATCAAAACGGTAAAATAAGCTTCAAAACCTTTACGTACCCAGGATCTTCCAGGCCATAGAAACACATTTTTGGCCGTTTGCTGAGATATGGTACTTCCTCCTTTAACCTTTGTGCTATCTTCTTTGTTAGCACTATATGCACGGCCAATAGCCTTCATATCGAAGCCCCAGTGATGAACAAATTTCTGATCTTCGCCAGCAATAGCAGCGCGCTTAATCTGATCTGACATTTCACTCAGCTTTACCCATTCCTTTTCTGTTTTAAAGGTTTTACCGTCAGATTTACGCTCAATATTACGTAAGATCATTAAAGAAGTAAAAGGCGGATTAATAAACCTGTAAGCCAGAACCCAAAGGATTGTGCTTAAGAAAAACCATAAAATACATTTCCCTATTAATATCGGTAAATTCCTGAAATCGAATTTTCTTGACTTACTGCTTTTACCACGTTTTCTAGCCATCGCCCAAAGGTAATAAAAAATTAGAAACTGTTTAAATTGGGATGATAAAATTGTTTGCTGAGATTTGTCATGCGAGCGCATAGATTTAAAGCATTATAAACATTCAGACTTCTCACTTGTTTTTAATTAAAAGAATACAACATGGAAGCGAATAAAGTAAAAAAAATACATGATTATGGTCAGAGTATATGGCTCGACTTTATTGATCGTGAAATTATCAAATCTGGTAAATTAAAAGAGCTGATAGCAATTGATGGCGTAAGAGGTTTAACTTCTAACCCGGCAATTTTCGAAAAAGCGATTAGCAGCAGTTCTGATTATGATGCCGATATAGCAGAATTATCAAAAGAAAAAATAAGCAACGAAGATATTTTTTACCGTCTGGCCATTAAAGACATCCAGCAGGCGGCAGACTTATTATTACCTGTCTATAATGAGGAAGTAAAAGGCAGTGACGGTTATGCAAGTCTTGAGGTTTCTCCACTCCTGGCATTAGATACCGAAGGTACGATCAAACAGGCTCTACAGCTATGGAAAGAAGTAGACCGTAAAAATGTAATGATTAAAATTCCGGGTACACAACCTGGACTGGCTGCAATCAAAAAAACTATTTCTGAAGGACTAAATATCAATGTCACCTTATTATTTGGACTCGAACGTTACAAAAAAGTAACTGATGCCTACATAGAGGGGCTTGAGAAACGTGCTGCTAATGGAGAACCCATTAAAGATATTGCTTCCGTAGCGAGCTTCTTTCTAAGCCGTATAGATGTTTTAATTGACCCTATACTGGAAGAAAAACATCTGGGTGAGCTAAAAGGTGAAGTTGCCGTCGCTTCTGCGAAAAAAGCATATGAGATTTATAAGCAGGTATTCAGCGGAGAAAGATGGAAAAAACTGGCTGCTCTTGGTGCAAAACCTCAGCGTTTGCTTTGGGCGAGTACAAGCAGTAAAAACCCGGCCTTTAAGGATACTAAATATGTAGAAGCCTTAATTGGCCCTGATACTGTAGATACAATTCCTTCCTATAGAAACACTGGAAGCTTACAAGGATCATGGTGATCCGGAGAATAGGCTGGAAATAGACCTGGATGGTGCATCAGCTATATTAGCACAACTACGTCATGAAGAGATCGATCTGGCCAGACTTACCCAGCAACTCGAAGATGAGGGAATAGAAAAATTCAATGCTCCTTATGAGAAATTATTAAATGCAATAGAAAAGCAAAAACAATTAGCTTAATAACTAGATTTGCCGTTACATTCAGATCAAAGAAAATGAAGTTTACAGCATCAAGGCTCTCAGAGGGAAACAAGGTTTTTCCAGCAGAGATCTATTTAGAAGAAAATAGTATTGAGATAAAAGTACCAGGTTTATTTAGCGGGGACTCTAAATATCTGAATTACGAAGACATTACTTCAATTGAAGTCGATTCTCCGATGATTGGATTTGCGACCCTGCGTTTGTTTGTGAATGGCAATAAGGTAGAAATTCACGGATTCTCGAAGAAAGACATCAAAGAAATCAGAAGAGTAATTGACGAAAACAGATCGAAAAGAAGAAGAATCTAAAGCATAAAAAAAGCGTTCCGATAATCGGAACGCTTTTTTTATATTCGTTTAAGATGAGATTACTCAGCTACAACTGCGAAAGGAACTTTAACTTTCACTTCTTTGTGTAAGTTTAAGTTAGCGATATATTCACCAACAAATTTAGGTTCAGTTTCGAAAGTGATACGGCGACGGTCAACATCAAAACCTTGTTGTTTTAATGCATCAGCAATCATAATAGTGTTTACTGCACCAAAGATTTTACCAGTTTCACCAGCTTTAGCACCGATACTCAATTTAACATCAGTTAAACGAGTTGCAATACCTTCAGCATCTTTCTTAATTTTATCTTGTTTAAACGCTGCTTGTTTCAAATTCTCTGCTAATACTTTTTTAGCAGATGGAGTAGCTAAAGCACCGAATCCTTGTGGGATAAGGTAGTTACGTCCGTAACCTGGCTTTACGTTTTTACAATATCATCTTTCTCTCCAAGAGATTTGATGTCCTGTTTTAATATAATTTCCATGTTCAGCTCTTATTTTAATTGGTCAGCAACGAAAGGTAACAAACCAATGTGGCGAGAACGTTTAACCGCTTGAGCCACTTTACGTTGAAATTTCAATGAAGTACCGGTTAAGCGGCGAGGTAAAATTTTACCCTGATCATTGATGAATTTTAACAAGAAGTTTGCGTCTTTATAATCAATATATTTAATACCATTCTTTTTGAAACGGCAATATTTTTTTCTGTTATCGTCCACTTTTGGAGCGGTAACATATTGTATCTGATCTTTAGCCATTATGCTGCAGCCTCCTCTTTCTTAGGTTTTTTGTTAAAAGCACCACTGCGTTTCTTTTCATTATAAGCAACCGCGTGACGGTCTAATCTAATGGTAAGGAAACGAAGAACACGCTCATCGCGTTTTAGTTCTAATTCCAATTTGTTAATTAATTCACCTGAAGATTTGTATTCTGTAAGGTGGAAAAATCCGCTTGCTTTTTTTTCAATCGGATACGCTAATTTTCTCAAACCCCAATTGTCCTCTTGAACAATTTCGGCACCGCTGTCAGTGATGATTTTGCTGAATTTCGCTAATGCTTCTTTCGCAACTTCTTCTGACAACAACGGGGTTAGAACGATAACAGTTTCGTACTGATTCATTGTTATGATTATTTTATGTTAAATCCTGTCTTAAACAGGGATGCAAACTTAGGAATAATTTTCTACAATTCAAAACATTTAAAGCTTGCCAAACAGGTAATTAACACCAATCCGGCAACGCTGCATATTAATACTGAAGAGACTGTAGTTTGTTATAGGTGAAGAAAAAGAATAACCTGCAGAAATCTCTACTCTTTTATTCAAGACCAAACCAGCTGTAAAAGGCAGAGAGAAGTTAAATGCCTCAAGATCTATCTTCTTATCAAGAAATACAGTCTCATTTTTGGCACCATAATATAACGTAGTTTTTTGATGATTACTATAGCCTGAAAGGTTCAATCCTACCCCACCACCTACAAAGAATTTTAAACGCTCAGTATTATACAGGTTATAAATAACCTGGGGAGCAAAACTAACAGTTACCTGGTTAAAAGCATGGGTCATACTATTTTTGGAAGGAGAAACTTCACTGACCGTATTTTCATTTTTACTTATCAGTAAAGACAGTTCCATTCTATAAATCAGCTTACCTATAGCGGGATTAGCTAATACATCAATACCAGTAGTAATTAAAGGCATGAATGAAACTTTACTTTTAGCATCCGGCAAGGCAAAAGGAGTGTCCCCTTTATAGTGTGCATTGCTAATATTCAAACCTGCACCTGCAAAAAACCTCACCCCTGAATGTTTCGTTTTCACCAATTGCTGTTCATTAATTACTGCAACAGCACTCATCAATTCTTTTTCTCTGTAGCTCGAAAATTCCAGTTTCCGTTGTTCTGCTGCTGTACCAACGTTAAATTTGTTCATTACCTGTGTGCCAATTGTCTCACATAACGGTTGTCGGTAACCATCATACTCTCTTCTTTCGATTTAAGATATACTTGTGACACCAATTCATAAGGAGTCTGTTCACCCTTCTCCAGCAGATAAAATCTTTGCTTAATTGCATCTGTATAAGAAAACAGCGTGGCATTTTTACCTGTCTGCAATACTTTTAAAAAGACAACAGCTTTCTTTTTTGAATTGTCCGGCCCTACAGAAAGACGATCAAGACCTATCTGACTCATACTGATATCTACCTCATACTTTTGAAAAGATTCCAGCCCGTCAATTGACCAGGCCAGAGAATTTTTTACATTAAAATCCTGAATTCCTGCATCCGGATCAGTCTTAAAAGCCATTGAAGATGGATTTAAACTCCATTCTTTATAATCGATATACCCTCTGAGCGTATCCATGACATTGTTAACAATATATCCTTTTTGAAAATTGGATTGAGCTGAAGATAAGGCTGGTATGCCTAATAAAAAAAACTAAGAGAAGCGTTTCATTAATTAAGTTAAAATACGGTGATTAATTATATAAGTAAACATAAAAAAAAAAAAAGGTATATTTAATTTTCTCTAAAATGAAAAGATAGCTCTTACTCCAATATTTCTTCCAATACCCTGTATCCCTTTATATCCATTTGATGATTCCTCATAATTTTCTAAATATTTAAGCCTGCTCAAATTAGACTGATAAATCTCATTGAATAAGTTGTTAGCCTGTATCTGCAATTGCAATGAATGTTTCTTTGAATAATTGATTGTAGCTCCGGCAGCGATATTGAAAAGCAGATACGATGAAGTAGCGGTTTCTGTATCGTTTAAAGCTAAGTAACGGTTTTGTACTCCATTGTATTCTCCTTCTATTCTAAAGTTCAGTCCGGAAAACAGTTTTGAATTCAACCTTACATCCTGGCTAACACTGCTCAATAACCTTACTGGCGGAATAAGCGGTAAATATTCTCCACTTGTTTTTTTGTCTTTAAATATTGCTTTCCTGTTATATCCCTGAATTACTGAGAATGAATTATCAAATGAAAAGCCCTTTAATGATTCAGGATGCAGACTAAAGGTAGCCTCGAATCCATAAAGCTGAGCAGAAGCCTGTTGATATTGATAAGTTTTATCACCCTGTGCACTAATGATTGGATTTCCACCTGCATCTAACAATTGGCTCAGGTAAATATAGTTTTGAATATTATTATTAAAAATGCTGAATGATACGGACAGATCTTTCAAGGTTATATCTGCACCAATATCTTCCTGTAAAGAGAATTCAGGTTTAAAGTCACGATTCCCGAGATAAACAATATGTGCTCCGGGATCTAATCCGTTAGAAGCAAATTCTGTAATACTTGGCGCGCGATAACCTCTTGCAATATTTGCTTTCAAACTAACTTCATCACTGAGCTGATAGGTAGTTCCCAGACTTAATGAAACCCCGCCAAAAGACTTGCTGAAAGATGGAAATTGTAAGTTCGCCTTTGGATCTTCTGCCTTAGAAACCTGTTGACCGAAACCCGTTTCAGGATTGGTCGAAGTATAAAAATCATGGGCATTTAAATAACGTAAATCAGATCTTATCCCACCTCCGATTGTCCATCTTTCATATTTCCATTTGGCAAAAACATAAGCTCCTGCATCAAACAGGTTATAGTCTGGAATTGGAAAATCTGTCGCATTCTTATTGAGGTTATTCTGATACATCCCGTTGATACCAAAAGTTAATTCAGTGTTCAATATTTCAGGGGCATTATATTTCACTCCATAATTTATAGTATTTAACCTGACAAACATCCCAGCCTGATCAGTCATCGTAGGGTGATTGTATTCTCTGCGAATGTTTTGCTGGAAAGCCAGCATCACATCAATATCCCCTTTGCCAATTGCATAATGGTTATTGCTATAGATACGGTAATGCTGAATATGCTGATGTAAAGGACTCATCTGGTAAGAATTTAACAACTCGTCGGAAACAACGGGACGGCTCTTGATATCATCAAGATCTCCTTCATGGATCTGACGGGTAAATTTTCTGGTCAGCGAATCACGGCTGCCATCCGGAATTCCCTGGATATTATCATAAAGGGTCAGGTTAAAAGTCGAATTGCCCTTACTGGTTTGATAACGGGCAGTTGCTGACGCATTTGTTTCCCTGAAACCTGTATTATAAACCCTGCCATCTACCTTATTGCTGTAGTTTTCAGCAATACGGTAAGAACCCCTTAATGCAAAAGACCAACGATTTTCTGCATAAAACAAACCAGCACCATTTCCAATTAAACCATTGTTACTCTGATATTCAGAAAGCACTTTACCATGGAGCTGACCATCAGTTAGAGCTGGCATTGATGACATCAGACTAACCACACCTGCAAGCGCATCACTTCCATACATTAAACTCGCAGGCCCTTTAATCACTTCAGACCGTTCAATATTATAGGCATCCACTTCAATTCCATGTTCATCTCCCCACTGCTGGCCTTCCCTGACGGATTCCATCATATAATGTCAATACCCTGTTATATCCTAAACCTCTGATAAAAGGTTTCGATATGTTAGGCCCGGTTTTTACAGCGTTAAGCCCCGGAACATTTCTAACCAGTACGTCTATAATATTGCTCTCCGAAGATTGCTCGATCTTCTTTTTAGAGACACTGACAACCGGCACGGGGTTTTCCCTGGACAATGTCGCCCTTGATACACCAGTCACAACTACTTCATTAAGCGCATCTGCTTTTGTATTCAGTAATATTTCATAAAACCTTTTATTCGTATCAATTAATATAGTATCAGGTTTATAACCAAGATAAGAGATCAGAAGTCTTCCTCCGTTCAATTGTTGTGGAACAGACAATTGAAATTTCCCCTGCTTATCAGCAACAGCAGACCGCTTAGAGTTTTTAAGCTTCACATTACTGCCACCGATAGCTTCATTACTATTGATATCCTTAACCACCCCGGATATTTCTATATCCTGTGCCATCGAATTATGGAAAGAAAAGAAAAAGAAACGAAATGACGATCAATTGTTTAAAATAGAGTTTCAGCATAATTGAATTATATTTTTAGTTTGTGCAAATCTAATAAATTAGATTAAACTAATTTTAATTATTGCACATTACTAAAAAAATAAACACAACATGACTAATCATCGCAATTCATTGAATTGCACCTAATGCCAGCTATAATTATGTCTGGTTCATTTTATTTTGCCAAAAATCCCTTCTGCTCCATAAAAATTTTATAATTTCGCAGTGAAATGGAAAATTTTATTGTCTCGGCCCGTAAGTATCGTCCAGCAACGTTTGAAACCGTTGTCGGACAAAACCACATTACCGGAACTTTAAAAAATGCGATCAAAAATAATCAGCTTGCCCAGGCATTCTTATTTTGCGGTCCAAGAGGTGTAGGTAAAACGACTTGTGCAAGGATTCTTGCCAAAACGATTAACTGCACCAATTTAACCACTGAAGTTGAAGCCTGCGGTACCTGTGATTCATGTGTTTCTTTTCAAACCGGCCATTCTTTCAATTTCCATGAACTGGATGCCGCGTCCAATAACTCAGTAGACGATATCCGTAGCCTGATCGAACAGGTTCGTATTCCGCCACAGGCAGGTAAATATAAAATCTATATTATAGATGAGGTACACATGCTTTCGGCCAATGCATTTAATGCATTCCTGAAAACATTGGAAGAACCACCTTCTTACGCTATATTTATATTAGCGACAACAGAAAAACATAAGATTTTACCAACTATTCTTTCACGTTGTCAGATTTTTGACTTCAACAGAATCCAGGTAGATGACATCTCAGGCCATCTGAATAAAATCGCTATCCGCGAACAGATTACTGTGGAAGCAGACGGGCTGCATATCATTGCTCAAAAGGCAGATGGTGGTTTGCGTGATGCCCTTTCAATGTTTGACCAGATTGTTAGTTATACCAATAAGAACCTGACTTATAAATCAGTAATTGACAACCTGAATATCCTTGATTACGATTACTATTTCAAGTTAACCCAATACCTTAACAGCGCAGACGTAAGTTTGGCACTGGTTTTATTCGATGAAATTCTGAATAATGGTTTTGACGGAAATAATTTCATCAACGGACTGGCAAGTCACTTGCGAAACCTGCTGGTCAGCAAAGACCCGCAGACAGTTAAACTACTGGAAGTCAGCGAAAACATAAAGCAAAAATATATTACACAAAGTCAGCAGATACAAGTATCGTTTATCCTTACTGCGCTCAATCTGGCTAACCAGTGTGACCTTACTTATAAAAACAGCAAGAACCAGCGATTACAGGTGGAGCTGGCACTGATCAAGATGTGCCATATTCCATCAGTCCTGCAACTTGCACAACTCCCCCATACAGCTTCTACAACAGCAACTGACACAGATCAGACTAAAAAAAAAAAAAATGTAAAAACTGAATCTGCTGCGAATATGGAAAGGCCAGAGCCTCTGCCACCTCCCGCAGAAATGGCTGCTAAACCGGTAGAAACCGCTCCTAAGCCTGCTCCGTCACAGACACCAGCTATCCCATCTGGTGCTAACCGCGTTTCGGTAACCCCGAATTTAAATTCTGTTAACAAGATTGCGTTAAAGCCAAATTCTGCCGGAAATATGACTGGAGGGACTTTAATTCCATCTCTTACTGCGTTGACAAATGCAGCGGGTGGTATAGAAAGTGATGAACCAAAATTTGTATTCGGAGAGGATAAAGAACCTTTTACACATGACGATCTGATGGTTCTCTGGAAAGAATATACACAGAAGATCAAGGAGGAAAATAAAATCAACTTCTATACCATCCTGACTACAAATGATCCGGAGCTAACCAGTCCTGAGCAGATTACCGTATCGATTACCAATCTTGCACAGGAAAGTATCCTTCAAAATGAACTGGTAGAGTTTCTGAACTTTTTGAGAACCAGGTTAAAAAACTTCAGTCTAGGAATCGTCACTAAAAGAGTAGAGAACAAATTGAAAACAGGTTATACACCAGCATCGAAAAATACCATTACCTTTTAGAAAAGAACCCTAAGCTTGAAGAGCTGCGTAAACGACTTAACCTGGATTTGTTACCTTAATTTAGGTTCATCATTTAACGGATAACCTTCTTCATCCAGATCTGTCCTGTCATCTTCGGGTGTCCTTGCCAAAAATTCATCCTCAGCATTGACTTCTACAATATGTCCATGATCAATGTGCATCCCCTGGTTATCCAGTTCAGCCTTCCTTTTTTCTGCCCAGGTTGCATATTCATCTCCTACATAAGGGTTAGCCTCGTCATAATCTGAATTTTCATCACCACCATTCTCTGCCGTAGTATCATATGGAAGCGGATGATCATAATCCTTATCAGGACCTTTTACATCAAGCTCGTAACTATTCTTCTCTTTATCAAAAGATAACTGGTTAAAATCTTTTGTCTCTCCTAAGTCAGAATTATGGATTTTATCTCCAGATCCTTTACCGTTACCTGCATTATTTGTGTCTGTAACCATAGCTTAATGTTTTATGTCAATATAACGTTACTTAATCTTCATTTGTTTTGGTAATTTACGCGAAAATGAGGCTATAAACTCAAAATTTATATCTTTGTTTTTTTATAAAGTAAAAATTGAAACCATAATATGTCTGTACAAAAAATTAAAGTAGACCAGCCAGTTGTAGAGTTAGATGGTGATGAGATGACCCGTATCATCTGGAAATTCATTAAGGATAAACTGATTTTACCTTATCTTGATCTTGATATTAAATATTATGATCTTGGTATAGAATACCGTGATGAGACTAACGATCAGGTAACTATTGATTCAGCTGAAGCTATCAAAAAATACGGTGTAGGTATCAAATGTGCTACGATCACTCCTGATGAAGACCGTGTAAAAGAATTTAATCTTAAACAAATGTGGAAATCACCAAACGGAACCATCCGTAATATCTTAGATGGTACTGTTTTCCGTGAGCCAATTGTGATGAGCAATGTTCCTCCTCGTTTAGTACCAAACTGGACTGCGCCGATCTGTATCGGACGTCATGCTTTTGGTGACCAATACCGTGCTACTGATTTAGTAACAAAAGGAAAAGGTAAACTTACACTGACGTTTACTCCAGAAGACGGTGGTGAAGTTCAATCATTTGACGTATATAACTTTAAAGGTGATGGTGTTGCTTTAGCCATGTACAACACTGACGAAAGTATCCGTGGTTTTGCACATGCTTGTTTCAACCAGGCATTAATCAAAAAATGGCCTTTATACTTATCTACAAAAAATACTATTCTTAAAAAATATGATGGCCGTTTCAAAGATATCTTTCAGGAGATCTATGAAAATGACTTCTTAGCTAAATTCAAAGAAGCTGGTATTACTTATGAGCACCGTTTGATCGATGACATGGTAGCTTCTGCTTTGAAATGGAATGGTAACTTTGTTTGGGCTTGTAAAAACTATGATGGAGACGTTCAGTCTGATACAGTTTGCACAAGGATTTGGTTCATTAGGCTTAATGACTTCAGTATTAGTTACTCCAGATGGAAAAACTATGGAAGCTGAAGCAGCACATGGTACTGTGACCCGTCACTACCGTGATCACCAGGCTGGAAAACCAACATCTACAAACCCGATTGCTTCTATCTTTGCATGGACAAGAGGATTAGAATTCCGTGGTGTATTAGATAACAATCAGGCATTAATTAACTTCTGTCATGCTTTAGAACAGGTTTGTATTGAAACTGTTGAAAGTGGAAAAATGACTAAAGATTTAGCTGTTTGTATCCATGGTAATAAAGTAGAACATGGTACTCATTACTTATATACTGAAGAGTTCTTAGCTGCGATTGATGAAAACTTACAATCGAAATTAGCTTAATTCATATTAGGTAAATTTATTTAAAAGAGGGTGTATCATTAATCAAAATCACTTTTCGGAAACGGAATTTAATTTTGAGTCCTTTCTGAAAAGAATGAAATGAAATACAATAAAAAAACGGCAATTTTCAAAAAGAAAATTGCCGTTTTTTTATTAAAATAGCTGCCGTGATAAAATATAATTTGGCGGCTTCGAGGCTAAAATGATTTATGATACAGCCTCTTTTTTTATGTCTCCGAAACCAAAACAATTTCCAAATCTAAATTCATATGGTTTCAGGAAAAATATATTTTTCCTGAAACATCCTTTTAACTAACTTGTTAACAAAATTCTGAACCTTTAATTATGAAAAAATATCTTCTGCTGCTTAGCGCCTTACCTTTCATGCTGTCTTGTAATTCTCAAACGAAAACAAATACAGCAAAGTCAGATACAACTGGTACTGACACCACTAAGAATAATGCATTAAACCTGCCTGCGCCAGATACAGATGCTTCAAAAACTAAATTCAGTAAAGTTATCGGATGGCAGGATGGAAAGACACCTGTCGCACCGGCAGGATTCACTGTAACCAGATTTGCAGGAAATATCAAAAGCCCAAGAAACATTTACATTGCTCCTAATGGCGACATACTGGTTGTACTTTCCAATTCCGAACGTAATACCAAAGAGAAAATCGCCAATGCTTTAAGCGGTAAAGACAAAGCAGAAGTCAGTGGCTCAAGTGCAAATACAGTTTTGCTTTACAGAGATAGCAACAAGGATGGTAAATTTGATCTCCAAGCTACCTTCTTATCAGGACTTGACCAACCTTATGGCGTCTTGATTATTGGCAATTCATTTTATGTAGCCAATACAGACGGTTTATACGTTTATCCATATAAAACCGGCGACACCAAAATCGCTTCAAAAGGCAGGAAAATTGTGGAACTACCAGCAGGCGGATATAACAATCACTGGACTAGAAACCTGATTACCAATGCAGATCATTCTAAAATTTACATCACTGTAGGATCAGGAAGTAATGCAGGTGAGAATGGAATGGAACATGAAGTACGCCGCGCAAATATTCTGGAAGTTAACCCTGATGGAACAGGCGAAAAGATATACGCTGCCGGGTTAAGAAATCCTGTAGGTGTAGCCTGGGCCCCCGGTACAAATGCATTGTGGACAGCAGTCAATGAACGTGATGGACTTGGAGATGATCTTGTACCTGATTACATCACCAGCGTAAAACCAGGAGGATTTTATGGCTGGCCTTATTCTTATTATGGCCAGCATGAAGACCCAAGACTAAAAGGCCAGCATCCGGAACTCGTTAAATCTGCCCTTGTCCCTGACATCGCAGTTGGATCTCATACTGCTTCTTTGGGACTGGCATTCTATACAGACAAAAAATTTCCGGAAAGATATCAGGGCGGCGCATTTATTGGTCAGCATGGTTCATGGAACAGATCAGAACTAGCAGGTTACAAAGTAGCTTTTGTTCCATTTAAAGATGGAAAACCGACAGGTAAACTGGAAGATTTCTTAACAGGATTTATTGCTGACGAAGCTAAAGGTGAAGTTTATGGCCGTCCGGTTGGAGTAGCAGTGGCAAATGATGGGGCTTTATTAGTTGCAGACGATGTAAGTGGTACCGTATGGAGAGTTGCAGCTAAATAAATGAAGCAATTCCTTACCCTTATCTTACTAACGCTTACTTTAAATAGCTTTAGCCAGATTAAACAGGATACTACAAAGAAACTTGAAGAGGTCGTTATCCGGCCTTATTTATCCGCACAGCCCTTGTTAAGAACAACAGGGGCTGTTACTGTTTTAAATAAAGTGGCTTTGGAACGTCAACCAAACAGTTCATTGGTTACCGTGATGAATACCCTATCAGGTGTACGCATGGAAGAGCGTTCGCCAGGAAGTTATAGGCTATCTATCCGGGGCAGTTTATTACGTTCTCCATTTGGGATCAGAAATATAAAGATTTATCTTGATGAGTTCCCTTTGACTGATGCTGGTGGCAATAGCTACCTGAATGCGCTTGACTTATCAGGTATAGGGAACATTCAAATTTTGAAAGGCCCTCAAAGCAGCTTTTACGGAGCAAATTCAGGAGGGGTTATTGATAGCTCCGAATACCGCCGAAACAGACAGCACGAAGATTGCTTTAAATCTTACCGGCGGTTCATTCGGCCTATTCCATGAAAATATAAATTTAAGTAAACGCTGGAATAAATACAGTTTTAGCCTGAATCAATCTTATCAAAGAAGCGATGGCTACCGTGACCATAGCAGAATGGAACGTAAGTATTTCCAATTACACCAAAAATGGGATTATTCAGCTAAGGCAAACCTAACAGCCCTCATGTTTTATAGCAATTTACATTATGAAACTCCCGGAGGATTAACAGATATTCAATATGAACTGACCCCACAATCGTCAAGACCAGCTGCTGGTGCTATCAGAAGTGCTGATGAACAACAAGCCGGAATTAACAGCAAAACTTTTTATGCTGGTATTAAGAATACTATACAATTCAATTCACAGTTCAAACATGTCCTTTCAGTCTTTACTTCTTATACAGATCTCAAAAATCCGTTCATCACAAATTACGAGCACAGGAAGGAATTCACATTTGGAATCCGGACATATGTGGAATACTTTAAAAAACTTGAAGATATTACATGGAGGTTCAATCTAGGACTGGAAGCCTCCAAAACAAGCTCAGACATCGTTAATTCAAATAATAACTACGGAACACCCGGTACTTTACAAGCTTCGGACAAGCTAAATGCTATGACTGATTATAGTTATGCACATTTAAATGTGGATATCTTTCATAAACTTTTACTGGAATTATCAGTCAGCGGGAACTTATATCAATACGGATATGAGAGCCGTGCACCAGTTGTTGTAGCTAAAAAAAAAATCAGCGTATTGATTTGCAATTTATGCCAAGGGCTGCCCTCTCCTACTTATTCACAAAAAACCTATCCTTACGTGCCTCTCTGAGCAGAGGATATTCCCCACCAACTCTTGCAGAAATCAGGGCATCAGATAATGTGATTAATACCAATTTACAACCAGAGAGCGGATGGAATTACGAAACAGGAATCAGATACCAGGCAGAAAACAAACGAATAACACTAGACCTGAATGGTTTTTACTATCAGCTGAAAAATGCAATTGTCAGAAGGTTAAATGAAAATGTGACAGAATATTTCATTAATGCAGGTGGTACAAAACAATGGGGACTGGAAGCTTCAATTTCTGCAACGCTGATTAAACCAAATACAGCTGCAATAATCAGAGCTTTATCAATTAATAGTGCCTACACTTTAAGCCGTTTTAAATTTGATCGTTATCTTGATCGCAATTTAGATCTGTCAGGTAAAGACCTGACTGGTGTACCAAAAAATGTAATTGTTACTTCGATAGATTTACAATTGCCAAAGGGGTTCTATATTTTCCTGCAACACAACTATACTTCAAAAATTCCCCTGACAGATGCCAATACCGTATATGCTAAAGATTATCATCTTATCCAGAGTAAAATCGGCTGGAAAGGGCTCCGGATTGGAAATATACCTACAGAGATTTTTGCAGGAGCAGATAACCTGTTAATCAGAAGTAATCAGAAGTACAGTCTTGGCAATGACCTGAATGCTGCCGGAGGCAAATACTTCAATGCCGCAGCTACAAGAAATTTTTATTGCGGATTAAACATGCATTTCTAAGTTCAGTATAAAAACTATTCCCTCCAATTCTCATACACGGAGGGAATAGTTTTTATAGTTCATATTTATCAATCACTTCCAGGTTATGGATCACAATTTCAGTTGTATAGCGCTGATCACCATTTTTATCCGTGTAGGTCTGTGCACTTAATTTGCCCTCGACCCGCAAGGCTGAACCCTTCCTGACTAAGTTCTCTACCAAATCTACTTTCTGATTCCAGAAAATCAGATTAAACCATTGCGTTTGATCTACCGCTTCTCCTAAACTATTTTTATAAAAACTCATGTACACCCAAACTCAGTCTGGCCATTTTTTTTCCTGTAGCGAAATTAACAATTATCGGATCTGTAGCCGCATAACCCGTTAAACGCACGCTATTTCTTACTCTATCTCTATCCTTATTCATTTTATTATTTAAGCACCATTTCCAAAAAAAACTACAAAAACAAATTCTATAGCAATCCGTAAAACAAATATGAAAAGTCAATAACTATTAGTCGTTCATTAAACGCTTATAATCGGCTAAATAAAAACTAAAAAGAAGAAATATTTAACCAAAAATTAATCAAAACAGATTAATTTATCCCAATGAAATATTGCCAGGATTGCGGAGCCATACTCAGGGGACGTACGGATAAAAAGTTTTGTGATGATCATTGCCGGGGCCATTTTAATAATGCAGCGAACAGGGATCGTGACATAAATTTCAAACAGATCAACCGTATTCTTAAAAAAAACACAGGCATTTTGGAAAAATTAGTTCAGCAAGGTGTTAAAACCACCACATTCCATTTACTTTCAGCAAGCGGTTTCAATTTCTGCTTTTCTACACATCAGTTAGATGAACAAAATGGAGAAATCTGTATTTGCTGCTATAATTATGGCTATAAAAAAAAATAAATGAGTTAGAATTAACAATAAAACAAGTCTCTCATTCACTGCATCATACCCAAAATCAGTATTTCAACCACTAAATCCTGAAATTCGAATGACAGGTTATTTCAATGTTAGTACCTCAATATCATTTAGGTTTAGTACTTTGGCCTATCAATCAATTTAGACCTAACCCTTAATGAGTTTTTTAACCGCAGAATGGAGAAAATTAGCAATAGCTAATTATGCCATCGATCAAGAGATCCTACGTCCGTACTTACCAGCAGGTACAGAGCTGGACATTTGGAATGACACCTGTTACGTGAGTTTAATAGGTTTCCTTTTTAAAAACACTAAATTATTAGGATTCAGCGTTCCTTTTCATGCAAATTTTGAAGAGGTAAACCTGCGTTTCTATGTAAAGTATAAAGATGGAGACGCCGTCAAACGGGGTGTAGTCTTTATTAAGGAAATAGTACCTAAGTTTGCACTTTCTGTAGTAGCCAATACTGTTTACCATGAACATTATGAAGCAATGCCAATGACCCACCGCTGGTCAGAAACAGAAGATGAAAGAGAAGTAGAATACAGCTGGAGATGCAAAAGCGAATGGCAGGTTTTCTCAGTAAAAGCAAATAAAGCTTTATCAGAAATACTTCCTGACAGTGAAGCAGAATTCATCACCGGACACTATTGGGGATATACCAGATGTAATGACACCCAAACCAATGAATACGAAGTAAAACACCCTAAATGGGCCCAATATAAAGTAAAAGATTTTAAGATTGCCGTAGATTTCGCCCATACCTATGGTCCGGAATTTGATTGTCTAAACCGTCAGCAACCAGTATCAGTAATGCTGGCAGAAGGTTCAGATATTTCTGTCGAAGGCAAAAAAGGAATTCAGGGCTAGAAACCCTATTTAATATTTATGATCAATACATCAGACCTTCAATTGTTGCCAGACAACAAAAAACTACAATCCACCTGCAAAGCTATGGCCGTATTAGATGCCATACTTTGTCAGGACTGGACTGGACTTACCGTTATTACTCTTATAACAGCCAGTGGAGTGATGGAGAGGAATTCTTTGAAATGCGTAACGGAGAAGGTGATCAGTTACTTGCCTTATTCAGAAATGAAGGTGCCGTAATTAATGGTTATTTTTCAGAAGCCGAGCAAAGGGAAAAAGCTCAGCTAACTAATCAGCTACCAGAAGTTTTCCATGAATTTATCTTTGGAGAACCTGTAAATTCTGCCGGAACTACATTTTCAGTATGGCAGTTAAATGGCCAGCCCTGGACAACAGGAACTCTTACGGAAAACGATGACCATTCTGCAGAACTGCTTAGTCCACTGGATGGAGAACCTGCTACCTATATTAAATGGGCAACAGATTATTTCAAAGGAAGTTATACAGAAAGTGGAATTCCACTGGATACTGTAACCCGGATTTTCAATCAGGAACCATTAACCAAAGAAATGGTTTTATCACTTGTAGGAGAACTGGAAGACTGGGATCAGCTTGTTGAAGATCTGACAGAAATTTCATATCCGTATCATATAAATCTGTAAACCATACAATTGGCATCAACAATCTTATCTTTGCGGCCATTATGAAATTACTGAAGCTAATTACCAACACAAAAATAAGTCTGATCACACTCTGCCTGGGTGGCATTAGCCTGGGAATGACAGAATTTATGATGATGGGGGTATTGCCCGATGTAGCCAGAACCCTCAGCATCAGTATTCCTTCTGCAGGAAATCTAATTTCCATTTATGCCTTAGGTGTAATTATCGGAGCTCCGATAATGGTCGCTGTTCTGGGTAAATATCCCCCTAAAAAAGTATTGATTGGCTTGATGATTACCGTAGCCAGCGGAAATATATTATTCAGTTTTGCCCCAACTTATGAACTTCTGCTTGTTGCACGCTTCTTAGTAGGCTTACCTCATGGTGCCTTTTTTGGTATCGGTGCAGTAGTTGCCAGCAGATTAGCAGATCCCGGAAGTGAGGCCAAATCAGTCTCTGTCATGTTTGCCGGTTTAACTATCGCTAATATCATAGGCGTACCTCTAGGTACATTTATTGGTCATAACGTCAGCTGGAGAATCTCGTTCCTGTTAGTTTCTGTAATTGCACTAATTACTGCAGCCAGCATCAAATTATGGTTACCTGTATTGCCTTCACAATCAGAGACCAAGTTTTCAGACAGCCTTAAAGTTTTCAAAAAGCCAGAACTCTGGATCATTATTGGAATTTGTGCAATAGGAACGGGAGGTTTGTTTGCCTGGATCAGTTATATCGCACCTCTAATGACAGAAGTTGCTCATTTTAACAGTAATATGATTACCCCGATTATGGTCATAGCAGGTATTGGAATGGCGGTGGGTAATTTCGCAGGAGGACGTCTGGCAGACAAATTTTCGCCGCTAAAAACCACCACCTATTTATTACTGGCCATGATTATAACCTTAATATTGGTAGCCCTGTTAAGCCATTTTAAAATTGCTGCTATCTTATTGACCTCATTACCGGCGCGCTCGCATTTGCAGTCATTGCACCTTTACAGATGCTGATGATCGGCGCAGCAAAAGGAGCCGAAATGCTGGCTTCTTCTTCTATGCAAGCCAGTGCAAATACAGGAAATGCCCTGGGTGCATTTTTAGGTGGCCTGCCAATTGCAGCTTATGGTTTTACCTCCCCGCAATACGTAGGGGCAGCATTAGCCTTTGGAGGTTTCTTACTATGTGTATTGTTAACTACACTGCTAAGTAACAGAACAAAAATAAAAAAAACCGTTATTGCTTAAACGGTTTTCATTGGTGTATTTTCGGGTTCCCCTCTTTTAAGATACATAATAACAAGTCCCGTTAAGATAAAAGGAATACTTAGTAATTGTCCCATATTTAAAAGCATCCCTGCTTCAAAAGCAGACTGATCTTCTTTAATAAATTCAATAGCGAGTCTGAAGCAGAAAATCAGGAAGATGACCATTCCGAAATAAAAACCAGAAGACTTTGGATATTTTTTCATCGTCAGATATACAAAAACGAATATCAGTAAGTAGGCAATAGCCTCATATAATTGTGCCGGGTGACGCGGAATATTATCATCTCTCAAAAATACGAAAGCCCAGCTTACATCAGTTGGCTTTCCTATAATCTCTGAATTCATCAGGTTTCCAAGTCTGATGAAAGTACCTGCAAGCGGAACCACCAGGGCAACCTGATCTAACAAAAACCACAGTTTCACTTTAAACTTCCTGCTAAACAAGATCAGACTTAGCATAATACCTATTCCACCACCATGACTTGCCAGACCGAGGAAACCCGTGATACGGAAATGCGGCGTAAATGTAACAGGAAGCACTGCTTCCAGCGGATGCTGAGAAAAATAAGCAAAATCATAAAACAGAACATGACCAAGACGTGCCCCGATAAGTGTTCCTAAAACAGCATATATAGTTAAAGAATCCATCAGCTCAACATCAATCCCATATTTAACAAACTGTTTTTTCAATACGATATAGCTGGAAACAAATGCAAGCAGGAAAAACAAGGAATAATACTTTAATGCAAAAAATCCTAAATCTATTATTGAATCACCGGGGTTCCATATAATGGTAGCTATGCTCATATCTGCTTAAAATTTTGTGTTAACGCCTGCAAATATAGACCATATAAAGACATATGCAATAACGTTGCAGAATTGCAATCAAATTAAGTTTATATTTGCTTTCATACCAAACGCCATGGGCTTCCTTATTCATTTATGTTTAACCGGTTCTCTCTCTCCCTTTTACGTGTCATCATAACAATCCTATTATTTTTTTTGTTCTTAGCCCGGTCACCTATGCGCAAAAAGTTGTCGCAGTAGATGACAATATCAATCAGCATATCTTTAATTTCAATGAGATAGAATGGCTAAAGGACACAACTAACAAGCTGAATTTCGAGCAGATTAGCAGTAAAGGTTATGAACATCATTTCATAAAAAACTTAAAAAGCACACCTCAAACAACAGATCTCTGAAGCAACTTACTGGTTCAGGATTAAGATCAAACATAACAGCAAAGCCGATAAAAGATATCTTCTTGAGTTTTTTGATCAGACAATAGACCACGTTACCGCTTATTTACCTCAAAAAAATGGAGTTTACGAAGTTAGACAGTTTGGAGATCAGTTTAAATTTGAACAACGCGAACTTCATCATAAGAACTTCGAACTGTATATTAATAACGATAACAACGAAACACAGGTTTACTATTTCAAGTTTCAATCCTCACAGATCTCTGACGCGATCATTGTGCTGAGAAGCGTAGACTGGTTTATATCTTACGCCCTGGACGAATATTTCTACTTCGGTATCTTTTATGGAATGATCCTGGTCTTCAGTTTTTACAACCTGATCATGTTTATTGCTATGCGGCAAAGACAATACCTCTATTATGTATTGTACAATCTAAGCGTGGGTTTCTTTGAAATGAGCACAGACGGTATTGCTTATCAATATTTATGGTCTGCCTCCACTGCATGGAATCAAATTGCCTATGCCTTTGCTCTTTATGCCACTAGTGTATTTGCACTGCTGTTTAGCAAAGAGTTACTCTTTGTTAAAGCAAAAGCACCCGGATTAAATAAATTCATTCTGTGTATTATTGGAATCAGGACGGCACTCTTCTTTTATAGCTTGTTTTTTGACCGTTCTTTGTTTACCTATAAATTCCTTGAATTTATTCCATTGGCCGTAGCCTTCTATACTGGTATTTACATTTATAAACAAGGTTATAAACCAGCACGTTTCTTTGTTCTGGGCTATAGCTTCCTGTTTATTGGTTTTACTTTAAAATTCCTGATTATGTTAGGATTTTCATGGTTAAACTTTGGTGTGGTCAGTTATTATAGCCTAAGCTTCTGTTTTGTATTGGAAATGGTATTTCTCTCTTTTGCCATTGGCGATAAAGTACGTATCCTGAAAACGAAGAAAGAAAAAGTACAGCGTCAGATGATCCGCCAGATGGCTGAAAATGCCAAGTTGAAAGACACCCTGAACCAGCAATTGGAAACTAAGGTAGAAGAGCGCACCAAGGAAGTATTTCATAAGTCACTCATCATTGAAGCTAAAAATGCAGAGCTGCTTGAAGTGAATGATCGGTTACAACAACAAGCAGAAGAAATTTCAAGGATGAATATCCTGCTGGAACAAGACAACCAGGAACTACAAACTAATGTTGAAAAAGTAACCCGTGACCGTGTGATGTCTGCCGATGTCGACTTCGAAGAGTTCAGTAAAATCTATCCTGACAAAGACAGTTGTAATCTTTTCCTTTCTGAACTGAAATGGAAAGACGGCTATAGCTGCCGTAAATGCAAAAACACACATTACTATAGCGGTCATATTGCATTTAGCAGAAGATGCAGCAAATGCGGATATGAAGAATCTGTTACCGCTTATACTGTTTTTCAAAATACCAGAATCCCTATCAACAAAGCCTTTTATATGATCTTCCTGATCTACTCCAGTAAAGTAAAGAAAAATCTCTCTCTTCTCATAAGCTCGCTGAAATTTTAAATATCCGTCAAAGTACCTGCTGGACCTATGGATCCAAGATTAAAATTCTGATGGAAGAAAGAAAAGCAGTATTAAAAAAGGCCAGTAAAAATGGATGGAGTCAGCTTGTTCTCGAATAAAAGCTATTAAATCTTCTATAAAATCACCTTAATTCTTAAGGGTATCAGAGCGTATCGTTTACCTGATGCCTCAAATGGAATATCTTTCACTACCCCCTGTAAATCAGCTATAAACCATTATTCACACTACGGTATCAAAGCGTATCAATTATAACATAATCATCTATATATCAGTATTTTATGTAAAATATAATTACCTAATATCTTGCTTTTAACAGATATTAGGCGTTAACTTTAACAATCAAATACACACCTAAACAAGCACATCATGACTAAAAATTTTACTCTTTTTCTCATTTGTCTTTTATGCGGGATTTCTGTAGCAATAGCACAGGACATTACCATAAAAGTGAAGTGAAAGATCACCAGGGGCTTCCTTTACCAGGAGTTTCGGTAAAGGTTAAAGGTACTAACAATGGAGTAGTCACAAACGGAACTGGCTCCTACGTTTTATCTGCACCATCAAACAGTACCCTTATTTTTTCATTTATAGGTTATAAAACAATAGAAGAAGCGATAAGCAACCGTAAGAATGTTAGTGTAAAACTGACAGACGACAATCAGCAATTAAATGAAGTCATTGTAGTTGGTTATGGTACACAGACTAAAAAAGACCTGACTACAGCTGTCTCTTCTATTTCAGCTAAAGACATCCAGAACCAGCCAGTAACAAATGCACTGCAAGCTCTTCAGGGAAAAGCAGCAGGTGTACAGGTTACCTCTCAGTCTGGTAAACCAGGTGCAGGTATTTCAGTGAGTATTCGTGGTAATACTTCTTTGACTGCTTCAAACAGTCCTTTATATGTGATTAATGGAGTTACTTCCAGAGATGCAAGTTTCATCATCAATCCAAACGATATTGAAACGATGACCATTTTAAAGGATGCATCAGCCGCTGCAATCTACGGTTCAAGCGGTGCAAATGGAGTTGTATTGATTACGACTAAAAAAGGTTCGGCAGGCAAAGTAAAAGTCGGGTTTAACGCATTTACGGGTATCTCGAACTTCTGGAGAAAACAAGATGTTCTTAACAGTGACCAATATGTTGCACTGATGAAAGATCTGGGTTATACAGAATTTGGTGGTACACAAAACACTGACTGGCAAAAAGAAGCATTTGGAACCGGGCAGCAAAATAGCTACCAGTTATCGCTTTCAGGCGGAACTAAAGGGGGACAGTACTACCTGTCTTCAGGCTATCAACAAGACAAAGGTGTTGTTGCACCAGCCAAGTTAGACCGATACAGCTTCAATTTCAATGGTAGTCAGCGTATGACCAGCTGGTTAAAGTTTAACGTTACCGCTGCTTTAACGTCTAACAAATCTATTGACGTATCAGATAATGCCGGCCGGCATTTCTAAAGGCGGTGTAATACTGGCAGCTTTAACTACACCACCAACCTTAACTATTTTTGAATCAAATGGCAATTACACACCTGTACCGGGGGGATATGAAAATCCAATCGGTAATGCATTTGGTTCTAAAAACATGAAAAGACAATTAAAGTTTATCGGTGCCTTTGGCGGTGAGATCAATTTTAATAAAGATTTAGTTTTCAAATCTACCATTAGCACTAATGTTAGAAACGAATACTACGATTATACACTAGACCCTTTTAAAACAGTTTACGGTCGTAACGAAAGAGGTATTTACAATAACAATAAAACCAACGACCATGTATGGCTGAACGAAAATATCCTGAGCTACAATAAAACAATTGGTAAAAATGTTTTCGGTGCTCTGGCGGGTTACACTATTCAGGAGTCTGACTATACCTATCTGGAATATTCGGCTACCCGTTTTGTAGATCAGTCAGGTCTTCCGATTGCCCCTTCGATCGCACCAAAAATACCGCAACGTTCTCAATGGTCTAAACAGTCTTATTTAGCAAGAATCAATTATGCCTTTGATGGTAAATACTTACTGAGTTCTAACTTCAGAGCTGATGGATCTTCCCGTTTCGCCCCCGATCATAAATTCGGTTATTTCCCTTCTGTTTCTGCAGGCTGGAGAATATCAGGAGAAAATTTCCTGAAAGACAGTAAAACGATCAACGACTTAAAGATTCGCGGAAGCTGGGGTAAAGTTGGTAATGACGAAGGTATTGGTGACTATGCTTATATGAAATTATATCAGATCACCGCACAGAATTCTTATACGCTGAATCAACCTGCCAATGATCAGCTTTCATGGGAAAAAACCACTCAGACCAATATTGGGCTTGATTTAACCATGTTCAATAACAGGGTAACTTTTACGGCTGATGCTTATTTGAAGAAAACCAATGACCTTTTAGTAAAAGTTCAGCTGCCACCATCTTCAGGTCTGGGTACGCAGGCGCTTAACGTAGGCTCAATGGAAAATAAAGGATTGGAATTTGCCCTGTCTACCAAAAACATTGAGAAAAGTAAATTCACCTGGTCTACAGATTTAAACTTCTCACTGAACAGGAATAAAGTAACCAGTTTGGGAAATAGTACACAATCACTTGATTTTGGCGGGATTTTCGAACGTGATGCTGCTATAAAAGTTGTCGTTGGACGTCCGTTGGGAAGTATTTATGGTTATGTATTTACAGGTGTTGATCCAAAGACCGGTAATGCTACCTATCAGGATACGAACAATAATGGCCAGAGAGATAATGACGACCGTCAGTTTATCGGTTCAGCGCAACCGAAGTTTACTTATGGGGTAAACAACAATTTCACTTATGGGAATTTTGGCCTGTCCGTATTCTTCCAGGGTGTACAGGGCAACCAGTTGTTTAATGCTTCAAAAATTGAACTCGAAGGAATGTACGATGCAAAAAATCAGTCAGCAAGTGTGTTAAACAGATGGACAACCCCGGGACAGGTAACAGATATTCCAAGGGCCCAGCTAACTACTTCTTCATTTACAAACACCAATTCACTGACTTCCAGCAGATTTGTAGAAAATGCATCTTATCTTAGATTGAAAACTGCAACACTGTCTTACAGTTTTGGTAAAGCTGCATTAGGAAAGTTAAAAATGGATAAACTAATGATATTCGCTACAGGATATAACCTCCTGACTTTTACCAAGTATAGCGGATTAGACCCCGAAGTGAGCCGTTACGATGCAAACGGACCTGACATGGGAGTTGATTATGGAACCTATCCTCAATCAAGAAGTTTCTTATTAGGTATTAATGTTGGCTTTTAATCTTAGAAAAAATGAACTTAAAAATATATTCACTGATCGCAGCCGGGGCTTTTGTCCTTTCAATTCAGTCTGGCTGCAAAAAGGACTTTCTAAAAAAAGATCCTATTGATAAAATTACCGGAGAGATTGCCTTATCAGATGCTGCAGGCGCTAATAAATTAATGAAAGGCTTTATGATGGTATGTACAATGATTACAATATCTGGGATTTTATGACCAATGGTGATGTGATCTCCGATAACGCATATGCAGGTGGTGATAACCCTGCAAATATCCAGCTTGACTTGTTTACAACAAATTCAACTAATGGAAATGTTGACCGCGACTGGGCAGCTCTTTACTCAGATATTAAGAACGCAAATGAAGTTTTAGAAAATATCCCTAAAGTGCCTGATCCTTCGCTAGATGCCAGCGGCAGAAGAAATCAGATTCTGGGAGAAGCAAGCGGAATACGCGCCTATATGTACTTTAACCTGGTCCGTTTATTCGGAGCTGTACCTCTGATCTTAAAAACGCCCACAAATCTTACAGATACTCAGCAGCCTAAAGCAACAATTGATCAGATTTATACACAGATTATCAAGGATCTTGAATTTGCAGTAAACAATGCAAATGCAACATCAGCAAATAAAGGTATTTTCACAAAGGGCGTAGCGAATGCACTGTTAGCCCAAAGTTTATGCAACTATGCCATCCCCTGACTGGGCAAAAGTTAATCAGTATTGCGATGCCACTATAAGTGGTGGATACTCTTTATTCCCGGATTTCAACGGGTTATTTGATATCGCTAATAAAAATAATTCGGAGTCTATCTGGGAGTTACAATTTCAAGGAAACGGTGGAGAACATGGTAACTGGATGCCGGGTATCATTACCGGTACAGGCTGGAAAAGATTTAATACGCCATCTAATGATCTAGTCAAAGCATATGATGACGAAGGAGATCTGATCCGGAAAAATTCAAGTGTCCTTTTTAAGAATGTAAGCTCAGATGGCTGGTCAGACAGCTACTGGTCAAAAAACAATTACCCATTTATTAATAAGTATAGAGCAGACGACAAAAGTGACAACTATATCCTTCGCCTTGCAGATATCCTGCTGTTAAAAGCAGAAGCACTGAATGAAACCGGCGCTTCAGGATGGGCACAATCAAAAATCATTGTAGATCAGATATCAGAGCAAGAGTAAAGTTAGCCGGAACACCAGCAACCAGTCAGACTACAATGCGTCTGGCTATTGAAAAAGAACGCAGACTGGAACTTGCATTTGAAGGTCATCGCTGGTTTGATTTATTAAGAACCAACAGAGCCATTGCGGTAATGAACGCACAATTGGATGGCAAGGGAAATCCATTAAATTACAATGTAACACCTGCAAACTTACTCTTCCCTATTCCACAAAAAGAAATAGATAGAAATCCTAATATCAGATAAAAAATAATCAACTCCGAAGGCAGTTCAGACTGCCTTCGGATTAAGCTCAAAATAAAAATTGAAATGTATTTAAGAAAACCCCTCTCCGCTCTTTTATTGCTGATCTCTTGTGGAATAGCTAATGGCCAGACAAAAAACAACGCTAAAGTAGAAAGCCTGCTTAAAAAAATGACACTGGAAGAAAAGGTTGGTCAGATGGCTCAGATCACATTAGATGTCATCGGAACCGGTAATGACCGTTATACTAGCGCGGAACCATTTTCACTGGATCAAAAGGCAATGGAAAAAGCACTGATCCAATATAAGCTGGGTTCAGTATTAAATACTTCAAACAACAGAGCAAGAACACCTGGAGTATGGTATGAAATTATCAGCAAGATTCAGCAAACTGCAATAAAAGGTACTAAGAATGGCATTCCTGTCATCTATGGTATCGATGCTATTCATGGGGAAACTTATACCGCAGGTGCAACTATGTTCCCTCAGCAAATCGGACAGGCAGCAACTTTCAACAGAAGCCTTGTTCGCAGAGGAGCTGAAATCACTGCTTACGAAACCCGTGCGAGTTCTATTCCATGGGCTTTCTCTCCTTTATTGGATCTGGGTGCTGATCCACGTTTCCCCCGTCAGTGGGAAAGTTTTGGAGAAGATCCTTACTTAGTTAGCGAAATGGGTGTTCAGGCTGTAAAAGGTCTGGAAGGAGAGAATAATGATGTTTCCAGTCCATACCATGTAGCCTCTTCGATTAAACACTTTTTAGGTTACCAGGTACCAATTTCAGGTAAGGACAGAACTCCTGCATATATTTCTGATCAGGCATTGAGAGAATATCATTTACCTTCTTTCAAAGCAGCTATTCAGGCTGGTGCTAAAACTATCATGATTAACTCTGGAATCATCAACGGTGTTCCGGTTCATGCGAATTATAACCTGCTGACCAAATTATTAAAAGAAGAATTAGGTTTCAAAGGTTTAGCAGTAACTGACTGGGGAGATATTGAGAATCTTTACAAGAGAGATCATGTAGCTAAAGACAATAAAGACGCGGTAAGAATTGCAATTAATGCAGGTATTGACATGTCGATGGTAGCTTATAACTACGAGCCTTTTTGTGATGACCTGATTGCGCTGGTTAAAGAAGGAAAAGTTAAAGAAAGTCGTATTGACGATGCAGTTAGAAGAATTTTACAGGTAAAATATGATTTAGACCTTTTCAATAAACCAACAACCAACCCTAAGGATTACCCCCTAAATTTGGAAGTAAAGAATTTGAACTGGCTTCGTACCAGGCAGCCGCAGAGTCTATTACTTTATTGAAAAACACAGATCAGGCATTACCATTGAATAAATCTGTGAAGATTCTTGTTACAGGCCCTAATGCAAATTCTATGAGAACATTGAATGGTGCATGGACTTATTCGTGGCAGGGAGAAAAAGTAGAAGAATTTGCTGCTCAATACCATACTATTTTAAAAGCTTTAGAACTTAAAGCGGGTAAACAAAACGTGACTTATGTACCGGGTGTGAGCTACAAAATGGATGGCAAATATTTTGAAGAATATGCAGATCAAATGGATGCAGCTATTGCCGCAGCAAAAGATGCGGACGTTGTTGTCCTTTGTTTAGGCGAGAACTCTTACACAGAAACTCCTGGTAATCTAAGTGACCTGTATCTTTCAGATCTTCAAACTGAGCTTGCACAAAAACTTGCTGCAACAGGTAAAAAAATTATTTTAGTATTGAATGAAGGCCGCCCAAGGGTAATCTCTAAGTTTGAGAAAAAAATGAGTGCTATTGTGCAAAGTTATTTACCAGGAAATTTTGGTGGTGATGCAATTGCTGATGTTCTTTTTGGCACAGTGAATCCATCAGGTAAATTGCCTTATACTTATCCTCAGTATCCTAATGCCTTATTCACTTACTACCATAAACCGTCAGAGTCACGTTCTACTACAGAAGGTGTTTACAACTACGACGCGGATTACAATCCACAATATGTTTTCGGATTCGGTCTAAGTTATACCACTTTCCAATACAGCCCGATCAGGTTAAGTACAGCTACTTTGAAAAAAGGAGAAACTTTAACTGTTTCTGTAGATGTAACCAATACAGGTAAAGTTGCAGGCAAAGAAAGTGTATTGCTATTCACATCAGACCTTGTAGCTACATTGGTTAGTCCTGATGTGAAACGTTTAAGAGGCTTCGATAAAATAGAGCTTAAAGCTGGCGAAACTAAAACCGTGCCTTCAAAATTACTGCTGATGATTTAGGCTTTATTAATTCAGATGGTCAAAAAATAACAGAAGACGGAGACTTTACTATACAAATTGCTGGTCAAAAGGCAGGTTTCACTTACAATCAGTAATTAATTATGAAAAGAAATATCTTATTTGCTTTTGCCATTGCTTTATCGGCATGTACGGCAAAAAGAGGAGCAGCAGGTCTTAACGGATCTGCTGCTCCTAATGGAGAAGTTAGGTACTGGCTTACCACAGGCGATAAATCAGCCTTGCTGGAAGAGCAGCCAACAAAACTAAATTTCAATACATCTCAGTCATCGAACCCTACCATTGAGGTTGACGAAACGCAAAAATTCCAGACTATTGATGGTTTTGGCTATACTTTGACCGGTGGTAGTGCTGGCTTAATCAATGCATTAGATGAAAAAGCGAAAGATGCATTATTACAGGAATTATTCTCTGCTAAGAAAAATGGTATCGGTGTCAGTTATCTGAGAATTAGTATTGGCGCCTCTGATTTGAGTGCTGATAATTTTACTTATAATGAATTGCCAGCAGGACAGACTGATATTAATCAGGATAAGTTTTCTATAGCTAAAGAAATGAGGGATCTGGTTCCTGTCCTGAAAAAGATTCTGGCTATTAACCCTGATCTGAAAATTTTAGGTTCTCCGTGGACTGCTCCTACCTGGATGAAAACGAATCATAGTTTTAAAGGTGGAAGTTTGAAACCCGAATATTATGAGTCTTATGCGAAATACCTTGTGAAATATATTCATGCGATGAAAACCCAGGGAGTTACAATTGATGCAATTACAATTCAGAATGAGCCTTTACATCCGGGAAATGTACCTAGTATGTACATGGAAGCGAAAGATCAGGCCATATTTATAAAAACTGCTTTAGGCCCTGTGTTTAAATCTGCGGGCGTTAAAACAAAGATTATCATTTATGACCATAATGCAGATCGTCCGGATTACCCGATTACTATTCTGGATGATCCACAGGCGAAACAATATGTTGATGGCTCAGCTTTCCATTTGTATGGCGGAAAGATTACAGCTTTATCAAAAGTTCATGAAGCACATCCGGATAAGAACCTTTATTTCACAGAACAATGGGTTGGAGGCCCGGGAAAGTTTGATGAAGATTTGAAATGGCATGTTTCTACGTTAGTGATTGGGGCAACACGTAATTGGAGCAGAAATGTTTTAGAGTGGAATTTAGCTGCCGATCCTTTATATGGCCCACATACTGTTGGAGGTTGTACAACTTGCTTAGGAGCGATTACAATAGCTCCTGAGGTAACCAGGAATGTAGCTTATTACATTATCGGTCACGCCTCTAAATTTGTGAGACCAGGTTCTTATAGAATTAGTTCCAATATTACTGACAATTTAGAGAACGTAGCCTTCAGGACTCCTGATGGAAAGACGGCATTGATTGTTGTCAATGGGAACTCTGCTGAAAAGACATTTAACATTCAGTATAAAGGGAAAACGGTAGAGACATCCTTACCAAAAGGTGCTGTTGCAACCTATGTCTGGTAAGGATTAACCACCTGATCCGAAGTTCATAAAAAAGAGAGTAGCTGTATATGGCCCACGTTCCATTCCGGAACCGGTGTCCAAATGTAGCTACTCTCTTTTTTTGGCCAGACTCTTGTGCTAAACAATCGATATACTTATTTTTAGCAGAGAAAACCTGCACAAAAACATCAAAATGAAAAAAACTATTTTATTATTCACGGTACTGGCGGGACTTTTCTCGGCCTGTCAACAGAATAAAACTACAGAACAACACATTGATAGTCTTGCAACAACACCTGACACCAATGCATCTAAGGCAAAAACATGCTATGCCTATATTAAAGATAAAGATACTGTTTCATTATCATTAATTACAGCAGGAAACGCAGTTGCAGGTAGTTTAAACTACAATTTTTATGAAAAAGACAAAAATGCAGGCACTATTGCAGGTATAATTAAGGGAGATACAATACAATCATTGCAGATTATACTTTCGAATCTGAAGGAAGTACCTCCTACAGACAGGTTGCATTTGTAAAAAAAGGCGATCAGCTGCTGGAAGGTTATGGCCCGACTCAGGAAACAGATGGAAGAAGAGTATTTACAAATCTGGCTGGATTAAAATATGGTGACATCACCCTTTCGCCTATAGCTTGCAAATAAAAAAGAAATAAACGTTTTGAACCCTTAAAAGGATTCAAAACGTTCCCAAAATCCGTCTACAGGAAGTTTGGCAAAGATATTTACCGGCTCCTTTTTAACAGGATGAAGGAATTGCAGTCTTCTTGCATGAAGACAGATACTTCCCTTACGACTGCCACGCGGATAACCATATTTATTGTCTCCAACAATCGGACAGCCTAATGTAGAAAGCTGTACCCTGATCTGATGAGAACGGCCAGTTAAAGGATCAACCTCAATCAGATAATACCCCCCCAGCTCACCAAGCAGCCTATAGCTTAATTCAGCACGCTGACTACCCGGAACTTCCATATTGTGTGGCGTTACCACATTTGTCTTTGGATTTTTAACCAGCCAGTGCACTAAAGTTCCCGAAATATTAGCGGGACGGTTGCGCACAACCGCCCAGTAAGTTTTCTTGACCTCCCTGTTTTTAAAAATGGCATTCATTCTTTCCAGCGCCTTACTCGTTTTGGCAAATAAGATCACTCCGCTTACCGGACGGTCTAAACGATGTACCACACCTAAAAATGCACTGTTAGGCTTATTATATTTTTTAGCGATATATCTTTTCACCATATCTTCCAATGGCTCATCACGGGTTTCATCAACCTGGACAATATCACCTGCACGTTTGCAAATTGCAATCAGGTGATTATCTTCGAAAAGTACATCTTTATCAGTTACCGACATTTTTAGTATTGCTCCTTTTCATTTGGAAAGTCATTCGCTTTCACATCCTTAATATATGCTTTTGCAGCATCTAAAATTCCATCATACAAATTAATAATGTATTGACGTAAAAAACGTGGTTTAAAGCCTTTAGTTAAACCGATCATATCGTTTACAACTAAAACCTGTCCGTCACAATGCGGACCAGCACCAATTCCGATAACCGGAATATGCAGGCTTTCAGAAACTTCTTTAGCCAATGCTGCAGGTATTTTCTCCAGTACAACTGCAAAACAACCAGCATCCTGCAAAGCCTGAGCATCAATTTTTAATTTCTCAGCTTCCTGCTCATCTTTAGCTCTTACAGTATAAGTACCAAATTTATAAATGGATTGAGGCGTTAAGCCTAAATGGCCCATTACAGGAATTCCTGCAGTGATAATACGTGATATAGAATCTACAACTTCAGTTCCACCTTCCAGTTTTACACCGTGGGCACCTGATTCTTTCATAATCCTGATCGCAGAGCTTAAAGCCTCTTTTGAATTCCCCTGGTAAGAACCGAAAGGAAGATCCACTACGACAAAAGCACGTGTTGCGCCTCTAACGACACCCTGTGCATGATAAATCATCTGGTCCAGTGTCCAGTGTAATCGGCAAAGTAGTTTCATGGCCCGCCATTACGTTTGAAGCTGAATCACCAACCAATAAGACATCAAGTCCTGCATCATCCAAAACCGTAGCCATGGAATAATCATAAGCAGTTAACATCGATATTTTTTCACCACTCTGTTTCATCGCTTGCAGAATGTGGGTTGTAATACGCTTTACTTCTTTGTGTATAGACATAAATTTATGCTTTTAGGGGAGCAAAATTAGGGTATTCAATTGAGAAAACTACCCTTCCCTCTCATTATATGAGGGATATATGATGTAACAATATAATCCTGATAAAAAAAATATGGATTTTAGGATGAAAAAGCTATCTTTGTATCCCGAAATGAACGGGTTAAACAACAACACATTTGTTAATCATTATAGCGACATCAAAATCGCAAATCTTCGTTCATTAATCCCTTTTTTAAACTTTATTTTTCATTTTAATTACGATGACTAACTACACCAAGTTACCCTGTATCCTGTTATTGGCTGACGGTACTGTTTACCACGGTAAAGCTGCCGGAAAGATTGGTACAACGACAGGAGAGATTTGTTTCAACACAGGAATGACGGGTTATCAGGAGATTTTCACTGACCCATCTTATTTCGGACAAATCATGGTCACTACGAATGCCCATATTGGTAATTATGGAATTCATAAAGAAGAAATCGAATCTGATTCGATTAAGATTGCAGGTCTGGTTTGCAAAAACTACAACATCGGCTATAGCCGTAAAGAAGCTAATGAATCTATACAGGATTATTTCCAGGATGAAAACATCGTTGGAATATCTGATATCGATACCCGCGCTTTAGTAAGAAAAATCAGAGATCAGGGAGCAATGAATGCGATTATCTCTTCTGAAATCACTGACATCGAAGAACTGAAAGCTAAATTAGCACAAGTACCTTCTATGGATGGTCTTGAGCTATCTTCACAGGTTTCTACCAAAGAACCTTATTTCTATGGTTCACCAGAAGCGGCTTATAAAGTTGCAGCACTGGATTTCGGTATCAAGAAAAATACTTTACGCAATTTCGACGACAGAGATTTATATGTACAGGTTTTCCCTGCAAAAACTACTTTCGAAGAAATGGACAAATGGGGAGCTGACGCTTACTTCGTGTCTAACGGCCCTGGCGATCCATCGGCAATGCCATATGCTATTGAAACTGTAAAACAAATTCTTGCTTCAGACAAACCATTATTTGGTATCTGTTTAGGTCATCAGTTATTAGCTCAGGCTAACGGAATTGGTACTATGAAAATGTTTAACGGCCACAGGGGATTAAATCACCCGGTAAAAAATATTATTAAAAACCACTGCGAAGTAACTTCTCAAAATCATGGTTTCGGTGTAATCCCTGAAGAAGTGAGAAATTCTGACAAAGTGGAAATCACACATATCAACTTAAATGATCAGTCTATCGAAGGAATTCGTGTGAAAGGCAAAAAAGCATTCTCGGTACAGTATCACCCTGAATCTTCTCCTGGCCCCCATGATTCACGTTACCTGTTTGATGACTTCGTGAACCTGATCAAAGGCGAACTAAGCTGGTAAACCGGTAATCACCGGCTCTAACCATCATTTTACCGACATTTTAAGAAAGGATTGAGTCACATCAATCCTTTTTACATTAAACCTTGTTACATTTATCGCATGGATAAAACGAATACCATTATCAGTGTCCGTAATCTGGTAAAAAACTATGCTGATTTCCAGGCAGTCAAAGGGATTAGTTTCGACGTCTATGAAAATGAAATTTTCGGACTGCTCGGCCCTAATGGCGCAGGAAAAACTACTACTTTAGAAATTATTGAGACGCTCCGGGAAAAAACTTCAGGAGAAATTACAGTAGATGGATTTTCTGTAGATAAAAATGCCAATGAAATCAAAAGGATTATTGGTGTACAGCTACAGGCTGCCGGTTATTACCCAAACCTGAACCTTGTAGAACTCATGGAGCTTTTTGCCGGCTTATATGGCGTAAACATCAAACCAATGGAAATGCTCGAGAAAGTAAATCTTCAGGATAAAGCAAAAGCAAAGTACAAAGCCCTTTCCGGCGGACAGAAACAGCGTTTTTCAATCGCAACAACCTTACTGAATTCTCCTAAAATCATTTTTCTGGATGAGCCGACAACGGGATTAGATCCTCAGGCACGCCGTAATTTGTGGGACTTGATTATTGACATCAGGAACAATGGGACAACAGTCGTACTGACCACCCACTATATGGATGAGGCAGAACAACTTTGTGACCGTGTCGCTTTTGTGGAACATGGAGAAATCATTGCGCTGGATACTCCTGACAATCTGATTGATCAGTTAATTAACAGCGGATTCGAAAGAAAAAAGGAAGTTAAAAAAGCTAACCTCGAAGATGTATTTATCAATCTTACAGGCCAGGAATGGCGTGAAGGTTAAATGAGCGCAAAAATGAACAAATCATATAACAATACAAAAGCCACACTGGCACTGGCGAAAGCAAGTTTCAGATCTATTACCCGCAGCCCGTCAGCTGTAGTTTTCACCCTCGCATTTCCACTGATCTTTATCCTTGTATTTGGTTTTCTGGGTGGCGGAGGTGTAAAATTAGACCTTGCTGTAGCACCGGGATCTGACATGCAGAATCCTGTGATCATCGCCTTACAGCATACCCCTGTAGTACATTTAATTACAGACAAAAGTGAGATTGAGCTTCAGCAGCGCCTGGAAAAAGGAACTATAGCCGGTGTAATTGATGTCCATAAAAACATCGTTGCACAACCAGCTTATTTAGCAAACGTAAAATATACTTCTGCATCGATGGATAAAGGAAACATCCTTAAATCGATCTTAAATAACCTGATGTATGCTTTGAATACTAAAGATCTGAAGCCATCAGTAGCAGAGCTGAAAGAAAGTACAGTTCATGGCAGAACTTACCGTACCATTGATTTTATCCTTCCGGGACAATTGGGTTTCTCTTTTTGAGTACGGGTGTTTTCGGAACAGCCTTTGTGTTTTTCAGCTTAAGACAAACCCTGGTGATCAAACGTTTTTTTGCCACTCCGGTAAAAAGATCAAGCATTATCCTTGGTGAAGGAATGGCCAGAATAGGTTTCGCCTTAATCGGGGCTTTGTTTATCATTCTGATTGGTCACTTCTTTTTCCATTTCACGCTTATACACGGGGTCACGACAGTCATAAACATGCTCCTCCTTTCTACAATTGGTGTAATTGTCTTCATGGGCTTTGGTTTTGTCGTTTCGGGTATTGCAAAAAGTGAAAGTACGATCCCCCCTATCTCAAATATTATTACCTTACCACAATTTTTATTATCTGGTACGTTCTTCTCTATAGAGAATTTCCCGAACTGGTTACAACCAATCAGCAGGGCACTACCGCTAACCTACTTAAACGATGCAATGAGACAAGTTGCTTTTGAAGGGGCTGGACTATGGGATGTGAAACAACAGATTTTTTTAATCATGGTGATCTGGGGGATAGGAATATACGCTGTAGCGGTGAAGGTATTCAAGTGGGAATAAAATTATGGGGAATCAATCCTTATAATTTAAATTTTATTTTAACTTTGATCATCACCTGGTAATTGTATTATTTACACTAAGGAGATAAAAACACTTAAAACAACTAAAATGAGTTTAATTATTGATGTTCATGCAAGGCAAATCCTCGATTCAAGAGGTAACCCTACTGTTGAAGTAGAAGTAATCACTGAAAATGGCCAAATGGGCCGCGCTGCTGTACCATCTGGTGCAAGTACGGGTAAACATGAGGCTGTTGAGCTAAGAGACGGAGATAAGAAAGTTTACATGGGCAAGGGTGTATTAAAAGCCGTTGAGAATGTGAACAAGAAAATAGCTAAGGAACTTCAGGGTATCGATGTTTTTGAGCAAAATCTGATTGACAAGGCGATGATCGACCTTGACGGTTCAGAAAACAAAGGAAATTTAGGTGCTAATGCAATCTTAGGTGTTTCTTTAGCAGTAGCTAAAGCAGCAGCAGCAGAAAGCAGACAACCATTATACCGTTATATCGGTGGTGTAAATGCAAATACATTACCTATTCCAATGATGAACATCTTAAACGGTGGTGCACATGCGGATAACAAAATCGACTTCCAGGAGTTCATGATTATGCCATTGGGTGCAAGCAGTTTCTCTGAAGCATTACAAATGGGAACTCAGGTATTTCACCACCTGAAAGACGTATTAAAGAAAAAAGGTTATTCAACAAATGTTGGTGATGAAGGTGGTTTTGCACCAAACATCGGTTCAAACGTAGAAGCCATTGAAACTGTTTTAACAGCGATTGAAACTGCTGGTTTCACTCCTGGTAAAGATATCTGGATCGCGATGGATGCTGCTGCATCTGAAATGTATGATTCAAAAACTAAAACTTACAACTTCCATAAATCATCTGGTGAGAAATTAACTTCTGACGAAATGGTTAAATATTGGGTTGACTGGGCTGCTAACAAAAATACCCTATCATCTCTATTGAAGACGGTTTAGATGAAGATGACTGGAATGCATGGGAAGCTTTAACTTTAGCTATCGGTAACAAAGTACAGTTAGTGGGGGATGATTTGTTTGTTACTAACGTAAAACGTTTACAACAGGGAATCGATAAAAGCATCGCTAACTCTATCTTAGTTAAAGTAAATCAGATCGGTACATTGACTGAAACTATCAACGCAGTATCACTGGCACAAAACAGTGGTTACACGTCGGTAATGAGTCACCGTTCAGGAGAAACTGAAGATACAACTATCGCTGACTTAGCAGTAGCTTTAAACTGTGGTCAGATCAAAACTGGTTCAGCTTCACGTTCTGACAGGATAGCAAAATACAACCAGTTATTACGTATTGAAGAAGAATTAGGTTCTGCTGCACGTTTCATTGGTAAAGATTTCAAATTCTTGAAAAAATAAGCTGATTTTTCAGTTTTTTATAGAAAGCATAGTCGGAAAAACGCTATATGCTTTTTTTTTGTGAAGGAAGGTTTCATATAATTTAGAACCAGAAAACTATGTAATTGACGTGCTATCCATTATTGGATTTATATTTCCCGTACATTTTGTTTCCTTTAAAATCGGGTCGCTCTGAATAATATTTATACAATCTGTAATAAAGACACTTAACAGATTTCATTAAGGATAATCAGCATTTTTTAAATAGTATAGTGCACCAAATATATTCCTTTAATCAGCACGTTATTCAAAAACATCACTAAACTGCATAATTCATAACTATAAAAGATACCTTTACAGCACTCGTTAAATCAAATGAAAATTCCTGAGGTATTAAAAAAATTCAAGACTGAAGAGCTAGCTTTTGGATCATTGTTTATTTCTACTCTTATCATAAATACTGGTAATGGAATTCCAGGAATGATTATCTCTTTATTACTGGCACTCTATCTCCTCGTGTTTGGATGGTACCTGCTCCCTGTTGGTGATAAAAAGAATATGACTCTTTCCATCTCAAGCGGGATCGTTTATGCTATTTGTCTTACCTGCATTGCAATATACTCTGGGAACCTTTATCAAGGTTTCTTCTTTTTTTATGTAGAAGGAGCCCTATTACTTCCATTATCTTTTTATCTGATTTATAGAACAGAGGGGGAAACATATAAAAAATTACATCTGATAAGAATTACGATTATCATAGCCCTGAGTATTTATCTATTTATGGCTTCATCGTTCAGACCCTGAACAAAATGCTGCTTTGATATCGCAAAATTTGACATCAAAGCACAAAAAAACACCCTACCATTTTTTGTATTATAATTTATATCTTTGTTTATATGAACAGATTACTAGAAATCTTTCGCAACAAATATTTTCTTTCTGCTGCAGCATTTGCAGTCTGGATGATGTTCTTTGATAAGAACGACATGCTTTCTCAATATGAGTACCGCACAGAAGTTCATAAACTGCAGGAAGAAAAAGATTTCTATGAAAAGCAAACTGCACAGGTGAAGAAAGATTTGAACGAGCTAAACACCAATCTGAATACAGCAGAAAAATTTGCACGGGAAAAATACTTTATGAAAAAAGACAATGAGGATGTTTTTGTCATTATTAAAGCAGCTCCTAAAGACTAAAAATCAGTTAAATCTAATATCCGAATCTCGGTAAAGTCAGCTTATAACGTACTACAACTACACGAAGTGCGAAAATAAACCCGATTACCAACACTTTTGCCACATCTGCTTTCAGATTAAAGAACAATAAAGTAAAATACAGGATTCCGCCTAGTATACAAGCTGTAGCATATATTTCCTTTTTAAAGATCAAAGGGATTGTATTCAATAATGTATCCCGGATTACCCCTCCAAAACAGCCGGTAATTGTACCCAGAGCTATACAGATCCCCGGGCTCAAACCAAAAGCTATCCCCTTTTGAATCCCTAGTATCGTAAATAATCCAAGTCCCATAGAGTCAAACAGAAACAGCGTAACCGTAAACCGCTTTCTATGTCTTTTTAAAAAGATAGTCAATAATGAAGTCACCAGGATCAGCAAACAATAGTTTACATCTCTCATCCACTTAACAGGTGTATCACCTAACAGTAAATCACGGACAGTACCGCCACCAATAGAAGTCACAAAGGCAATGATTAATACACCAAAGGGATCGAGGCGCCGCTGTATAGCAGAAAATGAACCAGAGATCGCAAAAGCGATAGTACCTAAAATCTCTATAACCTGAGAGGTAGTAAATTCCATAAATTAACCTTTATTACAGCGCCGAATTTCTCTTACGTACAAACCATTCTATACTGAGCAATATCAAAATCAGTACAAATAAACTTTTTAAATTAATTAATTCCTCATACTTACGGTCTTCGTAACTCAGTGTTTTCAACTGGTTACTTTTAAGCAGGTCATCCTTAATTTTCAAAAGCTGGTCTGGAAGATACAATTTTCCATTGGTCTGATTAGCTAACTGATATAATAATAATGATTTGCCAGTGTCTGCTGAAATTCGGCAGTTAAGGTGTTGACAAAAAAGGAACCTTTATCCTGATACCGCTGACTGCCTAATACGGTATTGGCAACGTAACTGTAATTACCCGGAGGCAGTATCCCCGCATCTAACTGATAAGAAGATTCAAACCTGGAAAAAGTAAAATTATAAGTCTTCCCCTTTTCATCTTTTAATAGCAAATTTACATCTGGCGTATTTACAGGCTGATAACTATCATTGTATAATGTCGCATTCAACAGTACACGGTCATTCTCTTCAAATGTATTTTTAGCCGGTCTGACTTTGAATTTCCTTTTATCATCCTTAACAGAAAGATACTGTACGATCTTACCCATTAAATCATTAAAAACAGGGGTCTGTGGATTTTCACGTGCTTCGGACAATTTCCATTTCCATAAGCCTTCTCCAATCAGGTAACCCGTTTTACGCCCGTTATCATTCATGAAAAATAACTGTGGATGATCTGTTTTTATTTTGCCATTGCGCTGATCAAGCACGACCTGCTGATTTCCCAGGATTTTAAACAGGCCTGAGGGTGCTTGCAGCGGATCAAAATTTTCGATCACTTTGCGGGATGCAGGATCTAAATCGAAAACGGAAAGATTTTTATCAATATCACTGTACTGATATTGTAATGCATTATTCCCTGAAAAATTCACTTGCTGCTGTACCTGGTTAAATCTGCTCAGATTACTTTGCGCCCCTGCAATATACCATACCGGAACCTTTTCGGCTTTTATTTTAGCAATTAACCCATTTGCGTCGAATTGATTATCTGGCAACTGATACAAAATGATCAGCCCATAACCTTTAGGGTCAATCTTTAACAGATCATCATTCAGTACCACTGAAACTTCATGGTGTTTATTTAATCCGATTGCTTGCTTCAATACAGCCAAATCAGGGTGGGGTCCCGCAGCGGCAATTAATACTTTCTGACGTTCATCAATGACCTCCACTAAAGTTTGAAAACTATTGTTTTTCACGGAAATTTCCTGCTCAACAGGAGATAACGAAATGAGATATTTATGCTGACCTGTTTTTGAAGCTCTTAAAGTAACCGGAATATTTTTCGAAAACAGCTCCGAATTTACTTTAACAGCTTCTTCATATACTTTTTTTCCATCTTCCAGCACAGTTAATTTAACCGGAACCCCGTTGCATTGATAAGCCTGCACCTGCACTTCCATTCTGAAATCATTATCCAGATAAACCAGGTCATTCATATTGACAGAACTGATCAATATATCTTTTTTAGGGACTGTATCTCCCAAAGCAATTGTATAAACCGGAGCTTTCAACAAAGCCAGATCCTGCGACGGGTTTCCTCCTCTGTTAAAAATGCCATCAGTAGCCAGAATCACAGCTCCGACATTTTTATTCATCATCTCGTCACCGAGTTGTTTAATGAGTTGAACCGCATTGGTTAACTTCCCTTTATAATCAAAATCAAGCCCGCTAATCACTTTATCACTAAAACTATAGACTCTTACCTCGTATTTCGCTGAAAGCTCGCCCTGGAGGCGCTGAAGATCTTTTCTGTATTTAAGACTATCAAATCCCACGGCTGTAAATGCACCAATAGATTCGGAGTTATCCTGAGCAATGATGACTATAGGTTTTTCAAGCGTATAACTTACTTGTTTAATCAGTGGCGAGAACAAGAGCCATAAGATTAAAGTCATCACCACCGTTCTGGCTACTGCCAAACCTATTCTTACCGGACGGATTAAATTAGATGCTTTCCCATAGAGCAGCCATGCAAAAAATAAACCAGCTGCTAAACAGCCAGTAAATGCAAGGAAGGTATAAAAGTTAAAGGTCTCATTCATTGGTCAGGGTAAAGATGCTGATTTTTTAAAAACTGACTGCATAATTCTACGGAAAAGTAAAATTCACCAGCTTGTTTTAAGGCAGTTTTTTATTCCCAAAAAAGGTGAAAACCGCACATCCACAACTACCTGGAAATCAAGTCACTACAAGCACCTTGTTCAGACATCGTTCACAGTTCTTCCAGACCACCTTTAGAACTTGTTCACTCTGCCCTGAATAAATACTGTGTAAAGTATTTATTCAGCTTATCTGACTTCATTTCCACTACCTTTTTCTAACAGGTTCTGAACATCTTCAATACCTAATAAAAAAAAGGGTAAAAATCCATCCCTTAACAGGAGGACTTTTACCCTTTCAATAATTTATATTAGCTAATACAACCTTATAACATACCGCCGCAAACAGACAATACCTGTCCGGTCACATACGCACTCATATCAGAAGCAAGGAATACACAAACATTCGCTACATCCTCTGGCTCACCTGCACGTTTCAACGGAATACCTTCTTCCCAGCCTTTGACAACTTTAGGGTCTAATACATCAGTCATCTCTGTACGGATAAATCCTGGAGCAACAACGTTAGTACGGATATTTCTCGAACCTAATTCTTTAGCAACAGATTTAGAAAAACCAATAATACCAGCTTTGAAGCCGCATAGTTTGCCTGTCCTGCATTTCCCTGTACACCTACTACTGAACTCAGGTTGATGAAAGATCCTTTACGGTTTTTCATCATCACTTTTGAAGCTGCTTTAGTGACATTGAACACAGATTTCAGGTTTACGTTAATTACGTCATCCCAGTTTTCTTCGCTCATACGCATCAATAAACCATCCTTAGTAATCCCTGCATTGTTTACAACGATGTCGATAGTACCAAATTCAGCAACGATATCACTAATTAGTTTTTCTGCTTCATCAAATTTAGAGGCGTCAGAGCGGTATCCTTTGATTTTAGTCCCGAAAGACTGTAATTCCTGCTCCAATGCTTCTCCTTTTTCTACTGAAGACAAATAAGTGAAAGCAACATTCGCGCCTTGTTCTGCAAATTTCTCTGCTATTTTGCGGCCTATTCCTTTTGAAGCACCAGTTATTAATGCTGTTTTTCCTTCTAATAGTTTCATCTATGTATTGTATATGTATTTTTTTAATAATGGTTATTTCAAGTTCTAATCTATCAATCAAATTTAAGCAGCATCTTAAATTGCTGGCTCCTGCTGGCTTAAGCAATGGAAACTTCCCAATCCCCAGATAATATCTGTAGAATCAATCCCAACCACTTTACGGTCAGGGAAAGCACCTCTGATAATATCCAATGCAATTTCATCATTTACATCCCTGAAAGTAGGTACGATTACTGCCGCATTTGCAATATAAAAATTAGCATATGAAGCTGGTAGACGCGTATCTTCATGGATAACTGGTGAAGGCATTGGTAACTGAATAATGTTTAAAGGCTCTCCGTTTAACAAGCGCATCGCTTTCAGCTCTTCCAGATTCTCTTTTAAAAGAATATAATTCTCATCCAACGGATTAGACTCCACAACAGTCAATACAGTATTTGCATTTACAAAGCGGGTTATATCATCTATGTGCCCGTCCGTATCATCTCCTACAATACCATCTCCAACCCACAAAAAACTGCTCTGCACCTAACATTCTTTCAAATACTCTTCGATCTGCTCCTGGTTCAAATGCGGGTTCCTGTTTGTATTTAAAAGACAGGCTCTGGAAGTTAAAATCGTTCCTGCACCATTAAATTCTACAGATCCTCCTTCCATTACAATACCCGGATTAAATACCGGTAAGCTAAAATGATCTGCAATACGGGTAGGTATGACATCATCCAGCTCATACGGAGGATACTTGTTTCCCCATGCATTATACCCCCAGTCAATTACTACTTTTTGCTGTTCCGCTTTCGCATTCAATAAAAAGGCAGGACCGTGATCACGGCACCAGGCATCATTACTTGGATTGAAATAAAATTCGATCTGCGTTAAATCTGCACCAGCTTTCTGCAATTTTGAAATTGCAAAAGCTTTGGTCGCTTCATCGTTCACATTGATTCTTACCTTCTCTCCCTGGGCTACAATTTTGATAAATTCACAATAAGGTGCATATATCGTATCCAATTTACCCGGCCATGCCATGAAGCTTCTTTATGAGGCCATGTTAACCAGGTTGCTTCATGTTTTGCCCATTCAGCAGGAAAGCTATATCCGGCTTTCTTCGGAGAGTTATCAAATAGATTCGTCATCTATATATCTTTTGGTAATTGGTGAATAAGTATCAATTCTTCTGTCACGTAAAAAAGGCCAGTGTGTTCTGTAACTGTCAGATTTAGACAAGTCAAGTTCTACTACTTTCAATTCTTCTTTATCATGCGAAGCCTGGTATAAAAGTGAGCCGAACGGATTAGACACAAATGATCCTCCCCAGAATGAAACACCAGCTTCTTCACCTACACGGTTGATACTTACTACAGGTACACCATTCGCGATAGCATGTGAACGCTGAATAGTCTGCCATGCATTATACTGTTCTTTATTTGTATCTTCGTCCTGAGTAGTTGCCCATCCTATTGCGGTTGGATAAACTAAGAAGTCAGCACCCATTAAAGCAGTGATTCTTGCTGCTTCAGGATACCACTGATCCAGCAGATCAGGACTCCTATCTTTGCATACTTAGTTTTGAAAACTTTATATCCCAGATCGCCTGGAGTAAAATAGAATTTTTCATAGAATCCAGGATCATCAGGGATATGCATTTTACGGTATTTACCTAAATATGCACCATCTGCATCCAGAACAGCAGTAGTATTATGATACAGGCCCTCCGCTCTTTTTTCAAACAGAGAGGCAACAATTACTACGTTTAGTTCTTTGGCAACGGCCGATAAAATATCGGTTGACGGGCCTGGGATAGTTTCTGCTAATTTGAAGTTTTCATAATCTTCAATATCACAGAAATATAATGAGGTAAAAAGTTCCTGCAGACAAACCACCTGGGCGCCTTGTGCCGCAACTTCGCGGATCTTTGCAATCGCTTTATCTAAATTTTCTTGTTTATTATTGGAACAGGTCATCTGCACCAATCCAACTTGTACTTTAGCCATTCTTTGAATTTTTGTGATTGCAAAGTTAACAGAAAAAAAATTCTGTAGTTCATTATTCTGAAAAGGGTCTCTCAGACAGGAACAAAGGCTTAAAAGTTGAATTTGTTACGATCTTATCCGGGAAGAAGAAATCTGGTTTTTATGTAGTTGATGTTAAAGTATCCCTGTATTCCTGCTGTAATTCGAACAAACATTTAGCACAAAGACAGCTATCATAATGCTCGCTGATATACTGCACCTCATTCAGATCAAGATAAACTACACTACACTGGCATTTAGTGTAGGAGTTCGCCTTGCACTCAATCGGCACACCGCAACGTTCGCATGGTATAATTTCGTGTTTCGCCATTTACAAAAGGTATAATACAACAAAAGTACGGTAATTTGAATTACCGTACTTTATGCCTTTCATTTTATGAGATTTAGATTATCCTGAGCAGCTGATACAGCCTTCTTCCATTGAACAAACAGGACCATCAGTGATCTCTTCAACCACTTGATCAATATGTTCCGGAATTACAGGTTCCATATATTTTTACCTCCTGGTTCTCAACAGTGAATTTCACGGCTTGAGAAGCAGCTTGTGTACGCAAGTAATACATTCCTGTTTTTAATCCTTTCTTCCATGCGTAGAAGTGCATTGAAGTCAGTTTAGAAGTATTAGGTGCGTTAATAAACAAGTTCAGAGATTGCGACTGGCAGATATAAGCACCACGATCGGCTGCCATATCAATGATACTACGCATTTTAATTTCCCAAACTGTTTTATACAATTCTTTGATATAATCTGGAATTTCAGCGATGTCCTGGATAGAACCGTTAGCTAAAATAATTCTGTCTTTCATTGCTGGTGTCCATAAACCTAAAGCAACTAAATCTTTCAATAAGTGTTTGTTAACCACGATGAATTCACCGCTCAATACACGTCTTGTATAGATGTTTGAAGTATAAGGTTCGAAACACTCATTGTTACCCAAGATCTGAGAAGTTGAAGCTGTAGGCATTGGCGCAACCAAAAGAGAGTTACGTACACCGTCTTTAACTACTTTTTTTTACGCAAACCTGCCCAGTCCCAACGGTTACTCGATGGCGTTACGTTCCAAAGATCAAACTGGAATTTACCTTTTGATAAAGGAGAACCTTTGAAAGTCTCATAAGCTCCGTCTTTAACAGCAAGATCATGCGAAGCAGTCATTGCAGCAAAGTAAATAGTTTCAAAGATCTCTTTGTTCAGTTCTCTTGCACCTTCGCTTTCGAAAGGTAAACGCATTAAGATAAATGCATCCGCAAGTCCCTGTACACCTAAACCTACTGGTCTGTGGCGCATATTAGAGTTTCTTGCTTCTTCTACCGGATAGAAGTTATAATCGATGATCTTATTCAGGTTTAAAGTAGCCTGATAAGTTACATCATATAATTTCTGGTGGTCAAATTCTCCGTTGATTACATATCTTGGTAAAGCCAGTGAAGCTAAGTTACATACAGCAACTTCATCTTTAGAGGTATACTCAATGATCTCAGTACATAAGTTAGAACTTTGATAGTTCCTAAGTTCTGCTGATTAGATTTACCGTTTGCGGCATCTTTATATAACAGGTAAGGAGTTCCGGTTTCAATTTGTGAATCCAGGATAGCGAACCATAATTCCTGTGCTTTGATCGTTTTACGGGCACGGCCTTCTTGTTCGTAACGTGTATATAACGCGTTAAATTCTTCTCCCCAACAATCTGCAAGTCCTGGTGCTTCATGTGGACAGAACAGGCTCCATTCGCCATTTTCTTCTACACGCTGCATAAATAAATCACAAACCCAAAGTGCATAGAACAAGTCACGTGCGCGCATTTCTTCTTTACCGTGATTTTTACGTAAATCAAGGAAAGCGAATACGTCTGCATGCCATGGTTCTAAATAGATTGCGAAAGCACCTTTACGCTTACCTCCACCCTGATCTACATAACGGGCAGTATCATTGAATACTTTTAGCATTGGAACGATACCATTACTGGTTCCGTTTGTTCCACTGATATAAGAACCTGTAGCTTTACGTTGTGAATACTCAAACCAATACCACCAGCACTTTGTGAGATTTTAGCAGTTTGTTTTAAAGTATCATAGATTCCTTCGATACTATCATCCTGCATAGATAATAAGAAGCAGGACGACATTTGAGGTTTAGGTGTTGCTGCATTAAACAAGGTTGGTGTAGCATGGGTAAACCAACGCTCACTCATCAGGTTATAAGTAGCGATTACGCTATCAATATCACCTTTGTGAATCCCTACAGATACACGCATGAATAAATGCTGAGGGCGTTCTACAATTTCACCGTTAATTTTTAGCAGATACGATTTTTCAAGGGTCTTGAAACCAAAGTAATCGAAACCAAAATCTCTGTCATAGATAATAGTACTGTCTAAAAGATCAGCATTTTCCTGAATGACTTCCCAAACATCTTCAGCGATCAGAGAAGCAGACTTTTCAGTCTTAGGATCTATATATCTATATAACATTTCCATCGTCTTTGAAAACGACTTCGTAGTATTCTTATGCAGGTTTGATACGGCTATCCTTGAGGCTAATAAAGCGTAGTCCGGGTGTTTAGTCGTTAAAGAGGCAGCAGTTTCAGCAGCAAGATTATCCAATTCTGAGGTTGTAACACCATCATACAATCCCTCAATTACTTTCTTGGCTACATCTATAGGATCAACAAGTTCTACATTAAAGCCATAACATAACTTTTCGATTCGGGCAGTGATCTTATCAAACCGCACCGCTTCTTTGCGACCATCTCTTTTTTCTACAAACATATATTCTTAGGTTTTATGCTGCTTATTCTCGTTGTTCAAAGCAATTCCGAACATAGGCAACAGTTTATATTCTTTTATTAAAAATCATCATCCAGAGAGAAAGCCGAAGCTTTGTCTTCTGAAGACGTCAACACACCACTTTTTCTGGTAATCACCAACACGTTTCTCAAAGAAGTTGGTTTTTCCCTGTAATGAAATCATCTCCATGAAATCAAACGGATTAGTAGCGTTATATATTTTATCATAGCCTAATTCAGTTGACCATCTGTCAGCAACAAACTCAATATACTGAGACATCAGTTTGGCATTCATACCGATCAGTGCAACTGGCAGTGCATCTGTTACAAATTCTTTTTCTATTTCAACAGCATCTTTGATAATACCGTGAACAGCTTCCTGGGTAAGTCTGTTTTTCAGCATTTTGTAAAGCAGGCAGGCAAATTCGCAGTGCATTCCTTCATCTCTTGAGATCAGCTCGTTGCTAAAGGTTAAACCTGGCATTAATCCACGTTTCTTTAACCAGAAAATTGAGCAGAAACTTCCGCTGAAGAAGATACCTTCTACAGCTGCAAAAGCAACCAGACGTTCAGCGAAGTTTCCTCCGTCAATCCAGCGTAATGCCCATTCTGCTTTTCTTTTCACACAAGGTACAGTCTCAATTGCGTGGAACAGTCTGTCTTTCTCTGCTTCATCTTTGATATAAGTATCAATTAATAAGGCATAAGTTTCAGAGGGATGTTTTCCATCATAATCTGGAAACCGTAAAAGCAGCGTGCTTCAGGCAACTGGACTTCACTCATAAAGTTGACTGCAAGGTTCTCATTCACAATTCCGTCGCTGGCTGAGAAAAATGCCAGGATGTGAGAAATGAAGTGGCGTTCTCCATCATTAAGGTTATCCCAATGCTTTTGATCATCAGACAGATCAATCTCTTCGGCTGTCCAAAAACTAGCTTCACTCTTTTTGTACATTTCCCAGATTGCCGGATATTTAATTGGCAAAAGTACAAAGCGATCTTTGTTCTCTTTCAGTAATACTTCTTCTTCCATGGGTATATTATAAGGGTAATAAACGATGTCAATATGTATAAATCCTCTTAAACAGTCCTTTTAGCAGACCGGCTTCAACAAATCAAAAGATTTAAATAAAATAAGGCCTAATATTTAAGTATAAAATATTAATTACTAAACCTTTACCTAACAAACTATTGATAATAATGTCAGAATTTTTGTTAAAACAAATATAAACTTTGAGGCTTTCAAACGTTAGCAATAGTTCTTAACAAGAGGGCGTAGTTATCCACAAGTGGTAACAAAAATTACAGTTAATTTACTTTGTAAAGTTGTTATTGATTTTTACAGTTATCAATGGGACTTGAAAAAACTGTTAATAACATTCGCGAATCTGACTATTGCAACCTGATATTCAGGATTTAAGAAGATTTATCGTAGCTGATTTTAACTTTCGATTGTCCTTTTCTGAAAAAACCAAGCTCTTTGGCCGCTTCTTCTGAAACATCGATAATATATCTTTTTGTAAAAGGGCCTCTGTCATTGATTTCGACATCTACTGATTTTCCATTAGCGATGTTCGTGACTGTTACGATTGTACCGAAGGGAAGTGTGCGGTGCGCAGCTGTTAATTTCTTTCCCCGGTATTTGGCTCCGCTGGTAGTTCTTCTGCCTTCAAACTTCCTATGATAATAGGTTGCCATTCCTGTTTTTATTCGCGTAGCACTGTCTAACGTTGTACTGTCTAGCGCTGTAGTATCTCCCTGTGCGTCAACCCGCAAGAACAGGAACATACTCAATAAAAGCAAACAATATTTCATATTTAAATTTGTTGGTGAACTTTCAAAGGTAAACAAAAAAAGTACATCCCACCAAAAAAAAAAAAAAAAAAATGAGCTGATCATCGGGCATTTACGTAAAAGACAAAGGCTATTTTAAGGGTTTAAATCACCTTAAAAGCTATTTATCGGGAACAAAGTTCATTGAAATTGAGTTCACACAGTTACGTGTGTTTTTTGCGGTAAAGCCCTCCCCCATGAACACATGTCCAAGGTGCGCTTTACAATTTGCACATACAATTTCGGTACGTGATCCATCAGCATCCGGAATACGGATTACTGCACCTTTGATCTCGTCATCAAAGCTTGGCCAGCCGCATGAAGATTCAAATTTTGATTCAGATCTATAAAGAGGCGCATTGCAGCGTTTGCAAGTATAGGTTCCTCCTTGGCTGTATTTTTCAATAACGTTCCGGTTCCCGGGTATTCAGTGCCTTTATGTACAATTACATCTTCTTCTTCTGCGGTTAATTTATTCCATTCCATTTTGCCGGTGGTTTTTGGTGAAGGTTCTTTTTCGTGTTTCTGCGCGCAGGCCATCAGATTGCAAATGCAAACAAGCCCGGCTATTAATATTGATTTACTGATGATCGTTCTCATAGTTTTATATACGATTAACGGTGCTCCGCAGTTTTTAGCGTACAACAAATTTAAGCTGACAAATACGTGATATAACAAAAAAAAAGGCTCGTTTTGACGCGAACCTCTTTTATATTAGATCTTGCCTGAACAAGCTCTTGATTTAAGAAGGATTATTTCTTTAATAATTCTGCCATAGCTTCACCGATTTCAGCAGGACTTTCTACTACACGGATTCCGCATTCTGCCATAATTTTCATTTTAGCAGCAGCTGTATCATCAGCACCACCAACGATAGCACCAGCATGACCCATTCTACGTCCCGCAGGAGCAGTTTGACCAGCGATAAAACCTACAACTGGTTTTGTACCATGTTCTTTGATCCAAAGAGCAGCTTCAGCTTCCATACCACCACCAATTTCACCGATCATAATGATACCTTCAGTTTCAGGATCATTCATTAACAGTTCAACAGCTTCTTTAGTAGTTGTTCCGATAATCGGATCTCCACCAATACCGATTGCTGTAGTAATACCTAAACCAGCTTTCACTACCTGGTCAACTGCTTCGTAAGTAAGTGTTCCTGATTTAGAAACTACTCCTACTGTACCTTTTCTGAAGATAAATCCTGGCATGATACCAACTTTAGCTTCATCAGCAGTAATAACACCCGGGCAGTTAGGACCGATTAAACGGCAATCTCTTCCAGAAATATATTCTTTAACCTGAATCATATCCTTTGTAGGGATACCTTCAGTAATACATACAATAACTTTTATTCCAGCTTCAGCAGCTTCCATAATAGCATCCGCAGCGAATGCAGGTGGAACAAAGATAATAGATACATTAGCTCCAGCTTGATCAACCGCATCCTTAACCGTGTTAAAAACCGGTCTGTCTAAATGAGTTTGTCCGCCTTTACCAGGTGTAACCCCGCCAACTACGTCAGTTCCGTATTCTATCATTTGTGAAGCATGGTAAGTACCTTCATTTCCGGTAAAACCTTGTACAATTACTTTTGAATCTTTATTTACTAAAACACTCATGTATCTATAATTTTTTATGCAAATCTAAGATTATTGAATGGAATGGCAAATGCATTTCCAATTATAATGAAAAGAATGTTTTCCGGGAGCAAGGGGTCGCGTAAGAAAACTTTAATAAAAGATGGGTGTGGTAGTTTTATGGCCGACGTTCCCTGAAGGAGGAACGATGCCACAAAACTACCACACCCATCTTTTATTCCGGATATCTGACTTGTTTTGGGGGGTAGATAGGTAAAAACAAGGAAGGCCGGGCTGGTGGTTAGCTAGCGAAAATTAGATTATAGAAAGATTAAGTTAGGCTGCTTAATTATTTAGCTGGATATCACAAAATTTGACATCTAACAAAGAAATAATCAACAACATGTTATCATTTGCACAGATTTTTATCAAATAAAACAAGAACACCAACTATGAACACCAACCAGGCCGTGAACGCCTTAAGGGTTAGGAAAAAATGTTATTGTAAAAATTTGACTGGTGTATCCGGACATCAGCTCCAGCATGGAGCGTAGACCGGATACACCAGTCAAATTTTTACAATCTTTTAGACAAACCTTATTTAGTGACACCTGTGGAATGGAATTGCAGATCATACAATTTCTTGTAGTATCCGTCTAGTTTTAACAGTTCCTGGTGATTACCAATTTCCTTAATTTCTCCTTTATCGAGTACGATGATCTGATCTGCTTTTTGTATAGTTGATAAGCGGTGAGCGATTACAATGGAAGTGCGGCCTTTCATCAGTTTATCTATAGCGGCCTGATCAGCATTTCTGTTTCGGTATCTACGGATGAGGTTGCCTCATCAAGAACAAGGATCGAAGGGTTATAGACTAAGGCTCTGATGAATGAGATCAGCTGTGCTTGTCCTGCTGACAATGTCGCTCCACGCTCCATTACGTTATATTGGTATCCTCCGGGAAGTCTTTCTATGAAGTCGTGTGCGCCTACTTTTTGTGCAGCATCAACCACTTCATCCATTGTGATATTCGGATTATTTAATGTGATATTGTTGAAAATCGTATCTGAGAACAGGAAAACATCCTGCAAAACAGTCGCGATATTATTTCTCAGATAGTTTAACTCGTAGTCATCAATGCTTACGCCATCTACTTTAATTTCACCTTTTTGAATGGCATAGAAGCGGTTAAGGATATTGATTGTGGACGATTTTCCTGCTCCGGTAGCACCTACCATAGCTACAGTCTGGCCTGCTTTCACCTCAAATGAAAGGTCTTTCAGAACATAGTTTTCATCGTTATAAGCGAACCATACTTTGTCAAAATTAATATTACCAGCCATTTTTTCTGGCTTGTAAGTCCCGTTGTTTGGCGTTAGTTCCTGAGTATCCAATACCTTGAACACACGCTCTGCTCCTACCATACCCATTTGTAAGGTATTGAATTTATCGGCAAGCTCCCGGATTGGCCTGAAAAGCATACTGATATACAGAATAAATTCAGCGATAGTACCAGGGGTAACATCGAGGGGTTTAGCTAGAATACTTTTTGCACCATACCATACCAAAAGACCCAGTGACATGGCCGATATTATTTCTACTACAGGAAAGAAAATAGAGTAATACCAGTTAGAACGGATATTTGCATCGCGGTAACGTGCATTGATTTTCTTGAATTTACGAAATTCCTGGTCTTCTCTGGCAAAATACTGGATAATGGAAATGCCTGTGATGTGCTCCTGCAAATAGGTATTCAGATTAGATACTTCTGTTCTGATTTCCTGGAATGCCGATTTGATAGATTTTTGAAATACTGAGGTTGCCATAATCAGCAGTGGCATTGGCAGCAGCACGACCACTGTCAGCTCCCAGTCGGCATAAAACATAACTACTATAATGGCGATCACCTGTAGTATATCACCAATAATCACAATCAATCCCTCCGAAAAGATATCAGATATGGTTTCCAGATCGGATACGGTACGGGTTATCAATTGTCCTATCGGGGTTTTATCAAAGTATTGCAGCCTGAGTTTAGTGATATGGTTAAATACATTAATTCTCAGATCACGGATAGCTGACTGCCCAAGGGTATTTGTTAATAAGGTGTGGCTGTATTGAATGATACTTTGTACGACCAGTAAAAAAAGCATCAGCATGGTCATCATCACCAGTCCGCTATGCTCACCCTTAAGAATATAATTATCTAAGGTGTATTTGATCAGGAAGGGTCTTACCGGGGCAATCAATGCGAGCAGTATGGTTAAAATAACCGACCAGATAAATATGCTGCGGTAAGGTCTCACATACTGAAAAACTCTTTTCAATAAGCCAACATTCAACGCATCACCAGTAATTTTCGACATATATTATTTTACAAAAGGATAAATGATATTTACGAGGTAAAGACCACAGGCAGGTACTGACTGCCCGGCATTACTCCGGTTTTTACTTCTTATAATTTCTTCCAGCTGTGCAAGACCAATTTCTTTTTTGCCAATCATGATTAAGGTTCCCACAATCGCACGTACCATATTTCTCAAAAAGCGGTCTGCAGAGATAGTAAATATAAGACCACTAGCCGTTTCACGGAAATAAGCTTCGGTAATTTTACAATTATTTGTAGCCGTTGAGGTGTTGGACTTACTAAAGCTTGTAAAGTCGGTATAGTTTAATAATTGTGCAGCGGCAATATTCATGGCTTCAATATCCAGCTTACCTTTATATAGCCAGGACCGGTTCAGTTTGAAAGGGTCTTTATGGAAATGAAAATGATATTCATAGGATCTGGCTGTTGCATCAAAACGTGCGTGGGCCGTTGGTGAAACACTAAAAATCCTTTTGATAGCTATAGGATATGGTAAAAGCGAATTCACACTACCTACTGCATTGATCGCAGCGGCTTCTGTGACATCCTGTAAATCTACATGCACAAAAAATTTACTGGCATGCACACCAGCATCTGTTCTGCCGCAGCCCAGTGTTTCAACGGGCTGCCTGAAGAAAACTGATAAAGCTTTATCCAGTTCCTGCTGAACAGTGATTGCATTCGGCTGTGTCTGCCAACCATGGTAAGCGGTTCCGTCGTAGGCTAATTCTATAAAAAAACGTTGTATATTCAATGTAATGCAAAAATACTTTTTTCCGCTTAACAAGACAGACGTTTAATGTCTTTTAATATATTTGTTGAAAATTATTAAATTGATATGATACAAAGGGTTCAATCCATCTGGTTGTTTTTAGCATCTGCTACGCTTTTTTTACTGTTAATTCTGCCTATTTTCACCAGACAGGGAACTACCGGGGGATCTTTCATTTCAGATAAGCGGTATTTATCAGAAGATTAACAATGTCAGCCAGAAAACAGAATCTTTCACCGCGCTTTTCGGCGGAACGATCCTGGTCGGACTGATTTGTTTAGCAAACATCTTCAATTTCAAAAACAGAACGCTTCAAAAACGGATTATCGTGCTTACTATAGTATTGATCATCGCTTTGGCGGGATGGACTGCAAGCTATGCGCTGAATACTCCAGGCGGAATAAACGGAATAAATTATGGTGCAGGTGCTTATATGCCTGTGTTTTCTATTCTTTTTTGTTTACTGGCAATCAGGGGTATCAATAAGGATGATAAGCTGATCAGATCGGCTGACAGGTTAAGATAAGGGACTTATTTTTTTACTTAAAGGTCAAATACCCTAACGATTAACACTCAAAAAGTTAAGCTTATAATTATTATTTGGTTATGTACCAAACAAATACCGAAAATTAAGCTTACCTTTGCGGCTTAATAAATAAAGTTAAAATGATAAACCCATTTAAATTATTGGGGATAAGTGATGACGTTGTTAATGCCGTAAAGGATTTAGGTTTCGAAAATCCAACACCTATTCAGGAGCAAGCTATTCCTGTGCTGTTAGAGGGCAATAATGATTTTGTTGGTTTGGCCCAAACAGGAACAGGAAAAACAGCAGCATTTGGTTTGCCGCTAATTGAACTGATTGACTTCAAGATGAATAAGCCTCAGGCTTTAATTCTATGCCCTACCCGGGAGCTTTGCTTGCAAATTGCCAGCGACATCAAAAATTACTCAAAAAACACGCCTGGTGCTAGTGTTGTTGCCGTTTACGGTGGCGCGAACATTGTGCAGCAATTGCGTGAAATTAGAAACGGTGTACAAGTAGTTGTAGCTACACCGGGTCGTATGTTAGACATTATCGGTCGTAAGGCTATAGATTTCAGTAGTGTGAAATATGTAGTTCTTGATGAGGCTGACGAAATGCTAAACATGGGCTTCCAGGAAGATTATTAATGATATCTTGTCTACTACTCCTGACGACAAAAAAAAACATGGTTGTTTTCAGCTACTATGCCTCCTGAGGTTAGAAGAATAGCTAAAAACTACATGGACAACCCTACTGAGTTGACCATGGGTACCAAAAACACAGGTAACGTAAATATTGAGCATGAGTACTATGTAGTACGTGCCAGAGATAAATATGCTGCCTTAAAACGTATTGTAGATTTCAACCCTGAAATTTTCGCAGTAGTTTTCTGTAAAACCAAAATGGATACACAGGATGTTGCTGAGAACCTGATCAAGGATGGTTACAATGCTGATGCTTTGCATGGTGACTTATCACAACAACAACGTGATAAAGTTATGCAGCGCTTCCGTGACCGTAACATGCAGTTATTAATTGCTACAGATGTTGCAGCACGTGGTATCGATGTAAATAACGTGACTCACGTTGTTAACTATTCACTACCTGATGAAATTGAAAGTTATACCCACAGAAGTGGTCGTACAGGAAGGAAGAGCTGGTAAATCTGGTATCTCAATCTGTATCATCAACTCTAAGGAAACTGGAAAAATCCGTCAGATTGAAAGAATCATCGGTAAAGCATTTACTAAAGCTGAATTACCTACAGGATTTGATGTTTGCGAAAAACAACTTTTCTCATTGGTTCACAAAGTTCATAATGTTGAAGTAAATGAAGCACAAATTGAGCAGTACATCCCAAGAATCATGGATGAATTTGCTGAATTAAGCAAAGAAGAAGTGATCAAACGTTTTGCATCTTTAGAGTTTAACCGCTTTTTAGAGTATTACAAAAATGCACCTGATTTAAATGCAGCTGCTAACGACGAACGTGGTGAACGTTCTGAGCGTGGCGCAAGAGGTGCTAGAAACAGTGATTTTACCCGTTTGTTTATCAACGTAGGTTCGGTAGATGAATTTACAAGAGGTGACTTATTATCTTTTGTATGTAACAATGGTAAAATCAGTGGAAAAAAAAAAACATTGGTAAAATGACCTTAAAGGTGTTTATTCATTCTTTGAAGTTGAAAATGCTATTGTTGATTCATTGTTCGCAAATTTCAAAGACATCCAGTTCAATAACAGAAGTGTTAGAATTGAAAAATCTGGCGACGCTCCTGAAGGTGGCGAAAGAAGGTCTGGTGGCGGTGAAAGAAGAAGCTATAGCGGTGGCGGCGGCGACAGAAGAAGTTCTGGCGGCGGTGGCGAAAGAAAAAGCTATGGTGGCGGTGAAAGAAAGAGTTATGGCGGTGGCGAAAGAAAAAGCTACGGTGGCGGTAATTCTGGCGGAAGCGGAAGACGTGAAGGTGGAAGCAGTGCTGGAGGTTTCAGAGATTTCTCTGGTAAACCACGCGAAGGCGGAAGCGGAACAGGCGAAAGAAGACGCAGATCTTAATCACAACCTAAATATAAAATTAAGCAGCCCGATTTATCGGGCTGTTTTTTTTTGGGTTGTTTTTAGGGAGATAAAAAAGCTTTGCTACATTCCGGCTTTTTCTTTTGCCCTGCGGGGAAAAGAAACGCTGATGCCGTCATGTTAGCAAAGCTTTTTTATCCCTCTAAGAAGAAGCTCCTTCAAAACACAATCCCTCAAGACGAAGCCCACCCTTTTATATTCAGGCTGGAGCTGATGATCTCGCTAATTCCTTTGCCTTCTGCACTCCCACCATAGGGTTATACCGCCAAAACTCTTTCATTTGTTGGTTGGTGTGTTATGAGGTGCAGAATATGGTTGGTGTTAGACGCGCAATATAAATAGGGCTATTAAGTTAGAACCAGGCATAAAAAAACCTGCTGGAGTCCTGGCAGGTTTTTTGTTTTTTAGGGCTGTTTTAGTAGCCGAGGCCTTTATCGTTTCCTCTTGGGTCAGCTCCTGTTTCCAGTGTTCCGTTTGGTTTGACAAGGATAGCGTCAACACGTCCCATGGGTTCGCGTTCGGTTATTTTATAGCCTTTGTACTCGAGTTTTACTCTTGTAGCGTTGTCGATTGCTCCTTTTTCTACATACACTTCGTCAGGTAACCATTGATGATGGAACCTTGGGGCTGATACGGCCTGCTGCATGGTTTGTCCGAATGTAAGCACATTCAGGACGGTCTGGAAAACTGAGGTAATGATGGTCGAGCCTCCCGGGGTTCCTACGACCATTCTTAGTTTTCCGTCTTCTTCGATGATGGTTGGGGTCATTGAGCTGAGCATCCTTTTTCCGGCAACTATTGAGTTCGCTTCTCCGCCCACAAGTCCGTACATGTTTGGGGTACCTGGTTTCACAGAGAAATCATCCATTTCGTTGTTTAGGATGAAACCTGCCCCGTCTACAACTACAAGGGAACCGTAAGAACCGTTTAAGGTTGTGGTAGCTGAAACGGCGTTACCTTCGCTGTCAACGATTGAGTAATGGGTGGTTTGCTCGCTTTCTTTTAAGGGTAATGTACCGGGTTTAACTTCTGAACTTGGGGTTGCTTTATCTAAGCTGATTCCCTGGGTTCTTGATTTGATATAGGCAGGATCTAACAGGGCCGCCTGTGGTACTTTAAAGAAGTCAGGATCTCCTAAATAACTTGCGCGGTCTGCGTAGGCTCTACGTTCTAATTCTACCATAAGCTGTACGGTAGAGTCTCTCTGAAAGCCCCATTTATTTAGGGGGTAATCACTAACTTGCTGTAACATAGTTATTAAGGCAATACCTCCGCTTGATGGTGGAGGCATAGAGATTACTGTATAGTTTTTGTATTTGCCTGATACAGTTTTTCTCCATACGGACTGGTAATCTTTTAAGTCCTTTTCTGTGATTACACCACTGGTGTTTTTCATCGAGGCAACTATAGCCGTTGCTACCGGTCCTTCATAAAAGCCTTTTCTGCCATTATCTCTGATCAGTTTTAATGTTTTTGCCAGTTGTGGCTGTTTCAATAAATCACCTGCTCTCCATAAATCTTTTCTGACAAAGGCAACTGGATTTTTATTGTATTTCAGGAATTGCTCTTTACGCTGTTTAATTCTGAGGCTTGCTGCGCAGTAATCTGAAATCCGTTTTGTGCCAGATCTATAGCTGGCTGAATATCCTTTTTCCAACTCAGTTTACCGTATTTATTATGTGCTTTCACCATTCCATCTACTGTTCCGGGAATTCCTGATGCTAATGCACCGTAAAGGCTTTTGTCTGTGATTGCATTTCCCTGTGCATCAAGATACATGTCTCTGGAAGCTTTTTCAGGGGCCTTCTCTCTATAATCAAGGGCATCCGAATCTCCACCCTTACCTCTGTAGACAAGGAATCCTCCTCCTCCGATATTACCGGCATTTGGATAAACAACGGCCAATGCGAATTGCACTGCTACTGCTGCATCAACTGCGTTTCCACCACGCCTGATGATGGCAACCCCAACGTTAGAAGCTTCTGGATGGGCTGTAACTACGGCAGCATGCTTGAACTGATTTAATTCCTGACTACTTGCTGTAAAGGATACCAAAAGTCCCAGGCAAAGGGGAGCCAACAGCAGGTTTGATAGTGATGTTTTTGCTTTCATTGTAAGATAAATTATAAAAAATCCTGCCGCTGAGTTTGAGCCTGTTATTGTTGCTGGCTCAAACTCAGCGGCAGGAAAACGCAATAAATTTAAAGAATTATATTGGTATTAAAAGTTCAGTGATAATCTTGTAAATACGTATCTGCCAAGGAAACCAAATTGTGGTGCCTGGTTAGGATATAATATTCCTGAAGTCCCTTGTGAACCTAATAGTAGTTCTTGTGGATAAACGTCAAATAAATTATTTGCTCCTATGGTGATTTTAAGGTTTTTTGTCAGATTGTAACCTGCACCTATATCTGTAATTACCCCCTGCCCGCAAGCTCTTGTCTGTTCGCAACAACATTGGTTGGCTGCGAAACTTTACCAAAGTATACATTACGCAAAAAAACATTCCATTTATTGATGGTGTAATCAAAGGTAATGTTGGATTTTATACGTGGGGTAACTTTCTCTATCAGAATACGACTTGCATCGTCCAGATAGGTGCTTTCTTTTCCTGCAAGCAATGGCGATGCGTGTACCGGCCCTACTATAGAGGTCCTGGTAAAGGTCGTTGCCCAATCGGTACGCAGGTTACCTGCTCCTAAACGGGTATTATAAGAAAGAACTACATCCAGTCCTTTGGTTTCTGTATTTACAGCATTGGCAAAGAACCTTGCCGTGGTCGCATTTGCTAAACGTAACAGGTCGTAGATCTCTTTATCCTGAGGGGAGGCAGTTGGTGAATTATTACCTGTAAACTGTCCTGTATAGATTACTCTGTCATTGATCCTGATAAAATAACCATCAACGGTAATCTTTAGTTTCCCAAGATTAGAGGTGAATCCTGCACTCAGACTTTTTGAAGTTTCTTGTTTTAATTTGGGGATACCCAACAGTTGTGCAATACGGCTGTCATTCGCAAAAGTTCCTGATTCTACAATGTTTCCATCTACATAAACTGATGAGGTAGAACTAAAATATTGCTGATGATGAAGTGATGGTGCCCTGAAACCCGTACTTGCCGCAGCACGTAATAAGAATTTATCAGAGAATTTATACCTGGCTGCCAGTTTACCGTTTACGGTAGAGCCGAAGTCTGAATAGTTTTCAAATCGCGCAGCTGCATCCAGTAATAGCTTTTCTGTGAAATTTAATTCCACGTCTCCATATGCTGCAATTGAATTACGGGATTCGTTAGTCAGGTTTGCTGTACTGATCCCCGGGAAACCTTGCGCGCCGCCTGCATAAGCAACACCATTTGGGGCAAAACGGGTTGAGACATTTCCATTGGCATCAGGAATAAGGATTGGTTTGCCTGCACCGTCAACGCCTACTTGCAGGGCATTGCCGTAATTTCTCCACGAAGCTTCTTCTCCTGGTTTGATTTTATAATTTTCATATCTGTTCTCAAATCCAAAGGCTACGTTGATTCCTTTTAATGGGCTTTCAAAGAAACGGGTGAAGTCTAGATTAGTTGTGTGTTTTGCGCAAATTCATATCCTCCTGATTCAAATGAAGTAGGCGAAGAGGTCAGCATTGAAGCGTTCACTGTGTTGGCAGTTTTAAAATCAATTACGTTTCTTCCGTAAGTATTACTGAAATCTACTTTCCATTCTCCTAATTTCCCTCTGATCCCACCTGCAACGGACTGATCAAGGCTATTGGTTACAATTTCCGGCAAGAATCCGTTTGGATAGATAATCGCATTGTTTTGATTAAGCTGACGCGGAGTACGGTAAAAAGCATTGGAAATACCGTTTCTGTAGTTTACTCCCCCAAAGGCATAGATTTCAGCATCCTGTGCAACAGGAATTACTGAGTTAAAAAACAATGCTCCTCCCCTGTTTTTTGACTGGCCGATGTTTGGCACAAAATCAGATCTGGTCTGTCCCCTTCTTGCCAGCTCTGCATCTGTAATATCAACACCGGTCGGGGTTGGATATAGACCGGGATTGTTATAGTCTGAATAGATAACTCCGCGATATGGTGTGGTACGGGAAGCGAAATCCCTGTAATCATAAGAGCCTGCAAGATTCAGAAAACCTCCTTTATCACTTAGTTTCACTCCATAATTTACATTGGCTTGTATGGTTTCTCCATCAAGGCCATCAGAATGTTTCCCGGTGTATCCTCCGCCAGAAACATTGGCCGTCAGTTTATTTACTTCATCGTTTAATATGATATTGATAACTCCTGCTATTGCGTCAGATCCGTACTGCGCCGCAGCTCCGTCACGCAGAATTTCTACTCTTTTAATAGCTGAGGTAGGAATTGCATTCATATCTGTACCTACAGATCCTTTTCCTAAACTGCCGTTTATATTGACAAGGGCAGTTGTATGTCTTCTTTTTCCGTTAATTAAAACCAATACCTGATCCGGCCCCAATCCACGTAAGGATGCAGGGTCTATATGATCTGTTCCATCGGTCAGACTCATCACATTTGAGGTGAAGGAAGGGGCTACAAAATTCAGGATCTGATCAGGGAAACCTGAGGAATATTCTGTGTGATTTTCCTGATGTCAACCACATCTACGGGAACCGGAGTATCTAAGTTAGATCGCGGTGCACTTCTGGAACCCAACACAACTACATTTTCAAGATTATTGTTGTTGGATAATAACTGGAAGTCCAGGTCTTTGGTCTCGTTTTCTGCTATTGTAATTTTCTTTTGCTGCGTCTGGTATCCTATATAAGAAACCGCAACTGTATAAGTACCGCCTTTTACCAGTTTAAGCTGATATTTCCCTGTAGCATTAGTGCCTGCTTTCTGACCCGTTCCAATGACAGAGATTGTAGCACCTATAATAGTTTGGGAGGTATCGCTTACTGTTCCGCGTATGGTCTGTGCCTGCGTGGTCAGCGCAAGAGTTGTAAAAACCAGGATGATTGAGTAGAGTTTAATGTTCATATGCGTTAGTTTAGGTTTAGGGTTGCAGATAAATAACAAAGCTAATTATCAACTGCTTTCAAATATATTCTTATTAAAATTAAAAACTACTCATTTAGTAGATTTTAATAAGAAGACCTGATTATTTAACGAATAGTTGATAAAAAGGTCAAAAAAAATCCGGATCTAACGATCCGGATTGAATTTATGATAAGGTCTGACTTATTTGCCAGCTGGTTTGTCTTTAATCTGAGAAGCTTTAAGATAAACTTTAGCTCCTTTTTTATTGATATAATATTTACGGTTTTTTCCGTTGATATAAACATCCGAACCATCTGGTGCAACTTTACCTTTATAAGTTTTGTCGCCTACTTTTGAAACGCCTTTTACTGCTACTTCTGCAGTTTTGTTCCCAACTGATGAAGCTGTTTTTTCGATCTTCTCACCAAGAGTTTTCTTTTTTTCTTGTGCCTGAGTAGAAAGAGAGACTGTACCCGCTAATGCCAGGGTTAATAAACCCACTAGATATTTCTTGTTCATATTATAGATTGTTTTTTAAGTTTTCCATTTGTAGAAATCCAGCTTCTCTTCTAGAAACTGAATTTTGAAACTATTTGAATTTAGCTAAAATAGTTTTCAAATACAATGGTATAAATTCAATAACAATCTGATAATTATATTGTTTTAATTTAGTTGTTCAGTCAGTAAAGCCATTTCAATTTGTGGCGAATGACGTTCATAAAGAATGGCATAAACCGCACGGCAGATAGGCATTTCTACTTTATATTTCTTATTGATCACATGCATACAGCTTGCAGCATAATATCCTTCTGCAATCATATTCATCTCCAGCTGGGCAGATTTAACGGTATATCCCTTCCCTATCATATTTCCAAATGTCCTGTTACGGCTAAACTGAGAATAGGCTGTTACCAGCAGATCACCTAAATAGGCCGATTCTTTGATATCACGATTAATCGGATGTACGGCTTCTACAAACCGGTTGATCTCACGAATCGCATTTGAAATTAAAACAGCCTGAAAGTTATCTCCATAACCTATTCCATGACAGATACCACTGGCTACAGCAAAATATTTTTTTCAATACCGCAGCGTATTCTGTTCCGAAAATATCATCTGATATATTGGTTTTGATATATCTGGTATTCAATAATTTCGAGAAGCTTCCTGCTGTTTCGAGGTTAATAGAAGCAATAGTCAGATAGGATAATTTCTCAAGGGCTACTTCTTCTGCATGACATGGCCCGCTGATCACCAGGATATCATCCAGAGGAACATTGAACTTCTCATGCATAAATTCACCGATAATCTGATTTTCATCAGGCACAATCCCTTTAATAGCTGAAACGATCTTTTTACCTGCCAGCATTTCAGGAGTAACACCACGAAGGGTCTCTTTTAGAAAAGCAGCGGGAACATTCAGAATTACATAATCAGCTTGTTTAATGAGCTGACTGATATCATGAGAGATATTATTTTCTGGTAGTCTCAGCTCTACAGAACTAAGGTATTTTGGGTTGTGTTTGTATTGCTTCAGGTGTGCAATCGATGCGGTATCACGCAGCCACCAATAGATCTCTTTTTCGGTAAGATTATCTGAAAGCATTTTTATGACAGCAGTTGCCCAGCTACCGCCACCAATCATTGCGACTTTTGGTATCATCATATATAAATAAAAAAAATCCCGGCTTAATGTTTTAAACCGGGACAAATTACTTAATTTATTGCGAACAGCCTTGTTTTACTTCTTAGCAGATTTAGAAGCTGACTGATCTTTAACTTCTTTTTCCACCTTCATTCCGTCCTTTAATTTATTCTGAACGGTTGAGTATGGGCCACTTACGATTTCTTGTCCCTCTTTCAACCCACTTTTAATCTGAATATACTTATCATCCTGAATACCGGTTGTAACCTCAACTTTTTTCACTTTCCCATCAGCATAGGTATAAACGTATTGCTTAATCGCTTTATCATTGAGCTTAGATTTCTGTTTATCCGGAGCAGCGCCTTCTTCCGAATCCCCTTTATCTTCTTTAGCAGCATCCTTTTTAAGGCCTTCAACAAAGACAGCCTGATAGGAACAGATAAACTTTTTACAGATGAACTTTCAATATCAACGGTAGCTGATAAACCAGGTCTGAATGGTGAAGGAAGATCTTTTGCTCCCCCTTTAACTCCGTTGTATGATTCTGCTGAAATACGAACCTTCACTACGAAATTCGTAACCTGATCAACTGTGGTAGCTGCTACAGCGATATCTTTAGAAGAACTGGCGATTTCAGTAACCACTCCTTTGAATTTCTTATCATCAAAAGCATCTACCTGGATTGCAGCATTGTCGCCTACATTGACGCGGTTAATATCATTTTCATTGACATCAACGTTTACTTCCATCGAACTCAGGTTAGAGATCCTCATTAACTCTGTACCAGCGAACTGGGCTGTACCTAAAACCCGGTCTCCAAGTTCTACAGATAGTTTAGAGATTACTCCGTCAACTGGTGAAAATACAGTTGCTTTTGCGAGGTTTGCACTGGCTTCCTGAACACCTGCACCTGTTTGAGCAAGATTTAAATTTCGCAGCAATAAGTGTTTGTCTTGCGCCATCCAAATTCGTTTTACCGGTAACATAAGCAGCTTTAGCGGCATCAAATTCTGCAACTGAGATCACTTTCTTTTTGAACAGCTCTACATTACGTTTGTAAATTGCTTCCTGGTTCACAAAGTTAGCCTCAGATTGTTTTAACTGCTGAGCAGATGAACCTACAGTTGCTTTCTGTGAGCTATAAGTCGCACTTGCTCTGTCCAAACCAGATTTCAATACATCAGGTCTGATTCTAAATAAAAGCTGTCCTTTCTTTACGATATCACCTTCTTTAACGCGTAATTCTACGACCTCACCAGATACCTCTGAACTTACTTTAACCTCCGTTTCTGGTTTAATCTTACCACTTGCAGTAACCGTTTCAATGATATTCCTGGTTGCAGTTTTTTCTAAAGTAACTTTTTCCGCCTTATCACCGCCTATTAATCCGGTCATGGCTCCTATAACCAGTAAGACGACTAGCGCTCTACAGCGATAAGTATGTGTTTTAGTTTCATTTCTTTCTGTTTAATTTGTGTGTTGCGGGCTTAATTAAAAGGTTATCTGTTTTCCTAAATAATAATCTATAACTTTTGATTTGAATAACAAGTCATATTTTGACTGAATAAAGTCAACTTCTGCTTTGTTCCTGTTTGTTCTTGAAGTATTGTAGTCTAATGAATTTACCAAACCTACTGCATAACGCTGTTCAATTACGTTAAAGGCATCTTTTTGGGCGTTAAATGTTTTTTCATTTGATTTATATTTTCCATCTGCTGCTCTTAAATCGGCCACTGCCTGTGCAATGACTTTATTTAAATTGTTCTTGGCCAGCTGCTCACTGATTTTACTGCCTTCATAAGAAATTTTAGCTTTTCTAACATTCCCTTTGATGGACAGACCATTGAAAATCGGGATTCTCAAAGAAACCCCAACATACTGAGAGAAGTTGGTACTGATCTGATCCTTCAAAGCTGCCTCCGCGGTAGGAGGAACTAAAGATAATCCATCCGGTGAGGGTACAAGTGGTCTTTTACCTAAAGCATATGCATACTGTGATGCAAGCTGACCATTCAGGGAGATCTTGGGATAAGCAGCTCCTTTTGCTACAGCAATTCCCTTTTCGGCTGCTTCTCTGTTCAATTGCGCCAGTTTAATATCCGGGAAGAAAGATAATGAGGTATTGTAGACATCATTGGCATCATAACTCTTCTGCGCCTCTGCAATATCTTTGATCGTTGGTTTAACTACAGTATAATTCTGAGAATCCGGCTGCATTTCCATTAATTGTGAAAGCGTCAGATAAGAAATAGTCAACTGGTTTTGTGCTGTGGTTACATTAAGTTCGGCTGTAGCCGCCTGAGCCTTTGCCTGCGAAATATCTGCCAGTGTTTTATTTCCTGCTTCCAGTAAAGCCTGTTCACGTTTCCTTGTTTCCTCAGCAACCAATAATTGTTCTTTAGATGCTTTTAATAAATCTGTATTAAAAACAACCTGAAAATAAGCAGTAACCACCTGTAAAATAAGATCATTTTTCACCTTGTCCAAACTACTGTTTCCTGCTGCCAGTAAAATCTTATTCTGCCTGATCTGGTTGAGCTTGGCAAATCCGCCAAACAGATCTACTGAAGTCGCGAGGGAACCCGTTCCCCGATAAAACTTTTGAGATACCAGCTCGTTGGTAGTGGGGTTCAAACTTCTTCCGAAATTGAAATCATTATCCATTGCTGCGCTCAAAGTTGGATAAAGAGCTGCTCTGGATTGTTCCAGAGTGACTGCCGAGGTAGCCACATTAAGTGCAGACTGCTTAATATTCAGGTTATTCTCCAGCATGCGGTCAATAGCATCCTGAATAGTAAGCGTTTCCTGAGCATGCAGGTTAACGGAAAGACCTATTGTTACCAAACTAAAAGTAACAGCGAAGGTTAATTTTGAGAACAGCGTATTATTAGTAAACATTTTCATTGGCTTTTATATTTTTCTTAAATAAACAACTTATCGATTTTATCAATTTCTTTACAACCACCTGTAATTTCTTACATTTGGTCAATGTATCTGGTTAAATCACCTCTTTTATTAAAATGGTATTACCCATCCTTAGTCTGGAACAAAAGCCGGTCTGACAAAGTCGTCTATTTAACCTTTGACGACGGACCTATACCTGTTGTTACAGAGTTTGTTTTAAATACTTTAAAAAGTTTCAATTGCAAAGCAACTTTCTTCTGTATCGGTGACAATATAAACAAACATGCTGAAATTTTTGAACAAGTTAAAAATGAAGGTCATGCAATTGGAAACCACACGCTCAACCACCTAAAGGGCTGGAAAACTGAGGATAAGACCTACGTTCAAAATTTTCAGGCTTGCCAGCAACTGACAAATACGCATCTTTTTCGGCCGCCATACGGACGAATAAAAAAATCTCAGATTAAAGAACTCCGCAAAATTAACCCACAGCTTAATATTATTATGTGGGATGTACTGAGTGGAGATTTCGATCTTAAGCTTTCTCCTGAGAAATGCTATGAGAACGTAATCAAAAACACAAGAAATGGATCTATAATTGTATTTCATGATAGTCTAAAAGCATTTGACAGGTTAAAATTTGCTTTGCCAGCTACCTTAAAATACTTAACCGCTCAGGGTTATCAGTTCCATACGCTTTAATTTTTCTATAGCCTTTACGAAGTTCAGGCCAAAAACAAAATACCCGCAAAATGACTTCCTGTGACCTCTCGGAAGCATAACCTATAAAAAGTATGTCCATAAATGAACGATATCGTTCATTTATGGACATACTTTGACAAATTGAGCTTAAGGCTAAGCATCTATTTTATTTAGAACATGTATAAATAATATAATGAACTTATATAGGTTAGTCTGACCCTGTTTTTTTTTTTGTAAATTCGCTACAAATAATTTATATTATATTACCTTTTAACACATATTATCAATGGCTTTTGATATAGAAATGATCAAAAAGGTGTATGCAAACTTTGGTCCCCGAGTTGAGGCGGCCCGTAAATTAGTAGGCAGACCTTTAACACTCTCAGAAAAAATCTTATATACCCCCACTTTGGGATGAAAATACAAATACCGCTTACGTAAGGGGTACTGACTATGTAGATTTTGCCCCTGACCGTGTAGCTATGCAGGATGCAACAGCGCAAATGGCGTTATTGCAGTTTATGCAGGCTGGCAGACCGAAAGTTGCTGTGCCTTCAACGGTACACTGTGATCACTTGATTACCGCAAAATTTGGTGCGGAGCAGGATCTTCCTGCTGCAAATACAGAAAGTAAAGAAGTATTTGATTTCCTTGCTTCGGTATCAAACAAATATGGTATTGGTTTCTGGAAACCAGGTGCAGGTATTATTCACCAGGTTGTATTGGAAAACTATGCATTTCCGGGTGGAATGATGATCGGTACTGACTCTCACACAGTAAACGCTGGTGGTCTGGGTATGGTTGCGATTGGTGTTGGTGGTGCTGATGATGTGATGTGATGTAATGGCAGGTTTACCATGGGAGCTTAAATTCCCTAAATTAATTGGTGTAAAGTTAACCGGTAAATTAAGCGGCTGGTCTTCACCTAAAGATGTTATCTTAAAAGTGGCCGGTATCCTGACTGTAAAAGGTGGTACTGGTGCTATTGTTGAATATTTTGGTGAAGGTGCAACAAATATGAGTTGTACTGGTAAAGGTACCATCTGTAATATGGGTGCTGAAATCGGTGCGACTACTTCTACCTTCGGTTATGATGAGAGCATGGAACGTTATTTACGTGCTACTAACAGAGCTGATGTTGCAGATGCTGCCAATGCAGTTAAAGAATATTTAACCGGTGATGCTGAAGTTTATGCTGATCCTGCTAAATATTTTGACCAGGTAATTGAAATTGACTTATCTACACTTGAACCTTATCTGAACGGTCCGTTTACTCCGGATTTAGCTACTCCTATTTCAAAAATGAAAGAAGTTGCTTTAGCTTTAGCTAGATGGCCGATGAAAATCGATGTTGGTTTGATCGGATCTTGTACGAACTCTTCTTATGAAGATATCTCAAGAGCTGTAAGTGTTGCAAAACAAGTTGCAGAAAAAGGCTTAACAGCTAAATCTGAATATTGTATTAACCCTGGATCTGAGCAAATTCGTTTCACTATACAACGTGATGGATTTATGGATGTATTCAAACAAATAGGTGCTAAAGTATTTACAAATGCTTGTGGACCTTGTATTGGAATGTGGGACAGAGTAGGTTCGGAGAAACAAGAGAAAAACACAATCGTTCACTCTTTCAACCGTAACTTTGCAAAACGTGCTGATGGTAACCCAAATACTTTTGCTTTTGTTGGTTCTCCTGAACTGGTAACCGCTTTAGCTATCGCAGGTGACCTAAGCTTCAACCCATTAACGGATACCTTAACAAATGCAAATGGTGAGCAGGTAAAACTGGATGAGCCTACAGGATTTGAATTGCCTCCAAGAGGTTTTGCTGTTGATGACGCAGGTTATCAGGAACCAGCAGCCGATGGTAGTGGTGTTCAGATTTTAGTTTCGCCAACTTCTCACAGATTGCAATTGCTTGATCCTTTTACTCCATGGGAAGGTACTGATCTTACTGGTTTAAGATTACTGATCAAAGCAAAAGGTAAATGTACTACTGACCATATTTCTATGGCTGGCCCATGGTTGAAATTCCGTGGTCACCTGGATAATATCTCTAATAACATGCTGATCGGTGCAGTTAATTATTTCAATGATAAAACTGACAATGTTAAAAACCTGGTAACTGGCGAATACGGTCCGGTTCCTGCAACTCAACGTGTTTATAAAGCTGATGGTATCGGAACAATCGTAGTTGGTGATGAAAATTACGGTGAAGGTTCTTCTCGTGAGCATGCTGCAATGGAGCCTCGTCACCTTGGTGTTCGTGCTGTATTGGTTAAGTCTTTTGCACGTATCCACGAAACTAACTTGAAAAAACAGGGAATGTTAGGTTTAACACATTCGCTAACAAGGAAGACTATGATAAAATCCGCGAAGATGATGTAATCGATATCGCAGGATTAACAACTTTTACTCCTGATGTACCTTTAACAATTGTGTTAAACCATGCTGATGGCACGAAAGAAGAATTCAAAGTTAACCATAGTTATAACGCACAACAGATCGACTGGTTTAAAGCTGGTGGTGCATTGAATATTATTCGTAAGCAAGTAGCTCAATAATATTATAACTTCATAAAAAAACTCCCGTTTTAAAACGGGAGTTTTTTTATGTCCTTTATTTTCTGCCTTCCTGTATTCTTTATTTTTGGGGTTATTTTTTCAGAAACTCCTGCCACCAGTAGCCTGATGATTTTATAGTCCGCTGCTGAGTTTTGAAATCGTTATGTATTAAGCCAAACCTGGCATTAAACCCTTCGGCCCATTCAAAATTATCAAGCAGCGTCCAGGCCATATAACCTGTAATATTAACGCCTTCTTTTTTAGCTCTCTTAATATAGCTAACAGATATAATCTGAAATATTCTATACGTTCAGTATCATCTACTGCACCACCGATCAGCTTATCATGAAAAGCGGCTCCATTTTCCGTAATGACCAGGTTCCTGATATTAGGATAAGAAGCGAATTGTTTGATAATGTTATAAAAAAACTATCCCCATTAATTTCCCAGCCCATTGCGGTATGCGGCTTCTTCCTGTTTTTAGCTTTTACCTCCCAGGCTTGTACCACAGGTATAAACGCATTGTATTTAATAGTTAATGGAAAATAGTTCTGTAAACCAATGAAATCAAAGTCAAACGTTAACCGCTCGGTATGTCTCCAGGTAGAGTGTGAAATTGCAAACTTTTCCATCACCTCCCATTCCTGACCGGGATAACCCATTCCTAATGTGGGTTCTATAAATAAACGGTTCATCAGGCAATCAACACGTGAGGCTGCCAGGATATCGGCATCGCTCTGCGTATAAGGAATAATCTCTGAACAGGAACAGGAGTAGGTAGTTCCAATATTCGCATTTGATACTTCCGCCCGCAAAATACGACCGCCATCAGCCTGGGCGATTGCAGTATGATGCACTGCGGAAAAGAAATTAGTTAACCCGGTTTTACCTGGCGCATGTACACCAAGCATATAACCCAGAGAAGTAAAACCAAAAGGTTCATTCAGCACAATCCAGTTTTTCACTTTATCACCGTATGTCCGGGCACAAAGCGTAACAAAAGCATTAAATGCCATATTAATGCTAAATGCTGTCCAACCTCCCTCTTCTTCTAAGGCTTCGGGCAGATCCCAGTGATATAATGTAATGTAAGGGGTGATTCCCTGTTCAAGACACTCATCTATTACGTTATGATAGAACCTTATACCCTCTTCGTTAACTATTCCTTTACCGAAAGGAAGAATCCTTGGCCAGGAGATTGAAAATCTGAATACGGAGAACCCAAGTAGTTTAACGAGTGCAATGTCTTCGTTATAACGATGATAAAAATCACAGGCCATAGCCGGACTGTGTCCTTTTTTGATCTTACCCGATCTTTTGGAAAAGGTATCCCATATAGATGGCCCTTTGCCATACATATCTGCTGCGCCTTCAATCTGTAAAGCGGCGGTAGCCACGCCCCACGAAAAATCATCACCAAAGTCTGATGCTTTAATCATATCTGAGTTCTATAACAGGCAATATGAGAATTTGATGTTAACTTCATGTTATGTTTACAGTAAAGTTATAAGCTGGTTAGATTTCCAACAGCTTATTACGAGTCCAGTTCGTCAGGGTTGAAACTCAATCCTATCTCTTTCAACAGTAGTGCTGCATTAAATGTTTTACATGCTCCTTCTTTGAGTTTGTAATCAAAATTCATCTCCCCTTCTGCCAGTTGAATATCAAAATGATAGTTTCTTACCAGGCCTGAATATTTTTCAATCATTTCTGATAACTGAAGATCATGTGTGGCAAATAGCGTTGGTGTTTTTTTTTTAAGGATCATCTGCTGAATAAAAAACTTTTGATCCCAGGTACTTATCCTTACTGTTTGTTCCTCTCAGCATCTCATCAATTAATACCAAAGGATGTGATAAACTGGTCACTCCCTCAAGGATCATTTTTAACCTGTTCAATTCTGCTTTAAAAGTTGAAGTCTGATCATTCAGTGAATCTTTGATCCTCATATAGGTCAGGATTTCAAAAATCGACACCTTCATATATTTAGCACACACTGGAGCACCTGAAAAAGCTAATACCATATTTATACCAGCTGTACGCAGAAACGTGCTCTTACCAGCCATATTTGATCCTGTTACAATATCAACGGCCGGCTGATCACCAAAACTGTAATCGTTGACGATCCGTTTGTTCTCTGCAATCAGCGGATGTCCCAATTCTTTTACTTCGAAATGAAAAGCATCTGCAATTACCGGAAAAGTAAGGTTGGGCTCGTTATGGTTGAATGTTGCAAAAGAGATCAGCTCCTCGAACTGACTAATAGTATATAAGCCCCTGATCAACTGATCTGAAGAATTAACAAACCATTTATCCAGCTGAATTGCACATCTGAAATCCCATAAAAGGAATACATTAAACAAGGTTCCAACAACCATGTTTAACCGCACGTCAAATGAATTGATAATGCCTGATAGTTTTTTGATTTGTACACTCAACGGTACTGCTAAAGTCCTTTCAGTAAAAAAACCTTTGATATACTTACTCTCCCATTTCAATTCCTCTGTCCATTTTACTGTGCCCGATATTGCATTGAGCAAACTTGCACTTCCACTAAATCCTGAATGTACCTGATTGAGCTTTTTACCGAAAGCTAAACATAAAGCAACATTGATGACGGCGTAAAATCCCAGACCTTTCCAATATAAGTCACCATATACTATACCCAGAATTATTATTCCGGCGGATATAAAAGGTGAGGCAACTGCATAAAACCGCAGCAGGCTATTGTGCGTGAATTTTAGCTGGTCTGGCATTTGATGTTCCAGTTTATAGCTGATAATTTCCAGTTGCTCTGGTTTATGGTTTTGAAGTCCTGCCCGGAAATGAAAAGTCTGATCGATATGGCTGGTCAGCTCGCTTATCGCATCCTGACGTTCCATAATGATCTCAGGAGTAGCTGGTTTACTCAAACTATCAGCCAGCAGCTTCATCCCATTCACTGTGTTTGAACGGTTGATAAACGCGTATAGAGAAGAGTGTCCGTAAATATCAAGATCTGAAGAGTACGGGTGATACTCATCTTCAAAGTGTTTACCTTCTTTGTATTTATTTTTACCCGTAAGAATCAGGTTTACCTCATTCTGAAATACAAAGAGCAGTTTCTCTGTGTAATTAAGTTCATCTTCTTTAGCAGTCTGACGCTTCACAATGATCATAAAACATAACACAGGGATGCACATGAGTATACCAATCAGCCAGTGATAACCAAAATAGATAGTTATACTTACTAAAAGTATCTCTATAATAAACAAACCTAATCTGGCTAACGATATGTTATTAAGGGTTTTATTGAGTTCTTTGATTTGTATTTCCTGAGTCGCAACATTATTTTGATAGTCCTTTAAAATACTATCTTTAGATTTTACCATATCTTTGAATCCTCTTAATTATTAAAACCGCTTACTTATTCAAAAGCTGTTTCTAAATATAGGAATTACTAAACTAGCAGATTAATATTGAATGAAAATAACTTTACTCGTTGTTGGAAAAACTGAAGACAAATATCTGATCGAGGGCATTGAAAAATATCTTAACCGGTTAAAGCATTATATTGGGTTCAGCCTGGTTGTTATTCCCGATGTCAAGAATACCAAGAACTTAACAGAAGCACAACAAAAAACAAAAGAAGCTGAACTGATCCAAAAACAAATCAGCAATCTGGATACGGTTATTTTAATGGATGAGAAAGGGAAGAAATACACTTCTGTTCAGTTCGCAAATTATTTAAATAAACAAATGATCGGCAGTGTTCAGCATATCATATTTGTTATTGGCGGCGGACCTTATGGCTTTGATGAAAGTGTATACAAAAGAGCAAACGGAAGTATATCTTTATCGGACATGACTTTTTCTCATCAAATGGTTCGTCTGTTTTTTGTGGAACAATTGTACAGAGCCTTTAGCATTTTAAAGGGAGAACCTTATCATCATGAATAAAATTTATTTATGGAATATTTCGTTTTGTGCATCATCATCATAACCTATTAAAAAAGAAAGGAATTTTATGCAACCAGGAGATTTTAAAAGAAAATACAGATTCAGAAGCAGAAGTGGCGGTAACCGCTGGGGTTTTACAATTGCTATTATTATCTCAATACTCGCATTTCTGCTGATCGTTTATTATTTGTAAACCATATTTAGCAAACACAAGAAATTCTTGTGTATAAAAAAAACCGGATGTTGAACATCCGGTTTTTTTATATGCAATAAAATGAGTTCTTAAACTCCTTTTTTACTTGTCATGCTAGCTTTCTTAGCTGGCTGAGATGTTTTAACCGGAGCTTTAGCATTTGAAGGTTTAGGCGTAGCCTTAACTTTCTTATCTTCCGCTGCTTTAACCGCTTCAGCACCTTCAACAGCTCCAGGAGCAGCTTCAGTGAATAAAGGAAGATCCTTTAATAAGTGGTACCAGGTAATGATTTTCTTCATATCTGAAGTATAAACTTTCTCCTGATCATGTGTAGGTGCAACCTCAACAAATAATGCTCTTAAAACTGAAGCATCAGCTTTAGCATCAGCAACATCACCTTTTAACGCAGCAATATTTGCTAAAACATCAATCAGCTTTAAATCTTCATCTTCACCATAGATAGTAATATCTTCTAATGAAGCCAGTTTAGTAGAAGAGATACTAGTTACAATTTTAACTTTTTGAGCATCTAAACCTTCCAGTACGTAACCTGCTTTATTTTGTCCAACAAGTTTAAATAAACCTGGTCTGCCAGATACGGCTACAATTCCTCTTAAATTCATGTCTTAATCTTCTATCACTTCTATACCTACCTAAAATCTTATCTCCTTGTTTGAGATCGTCAACAATGTCTACATTTTCAACCACTTTACCAAAGCAAGTGTGATTTCTATCTAAATGTGCAGTGTTTGATCTGCTGTGACAAATGAAGAATTGTGAACCACCAGTATTTCTACCTGCATGAGCCATAGATAATACACCGCGCTCATGATGTTGATTTCCGCCATCAAGTTCACAGTCAATTTTGTAACCAGGACCACCAGTTCCAGCTAAATGAGCCGTAGCTGCATCTTTAGAATTTGGGCATCCTGCCTGTACTACGAAATCAGGAATTACACGGTGAAAAGTGATTCCATCATAAAACCCTTCATTTGCTAATTTTTTAAAGTTTGCAACTGTGTTAGGGGCATCCTTGTCATAAAACTCGACAGTCATGTCGCCTTTTTCTGTTTTTATTATTGCTTTGCTCATATTCCTTTTTTGTAATGGTCAAATTTAGTAAATTGAAATGACTAGATAAACTAAAGGTTTAAAAAACCATCCAACCTATAAATGTATATATAATGATTCATTTTAACGTTTAATAGTAATAAAAATTTCAGTCACACCCTTAGAACATGTTTAAAAGTTTAGATTCGTATCTGATCTGCCCTGCTTATGATTTTGAAAAAGAGTTTTTTATTGCTGTTGTTGCTGATTTTTACGATGGCCGTAAAGGCCTCATCAATTCTGATCAATATGGATGAAGATCAGAAAAATCACCTTAAGGCTTATGGCATTGCTTACTGGAGCATTAAACAAAATGCAGATGTAAGCTGGTTACTAAACTACCGGGGAGGCAGCTTTCTGATTAAATACAATAAGCTCGTTGAAGATGAATGCAAAACAAGAGGAGTTTCTTTTCAGGTTATCGCTGATGGCAAGGTTACTGCCATATTAAATGAGATTAGTGACCCTGAGGTAAACATGGAAATGGTCAAACTCGAAAAAGCTCCCAAAATTGCCGTTTATTCACCAAAAAGCAAATTACCGTGGTGGGATGATGCAGTGACCATGGTACTTACCTACGCAGAAATACCTTATGATATTGTTTATGATGATGATGTATTAAAAGATAAGTTAAGCGGTTACGACTGGCTCCATTTACACCATGAAGATTTCACAGGGCAGTATGGTCGTTTCTGGAGTGCTTTCCAAAATGCAACATGGTATAGAGAAGATGTTAAAACACAGGAAGCAACAGCAAAAAGAAATGGGTTCAGCAAAGTATCTGAGATGAAACTTGCTGTGGCTAAGAAAATGACGGAGTTCTGTGCCGGCGGTGGTTTTCTTTTTGCGATGTGCTCTGCGACTGACAGCTTTGATATCGCCTTATCAGCAGATGGAGTAGATATTTGCGCGAGCATGTTTGATGGAGATGCAGAAGATCCGAATGCCCAGTCAAAACTCGATTTTAAGAAGACGCTTGCTTTTAAGGATTTTAAACTGGATCTCAATCCTGCAAATTATGAGTTTTCTGATATTGATGTCACACAAACCAGAGCCTGACACAGCAAAACGATTATTTTACCTTATTTGAGTTTTCTGCTAAATCAGATCTTGTACCAACTATGTTAACCCAGAACCATGACCGTGTGATTAAAGGTTTTATGGGGCAAACAACAGCATTCAGAAAAAGTCTGATTAAACCAAATATTACTGTTCTGGGGGAGAACAAGGGAGCCGCTGAGGTTCGTTATCTGCATGGTGACATTGGAAAAGGACAGTTCACTTTTTATGGTGGCCATGATCCTGAGGATTATCAGCATGCAGTGGGTGATCCACCCACTGACTTAAATCTTCATCCTAATTCACCAGGATACCGCCTGATCCTGAACAACGTATTATTTCCGGCAGCAAAGAAAAAACATCAGAAGACCTGATCGCTAGTCGTAGAAATTCCAGCTCAGCCCTATCTTGAATAATTTGTCCGGCATTGGATACCTGTTAACTGTATAATACCCTTTAGACTGGAGGCCCTGGTTAACATATTCATATAAGGAAGATATTTGCCTTTCTTAAACTTGCCCTTACCCAGAGGTCTACAATTGGATAGGTACTAAATTTCACAGGCACATAAGCATTGGCCGCGTCTGGCTGCGACTGGCGAATATAAAACTGGCTAACCGCTGGCGAATAAGAGTAATTCACATATTTTGAATTGTATCTCACATCAAATCCAAATTCTGTTTTTAATACTTTAAAAACAGTTGCCTTCATATACAAGCTATTAAAAGTATAAAAATCAGGCATTGGCATAATATCCTGTCTGCTTGTCTTTTGATAAACAATATAACTATCCAGATTAAACCTGCCGTAAGTAAATTTCTTTCCTAAAGTCAGCTTTAATACACTAATACTTCCTGTCTCCTGCATTGGTTTAATAGTAAGCGAATCAACAGTCGTATTTCCCTGCAAAAAATATAAATAACCATTGATCATAGAATACTCTGCTTTTGCCTCCAGCCCCTGTCTCTCATTGATATATTTAAAGGATAAGTTAACAGTTTTTGTCCTGTTAAACGGCTCAATGATAAATATATTAGGATCAACAGCAGGTGTAGTAGCGGTTGGAGCAGGGAGTCCATTTCTATACTCGACATATTTGGGGTCTGAAACCGCATTTGTCCATCCAAAATGGTTCCCGTAATGCGTATCATAAATCTCCTCTGGTGATTTATTCTGAATATAAGCTCCTAAAACTATCCTGCCCAGGTTATTACTAACCAGCACATTACTTTTAGCTTCATACATAAAATCACCCGCCTGCCTACCCTGAAATATCTGCTGTACATCAAAATTAAGATCTATCCGGTTACTGAATCTATATCCTGCAGATCCTAACAGCGTAACGTTTTGAAATGATTTGGTATAATTAGAATAATACTTGTCATCAACGATAGTCGTGGTAGTAGTCACTACACCTCTATCATCAGTGTTGCTAACTGTATTAGTTCTGGGCAGCACACCAACCATTTGTGAATAGTTATAAAAAAAATGGCGTATCCCTGCATCAATCTTTAATTCATTTTTGATTACAGAACTGGATTTTCCACGAAGAAAAAAACTATAAATAAACTCGTTTTGAATGTGTTTTACCGAAGTACTGTCATTTGTATAATTAAGGTCACGCATACCGGAAGGCAGAACAGTATGATCATCCAATTCGTTCTTTTGAAAAGCATAAGAATCCTTATCGTATTTTATAGTATAGGAGATTTTATTAGTAGGTAAGATTTTTTTTTTGATTTCCTGATCCAGCGTATCAATACGACCCACAAAATAAGTTTGTTTCAGGAAAAACGTATTCTTTCTGTAAATCTGTCTTGTAGCAGATAACCGTACACTCTGAGACATCCTGTCTATAGACAGCTGATTGTCTCCGTAGATATTATCATTTGTAATTGATCCGTTTTCATAAGCCTTCAGCGTATTAAAAATAGCATTGGCATAAAGTGAATACCTCTTGTTTGGTGAAGTATACCAGCTAAAAAATGTACCATTCAGCACATCCCCCCTTTGCCTTTGATAAAATCCGTTAGCACCAATCCGGTTATAACTTGCCCCAACATTAAAATTTTTCTTGATATTCTGGGAATGTGTTACTCTAAAAATCTGCTCTATATCACCGCTGTATTGTCCTGCATAGTAAAGATTACTAAATGGCGTCCTTGCCTTGTAATATTTAATATCATCGTTTCCAATGGCGTACCAGTCCAGAGAATGAAACCCGGGATCAAAACCTATAGTTTTTGAAGGTTCAAATAATAAATCTTTGGCAGCAAGTCCAATATTCCCCGTATTAATAGTAGGTCTTCCTGGCTGTATAATCGGATTAAAATTCTGCATTCCTTTTAAACTCGTGTCAAGGCCTAATGTCTGAATACTATCTTTAGTCAGTTTAAGTGTTGTATAACGAACAAACCTGGAGGTAAAAATAACAGAGTCTTTACTATTTTCCAGCTTACTTCTTAAGGAATCCAATTCTTTATTCTTCTGATTCACGGAAGTCTTCAAATCCTGGGCAATAGTTTGCTTCGCCCCGAAAAAGAGACAGCTTAAAAGAAATAAAACAATGGTTTTACGCATTATAAAGAAAGAATTAACTGGCTTAATATTTTTGTCATTTTAGGCTCAGCAGTTCTTGCTGTTGCCAGTATTTCTTCCAGGCTTACCGGAGCTAAAACATCTGTAAAACCTTCATCAGTCAATACCGAAATCGCAAAAACAGGAATACTCATGTGGTTAGCAACAATAACTTCCGGAACGGTACTCATTCCTACTGCGTCTCCACCGATAATGCGCAAATAATTATACTCTGCTTTTGTTTCCAGGTTAGGGCCAGTCACAGAAACATAAACACCCTGATGACAGGTTATTTTTTCTTCTTTAGCAATCTCCAGTGCACGTTTAATAAAGTCTTTTTGATAAGGCTGACTCATATCAGGGAATCTTGGGCCCATATCAGCATCATTTCTTCCACGCAACGGACTTTCAGGCTGCAAATTGATATGATCATTGATAATCATCAAATCACCTTTCTTAAAATCAGAATTTAAAGAACCTGCAGCGTTAGAGATAAACAAATGCTGAATTCCCAGCGCCTTCATTACCCTTATCGGAAAAGTAATCTGCTGCATAGAATATCCTTCGTAATAATGTAACCTACCTTGCATGGCTACTACATTTTTACCATTCAGCTTCCCAAAAATCAGTTTTCCGGAATGGAACTCCAAAGTGGAAATCGGGAAATTGGGAATATTAGAATACATCAGACTGAATTCTACTTCGATTTCATTCACAAGGCCGCCTAATCCGGTTCCAAGCACTATTCCAATTTCCGGTTGGAAATTATTACATTTTAGTTTTATATATTCAACGGTCTCGTGTAGTGTCTGAAACATATTTTAGTATCTTTTGATCAATTTTTTTTTTATAGTCCGCCTCAATATTTTTATATTGATAGGCAAGTAAAATACAGGCAAATTTAACAGTAATTCTTTGATTGTAACATCAAATAAACGCTGCGCATCCTTTTCTGTTGTAATAATAATTTTTTTCTTTAGCCGGATCCTGAATAAAGGCTTTTACCAATTTACTCAAATTTCCCGAACTGTATGAATGGTGGTCCGGATAATCGTGATGTTCAATGGCCATAGAAAACGGCGACAGATACTCAAATAAAGGTTTTGGATTGGCAATTCCTGTTAGTAAAAAAACTTTTTTATGTTTCAGGACATCAACACTTAATAGCTCCGCTGTAAAAAGACTTTGCAGGTTCTTATACAGTATAGAAGAGAAAAAAAAAAGTTTATCCGCCACTGCTGATTTACTAAAATGCACAGCGCATTGCTCTTTTTGCTGAACACTAATCTCCTGAGGTGACTTAGTAATTAATAAGATATCTGCCCTCTTATAACCCCAAAAAGGTTCTCTCATATTCCCCGCTGGTAATAGAAACTGTCCTTCTAATAATTTCTGAAATTCAAAAAGAAGAATACTAAATCCAGGATTTAATCTTCTATGCTGAAAAGCATCATCTAGTATAATCAGGTCATGCGTGTCTTTTAACCGCGTTATGCCCTTTACCCGATCCTCACAAACTGCAACTGTTACTTGTGGAAATTTATGATAGAACTGCAAAGGTTCATCCCCTATTGACTTTGCCGTAGAAGTCTGGTCTGCATATAAAAACCCTTTAGTTTCCCGCCCGTATCCTCTGCTTAAAATTGCAATTTTATAATCAGCGAGCAAATGCACAAGATATTCAGTTACCGGACTTTTCCCAGAGCCGCCTACAACCAGGTTACCTACACAGATTACTGGTATTTCAAATCTTGTGGATTTGAAATACCCCCAGTCATAGAGTTTATTTCTAAGAATAACTACTATACCGTAGAGCACAGAAAAGGGCAGTAATAGTAACCGGACGTATTTTATCATGTTATGGAAGCTGTATAGATTCAGCAGCTAAATTTAAACAGCTCCTCAAAAATAAGAATTATTTTGCCGCTCTATTGTCTGTTAGAAGAATATCATATAGTAGAATGGATTGACAGGCAATAAAATAAAAAACTATCTTTGTGCAAACAACAATATTATATCATGCTCAAAGGATTTTTTAACGTACCAACACCTGAGAACGAACCTATTTTAGGTTATGCACCAGGAAGTAAAGAACGTGAATTATTGAAAGCTGCTTTAGCTGAAGCACGTTCAAAAAAAGGTGACATCCCAATGTATATCGGTGGCAAAGCAGTCCATACTGATAAAAAAGGGACTGTTACTCCACCGCACGATCACCAACACGTTTTAGCACAATATAGCATAGGTGATAAAACTCATGTACAACAGGCAATTGACGCGGCATTAGCGGCAAAACCTCAATGGGAAAACTTACCATGGGAACAACGTGCAGCTATATTTTTAAAGATCGCTGAGTTAATTTCAGGCCCGTATCGTTATAAATTAAACGCAGCAACAATGCTTGGTCAATCAAAAAAAATGCTTACTTACCAGGCAGAAATTGATGCAGCTTGTGAGCTGATAGATTTCTTACGTTTCAACGTAAGTTATATGGCTGACATTTATAAACAACAACCTCCAGTTTCACCTAAAGGTGTTTGGAATAGAGTTGAACAACGTCCGTTAGAAGGTTTTGTTTTCGCTTTGACTCCTTTCAATTTCACCGCTATTGCGGCAAACCTGCCAACATCAGCAGCATTAATGGGTAACGTTGTAGTTTGGAAACCTGCGGATACACAAGTTTATGCAGCTAATTTATTGATGGAGATTTTCAGAGAAGCTGGTTTACCTGATGGAGTTATTAACCTTGTTTATGTAGACGGCCCTGAAGCTGGAGAAGTTATCTTCAACAGTCCTGATTTTGCTGGTATCCATTTTACTGGTTCTACAGCTGTATTCCAGAACATCTGGAAAACGATAGGTACAAATATCCATAAATACAAAACATATCCTCGTATTGTAGGCGAAACTGGTGGTAAAGACTTTATCCTGATCCATGGTTCTGCTGATGCTGAGGTTTCAAGTACAGCTATTTTACGTGGTGCTTTTGAATACCAGGGACAAAAATGTTCTGCTGCTTCAAGAACTTACATTGCGAAAAGCTTATGGCCAAAGATTAAAGAATTGATGTTGCGCGATCTTGCTACCTTCAAAATGGGTGGAACTGAAGATTTCAGTAACTTCATCAATGCTGTAATTGATGATCGTTCTTTCACTAAACTGGCTAAATATATTGATCAGGCAAAAGCTGACAAAGGAGTAGAAATCATTGCAGGTGGAAACTATGATAAATCTAAAGGTTACTTTATAGAACCAACAGTTTTAGTAGTTGATGACCCTAAATACACAACCATGTGTGAAGAATTATTCGGACCTGTTTTAAGTGTATATGTATATGATGATGCAGATTTTGATCAAGTCTTAGAAATTATTGACACAACTTCTCCATATGCTTTAACTGGTGCTGTTATCGCACAGGACCGTTTATGCTATCGAAAAAAAAAGCATCTTATGCTTTACGTAATGCAGCTGGTAACTTCTATATCAATGATAAATGTACTGGTGCTGTTGTTGGTCAACAACCATTTGGCGGTGCCAGAGGTTCAGGTACCAACGATAAGGCTGGTTCAATGATTAATTTATTACGCTGGGCTTCTCCACGTACAATCAAAGAAACATTCGATCCGCCTAAGGATTACCGTTACCCATTTATGGGATAATCAAAACATAAAAAAAAGCCGGTTAATACCGGCTTTTTTATAACATTATAATTGTACTAAATTATTTCTGATCAGCTGATGTTTTAGCTGGAGCTTCAACTTTAGGTTTAGATAGACCATCTACTTTAAACACTGCAGAAATATGATCATTAGATTCTGTTGTTACTCCCAGATCTTTGATCAATCCTGTTTCCAGACTATAAACCCAGCCATGAATACCCAATTTTTTACCGTTCGCCCATCTGTTTTGAACGATAGATGTTTTTAGTAAGTAAATACACCCTCTATAACATTAAGCTCAACCAGTCTGTCTGTACGTTTTTTATCGTCTGATATCCTATCCAGTTCATGATAATGTAAACGATAAGTATCTTTTATATTTCTTAACCAGTTATCAATAATTCCGAATTGCTTGTTGCTCAATGCCGCGGCAACACCACCACATCCGTAGTGTCCGCAAACGATAACATGTTCTACTTCCAGTACGTTTACTGCATAATCCAGTACACTTAACATATTCATATCAGTGTGTACAACAACATTTGCAATGTTGCGGTGAACAAAGATATCACCAGGATTGGTATTGGTAATCTGGTTAGCCGGCACCCTGCTATCTGAACAGCCAATCCATAAAATTGGTGGTTTCTGTCCAGCAGATAATCGGTCAAAAAAAGCAGGATCTTCAGCTAAAGTTTTTGCTACCCAGTCCTTATTACCTTGTAATAATCCTTCGTAAGTTATATTGTGATTGTGAGATTCTAATTTTGCGCAATAATATTTTATATTTTATGAATATCTTCAATAATTTTGTCTGTTATCTTTGGTACTATATAATGCTCCTTTATGTCTACTAAGGTAACTATAATCCCCTTTGTATAAGCATTATGCTTGAAATTGAAAATGGTCTCCAAAACATCAGGATGAATGTACCTGGAGTTGCTTCCATCAATAATTACATTTGTTTCCTGAGGAATCTTTGTCAATACAACCTGTATTGCTGCCTTGTTCAGAAATGAAACTTCTTCCGACAATTTAATTCTCAGATTTTTCTTATTTCCTTCCTCCTGAATTTTATAAAAGAAAGGATTACGCATGTTGGTACGCAGCAGATAAAACACTGATAACAACATACCAACTGCCACACCTTTTAATAAGTCTGTCAATAAAACGGCAACTACAGTAATAAAGAATGGAACAAACTGGTCCCAGCCTTTATGGTACATATGTTTGAATAAGCTGATTCTTGTCAGTTTATAACCAGTAACTAACAGAATTGCTGCCAGACAGGCAAGTGGGATCATATTGATCAGTCCTGGTATAAAAAGAAAAGATAATAAAAGCCAGCTACCATGTAAAATGGCTGACATTTTTGTTTTTCCTCCAGCATTTACGTTTGCAGAACTTCTTACAATTACAGAAGTCATAGGTAACCCGCCAAGCAAACCACTTGTCATATTTCCAATTCCTTGTGCAATCAACTCTCTGTTGGTTGGTGAAACTCTCTTTACAGGATCAATCTTATCTATAGCTTCAATACTTAATAAGGTTTCTAAACTTGCCACAACGGCTATGGTTAAGGCAATTGTCCATACTTCTCTATTCTTAATCGCTGAAAAATCGGGCATAGTAAACAGACCGGAAAATTCCGTCCATCCGGTTACCACAGGAATATTAACCATCTGCTCAGCTCTTAATGCAAATTGTGTCTGCTGAAAAAAAACAGTGTTAATCCTATTCCCAGTATAACAACCAGTAAAGGAGCTGGTACTACACACTCAGTTTTTTGAATTTTGGCCAAAAAACCAGAATGGCAATGGAAAGCACAGCAATGATCATCGCAGCCGGATTGAGCATTTTTAACGCCTGCACCATTACATCGAACATATGACCATTACTTAAGTTTTCATCCAGAAAATCAGTATCAACGCCTAGCGCATGGGGCAATTGCTTCATTATCAATATCAATCCAATAGCAGCAAGCATCCCTTCAATTACACTCGAAGGAAAATAATTACCAATTGTACCCGCCTTAATCAGTCCGAGAACCACCTGCATCAATCCTGCCAGCATAACCGCCAGTAAAAATGCCTGGTAACTACCCAGGTGAGCTATAGCGCCTAATACAATAACAGTTAAACCAGCAGCCGGACCACTTACACTTAACTGAGAACCACTAATACTGGACACAACTATTCCACCGACAATACCAGTAACAAGACCGGCAAACAGCGGTGCGCCCGAAGCCAGGGCAATACCCAGGCACAAAGGCAGGGCAGGCCACTAAGAACACGACAATACTAGCCGGCAAATCGCGCTTTAAATTCTTTTTTAAGATATATTTCTTCAATCCAACCTTTGAGGAGATTGAGTTTCCATTCTGCATAACATTCCTGCTAATTATTACTTATAATTATTTAATTGTGGTCAAACCAATAGGTTTAGCCATTATAATCTATATAAATTAACTAAGGTTAGGTGGAGGAGTGGGAACGGAAGGATGATAAGGATTTACATACCGTTTAAAGTGATCAATATAACAGTTCCTGATTCCGAAATCTACCAATAATGGGACATAAGTATAGGTGTTATGAAAATCAATCGGTTTATAATCGATAAATTTAAGTAAAGACTTTCCTGAATCACAATCAGAGCTATGTTCCTGTTCTAACTGGAGAATAACACTTTTAATTGTATTCTTATCCATATGACCGACAAATACTGGCGCAGCAGAAATAATCATCTTCATGGTGAAGATGCCTATAAAGGCTATAAAATAACAATATGTAATCGATACTTATAAAGGAACATTCTATGGTATTCAAGCTTTTTTCACTTCCCAAATGTAATACCAAGAAGTACTTTTTATCAAAAAAAAAATATGTAAAAAAAATGTAATTAAGTTTTCAGGTAGCAGGCCCGATCTTCAAAATCAGGAATTACATGGTGTATTAATTTAGCAATAACTGTACTTTCGCAGTTCTAAACCTTAAGAATACCTATGAGAAAAAGTCTGCTAACCCTGGTGTTATTCTACCCGCTGTTAGTCTTCAGTCAGAGTAATAATGCCCCGTCTTCTTATGACATCCATGATATTAAGATTACAGGTTATCTTCAAACGCAGTTTCAAATGGCACAATCACCAGGAATTTCATCTTTTTCCGGAGGAGACTTTGCTGAAAACTCTGATAACCGTTTCATGATCCGGAGGGGTCGTCTTAAAATTGACCGGGTAGATAAATATTCCAGCATTGTCTTTCAGATTGATGCTACTCAGAATGGCGTACAGTTAATGGACGCTTTTATACAGCTTCATCAACCTGACAACAAAAGGTTCCAATTAACTGCCGGTCTTTTCAACAGACCTTTCGGTTATTCAATTGTGTACTCTTCAGGCTACAGAGATTTCCCCGAACGTTCAAGAGTATTTCAAACAATTATGCCTCGTGAGCGTGATATTGGTGCAATGTTATCCTACCAGCCTATCAAAGAACTTCATTTCCTTAACATAGATGTCGCAGTTGTCAACGGAAGCGGGCTTTTTGCCAGAGATTATGATTCAAAAAAAGATGTTATAGGTAACCTCTCATTTAAGTTTGACAGTCTCGCCAATAAGAAGCTCCATATCGGTTTTGGAGGCTCAATTTACAAGGGTTCGGTTAGGAGTAATACAGAGACTTATTATTCAGATAACGGAAATGGGTTCACAAAAAACACTGACCCGTTAATAAAAGGCTCTAATCTGAAAAGAAATTACTACGGCGGAAATGTCCAGATCCAATGACAATACATTCGGAACAACTAATTTAAAAGCGGAATATGTTGCCGGAACACAACCAGGAGTGGCGTCATCAAGTACAGTTAGTGGTACGCTTGCCAGTCAAAGTTTTTCAACCCAACCCGCTACAGATCTTTATCTCCGGAATTTTTCAGGCTATTATATCTGGTTAACCCAGCAAATTCTTAAAAGTAAGTTTAGTGCTTTGCTTGCGTACGATGTTTATGACCCTAACCGGAACATTAATGAAAGTCAAATCGGACTGCTAAATAACAATACAACTGCAGGTGATATTAAATTCAGGACTCTTGGATATGGTATGACTTATCTGTTTAGTTCAAGACTAAAACTTACCGTCTATAATGAACGGGTAATCAACTCCCCTACTCAGTTAACGGATTATAATAAAGATATCAGGGACGATGTCTTTACCACACGTTTACAATACCGCTGGTAATCTATATTTAAAATTTATCTCTTAATTTATAAACTTTAAACAGGTTCTTTTATACATTTATAAAAACTGAGTTTAATTCCATGGATAATAAGATAAAGTTACTACAGGATAAAATAGAACAGGCACATGCAGGCGGTGGTCCGCAAAGAATAGATAGTCAGCATAAAAAAGGTAAGTTAACCGCCAGAGAACGTATCCATTTTTTAATGGACGAAGGAACTTTTGAAGAAATAGGGATGTTTGTCACCCACAGAAGTACAGACTTCGGTATGGAGACTGAAAAGTATCTGGGTGATGGTGTAGTGACCGGTTATGGAAACATTAACGGCCGCCTCGTTTACATTTTCTCTCAGGACTTTACCATATTTGGAGGTTCCCTTTCTGAAACCCACGCCGAAAAAATATGTAAGATCATGGAAATGGCCTTAAAAACCGGCGCTCCATTAATAGGATTAAATGATAGTGGCGGTGCCCGTATACAAGAAGGCGTCGTATCATTAGGTGGATATGCCGATATCTTTTACCGGAATGTTCAGGCATCCGGGGTTATCCCACAACTTTCTGCAATCATGGGACCTTGTGCTGGCGGTGCAGTTTACTCCCCGGCAATCACTGATTTCACACTGATGGTAGAAAACACTTCCTATATGTTTGTAACCGGCCCTAACGTCGTTAAAACAGTTACACACGAAGAAGTAAGCTCCGAAGAACTAGGCGGAGCAAGCACACATGCTACAAAATCAGGCGTAACCCATTTTTCTTGCGTAAATGAGCTTGATGCCATCAATCACATCAAACAATTACTGAGTTATATGCCTCAGAATTGTGAAGAAACACCGGCCATCTTAGCTTACAAACAAGATCAGGATGAATCCAGAGCTTCTTTAAATAAAATTATACCCGAAAACGCAAATCAGCCTTATGATGTTAGAGGTGTTATTGATCAGTTAAGTGATCAGGACAGCTTTTTAGAAGTACATAAAGATTTTGCTGAAAATATAGTAGTAGGTTTCGCCCGTCTGGCAGGAAGAAGTGTTGGAATTGTAGCTAATCAGCCCGCTTATCTTGCAGGAGTATTAGACAATAATGCTTCTATTAAAGCAGCCCGTTTTGTCAGGTTCTGTGATTGTTTTAACATTCCATTATTAGTACTCGAAGATGTACCTGGATTCCTTCCCGGAACAGATCAGGAATGGAATGGTATTATCAAAAATGGTGCAAAACTACTTTATGCATTCAGTGAGGCCACAGTACCAAGAATCACGGTAATTATAAGAAAAGCATATGGAGGAGCATACGATGTAATGAACTCTAAACATATAGGCGCAGATATGAATTATGCATGGCCGACGGCAGAAATTGCTGTAATGGGTGCTAAAGGTGCTGCTGAAATTATCTTTAAAAAAGAAATAACTACTGCTGCTGATCCTGCTGCAAAGCTATTGGAAAAAGAAAAAATGTACGCGGAAATTTTCGCAAATCCATACCGTGCAGCAGAGCGTGGATTCATAGACGAAGTCATTGAACCAGCAGACACACGTGCCAAATTAATCAGAGCATTTAAGATGTTGGAAAATAAAGTAGTCAATAATCCACGCAAAAAACACGGAAACATTCCTTTATAATAAAAAACCGCTCCATATTCTGTCATTATGCGGTTAGATATCAACAATAGACTTGATGCTTAAAGCCATCTTTATATATTTGTTTATCATAAAAATATAAAGATGGCTAAAAAGAAAGACGAGAAGCAGAAACATGTATCTGTTGTAACTAAGAAATCACTCCAGTTTTTTGAAGAATATATCAATAATCCATCCCCAACAGGATTTGAATACCCTGGCCAGAAACTTTGGTTAGATTATTTAAAACCTTATATCGATGAAAGTTTTATCGATAACTATGGAACGGCAGTAGGCATTATCAACCCAAAAGCAGAATATAGAGTTGTTATCGAAGCACATGCTGATGAAATTTCATGGTTTGTAAACTATATCACCAGTGATGGTTTAATTTATGTAATCAGAAATGGCGGTTCAGATCACCAGATTGCACCTTCTAAGCGCGTCAATATTCATACTGACAAAGGACTGGTAAAAGCTGTATTCGGCTGGCCTGCAATCCACACACGCGGCGCAGGCGAAAAAGAAGAAGCTCCTGCCTTAAAGAATATTTTCCTGGATTGCGGTTGTACAACTAAAGAAGAGGTTGAAGCATTAGGTGTTCATGTAGGTTGTGTAATTACCTATGAAGATGAATTTATGGTTTTAAACGATCGCTACTACGTAGGACGTGCTTTGGATAACCGTGCAGGCGGGTTTATGATTGCAGAAGTAGCACGTTTACTTAAAGAAAACAAACAGAAATTACCATTTGCTTTATATATTGTAAACTCTGTACAGGAAGAAATAGGTTTAAGAGGCGCTGAAATGATCGCACACCGCATTAAACCTCATGTAGCTATTGTTACCGATGTAACCCATGATACATCCACACCAATGATTAATAAAATCACACAGGGAGATTTAGCCTGCGGTAAAGGACCAGTTGTTTTTTATGCACCAGCTGTACAAACAAACCTGAATAAATTACTGATCGAAACTGCTGAGAAAAATGATATTCCTTTCCAGCGCCAGGCTTCATCACGTTCAACAGGAACTGACACTGATGCTTTCGCTTATTCAAACGGTGGAGTGCCTTCAGCACTAATTTCACTGCCTTTGCGTTATATGCATACAACAGTTGAAATGATCCATAAAGAAGACGTAGATAATGTAATTAGCCTGATCTATCATTCTTTGCTGAACATAAAAAAAGACCACGATTTTAAATACAATAAATAAGATCTTATATTCACAGAATATTAAGCGTGTATGATCTTTCAGACACGCTTTTTTATGGCAGACGATTAATCAAAATGCCTTGAACTAAAAAAAATAAAAATCAATGAAACCTACCTTATTAATACTCGCAGCCGGTATGGCAAGTCGCTATGGCAGCATGAAACAAATTGATGGTTTTGGTCCGAATGACGAGACTATAATCGACTATTCTATCTATGATGCTATCAAAGCCGGCTTTGGGAAAGTAGTGTTCATTATCAAAGAAGAGTACGTAGAAAATTTCAAAGCGATCTTCGATGCAAAACTTGCAGGGAAAATCGAAACAGACTATGTATTTCAGAATTTCGACCTTAAGCAGTACGGAATTGATATTGAAATCGAAAGAAGTAAACCATGGGGAACAGCACATGCTGTACTTGCAGCAAGACATGCGATAAAAGAGCCATTCTGCGTAATTAACGCAGATGATTTTTATGGTCTGGACGCTTATGAGAAAATGGTTAAGTTTTTAACAACCGAGGTTAGTGGCAGCAATTACTCTATGATTGGCTACGAAATAGGTAAGACTTTATCCGATTATGGTTCTGTATCACGTGGTGTATGTAAAGTCAGTGCAGACGGCTACCTGGAAGAAGTAATAGAGCGTACAAAAGTATTGCGTGATGGTGAAGCTATCATATACGAAGAAGACGAAAAACAATATCCTTTATCATTAGATACTCGTGTATCGATGAATTTCTGGGGTTTCACACCAGAGATGTTCAAGATTTCTGAAGAACTTTTCAGAGACTTCGCCCATGCAAATAAAGATAATCCGAAAGCAGAATTTTTCATTCCCCTGGTAGCTGATAGTCTACTAAGTTCAGAAACAGCAGATTTCAAAGTAGTACCTACAGACAGCAAATGGTTTGGAGTAACTTATAAAGAAGATAAACCTATCGTACAAGCATGTATTGATCAATTGATCAAAGACGGTGTTTATCCGGAAAACTTGTGGAACTAAAACCAAAGGCTGTTTAATAATTAAGCAGCCTTTGATAACGGCAAAATAAAAGCCATAAAAAAAGAGGATAACTTTACAGTTACCCTCTTTTTTTTGTTCTATACGATTTGATTATTTCTTATCGTCTTTTACTTCTTCGAAGTCTACATCAGTAACGTTGTCAGCAGCATCAGCTGTTTGACCGTTAGATTGAGCACCACCTTCAGCAGCAGGTGCGCCGCCATCCTGACCAGCTTTGTACATCTCTTCAGATGCTTCATTCCATGCTGCTTGTAATTCTTCCTGAGCTGCATCAATATCAGCAAAACTTCTTGCTGCGTGTGCTGCTTGTAATTTCGCTAATCCAGCTTCAATCGGAGCTTTCTTATCAGCAGAGATTTTATCACCAAATTCTTTCAATTGTTTCTCAGTAGAGAAGATTAATGCATCAGCACTGTTGATTTTATCAGCTTCTTCTTTAGCAATTTTATCAGCATCAGCATTTTGCTCAGCTTCTTCTCTCATTCTTTTGATTTCTTCTTCAGTTAAACCAGAAGAAGCTTCAATACGAATTTTTTGCTCTTTACCAGTAGCTTTATCTTTTGCACTTACGTGCAAGATACCGTTAGCATCAATGTCGAAAGCAACTTCAACCTGAGGAACACCACGTGGAGATGGAGGTATACCGTCTAAGATAAAACGACCAATCGTACGGTTCTGAGCAGCCATTACGCGCTCACCTTGTAAGATGTGGATTTCTACCGAAGGCTGGTTATCTGCAGCTGTAGAGAAAGTCTCTGCTTTTTTAGAAGGGATAGTTGTGTTAGCTTCAATCAGTTTAGTCATTACACCACCCATAGTCTCAATACCTAAAGAAAGAGGAGTTACATCTAATAACAATACATCTTTAACCTCACCAGTTAAAACACCACCTTGAATTGCAGCACCTATAGCTACAACCTCATCAGGGTTTACACCTTTAGATGGTTCTTTACCGAAGAATGCTTTTACTGCGTCCTGAATAGCAGGAATACGAGTAGAACCACCTACTAAAATGATCTCATCAATATCAGAAGTTTTTAAACCAGCATTTTTCAATGCAGATTTACAAGGCTCGATAGTACGTTTGATCAGGTCAGCAGCCAATTGCTCAAATTTAGCACGGCTTAAAGTTCTAACTAAGTGTTTTGGTCCGCTTGCATCAGCAGTGATATATGGCAAGTTGATTTCGTAGAAGTAGTGCTTGAAAGCTCAATTTTAGCTTTTTCAGCAGCTTCTTTCAAACGTTGCAATGCCATTGGATCCTGGTTAAGGTCCATACCATTTTCAGTTTTGAATTCAGCAGCTAACCAGTCAATGATAATGTGGTCAAAGTCATCACCACCTAAGTGAGTATCACCGTCAGTTGATTTTACTTCAAATACACCATCACCTAATTCTAATACAGAAACGTCATGAGTACCACCACCACAGTCAAACACAACAATTTTCATGTCTTTATGTGCTTTATCCAAACCATAAGCTAATGCAGCTGCAGTTGGCTCATTGATGATACGTTTAACTGTTAAACCAGCGATTTCACCAGCTTCTTTCGTAGCCTGACGTTGAGCATCGTTGAAATAAGCAGGAACAGTAATAACTGCTTCTGTTACTTCATGACCTAAAAAGTCTTCCGCAGTTTTTTTCATTTTTTGCAAGATCATTGCAGAAATTTCCTGTGGAGTGTATTTACGATCATCAATTTCAACACGTGGAGTATTGTTGTCACCCTTAACAACTTTGTAAGGTACGCGACCAGTTTCTTTAGCAACCTCAGCAAAGCTGCTGCCCATGAAACGCTTAATTGAATAAATTGTTTTTGTTGGGTTAGTGATTGCCTGGCGTTTTGCAGAATCACCTACTTTACGCTCACCATTTTCTGCAAATGCAACAATGGATGGCGTTGTACGTTTCCCCTCACTGTTGGCTATAACTACAGGTTCGTTACCTTCCATTACGGCTACGCAAGAGTTTGTTGTTCCTAAGTCTATACCAATAATTTTTGACATGCTATTTTATCTTTGTTTATGTTATGAATTCTTATTTCCTAATTCTATTTAACAAGCAATGTGCCAATTGGCATTTGTCAGTTAAACAGGCACTGGTTTTTATGTTTTGGTTAAAATGTAAATAAAAACCTTTTACAATTCTGACAGGTTGTCATAATTGACATTTTTCATGGCTGTAAATACATCAAATCTTGACTAACGATTCAAGATGATGATACTCAATGCCAAAATATTCTTTCGTCCTTTTAATTTTCTTCAGGATCTCCTCTTTATCTACCAATTGCTCTTTGGTTTTCACTCCAACAACCAGTACATTTTTCGGTGTATGTGCATCTGAAATAAATTCAAATACCTTCGTCCTGTACCCAAAATATTCTAGTATCAGCGCTCTGATTCCATCAGTCACCATTTCCGCCTGACGCTCTAAAAAGATACCATATTTAGTCAGGAAATCAAGTTCATTACTAGCCTTCCCTTTTTCCATCTGTCTTCTGATTTGCTTATGACAGCAAGGTGCAACAACAATAAGTTCTGCATTACCTGCAATTCCCTTATAAATCGCATCATCTGTAGCCGTATCGCAGGCATGTAAAGCAATTAATAAATTAATATTTTCTGATTTATAATCTTCTATAGTACCCTGAACAAAATCAAGTCCGGTAAAGTTTGACCCCGAAGCTATTTTATTACACAAATCGACCAGATCCTGACGGTATTCAACACCAGTAACCTTCGCTTCTATCTTTAATACATTAACCAGGTAATCATATAAAGCGAAAGTAAGGTAACCTTTACCCGAGCCCATATCTACAACGTTTTTTATTCCCTTAACAGGCAAAGTTCTAATTAACGGGTCCAATAAAGCGATATACTGATTAATTTGTTTATACTTATCCTGTGCATTTTTATAAACAATACCGTTATCGTCAGTAACTTTTAAATCCTGCAAATAAGTTTTTTACCAGCAGGCTGAATCAATCTTTTCTTCTCTTTATCATGAGAGAGCGTAACCGGAACTTCAGTTTTGATTAGTCTTTCTCTAACAGTAATTACTCCTTTTTTATCATGTTCAACAATCACTTCTTTCTCCGTGCTGAAAAAAGTACAGATTCTAAAATCATTGCTGATAAAATGACCAATTCTGGTCAGACCATCTGCGATTGAAAAATTCTTGACGATGTCTCTGGTTTTGTTCCGGTAAGTAAAAGAAAGCATCTCTACTTTTTTAATCTTTATCCTGCGTACATATACATTCTTTAGTTCCTTATCATTCCCCTGGTAATTACCAAGGGAAACTTTTACAAATACATTAGACGGGATACTATCTGCTAACTGATTCTGGAATTCCTGAAGGAGAGATTGATTGGACATAATTTACGATCGTTATATATATAAGAAAAGCCCTGTCCAATTAAGAACAGGGCTATCTGTATTTTGATGAGGAAGAATATTATTCTCCTTTATCTTCTTTTGTTTCTTCAGCTGCAGGAGCGTCAACAACAGCTTCAGTTTCAACTGCAGTTTCTGCTTTAGCAGGAGCGTCAGTAGCATCAGCTTTCTTAGTAGTAGCTTTACTTCTACCACGACGAGTTGTTTTCTTCTCTTCAGTAGCAACTTCTTTACCGTAAACTTCGTTGTAATCAACAAGTTCGATGAATGCCATCTCAGCGTTATCACCTAAACGATTGTTTAATTTGATAATTCTGGTATAACCACCTGGACGGTTAGCAACTTTTGCAGCTACATCACGGAACAATTCAGTAACTGAATCTTTGTCCTGTAAATAACTAAAAACTGTACGACGAGAGTGAGTAGTATCGTTTTTAGATTTAGTGATCAGAGGCTCAACATACATACGCAAAGCTTTTGCTTTTGCTAAAGTAGTAGAGATTCTTTTGTGTTTGATCAATGATGAGGCCATGTTAGCCAACATCGCTTTACGATGCGACTTAGTTCTGCCTAAGTGATTGTGTTTTTTACCGTGTCTCATTTTTTTTCTATTTAGTCTGTACCGTCTCTTCTGAATTAAAGAGGGAATTACAGGCTATTAACAATTTGTTATTTGTCTGTTGAAATTATTCTTCGTCCAGTTTGTATTTACCTAAATTCATACCGAATGATAAGCTTTTAGATTTTACTAATTCCTGGATTTCAGTTAATGACTTCTTACCGAAGTTTTGAATTTAACATATCAGCTACATCATAAGAAACTAAATCAGCCAGTGTACGGATATCAGCTGCTTTTAGGCAGTTTAACGCACGAACTGATAAGTCAAGATCAACTAATTCAGTTTTAAGGATTTTACGCATATGTAAAATTTCCTCATCAACTTCTTTAGTTTCTTCTTTAGCCTGAGATTCTAATACTAAGTTCTCATCAGAGAACAGCATGAAATGCTGAATTAAAATTTTAGCTGCTTCTTTTAATGCTTCTTCAGGATGAATAGATCCGTCAGTAGAGATATCTAAAATTAATTTTTCATAATCTGTTTTTTGCTCAACACGGTAATTTTCAATCGTGTATTTTACATTTTTCATTGGAGTAAAGATCGAATCGATTGCGATTACACCAACTACAGCATCATTAATTTTGTTTTCTTCAGCTGGAACATAACCACGTCCTTTATTGATAGTTAATTCTACCTCTAAAGTAACTGATTTCTCCATGTTACAAATTACGAATTCCGGATTAAGGACTTCGAAATTGTTAGAGAACTTAGTTATATCGCCTGCAAGAAATTGATCCTGGCCATTAACTACAATAAAGACTTTTTCAGATTCACCTGAATCACCAGCTTTTTTAAAACGAACTTGTTTCAAATTAAGGATAATTTCAGTTAAATCCTCTACAACACCTTTCATTGTAGAAAATTCATGTGATACGCCAGAAAAACGAATACTTGTAATGGCATACCCTTCTAAAGAAGAAAGTAAAATTCTTCTTAAGGCATTACCAATTGTTACACCGAAACCGGGTTCTAAAGGACGAAATTCAAATATACCATCGAAATCCGTTGATTTCTGCATGATGACCTTATCGGGTTTCTGAAATGCTAAAATTGCCATTTATAATGTTTTTAGATCGTTATTAAAATTATGTAACGTAAAATAGTTAAAGCCTGTATAAAAGGCTTTAACTAAATTTATTACTTAGAGTACAACTCTATAATAAGGTTTTCTTGATATTTTCTGGAATCTCGTCGCGATTTGGATAAGTTAAGAACTTACCGCTTAATTCCGATGCATTCCAATCTAACCAATTAAACTTATTGATTACTCTTCCTGCTACTGAATTAGTGATGCTTTCAAGAGTTTTAGATTTCTCACGAACTGCAACAACGTCACCAGCTTTCAATTGATAAGAAGGGATATTTACTACTTCACCGTTCACTGTTACGTGTTTATGGCTAACTAACTGACGAGCAGCAGAACGAGTAGTTGCAATACCTAATCTATAAACTGTATTATCTAAACGAGCTTCTAATAATTGTAATAAGTTATCACCTGTAATGCCCTGACGGGAAGATGCTTTAGTAAACAAGTTACGGAACTGACGCTCTAACACACCATAAGTGTATTTAACTTTTTTTTTCTCCATTAACTGTACTGAATACTCAGATTGTTTACCTCTTCTTTTAGACGCACCGTGCTGTCCAGGAGGATAGTTTTTTCTATCTAATACTTTATCAGGACCGAAAATTGGTTCTCTGAATTTACGCGCGATTTTGGATTTTGGTCCTGTATATCTTGCCATTGCTTTTTGTTTTAAAGTATCATACAACCTTAAGCTGCAGACTCTTAGCTTTAAAAATTAATAAATTAAACTCTTCTCTTCTTAGGAGGACGACATCCATTGTGTGGAAGCGGTGTAATATCTTTGATTGAGGTAACTTCGATACCAGAGATTTGCAATGTTCTAATTGCAGACTCACGACCTGAACCTGGACCTTTAACAAAAAAACTTCTACTTTACGCAGACCTAAATCAAAAGCTACTTTACCACAATCAGATGCAGCTTGTCCGGCAGCGTATGGAGTGTTCTTTTTAGAACCCTTGAAGCCCATTTTACCAGCTGAAGACCATGAAATAGTTTGACCGTTGTTATTTGTTAGGGTAACAATGATATTATTAAAAGTCGCATTGATATGTGCTTGACCTACTGGTTCAATAACAACAATACGCTTTTGGTTACTTTTTTACTCTTAGCCATAATTATTATTCGTTACTAATTTTATTTAGTAGCTTTTTTCTTGTTAGCAACTGTTTTTCTCTTGCCTTTACGAGTACGAGAATTGTTCTTAGTACGTTGTCCACGTACCGGTAAACCTTTTCTGTGACGTAATCCGCGGTAACAACCAATATCCATTAAACGCTTAATGTTTAATTGAACTTCAGAACGTAAAGCACCTTCTACTTTAATTCCGTCGTTAATGATTGTACGTATCGCTGATAATTCATCATCAGACCAGTCTTGTACTTTTTTGCTAAAATCGATACCTGCCTCAGTTAATATACGCTGAGCAGTTGATCTGCCTACACCAAAGATGTAAGTTAGTCCAATTTCGCCTCTTTTGTTTCTTGGTAAATCTATACCTGATATCCTTGCCATATTTGTACTAAATGTTTGATTAATTGACGACAGATTGAGTAACCTGTACATTCAATCTAATCATACCTCAATAATTCTTTTTAACCTTGACGCTGCTTGTACTTAGGATTTTTCTTGTTGATTACGTAAAGTTTACCTTTACGACGAATAATCTTGCAATCAGCGCTGCGTTTTTTAATTGATGACCTAACTTTCATTTTATTTATATCTATAAGTAATCCTGCCCTTTGATAAATCGTAAGGCGACATCTCTAATTTTACTTTATCCCCTGGTAATATCTTGATGTAGTGCATCCTCATTTTACCTGAGATATGGGCTATAATCTCGTGACCATTCTCCAGCTCAACGCGGAACATGGCATTTGATAATGCTTCTCTTATTACACCGTCTTGTTCAATCGAGGCTTGTTTAGCCATATAATATTGATTTTTACTTGATTAGCTGCTATTAAACAGGGTTGCAAAATTAAATAAAAATATTTAATTATTTACCTTTTTTCTTTTAAAACTTCTTCAATAAATGAAAAGGTCGATAAAACGTCTGCCTTTCCCTTTTTAATGGCGATTGTGTGTTCAAAATGTGCCGACGCAGAATTGTCACCACTTGTAACAGTCCATCCATCAGACCAAAACTTTACATTAGCAGTACCGGCATTAATCATTGGCTCAATGGCAATTACCATTCCTTCCTCTAATTTCATCCCTGTGCCCCGTTTCCCATAATTTGGTACTTCAGGCTTCTCATGTAATTTAACACCAACACCGTGACCAACAAGCTCTCTCACTACACCAAAACCATTCTCCTCTGCCAGTGACTGAACTGCAAACCCCACATCACCGATACGGGATCCGACAACAGCCTTATCAATGGCACGCTTTAAACATTCCTGAGTTATATCAACAAGTTTCTGACGTTCAGGGCTAATTTCTCCGATAGAGAAAGTATAAGCTGAGTCACCAAAGAAATTGTTTTTAATAACACCACAATCAACAGAAATTAAATCACCTTCCTGTATCACATAGTCACCTGGAAATCCATGAACAACCTGCTCATTAGGAGAAATACATAAAAGTGAGTACGGAAATCCGTTATAGTTTAGAAATGCAGGGATTGCTCCGTTATCTTGTATATAAGTCTCCGCGAGTTTGTTTAACTGCATCGTTGTAACTCCTGGCGCTATGATTTTCGCAACCTCTGCGAGCGTCTTAGACACTAATAATGAGCTTTCCCGGATTAGCTCTACCTCTTCGGGAGACTTATAATAAACCTTAGACATTCAATATTAAATTACAGCACTGCTGCTGCTTGTATTTGCAGCGGCTACACCGGTACGACCTGTTACTCTTCCTGTTTTCATTAATCCATCATAATGACGCATTAATAAATAACTTTCAATCTGTTGCAAAGTATCCAATACAACACCTACTAAAATCAGCAGGGATGTACCACCATAGAAATGCGCAAATTCTGATTTGATACCGAATTTTACTGCAATCGATGGAAGGATAGCGATAATAGCTAAGAATACTGAACCTGGAAAGGTGATCTTAGAAATTACATCATCATCATGAATGAATGATGAAGTTGACAAACCTGGTTTAATACCCGGAATGAAACCGCCATTTTTCTTCATATCATCAGACATCTGTACCGGATTAACAGTAATCGCAGTATAGAAGAATGTGAAAGCAATGATTAAAAATGCAAATGTTAAGCTATAGGCCAGTGAAGTAGGATCACTAAACTGAACTAACCACGTGTTCTGCAATTTAGGGAAGAACTGAGTAACTGTAGTTGGAATAAACATCAGTGCCTGGGCAAAGATGATAGGCATTACACCTGCAGCATTCACTTTCAATGGGATATATTGTCTTACTCCTCCGAATTGTCTGTTACCAACAATACGTTTTGCATATTGAACAGGAACCTTACGGACACCCTGAACAATAAGGATAGTAAACATTACCACAGCAAACAGTGCTACGATTTCCAGAACCAGCGCAATTAAGCCACCGTCTCCAACAAATCTTGAACTGATCTCCTGTTGTAAAGCTATCGGAAGACGAGCAATAATACCAACCATGATGATTAGTGAAATACCATTTCCTATACCTTTATCAGTGATTTTTTCCCCTAACCACATCACAAACAAAGTACCTGCTGATAAAACAAATGTTGCAAGCACAAAGAATAAAGTGTGGTCTATCAGAATTGCTTCTGCTGGAACCTGAGTCTTTACATAACCAACAGCCTGAACAGCTGTAATAGCTACAGTTAAGTAACGGGTAATCTGATTTAGTTTATTTCTGCCACTCTCTCCTTCTTTTTGCATTTTCTGGAAAGAGGGAACAGCGATACCTAATAACTGAACTACAATTGATGCAGAAATATATGGCATTACCCCAAGTGCGAGAATAGATACGCGGGAGAATGATCCCCCAGCAAACATATCCAGCAGACCCAGGATTCCAGATTTCTGATTATCGCCTAAAGCTGTTGCATCCACACCTGGTAAAACCACGTGAGAAACGAACCTGTAGACCAAAAGAATTACAAGCGTAAATACTATACGCTCTTTTTTTACTTTGAATTTTCCAAATATTACTTAAAGTAGTAAAGAGCTTCTTCATTAATTATAATTAATTACAATTTCTCTATTGAGCCTCCAACAGCTTCAATAGCTTTCTGTGCAGTTGCAGAAAAAGCATGTGCTTTAACTTCGATTTTAGATTTTACTTCACCACGTCCTAAGATCTTAACAAGGTCGTTTTTGTGCGCCAAACCATGTTCTTGCAAAGTAGCAAAATCAATAGCAGTCAGGTTGAATCTTTCCGCTAAACCTTGTAAAACGTCTAAGTTAACGCCTACATATTCAACACGGTTAATTGGTTTGAAACCAACCTTAGGTACACGACGTTGTAATGGCATTTGACCACCTTCAAAACCGATTTTAGTTTTGTGACCAGAACGCGATCCAGCACCTTTATGACCACGAGTGGAAGTACCACCACGACCAGAACCAGTACCACGACCTATTCTTTTACTATTTTTAGTAGAACCTGATGCAGGTTTTAAATTACTTAAGTTCATTTTGAAACTTATTGTGCTGCCCTTCGCTTTCACTAATCAGGGCAACGGTTAAACATATACAAAGGTTGCAAATTAGCAAAATTAAACTAATTTACAACCTCTGCGAATTATATACTTTCGATAGCTACTAAGTGATTAACTTTTCTTATCATTCCAATGATAGCAGCGTTAGCTTCAACTTCTACAGAATGGTTTATTTTTCTTAAACCTAATGCCTGAATAGTTCTTTTTTGACGTTCGCTTCTGTCAATGATACTTTTTATCTGGGTTATTTTGATCTTAGCCATGTTCTTATCCGTTAAAAACTTTGTTTAAATCAACACCACGTTGCTGAGCGATGGTATAAGCATCACGCATTTTTGTTAAAGCATCTACTGTTGCTTTTACCACGTTGTGAGGATTTGATGAACCTTTTGATTTTGCTAATACGTTGTGTACACCAGCACTCTCTAAAACAGCACGCATTGCACCACCCGCGATAACTCCAGTACAGTACCTACTGCAGCTGGTTTGATTAATACAAAACCACCTGAGAATTTACCGATTTGTTCGTGAGGAACAGTACCGTTTAATAAAGGAACTTTTACTAAGTTCTTTTTAGCATCATCGATACCTTTAGCAATAGCTTCAGTTACCTCTTTTGCTTTACCTAGACCATAACCTACAATTCCGTTTTCATCTCCAACAACTACGATAGCTGAGAAACTGAAAGTACGTCCACCTTTGGTTACTTTGGCAACACGTTGTATACTAACTAAACGGTCTTTTAATTCGACCTCGCTAGTCTTAACTCTTTTTATATTGATAGTTGACATTCTTCTCCTATTTTCAGATTAAAATACTAAACCAGCTTCACGGGCACCTTCTGCCAACGATTTTACGCGACCATGGTATAAATAGCCATTTCTATCGAAAACAACTTCTTTAATGCCAGCTGCGATTGCTTTTTCAGCTACTAATTTACCTACAGCTACAGATTGCTCTGATTTGTTTCCATCATTACCAGAAAAATCTTTTGATAATGATGATGCTGATACGATTGTGCTTCCAGTTACGTCGTTAATGATTTGAGCATAAATTCCTTTATTGCTTCTATAAACTGATAAACGTGGACGGCTTTCAGAACCGGTAAGTCTTTTTCTGATTCCTTTTTTTATACGATCTCTACGAGATAATTTTTTCCCTGCCATGATGATTATTTTTTAGAAGCTGATTTACCTGCTTTTCTTCTTAACACTTCGCCTACAAACTTGATACCTTTACCTTTATATGGCTCTGGTGCACGTAACGAGCGTATTTTCGCTGCTACCTGACCGATCAGTTGTTTGTCAATACTTTCTAAAATGATTTTAGGAGTCTGACCTTTTTCTGAAGTCGTAGTAACTTTAATCTCTTCCGGTAATTGGAATACATAATGGTGAGAGAAACCTAAAACAAGATCAAGTGTATTACCTGTGTTAGTTGCGCGGTAACCCACACCAACTAATTCCTGAGAGATTTGTAACCTTCTGTTACGCCAATAACCATATTGTTTAACAATGAACGGTATAAACCATGCAATGCTTTGTGTCTTTTTTGTTCAGTCGGGCGAGTTACAGTAACTACACCGTCTTCCTGAGAAACAGTGATGTCTACATCAACTGCTTGTTGTAATTCACCTTTTGGGCCTTTTACAGTTACTAAATTATCTTTATTAACTGTAATTGTTACTCCAGCAGGTACATTAATTGGGGCTTTTCCTATTCTTGACATTTTGCTATCCTCCTTTAATTAATAAACGTGACACAAAACTTCGCCACCAATGTTTAGTCTGGCTGCTTCTTTATCTGTCATAACTCCTTTAGAAGTAGACAAGATAGCGATACCTAAACCGTTCAATACTCTTGGCATATTATCAACGCCTGCATACTGCCTTAAACCTGGCTTGCTGATACGCATCAATGTGCGGATAGCAGGTATTTTAGTTATAGGATTGTATTTCAAAGCGATTTTAATCGTCGTTCCTTGAACTGTTGTGTCCTCAAACTTGTAGTTGGCAATGTAACCTTTGTCAAAAAGTACTTTAGTAATTTCCTTTTTAAGATTTGATGCAGGAATTTCTACAATTCTGTGATTTGCCTTAATGGCATTTCTTACTCTTGTAAGATAATCTGCTATTGGATCTGTATTCATCTTTGTTGATTTGTGATAGTGGTTTCCTTTCCGAACTATTCGGAGCGACCTTCCATCGGTTAATTTTTCTATTTAAGCGTATAACGTTAGAAGTTAAACGCATGACGCGTAAAACTCTCTAACGTAAAACGATTTTACCAGCTTGCTTTGGTAACTCCAGGAATTTTTCCTGCTAATGCCATATCACGGAATGTAACCCTTGATATACCGAAAGTACGCATGTAACCACGTGGACGGCCAGTTAATTTACAACGATTGTGTAAACGTACTGGTGATGAGTTTTTTGGTAACTTATCTAATCCTTCGAAATCACCTGCAGCTTTTTATTCTGCACGTTTATCTGCATACTTAGCTACCAATCTCTGGCGCTTAATTTCGCGAGCTTTTACACCTTCTTTTGCCATTATTGATCTGTATTAAGGGTTTGGTTTTTAAACGGTAATCCAAATTGCTTTAAAAGTTCCAATGCTTCAACATCAGTTGTTGCTGATGTTACAAAGGTAATATCCATACCTAAAATCTTAGAGATTTTGTCGATGTTGATCTCAGGGAAGATGATTTGTTCAGTAATACCTAATGTGTAATTACCTTTTCCATCAAAACCTTTATCGTTAATACCTTTGAAATCACGGATACGTGGTAAAGCTACGGAAATTAAACGATCTAAAAACTCAAACATGTTGTTATCACGTAAAGTTACACGTACACCTACTGGCATACCTTTACGTAATTTGAAGTTTGAGATATCTTTTTTAGATTTCGCACCTACTGCCTGCTGACCTGTGATTGTGCTCATTTCTAAAATAGAACTGTCCATAATCTTTTTCAGTTACAGAGAAACGACCAACACCTTGGTTGACAGCTATCTTCTCTAACTTAGGAACCTGCATTACGCTTTTGTAATTGAACTTCTCTTTCAGAGCAGATACAATTTCCTCTTTGTATTTAGTTTTTAATCTTGGTATGTAAGTCATTATTTGATCTCCTCTCCTGATTTTTTAGATACCCTAACTAATTTCCCAGCAGCGTTAAGCTTTCTGCCAACACGCGTAGTTTTTCCTGATTTAGGATCAATTAACGCAACGTTAGAAATATGAAGAGCAGCCTCTTTTTTAATGATACCTCCGTTAGGATTAGCAGCATTTGGTTTTGTATGTTTAGACACAAGGTTAACACCTTCTATCAGTATCCTGCTTTTAGTAATTAATACTGAAAGCACTTTACCTTCCTGGCCTCTTGAATCACCAGCGATAACCTTTACTAAATCTCCTTTACGGATTTTAATTTTTGGTTGAACAGTTACTTTATTTTTCATTTTATAATACCCTCCGGTGCTAATGATACAATCTTCATGAATTGTTTCTCACGCAGTTCTCTCGCTACCGGGCCAAAAATACGTGTTCCACGCGGCTCATCTTGTGCATTTAATAAGACTGCTGCATTATCGTCGAAACGGATGTAAGAACCATCTTTACGTCTGATCTCTTTCTTTGTTCTTACAACAACTGCTTTAGAAACGGTTCCTTTTTTAATGTTACCTGAAGGCAATGCACTTTTAACGGTAACAACGATTTTGTCACCAATAGAAGCGTATCTCTTTCCGGTTCCACCAAGTACACGGATAACCAATACTTGTTTTGCGCCGCTATTGTCGGCTACGTTTAATCTTGATTCCTGTTGTACCATGTTATTTAGCCCTTTCTAAAATTTCCACTAATCTCCAGTTCTTGTTTTTACTCAGCGGACGAGTCTCCATGATAAGTACTGTATCACCAATACCACAATCGTTTTTCTCGTCATGAGCCATAAATTTGGTAGTTTTCTTAACAAACTTACCATAGATCGGGTGTTTCACTTTACGTTCTACCGCTACAACAACAGATTTATCCATTTTGTTGCTTACCACCAACCCGGTTCTTGTTTTTCTTAATTGTCTTTCCATTTCGACTCTAAAGTTATTTAGTTTCACTAGCTGACTCAGCATTACGCTTAGTCATTTCAGTATTTAATCGGGCGATGTCTTTTCTTACCTTAGTGATACGGGTAGGATTCTCTATAGCCGAAATTGTATGTGCAAATTTTAACTTAACTAAGTTTTCTTTTTCTTCTGCAATCCTGACTACTAGTTCTTCTTTTGAAAGCCCTGTGATTTCTGAGTTCTTCATTTTATTAATTTTTATGTTCTGGGTCTAGCGGTTATAAAAACAAGTTACTTACAACATTGACCCCAAAACTCTTTTTATGCTTCTACGTAATCTCTACGTACTACAAACTTTGTTTGGATAGGTAATTTTTGAGCAGCTAATCTCATTGCTTCTTTAGCAACTTCTAACGATATACACCTTCAGCTTCAAAAATGATGCGTCCTGGTCTAACAACAGCTACCCAGTACTCTGGAGCACCTTTACCTTTACCCATACGTACTTCAGCTGGTTTCTTAGTAACCGGTTTGTCCGGGAAAATTCTAATCCACACTTGGCCTTCACGTTTCATGAAACGAGTTACCGCAATACGGGCTGCCTCTATCTGACGACTTGTAATCCAGGTCGCCTCTAAAGATTTAATCCCGAAAGACCCGAATGATAATTCAGCTCCACGTGTAGCTAAACCCTTCATTCTGCCCTTTTGCATCTTTCTGAACTTCGTTCTTTTTGGCTGTAACATTTTATCTTAATATTATCGTAAAACGATCTGTTAACTAATTATTTACGAGGACCTCTGTTAGGAGTATTTCCGCCTCTATTATCTCTACCTGGACCGCCTTGACCTGGACCACCCTGACCTGGACCTCTTCCACGACCACCTTTGTTGTCGTTTCTTCTGTCACCACCCCACGGTTATCTCTGTCTCTGCCACCTGCACCAAAAGCACCTTCAGGTCTGCCACCTTTACCAGGAGCGTTACTTACTGCACCAATGTTTGGAGAAAGATCACGTTTACCATAAACTTCGCCTTTACAGATCCATACTTTAACACCAATCTTACCATAGGTAGTTAATGCCTCAGCTAATGCATAGTCAATATCAGCACGGAAAGTATGCAAAGGAATTCTTCCTTCTTTATACTGCTCGTTACGAGCCATCTCTGCTCCGCCTAAACGACCTGAAGTCATTATTTTGATCCCTTCAGCTCCCATACGCATTGTTGATGCGATAGTTGACTTCATGGCTCTACGGAAAGAGATTCTTGCCTCTAATTGTTTTGCTACACCTTCTGCTACCAGTTGTGCATCAAGCTCAGGACGTTTGATCTCAAAAATGTTAATTTGAATTTCCTTTTTAGTCAATTTCTTTAACTCTTCTTTGATCTTATCAACCTCAGCTCTCCTGCTTTACCAATCACGATACCTGGACGGGCAGTGTGGATAGTTACAGTGATACGTTTTAACGTACGCTCGATAACTACTTTAGCTACTCCTCCTTTTGCGATACGCACAGAAAGATATTTTCTTATTTTTTCGTCCTCAACTAATTTGTCAGCATAGTTGTTGCCACCGAACCAGTTAGAATCCCAACCTCTGATGATTCCTAACCTGTTTCCTATTGGATGTGCTTTTTGTCCCATTTCTACTAATTAGTTTGAGTTTCAACGTTTTTACTATCTACTATCAAAGTTACATGGTTAGAACGCTTACGTATTCTGTAACCACGACCTTGAGGTGCTGGTCTCAGTCTTTTCAACTGACGGCCGCCACCAACCATTATCGTTTTCACGTATAATTGGTTTTCTTCAGGGCGAGAACCTTCATTTTTAGTTTCCCAGTTTTTGATTGCTGATAACAAAAGTTTTTCAACTCTTATTGCAGCTTCTTTATTGGTAAATTTTAAAATATGTAATGCTTTCTCAACACGCTCACCTCTGATAAGATCTACAACCAAACGCATCTTACGTGGTGAGGTTGGACAATTGTTTAATTTCGCTACTGCTTCCATCTCTTAATTATTTTTTCTTTTCAGAGTGACCCCTAAATGTTCTGGTTGGAGCAAACTCTCCCAGCTTGTGACCAACCATGTTTTCTGTTACGTATACCGGTATAAATTTATTACCGTTATGCACTGCAAATGTATGACCCACAAAATCTGGTGAGATCATTGATCTGCGTGACCAAGTTTTAATGACAGACTTTTTGCCTGAATCATTCATAGATACTACTTTCTTCTCTACGTTATGGTCAATATAAGGTCCTTTTTTAATCGAACGAGCCATTATTTCTTCCTTTTCTCTATGATGAAACGATTTGAGTATTTTTTAAGTTGACGGGTCTTGAAGCCTTTAGAATACATACCATTCCTTGATCTTGGCTGACCACCTGATGAACGACCTTCACCTTCACCACCACCCATTGGGTGATCGACAGGGTTCATCGCAACCGGACGTGTTCTAGGACGACGTCCTAACCAACGTTTACGACCTGCTTTACCTAATACTTCATTTGCGTGATCTGAATTTGAAACAGATCCGATAGTTGCTAAACAAGTAGTCAAGATTAATCTTGTCTCACCTGATGGCATTTTCAATGTAGCATATTTACCGTCACGAGCAGCTAATTGTGCATAAGCACCAGCGCTACGAGCCAATTGAGCACCACGACCTGGATGAATCTCCACGTTGTGTACAATTGATCCCAAAGGGATATTCGATAATTTTAAAGCGTTTCCAACTTCTGGAGTCGCTGTATCACCTGATAATACTTTTTGCCCAACTTGTAAGCCTTCTGGTGAAATAATGTAACGCTTCTCACCATCAGCATAATGTAATAATGCGATACGTGCTGTACGGTTTGGATCGTATTCAACAGTAGCAACTGTTGCAGGAATATCAAATTTATCACGTTTAGTCAATTAAACGGTAAGATTTTTTGTGACCACCACCCATGTAGCGCATAGTCATCTTTCCTGTATTGTTACGTCCTCCCGATTTCTTAGAAGAAACAACCAATGATTTTTCGGGCTTGGTTGCTGTAATCTCCGAAAAACTGGCCCCAACTCTAAAGCGGGTACCCGGAGTGACTGGTTTAAATTTTCTTAAGCCCATAGTTATAAAATATTCAATTCTTATTAAATGTTCGCGTAATAATCAATTGTTTCACCTGCTGCCAGAGTAACAATCGCTTTTTTGTATTTCGGGCTACGACCCGTAACTAAACCACCTTTTGTATTTCTTGATTTTAACTTTCCGTTTACAATCATAGTATTGATTGCAAGGATGTTAACACCATACATTTTTTCGATAGCTTGTTTAATTTGCAGTTTGTTTGCTTTGTGTTCAACCTGGAAAGTAAAGCGGCTAGACTTTTCTGTAAGTGCAGATGCTTTTTCGGTTAGTATTGGTTTCTTTAAAAATTCCATATTACTTGGCAAATGCCTCCTCCAATGTTTTAACAGTATTTGCAGTTAACAAAAGTTTACCACAGTTTAATACATCATATGTATTGATCTGATCTACAGTAATTACTTTTACTTTCTGAATGTTTCTGCTTGATAAATAAATATTGTTATCCTGAACAGGTAAAACCAACAAAGTTTTCTCACCAGCTAAGCTTAACGCATTAACTAAAGCGATGTAATTTTTAGTTTTGATTGAATCAAAAGTGAAATCTTCTAAAACAAGGATGTTTGAATCCTGAGCTTTATATGACAACGCAGATTTACGTGCCAGTGATTTTAATTTTTTGTTCAGTTTAAAACTGTAATCACGTGGTTGAGGACCGAATACACGACCACCACCATTAAACAATGGAGATTTGATACTACCCGCACGAGCACCACCAGTTCCTTTTTGTTTATACAATTTACGTGTTGAACCAGCGATTTCATTACGTTGTTTAGACTTGTGAGAGTACCCTGACGTTGATTAGCCAAATACTGTTTAACATCTAAATAAATTGCATGATCGCTAGGTGTTACACCAAATACCGACTCAGGAAGTTGCACCTTGGCACCTGTCTCTTTTCCTGAAATGTTTACTACATTTAATTCCATCTGCTTACTTGTCTAAGATTACGTAAGAACCTTTAGCTCCTGGAATGGAACCACTAACTACAACAAGATTTTGATCTGCATAAACTTTCAAAACCTGTAAGTTCTGAACCTTCACTCTATCTCCACCCATTCTACCTGCCATACGCATACCTTTAAATACACGTGCTGGATACGAAGCCGCACCCAATGAACCTGGTGCACGCATTCTGTTATGCTGACCGTGAGTTTGTCCACCCACACCCGCAAATCCATGGCGTTTCACAACACCTTGAAAACCTTTACCTTTTGAAGTACCAACTACATCAACAAAATCGCCTTCAGCAAAAATGTTAACCGTTACAGTATCGCCTAAATTCACGATTCTTCAAACGGTTCAAATTCTACCAACTTGCGTTTTGGAGTTGTGCTTGCTTTTGCAAAATGGCCTTTTAAAGGCTTGGTGGTGTTCTTTTCTTTAGCTTCATCGAAGCCTAACTGAACTGAAACGTAACCGTCTTTCTCTGCGGTCTTAACCTGTGTAACTACACAAGGCCCAGCTTCGATCACCGTACATGGAATGTTTCTTCCATCGGCGTCGAAAATGCTGGTCATTCCTACTTTTTTTCCAATAATACCTGACATTTTCTTTTTTAAATTTAACACCCATCGAAGCAGTAGGGCTTCGTTCAAGGTGGATACACATCCCTATTAAGGGAGGGCAAAAATAAGAAATAAATCTTAATGATCAAATAGTTAGCGAATTTATTTTGCAAATAATTGCTATTATTTTTGGAGAGAATGGATAAAACGCGATTAAGCCATTATTTATCCTACTAGCTTGTTACTCAAACTGATCAGAATTACGCACAATACAAACATCCGATCAGCACATATAAATAATCGCGCTCAATTAAGAAGCCGAAAATCGAAAAAACGACGCGTGTAACAGGCGTAAATATCAGTAGCAAAGTTCCGAATTGTATGATGGCCCTTCCATCTAATACGCTCAACCCCTGAAAGATAGCAAGAATGGAAGAATATTTTGTTTTCGAAGGATTAAAAACGCTGTAATCAATGATTTCGCGACTATATCCGCTCAGATAAATCAGCCCGCCGATAAAAACGACAAGCATTGAAGCGATCACTCCTACCCGGAGTAATGTTCCCAGAATTACCTGTATATCCTTATCCGCGAAATAATGTTTACCCGTTTGCTTCATTACAGTTTTCCTGATAACCCGTTATAAATCATTTGCAGCGCCAGGAAAGTTACCACCACGGCAAATATAATCTTTAGTTTGTCTGTATTTGTCTTCACTAATAATTTAGAGCCAACAGTAGCCCCTGTCAGTACACCCAAAGTAACAGGCATGGCTATTCCAGGATCAATTTGTCCGCGGTGTAAATAGACAATTGCACTCGCTGCAGCAGTCACACCCATCATAAAGTTACTTGTTGTTGTAGATACTTTGAATGGTAAACGCATGATATTATCCATCGCTACCACTTTTAAAGCTCCAGAACCAATCCCCAGCAGACCGGAGATAATTCCAGCCACAAACATCATAATAAAGCCGCCTACCACATTATGTACGCCGTACTTGACTGTACCGTCAACAGTTGGATAGCTCCCGTTTAATTTAAAGAAATTAGCTAATACACCTGTCGCTTTATCGTCCGAATGATCAACTTTTTTACGCACCATCATAGCGGCTGAAAAAAGCAGGATACAACCAAAGATCACAGCAATGTATCCGGGATTGATATAAACAGTAATTACTGCGCCGATCACCGCACTGATTGTCGTTGCGATTTCCAGGAACATCCCAATACGGATATTGGTAATCCCTTCTTTGACATAAGCCGCCGCAGAACCAGAAGAAGTAGCGATCACAGAAACAATAGAGGCACCAATCGCATAATGGATGTCTACCCCTAAAACCAGTGTTAATAAGGGAATTATGATCACTCCACCACCCAGGCCCGTTAAAGAACCGACAAGTCCTGCTAAAAAAGCACCCGCCAAAACAATAATTGTAAATAGTAATACCGACATTGAGACAAATATACTATCTACAATCAAAACACAATAAAATTAAAATCTCATTGTTAAAAATTATAAATAATCTATTCCAAATGAACAAATTCTTATTCCCGCTCCTTACCCTTGTGATGATTAACCTATCATTTATGCAGGCTAGTGCCCAGATAAAAGCCCCTGTTGATAGTGCAAAAGCCGACCCAAGCTTAAGAGGTCAGTATGAGTTTATGCTTTCAAAATCAAAAACGGTCAGCACTTATAAACTGATCAACCCTTACAGGCTTTCTTCTTTTTATAAAAGTGTTACCGATTCGATCAGAAAAGAACGCAACACTTATAAAACTGCGAATGCAAAAGTTGCTGAACAAGCAAAAACAATCACCTATCTGAATAATCAGATCAAAGGAAACCAGAGCTCTCTGGCCTCTTCAAATTCAAAGGTAAATGAGATTACCTTTTTAGGAATTCCTTTTGCCAAAGGAACTTATAACACTATCGTATGGACATTGATTATTGTATTAGCATTAGGCTTTGCCTTTGTCACGATCAGATCAGCTAAAAATATTCACGAAGCTAAATACAGAAGTGGCCTGTATGAAGAAATCTCACAGGAATATCAGGCTTATAAAGTAAAGGCGAATGAAAAAGAAAAGAAATTGGCCAGAGAATTACAGGACGAACGAAATAAACTTGACGATTATAAAAGCAGGGGTATCTAAAGATACATAGCTAACAAATAAGAAGGCCATCAGATTTTGCTGGCCTTTTTTATTGCCCCACCGCCATGCCTAACACCCCAATAATGATGAGCACCCAAAGAATACTGCCGATGACGACTAACACCATTTGCCTCGTCTTCATTCCATCATCAGTATAAGTAAGTATTTCAGGAGATTGTTGTTTGGCATAATTCAAAGCTTTAACTGCCGGCAGGAAAAACAAACAATTCAGTATACCAACAAAAGAAAAGGGAGGTGGGAAGAATGAACAGCAGCTTACAACAACAATTATAATAAAACTGATTACCGGATAACAGCTACCTATAAACCCCTCCTGTTTCGCATACCGCTGGATCCTATTGAGCAGGGGCAATAAGAAAAAGGGATTAAAAACTACTCTTATGGCCGGATTGGCATCAGACCGCTCCTTCTGAATAAAAAAAATCCAGGCTTTGTAAATCCACCAAACCGGATAAAGTCCAAAAGTCAGGATACTCAAAAGTAAAAATTTAGATTCTTTAATGAGATATTGAGGTTCGATTTCAGCATCATACGCAGTAGATCCATCAATATAAGCGGGTTCATTCAGAGTAGTCATTCGTTTGAGTATTTAACCTAAACTAAACATAAAACACCAACAAACAAAACAAATTCTTTAAAATGAAAATGCCCTCGGAAATTCCGAAGGCATTTTCATTTTGTAAGCTAAAAAAGCATTAAACTTTAATTTCTACTTCAACACCGCTAGGTAATTCAAGCTTCATCAAAGCATCAACAGTTTTAGAGTTAGAGCTATAAATATCTAACAAACGTTTGTATGCACATAATTGAAACTGCTCACGTGCTTTTTTGTTCACGTGTGGTGAACGTAAAACAGTGAAGATTTTCTTTTCTGTTGGCAATGGAATTGGTCCACTAACAACTGCACCTGTAGGTTTTACTGTCTTAACAATTTTCTCAGCAGATTTATCTACTAAGTTGTAATCGTAAGATTTTAATTTAATTCTGATTCTTTGGCTCATCTTATTTTTATTTAAAGCCGCCTGTTAGAGCTATTAATAACAGGCAGCTGATTTGTTTTTTTATTAATCTGAAGACTTGATTCTTCCTTTAGATTAGCAATTACTTCTTCCATAACGTTTCTTGGAGCTGGTTCGTAGTGATCGAACTCCATTGTAGACGTTGCACGACCTGAAGTGATTGTACGTAACTGAGTTACATAACCAAACATTTCAGAAAGTGGTACAGTTGCTTTAATTACCTGAGAACCATTACGTGTATCCATACCTAAAAGCTGACCACGACGACGGTTCATGTCACCGATAACATCACCCATGTTTTCTTCAGGGGTTAAGATTTCGATTTTCATGATTGGCTCCATCAATACTGGGCTACATTTTGGTAATGCTTCACGATATGCCATTTTAGCAGCAAGTTCGAAAGATAAAGCATCTGAATCGACTGCGTGGAATGAACCATCAATTAAACGAACTTTCATATCTGGAAGTGGGTATCCAGCTAAAACTCCGTTAGACATTGAAGCAGCAAATCCTTTTTCAACTGAAGGAATAAATTCACGAGGAATAGAACCACCTGAAATTTCATTTACAAATTGCAAACCACCTTTTTCGTAATCAGCATCGATTGGCGAGATAACAACTTGAATGTCCGCGAATTTACCACGACCACCAGATTGTTTTTTATACGTCTCACGGTGTTGAATAGTACCAGTGATTGCTTCTTTGTAAGAAACCTGTGGAGCTCCTTGATTAACTTCTACTTTAAACTCACGTTTTAAGCGGTCAATAAGGATATCTAAGTGAAGCTCACCCATACCAGAGATAATAGTCTGACCAGAATCCTCATCAGTTTGTACTCTGAATGTAGGATCTTCTTCAGCTAATTTAGAAAGTCCGATACCTAATTTATCAACATCAGCTTGAGTTTTAGGCTCAATAGCTAAACCGATAACCGGCTCAGGGAAGTTCATTGACTCCAGAATGATTGGGTTTTTCTCATCACAAAGTGTATCACCTGTTTTGATATCTTTAAAGCCTACAACTGCAGCAATATCACCAGCTCCAACATTTGGAATAGGATTTTGCTTGTTCGCATGCATTTGGAAGATACGGGAGATACGTTCTTTGTTTTCAGAACGTGCGTTATAAACGTATGAACCAGCCTCTAAGTTACCCGAGTAAACACGGATAAAACATAAACGACCTACGAAAGGATCCGTTGCAATTTTAAATGCTAAAGCTGCAAAAGGCTCTGCCTCACTTGGTTTACGTAAAACTTCTAAGCCTGTATTAGGGTTAGTTCCAATTACACCTTCCTGATCCATTGGTGAAGGCAATAATTCCATCACGTAATCAAGCATTGTTTGAACACCTTTGTTTTTGAAAGATGAACCACAAACCATAGGTACAATTTTAGCATCTAATACAGCCTGACGTAATGCGTCTAAAACTTCACGTTCAGTGATAGTTTCAGGAGCTTCGAAGAATTTCTCCATCAAAGACTCATCATACTCAGCAACAGATTCTAATAATTTTTCTCTCCATTCAGCAACTTCATCCAGCATATCTTCTGGAATTGGCACTTCAGTAAAGGTCATACCTTTATCATGCTCATTCCAAACGATACCACGGTTGTTGATTAAATCAACTACACCTTTAAAGCCTTCTTCAGCACCGATTGGTAATTGTAAAGGAACTGCATTACTGCCTAACATGCTTTTAACCTGTCCAACAACTTTCAAGAAATCTGCACCAGAACGGTCCATTTTGTTTACGAAGCCGATACGGGCAACGTTGTAGTTGTTAGCAAGACGCCAGTTAGTTTCAGATTGAGGCTCAACACCATCAACTGCAGAAAATAAGAATACCAAACCATCTAATACACGTAGTGAACGGTTTACCTCAACGGTAAAATCCACGTGACCCGGTGTATCGATAATGTTAATATGGTAATCTTGTCCTCTATATTTCCAGCCAACAGTAGTAGCAGCAGAAGTAATAGTGATACCACGTTCCTGTTCTTGTGCCATCCAGTCCATTGTTGCCGCACCTTCGTGCACTTCACCAATTTTGTGACTAACACCAGCATAATAAAAAGGATACGCTCTGTTGTAGTGGTTTTACCAGCATCAATGTGCGCAGCAATACCAATGTTTCTTGTGAATTTTAAATCTCTTGACATCTTATGTTTTCAATAATTAAAAACGGAAATGTGAGAACGCTTTGTTGGCTTCAGCCATTTTGTGCGTATCTTCTTTCTTTTTAACTGCAGCACCTTCACCTTTAGCAGCTGAAACGATTTCTCCTGCTAATTTTTCTTTCATGGTTTTTTCACCACGTCTGCGTGCATAAGAAATTAACCATTTCATGCCTAAAGCAATTTTACGGTCTGGACGAACTTCTGTAGGAACCTGGAAGTTAGCACCACCAACACGGCGTGACTTAACCTCTACTGCAGGCATTACATTAGTTAAAGCACGTTTCCATACTTCTAATCCGTTTTCACCAGCTTTTTTCTCAGCTAATTCTACTGCATCATAAAAAATAGAGTAAGCGATAGATTTTTTTTTTTCATCGTACATCATATTGTTTACAAATCTTGTACCTGAACATCGTTAAATTTCGGATCAGGAAGGATAATTCTCTTTTTTGGTTTTGACTTTCTCATTTTCTGTTCCTCCTGATTATTTCTTTTTACCTTTTGTTGGTGCGGCAGCTACTTGACCTGGTTTAGGACGTTTAGTACCGTATTTTGAACGACGTTGGTTACGACCAGCAACTCCTGAAGTATCTAAAGCTCCACGGATGATGTGATAACGTACACCTGGTAAATCTTTAACACGACCACCACGGATCAATACAATGGAGTGCTCTTGTAAGTTGTGACCTTCTCCAGGAATATAAGCGTTAACTTCTTTTCCATTGGTCAAACGTACACGTGCAACTTTACGCATTGCTGAGTTTGGTTTTTTAGGGGTAGTGGTATATACACGCGTACATACACCTCTTCGCTGTGGACAGCTGTCCAACGCAGGAGACTTACTCTTGAACTCCAGTGCTACTCTACCTTTTCTAACTAATTGTTGAATGGTTGGCATTGTTTTTGTTTTTTTCTATATTGTTATTAAAAACTTTACCCCTCAATAAGGGACTGCAAAGGTAAGACAATACATTTTATAAATCAAGGGGTTAACTATAATTTAATGCCATTGAAACAGAAAAAAACAAAAACACAGACTTACAGGCTATTTACGGGATAAAGAATGTTTATTTTTCCCGCAGCGACGGAGAAATTCTTCCCGTATCAGGCAAAGCTTTAAAAGTTTTATAAGCATTCATTAAATAGAATCTGAAATCTTCCTCATCCAATTTATCCAGCACTTTGAGCGAGGGCCGGTAAAGCACCATAAAATAATCCAGCTCTGCTCCTTTCAATGGAGTCAGCGAAGTAACGGCACGTTCATTAAATCTTTCGTCTATTTTACGCTCATTTTTTTCCCTTTCTAAATTCCGTTTAAAACGCCTGGCATCCCTGCCCTCTTTTCCAAACATCCTCGAAGGAGACAGCCTAAGCGGCTTATTCTGAACCAGTTTTTGAACCAGTTTTGTAAATCGTGCTTTATGGTACACATCGACGTATTCTATCTCCGGATTAAAAGCACCAGCCTTAATTTCTACAGTATGTAATAACTTATTATTCAGTGAAAGATATCTTTTCACAGGTTTCAGGTTAATCAGAAAAAGCGTATCCGCTAAATAACCCGGCTGATAAAAGATGATCACCTGACTAGCCACAGCCGCAATACTGAATTCACCTTTAGCATTCGTCAATGTTTTTTTTCCGTCTGCTGATTAAACACTTCGACCTGTCCCAGCCTTAACTGAGTTACCCTGTCGGCAACCGTCCCATGCAGTTCTTGTCCCTGAACAGAGATCCCCAAAAATAAGATGAAAAAATAATAAACTTAACCGATGAAACATATTTCTTAAAATTACCTGAATTAATTGTAATCCGGAAAAATGTTTGAATTTATCTATGCAGCTTACTAATGAAAAGTATTCAGATAAAGCTTTTCGACTTTTTTACGTGCCCACTCCGTTTTCCTTAAGAAAGTCAGGCTGGATTTTAAGCTTGGGTCATTGTTAAAACAGGCTATTTTTATCAATACACCCAGTTCAGGCCATCCATAATGCCAAACCAGTTGTTTGAGAATAAACTCTAATGTTTTCCCGTGTAAAGGATTGTTAACCTGTTTCTCTTCCGACATAAAATTTCCCTGTGCTGACAAAGATAAAAAACTTGCTGTATATCCAGTCACGATTTGGGGTTGTATGATGATCTCTTATACTGATTAAACTATTACCATATACCTCCACCTCATTTATTCTATATATTTTTCCTTAGGTTTGTATTCAATAGCATCACTTTTCATTAAATAACAATCATATGAACTTGAATTTAGGAGATTTCGTTCGTTTTGTAGACGAAAATATAGAAGGGTATATTACCCGTATAATTGACAAAGACACTATTGGCGTAACTGATTCAAATGATTTTGAAATTCCAGTACAAGCTTCTAAAGTAACCCTGGTACATGGTGAGATCCCAGATGAGAACACAGTAGTTTCCAATCGTCAGACTGTAGTTGTCCCGGTTGCTGAATTCATCAAAGAAGGAGTTTATCTTGGCCTGATAACAGATCAGCACAGTACAGCAGTTGCCCATTTCAATTTACTAAACGAAACATCTTTCCAGATCCTTGCTACTTTAACTACAGAAAAAGACGGAAATTATAAAGGTGAATTTGCAGCAGTTATCCCTGCACACAGTGCTAAGAAGATCTTCTCTGCAAATCTTGGGGATATACAATTATGGCCAAAATTCAATATTGAAGTTTTGTTCTCTACCGCAGCAAATGTTGAACCTCCTGCTCCACTTATCTATCGTGAAAGCATCAAAGGAAAAGACCTTTCTGTAGCCAAAGTAGAGATTGCCTTATTGAAACAAAAAGGCTGGTTAATCAGACTGGACGAGCCTGCACCATTAATAGACGCACAAAAATTAAAAAAAAGTTTTTTTAAAGCCCGCTAAATACGGCTTTCCTTTCTGCGATAGAAAAGAATGAGAGAATTTAAATTTACCTATACCTTAAATACAACAAGCCGCTGGACTTATAACCTGCTGGTCAAATGGGGAGTGCCCGAAGATCTGGCAGCTTTTGTCAATCTTTTCCTGCTCCTTTTTGCGCTGATCATTATTGTATATGTTTTCCACCATGTGGTAAGACGGCTATTGCGTATCGTATTGATCCGTTTCAGCAAGCGTTCAAAAATTAAGTTCTTTCATCATTTACTCAACAACAGGTTTCCTCACTTCTTAGCGCAGTGCGCACCACTGATCCTCGTCAATGCGGTTATTCCGATCTTATTTTCGGATTTCCCTGACATGATCAAACCAATGAATGCCATAACAGATGTATATATGGTGTTCATTGTAATCTGGATGATGATGGCCCTGATTAAAGCCAGTGGCGATGACCTCCGTACTAAATCTACTTTTCGTGAGAAACCAATAGATAGCTACATCCAGGTAGTAAGGATGATCCTGTACCTTGTTGGTGCAGTAGTTATCTTTTCACATTTAACCGGGCAATCTCCCATTGCGTTTTTTACAGCAATGGGTGCGATATCGGCAGTATTACTCCTGATGTTTAAAGATACGATCATGGGTTTCGTAGCCAGCATCCAGGTAACAGCCAATGACACCGTCAGAATCGGAGACTGGATCACCATGGCAAAATACGGAGCCGATGGTGATGTAATTGCCATTAACCTGACTACCGTTAAAGTACAGAACTTTGATAAAACCATCACCACCATTCCTACTTACTCCCTGATTTCAGATTCCTTTCAGAACTGGCGCGGAATGAGTGAAGCAGGCGGGCGAAGAATAAAACGAGCAATTCTGATCAAACAGGCCACCATCCGTTTTATCACCCCTGCCGAAGTCGAAGAATTCAAAAAGATACAGTCCCTGACCAGTTATATTGAACACAGACAGAAAGACATTGATAAAAACAATGAACGCTTAGGCATTGACAAGTCCCTTTTTTTAATTAATGGCAGAAACCTGACTAATGCCGGACTCTACAGAAAATACATCGATAACTATATAAATGCCCATTCAGGAACCCATAAAAAGATGACTATGATGGTCAGACATCTGGCTCCCACCCCTAATGGCTTACCTATTGAGATTTATGTATTCACCAGCACCACGAAATGGGCAGACTACGAATACATCATGGCAGATATCTTTGATCATATGATCGCAGCAGCCCGTTACTTTGATCTTCAGATTTACGAAACAGAGGCATCAGGAGATACCACTACTATTAGTTTTAACGATCCGTTAACAGTTAGCCACCCCCCATCTCCTCAACCACGCCAGGCAAAGCACGAGCAATAAAAAAAAAAAAAGCAAATTAAATCATGCTGGTTTTTTTATTGCTAATAATACATGTGCTGATCTATTTAAACCACGTATTATTTGTTACATCCACATCAGGCAAAACCTTTCCAGGATCTAACTCCACAGAAAGTAATTCTTCTGTTGTTGTTGGATAATTAACCGTCCAGCTCTTATTCCTCATCCAAACATCCACCGGTATCTTAATATTACCCACTTTACCATTCTTATCCTTTACCTGCAAAATAATAGGCATTGGCATCTGCTCAAGATTAGCTACAACAATATTATAGCTCTCAATTTGTCCGCCATTCTTCACCGGTGTTACACTTGTAATTGCCTGATCCATTTTCCAGTTCTCCAAAAACCATCCTTTCCAGAACCATGAGAGATCTTCACCTGCTCCATTTTCCATAGAACGGAAAAAATCATAAGGTGTAGGGTGTTTGAAAGCCCAGTGTTTAATATAATTTCTGAACGCGTAATCAAAACGATCAGCTCCTAAAACTTCATTTCTCAAAATCTGAAGGCCAATAGCTGGTTTAAAATATAAATTCTGACCAATGTTGTTTTCTACCATCGCATCCGGACTTAACAAGATAAACTCTCTTTCTGGTTTCGCCATAGCTTTAGCTGCCGCCTGCATATATATATCATGCGGAGTTTTATATTCTCCGTTATTAAAAGCTTCTTTAGATATTCCATTAATGAAAGTATTGAAGCCTTCATCCATCCAGCCATACTTACGTTCATTGCTACCTACAATCATTGGGAACCAGCTATGACCAAACTCATGATCTACCACACCCCATGCTTCTGCACCTTTAGCCTTCCAGCCACAAAAAAACTATTCCTGGATATTCCATACCACTAATATTTGAAGCAATATTAACAGCCATTGGATAAGGGTACTCAAACCATTTATTTGAATAATGTTCAATGGTAGATTTGACATACTCCACACCCCTACCGTAACTATCCCGACCATTACTTTCTACTGGTTGCGCCGAAACTGCCAGAGATTTTTTACCACTTGGCAGATTGATCTTCGCCGCATCAAGCACAAAAGCTTTAGAAGAAGCAAAAGCTACGTCTCTTGTATTAGACATTTTATATTTCCAGGTCAGCTTATCTTTTGCTGGACGGGATTTAGGATCCGGTTACTTCATCAGCCGTACGGATTGAAACCGTTTTATCACTTAATTTTGCTGCATTCCATCTTTTGAACTGCTCAGGAGTAAATACTTCTTCAGGGTTCAGCAACTCACCAGATCCCATTAAGATATGACTTGCAGGAGCAGTAATGCTATAATTTACATCTCCATATTCACAATAAAACTCTCCAGCTCCCCAATAAGGCAGCGTGTTCCAGCCAATCACATCATCATAAACGCATAACCTTGGGAACCACTGTGCAATAGAATAAATCTCTCCATTTTTAGTAGTCAAATGTCCCATACGATCTGATCCGTTGATTGGAATCACAAAAGAATAATTCATTTTTATAGTAATCAATTCACCATTTGCAGCTAAAGGCTTATCCAGACGGATCTGCATACGTGTATCTTCAATAATAGAAGTGAATTTAACCCCTTGTGCTTTTTGAGAAACAGCAAGGTCAGTAATTTTATAACCACCATTTACCTTTTCACCTCTTGCACCATAGCGGCTTCCCACTTTGATCAGTCCGTTACCTCTCGAATTTTGTTCAAAAAGGTTCTGATCCAGCTGTAACCATATATAAGGTAGCTGGTCAGGGCTATTATTCTTATAAGTTATCGTTACCGTCCCGGTCACTGTATTTTTTTTTCGTCCAAAACAGCAGAAATATTATAGTCTGCTCTGTTCTGCCAATATTTTGCACCCGGATAACCACTTGCCGAACGGAACTCATTTCCATTTTGCGTGTAAAACAGCGGGCTAAAAGCCAGGTGAGGATCATACTTACTATCGGCACCTTGCTGCTGTGCCTGCGAATTGATGCTAAAAGCAAAAAACACTACAAAAAGGAGTGTTCTCTGGATAAATTGATGGTTCATTATATCGGGGTTTATGTGTTGCTGAACGGACTAGTTTTTCTCTGGTTTTTTCATAGGAGGTAGTTTTCTTTGTTCAGGAGGTAATTTTAACCAGGTCTGATAAGCAACGGCAATATATAGTAATCATAATTGAAAGGATCTTCAGCTTTGACTCTTTCTACTGTAGGCCGGTAAAGCTCAATAAATTCTTTTAGCTCCTGTCCTTGTAATTTGATTAAACTATTTATATACTCTTCGTTAAAATACTGGCTGATTTCGGCTTCGTATGCTCCTCTTTCTTCAAGTGCCTTTTCTTTCGCTCTTTCTCTTCTTACTTTTCCAGAACCAAAGGCCAGTCCAATTCCACCAGCACGCTGAATATTCTGTGTTGGAGAAATTCCGTGTACACGCTCAAACCCCTTCGCTTTAGGATCTCTCAATTTCAGGTCTTTGGAAAGTTTTGCACTTTGGATATCAACCTGTTTTAATGTCGTAGACGAGGCAGGAAGATAAATAGTTTTAGATAACATATTGGTCAGATACAAGGTATCTGTATGAAAGCCTGGTAAAGAGAACTCCAGCAAATCGCCCTTGCTCGCTTTAATAGCAAATTGTCCGGCAGCACCGGTAAATGTGTGGTTTCCTTATTATTCAGGTTTCTTACTGTTACCTTTTGAAGAGGGAAACTCTTGTTATCATAATCAAATACGCCACCCGTTATTCCGGTCTGCGCAAATGTATATAGTGGTATTGTCAGGAACAATACGACAATTAATTGCTTAAATGTTTTCATTGTGTTTGTTTTTCGATATTGCTGCCATTCCTCTTTTAAAGAATTCCAGAACATACGTGGTTTTTTATAAGTGCAGGTTTCAAAGATAATTCAGTTTGCCCCCGCATCTTATTTTTTAACAAAAATTAACAGGTAATTGTTCCCCTTTACAAGAATAAATTAGACAACTGCTAATAATTTGCTATACAATTCTTCATCAAAACTAATCAGAATTGCTTTACCGTCCTGCTCTATCACAGGTCGTTTAATCGCACTGGTATTATTCAATAAAACTGCTATAGCCGATTTTTCGTCTTTAACTGCTTGTTGCTGTTCTGGCGTCAGCTTTTTCCAGGTAGTCCCTTTTTTGTTTAGAACTACTTCCCAACCAAAGACAGCACACCATTCGTGGAGCTTTTCAGCTGTTATTCCCTGCTTTTTAAAATCATGGAACTCGTAGACTATGCCATTGTCTGTTAACCACGTTCTTGCTTTTTTAACTGTATTACAATTTGGAATTCCGTAAACTATCATCTGTATAAAATAAAAATTAAAGATACCGATATTTCCTCATTCGTCACATTTTTTGGGTCATTCATCACATTTTGACGCTAGAAAGAAAAACGCTTTGTACTATTGCAGAGGAATCCGAGTATAACAGTTAATTCCATCCACATGAAGATAGATATCAAAGATTTAAGCAAAATAGAATTCTGGGCAGTTAGTATTATATATGGCTTTGCCATAATGATGTTGATCTCCAACGGTTCAGATAACAATATTTCAATCCCTTATAATTTTAAAGAGGCCAGAGTAAGCTTTAGTTACCTTTCCAATTATTTCCTTCCAGGATTGTTTAAGTACTCTATTCTTTATTTCAGCAGCTTCCTCTTACTCAATTTTTGCTGTCTGCCACCCTTATATCAAAAGAAAAACACAGGCATTAACCTTTCTATTCTGTTTGGCGTTTATTTATTTTCAGGATTGGTGCTGAGTATAGCCCAAACTTATAGTCATGCCTATGCGCTGGTTGAATACGATGACCTTGACGAAGCTTACAATCATATTTTTTTTAAGGGCTTTGCTTACGCCGGATGGGTAATCGTCCTGACTGCAATCTATGTTGCGCTGAAAAAGCTGATTATTCACCTCGTAGAAAACAAAGGAGAAGAGAGTAATAAAAGAATGAAGCTGGAAATTGCATTCGCATCTGCCTTCTGGTTTGCCGGCATATTGGTATGGCTTACCATAGGAGTAGATTTTGATGTTATTCTTTGCTGGACTCTAGTGATCGGATCCTGTACATTTCTTACTATATATAGTATTTACTATCTGATTCCAACGACCCTCACTCAAGGAAAAAAGTTCCGCCATTTTTTTTTGGCAAGAATATACTTTTAACTGTTCTTTTTTCTATCCCTCTGGGTCTAATTGCTATCGTAATTAGTGGAAGAGGTGAAATGTTTCCTATAGTCAATGCCTTTCATATCTCAGCCCAGATACTGATTAGTACACCGTTGGCCTGGTACATCTATAAAACAAGAAATGCTACCGATCAGCAGATATTCACACTCAAAAAAGAGTTAGGAAAATCCGATGCAAATCTTGGGTTCCTTAAGTCACAGATCAATCCTCACTTTCTTTTTAATGCTTTAAATACGCTTTATGGAACAGCACTGCAGGAAAAAGCCGACCGCACAGGTGAAGGCATACAGAAACTCGGAGATATGATGCGTTTTATGCTCCATGAAAATATGCAGGACAAAATTTCATTGACCCGGGATATCGATTACTTAAATAATTATATCGAGCTGCAAAAGCTCAGAACTTCTACCACGGTAGACATTCTGATCAAAACAGAAATTGAAGAACAGCTTGGATTTGCAAATTTCGCCCATGTTATTGATTCCTTTTGTTGAAAATGCTTTTAAACATGGTATTAGCTTACAATCGCCTTCACATATCAAAGTCACTCTGCAAACCAAAGCAAAGACATTATACTTTGACGTCAATAACAGCATCCATTTAAAAGCTGACGGTGATCCGGAAAAAATAAATAGCGGTATAGGCCTGCAAAATGTAAAACAACGTTTAAATTTACTCTATCCTAAAAAGCATGAATTGATCATCAGAGAAAGTGCAAAGGAGTTTTTTGTACATTTAACGTTGAACCTGGATTAAAAAATGATTGCCATAGCCATAGATGACGAGCCCATAGCATTGGATGTGGTAAAATCACACGCCTCTAAAGTATCTTTTATTACACTACAAGCTGTATTTACCAATGCGTTTGACGCAATTGCTTTTTTACAGCAAAACGAAGTAGACCTTATCTTTCTTGATATTAAGATGCCTGATATCAATGGCATCGACTTTTTAAATAGCTTAAGTAACCCGCCGCTTGTTATCTTCACGACTGCATATGCAGAACACGCGGTCAAAGGGTTTGAATTGAATGCACTGGATTACCTGCTTAAACCTTTCTCACTAGCCCGTTTTTTAAAAGCCTGTAATAAGGCAGAGGAACTTTATAGCTTGCGCAAAAAGGCAACGAATAATACACAGTCAGCACATGTATTCATTAAAGATGGCTACGAACAGATTAAAGTAGCAATTGATGACATCCTGTTTATTGAAGCCGCCGGTAACTATACCCAGATTAATTTACTGGACAGCTCATCGTTAAGTACCAGGATGCCAATCAGCGATATGCACGCCTTGCTGCCTGCTCAAAAATTCATCCGTACACATCGTGCTTTTATTGTTGCCAAAAGTGCAGTAACAAGATTTGACCGGAACCAGGTATGGATCGGCGATAAAATCATCCCAATAGGGCCTACCTATGCCCAATGTCTGCAAGAATTCTAAGAAAAGTTAAAATTTTAACATACGCTTAAAAACAAATAGCATATTTTACGCCGACTCCTAATCCATGCGTATTTATCTGTATAATTGTTAGTTATTTTAGGTCTTTTGTATTTATATATTACGCAGACACTAAATAATTAGCAATATTAACCATCTGATTTTCAAAGTATATATGTTCAAATTAACGTTTAAACAGCAGGTATTAACAGGCTTTATTATTTCCTTGTTATTCGTTCTCCTCTCCGCAATCACTTCCACAATCAGTATTCGGAAGACAAACGAAGATGCAAAATGGGAGAATCACACCTATGACGTAATTGATGTCGCACAAGACATAGAATTGAAATTATTAAATTCCGAAACCTCTTTAAGAGGCTATATCATTACACAGCGTAATGAATACCTGGATACTTACACCAAAAATATTCATCAGATCATTCCCAAAGTTAAGGAAATGCAACGGATGACAGCTGATAATCCAGATCAGCAGCAGCAGAGAATGGACTCTCTTGAATTGTATTCTGCACAGAAAGTAAAAGATATGGAGGATATTCTTCAAACTAACAATACGACTGGTAAAGATGCTGCCGTGCAAATGGTCCTGACCGATAAAGGCAGGGCTATGAAGATGAATATGCTCAGACTTAATAACGATGCTATAAAGGCAGAGAAGGGGTTACTCAGCGTAAGAACAGAGAATAGGATCAATAGTGCCCAGCAATCTACAATTACTGTTGTAGTTAGTGCAATAATCATTTTCGGGCTTATTTTATATCTGTTCAGTTTTATCAAAAGAACATTTGATGAACAGAAACTAACAGAAATAACCATCAGAGAGAATAACAATCAGCTGGAGACCCTTTCAGAACAGAATAAGCAAAAGAACTGGTTATTATCCGGCGCATCCATGATCAATGAATCCATGCGTGGAGAACAGGAAACGGATGAATTATCCACACATATCATTACTGAGTTATGCACTTATCTCTCAGCATCTGTGGGTGCATTATACTTATTTAATCCCAAAAGACAAACTTTACAGCTGAGTGGTGGCTATGCTTACCCGGAAAAGAAAGGCAGAATTAAAGAAATCACCATAGGCGAGGGTATGGTAGGCCAGGTTGCATTGGAGAAACGCATTAAACAACTCAATGATGTTCCTGCAGATTACCTGAAAATATCTTCTGGCCTGGGTAATACAACACCCAATACAATTGTTGTATTACCAGTACTCTTTGAAGAAGAGACTATCGCTGTAATTGAACTCGGTCTTCTTGCTGAGCCTACTGAGATTATTAATCTCTTCTTATCAACCATTACCGAAAGTATTGGTGTCGGCATTAACAGTGCAGTTGCAAGAGCTCAGTTACGCGACCTGTTTATGCAGACTCAGCAACAAGCAGAAGAACTGGAAAGCCAGCAGGAAGAATTAAGAACTACCAACGAAGAGCTGATCCATAAATCTGAAGAACTGCAAGCCTCTGAAGAAGAACTCAGGGTACAGCAGGAAGAGCTTCGTCAAACCAATGCCGAACTGGAAGAAAAAGCAAGTTTGCTGGAAGAACGTAATATCTCAGTCAATGAAGCCAGAGAAGCGATGAGCTTAAAAGCAGAAGAGCTCGAAGTATCCAGCAAATATAAATCCGAATTCCTGGCTAATATGAGTCACGAATTACGTACACCATTGAACAGTATTCTTATCCTGGCAAGAATATTAAAAGAGAACAGACCTGAAAACCTAAACGATGAACAGCTCAAATATGCCGGGGTGATTCATAATGCGGGCAGTGACCTGCTCACGTTAATCAATGATATCCTTGATTTGTCTAAAATCGAATCCGGTAAAGTTGATCTTGACATCGAACCAGTAAGACCACAGGAAGTAAAACAGAATATGGAATCTCTTTTTAACGAAATTGCCAAAAGTAAAAAGATAAATTATGAGGTTACCCTCGGCACAGATTTACCGGAGAGAATGATGACGGATTTATCCAGGGCCGAACAAATCATAAAAAAACCTTTTATCAAACGCCTTCAAGTTCACACCTGAAAATGGAGAGATTAAACTAGAGATCAGTACTGCAGATCAGCAGATCAGATTCTATTCTGAAAACCTTAAACACAATAAACAGCAAGTCATCTCCTTTAGCGTAAAAGATTCAGGGATAGGTATTCCGGAAGATAAGCAGAAATTAATATTTGAGGCCTTCAAACAAGCCGATGGCACAACGAGCAGAAAATATGGAGGTACCGGACTGGGATTATCTATTAGTAAAGAACTTGCCAATATATTAGGCGGAGAAATACAAGTAAATAGTGAGCCAGGCACAGGAAGCTGCTTTACTCTTTATCTGCCGGTAGCACATGGTGGACAAATTTCAACAACCGAACCAGAGACCAGACAACATCCTATACCAGTAACGGTGCCTTTTATAGCAAAAGCCCCCATTGTTCAGCCAATAAATAAAAACAGAAAACAGACCCTGTTAATAGTTGAAGACGATCTGGTTTTTGCCGATGTATTGAAAGATTATGCTACAGAAAAAGGATTTGAGCCTCTTCTTGCACATAGTGGTGATGTTGGTTTGGAAATGGCGACAACACAACTTCCGGATGCAATTATTCTGGACATCATGTTACCAGTGATGGACGGATGGAGTATATTGAAACGATTAAAATCAAATCCGCTAACCAAACATATTCCTATTCACATGATGTCTGCCGGAGAGGTAAAGGGTGAAAGGGCTTTAAAAGAAGGGGCAATCGGGTTCTTAAAAAAACCAATTGAAAAAGATCAGCTTGATCATGCCTTCTCTGTTCTGAACTCAGGCCATATTCTATATAATTTCCAGACTGTCCTGATTATTGAAGACCATGAACTGCAAAGTCTTGCCGTTAAAGAGCAGCTGGTAGAAAAAGGAATTGAAGTTGCCCAGGCCTTTACCGGACAAGAAGCCTTAGATATGCTGGAGAAACAAGTATTCGATTGTATAATCCTTGATTTAAATCTTCCGGATGCTTCGGGGTTTGATTTGCTTGATCAGATAAAAACACAAGACAGATTTACGCATATCCCGGTAATTATCAATACCGCAATGGAACTCGATCAGGATAAGATCGCACATATTATGAAATACTCCGAGGCTATGGTTTTGAAGTCGAACAAATCCAATGACCGCTTGATTGATGAAGTAAGCCTGTTCATGAATAAGTTAAAAAAAAAACAGGATAACTTTCAGACTACCACTAAAGGAACGTCCAAAACGAAAACAGTATCCACCATAGAAAAAGTATTGAAAGACAAAACCATATTGATTACCGATGATGATATGAGAAATATCTTCGCGTTATCAAGTGCTTTGCAGGTCTATGACATTAATATTGTAATCGCCAATAATGGTAGAGAAGCATTAGAAAAGTTAGCAGAAACAGAAACGATCGATCTGGTTCTGATGGATATCATGATGCCCGAAATGGATGGCTACGAAGCGATGCGAACGATCCGGGAACAACGAAATATAAGAAACTGCCAATTATAGCGTTAACCGCTAAAGCGATGAAGAACGACCGGGAAAAATGTATCGAAGCTGGCGCCAACGATTATATCGCTAAACCAGTAGATATTGATCAGTTACTGTCCATGTTAAGAGTTTGGTTAAGTTAACATGAGACAGCATACCGACAACCCAGAAGAAGTGATTAGCTATGAGGAACTGGAAAGTCTCACTGATTTCATTAATAATATACATGGTTTTGATTTCAGTAACTATTCTGCCGCCTCACTGAAAAGAAGGGTTACAAGAATTATGCAGCTGCAACAACTAAGTCTTTTCGAATTACGTACATTATTGACTAACGACCATGATTACTTTGAGTATTTTTTAATTGAAGTTACTGTAAACGTGACCGAAATGTTCAGGGATCCGCCTTTTTATAAGTCCGTTGCTGAACATATCATTCCCTATCTCAGATCTTATCAAAGGATCAAAGTATGGAATGCGGGCTGTTCAAGGCGAAGAACTTTATTCATTTGCGATCCTGTTCTCTGAACAGAACTTATATGAACGGAGTTTTTTCTATGGAACTGATATTAATGCAGATGTTTTAGAGTTCGCGAAAAATGGAATATACGATTTGCAAAAGATGAAACATTATTCAGAAAATTATCAGAAAACCGGAGCATTACATACGCTTGCTGATTATTACACTGCGCGTTACGGAGCTGCTTCCATCAACCACTCTTTAAAAAAAAACATGCTGTTTTCAGCACATAATTTAGCTTCAGATGGAGTCTTTAATGAGTTCCAGTTAATTTCCTGCCGCAATGTGCTGATTTACTTCAATACCACCCTTCAAAAAAAGGTGATTGATCTTTTTTACAATAGTTTAGCTAATTTTGGCTTTCTTTGTTTAGGCTCTAAAGAGACCTTAAGAAGTTCTGAAATCGGGCGTTTCAAGATTGTAGATCAAAAAAAAAAAATATTTACCAGAAAATAGCATAAGTCTTCTTTTCAAAAAGATACCACCTTAAAATTATGGAAAAGATTAACATTCTTATTGTTGATGACAGACCCGAGAACATAATCGCGTTAGAAGCCTTATTGGAAAGGGACGATGTAAACCTTGTTTCTACTACCCTGCCAAATGAAGCATTAAGACTAGCTTGGGAAATGGATATTGCGATTGCATTAGTAGATGTTCAGATGCCCGAGATGGACGGATTTGAACTGGTAGAAATATTAAAAAGCAATCCAAGAACCAAAGACATCCTTGTTATTTTTGTAACAGCGATTTCAACAGATGCTAAATATGCAGTAAAAGGGTTAAACACGGGAGCAGTTGATTATTTATATAAACCACTAAACCCATATGTAACTTCGGCAAAAGTAGATTCCTTTTTACAGTTTGTAAGGACACAGCGTGATATTGTTAAAAAGAATAAACAACTTGAAGCCTATCAGAAAGAACTGATCAAAGCAAAAGAACTTGCAGAGCAGGGAAAGAAAATAAAAGAGATTCCTGGCCAATATGAGCCATGAAATCCGTACACCAATCAATGGTATTATTGGTCTGGCGAACCTGCTTGAAAAGACACCACTTACTGCTGAACAAAGTGAGATGATTTCACTTTTACAAATCTCATCCAGCTCTTTACTTGGCGTAATTAACGACATCCTCGATTTATCGAAGATCGACGCTGGTATGTTTAAAATTAACCGTACCGCAACAGATATCGTTGAAGTTTGTCACGCAGTAAACAACCTCTTAAGTATAAGAGCAAAAGAAAAAGATCTTGAACTGATTACTCATTTTGATCCGGATCTGCCTAAAAATGTATCCGCAGATTCTTTAAGACTGAACCAGATCCTCATGAACCTGATTGGCAATGCGATTAAGTTTACCAATAAAGGCAGTGTAACACTAAAAGTAGAAGTCATGGATCGTAAAGGAAATAATCTCCAGATCAGATTTTGCGTGACCGATACTGGTATTGGCATTCCAGCAGAGAAGATGATAAGATATTTGAAACTTTTGAACAGGCAGATGATAACACTACCCTGAATTTTGGCGGTACTGGTCTTGGTTTGTCAATCGTTAAAAACTTATCCCGCCTGAAAGGCGGGATACTTACGGTAGACAGTACTGAAGGCGAGGGCAGCACATTCAGTTTCATTAATTGGTATGAAGTACTGCAGGATATTCCTCAAGTCAAAGAAAAGATCCAGGAAAAACTGCTGCCATTCAGCAATGTAAGAATTCTGGTTGCTGAAGATAACCCGATCAACAAGTTTCTCATTGTTAAGATTCTGAAAGACTGGGAAGTAATTGCCGATTTTGTAGATAACGGACAAGAAGCACTGGATAAACTCAAAGACAACAACTATGACCTGATCCTGATGGATACTTTCATGCCAGTAATGAACGGGCTTGAGGCAACCAAACTCATCAGAACAGACTTCGTACCCGGTAAGAAAGACATTCCCATTATTACCTTCTCTGCCGCTGTAATGGAGAACGATAAAAAAGCTGCTATTGAAGCTGGTGCAAACGATGTGTTAAGCAAACCGTTTGAATTAAGATTATTACATCAAAAAATTTCACATTTCATAGATAAAAAGACATTAATGCTTTAATGTCTTTTTATTATTTATTAAAAGCAGTCATGGTATGCGCTGGTCCTACGGTTACAAAACTCTGGATCAGTGCTACACTTTTTTCAATCAGTGCAGGCAGCTCTGGCAACTCATCCTTATCAAAGCCATTCAATACATAATCCGCCTGTCTTCCTTTAGCAAAATTATCACTGACCCCAAAACGTAATCTTGGATAATCCTGGCTCCCGCAGCTTGCTTCAATACTTTTCAATCCATTGTGTCCGGCACTGCTTCCTTTTAATTTAAGACGTAGTTTTCCTAAAGGAAGTGCAATATCATCTACAATAACCAATACATTTTCCAATGGAATACTCAATTCCTGCATCCAGTAATTCACTGCCCTTCCGCTTAAATTCATATAAGTAGTGGGCTTGATCACATGCAATTTTCTCCCTTTCCAGGATACTTCTGAATAATAAGCTAAACGTATATTAGAAAAAGAGCCACCGAGCTGTTTAACCAGTTCATCGGCAATCTCAAAACCTATATTATGTCTCGTCCCGGAATATTCTGATCCGATATTTCCCAGACCAACTATCAAATATTTCATGCCGCAAAGATAACAGTTTCTGTCAAACCTGCTTCTGATGAAACCATAAGGCACAAAAAAAAAAAAAGCACTGAAATCAGTGCTGCTTTAAAATTACTGAAAGAAATCAGCTTATTTTTTACCTGCTTGTTGCTCAGCTTGTTTAAGAGCTCTTGACATACCAACAGAAACGATTGTATCTTCTGGAGTGTTAGTAATAGTGTAAGCTGCTTTTGCAAGGTCACGTACACGGAATAAATTACCAACTTCTAATTTAGAAATGCTTACTTCAACTACCTGTGGCATATCTTTTGGGAAAGATTTAACACACGAAGTTTACGTAATTTCTGAACTAATTTACCACCCATTTTAACACCTGGAGAAGTTCCTTCTAATCTTACTGGAATTTCCATAACGATTTCTTTGTCATCAAATAACTGAAGAAAATCAACGTGTAATAATACGTCTGTTAATGGGTGAAATTGTAACTCTTTTATGATTGCTTTGGTTTTTGTACCATTGATATCAATTTCTAAAAAGTTTGCTTCTGGAGTGTAAATAGCATCTTTTAATTCTGTAATAACTACAGCAAAATGTGCTTGTTCTTTACCACCATACAATACTGCAGGAACTTTACCTTCATAGCGAAGCTCTTTAGCATCGCGTTTCCCTACGTTCTCTCTTGGAGAACCGCTAATTGCGATTATTTTCATTTTATATTTATTTATTTGTTATTAATATTAAACTCTAAACAGATCACTGATTGACCCATGCTCATTTACATTGGCAATTGCTTTTGCAAATAAACCAGCTGTGCTCAGTACTCTGATTTTGACTTTCCTGTTTTAAAGGAATCGTATCCGTCACAATCAGTTCGGTAAGCATTGAATTCTCAACAGTCTCATATGCTTTACCAGATAACACAGGGTGTGTACAAACCGCTCTTACACTTTTTGCACCTTTTTCCATGATTAAAGCCGCAGCTTTAGCCAATGTTCCTGCCGTATCACAGATATCGTCAATTAAAACAATATCCATTCCCGTTACATCTCCAATAATTGACATAGACTCAATTTCATTGGCACGTTTGCGGCGTTTATCACAAATAACAACCTCTGCATTAAAAAACTTAGCAAAAGTACGTGCTCTGTATGATCCACCCATATCCGGAGAAGCAATAGTCAGATTTTCCAGACCTAAGCTTTTGATATAAGGAACAAAAATCACCGAACCATCCAGATGGTCAACAGGAATATCGAAGAAGCCTTGTATTTGCGCTGCATGCAAATCCATCGTCATAATACGGTGGATACCTGCAGACTTCAACAGATTTGGCTACCAGTTACCAGTTTAGCTCCTATAGCAACTCTTGGTTTATCTTTTCTGTCCTGTCTGGCCAAACCATAATAAGGAACTACAGCAGTAATATAATGCGCAGAAGCTCTCTTTGCGGCATCAATCATCAACAAAAGTTCCATTAAATTATCAGAAGGCTGGTAGGTAGATTGGATAAGAAATACATCACATCCTCTTACTGTTTCATCATAAGAAGGCTGAAACTCACCATCGCTAAACCTGCTTAAGGTTACATTACCGAGTGGTTTGCCGTAACTTTCGGCAATTTTGTGTGCTAATGCTTTTGTACCGGTTCCGGCGAAAAGTTTAACTGGATTAAATTGCAAGGGCATGATTAGACGGGTATCAATGCTGGGTTACGAAAAAATCGGATTGTGAGTAATCACAATCCGATATATTGTTTAGTTGCCCGACCAGGATTCGAACCTAGACAAACGGTACCAAAAACCGTTGTACTACCTTTATACTATCGGGCAATCTTCTCCGACGAAATAACCATGAGTTGTTTCGTTTGGGAATGCAAATATACGCACCTTTTTGATAAATGCAAATCTTCCCCAAAAAAAAAAAAAAATAATTTTAAAAACAGCCTTTAAACCTATCTAACACATTAAAATTTGTTAATGTACGTGGATATATGTACTATTATCAATCTATTTGATTATTTTCGGCTGCATTTTTTTAAGCCAAAATTTTATAATAAAAAAAAATGAACTATTCAAAAATCAATAACCTTACAGGATGGGCGTGCTTTATCCTGGCGGCCCTCACCTATATACTTACCTTAGAGCCTTCAGTAAGTTTCTGGGACTGTGGAGAGTTTATAGCCTCTGCACTTAAAATGCAGGTCGTTCACCAACCAGGTGCACCTTTGTTTTTAATGATTCAGCGCTTCTTTTCGATATTTGCTTTCGGCGATATTCATAAAATAGCCTACTTCATGAACGTGGGTTCAGCGCTGGCAAGTGCTGCAACTATTCTATTTTTATTCTGGTCAATTACTGCCCTGGCTAAAAAGATGGTCATTAAAACTGACGCAGATCTTACTGCAGGAAACATCATCACTGTAATGGGTGCTGGATTTGTAGGAGCTATGGCTTATACATTCTCTGACAGTTTCTGGTTCTCAGCAGTAGAATCCGAAGTATATGCACTTTCTTCACTGTTTACAGCAATCGTATTCTGGGGTATCCTGAAATGGGAAGCCAATGCAGATGAGCCGCGTGCAGACAGATGGTTATTGTTCATTGCCTATATCATGGGTTTATCCATCGGTATCCACTTATTAAACTTATTAACTATCCCGGCGATAGCTTTTGTATACTATTTCAAGAAAACTCCAAAACCTACTAATTTTGGAATCATCAAAACCTTTGCTGTAGGCGTACTGATCCTTGCGTTCGTGCAATACGGTATTATACAGTACGTAGTTTCTTTTGGTGCTTACTTTGACTTGTTCTTCGTTAACACACTTTAGGTCTCTTGGATTTGGATCAGGTGTAGTTTTTTTCGCTGCCCTGCTGATCGGTGCCTTAACATGGGGAATCACCTACTCTATTAAAAAACGTAATAAGTTCTTAAACCTTGCATTGCTATCAACAGCACTGATTATTTTCGGTTATTGTTCATTTGCCATGATCATTATCAGAGCCAAAGCAAGCCCTAACCTGAACAACAGTAATCCGGACAATGCCTTCTCTTTCTTAAGTTACCTGAACAGAGAGCAATATGGAGACAGACCATTATTATTTGGCCCCAACTACAACTCTGAAAAAGTAAGCCTTAAAGAAGGTAAAAACATTTATAGAAAAGGAGATACTAAATACGAAGTAGCAGGTAAAAAAACCGACTATGAGTATGATAAAACTACTCCATTTCCAAGAATGTACAGTGATGATCCAAGACACGTACAGGAATATAAAAGCCTGATGGGTTTTGATGATGCACACTTCCCCGGTTTATTTGATAATATCTCTTACTTGTTTAAATACCAGATTGGCAATATGTACATGCGTTATTTCATGTGGAATTTTGTTGGCCGTCAGAATGACGATCAGGGTGCTGGTATTTACCAGGGTCAGTTCTTAAGTGGTATTAAACCTGTTGATGCGATGATGCTGGGTGACCAGACTAATTTACCCCCTTCTATTGTAGAAAGCAGTGCTTATACCCGCTTCTTCTTCCTTCCATTGATTTTAGGATTATTAGGTGCAGTATGGCATTTCAAACGCAATGAGAAAGATGCAGGTATTGTTGGTCTGTTATTCTTCTTTACAGGTCTTGCTATTGTTTTATATCTGAATCAGAAACCATTGGAACCAAGAGAAAGAGATTATGCTTACGCAGGATCTTTCTATGCCTTTGCCATCTGGATAGGTTTTGGAGTACTCGCCTTAAGGGAATGGGTATTCAGTAAAATCACTCCAAAAAACGGTGCTATTGCAGCAACTACCATCTCCTTATTTGCAGGCCCGGTAATTATGGGTGCACAAGGATGGAAAGCTCATAACCGTTCAGAGAAAATGGTCGCTCACGATATTGCAGTCGATTACCTGGAATCATGCGCACCGAACGCCATCTTATTTACTTATGGTGATAATGATACGTACCCGCTTTGGTATATCCAGGAAGTAGAAAACGTAAGACCCGATGTAAGACTCGTTAACCTGAGTTTATTTGATACGGACTGGTACATCGATGGGATGAAACGCAAGCAGAACGAATCTGCTCCGCTTCCAATCAGCATGAAACCTTCTCAATATGTACAAGGGGTAAGAGATGTGATGTATTACCAGGATTATAAAATTGCTGGTTCAGTAGAATTAAAGAACATTCTTGATGTATTATTGTCAGATGATGATGATGATAAAATTCCATTGCAAAACGGAACTAAAGAGAATTTCATCCCTACTAAGAACTTCAAATTGACCATTAATCCAGAAGACGTAATCAAAACCGGAACAGTTAAAGCAGCTGATGCTGATCAAAAAACTCCTGTAATGGAATGGACTTTCAATAAGAGTTATGTAACAAAAGGTACACTGGCTATGCTGGACATCCTTGCACATAACAACTGGAAAAGACCGATCTATTTTGCAAGTACAGTTCCTTCTGATCAGTTTAACGGTTTAGATAACTATTTATATACCGAAGGTCTTGCCATGCGCTTATTACCGCTTAAAACGGATTCAGCATCAAGCAGAGGAGATTTAGTAAACACAGATATCCTTTACCATAACATGTACACCAAATTCAAATGGGGTAATGTTAAAAATGCAAGTTATCTTGATCCGCAATCATCGGATGATATTTCCATCTTTAATAATGTGTTCAACACAACAATCTCCGGATTAATTAAAGAAGGAAAAATTGCTGATGCTAAAAAAGTAGTAGCGCGTTATTTCGAAGTAATGCCTGAGCGTTTCTACGGTATGCGTTCTATGATGGGTGTTTACTTCTTTGCAGAGAATCTCTACATTTTAGGAGATACGAACAGAGCTAACTCTCGCTTATCGAGAAATCTGCTGATTACATTCAGAAAGAACTAACGTATCTGGCTGATGTTTCAAAAAGCAAAAACAGATTTGTTGGCGGACAAAATGTTCAGTTAGGTTTGCAGTTCCTTAACCAGATGGTTAAAACTACAGCAGATCGAAAACAGACTAAATTATCTCAGAAACTAGCCCAGCAGTTTCAAGGTCTGGAATCGAGATTCTCTATATACTTCCAGCAGCAGGCACAGGAGCCACAAGGCCCTGCACCACAAGCTCCGGAAGAATAACAGAAATAATCTATATTTAAAAGAGGTTGTATCATACATAAAATGATATAACCTTTTTTTTTGCGGCGATAGTTTCTTTAAAAAACTATTTAATAATAATAACAACATTTATTACCTTTTAAATATAAAATCAGAGTAACTTGTCATAAATCATTTGAATTATGTCAGCTAGAACAAATAAATACATTGATCCATTATCGGATTTCGGATTTCGGTTTAAAACATCTTTTCGGAGGTGAACCAAATAAAGAGGTCATGATTGACTTTTTAAACGCGCTGTTTGAGGGAGAAAAACAAATTATTGATATTGTCTACAACCCAACTGAATTTGCCGGTGATGACAAGGATCATAAAAAAGTATTCTTCGATTTATTGTGTACGGGAGACAAAGGTGAACAGTTTATAGTAGAGATGCAGCGTGCGGCGCATGATAATTTTGAGGACCGTTGTATTTTTTACCTGAGCCGGCTGATTCACCAGCAGAAGTTAATGGGCAAGCGTAATTGGAGAGTTAAACTGAAAGAAGTTTTCCTGATTGCAATCCTGGATTTTAATATGAAAAATTGTTTAAGTGATCATTATTTGCAAAGTATTTCGCTAGTAAATACGGGTACAGGCAAAGTATTCCACAATGGACTGGGATTTAAGTTTGTAGAACTGCCTAAATTTGATAAAAAAGAAGATGAACTGGAAAATGAGCTGGATAAATGGGTTTATTGCTTAAACACATGCACAGTTTGAATCAGATTCCTAAATATCTGGATAAACGTATTTTTCAAAAAATATTTAATATCGCTGAAATGGGCAGACTATCACCAGAACAACAATTTTTATACGAATCGTATTTACAGAAGCAAGCTGACGATGAAAGCATCATGGAATATGCAAAAGACAGAGCAAAGGAAAAAGGATTACAAGAGGGATTACAAGAGGGGTTACAAGAGGGGTTACAAGAGGGTTTAGCGCAGGGAAAACATGAAACTGCTCTGGCCATAGCAAGAAAAATGAAAGAAGAAAATTTTGATCTTGCTAAAATTGCCATATTTACGGCACTCTCAATTGAAGAAATAGAGAACCTTTAAAAGTAAAAAAGGCTCAGATACCTGAAGTATCTGAGCCTTTTACATAAAACAGGGCAGAGCTTATTCAACCACTACGCCCATAGCGCAGAACTTGTCAATTCTATTAGAGATCATCTTTTCAGTTTTCTCTTTCCCTAATGCTTTAATATCTTTCAGGATCTGAGTTTTCAGCGTTTCAGCCATTACTGCAGGATTCTGATGTGCACCTCCCAACGGTTCTTTAATTACCCCGTCAATCAGTTTGTTTTTCAACATATCTTTCGAAGTCAGCTTCAAACATTCCGCTGCTTTCTCTTTAAAGTCCCAGCTGCGCCATAAAATTGAAGAACATGATTCCGGAGAAATTACCGAATACCATGTATGTTCCAGCATATATACCTTATCACCGATACCGATACCCAATGCACCACCTGATGCACCTTCACCAATAATCAAACAAATGATAGGTACTTTCAATACAGACATCTCCATCAGGTTTCTGGCAATAGCCTCACCCTGTCCGCGTTCTTCTGCTTCAATACCCGGGTAAGCACCCATCGTATCAATAAAAGAAATAACTGGTTTGTTGAATTTTTCTGCAAGGCGCATTAACCTTAAAGCTTTGCGGTATCCTTCAGGATTAGCCATCCCAAAAATTACGGTACTGGCGTTCTTTAGTATTTTTACCTTTTTGATGACCAATGATCATTACCGTTTCGCCGCCTATAGTAGCAAAACCACCGATAATCGCTTTATCATCTTTTACTGTACGGTCACCGTGCAATTCGATAAAATCATCACAGATCATTCCGATATAGTCAAGCGTCTGGGGCCTTTCCGGATGACGTGATAATTGGACTTCCTGCCAGCCTGTAAGGCTTGCATAAAGTGCATTCTGCGTTTTAGACAGCTTATCTTCAAGCTCAATCAGTGTAGCAGACATATCTACTTTTGTTTTATCAGCAACCTGTTTAACCTTTTCAATTTGCTGTACTAATTCAGCAATAGGTTTTTCAAAATCAAATGACGTTTTTATCTGTTCCATAAGTGGGCGGTAAAAATAGGTATTTTATTTAAAACTTCGCAGCTACTCCGGCTTTAGGTAAAGATTTTTTAATAAAGTCTCTGAGATCGTCATTCCCTTTTTGCAGATCAGCACTTCTTAAATACATCATATGGCCACTTTCGTACCCTTCCCAGCTCATTCTGTCTTTTAATTTTCCTCCCGGGTCCATTTGCCACATGTTATATTTTGCATTAAAATAATCGCATGCCCCATCAAAATAACCCGATTGAACTAGCAAATGAAGAGAAGGGTTTTGCGCCATGGCATCACGCAGATTCTCTGCGGTACGGTTGCCTGTATTATCCCAGGGATGAACAGAACCGAACATATTATATTTCAGATCCGTTTTATAATTCAGTTCATTGCGGATGTACATATTGATAGCTGGCGTAAACGAATGTAGCCATGAGCTAAGCTCTGCATTATAGTCCGGCCCCTCTCCAGCATCCTGTTTATCCATACCACGGTATCTTGAATCCAGTCTGCCAATAGTAAAACCTTTATCCCGAAGTAACTCCTTCCAGAAAAAGTCAGCTGGTACATCCAGGTTATGCTGTAAAATAGTTTTCTCACTCAACCCAGAATAAGCAGCAGCATTTTTCACTGCTATCATTTTTTTCTGTTCATCACTCAGCTGACTACCCTTTGCTAAGGCCGGGATCAGTTCGTTCATGGTAAACTGCTCAACTTCGGGTAATAAGGCATTTAAGGCCCTTCCTTGCAAATCAGGTTTTAATGCTTTATGATACCATGCAGTAGCAGCAAAATACGGCAAACGTAAAGCAGCAGACAACGCATCCCCCCTTTCTATCCCCAGTGTAGTTGGCGAAACCAATACAACTCCATTTAAGTACATCCATTGTGAATTTTGAAGTTCTAACGCTAAACCAGAAACACGGGTAGTGCCGTAGCTTTCCCCAATCAGGAATTTAGGGGAACCCCAGCGGTTATTGCGGGTTACAAATGTATTAATCCATTCTGCCAGGTACTTGATATCAGCATTTACGCCAAAAAACTTACTGCCCGGTATATCTTTATTAATTGCTCTGGAATAACCAGTATTTACCGGATCAATATAAACGATATCGATATCGGCGACATCCAATATAGAAGACTTATTCTCTTTATAACCATAGGGCTGAACAGGGTATCCCTCATCATCGATATTTAACAATACCGGGCCAGTATAGGCAATATGCATCCATACTGATGCAGAACCAGGGCCACCGTTAAAAGAGATCACCAGAGGTCTGCTGGCCCTGTCTTTCACATCTGTTCTTTCGTAGTACGTATAAAACAGGCCGGCAATTGCTTTACCTGTTTCATCCCAGACTGGTAAAGTGCCAGTAACAGCCTTGTAAGGAATCCGCTGTCCTTTAATGGTAACCTGATGTTGGGTAATTACAGCACTTTCTGTGACAATTTTACGCGAGTTTACTTCATTGTTTACTAAAGTATCGTTTTTTTTTTGGTTTCAGTAACAGGTTTGATCGACTGCATCTTTTGTGCGGCTGCCGTCTGAGCGGCACACAGTCCAGCCAGGATTAGCGTATAAAATAGCTTCATTTCAATAGGGGTTGTTTAGGTCCCTTAAATATCAAAAAGATCAGAATATCTGCTAATACCCTAAAAATGTTACTCTTCTGTATTTTAGAATCCCCCTTAAATACAAACCGCCTCTTATTTTTCTTTACTGCCTTGTATATACAACACCGAGATCGCTCCCAGGATCATAAATATTCCCGCAAGAACAATTGCGTAAATAGCTTCACCATGGTAAAACTCTTTAACGATTATACCACCGAAAATACCATTTACAATTTGCGGCATCGTGATAAAGAAATTAAAGATTCCCATGTAAACACCCATTTTGCGCGGGGGTATAGCACTCGATAAGATCGCATATGGCATAGAAAGGATACTCCCCCAGGCTAGGCCGATACCAACCATAGAATAAATCAGATGATCAGGATTACTGATAAAATAAATAGACAATAGGCCCGCTCCCCCCGCCAGTAAAGAAAAGGCATGTGCCATTTTACGACTGGTTGCCCGCGCGATCGAAGGTAAAATCAATGCATAAATAGCAGATAGCATACTCCATTATAGACTCCAAATAATATACCTACCCAATTACCGGCATCAGCAAATTTAACGGAAGAAGTATCTCCCGGAAGAACCTTATATATATGCTGAGCGATAGCAGGCGTTGTAAATACCCACATAGAAAACAGGGCAAACCACGAGAAAAACTGAACCAGACCTAACTGTTTCATTGTTAATGGCATTTTCGAAAAATCTGAAAGGATAGACAATATGCCTTCTTTTTCCTCTGTTTCCGGTTCCGCAGCATGGTATAAAGCCATTTCCTCTGGCGGATATTCTTTAGTAGTCAATACCGTCCATAAAATGGTAATCAATAAAATCGCAGCGCCTGCATAAAAAGAATAGATCACGTTATGAGGAACCTGTCCTGCTGCTGCAACTTTAGATGCCCCCAGATATTCAGAGAATATATAAGGTAACCAGGAACCTGAGATCGCGCCCGCTCCTATTAAAAAAGTCTGCATAGAAAAACCAAAACTCCTTTGGCTTTCGGGTAATATCACCAACCAAAGCTCTGAAAGGTTCCATCGCCACATTGATAGAAGCATCCATAATCATCAGCATTCCTGCTCCGATAATAATAGGTGGCAAAAAAAACTGGCCATTGCCCCCGCATTAGGCATCAGGATTAAAGCGATAGCTGTTAAAATTGCGCCAATCAGGAAATACGGTCTCCTTCTGCCAAAGCGATTCCAGGTTTTATCACTGTAATAACCGATAATAGGTTGTACAATCATTCCAGTCAAAGGCGCCGCCAGCCAGAAAAGAGATAAATGTTCAACATCCGCACCAAAAGTCTGCAGGATTCTTGAGGCATTTCCATTTTGCAGGGCAAAACCAAACTGTATCCCGAAGAACCCAGCACTCATATTAAAAATCTGTGCATTGGACAATCTTGGTTTGGAGGCCGCAACTTTATTTTGTTCCATAAGGATGTGTTTGGTTTGGAGGTTCAGGTATTAGAATGCGATAATCCGGGCACTCATAGGCAATACCCAGATAGGTATCGTGTTATCTTTAATATCATTTAATTTCAAGTCAGAAAGCTGATCCGCAGCGTTAGTAACCTGACTATGCTGTAAAATCTCTGCCGGAATCTGCACCTGACTTTCCATTCTGTAATGACGATCAAAGTTGACAAGGATCAGTAAGCGTTGATTGGCCGTATAACGGACATAACCATACATCCTTTTGTTCATATTGCCACCAACCGGGATTTCCCATAACCGGCCACTGGCGATAGCTTCTGACTTAGCCGTAAACTGAAGTAGTTTAACGTAGTAATTTCTCAGTTCCTTTTGCGCACCAACTAGCTGCCCGCCATCAAAAGCACCATTATTCATCCATTTCTGATGTTCTGGAATCCCCCAGTAATCAAAAATAGTAGTCCGGTTATCTTCTCCACCAAATCCTTCTGCACCCCTGCCTGGTTCACCTACTTCCTGACCAAAATAAGTCATCACCGGGCCACCCGATAAAGTAGCAGAAACGACCATCGCAGGAAGCGCCAGCTCAGCAACGCCTGCAAAACCAGCAGAAGCAATCCGCTCCTCATCATGGTTCTCAAGGAACCGCAGCATCTGATCTCCAAAACCTGCGCTTTCATATTGCCAGACTCTTCTGATATCATTGACATCAGCGTTGTCTTCACTCCTGATCAGTCTCTTCAAACCATCATATAACCCAACCTTATCATATAAATAATCAAATTTCCCAGTAGTTAAAAATGATTTATAAGTTGCAGGATCATAAGCCTCTCCAATAAAAATCAGTTCAGGTTTTACCTTCTTCACTTCCGGGATCACCCAATGCCAAAACTCAAGAGGAACCATTTCTGCCATATCACAACGAAAACCATCTACCCCCCTTGCTGTCCAGTAAACCAAAATGTCTCTCATTTTAGTCCACACTTCAGGTGTTGGGGTAAAGTATTGTTTCATACCATTCTGCTGGTCTACCCCATAATTCAACTTTACAGTTTCGTACCAGTCATCTACTGACGGGCTTGCCGAAAAAACATTATTCCCGGTAGCTTTAGCCGGTGATTCTGTATAATTCTCTTGTTGTAAGATTGAAAGCGGCGTTTGCTGATCAGACTTCGGAGCCGGAACAACAAAGTCCTTTCCAGGTACATAGTAATAATCATTGGCCGGGCTAAAAGCGACATGCACATCATCTCCTTCTCCAAAATCTTTAACTCCCGGGGGTTTCATTCCTGACTGATACTGACGGGCTACATGATTAGGTACAAAATCAATAATCACTTTCAACCCTTTTTCATGTGTCCTTTTAACCAATGCTTCAAACTCAGCCATTCTGCTATTCACATCCACTGCTAAATCAGGATCTACATCATAATAGTCCCTTACCGCATAAGGTGAACCTGCCCTGCCTTTAACTACTTTGGCATTATTAGCCGGTAGGCCCGCATTGCTGTAATCCGTTAAAGTAGCATGAGCAATCACACCTGTATACCATACATGTGTTGTCCCAAGCTCTTTAATCCCATCAAGGGCCTGAGCAGTGATATCGTTAAATTTCCCGCTGCCATTCTGCTCAATAGTCCCGTAAGGGATATTATTTTGTTGCTTATTACCAAATAACCTTGGTAAAAGCTGGTAGATCATTATCTTTTTACTATTCTGCGCCATACCCTTATTTATAAATCCAGTAGACAGTAAAGCAACTATGGTTAAAAGCCGGTAACGGTTTTTCATACCAATAGTCCCTTGTAATTAATCACTGTTTCACCTGTAGTAACAAGGTGTAACTTATTAAATATATTGATGTGCAGCAACTCTTCGCTGGTGGTATTGATGATGATCTCGTCCTTTTTAACCTTCACATTTAACTGAATCCCGCGGAACCCAATCGTAAAAGCAAACGATGTCCATTGTTCAGGCAGGAATGGATTAAAAGAAAGCGTATTTTCTTTCACACGCATTCCACCGAATCCTTCTACAATACTCATCCATGTACCAGCCATAGAAGTAATAATATGCAGACCGTCTTCGGTATCATTGTTATAATCATCCAGGTCTAAACGTGAGGTACGCAGATAAAATTCATAAGCTTTATCCCCATCATTTAGTTTAGCAGCTAAAATACTGTGTACGCAGGGCGATAAAGAACTCTCATGTACAGTACGGGATTCATAAAAATCAAAATTTCGTCTTAAAGAATCCATATCGTAATCATCCTCAAAGAAATACATCCCTTGTAAAACATCCGCCTGTTTAATGAAACAAGAACGCAGAATCCTGTCCCAGCTCCATTTTTGATTTAACGGACGCTCAGATGCAGGAAGATCCTTTACCAAAATTTGTTCCTTGTCTAAATATCCGTCCTGTTGCAAGAATACACCTTGTTCATCATCATATGGAAGATAAATATTTTCTGAGATCTGTTTCCAGTCTGCAAACTCTGTCGCTTCTTCTAAAGAAGTTTTAGCCACAATACGCTGATATTGTTCCGGATCTTCTTCTTTCACAATTCCGGCAGTTCCGCAGCATACTTCAGACACCATGCAGCAAGCGTATTTGTATACCAGTTATTGTTTATATTGTTTTCGTATTCATTAGGGCCCGTCACGCCCAGCATTACGTATTGCTTTTTATCAGCACTCCAGTTTACTCTTTGTTTCCAGAAACGGGCAATACCGATTAGCACTTCTAATCCGAATTCTTTCAGGTAAGAAGAGTCTCCTGTATACCTGATGTAGTTGAAAATCGCAAAAGCTATAGCGCCATTTCTATGAATCTCTTCGAAAGTGATTTCCCATTCGTTGTGACATTCTTCACCATTCATGGTGACCATCGGATATAAGGCAGCACCTTTATGAAATCCTAATTTCCCCGCATTTTCAATAGCTTTTTCCAGATGTTTATAACGGTAAACCAGCAGGTTTTTAGAAACTTCCTGTGGTGCAGTCGATAAGTAAAAAGGAATACAATAAGCTTCCGTATCCCAGTAAGTAGAACCTCCGTATTTTTCTCCCGTGTGAAACCTTTCGGGCCAATATTTAAACGGGCATCTTTTCCTGTATAAGTTTGATTTAACTGGAAAATGTTAAAACGGATAGCCTGTTGTGCAGCTACGTCACCTTCTATGATAATATCACCTTCCTCCCATTTGGTTGCCCATGCTGCAGCTTGTTCTCTCAATAATTCGTCAAAACCTTTTGCTGCTGCAGCCTGAATTACTTCTTTAGCTTTTCCCAATAAATCAGCAGAAGCATAATTTTGTGAAGAAAGATTAGTCGCTATTTTATAAATATTGATTCCTTCATTCAAAGTCAGGTCTACTAAAACACTTTCTGAAAGATATTTTTCACGAGATTTAGTATCTATTGATAACTGAACCGGTTTATCATTTTTAAGAATTACAGTTTTAACACCTGTAATTACATCAAATTCCGTTTTTTTAGTGCGTAATGTTAAATAAGAACCAATTGCCTCTTGCGCCCTGCTAACCTCATCCCAGAATTTCTCTTCATAATTGAATCCTGATTTTTAACATCTCCATCAATGAAAGATATTAAATCCAGTTTTCCGGAAAAGTTAAGCGGAATTAACTGATAATGTAAAGCAGCAATTTCATCATTGGCAATACTGAAGAAACGTTTAGCTTTTACCTGTACTTGTTTACCTGAAGCCAGTTCAGCAGTAAACGTACGTTCCAGATAACCTTCCTGCATGTTTAGCACCCGTTGGAATGCCGTTACCTTACACAGATTTAAATCTAAAATTTCTCCATCCAGTTTAAGTTCCAGCCCCATCCAGTCAGCCGCATTCAATACTTTAGCAAAATATTCAGGATATCCGTTTTTCCACCAGCCAACACGGGTTTTATCCGGATAATAAACGCCTGCTACATAATTTCCCTGTAAAGTATCACCAGTATAGGTTTCTTCGAAATTCGCACGCTGCCCCATCCGTCCATTACCAAGACTGAATATACTTTCCGATATCTTATTCAAATGAGAATCAAAACCATTCATCTCAATGATGTTCCACTGCTCTGCTTGTATGTAGTTCTTCATGTTTACTCTTTTACGCTATGCTTATCCTTTACTAAATTAATCAACCCTTTAACAGTTATAGTCGAAAGGTCTTTGTGAAACTCATCTGCTCCTGGCAAATTCGCTTCTGTACCAATAGCCACTACAGCCATTTTTGCTGCAATTGCAGCCTGTACACCAGCCGCTGCATCTTCAAAAACAATACAATCAGCAGCTGCTGCATTTAATAATTCTGCTCCTTTAATGAAAACTTCCGGGTCAGGTTTTGACGTCGTTACCGCATTACCATCTACGATAGCATCAAAGAAATGTGCCAGTTCTGTTCTTTCCAGGATTAAGCCTGAGTTCTTGCTCGCTGACCCCAAAGCAATTTTAATTCCCTCAGCCTTTAACGCTTTCAGTAAATCCAGAGATCCTGGTAATACTTCAGCAACAGACATTTTATTAATCATAGCTACATACCAGCTATTTTTCAAAGTAGCCAGTTCTTCTTTTTCAGCCGTTGTTTTGGTCACCCCACCCCAGTTTAAGATCATATCCAGAGAACGCATCCTGTTTACTCCTTTAAGCTGTTCGTTTTGCGCCTCACTAAAATCAAAACCCAATGAGTTAGCTAATTTTTTCCATGCCTGATAATGATAAACAGCAGTATCTACCAATACTCCGTCAAGATCAAAAATGCAGGCTATATTTGTATGTTCCATCCTTATATTCTATTTATATATGAAGCTTATGGCTCCATGTTACTCATCTAAAGTCTTAATTCAATTCCAGTACCAGCGTTGTTTTAGCCGGAACATTAATAGTTTTAATTGCATTCAATTTTTCTCCGCTAATCACATTCACAGCCGAATTTTTATCTTTCATTCTTTCTGCAAAACGTGAAGCGTTCAGCGTCTTGGTTTTATCTTCGCTATTTAGGATCACCATTACATCTTTACCATTCCCTTCAGGAAGATACCTGAAATAAACGTACATCCCATCTTCAGGAACAAATTGCATCATCTTCCCATTTTGCAAGGCAGGATTATTTTTTCTGTAAACAGCCAGTTTACTCACAAAGTTCCAGGCATCATTTTCCTGTGGATTACGTCCAGCAGCCGTAAATTTATCTTTTGCATCACCTGCCCATCCTCCTGGAAAATCAGAACGTACCAGCCCATCAGGAGCAGAATAGTTTTTTTTCAGGATTTCTGTTCCGTAATACATTTGAGGAATACCACGCATAGTCAACAACAAAGCCATACCCGATTTATATTTATTGATATCTTCTTTGATCATCGAATAAAAACGGCTCATATCGTGGTTGTCCCAATAGATAACGTTTCTTGTTGCGTCCTGATATAGGAAATCCTGCGAAACGACATTGTATAATCTAAAAATACCATCTGTCCATCCGTTTGTACTATTCAGTGCTTCATAAACAGCACTCTTCATCATATTATCCGTTACACCGGGTAAATGTGTATCAAAAAAACCCCTTTTACCGTATTTCCTTGAGTAAAGTAAGCTTGTGCAGGCACAGAATTAACCAAAGTCTCACCGAAAATAGATAAAGCCGGGAATTCAGCTTTAAGTTTTGAAGCCCAGTCTGCCATATATTCAGGATCATTATAAGCATAAGTATCTAATCTCAATCCGTCAATTCCAGCATATTCAATCCACCAGATATGATTTTGAGTCAGATAATTTTGCACATAAGGATTTCTTTCATTCAGATCGGGCATACTTGGTACAAACCAGCCATCCAGTTGTTTTTTTTTACATCTGCTTCCGACCTATGCGGATCCATTACTGGTTCATCACGATAGCTTGTCTGTGTATAAACAGGCCATTGGTTCACCCAGTCTTTCATTGGCATATCTTTAAAAATCCAATGTCCGGTACCAATATGATTATGTACAATATCTTTGATAACTTTTAACCCCTTAGCATGTACTTTGTCTACATAGGTTTTATACAATACGTTTGTTCCATAACGTGCGTGCATCAATTTGATAATGATCTGTTACTGCATAGCCATGATAAGAAGCTAAAGGCATATTGTTTTCTATTTCTGGTGTCATCCAGATCGTAGTTACCCCTAAATCTTTCAGATAATCCAGATGATTAATCACCCCCTGAATATCTCCGCCATGACGGTAATACATAGAATCACGGTTCAATTTATTCTCTGTGAACTTTTTGACGATATCATTTGATTTATCACCATTCGAGAAACGATCAGGCATCAGCAGATAGATAAAATCTTTATCAGTTACTCCCTGAATTCTAGCCGTAGAATGATCTCTGTTTTTTAATTCATAACCATACTCCAATATTTTTTTTCCCTTATCCATAAAAGAGATTGGGAATTTACCAGCTTTAGCGTCCGTAGTAATTTCCAGATCAATGAACAGGTAATTAGGATTCTCCACTTTGTGAACCTCAATCAGTTTTACGCCTGGATAATCCAGTTGCACGGTATATGCACCTATATGCTGACCATGACATGCACCAATAACTGAAGTTTTGGATTTTTCATTCCTGCCCACCAGAACATCGGCTCTACATGATCCAGCTTTGGCTGTGCCCACGCATTTGCAGTAATCAGAACAAATAGTACAATTAATAGTTTCTTCATTTTATTTTTTTTTTTTAATAGGTAATCACAAACTGAGCAGAAGCATTGTTAAGGGTTAAACTCTTAACCTTAGCTCCTTCTACCGGGTTCGCAGTTCCCTGAGGATCGAAATGGGAAATTGGTGTAAGGAATGAATTTAAAGACTCTTTGATTTTTTGACCATTATTTAATTGAGCTGTTGTACTATTTATTTTATCTGCATCATTGAAACCATGAAAAACCAATTGAATCTGATTGAATTTCGATTTAAATGAACCTTCTGCCTTTTCAAATATAATATTCCGCTTTGCAGGATCATAGCTGATTTTACGTTTATAAAAATCACCCTTTTCATAATTAAAGGTCTGACCATCATCCTCATAATACACGAAAGAATTATTCAATGTTCCTTTATAGATATGAAGAACCAAAGTATCAGTTGGTTTTTCCTGAGTCGATTGAACCAATGATTGCATCGGTACAATACTGCTTTCTTTCACATATACAGGAAGTTTGTTTTTAGACAAACGAAGGATCTTTTCTGTTCCGCCAGTTTGTGTTTCATCCGTATACAAATCGTACCATAATCCTTTAGGGAAATAAGCATTTCCAAATTCTTTAGTGCTTTCAAATGGCAGTACCATAAATGCTTTACCAAATAAGTATTGGTTCTGAAATTGCGTATCAAATACTTTTGCATCGAAGGTATAGTCTATCGCAAGCGTTCTCATCACTGGTAATCCGCTCTGCGTAGCTTCAAAGAAAGTAGAATACAGATATGGCATCAGTTTGTAACGGAGATTGATGTAATTTCTGGAAACTTCTAATACTTCTTCCCCATGTGTCCATGGTTCAGAAGATTGTGTATTCACGGCAGCATGATTACGGAAATAAGGATTAATGCACCGATCTGAACCCATCTTGCAAACAGAGAATTACTCGGTGTACCAATAAATCCACCAATATCCATTCCGGCAAAAGGCACACCGCTTAAACCCAAACTATTAATCAAACGCACACCTAATAACATATGATCTTCTTCAGGACGATTATCTCCAGTCCAGATTGCAGTGTAGCGCTGTAAGCCAGCATAACCCGCACGAGTTAAAATAAACGGACGTTTGTTACCCATCGATTCTTTAGCCCCTTCATAACTGGAACGAGCCATTTGTAAACCATAAACATTATGTGCCTGTTTATGACTTGCAATAGCTCCATCATAGTTGAACAAGACATTATTTGGCATTTTATTACCCCATGTAGCGATTTCGTTCATATCATTCCAGATACCTGAAACCCCCGTATTCGCGAAGAACTTCACTTCATTTCTCCACCATGATCTTCCTTTTTCACTTGTAAAATCAGGGAAATTGCACCATCCCGGCCAAACCTGTCCTGAATAATTTTTGTACTGTCAGGGTATTTGATAAATATATTTTCTTTCAGACCGCTTTCGTAAGCCTGATAACCTTTTTCTACTTTAATTCCCGGATCTACGATAACCGTTGTGGTAAAACCCATATCTGCCAGCTTTTTATTCATAGCCAGCGGATTTGGGAAACGTGATTTGTCCCAGGTGAATAATTTATACTGATCCATATAATGGATATCCAGTGTGATTCCATCTGCGGGAATCTTCTTTTCCCTCAGCGTTTGCGCAATACGCAAAACTTCCGTCTCAGGGTAATAAGTATATCTGTTTTGCTGATAGCCTAAACTCCATAGAGGAGGCAGGTTCATGCGTCCTGTTAAGGCTGTATAAGAAGTAATAATATCCGCCAGGCGTTTATGATAAATGAAATAGTAGTTCATTTCTCCGTCTTGTGCACCAAAAGATGAAAATCTGTTGTTACTCGCACCAAAGTTAAAATCGCTCTGAAAAGTATTGTCCAGAAAGAAAGATACCGTAGTTTAACCCATGATGTATCCCCATGTAAAAAGGAATAGTGGAATAAATCGGATCTTGTCCGGTTGAATACCCATAGGCATCAAAATTCCAGTTGGTATAACCGCTCCCTTTACGGTCAAGGTTACCTGTTTTCTCTCCAAGGCCAACAAAACGTTCCCCCTCCTGCATTTTTTTGTAAGTCGTTACTTCATTAGCTACCCACGATGTAGTCAGTCCCTTTTCGTCCTGACTGATCACCTGCCCGTCTAAAGTGTAAAAAGCAATACTATAAGGCTTTTTAGTGATTTTTGCTTTAAGAGAATCGGTCGTTACCGTAATCTCCTGCGCATTTTGGGTAATGGAAACATTGGTTTTAACTGGTTTAGCAATAACTGCATAAGAGAAATCTTTGCCAAGATTCTTTTGATCTAACCGGACCCTGATGATAGACGGACTGTAAACTGTTAACTCACCATATGCATTTGCTGTAGTAAATTCTACCTTTTGTCCGGCAATATTCACCGAGGTAATATTTCCTGTATTCCGTACCGGATTGCTTTGTGCAAAGGCAGCAACAGGGAAAGTTAAAAGCAGCAGTAGGTTAGGGATCGTAGTCAGTTTTCTCATATGGATCGGAAAAATTAGTATGGGGAGTAACGAAGGAAATGCCCTGAATTATCTTCAGGGCATTTCAGTATTTTATTGTTTAACTACACTGTAAGTGTAATTACCTGGATTATTCAGATTTAAGGTAATTTTATAAGTTCCAGCAGCTGCAATTGCAATATTGCTACCCTTAGGATCAGGTACACCGTCTTTATCCCCGTAACTGATCGCATCAGTACCATTCGCTCTGAATTTGAATGAACCAGCAGATAAAGCTTTGGTAACAGTCCATACGTGATTAGTGGTGTCATAAGTCATCGCTGCATCACTGGCACTAGTTGCATCACCAATTATTGCCCATACTGTCTTAGTCACTGAATAAGTAAGCGCTTTGATATCTGCTTTGATCGTAATATCCAGCACCAGCTGTATGTAAATTGTCACCCCCACCTGCATTCAGTGTACCTGGTGCTGAAGTCCCATAATTTACATGAGCCCAGTCAGGAGCCGAGGTTAATTTATAATCTGTAGTTGCGTCAGGAAAATTAATATATCCTTCATAAGCACCATTATCTGCTATAGAAGAAATTCTCGCCGCAGTAGGTTTGTCTGGTAGCCAATTCTGATAAGAGCCAGGAACATATAATGAAGGGTAGATAATAATAATCTGATAAGGGGTTATTGTAATTGGCAAGACATTGGAATAAGCAGGTGTATACTTATCACTAACACTAGCTTTAATTCTCACTTCAACTTTACCAGCCACCGCCGGAGTAAGCTTCAGCTGATTTACTAAACTATTAATCTCAGCAACCGTAAAAGTCTTAGTTAATAGCGTATTCATTGCCACCTCTTTAGGCGCTTTAAAATTATTTCCCGCAACATCCATTTGCAAGGCATAGGACAATCCAGCACTATAACCAAATGAAGAAGCTGTCCAATTGAAGGTAACGGCCGTTTTTGCTGCACTTGCACTATCCAGTACCAGGGTTGTTTGCGTAGATGTTAAACCCGGCGCTGTACCGCTACCTGCTACAATCCTGGTTTCATCCTTTTTACATGACACAAATAATAGCAGGAAAAGGCTATAGGTCATAGCTTTTATATATAATGATTTCATCTCTATAATAGATTTTTGATTAATAACCTGGATTCTGAGTTAAGTTTGGATTGGCAATTACATCGGCAGATGGCAATGGGAAAATACTGCGGGTTGCTTCTACACCACGGCCAGCTTTAACACCACCTTTAAAAGGCCACAAATATGATCCATCAGTAAATTTGCCAAAACGGACTAAATCTGTACGTCTGTATCCTTCCCAGAAGAATTCTTTTGCTCTTTCTGTTAAGATATTGTCTAAGGTTAATGAATTTACATTTCCAGTTTCATTACCATAAGCACGCTGACGCAAAAGATTGACATAAGTAACTGCCTGGCTTGTTGAACCACCGCCACCGCCACGCAAAACAGCCTCAGCATAATTCAAATAAGCCTCTGGTAAACGGAACAAGGGGAAATCTGTAGAGCAAAAAGTTCCATTATTAGAAGGAGCAGCAACATTGTTCCGATCAACATTCCTAAACTTTATTGCACGTAAACCATCAGTGAATACTGCTACATCATCATTAGCTGCTTTGTCACCATAGAACATGGCTCTTGAATCCGGGTTAGAAGTAAAACCACCCGTAATCCCAAACATGGCAGGTAAAGTTGAACGGGTACGGATACCACCCCAGCCACCAGCAGGAATACCAAATTTAGCCGGACTCATATCTCCATTGATAGACGCATTGATCAGGAAGGTCGTACCGCCATAATTCTGGGTCAGATTTCCATCATAATTAATAGATAAGATTACTTCATTATTATTCTTATCATTATCGGAAAGGAATAAGTTTTTATAAGCCGATTGTAAGCTATAACCAGCACCAATTACTTTACTAGCATAGGTAATTGCTTCTGTATTTCTGGCAGTACCATTATAAACCGATGCATTCAGATACAGACGTGATAACAACATCCAGTCTGCTCCTTTTGTTACTCTGCCGTAGTCACTGGTTGCTGGTAATAAAGGATCTATAGCTAACAATTCACTTTCTACATATTTGAATAAATCTGCACGTTTAATTTGTTGAGGAGCAACTACACCGATTTCATTGGCCTCTGTAATAAATGGAGGATTACCAAATAAATCCATCAGCACCCAATACTGATAAGCACGGAGGAATCTTGCTTCTGCTCTGTAGGCTGTAATATTTGTAGCATCGGCTCCTGTGATATTACGTGAAGCTAATTTCTCAGGGGTACTTTCACGGAGAAATTCATTGACTACCGTGATCTGATACAAACTTCTGGTATATAAACCGCGCAGAATCACATTCTCCGAAGTATAAGTCTGATAGTTTAAATCAAAGACTCCAGGGTCATTCCAAACACACAGTCCTTCATCAGAGGTTAGTTCCTGCGCATTCCAGTATAAACGAATAAAATCAGAAGCTCCTGCATCAATGCCACCCAGGTCACTGTTACCTGAGCCACCACCACCTGTGGTTGCAAAACTTCCATATATTTTAGCCAGCACTTGTTTATAACCTGCCGGAGTAGAATAAGCGACATCTGAAGTAATATCGTTAGTTGGCTTTAAGTTCAGGTCTTTCTTACAAGACGAGAAGGCTGCCATTAAAATGGCTGTTGCCGTAAATATTTTAAATAGATTTTTCATCTCTCTTAAGTTTATATTATTAAAATCCTAGATTAAGACCTAAACTATATGTTCTTGGTCTTGGATATAGGTTATAATCTATACCAGTACTACTTTCCGGATCAACTCCTTTGTATTTAGAAATCACAAAGACATTCTGAACGTTTGCAGTGATACGAAGGTTCGCTTTTGAGTTTGGCGATATAAACGACCAAAATTATAAGCAAGACCAGCATTATCCATTTTCAGGAAGGAAGCATTGTGTATATAATAATCACTCAGGTACTGGTTATTAGAAAAGTTAGTGTCGTAAAATGTAGTACTCGCGTTGTTGATCAATCCGCTTGGGCTCAGAAGATTTCTGTTTACACCAAAATTGGAAGAAACGTTGTCATAAATGTAGTTACCAATGTTTGCACGTAATACTGTACTCAGTGTCAATTTTTTGTAGTTAAATGATGTAGTGAAACCCAGAATATACTTAGGCGCAGGATTTTTGTAGAAATATCTGTCCTGATCATTAACAACACCGTCATTATTCAGGTCTGCATATACTCCTTCAATTGGTGCACCCTGAGCATTATAAACCTGTTTATATACATAAAAAAAGATCCGGGAGCATAATTAGGTGAATTCCATTTCAGAGTGGTAGCCGTTGCACCGGCAATGTTACCGTCAGCAGTTCCTATTTTGAAATCAGGACTTGGGTTTAGGGATAAATTCGTTACTTTATTTTGGTTGTAAGTAAAGTTAAAGCCCATATCCCAGTTCACATCAGCAGATTTAATGATACCAACATTGATACTTACTTCAATACCTTTATTTTCCATGTTACCCACATTGGTTAATAACTGATTGCTAAAATTAGTTCCTACAGCAATCGGCACCAGACTTAATAGATCTTTAGTTTTCTTGTAATAGGCATCTATACTACCATATACTCTTCCTTGAAAGAAACCGTAATCAATACCTGCGTTATAGGTTGTAGAAGTTTCCCATTTCAAGTTTTTATCATAAGCAATAGGTGTATACATGTGATAAAACGTGCCACCAATCTGATACTGCGACTCATTTACACTGGTATAATAATTAGGCAGGTAAGTATAATTACCAATACCATCCTGCTGACCTGTAACACCATAACTTAAACGCATTTTCAAATCAGAAAACACTTTACTGTCTTTTAAGAAAGATTCATTAATGGCTTTCCATGTAAACCCCGCTGATGGAAAATAACCCCATCTGCCTGTTTCACTAAACTTGGATGATCCATCAGAACGCATCGTTCCGGAAAGAATATATTTATCAGCAAAAGTATATACCAAACGACCGTAATAAGACAACAGTCTATTTTGTTGTGTATCAAAAGGAAATACCGGGGTGCTTTGTAAATTGCCCAGAGCATTATAACTATTGAAATTATAAGTTGTGGTTGAATTCTCATAGAAACCATAACCAGCAGTTGCATTAATATTACTTCTGATGCTTTTCAGATCTTTGTTATAGCTAAAGAAAGCTTCTGCTACCTTATTATGCTGAACAGCTTCATATTGTGAAGCTTTTCCAGAAGTTGAAGCTTCTTGTGCTGCATAAGCGGGAACAATTGTTGTTCCATATCCTTTAGACACATCGTAACCACCATTTACATTAAAATGTAATTCAGGTAAAAAATGGAAAGAATAGTCAAGTCTTAAGTTACCAAAACTTCGGCCGCCTTACCATTATCCTGTTTCTCTTCAATAAGTCCCAGCGGATTTTTCGGTGCATTTGGATTCAACTGCCCTGTAGATCCTACCCATTCATAATATCCACCATATTGGTTATTTGCATGAACAGGCTGAGTCGGGTCAAATTGTATGGCCGCAATTATTGCGTCTCTATCTTTATTATTCGCAAAATGTGATTCACTTAATGAACCCTTTAAGCTCAAATCAACTTTCAAATGGTTATCAAAGAAAGTTGGATTAAGTGTTATTCCACCAGTAGCTCTGGTCATACGATCTGTAACCATTAGCCCCCTTTGATCTAAGTAGCCACCAGAAACCCGGTAAGGAACATTCTTAAAACTTCCTGCAATACTCATGTTATTATCTGTACTGAAGGCATTGTTATAAATTACATCCTGCCAGTCTGTATTCGCAGTACCTAGTAAGGCTTTCTGCGCATCATTTCCATTTGCATTGACATAAGCACGAACCTGATCACCTGTTAATACAGAGACCTTTTTAGCAACGGTAGCATAAGAATTCACTGTACTGAAATTGATAACCGGCTCACCTGATTTTCCTTTTTTAGTCGTAATCAGAATAACTCCGTTAGAGGCTCTAGAACCATATATCGCGGTTGCGTTTGCATCCTTCAAGACAGTGAAAGTCTCAATATCATTCGGATTAATTAAACTTAAGGGGCTGGCAACTCCTGCTATCACACTAGGATTTGTGGCACCAATAGTAAGGTTTGTACCAAAAGGGACACCATCAACCACAATCAAAGGATCACTACTTGCGTTTAAAGAGGCACCACCACGTACACGGATCGTACTTCCTGCACCCGGTGCTCCACCATTGGATACAATCGAAACCCCCGCTACTTTACCAGCAATCAATTGTTCAGGTGATGTGATATTACCAGCCTGAAAGTCTTTTGAACTTACTGTGGTAACTGATCCCGTCAAATCTTTTTTCTGTACAGAACCATAACCAATCACGACAACTTCATTTAAGTTTTGTGCGTCGGGCTTCAAAGAAAAGTTAGCCACCATATTTCCCTTTACAGTTACATTAAGATCAATAGAACTGTAGCCAATATAGCTTGCTGTCAAGGTGACTGGCCCATTGGCGACACCAACAATCCTGAAATTACCACCAGCATCTGTACTCGCGCTTCTGCCCTGACCTTTAACCAGTACCGAAGCTCCCGGAAGGCCTATACCGGTTTCATCAATAATTTTACCAGTGATTGAACCGGTTTGTGCTTGTACGGCCAGTGCTGTGATGGTCAAAACCATTAGCAGACAATACCTCATCACGTAAAATACTTTCATATTTAATAACTTTTTTTGGTTATATATTTGGATAATCTAGACTGTGTATCACACACATCGTAAATTTACATTTGAGGATCATATTTCAAAATTTTATATCAAATAATTTTTTAACACAATATTTAATATCTCAAAACAGTCAAAACACCTTAATATATTCTAAGTCAATTTTCACAAAAACAAAAAAGCTTAAAAACACACAATCATATACCTGTAAATCAATAAGTTAATCGGAATTTAAACCTTATTAAGGTGTTTTATTTACACTAAGTATTTTTAAGTGACTTTTACGGGAACGATACCGGGAACGTTCCCGAACTTGAGAAGCCTTATTAACAATGCCGACAGAAAAAAAAACTGAAATTCTGCGTATTTTCGGAGAATCTCAAAATATTCTGCTCAAAAACCCTCGATTTAGTAACAGAAATTTAACGTTTTTTTAATGCCCCTGAAGCCGTAGAATTCCGCTTCACTAACTTAGATTCGAGTACAATTTTTTCGTTGATATTGACTGTCTCCGGTTGCTCCAGCATTTTGAACAAAAGCAAAGCTGCCTCTACCCCAATCTCCGTAGATGGTTGGGTAACTGTAGTTAAGGATGGATTGAGCAGTGGTGCAATTTGCAGACTTGAGAAGCCTACTACCTTTACCTGTTCTGGAATAGTCACATCCAGATCATTGCAAGCATAATAAGTAGCAAAAGCCAGACGCTCTACAGAAGTAAATACGCCATCAGGTTTGAGGCGTTTCAACATATCCTTCAGAATCACATTATTTCGCTTATAACTATTGGTGCAATCCACAATCATACGGTCATCAAAAGGAATGTTATATTTTGCCAGTGCATCCAGGTAACCCTGCATCCTTGTTTTACCGATTGATAGATTCTTATTGATAACTAAACAAGCAATCCGCTTACATCCCTGCTTGATCAGATGCTGAACAGCAGAAAAGCTACTATCATAATCATTGGTAATTACCCTTGGCGTAATAATGTCTTCATATACCCTGTCAAAGAAAACCAGCGGTAGTCTTTTTTGATTCAGTTCATTCAGATAATTATGATCATTGGCTTCGCCCGATACCGACATAATAATCCCATCAGCGCGTCCATTGTGTAAGTGTCTGATGAAAGAAACTTCCTTCTCATAATCATCATCCGTAGAATAGATCAATATATGATAGCCCTTAGCCCTGGCAACGCCCTCAATCCCATGAATAACTTGTGAAAAGAAATTATTGGCTAGTTCGGGAACAATAACTGCAATAGTTTTACTACGTTGCTCCCTTAAGTTACTTGCATAATGATTGGGCTGATAGTTCAGCTCTTTTGCCGCAGCCAATATCTTATCCTTGGTTTCTTTGCTAATATCACTATTATCCCGAAAAGCCCTGGAAACAGTTGAAGTCGATAAATTAAGCGCTTTCGCCAGTTCTTTTATATTGATATTACGCATCTACGCCTCTGCAATTATTTTTTACAGGGTAAATATAACCGAAAATCAGTAACCTGTCCTAATTTATAATTAGTTCCCCTCAATCAGCCTCCTTTTTTTAGAATGCAGTAACCCAGTCCATTGCATAACCACATAGCAACCCCAAATCAGCTCGAAAAACCCCTAAAAAACGATCGAAACGAGAAGATCCTAAATACCTGACAATAAGGTCAGTCAGTAAAACAGCTTGTTCAGATATCATTCACAGTTCTTACACAGCAACTACAGAGCTCATTTGATTCCTGCTGAATAAATAGTGAACTTTTTGTAAATTACTTTTCTAAAATAAATTTAAAACAACACTTATTCTTATTCTTTTAACCATATTGGTAATACCAAAAAACAGATATAATAGCCACAAATCAGGATATCTCTGCCAACAATGCTGCTAAGTCCTTCAATATGAAAAATGCCATTAAAGGGGAATTTCCGCAGCAGGGGATCAACTGGGAAACCATATTGATTGCAAACGGAGAACTGGTTAAACCCGAAAACGTGATGGTCACACTATCCGAAGACACCTTTAATTTCGTATGGGATGAAGATCAAACTGGTATAGGGTCACCAAACGACCGCGCCATTATCCTGTTATACGATAAAACTTTCGGGAATGTACATGCCAACTATAGTGGAGCGCGCAGAGACGAATTAAAAGATACTTTCCGCCTCAACCCCCCTTTTATACTAAAGGCAGGACTTATGAGGTATTTATAGCCTTTAAAGACATAATGAGCGATCATGTATCCAAAAGTGTCTATTGCGGAAGATTTATTAACTAAATGATCATAACTTGTGATTTCTCATTGCTACTACATTTGATCCTGTTAACAGGATCAAAAAATGATTGGTAATCTTAGAGCAAAGAGATGCTTAATAAAAATAGGCCCGGCTATTTGCCGGGCTTATTTTTATTACTCAATAAACAATTGATTCACCACATACAGGGTCTTGGTGCCATTGTCATAGCGGATCACTGCACTTGCCTTACCATCAGGATAAATCTTTCCTGTAATAGATGTTACGTTTAACCAGGTACCACTGATTGTGTCATATACTTCTGCACTGGTAAAATTCTGAGCACTATCTCCATACAAAGAGACAATATATCTCCCTTGCTTTACTTTGCCATAATTGATGCTTGTGCTTTTGGCTTTTACAATTGCACCTGTTACTGCTGCTGCTGCATTACCGGCTGGAGGGTCAATGACCCCAGCATACAGCCAGCAATCATTGCATTAATCATTATTTTTTTCATAGGGGGGTAGGATTAGTTGATTAATCCTAAATATATTAATTTCATCTTACGATTATTTCATATTTCCCTATTAAAAGTTTATTTTTTTTTTTTTTACAAAAGAATAAAGAAAAAACAGTAGCCAATCTTTTACGAGATTACCCGTCAGTATAATTCCAGACGGGGCTACCAATACTATTGAAACAAAATTTCAGTAAGAATGCACCGAACAAAATAGAATTATTGCAGCTTTAGTCAGGAAAATATAAGTACATAGTTGTTGTACCCTGCCATCCTGCAAACATCCATAACTATCCTGGCCATTCTTCCCATCCACCCTGCTACAGGATATCGTATAAAAAACATGTATACCAATGTGAGGGCATAGCGTTTTTTTTTTTTTTTCTTCAGGAAAAATAATGCCGACCGAACATGGTATACATGTTTTTTATAGGAGAAACTTAGTTTCCCCAGCGCCACTCCCCGGCAATTCTCAGCGGTTCTTCCAGCTTGTTCTCTATCAAGAACGCTTTCAATTTCCCCTCTTCTTGCTTCCCAACCGGGATAACCTTCATATTAGCCAGCCCATATGTTAACATTGCACTGTACCTCACTGTATTTTTCAACCCCTGTTCATCCACCAGTTTAAAACTATCTCCATCAGAATGATAGAACTGACCTGAATGATTAGGCAGTTGTCCGCCTGCTCCACCACCAGTAGGAATTCCTTCCAGCATAAAAGGCTGGTGGTCACTATGTAACCAGGCCCCAGCGACAAACACGTTCTTAAATCCAGTATCAATTTTAGCAATCTGACTTCCCCAGTTCGTAAACGCATCCTTCATTTCCACCCTGCTCGTGGCAAACCCTTTAGGATCATTCGTCATATCATAATTCAGCATGAACTTCACCTTACCCAGTTCATGTTTCTTCTCCGCCTGAGCGATATAAGCTTTAGACCTAATAACCCCTGTTCCTCACCCATAAAAAGGATAAACTCAACCGTACGCTTCGTTTTTAGTTTCAACACCTTAAAAGACCTTGCCATATCCATCACAGCGAAAGAGCCGATACCATTATCTATTGCACCCGTTGCCAGATCCCAGCTGTCCAAATGTCCGCCAACCAATATCTTCTCCTCCGGAAGTGAATCCCCCTTTAACGTAGCGATCACATTTCTCGCTTTGATCATCCCGGAGAAATTCGTCATATTCAGGCTCGCAAACTGCGCCTTTGACTTCAACTGTTCTTTAATTTCCATCCCACTCTCTAATCCGATACAAACCGCAGGTATAGTAATCAGTTTACCCGTCACAGAAGCCGTACCTGTCAGCAATACACCACCCTTTACCCCATTGATAATGATAATTCCGACAGCACCATGTTTAATCGCAATTGCTGTCTTCTCAGAACGGTGAAGAGAAGGAGTTTCAGCCGGCGATCCCGGTAATACACACCCAGATAAACCAAAGCTATTTTGCCCTTAACCTTACCCCCATCCTTCACATAATCATTCTCCAGGCCATTACCCAAATCCACCAATTCTGCCGACACAGATGACTTAACCGGCGAATGCGCCAGTGCCACCGAAGGTGTCACCTTCAAACTAGCCGCCGCATCACCAATTTTAGTTTCATTGGTGATCCTGCTCCAGCTTTCCACTTCGAAAGGCTGATAACGGACATTATAACCGTAAGATTTAAATAAGTTAAAAGCATATTCCTCAGCCTTAGCCCCATTGGCAGAACCCGTTAAACGGTGCCCAATAGTTTCTGTAGCAGATTTCAAGGTAACATAAGCCTTTGAATGCTCCTGTACATCAGTATTGATCTGATTAAAAGCTTTGCTGAAATTATCCTGGGCATGCGCAGAAACTGCCAGCCCGGCAAGAAAGAGAGAGAAAAGAATCTTCATGGAAATATATTTCGATTAAAAGTCTGCTTAAATTTAGATGATAAAATTATTTACAGCTTATTTTTAAGCGAAACAAGTCCTATTTGTTTCTGGTAGCCTTCCTACCTGAAATGAACAGGACGAAGTTGCAGCTAAAAGAAGCATAAATAAATTATCAGATGAATTTTAAACAGGCTCTAAAATAAGCTTTTAATTAAAATATACAGGGACAAAAATATAGTGTATAGGAATTGTTACTTTTTACGTTCTGTAGTATAACGGACTAACTGTTCAAGACCCGTTCTGGCTTCACTTTCTTCAAAAGTATATAAGATATCAAATGCTTCCTGCTGATACTGAGCCATTTTTTCAGTCGCATAATGAACACCATCTTTGCTATTCACAAAATCAATGATCTGCTGAATTTTAGCAGGCTCATCGTTATGATTCTTAACAAGGCTAATCATTTTCTTCTTTTCTGCCTTATCTGCACGGTTCAACGCATAGATTAATGGAAGGGTAACTTTCTTTTCCTTAATATCTATTCCCAGTGGTTTACCCCACATCATCGGTACCAAAATCAAAAGTATCATCCTTAATCTGGAAGGCAATACCAACCTTTTCACCGAATAACCGCATTTTTTCAATGGTCTCATCGTCAGCACCAGCCGATGCAGCACCACAGGCACAGCATGAAGCAATTAGTGAAGCAGTCTTCTGACGAATAACATCAAAATAAAGTTCTTCACTGATATCCATTCTGCGCACCTTTTCAATCTGTAATAATTCACCTTCGCTCATCTGCTTGACAGCTTCAGAGACGATTTGTAAAAGACGGAACTCATTATTGTTTACAGAAAGCAAAAGACCTTTGGCCAGCAAATAATCGCCTACCAGTACAGCAATCTTATTTTTCCATAAAGCATTGATAGAAAAGAATCCTCTGCGTTCATACGCATTATCCACAACATCATCATGGACAAGGGTGGCAGTATGCAATAACTCAACCAGGGCAGCTCCACGGTGTGTAGATTCAATAATCCCCCCGCAAAGTTTAGCGGCAAAAATACAAACATAGGTCTGATTTGTTTACCCTTTCTCTTAACGATATAGTGTGTGATCCGATCCAGTAATGGGGCGTCACTATGCATTGAAGCTTTGAATTTTTCTTCAAAGACTGCTATATCTGCGGCTATGGGTTTCTTAATCTGATTTATTCCCGGCATTCAGGTTTGAAAATATGTGCAAACTTAACTAAATTCAGTTAATTCTGCTTGAATGAAATTTTAAAATTGAATTATTACTATGAATGCTTAACAGCAATGTGTTTAAAGATCTGTTCTGCGTGGACCCTGGAGTTCTCAATAAACCATTTATGCGTGTCCATGCCACCACAAACCACACCAGCAAGATATAAGCCTGGAAGATTTGTTTCCATCGTTTCAGGATTATAAGCAGGGGCAGACGATTCACCTTCAAGCTGTACACCCAGTTTTCTCAGCATTCCAAAATCAGGTTTATAACCAGTCATAGCAATTACAAAATCATTTTCCAGTGCAAAAGTTTCATCTTCAGTTTTGATAGTGACACTATCTTCTGCAATAGCTAATACCTCTGCATTAAAATAAGCTTTGATTTCGCCTTCTTTAATTCTGTTTTCTATATCCGGACGTACCCAGTATTTCACATAGGAACCAATCTCTGAATTACGGATCACCAAAGTAACCTTTGCCCCTTTACGATAAGTTTCCAATGCGGCATCGATAGCAGAATTATTTGCACCAATAACCACTACATTCTGAAAAGCATATAAATGTGGATCTTTATAATAATGTGCAACTTTAGGCAGATTTTCTCCTGGAATATCCATCAACAATGGTACATCATAAAACCCTGTGGATATAATCACATTTTTAGTTTTATAAGTCCTTTTGGAAGTTCTAACCTCAAATTGCGCTGCTCCTATTTTATTTACTTCCTCTACCTTTTCAAAAAGATTGATTTGCAAATCAAATTTCTCTGCCACCCGGCGATAATATTCCACGGCTTCATTCCTGTTTGGCTTAGGGCTGATACTCACAAATGGAACTTCTCCAATCTCCAGTTTCTGAGAAGTGGAGAAAAAAGTCATAAATACAGGGTAATTGTACAAACTGTTAACCAGTGCCCCCTTTTCTACAATCACATACTTAAGTCCTGCTTTTTTAGCTTCTATCCCACAGGCCATACCGATTGGGCCTGCGCCGATAATCAGAACATCATATTCTTCCATTAACAAATCAGGATTTAATTTCTTTTACTGATGAAGAGCTATCTGTACGTTTCAAACTTGTGGAACGAATCGCAGCATAACCTCCCTTGATATCGATTACCTTATCTACACCTCTTGCTTTTAAAATAGAAGCGGCAATCATAGATCTGTAACCACCAGCACAATGAATATAATAGGTTTCCTGAGGGTTTATCTCATTTGTCCAGTCATTGATATAATCCAGCGGACGGGTTAATGTAGATTCCAAATGTCCCGCTTCATATTCTCCGGGCTTACGTACATCCAGTATTTTCAAATTCGGATTAGTATGAACAACATCTTCAAAATCGGCAACAGAAACGGAATCAACAGTATCTACATCCTTACCAGCAGCTATCCACCCAGCTATGCCGCCTTCCAGGTAACCGATAGTCTGATCGTAACCAACTCTTGCTAAACGGGTAATCGCTTCTTCGGCCTTGCCTTCTTCCACAATTAATAATAAAGGCTGTTTCAGGTCAGTAATCAACGCGCCAACCCAGGGAGCAAACTGTCCGTTCAGACCTATATTAATAGAGGAAGGAATAAAAGATTTTGCAAATTCCTGCGGATCTCTGGTATCCAGGATCAGTGCACCAACATGGTTTACTGTTGCTTCAAACTCCTCTGGCTGCATTGGGATTAATCCCTTCTCTTTAACCTGGGCAAAGCTTTCATAACCGTTTTTATTGATTGCCGCATTTTTAGCGAAATATTGTGGCGGAGGTAAAGTACCTTCCGTTACTTGTCTGATAAAATCTTCCCGGCCAGCGGTTTTAAGTGCATAGTTCACTTCCTTCTGATGACCCAGCGTATCAAATGTCTCTTTACTCATATGTTTACCACAGGCAGAGCCTGCACCATGCGCCGGATAAACCAGGATATCATCAGGTAAAGGAAGTATTTTTGAATGCAAAGAGTCATAAAGCGTGCCTGCCATTTCTTCTGCTGATTGCGCGCCTTTTTGTACCAGGTCTGGTCTGCCAACGTCACCGATAAATAAGGTGTCACCTGTAAAAATGCAATAAGGCTTACCATCTTTATCACTCAGCAGATAGGTAGTCGATTCGGGGGTATGCCCCGGAGTATGTAAAGTCGTAATCGTCAGTTCACCGATTTTAAAGGTTTCGCCGTCGGTTGCGATATAAGAATCAAAAGTTGTTTGTGCAGTAGGGCCATATATAATCTTTGCACCCGAATGCTGGGCAAGGTCAACATGTCCTGACACAAAATCAGCATGAAAATGTGTCTCAAAAATATATTTAATTTTAGCACCTGCCAGTTTAGCCTTTTTAAGATAAGGCTGAACCTCCCGTAAAGGATCGATAATTGCCGCCTCTCCATTGCTTTCAATATAATAAGCTGCTTCGGCTAGACAGCCTGTATAAATCTGTTCTATCTTCATATCATTTATGCTGTTAACTCTCCGCGCAAAGATTGCTCCATTAGCACAGCTATTTCAGTATTTGTGAGATTTTGACCCATCAAATACATTAGCTTGGTTACTGTAGCCTCAAATGTCATATCAAAACCACTGATAATACCCATCTGCTGCAATTTTTTACTGGTTTCATATTTGCCCAGCTCAACTGAGCCACCCTGACATTGTGAAATGTCAACAATTAATTTACCCTGATCTATAGCAGCCTGCAAACTATCAATAAACCACTGAGCAGTTGTGGTATTGCCTGACCCGAAGGTTTCCAGTACAATCGCATCAACTGCCGATCTGGTAATCGCCTGAACCGCCTGCGCTGTAATGCCAGGGTACAATTTCAAAAACACCAATGTTTGCATTGAAATTTGACTGTACCTTCAAAGATTCCTTTGGCAACTCATTGATATAATTGTTATAAAATGAAAGATTTACACCTGCTTCTGCCAGAATATGGTAATTAGGAGACTGGAAAGCTTCAAATTTTTCCGAGTTATATTTAATAGAGCGGTTACCGCGGAATAATTGATAGTCAAAATAAATACAGACTTCAGGTACCATCGCAACCCCGTTATTCTTAGTGGCTACGATTTCCAGTGCAGTGATTAAATTCTCTTTTGCATCTGTTCTGATTTCGCCAATTGGCAATTGTGACCCGGTAAGCACAACTGGCTTACTCAAATTTTTCAGCATAAAACTCAATGCTGAGGCTGTGTAGGCCATCGTGTCTGAACCATGCAAGACAACAAATCCATCATAGTCATTATAGGTGTCTTCAATAATCCTTGCCAGCTCTGCCCAGATGACCGGGTCCATGTTTGAAGAGTCCAGAATAGGGTCAAAGAAATGAACTGAAAGATGATAATTTAACCGGGCCAGCTCAGGTACATTCTGCTGGATCTGCTCGAAATCAAAAGGAATTAATGAACCCGTCAGTGGGTTATTGACCATACCGATAGTTCCACCTGTATAGATAATGAGAATTTTTGTCATGTAAATTTAGACGTTAAATATTTTGATAGAATTGGCTGTAGTGACTTCCGCGACTTTTTCCACAGGGATATGATAAATGTCAGCAACTTTCTGTGCAATGTGTACGAGGTAACTGCTTTCATTCGGTTTACCCCTGTAAGGTACAGGTGCCAGATAAGGTGAATCTGTTTCTAACACCAGGTGTTCCAGAGGAATATGCGAAAGCACTTCGTCCAGTCCGGCCTTTTTATAGGTAACAACCCCTCCTATTCCCAGGTAAAAACCTAGTTCAACAGTTCTTTTTGCCTGTTCCAGGTTACCGGTAAAACAATGAAGAATTCCTCTAAGGTCCTCTCCTTTTTCGGATTCCGGATTTCGAAGACTTCATCAAAAGCTTCACGGCAATGGATCACAATAGGAAGTTTTAATTCTTTAGCCCACCTGATTTGTTCGCGGAAGGCATCCTGCTGTATTCCCAGTGTAGTTTTATCCCAGTAAAGATCAATACCGATCTCACCAATAGCATAAATCTTTCTGTCTGCAATGCTGTTATAGATTTCAGTCAGAACCTCTGTATAGTCTTCTTTGACTTCACAGGGATGTAATCCTGCCATTGCAAAACAGTTATCAGGATACTTTCTGACCAGATCATCAATTTTGGCGATCGAAGAGATATCTACATTAGGAAGAAATAAACGGTCTATCTTATTTTCAAAGCAGCGCTCAAAAAGTAATGCCTGCTTTTCCTCTTCCGTTTCGTAATACAAATGCGTATGCGTATCGGTTAAAAACATAAAACAAAGTTAATAAAAAAACCCTGTCCGGTAATCCGGACAGGGTTTATAGTAATGATTAAAAATCAAAATTATTTTAGCTGCAGGAGCCATAACCGGCGCTGCTGCTACAGGTGCTCCTGTAGGTTTTTTGATGTCAGTAATTTCAACTTCAAAACATAATGGAGAGAATGGAGTAATACCACCCTGAGGCATTCCGCCTTCACCGTAAGCTAATTTAGAAGGGATGATTAAAGTGATCTTTCCTCCTTTTCCAATTAATTTAAGACCCTCGTCAAATCCTGGAATTGCTCTTCCTATAGTAAATGGACGCGGGCCATATTGTGCCATCGCGTTGAATTTACCTGATTCTACAGCTACCTGTTTGATACTTGTATCGAAAATACTTTCTTTACCATTTGATTTTTTAGTCAGTAATTTACCTGTGTAATTTACCATTAAAGTATCAGTAGGCGTAGCTCTTTGTGCATCACCTGGAGCGGTAATTACATACTGTAAGCCAGTAGCTGTAGTTTGTACTTTTAATTTGTTGTCATCAATAAAGCTTTTGATTTTACCTGCTTCAGCTGCTTTTGTTTTGCAACTGTAGCCTGGAAATCTTTCTGGAAAAACTCAGTAGCTTTTTTCTGGAAAGTTGAATCAGCTTCACCTTTAGCTTTGTGCATTACTTTTTCGATTTTCACAGTGAAAACCATGTATTTATCTTTCTGTGTAGCTGGTTTTGGCTGGTTTGAATATTTAGCCATTGAATCCAGGTCAATTTTGAAAGTAGCACTATCACCTTCTGCTAATAACATTAAAGCGTCAGAGATATCTCCTGCCCATTGTTTTTTAGATACCGGGAATACAGCTGGTTGCTGAATATCATAAGTACTGCTGGTTACTGAATCTTTTTCAGTTTTTTGGATTGCATTGATTTTGATGATATCACCTTCAACGATCTTATCTTTTCCTTCAGTTTTGTGTATTGTATACATCAGGCCACCCGGACCTTTTTTGAAGTTGTTACAAGCCGCTAAACCAAGTGTAGCTGCAAAAAGAATTACTAATGTTTTTTTCATTTCAGATTTATATGTTTTTTTTTTAGTTTTAGTTTCATAAAGCACGCTTCAGCTTTCCTGCAATTTATACAATATCAGCCTTACGTTCTATTTTATTTGTTTTTTCTTTAATAAAGAGCAAGTTTAAGCAAACTTTAAATTAATTACTGCAATAATTGTGTTTTATACTCAGGTAAAATTGATTTAAAGTAAGTTATAGTGTCCTCAAGGTTCTTGTCAGAGTACCCTCCGGCAGCATTTCTATGTCCACCGCCATTGAAAAATTTCTTACAAATCTCATTCGCAGGGAAATCACCTGTTGAACGTAAAGATAATTTAACTTTATCTGTTCTTTCAATGATAAAAGCTGCTAATTTGATCCCATTGATAGAAAGTGCATAGTTAACAATACCTTCTGTATCACCGGTAACAATATTGAAACGTTTCAATTCTTCGGCAGTAACGGAGATAATAGCTGTATTAAATTCTCTGATAATTTCCAGTTTATTGGTCAGACAGTTCCCAAGGAAACGCAGGCGGTTTTCTGTTGCATTATCGTATACCAGCTGATGGATACGCCAGTGTTCTGCTCCTGCATCAATCAAATCAGCACCAATCCGGTAAACTGTTGAGGTAGCGGAAGGAAAACGGAAAGATCCTGAATCAGTCATAATACCCGTATATAAACAGGTAGCAATGTCTTTGTTCATCAATTCTCCGTCATTCAGTTCATTTACAATAAAATCGTAAACCAATTGAGCAGCTGCACAGGCATTGATACTCCAGTGTCTGTAATCATCAAAATCCTCAGGATCAAGATGATGATCAATCATTATTTTATAAGCAGACGAATTCCGTATCACTTCTCCAAGCTCGTTGATACGACTTAAAGTATTGAAATCCAGACAGAATACAAGAGCAGCATCGGCAACTAACTGCTCAGCTTCTTCTTTAGCTTCTGTATAAATCATTACATCAGCATTATTTGGAAGCCAGTGTAAAAAGTATGGATAGTCTGTTGGGGTAATTACTTTTACATGATGACCTTTCTGGATCAGATAAGCATATAAGCCCAGAGAAGAGCCCATAGCATCGCCATCAGGTTTATGGTGTGTAGTAATTACAATTTTCTGCGGCGTTGCCAGCAATGTTTTAAGTTCGGAAAGGGATAGCATAATTTTCGCTGCAAATCTAATAATTTAATGAGAGCCTGTTTAAATTTAGATGATAAAATTGTTTATAGCTTATTTTTAAGCGAAACGAGTCATATTTATTTCCGGTAGCCTTCATACCTGAAATGAATATGACGAAGTTGCAGCTAAAAAAAAGCATAAACAAATTATCAGATAAATTTCAAACTGGCGCCGATTAAGATGTGGTTTAAAATTTGGTGTATAATATTAACAGTAGAAAATGTAATTTTGCAAAATAAATAACACAAAGATGACTACAAACAGAACATTTACAATGATCAAGCCAGATGCAGTAGCAAATGGACATATCGGAGCAATTATCAATGACATTACTGCCGCTGGTTTAAAATCATTGCATTAAAATACACTAAACTAACAGAAGAAACTGCTGGTAAATTCTATGAAGTACACAAAGATCGTCCATTTTATGGTGATTTAGTTAGCTTCATGTCTTCTGGACCAATCGTAGCTGCAATTCTTGAAAAAGACAATGCAATCGAAGATTTCAGAAAATTGATCGGTGCTACAAACCCAGCTGATGCAGCTGAAGGTACAATCCGTCAGAAATATGCCAAATCTATTGATGCAAATGCTGTTCACGGATCTGATTCGGACGAGAATGCTGCAATCGAAGGAGATTTCTTCTTTACTGCTGCTGAACGTTTCTAGTTCCTGCTGAATAAACTTATCAAATAAAAGCACCTCAAAAGGGTGCTTATTTTCGTTAAGACAAATCGACTTTCGCAATTACAAAACCTGAAATAAAAATATAAACTAATGAAGAAATTAGCCCTTACCCTTTTGATCCCGCTATGTGGTTATGCGGTAAACGCACAAAAACCAAACGTAAACCTGCTACCAGAAAAACACCGGTAAAAACAACTGCCGCTATAAAGATGACAAGTCTTACAGACTCAGCAAGTTATGCTTTTGGTATTTCGATGGCATCAGGTTTAAAAACCAATGGTGTTAAAGCACTAAACTACGAGTTACTGGCAAAAGGTTTAAAAGATGCATTTCAGGGTCAGACACCTTTATTAACCGAACAAGCATCACAAAAAGTTATCGGTAATCTTTTTAAAGAAATTACTATGGAAAAATATGCTGCACAGATCGCTAAGGAAAAAAACTTCCTTGAAGGCAACCTGAAAGTTATAGAAGTAAAGCGCACTGCGAGTGGTTTACAGTACATTGTTGTTGCCCCTGGAGAAGGCCAAAAACCAAAACCTACTGATCAGGTAACTGTAAACTACAAAGGTACATTGCTTAGCGGGAAACAGTTTGACAGCTCCTATGATAGAAAAGAACCATTGACTATTGGTGTTGACAGAGTTATCCCAGGATGATGGACAGAAGGCTTGCAATTGATGTCTCCGGGTTCTAAATATAAATTCTTCATCCCTTATAATTTAGCTTACGGTGAGCGCCCGATGGGAAAAGAAATACCTCCTTACAGTATGCTGATTTTTGAAGTTGAGTTATTAAAAGTAAACGGTAAATAATTCTTTTTTAAAAACCATTTCGCAGATGACTTGTTCAGATATAACTAATTAATCTGCTATGAATATAAAAAGATATTTACCCTTAGCCCTTGTGGCATTAATAATGACAACTTTAAGTAGCTGTCAACTTGTGGAGAGTATATTCAAGGCCGGAGTCTGGTCCGGTATAATTGTAGTTGTTGTTGTGCTTGCCCTGATTATCTGGGTAGTCAGCAAGATATTTGGTGGCGGAAACGGAAACTAAGACCTGAGCTTTGTTTAAACAAATGCTTACAGAAATACAATTTCATTGATGACCTCTGAACCGGCGCGTTCATTCAGTTTCTGAATGATGCCGGTTCGTACCATGAGCAATTCGTTCTTAATCACAGAAGATTCAATACGAACAAACAGTTTTTTATGTGCAATGTAGATTTGTGTTGTTCTGTTTCCTATAGCAGTACCCATAATTTCAGGCCACATCGCTATAACGCCTGTTTCATCAAACTTCCCTTTAATCTTATAGACAGACAACATTTTTGAAATGGCGTCCTTAAGGGTCATGTCATTTGGTTTACGCATGTTGTATGGCTCCGTTAATTACTTCAAATAAAGTTACGGGAACTTTGATCTTATCAAAGATATTCATCACTCTTTCTTTTCCTGTATCGGTAATAAAAATCTGTCCGAAGTCATGGTGCGAAACCATTTCCATCAGTTTATGCATTCTGTGTTCGTCCAGCTTATCAAAAATATCATCCAGCAGCAATAAAGGTTTAAAGCCTTTATATTTTTCTACATAAGCATATTGTGCCAGTTTAAGGGCGATCAGAAAAGACTTCTGCTGACCCTGCGAACCCTGAACGAATTTCTTGAGTGGCATATCACTGATCGTAAAGATCAGATCATCTTTATGTATTCCTGTAGTTGTTCTTTCGAGGATTTTATCTTTTTCTACGGATTGCAGCAGTAAGGTTTCAAAAGGTGTTTCATTGAGCTGAGAATGATAAATCAGACTTACCCGTTCTGCATCAGCTGTAAGATAATGATAGTATTTATTGAATAGTTCTATATAATCAAGCATAAACTGCTTGCGTTTTTCGAAGATCTTCGTGCCGCAGCTCACTAATTGCTCATTAAAGATTTCAAGCAAAGCCGGATCATAACGACGGGTGACAGCAATTTGCTTTAATAAGGCATTTCTATTTAAAAGATGCCTGTTATACATCATCAGCTCATCCAGATATTGTGCATCTGTCTGAGAAATCACATTATCCATAAACTTCCGCCTTTCTTCACTCCCATCCATGATAATGGTCACGTCATAAGGCGAGATCATCACCAGAGGGAAAAGTCCGATATGATTAGCTAGCTAGTTATCATATTCTTTTTTATTCCTCTTAAATTGCTTTTTCTGATTTTTCTTAACACCACAGGTAATCTTCTCATTCTTTTCCTGGCGATCGAAATCCCCCTGAATCATAAAAAGTTCTTCGGCAGTTTTTATCTGCTGGCTATCAATCGGATTGAAATAGCTTTTACAAAGACACAGGTAATGGATCGCATCCAGTAAATTCGTCTTCCCGGCACCATTATTCCCAATAAATGCGTTTACTGTTTTTGAAAACCGCAAATCAGCATCAGAATAATTCTTAAAATTAAGCAGAGTAATGTTTTTTAACCACATAGTATGAGCTGCAAAGTTACCGTTTCGCTTTGTTAAAAGATGCTGATACACAGATTTGTTTCATCAATATCCTATTCACATCTAATTCAGAGGGTTCGAAAACGCCATACGTTTAAAATTTTTATTTAAATACTTAAAAAGAGGTTGATACTTTAACCGAAAAATGTATTTTTGCAATCCTTAATTTTTATTAATAAAAAATGTCCACAACAGAAAAAGAAGTAAATCATAACGTTAGAAAGGGTTCATTTTTAGAGGAAAACTCTAAAAGCCTTTTATTCATTGCCGCAGCGGTAATCGTATTAGTGATCATATACTTTTGGTATCAGAATGTATATTTGAAAGGCAGAGCTGAAGAGGCTTCTGCAAAAATGTACAAAGCAGAACAATTTGTTGGGGTAGATTCTCTGGCTAATAAAGCTATCACAGGTGACGCAGGTTACCCGGGATTTGAAAAAATTGCTGAAGAATACAACAATACAAAATCAGCTAACTTAGCTAACCTGTATCTTGGAGGAATCTATTTACGTAAAGGAGAGTATAAAAAAGCTACTGAGGTTTTAGGTAAATATTCAGAAACAGGAAGTCCTGTTGCAGATCCACTGGCATTAGGTATGTTAGGTGATGCTTACAGTGAACTGAAAGATTATAGCCAGGCAATTACTTATTACAAGAAAGCGGCTGACAAAATCAAGCAACAAGTTTACTTCTCCATTGTTCCTTAAAAAACTAGGATTAGTTTACGAATCACAAAAAGACTTCAAAAATGCAGAAGAAGCATATAACAAAATCAAAGCTGAGTTCCCTGGAAGTCAGGAAGCTGTGATGATTGATGAGTATATCGCCCGCGCTACTGCTGCACAAGGAAAATAACATTTTCAAAATATTTTGACAAAGGCCTGCATTTTATGCGGGCCTTTTTTTTGTTTTAATACTTATCTTTGCACCCATGGCAACACAATTAAAAAACCTGTCCGACTTTTCTCATACAACTGTACCTGATGGCGCAGCTTATAAAATTGCTATTGCGGTAGCAGAATGGAACGCGGATGTAACAGGCAGTCTTTACAAAGGTGCATTGGAAACGCTTTTAAAACATGGCGTTAAAGAAGAGAATATTCTTTCTATTGCAGTTCCGGGAAGTTTCGAATTAACTGGTGCAGCTGAGATCTTGTTAAAAAAACATGCAGATCTCTTGATGCTGTTATCTGTCTTGGATGTGTAATACAGGGTGATACCAAACATTTTGATTTTATCTGTGATGCTGTAGCCAATGGCGTAACGCAAGTAGGGATTAAGTATAGTAAACCAGTTATTTTTGGTGTATTAACGACTAATGATTTACAACAGGCATTAGACAGATCTGGTGGTAAACATGGAAATAAAGGAGATGAAGCAGCAATTACAGCGATAAAAATGGCTCATTTGCTGGCAACAGCTTAAGATTTGTTTAAAAGCACTGAATACTGAATTGTTTTATTTTCTGGAATAGTGTAGATTAGCAGAAGATTAACACAATCAACAATGAAAAAGATAGCAATTGTATTGCTTGGAGTATTCTTTGCAATAATAGTTTTAGAGTCTTGCTCTAACCGTATCTGCCCGGCATACAGTTCGTATCCAAAAGGCAACCGGAGAAAGTAAGCCGGAAATAATTTAAAATAGAAATTTGATGGAGTGGAAGAACATTACTGATCAAAATCAGATCAGTGACATAAAAACGCAGGCGGGTTATAGTTTAATTTTTAAACACAGCACTCGTTGTTCAGTGAGTATGATGGCAAAAAAAAAAAAAAACGTTTGAGCTTGACTGGGAAATTATCCCGGAAGACACAAACCTGTATTTCCTTGACCTGATCAGCCATCGTGCAATTTCTGCACAGATAGCTGAAACATTTCAAGTTCATCATGAGTCCCCACAGATTTTATTAATCAAAAATGGTGACTGCGTACTTGATGCCTCACATAGTGACATCTCAGCGGATGAAGTGGCCGAACTGATTAATAATTAAAAGTAACAGTTTTCTTTAAATCAGGGTGAAGACTGTAAAATACCGGACAGGTATTTGCAGATCTTTCAATAATCTTCTTATCTTTTTCAGAATAGTTATTCGCAGGAAACTGGAAGACAGCAATAATTTCGGCTACTCTTCTGGGACCTTCTGCCATAATTTTTGTGATTTCACAAGTTGCCCCGTCAATCAATGTTAAAGCCGTGTTCTGCGGCTGCAATACCTACGATAGTGATCATACAGTTCCCTAGTGAGGTAGCCAGTAAATCTGTAGGTGAAAATGCTTCGCCCTTACCTTTATTATCGACAGGTGCATCTGTAATAATTTCATTTCCCGAACGTAAATGAACAGAGCTGGTTCTCAGCCCTCCGTTATAAGTTATTTTTGAAGTTGCCATATTGATTTAAACAGTTTCTAAAACCTGCTTTACAAGATTAGCATTAATTATTTACCAAATCAATAACCCATAAAGATCAATCTTTCCCAATTTTGTCATATTTTAACGTATTTAAGCATAACATTACACCTTACATACACTTCATGTTTATAACAATTCAAACCTATTGCTTAACTTTGTCCCATGATCGAACTTCCGGTTGTTTCAGCGAACACAGTACAACGTAAACCAGACTGGCTTAGAGTTAAGCTTCCTGTAGGTAAAGAATATGCACAAGTGCGTAGTCTTGTAGATACCCATAAACTACATACCATTTGTGAAAGTGGTAATTGCCCTAATATGGGTGAGTGCTGGGGTGCTGGTACGGCAACATTTATGATCCTTGGTAATATATGTACCCGCTCCTGCTCATTTTGTGCAGTTGCAACAGGCAGACCAAAAGCTGTAGATACAGATGAGCCTAACCGTGTAGCTAACTCAGTTAAATTAATGCAGGTAAAACATTGTGTAATTACTTCGGTAGACCGCGATGATCTGAAAGATGGCGGATCTATAATCTGGGCAGAAACTTTACAGGCTATTCGCAGAGAAAGTCCTTCGACAACTTTAGAAACACTTATTCCTGATTTCAGAGGTATCTGGGATAACCTTTACCGTGTATTGGAAGAGCGTCCTGAGGTTATGTCACATAATATTGAAACTGTACGCCGTTTAACTAAACAAGTACGTGTTCAGGCCAAATATGATAGAAGTCTTGAATGTCTGAAAAGAATATCAGAATTCGGTTTGAGAACCAAACAGGTATTATGCTTGGATTGGGAGAAACTGAAGACGACGTTCTGGAAGCAATGGATGACCTGGTTGCAAATGGTGTGCATATCCTGACTTTAGGTCAGTATTTACAGCCAACCCGTAACCACCACCCGGTTATTGACTGGATTCACCCTGATCAATTTGCTAAGTATAAAGAGATAGGAATGGCTAAAGGCTTGAGATATGTAGAAAGCGGCCCGTTAGTCCGTTCTTCATACCATGCGGAGAAACATCTTTTCGATTTTTAATACATAAAGCATTTCAAACAAAAATATGTTTAAACTTGTTACACATTCTGTATATTAGCAAATATTGGCACCAAATAATAAAATATCCCTTACAGAAGAAGATCTGGTGCGTGCACTGAAAGATCGCGACAAGATCGCTATTCAGGCATTATACGATATGTATTCAGCTGCACTGTTAGGTGTGATTTTCAGAATTGTACAGCATTCGGAAATAGCTGAAGATCTCTTACAGGATACTTTTGTCAAAATCTGGCATTCAGCAGATAGCTATGACAGTACTAAAGGCCGTTTATTCACATGGATGATTAATGTTGCCCGTAATCTGGCTATAGATAAAATACGCTCCAAAGATTTCAGGAATGCCAATAAAAACCAGGATATAGAAAATAACGTAGATTTCATTGACCAGCAAAGAAAGGTAACTTTTAATGCGGATACAATGGGTTTAAAAGATATGGTTACTGCACTTAAACCTGAATTCAAGAGCGTATTGGATATGGTCTATTTTAAAGGCTATACTCATGTCGAGGCTGCAGAGGAACTGAATTTACCATTAGGTACGGTAAAAACCCGTGTCAGAATGGCTATTATAGAATTAAGAAAGTATTTTAATTAAAGTGGAAGAAGCAAAAGCATATATCGAAACAGGCATACTTGAACTTTACGTTCTTGGGCAATTAGGCGCCCGTGAACAACATGAAGTTGAAGAGATGGCGGCTAAACATTCTGTTATTAAGCAGAGATTAGTGCGATCGAGATTGCTATGGAACAGTATGCGATTAAACACGCTATTCAACCGTCCGGTGGTCTGGATAAACAAATATTTGAAAAGATACTTGTCCCTGTTGATGAAATAGCAACTCCAGAAGAATCTGTTTCAACAAAAAATCACGTTACAACAGCTAACCACCTTTCAACAACAAACCACGAAGCTAAAATTATTCCTTTACCTAAAGACAATGCGGCTTCAACTATCAAAACACTAAGATATGCACTGGTAGCGTGTGTCGGGCTGTTAATAGTCAGTGTCGTTGCTCTTTATTCAACACATGACAAATTAAATACAGCTAATCAACAGATTATAGCCCTAAACACTGATAAAGAGAAGTTTGCCAGTACGGTCAGCTTTATGAAAGATGAGAATAAAGATTTACAGACCATAGCGACTATGGCAGCAGATCCAACATGGACAGCTGTTAAACTTGCCGGAACTAAAATCTCTCCTCAGGCTAACATGATGATGGTTTACTGGCATAGAAAAGGACAGCATGTAATGATGGATAACAGCAAAATGGCTCTTCCTCAAAATGACGCTGCTCACCAATACCAATTATGGGCAATTGTAAATGGAAAACCTGTTGATCTTGGTGTATTCGATGCAACTGCTGAACCCAAAAAACTATTAGTTTCTATGAAAGAGGTTGGAAATGCACAGGCATTTGCAGTAACTCTTGAAAAACGTGGTGGTAGTGTTAGCCCTACGATGGAAAAAATGGTTCTTATGGGCGGTGTCTCTATTTAATTAATCCTTTTAATGCTTCGGGTACATATTCAGCGACTGCGGAAGCTGTGACAGAAACTCTGGATACGGCAAGCTGATCTCCGGATAGTCCATGTATATAACAAGCGGCGTATGCAGCTTCATCTGCGCTGTAACCCTGAGCCAGGAATGAAGATATCAGTCCTGTCAGTACATCCCCCATTCCTCCTTGTGCCATTGCTGAGTTACCGGTTGAATTAATCTTTACTCTTCCCTTCTGATCGATAATAAACGTATATTGATTTTTGAGCACGATGATACATTTCAGTTCAATTGCCTGTACCCTTGCAGTTTGCAAACGGGCCCACCATGAATCATGAGTACCGAACAAATGATCAAATTCCTTCATATGGGGGGTTAATACAGATCCTTCTGTTACCTGTTGAAGTAAATCTTTATGATCTCCCAGCAGATGCAATGCATCAGCATCTATAATCAAGGGTACTTTTAATTTTAACAGGTTTTTCAGGATGTCAATACTTTCTTTGCCTATGCCTAAGCCAGGCCCCACTGCGATTACTTTGAATTTTTCAAGTCCATCATTTAGCGCTGTCCGGTCTAAATACATCACTTCCGGGAGAGCTGTATTTAACGCTGTTAATCCGCTTTCAGGGATAGAAACGGTTGTTAATCCTGCTCCGCCATATAAACATGCTCTGGCAGCAAGAATTGCTGCACCCATAGTTTCTTTCTGTCCGGCTACGAGCAATGCATGTCCATAAGTACCTTTATGAGTAAAAGACTTTCTTGGTTTGATTAAGGCCTTGATATCCTCTGCATCCAGAAGTTTATAAGGAGAATCAAACTTTTCAATAAAATCTTCATCAAGACCAATCGGGGTTACTTTGAAACGAGCTAAAGCATTAGCAGATTCAGGAAAGAAGAAATTAATTTTTGGCCGCTGAAAACAGATCACCAGATCAGCTTTAATATAGATACTGTCTTTGCCCAGTGCCCCTTCTGCTGGAAAACCGGTAGGTACATCTACAGCAATCACCTGACGGTTCAATCCATTGATGAATTGTGCAAGCTCCAGATAAAGACCTGTTAATGGTTTATTCAATCCTGATCCTAAAACGGCATCTATGATTACCCCATTTGTCAAAGATTTCAATTCTACAACGGCTTTGATTGTAGTTAATGAGAACCACAGATCTTTTAAACGGTTCAGGTTTTCCTTATATTCTTCAGTCTCATTACCTGAAAAATCAATCAGATACACTGCAACCCGGTTATACCCTTTATCTTTAAGTATTCTGGCAATCGCCAATCCATCAGCTCCGTTATTACCTTTACCGCATAAAATATCTACTGGCGTATCTTCACCAGTAACCTCCTTTATAAACTCTTCAGCAAAAGCCGCCGAAGCTGCTTCCATTAATTCTATAGAGGTTATATCTTTATTTTTAATGGTAAATACGTCTGCCGAACGCGTCTGCTCTTGATTAATCAGGTTCTGCATTTAATTTTGTTAATGTTTCATTTCTTTTTTCAGGAATTTCCCAGTCAAACTGATTGGGTTCTGGATCAGGCCTTCGGGTGTTCCCTCAAAAATGATTCTTCCACCACCAGCACCACCTTCTTCACCTAAATCAATAACCCAGTCGGCCACTTTAACCACGTCCAGGTTATGCTCAATCACGAGAACAGTATTTCCTCTATCTACTAACTCATTTAAAACCCCTAATAGTACAGTACATTGATGTCTTCAAAATGCAAACCAGTTGTTGGCTCATCCAGAATATAGAATGTCTTTCCGGTATCTTTTTTGGATAATTCAGTAGCCAGTTTAACTCTTTGCGCCTCACCACCTGATAAAGTAGTAGAAGACTGTCCCAGGGTAATATATCCTAATCCAACGTCTTTTAAAGTCTTTATCTTACGATAAATAACAGGCATGTTTTCGAAAAATGCACAAGCATCTTCAATACTCATATCCAGTACGTCACTGATCGATTTACCACGATAACGCACTTCCAGCGTCTCTCTGTTATATCTTCTGCCTCCACACTCTTCACATGGCACATGCACATCAGGAAGGAAATTCATTTCTATAACCTTCATTCCGGCCCCCTGACAGGTTTCACATCTTCCACCTTTCACATTGAAAGAAAAACGACCTGGCTTATACCCTCTTATCTTAGCTTCGGGTAACTGCACATATAAGTTTCTTATATCCGAGAAAACACCTGTATAGGTAGAAGGATTTGATCGCGGTGTTCTGCCAATTGGCGCCTGATCAATTTCAATTACTTTATCAATTTCTTTAATCCCGTTGATTTTCTCATAGGGCAAAGGATGTTTTTTCGCTCTGAAGAAATGGTGATTTAAAATCGGATATAAAGTCTCTGTGATCAAACTTGATTTACCACTGCCTGAAACTCCGGTAACAGCGATAAATTTACCTAATGGAAAATCTACAGAAACTTCTTTCAGATTATGACCACTGGCTTTGATGATAGATAACTTATGTCCATTGCCTTTTCTTCTTTTTTTGCCGGAACTGCGATTTCTTTATCTCCGTTCAGGTAGGCCGCAGTCAGTGTTCCTGATTTCAGGATCTCTGCCGGGGTTCCTTCAGCAACAATCTGTCCGCCATGCAAACCAGCCGCAGGGCCAACGTCAATCACATAATCTGCTTCCAGAATCATGTCTTTATCGTGTTCAACAACTAATACTGTATTTCCAAGATCACGCAGATTTTTCAGTGCACCAATTAAACGTTCATTGTCACGCTGATGAAGACCAATACTTGGTTCATCCAAAATATACATGACGTTCATTAATTGTGAACCGATTTGCGTTGCCAGACGTATCCGTTGTGCTTCACCTCCTGATAATGTTCTTGCTGTTCTATCCAGAGAAAGGTAGTTTAATCCTACATCAGTCAAAAAGCCTAACCTTGTTCTGATTTCTTTTAAAATCTCTTTAGCAATTGTATTCTGTCTTTCATTTAAACGGCTTTCCAGGTCATCAAACCATCCTTTAAGGCTATTAATATCCATTTCTGCCAGTTCAAAAATATTCTTTCCGTCTACTTTAAAATGCAGACTTTCTTTTTTCAGCCTTGCGCCATTACATGAAGGACAGGTTTTAAGTTTACGGAAGGTTTCCATATCATCTACAGCACCTTCTCCTTTTTTTTCATTCTGCTCTTCCAGTAATTTGATAATTCCGTCAAAAGTGATCTGATAGTTCTGTACATTCCATTTGTTATATTCAACAGCTACAGACAATAAATCAGGACTTCCATTCAGAATGATATTGATATTCTCTTCTCCTAATTTTTCTATAGGTGTAGAAAGAGAGAAGTTATATTTTTTTTTTTGCCACTGCCTTAATCACCTGGAACATCCAGATATCCCGGTATTCACCAAGCGGAGCTAATCCACCACTCATAATACTGAGTTTAGGATTAGGCATTACAGAATCTCTGTCCACAACGAAAATATAACCTAAACCATCACATCGTTCGCAGGCTCCATAAGGAGAGTTGAAAGAAAAACTGTTTGGCTGAGGTTCATCATAAGATATCCCGGTAGTAGGACACATTAAAAAGCGGCTGAAATGAGAAACATTATTCTCTTTGTCGCTGATTTTAATAATCCCTTTACCTACTTTCATTGCGGTCTGAACAGAATCGATTAATCGTTTATGGTCTTTTCTATCTACTAAAAGACGATCTATTACAATTTCAATATCATGGATCTTATATCTGTCAACCTGCATTTTTGGAGTCATATCCTGTATTTCTCCATCAATACGCACCTTAACATATCCTTGTTTACGAATTTGTTCAAACAATTCACGGTAATGCCCTTTCCGGCCTTTAACTACGGGGGCAAGAATATTTACCGCGATATTTTCATATTTATTGTAAATGTTATTCAGGATCTGATCTTCGCTCATCCGCTCCATTTTCTCTCCGGTATTGTAAGAGAAAGCATCAGCAGTACGGGCATATAACAAACGCATGAAATCATAGATTTCTGTAATCGTTCCTACAGTAGATCTTGGGTTTTTACTTGTTGTTTTCTGTTCAATCGCAATTACAGGACTCAATCCTGATACTTTATCTACATCAGGTCTTTCCATTCCTCCCATAAACTGACGGGAGTATGCGCTGAAAGTCTCCATATAACGACGTTGTCCTTCGGCATAAATTGTATCAAATGCCAGAGATGACTTACCACTGCCACTTAAACCAGTAATAACAACAAGTTGGTTACGTGGAAAAGAAATATCTATGTTTTTCAGGTTGTGAACCCTTGCACCGTATACTTCAACATCTTTTTGTTCACCCAGATCGATGGTATTTTTGCTCATATATGTCTAAAAAATGCTATTGAAATCTTTGAAATAAAGAAAGCAAATTTGCAGCCACAAAAGTACCCATTTTTCTTTTAATAGCCTATCCGGATTTACAATATCGCGAATGGATATCACCAAAGAAACAAGGGTATGACAATGGGATGTTTTTAAATATTCACCACTGGATTTTTTCCAGCTTTCTGATAAATATGAGACAGGTATGCCGCCGACATCATTTTCACACCATTAAGATGGCTGTCGATATTTGATATCAGATCTTTTTTATCCAGATTACCCTGGATGAAATTAAGAAACTCTTCAATTACTGAGGTTTTGGCCTGTTCTGTTAACAGTTTGGAATCATCCAGTTTGTGTTTAGCTGAAAGATCTTTCATTGTAATGATCTCCAGCGGACGTTTACCTCCCAGCATGCCAATATTCCGGAAAATATGAATATCGAAATGGTTATTCCCTCCTGTTTTATAATCTTTCTTATTGTTATGATGATGCTTATCTTTAGCCTGATAAGAATGAACCTGAATATTTTGAAATGGTCCCTGCTGAATATTATGATACTCGTGTTTTACACGGCCGTTTCCTTTATAAAGGTCAGCATCAGGTATTGCCCAGCTCCTCCTGCTAAAGCTATTATGCAATAGGTTGATGGTTATATTGGCTATATTTTTCTGCTCTTTGAGCATCCGGATCAGAACCGTCGCATCAAGTTCACCATAATCCTGAAAAATTTCCAGTAATTGCTGATCATCAAATGCCTTCACTTTTCCGTAATCATCTTTAAAATAAGCGGAATAATCCTGCTCATTCATTTGTGTAATAAAACCATCAGGCTGAATCAGAGAACTGAATACGTCCATACTATCGGATGCTTTAGCAATTATATCCGGGGCATGATAAAGCTGGCTGACTATATCGAATATATGATAACCGCTATGAGACATTTTTCCATGTCCTTTATTATAGGAATGATAATCCTCCAGAATCATTTCTGAAGGCAGGCGCCACTGCCCATCGCTATGACTGGAATTAATAGAAGTTACGGGGCAATTGGTTGCTGAACTTACATCTTTTATCCTTTCCATGATATATTGAAATCCCGGATGATACCTCCGCTGCACATTAATAGAAAAGATTGTCGGCTTCTCTTGTTGAAAGTCACTATAGAGCTTAAGCAATTCCAGATAATCAGAAAGGATTCCATTAGCCTGTTCTAATTCAGAGACAGCATTTTCCCTGGTACTAACAGGCTTGTCCATCAGTATATGCAATCTTAAACTTAATGCCCATTCTGCATAGGCATAATGAACTGATGGTTCGGTAGCGATAATGACTGCATTGATATCATTTTCAGAGACAAAATGATTTAGCTCAGCTTTCAAAGCTTCAGGTAGCTGAACAGCAAACGGATCAATAAACAGTGTATTGATCACATAACCATGCTTTTCAAAGTGACGTTTAACCTTTTCGGATTCAGACTTAACATCAATTGTCAATAAAATCTCAAGGTCAAATTTCTCCTTTAATTTAGCCAATGCAGGCAGATAGACACGCTTTGAATGGGGACCGATACCTATTAAAATTATCCGTATAGCAGATTTCATTAGCAGAGTATTTTTAAACTCACTAAATATATACGTTTTCAGACGTACTAAAATCACCCTCTAAATTAAAAGAAGGTGAAATAATCATTAACTCCGAGAAGAGGATTCATTACAGAAAATTAGCATCCTCAATTCTAAAATACTCAATCACAGTTTTAGTTTCTTTCTTTAATTCACCTTTTTTATCGGCTGTATGGCTAACATTGGTAACACTGATGTATTTAACAGGATCACCTGGAGATTCATAAACACGCAAGGTTGCATAGTCATGCTGTAATCATCAGCAGGCAGCAAATCTTTCAGGGATTTTAAATTACCGGCGCTTAGCTCTGCTATCATTTGATCAGGATCAGCTACGGTTTTCAGCTTCCCCTCAACATCCCGTTCCTCCATCCATTGTTCATTCTGCTCAGAAAATGGAGTTGTTGCCCTTCCTGAAAGGGAGAATACAACCGGTACTGCGATAATGATCAAAGCTTCAATAGCCCAAACCACCCATAGCAAAGTACCTGAAACGGTATTATGTTTTAGTGTAAAAGTACCCGCATTATTCAGATTTAACATCGCTTGAAGAAGAACATCGGGATGCGTAAAAACATGCCAGAATCCGGTCAGATTAAAAGAAGAACGAACCCACATTCCACCTGCCATACTTCCTTCTGCCTCATACATTAAAGACACAAACAGCGCCCATTGTGAATACCAGGCCAAAATACCACTGATTATTGCCAGCAGGCGGTCATATTTTGTATTTCTGATCTTACCCAATCCAATTGCTATAAATACGCCACCACCAACGCCCAGCCCCAGTCCGACAGCAATAAAGAAATTCAGATAAATAAAAGGAATAAACCATTGCAGGGCAATATAAAGAATGCTCAGTATTACTGTTAGCACAAATGCGGTTACGAGAGAAATAAAGATGCCCTTTACCGGTATTTTTCCTGATGGTTTATAGTATAAATGTTCCATATCATGTTCTTCTGTTATAAAGCTAAGTTTATTTTGGATTTTCAGCGAACATTGAATTTTATTATATAAAAAAAGCCGGCATAAGCCGGCTTTTAATTTCATTTCAGTCTGATTTCTTTTTATTCGCTGTGGGTATTCATAGCCAATACTCCTTTTGGAGAAGCACGATAACCATAACGTGAAGGATCTTTGATGATTTCTTTCATGGAGATGAGTTTGTAAACATAACCACCTGTTTCACGGTTAAGTTTCATCTTGAAGTAATTATCCTGATTTTGTCTGTTGATCTGCTTCCTCATGTGGTGGGTCACCAACATTGTAGGCAGCAGCGACTAGTGTCCAGCTATCAAAAACACCATACAATTCTTTGATGTATTTGCAGGCTGCTATAGTGGATTTACGTAAGTTTTTACGTTCGTCGACTTCTGAGTTTACTTTTAGTCCGTAAGTCCGTGCTGTACCTGGCATAAACTGCCAGAATCCATTTGCTCCTTTTGGGGACATTCCGCCTTGTAAACCAGATTCAACCAGAGGCATGTATTTAAAATCATTTGGGATACCGTAAGCTGCAAGAATCGGCTCAATAATCGGGAACCATTCTGCGGCCATCCTGTGTAAACGATTTGTCTGTAGATTACTATAATTATACCCTGCAAGAATTTTCTTCATCTTTTGCTGCACCCTGATGTCACCCAGAGGTAAAGTTTCTTCTGCGAAATTTAACTGAGCTATCAGATTTACAGGCTCTTCTGTGATAGTAGTGGTAGTAGTAATTATACTTTTTGTAGTGTTGTTAAGTCCTTTTTTTTGACTTTTAAATGCTTGGGGCATGTTGTAAGCAAACACTTTTGCCATAACCAATAATCCTAAAATTACCGAACATGTTATTATGTGTTTCTTTATCATTTTCCTCCTTTTTTTGGTGAACAATTATAAAACGCCTGCAAATGTAATGTATATTTATCTAATTATCAACATTTTACAGAAATAAGCAATAAAATCAACGTTTAAACACCCATAGGCCATGATTTTATTTTCAACTAACATGATGAAAATATAAATGACTATTTGCGCGATTTTTATTAAATTTGCACCCCGCATTAATTATGTGGTTAACAGCGTATCATGACAAATAACAACAACAGGAACAGTCGGGATGACAAGTCCAAACCGGGAAACCGAAGCACAACAGGTAAAGGCCGTAGTGGAGCAGATAGTTCTTACAAAGGTAAAAGCAAGTTTGGGGATAAAGAGGGGAACGACAAGAGTAAATTTGGTGCTGGGAAGGATAACTACAGACCAGACCAAGAGCAAGTAAAGATGGTGATGATTTCAAAGCGAGACCTCCTAGAGATGGTGACAGCAGTTTCAGACCAAGAGCAGGCAGGGATGGTGATGCTAAAAGCTTCTCATCAAGACCTCCAAGAGATGGCGATAGCAGTTTCAGACCAAGAGCAGGCAGAGATGGTGATGCTAAAAGCTTCTCATCAAGACCTCCAAGAGATGGCGAAAGCAGTTTCAAACCAAGAGCAGGTAAAGATGGTGATGCTAAAAGCTTCTCAAGAGGTGCAGGCGGCAAAACATTCAAACCACGTGCATTTAAAGAAGGTAGTTCTAAAGAAATGCCAAGAAATGAAGGCCGTAGTTATGTAAAGAAAGACAATTTCAGTACTGATGGCGAAAGACCATTCAGAACTTTCGATGATAAAAAAAATTCTTCCAGAAGCACAGATAGCAGACCTTTCAGAAAGAGAGAAGAAGGTGCGGCGGCAAAACCATATTCTGGTGCGCCAAGACCTTTTGCTGCTAAATTCAGCGCCTGTGATGCGTGCAAGAAAGGAAAGCAATACTATAGATGACGGAAAAATCCGTTTGAACCGTTACATCGCCAACTCTGGTATTTGTTCACGTCGTAAGGCAGATGAACTAATCGCCGCAGGTGTTGTTTCTGTAAACAATGTACCAGTTTCTGAACTGGGATACAAAGTAGATCCGGGTAAGGACGAAGTTCGTTACAACGGTGAGTTGCTAAAACGTGAAAAGAAAGTTTACGTAATCTTAAACAAACCTAAAGATTATATTACTACTACAGATGATCCTCAGGAGCGTCGTACAGTAATGTCATTGGTAGAGAAAGCAAGCAGAGAACGTATTTACCCGGTAGGACGTTTAGACCGTAATACAACAGGCCTTTTATTAATGACAAATGATGGTGACTTAGCTGATAAGCTATCTCATCCAAAAAATGGTATTACTAAAATCTATCATGTTGAATTAAGCAAAAGTTTAAGTCAGGGTGACCTGAACAAAATTCAGTTCGGACTGGAGTTAGAAGATGGTATTATTAAACCGGATTCTGTATCTTACGTTGCCGGAGGTTCTAAACGTGAAGTAGGCATCCAGATCCACAGTGGAAAAAACAGGATTGTCCGCAGAATATTTGAACACCTGGGTTATGAAGTTGTTAAATTAGACCGTGTGGTTTATGGCAACCTGACCAAGAAAGATCTTCCACGTGGAAGATGGCGCTTTTTAGAAGAACATGAACTGATTCAGATCAAACATCTGATCCAGTAATTATAGCCCCGTTTATGAGAAAACTAATTTGTCTGTTAACCGCTACCATTTCTTTTCTTTCTGCTGAAGCACAACAGGCAGATTTTCATCTTGTCATCGGAACATATACTGCTCCGGGTAAAAGTGAAGGAATTTATGTTTACGATTTTAACACGTCCAACGCTGCATTTAAGAATACTAATGTAGAGAAGAACGTGATTAATCCAAGCTTCCTTACCGTTACACCGGATCGTAAATTTGTTTATGCGGTGAATGAGGATGGCGACAAAAGCATGGTAAGCGCTTTTAGCTTTGACGCAGTTACAGGTAAATTAGGTTTCTTAAATAAACAAAATGCAGAAGGTGCAGATCCTTGTTATCTGATCGCAGATGACAAAAATGTACTGATTGCAAATTATAGCGGAGGTACTATCGGTGTCTTTGGCAGAGAGGCAAGCGGTGCTTTGACTCCTGCAAAACAGGTTGTTAAACACATAGGATCAAGCATAAACAAAGCCAGACAAAGCAGTGCCCATGTTCACATGGTACGTTTTAGTCCTGACCATCGTTTTGTGATCTCTAATGATTTAGGAAAAGACAAGGTTTATACTTACGCATATAATAAAGATTCAGCGCATGATGTACTTGTTTTAAAAGACAGCATCAGCATCAAACCTGGTAGTGGGCCAAGACACATCACTTTTAGCAGCAATGGTAAATTTGCTTACCTGATACAGGAAATGATACCTGAAGTAACTGTTTTCAGTTATACTGATGGTGTGTTCAAAAAGATTCAGGAGATTCCTTTTGTAGCCAAAGGCTTTAAAGGTGAGAGTGGAGGTGCAGATATACAGCTTACTGCTGATGGTAAGTTCTTATATGTAAGTAACAGAGGTACTGCCAATACAATTACTACTTTCGCTGTTGAAAGTAATGGTCAATTGGTTAATAAAGGTCAGACAAGCACTTTAGGTAACGGCCCGAGAGCTTTCGTGATTGATCCAGGTGGTAACTGGTTATTAGTTGGTCATCAGTATTCAAATAACGTGGTCATATTTAAACGTGACAAAGTAACTGGCGCCTTGAAAGACAGCGGAAAGAGAATCGAAGTAGGTGCTCCTGTATGTTTCCAATTTGTATCTAAAAAATAAGTAGCAGCGATTACTCGTGTTTAAAGGGTAATGTTTACAAATAGAAAAGAGGGTGTATCATTAATCAAAATCACTTTTCGGAAACGGAATTTAATTTTGAGTCCTTTCTGAAAGGAATGAAATACAATAAAAAACGGCAATTTTCTTTTTGAAAATTGCCGTTTTTTATTAAAATAGCTGCCGTGATAAAATATAATTTGGCGGCTTCGAGGCTAAAATGATTTATGATACAGCCTCTTTTCTATTTTTGTCTTTCTCGTTTATTAACCTTTATGACAAGGCTGTACCGCATGATTTTTAGCTATGATGTCATTATAGTAATCTACATATAGCGGTAATATTTTCTTCAGGTCAAAATCCTGTGCCCTTTTAAAAGCATTTTCTTTAAACCTGTTTAAAACTTCATCATCTTCAAGGATTGTGATAGCTTTACTTGCCATATCATCCACATCACCAACATTGCTCATATAGCCACAAAACCCATCTATATTCAGTTCTGGCAAACCACCAGCATTAGAAGTGATAATAGGCACCTTGCAAGCCATAGCTTCAAGTGCTGCCAGTCCAAAGCTTTCTGTTTCGGAAGGCATCAGAAATAAATCAGCACTGAAAGGATTTCCTCAACAGCGTCTTGTTTTCCTAAAAAGCGAACATGATCACAAATACCAAGATCTCTGCATAATTGCTCATTATTCGCACGGTCTGGTCCATCCCCTACCATCAATAATTTAGAAGGGATCTTATTCAGAATGAGCTTAAACATTCTGATCACATCCGCGGTCCTTTTTACCTTACGGAAGTTAGAAGTATGAATCAGGATTCTTTCATTATTAGGCGCAATAGCCTTTTTGAAATGATCCTTTGGTTTCAGGCTAAATCTGCTGAAATCTATAAAGTTAGGAATCACTCTGATCTCGTTAGTGATATCAAAATGATTATTGGTATCTTCTTTCAGATCGTTGGAAACAGTAGTTACTCCATCTGACTTATTGATAGAAAAGGTAACTACAGGTTTATAAGTAGGATCTTTTCCAACTAAAGTAATATCAGTTCCATGGAGCGTAGTGACAAACGGTATATAAATACCGTAAGTTTCCAGAATCTGTTTTGCCATAAAAGCAGCAGAAGCATGTGGAATTGCATAATGTACATGGAGGATATCCAATTTCTCGAATCTCACGACATCTACCAGTTTACTGGCTAATGCAGATTCATAAGGTGCATAGTCAAACAATGGATAATCCCGGACTGATACTTCATGGTAATAAAGGTTAGCAGAGAAAAAGTCTAACCTTGCAGGCTGGCTATAGGTGATGAAATGGACCTGATGTCCTTCATCGGCCAATGCCTTTCCTAATTCTGTAGCGACAACACCACTACCGCCAAATGTAGGGTAACAAACAATACCTATTTTCATCAATTATAGATTATCTATAACAGTTTTAATTAAACTGTTGCACCCGCAAATTACAGTACTAAAACTGAGCTTTGTGTTAAACAATTGCAATTATTTAATTTGTAACAGAATTAATCTTTCATTTCGGCCTGAATAACCAAAAGCATTTCATTTGGTCGTTGAGTACCAATATAATATTCCAGTCCAGTCCGTCGCGGTCTGTTAGCACTACTGCATCCTTCCCGGAAGAGTAAAAGCGGATACTTCCTTTACGGTGCAGATTATAAACCGGGTTATTAAAAAGATAGCTGCTGTAAGTATCTTTTCTAACGTCAGTAATACTATTTAAATCAATTTTGACCTTCTTCGCAGTCCATAGACCATCAATGATTATACTTTTATTGTGAATGATAGTTTTATACTGAATCAGGAATAATAATGCAATAGATATACCAATGATACCAAAGCCAACCACAAGAAATAAATCCTGTGTATTGTCGCGATCTCTTTCATACACGTATGCACCAAAACAGAAAGCGGCCATGAGCAACCGGATACATATCCTGATGTAATCCCTGCCTATATATTGTTTCTCCAGAAAAGCGTACTTATTGCCCATTTAATTTAATTTCTGTTCGAATATAGCGACTTTTTTTGTTGTAGCTGTTACTTTATATCTATTGTCCTGACGTAAACCTGCTATATCCAGACCACATCGCCATTCCCATTAATCAGGATTGGAATACTATCTTTTTGGGGCAGAGGTATTTTCTGGTCTATAAAAAAATCACTCAGTTTTTTATAATTCCTCATCCCTATCGGCATAAAACGGTCCCCCTCATGCCATGTTCTGATTACTATTGGAAAGATCAGTTTATCAGCGTCCAGAAATGCTTTCTGTGGATTATTCTCAAAAGCAACCAGGTCAGAATAAGCTATATCAAAAGTCTGATTACCGAATAATATGACTTTATCGGAAGGATGTATCATCTTGTTCGTATAAACTTCTTCTTTTCGAATGACAGTCAGCAGCAGTTCATCCCGGTTCAATGTTAAACGATGACTTGCACTGTAAAAAGAAGTACCACTTTGCTTAGCTAAAGAATTCAGCAGATCTTCCACCACCATTTCAGTGAAATTATAAGCTTTCAGCAGTTCAAACACAAGAAGCCGTTTAGGGTTCAGGGTTCTTATTTTCTCCAGTGAAAGATATATACCATCTTTCCTTTCCTCACAAATCTCCGTTCTGAGACTGGCAACTGTGTGCTGCAAAACCATTTCAGTCTCTGAAAAACGAAGAATATTATGTTCAAAAGTCTGTTCAAGATTGGGATTGATCTCCTTAAGCAGCGGAATTACACCGAGTCTTAATTTATTTCTGGCATAAGCAGTACTTGAATTAGAACTATCTTCGACAAAATCAAAGTTGTTTTGATCGATAGTCTCATCGATCCCTGTACGGGAAAGAAATAATAACGGTCTGATCAGGTAATCTCTTTTTGGCAATATACCATGTAACCCGGCTATGCCTGTACCTCTGACCAGGTTTAACAGCACGGTTTCTATTGCATCGTCCTGATGATGTGCAACAGCAATATAATCATAACTTTCCTGCTGTCTCAGTTCCTCAAACCAGTGATATCTCAAATCTCTCGCTGCCATTTGAGTGGATACTTTATGTTCGGCAGCATACGCTTTGGTAGCGAAATGCGTTACATACAATGGTACTTCGAGCTGAGTAGCCAGGGAACTGACAAAACCTTCGTCTCTTTGTGACTCCTCACCTCTAAGTCCGAAATTACAATGTGCAATCCCAAACTTAAATCCAGCTTCCTTAAAAAAATGAGCCATTACAACAGAATCCTTCCCCCCGCTAACGGCTAAAAGAATTCGCTGGTCCGGATTGAATAAGGAATTCTGACTGATAAAATCGAGGAAGTTCTGCAATGGTAACATCTTCCAAAATTAAAGATTTGCCGCTAAAAAGAAGCAAAAACAAATTATTAGATAAATTATAAACAGGCTACTATAATGGTAAGCAAAAAACTAACTTTGTATTGTGCAAAAAATACACGCTTTCAGTAAAATAAATACGTTTTTTAACGCTCATGGCATAATCATGGACTCATTATATAGTAACCTGATCATCAGGACTGCCGTAATACTCCTGCTTTTCATATTTCCATTAACGCTTTCTGCACAGCAACAGGCTATTCAAACCGCCCAGCAAAGAACAAAAATTATCCTGCAAAGCTCAGAGAGAAGTAAAATCATTACTAAAACAGATATTACCTATCTGAGGAAACCAGTATTCAAACAAGACAATGCTATTCTTACCTGTGACAGTGCTGTTTTTTATACGGCTAAGAATTATTTCGAGGCATTTAATAACGTGCACATTAACCAGGCAGATACCATCAATATTTATTCAGATTTTCTTACCTACGATGGAAATGCTAAACTAGCCCATTTGACCAGTAATGTTCGTTTGCTGGACAGAACGTCAGTACTAACAACAAATATACTGGACTATGCCATGGGTCCGAAAGTCGGCACTTATGTAAGTGGTGGTAAAATTGTCAATAAGGACGCAACGATCACCAGTAAAAACGGTTATTACTTTGCAAACAGCAGAGATGCTTATTTTCGCTATAATGTATTGGTCGTTACTGATCAGAGCACGATAAAATCTGATACTTTAAGATATAATACCTTTCAAACTGGGCTTACTTTTACGGGCCAACAAATATCAAGGAAAAAGATGGTGGCAATCTGTACACCGAAAACGGGGCATATAATACAAAGACTACTTATGCTTATTTTGGAAAAAACAACCTTTATACCTCCGGCAGTAAATCCCTTAAAGGAGATAGTTTATATTATGACGGACGTGCGGGGTATGGCAAAGCCGTAAGGAATATTGTATTTAAGGATACGATCGATAAGATGCTGATGCACGGTCAGCTGGGTTTCTATTTCAAGAAAGACCAGCGAACCCTGGTGACCAGGAATGCCTATGCAGGTATTGGAACGAGTGATTCTATTACGGTTAAAACTGTGAAACGTGCCGATACACTTTGGTTAGGTGCCGACACGCTGGAAACTCAGATGGTTTTACAAAAAACCTTAAAACTGATTAAAGGCCCTGTGATTAAAAAAGACAATGAACTGGGCGAGGAAGATCGGGAAGGCAGTAAAGTAGGGAGTAGGGAAAAAGAAGGCTGGAGACACTAAGAAACCCGCAGGTACTACTGCAAATGGGAAAAACCCTAAAGCACCTGTCGGCCTCTCCAAACCTGTTTTAAATGGCAAAGACAGTCTGAAAAGAGATAGTCTTTTGAAAGCGAAGGTCCCAATAAAAACAGTTGATTCAATCATGAAAAAGATTCTGGAGTTAAAAGTCCAGGAGCAGTTAAAAAAAGCAGCAACCCAGAATAAGCCAGATCTTACTAAACTTACTGATACGCTAAAAAAGAAAAGCGATATTATAAAAGGTATTGATTCTGTGATCAAAAAAGGCATTCCTGTGCTCAAAGGCGATAGCTTGAAAAAACAAATCTTAAAAACAGGGCCCATTCTAAAAACGGACACCTCGAAGATTAAGATCGACCCAACAAAAATTAAAATTGATCCATCAAAGGTCAAAACAGACACTTTAAAAACCAAAACAGATACCGCAAAAACCAGGATTGATACTGCAAAACTCAAAACCGGGGTAAAAGCTGTGATCAAGAAAACGACTAAAGATAGTTTGCCATTTAACCCGGCAGACACTGTGCTCACCCGTAGTATCAAAGCATATCACCATGTCAACGTTTTCAAAACAAATATGCAGGCCAAAGCAGATTCACTGTTCTATACAAGTGCAGATTCTACCTTGCGCTGGTACAAAAACCCAATCATCTGGTCGGAAAAATCACAGCAGACAGGTGACACAATTTACCTGCAGCTGAGAAATAAAAAGATAAATTCTGTACAGGTACTCAGCAATGCATTTGCCGTTAATGTGGATACTGATTCAGCCAAATTCAACCAGATTAAAGGTAAAATGATAACTGGATTCTTTAAAGACGGGGCATTAAAAAGCATGTACGTAGATGGCAATGCAGAAAGCGTTTATTTTACGAAAACAGATGATGGAAAGAAATACGATAAAATGAACCAAACTATCAGCAGCAGGATCAAAGTTAATTTCAAGAAGAACGAAATTGATGAAGTCGTACCTATAAAAGATGTGGAAGGTGCAACTACCCCTGTCGCCGATATTAAACAGGATGTAATTCTAACAGGTTTTATATGGAAACCAGAATTACGGCCACGTTCAAAAAAAGATATTACCAATCCAAAGCCGATAGCCAAACCAAAAGCCGGAGCAAAAACTGCCGGAAAAACAACTGCCAAACCGGGTGAAAAAGCGACCGTTAAACCGGGTTCAAAAACAACAGGGAAACCTGCTGTCAAAGATCTGAAAGATGGAATAATTGATGCAATTACGGATCAGGTACCGGGTGCGGAAGGCATTATCAAAAAGGCAGCTAGAGGAGTTGACTCGCTTGGTTTGAAAAAAGCAACTGACTCTTTAAATTTGAAAAAAGAACACTGATTCATTGAAAAAGAAAGTCGATTCATTAAAAAAGGACATCAATCCATTAAAACTGATCGAAAAGGTTCCACCAAAGATCGCAGATACAATTAAAAAAGTATTACCTGCATTGCATTGATTAAGAAAGCAGACTCTTTAGCTAAACAGCCTGTTCCTTTAAAAAAGCAATAAGTTTGCGCATGGCAATTGCCCGGTGACTGATTTTATTTTTTTGTTCCATGTCCATCTCAGCAAAAGTTTCTTCGTAACCATCAGGTTGAAAAACAGGATCATAGCCAAAACCATTAACGCCCGTCCGGGATGCTCTGATTGTGCCATTAATTACACCTTCAAAGAGAAATTCCTCTCCATTTTGAATCAATGAAATAACTGTAATAAAACGCGCCTTCCGGTTTTGCTCTCCTTGCATTTTCTGTAAAACCAGTTCAAGATTCGCCTCATCTCCTCTTTCACCTGCATACCGTGCAGAATAGATACCCGGCTCATTGTTTAGCGCTTCAACTTCCAGTCCGCTGTCATCAGCAAAACAATCAAGCTTAAAGTTTTCTACCACAAAGTGGCTTTTCAAACCTGCGTTTCCGGCAAACGTATCAGCTGTCTCAGGAATATCAGTAGTACAGCCAATATCTTTCAGGTTCAACACCTCATACTGACCAGCCAGTAAAGTACTGACTTCTTTCGTTTTATTTAGATTATTGGTAGCAAAAACTAATTGTCTGATCATATGGACAGTTTTTTAAGGCTGCCCCACAATGTTTTCTTTCCAGTCTGATCATCAGCAAGCTGATCCAGATTTGCTGAAAAAATAAGTTGTGCAGCATCTCGCATAATAATTTCGTTTACAGGTTGTGAATCCATCCCAAGATGTAAAGGTGTAACGCCAAAAGAAAGAATAAGATTACTCTTAAAAAAGATTTTAAGTTCATCAAAACCAGTATTCCTATAGGCAGCATAGTTTAGTAATGCAAAATCATTTGCAGTTAACTGAAGTGCTTTCACAATATTTCTCAGTAATTCTTTTCCTCTGTCTGTACTCACATCATTCTGATCGTCATTTACCAGGATAAGGATATTTTTCAGATTCTTGCCCAGATATTTAAAAGCTACAGTCCTGGCAACTGATGCTGCTTCAACAACCTCAATGACAGGTATAGCAACAGAGATTAAAGACTCTACAACCGGTTTCTCAACTTCAATCACAGGAATTGCAATCTCAATTACAGGGGTAGATTTTGCTTCAGCCGGTATTTCAGAAAGTATTTTATTATCACTATTGACCAGGTAAATATCCTCCGTAAAAAATAAACGAAGAGCCTCTGCGCTGGTGGTTAACTGTTCACCCATGAATTATGCCTTTTTTGGGAAATATTTTTTGTGTTAAAATTAGTTAAATATCTTATTATAGTGCCTTAATTTATTACTTTTATACCTTAAAAATACCATTTAACCCTTTTTGTGAGAAAAATCTGTTTTATTCTTGTTCTCTGTTTTTTCTATTTCAGTACTGTCGCACAAAGCGTAGCTGTGATCAACGGCAGCCCTGTTAGTCAGAAAGAATTTGTATGGGTATATCAGAAGCATCGTCCGGAGAACACTAAACCAACACTGACAGACAGACTTAATTTCATTTTTAAACATATACATTGATTTTAAACTTAAAGTTCTGGATGCCCGGGAGTCTGGATTAGATAAAGACAGCACTTATATTGCAGAAACAAAGAATTACAAGAAGGCCTTATTAGACTCAGCGCCACCAGAAGCTAAAAAAGCAGATTTTTCACTGGTAACGAACGAGTTTTGTGAAGCCCTGTTACTTTTCAATATATCAGAAAAGAAAATATGGGATGGAATTGATAATAATGATAAATTGATACATGAATACTACAATGCACATATCGGGAACTATCCCTCTCTGTCTTATGAAGACAGTAAAAGTGAGGTAGCGCAAGACTATCAAAGGCAATTGGAGTGTAATTGGATAACAGCGCTGCGGAAGAAATATAAAATAACCATCGATCAGAATGTATTAAACAAACTGATCAGATAATACCGCAGACAAATCATTGAATAATAGTAAATTTGCAAATAAAATATAATTGAAAAGAGTATAATGAAGAAAATTTTATTGATGGCAAGCGGATTGCTCTTCTTGTTTTTAAATGTACAGTCCCAAACAAAAAGCGTAGATAAGGTGATTGCGGTACTGGGAAGTGATGTAATCCTATTGTCCGAATTGAATCAACAATATGTAATGTACCTGAATTCGGGGAATCCGGTTGATGAGAAGGTAAAATGTTATATCCTTCAACAAATGCTGGTTCAACACTTATTAAAGCAACAGGCTAATATTGACTCCGTAATGGTAGACGATAAGCAGGTAGACGATGAGCTGGATAAAAGAATGCGTTACCAGATTCAGCGTGCAGGTGGCCAGGATAAACTGGAAGAATTCCTGAACCGTTCTGTATTACAATATAAAGATGAGCTGAGACCTGATGTAAAAGATCAGCTTCAAGCCAACAAAATGCAGGGAACTATCACTGAAAAAGTGAGTATCACTCCTGTAGAGGTGAAAAAATATTACGATTCTTATAAAAAAGATAGCTTACCGGATATTCCTGCAGAATATGAAGTTGGAGAGATAGTTATTAATCCAGAGCTTACAAAATCAGAGAAACAACGTTTCTTCGATAAACTGGATGCGATCAGACTTCGTGTTAAGAGTGGAGAAGACTTCGGCTTTTTAGCAAAAACTTATTCAGAAGATCCGGGTTCAGCGCCAGAAGGTGGTGATTTAGGTTTCTTTGACCGTACCATGATGGCTAAAGAATTTACAGCCTATGCCTTTAAATTAAAACCAGGAGAACTTTCTCCAGTATTTGAAACAGACTTTGGGTTCCATATTTTACAGGTTGTAGAACGAAGAGGAGAGCAGGTTCATGCCCGTCACATCCTGATTCGTCCACAGACTACCCCACAAAGTTTAGACCGTGCTAAATTACACGCAGACAGCGTTTACAATAACGTACTTGCGAACAAACTAAGCTTCTCAGCAGCAGCATCCCTTTACTCTTCAAATAAAGAGTCAAAATACAACGGAGGTATGCTTTTATTTGCTGATAACGTAACTGCAAGAACAACATTTATTCCAGCAGATAAATTAGACCCAAAAGTATTCCTTGTTGTAGACACCATGAAAGTTGGTGAAATATCAAGACCAGTACCATTTACAGGAGCAGATGGAAAAGAGGGATATAAGATTGTCCTTTTGAAATCTAAAATAGCACCGCACAAAGGTAACCTTGAGCAGGATTATACTAAATTCAAGGAAAAGGCTCAGCAACAGAAAATGGACCGTGTAATGAGTGAATGGTTTGAAAAACGCAGAAAAAATACTTACATTAGAATTGATCCTGATTACTCAACATGTAGTGAGCTCAAAATCTGGACTAAACCAGTGTCAGCAGAAACAAAATAACTATGCAGTACAACAACGACAAAGAGGCAGTTGATGCCCTTCACCAATTCTACAAGAATATAAAGAATGAGATTGGTAAAGTCGTTATTGGACAGGATGAGGCCGTTAAGTCAGTACTCATCTCTATCCTGAGCAATGGACATTGCTTATTGGTAGGCGTACCAGGGCTAGCAAAGACACTACTGGTGCAAACCGTAGCAGACGTACTGGACCTTAATTTTAACAGAATACAATTTACCCCCGATCTGATGCCAGGGGATATCATTGGCTCAGAAATCTTAGGAGAAGACAGGAACTTTAAGTTCATTAAAGGTCCTGTCTTTTCTAATATTGTTTTGGCAGACGAGATTAACAGAACCCCTCCCAAAACCCAGGCAGCCCTCTTAGAGGCGATGCAGGAGAAATCCGTTACCGCAGCCGGTCACAAACACATCTTACCCAAACCCTTTTTCGTTCTTGCGACCCAAAACCCAATCGAACAAGAAGGTACCTATCCACTTCCAGAGGCGCAGCTTGACCGTTTCATGTTCAATGTCCTGTTAACTTACCCAAGCTTCCAGGAAGAGCTTATTATTGTCAAGAACTCAACAGGAAACAACCCCGTTACCCTAAAAAAACTAATCAATGCTGACCAGATCCAATTCTTCCAGCATTGATCCGTACGATCCCTGTGACCGATAACGTCCTGGAATACGCTGTAAAACTAACTGGGAAGACCCGTCCTGGAAACCCATTGGCTACCCCTGAGATTAACCAGTACGTAAACTGGGGAGCAGGCCCAAGAGCCTCCCAATTCCTGATCCTCGGAGCTAAATGCCATGCAGCTATCTCCGGCAAGTATTCTCCTGACATCGAAGATGTACAGGCAGTCGCAGAAGCTATCCTGCGCCATCGTATCGTAAGAAACTACCGTGCAGAAGCCGAAGGCCTATCCGTAGAAAAGATCATCAAGAACCTGTTGTAAAACCCATAGGTTTCGCCAACCAGTCTTTCCACCCTGTTTCGCCAACCAGTCTTTCCAAACTGCTTCGTCAACCAGTCTTTTCCACCCTGCTTCGTCAACCGGTCTTTCCAAACTGTTTCGTCAACCGGTCTTTCCAAACTGTTTCGTCAACCAGTCTTTTCCACCCTGCTTCGTCAACTGGTCTGGTCTTTAAACTGTTTCGTCAACCAGTCTTTTCCACCCTGCTTCGTCAACCGGTCTTTCCAAACAGTTTCGTCAACCAGTCTTTTCCACCCTGTTTCGTCAACTGGTCTTTCCAAACTGTTTCGTCAACCAGTCTTTCCACCCTGTTTCGCCAACCAGTCTTTCCACCCTGTTTCGCCAACCAGTCTTTCCAAACTGCTTCGTCAACCGGTCTTTCCAAACTGTTTCGTCAACCAGTCTTTCCACCCTGTTTCGCCAACCAGTCTTTCCAAACTGCTTCGTCAACTGGTCTTTCCACCCTGTTTCGCCAACCAGTCTTTCCAAACTGCTTCGTCAACCGGTCTTTCCAAACTGTTTCGTCAACCAGTCTTTTCCACCCTGCTTCGCCAACCAGTCTTTTCCACCCTGTTTCGTCAACCGGTCTTTCCAAACTGCTTCGCCAACCAGTCTTTCCAAACTGTTTCGTCAACCGGTCTTTCCAAACTGCTTCGCCAACCAGTCTTTCAAACTGTTTCGCCAACTGTTTCGCCAACCTTCCAACAATGAAGAGCTGTTTTCCAATTATTCATTATTGGGATTTCCCGGAGATTATGTCTGAACAATTTCCCAGCTGGAGGGGGTAAAAAAAGGACATGCTGTATGCTGACATCAGCACCCTTGAAAAGGGGGCGTAGTCAGCATACAGCATGTCCTTTTTTTTTACAAATGAGATGATTAAATTGGAGAAACTACTTTCCTGGCAATTCCAATTTCTGGAATAAATTCGGAAAATCAGTGATGATACCATCGACGCCCAACCCTACCATATACTCCATATCCTTCAAACTATTCACCGTCCACGGCACAATCTTTATCCCAGCCGCATGGCACCTGTCCACTAACCCTTTTCCAACTAAAACCGCATACGGGCTATAAAATGTCGGTGTAAACCCTAAATCCTTAATATTATTCTCAAAGTCTTCCTTCTCGTCAATCATCAGATCCGTTCTTATCTTCGGATACTTCTCATGTACACATACTGCAAACATCTGATATCAAAAGCCTGAATAATTGTTCTTTTAATCATCTTCTTTTTCTCCACCACATCCATCACCAGCTGAGAAAACTCCGCAGGTTCCGGGTGAAACTCAAGATCCCCTTTTCTGATAGTTTTAATTTCTATCGCATAATTAGGTTTAGCCAGCTTATGCAATTTAACATAGGCCTCTACCGAATCAATTACTTCACTCAGCAGCGGTTTATACGTTTTAATCTTCTGTTGTCCCGGAAAACGCTTATGCACTTTACTTCCAACATCATATTTACGGATCTGGTCATAATCCATTTCATACATATTATACTTCTTCTCCTCTTTCAGTGGAATCTCTTTACCATCCGGAGTCAGGCTGATCTCATTATTAAAATAAGGTTCATGCGAAAGCACTACCTGTTTATCTTTTGATATCACTACGTTCATCCCCAAAGTTGTTACCCCAAGATCCAAAGCCCTGAGCATACCACCGATTGTGTTTTCAGGCACAAACCTCTTGCACCCCGCTGTCCCTGTTTATCAAAAGTTTGCGCGTAACTCTGCACACTGAACAACAATGCGACTCCAAATAGTAAGTGTTTCTTCATGTTTATTTTCTTTAAGCAAAGCTCAATTCATCCGATAATCTATTATATCATTTAAATTTAAACAGCTTCCAATGATTTAACGGATAAACCCCATTTATTATATACAAAAAAAAAAAGGGCTTCTTAGTATCAGTTTAAAATCTAAACGAATACTAAGAAACCCTTTTTTTTTTTTTTTCGGAAATAAGAGCCTGTTTAAATTTAGATGATAAAATTGTTTATAGCTTATTTTTAAACAGGCTCTGAGAAACCTAACGTTCCGCAGGCGAATAAACCTGCTGAATCAGATTCCAGCTATAATCAGGTTGGCGCTCATAAATAAAAACATAATTAAAGCTCTCTCTTAAATCTGTTCTGTAATCAATAGTTGCCACCCCATAAGTATAGGCAAGATCACCACCACCAAGTGCTTTATCAGCATCTACAGTTCTGATACTCATCTTACTGATCATACTATTATAGAAAGCAATAATCTTATCTTTTCCTATTACAGGTTCATAACCAGGAAAAATAACTCTTGCATCATGGTTCAGGAAGCCACCATAAGCGGCAATACCGTAAGATTTCAAAGTTGCATTAAGTGTTTTTTCTGTGGTTAAGATGATATCCTTACCCGCAGCAATCTGTTTTGGCCCACCAAATTTCGGTTTAAAATAATCCTTAGGTTCTATAAAATGAGTCGTTACCGGTTGTAAAGGCTTATGATGTTCAGCTCCTAAATCGATAACCAGTTCCCAGTTTCCATTGAAGGATTTCCATATAGAAAGATACTCCCCATATGATTTTGTCTCCCCATCCACTGTATAACTACCAGAAGTAAAGCCCCAGTCACCACTGCGCGAAACTCTTGCATAATCAGGTACCCAGCTCAGATTTTTATCGTCAGGCTGAGTTGCATAAAATGCTTTTGCATTTACTGGGTTAGGCCTGAAAACCAGTGCATCTTTGGAACTATAAGTGTTAAAAGCAGATTTCACACCATCTTTTGCAGCCTTTGCTGCAAATTCCCGTTCCGCTTTTACTAATGAGCTTGTACTTCCATCTGTACGTTGAGCAAAAGCACCCAAAGTAAAAGTTGCAGCTATTAGCGTGCAGATAATTTTATTGATCATGTTTAATAATATATTTATAATTTATTCCAGGTTGTTCCTTCTTTACTATCTTTCAATTGAATACCGATATCCTGAAGGCCAATGCGGATCTTATCAGAAGTAGCATAGTCCTTATTCTCTTTCGCACTTTTCCTGATATCGATAACCATATCCAATACATCATTTAATTCTGTATTAGAACTCTCTTCATCTTTCAGTCCAAAGATATCATAAACAAAGTCTTGCATCAGCTGCTTTAATTTCTCAAGCTCGGTAGCAGAAATACCAGCCTTACCATCATAAACGGTATTGATTGATAATTCTTGCAGCTTCAAACAATTCAGCAATAACTACCGGACTGTTAAAATCATCATTCATTGCTTTTACACAGTTTAATCTGATCGGCTCAATTTCAAAATCACTGATTGCGGCAGGAACTAGTTTTTCCAGTAGATTTAATGAATTCATCAATCTTCTGAAACCCTTTTCTGAAGCATCCAGTGCATCATTTGAGAAGTCTAGTGTGCTGCGATAATGTGCCTGAAGCATGAAAAACTTAACCGTCATCGGGCTATATCCTTTTGTTAGCAAAGGATGATCACCAGAAAACAACTGTAAAGGCATAAAACCATTACCAGCCGATTTAGACATGCGCTGACCATTAACCGTCAGCATATTCGTATGCATCCAATATTTAGCAGGATGTTTATGATAACAAGCTTCTGACTGCGCGATCTCGTTGGTATGGTGAGTTGCTGCAAGGTCCATTCCACCACCATGGATATCAAATTCTTCGCCCAGATATTTCGCGCTCATTGCATTGCAGAACATTCAATATGCCAGCCTGGAAAACCAACACCCCATGGAGAAGTCCAGCGCATCAGTGTTTCAGGTTTAGCCTTAATCCATAAAGCAAAATCCAGTCTTCCACGTTTCTCGTCCTGTCCATCCAGCTCTCTTGTATTCGCCATCATATCATCAAGATTACGATTGGTCAATACTGTATAGTTATAAGTTTTACTATATTTTTTTTTTCATCAAAATATACCGTTCCACTGGTTTCATAAGCATAGCCATTGGCGATGATATCTTTAATCATCTCAATTTGCTCAATAATATGACCAGTTGCAGTTGGTTCAATACTTGGAGGCAGCGTATTGAACATTCTCAATACCTCATGGAAACCAAGTGTGTATTTTTGAACAATTTCCATTGGCTCCAGCTGTTCCAGCTTTGCTCTTTTAGCAAACTTGTCATCCCCTTCGTCACGATCACCTTCCAAATGGCCCGCATCTGTAATATTACGTACATAGCGAACTTTGAAGCCCATATATTTAAGGTATCTGAAAATTAAATCAAACGAAATGAAAGTACGGCAATTACCCAAATGCACATCACTATAAACAGTAGGCCCGCAAACATACATGCCCACATGGTGGCCGTTTAGGGGTTCAAAATTCTCTTTTTTGCGCGTAAGGGTATTGTAAAGCTGTAAACCGTTCTCCATTAGTATATAATTTTTTATTTAGCCCAGGAATATGCAGGGCCCAGGATAACAAAGATAAAAATTTGCGGGTATATTAGTTGATTCTTAAATCACTTCTTACAGGGAAATGATCGGATAACCTGGACTGTATAATCCTGTGGTTAATTACCTTGAATTTCTTTGTTGCAGAGATATAATCTATCTGAAAATTAGGAAATTTCCCATTATAGGTACGGCCCAACCCCGTTCCCTGCTCCACAAAGGTATTATGCAAAGATTTTGTAAGCTGTGTTACGGCATAAGAAGCCGGCGTATCGTTAAAATCTCCCGCAATCAGAAAGAAAGGGGGTTTTACATGTTTTCATGTGATCTTTCATAATATCAACCTGGCCACTTCGTTTAAGGAATGCCGTTTTCAGCATGCTGGCAATTCTTTTTGCCGGCATGATCTCAGTATCCATTTTCTGCGTTACTTTATCCAGGTAATTATAATCCTGTTTATCAAAAGAGATGGATTGCAAATGAACATTATACACTCTTACCCGCTCTTTATTAATCAGGATATCAATGTAAATACTCGCATTGCCGCCATGATTAGTACTAAACAAAATACTGCCTTTATTTACGATCGGATATCTTGAGAAAATAGCCAGGCCGGTAGCTTCATAGTCATTCCCGAAGATGGAATGAAATAATAATTGGAAGTCTTCAAAATACGCTTCAAACTATCTGTGATTGCAAATGTCCCTTTGCGACGGGTATAATATTCCTGAAAACAGATAATATCAGGATCTTCATTTTTCACTACTTCCAGCATCTGTTGCTTGACAGACTCGTTACTTGCTTCCCCATAAGGCTTAAAACTATGCACATTATAGGTCATCATTCTAACCAGTTCTGGTGCAGATTTTGGCCCTTCTCCAGATTCTCCTATAAAACCAACAGTCGCAATCAGCGGATGCCAGCCAATCAATATGATGGCGATTGTTCCTAAAGCAAACACTATTCTTCCACGTAAAATCCAAAACCCAATAATGATTAGATTAATCAGCAAGACAAAAGGATAGGCCAGCCCAAAGAAAGCGATGAGCTCATGTTCACGCGGATCAAGATTCCCAGCCAATATCCCTAGTAGCAAGGCAAAGGCAGCAACAATCCCAACCAGCAGTGTGATCTTCCCTAAAAATGTAAGCTTGCGTTTCTGTTTCTTCATTAATCCTTACTCGCCTTGAATAAAATCTCCTTTTCTGCTTTACTTAATTTATCATACCCTGATTTGGAAACTTTATCCAGAACAGCATCAACCTCTTTCTGATTAACCTTACCAGTTTTATTTCTTGCTCCAGGATTAGGTTTATCATTTTTAACCACCTTCAATACCGGCTTACGTTCAAACCAGCCACTTAAATCGTTCCCGCCCTGCAATAATTTAATATAAACAAAACCAAGCAAAGCACCACCAAGATGTGCAAAACTACCGCCCGGATTTTGAGAAGCGATACTGATCAGATCTATAACAATATATGCCATTAATAAATATTTCAGCTTTACATTGCCGATGAACATCAGATTCATCGTATAATCAGGCAGCAAAGTTGCGGTAGCTACCGCAATAGCCATAACCGATGCCGATGAGCCAACAATCGTTGCCGCATAAACACTACTTGCAAAAGCAGGGAAGATATTATAAGCCAGTGCATAGATCACTGCGCCCATCATCCCTCCTGCAAGATATACGAAATGGAATTGACGTGGTTTCAGGAAGTCTAAAAAGATCCTGCCCATCCAGAAGAGCCATAACATATTAAATAATATGTGGAAAATATCAGTGTGGAAAAACTGATAAGTCAGTATTGTATAGAACCGAAAAGGAAGTTTAGGCAATGCTGCCGGAAAAGCAACATACTCACTCAAATAATCAAAAAACCGGATACTGGTATTACCGGCCAGAAAATAGGTAACACCAAAAAGTGCAACAGCTACATAAATAATCGTATTGATACCAATATAAAAAAACACCGGGTTTCCAGACTGGAAAACTTTATATTTTAGTTCCGCTAACAGATTCTTCTTAGTCATAATAATCGTAAAATGTATCTTTTTCTTTCCATAATTTCACGAGTAGAAATCCAAGCAATGCGCCACCTAAATGCGCATAATGTGCTACAGAGTCACCCTGAAAACTTGCTACACCCAAACTCAGTTCTATCAAAATATACACCGGAATGATATACTTAGCTTTCACAGGTACAGGAATAAACATGATATACAATTCTGCATTAGGGTAAAGCATTCCAAATGCAACCAGCAAACCAAATATAGCGCCCGAAGCTCCAACCATAGGGCCGGATAAATACCTAATAGCGTCTGACCCTGATCAGGAGTTAATCCTCTCAGATTTAAAGATGCCATTCCTTTTGCAATATCGATAGTTACAGCCCCTGGATTAATGGCAGAACCAGTCATCTGGTAAACTTCAAATGCCTGCACCCCCCATTGTAATGCCAGTGCACCTAAACCAGTAATCAGGTAAAAGTTGATAAACCGTTTGGTTCCCCATCTTGTCTCCAGTACCGAACCAAAAGAAAACAGGGCAAACATATTAAATAAAATATGGGTAAAATTCCCATGCATAAACATATACGTAATAGGTTGCCAGATCTTAAACAGTGGAGAATCAAAATAAAAGGCACCAAGAAAATAACCAAGGTCAATTCCTTTAGATTCAAAAATATATTTAGCTGCAAAAAACAACCCGTTGATGATCAGCAGATTTTTAACAACCGGGGGTATATGAATATTATTCATCATTATTTATCAAATTTTCTGTCTATTTCGGTTAGTGTGACATCGTCTGGATTACAGGTCTGCCACTGATGCTGAAGTTTGGTGCTTTACAGGCAAACAACTGTTCAATTAACATATTCATCTCCTGCTGACCCAAAACAACGCCACTTTTAATTGCACTGTTTTTAGCCATACTACGGGCAAGAGAATCTCTTTTATCTAATTTTAATTCTTGCTGAGAGTTTTTAAACCCTTCTATTAAATGTTCAAAGAGCTGCGTCTCATTAATTTGGTTACTCCCCAAATCAACAGGAATTCCTTCGATCACCAGGGTGTTTTTTCCGAACTCTCTCACTTCAAATCCCAGGCTCTTAATATCGTCCAGCAAACTCTTAGCCAGTTCATAGTCATTAGGACTTAGCGTAACAGTCTGCGGAAATAAACTTTGCTGTGAAGCACCCTTCCGATCCTCCAGGTTTACGCTAAAACGTTCATATAATATTCTTTCGTGTGCGGCCTGCTGATCAATCAGCATTAAACCTGATTTAATCTGCTGCGAAATAATATATTTATTATGCAGCTGCATCAGCTGTTTTTGTATTGGCGCATATTTGTCATCAGGCCCGTTACCAGGCAGCTCCATAGCAACCTGCTCTACGGGTTTCTCTTTAGAAATTTCATAAAGCGAACCCCAGTTTTTAGCAACAGGCTGTTGCCCTCTGCTTTCTGTATTTCTGAACCCTGTACCAGCAGCCGTATCTGCACTTTTAAATCCGGAAAAGCCTTTATCAGCAGTTTTCTCGTCAGCAAAAGGATTAAAATCAGGGTTAAAACTAATACTTGGCGGAATAATTTCATCCAGCGACTTAGGACTGATCATTCCGCTAAAAGCAGTTTCCTGATCAAAGTCTATAGTCGGACTAATATTAAACCTGCCTAAAGACCGTTTTACCGCAGAGTGAATAATCGCATAAATCGACTTCTCATCCAGGTATTTGATCTCTGTTTTAGTAGGGTGTACGTTAACATCAATCTTAGCAGGATCAATATCTATAAAAAAACACACATAGAAAGGAAAGTTATCATCTGATAATAAATCCTCATAAGCTTTGTTAAGCGCATGGTTCAGATAAGCATCCTTGATGAAACGGTTGTTCACAAAAAAGAACTGTTCGCCCCTGGTTTTTTTAGCAAACTGAGGCTTACCAATAAATCCTTTAAGATTGATAATTGTGGTATCCTCCTCAACCGGGATCAGTCTTTCGTTATAATTATTTCCAAATAAATGGACTATTCGTTGTTTTAAAGCAGATGAAGGCAACCTGAAAATCTCCATACCATCATGGTGCAGCGTAAAAGAAATCGCAGGGTTAGCCAGCGATACTCTTTGAAACTCATCCATAATATGTCTCATTTCAGCAGGATTACTTTTCAGGAAGTTACGCCTTGCCGGGGTATTAAAGAATAAGTTTTTGATACTTATACTTGTCCCTTCCGGTGTAGCTACAGGCTCCTGTTTGGTTATCGTTGCCCCTTCAATCTCAATCAAAGTTCCCAGTTCATCTTCATAACGGCGGGTTTTCATCTCAACCTGTGCAATCGCTGCGATAGACGCCATTGCTTCGCCACGGAATCCCATGGTACGGATAGCAAACAGGTCTTCCGCCTTGCGCACTTTTGAAGTTGCATGACGCTCGAAACACTTACGTGCATCAGAAACGCTCATTCCACATCCGTTGTCGATCACCTGAATCAATGCTTTTCCTGCATCTTTAAGGATCAATTGTATCTTATTCGCCCCCGCATCAATGGCATTTTCCATCAACTCTTTCACTGCCGATGCAGGTCGCTGAACTACCTCTCCGGCAGCAATTTGATTCGCAACACTCTCGGGTAAAAGTTGTATTATATCTGACATTTATTTCCTTGGTAAAGGTCGCTAATTTAACGAAAATAAGCCTTATACATAAATCTTTTGATTATAAATACCATTTAATGACTAAGCCGGTACAAGCTTTTTATATCTTTAGCGTTCTGAATGAACTATAAGCTTTTTATGTACAAAAAAAATCTTGTTCAAACTATCACTGTTTGCTTTCTTGCCATTTCCTCTTTTAGTGCCTGCGCACAGGAACATCAAAAAAATGAAGAACTGTTAAAAGTCAATTCTAATATCCTCCAGCATACTGTTTTATTAAATAATCAGAACAGGATTATTCCTTTAACGGGCTTAGAAAAAAAGAATATTGCGTCGGTTAGCCTGGGCTTTGATTTTCAGAATGTATCAGATAGTTTACTGAATAAATATGCGAAAGTCACTTCTTTCAGCTCTGCAGGATATGAGAATTCCCCTGAATTATTAAAGCTCGAAGATGACCTGAAATTTTTCAATACAGTAATCGTTTCCATCCCGGATCAGGAAACAACAAAAGCGAAATATATTAACTTCATCAATTCGATAACTAAGACTAAATCTGTTATTGTTGCTTTATACGGTCTGAGAACTAACCTCACCTCGTTTGACTCATTAACCGCTCCGTTAATCTGGAGTCAGGACAAAAGCATGCAGGCAGCAACACTGATTCCACAAATCATTTTCGGAGGAATAGCCGCAACCAATAAATTAACCACTAATATTTCAGGTAAATACCTTACCGGATCCGGTTATACAACAACAGTTACCCGCTTAAAATATACCGTTCCGGAAGACGCAGACGTCAACTCTGATAACCTGAAAGAAATTGATAATATTACTGCCGAAGCTATTGCTGCAAGAGCTGCTCCGGGCATGGTAGTTTTAGTTACAAAAGACGGAAAAGTCATTTTTAACAAGGCTTACGGAACCCATACCTATGACGGCCCGCCTGATAAAGTTACGGACATATTTGACGTTGCTTCTATTACTAAAATAACAGCTACCACACCTATGGTCATGCGTTTAGTAGAAGAGAACAAATTGAAATTAGACACCAATATTGGTGCATACATCGCCCTTGCAAGACCTACAGCAATGAATGACATTCCGGTTAGAGATGTCATGCTGCACCAGGCTGGTTTTATCCCTTATATCGCGTTCCACGACGGTGTAAGACCCACAGATCATAGTCCGGATTCATCCGCAGCCTACCCGACTAAAGTAGCCGACGGATATTTTATCAGAAAAGACTATTTTAAAGATGTCATGTGGCCGCAAATGCTCAATGCACCGATCCGCACCAGAGGTAAATATGTTTATAGTGACATCAGCATGTATGTGATGAAAGATATTGTGGAACAGATTAGCGGAGAACACTTAAACGATTATACAGCTGAGAAATTCTACGCCCCACTGGGGATGCAGACTGCTGGTTTCCTTCCCAGAAACAGATTTAGCAAAGATCAGATCATCCCTACTGAGGATGATACTTATTTCAGAAAAACATTATTGATTGGGTACGTACATGATCAGGGTGCTGCCCTTGTAGGCGGGGTTTCTGGACATGCCGGTTTATTTGCCAGCACAAATGATATGGCAATTATGTATCAGATGTTTTTGAATAAAGGAACTTATGGCGGCCAGCAATATTTCAAACCCCAAAACTGTAGAAACTTTTACAGCTCAGCAATCTAATATCAGCAGAAGAGGCCTTGGCTTTGACCGCTGGGACCCCAATTTAGCTAAGAAATACCCTTCATCAACAGCTTCTTCACAAACATACGGACATACCGGCTATACCGGAACAGCTGTATGGGTAGATCCTGCAAGAGGGCTTGTTTATGTGTTTTTATCAAACCGGGTCAACCCCTCTGTAACTAATAAATTGGTAAGTATGGGAATTCGTTCACGTATTCAGGATGTAATTAACAGTGCAATTGACAAGGGAATGGAAAAATAAAATCGCTCTAAAACAGGCAGATATAAAATTAAACCGTTTTTTTAAGGGAGAGATTTTGTATTCAGGATCAATTTTTCTATAATTGCACCCGGTTAGCGAATAACCGTCTTTAAAGCCTTCTTAGCTCAGCTGGTAGAGCAACTGACTTGTAATCAGTAGGTCATTGGTTCGATCCCGATAGAAGGCTCGGAATAATAAAAAAAGGGTTCATTTACATGAACCCTTTTTTTATGCTTAAACTTCTTACTTTTTCAAACCTATTTCTCTCAGACGTTCGTCCAGATATTCTCCGGCTGTCATATCAGAATATTGTTTTGGATGAGCTTCATCCACACATGAATCAAGACTCGTTAAATCCATATCAGAACGCGGGTGAAGGAAAAAAGGAACTGAGAAACGTGATGTTTTCATCAATTCTCTTGGCGGGTTAACTACTCTGTGCGTAGTTGAACGAAGTTTGTTATTCGTTAAACGCTGTAACATATCACCTACGTTTACAACAATATCAGAGTGATGTGCTTTAATCGGCAACCATTCGTTACTACGTGTTAACACTTCCAATCCGTCAGCACTTGCTCCGATTAACAATGTAATCAGGTTAATATCTTCATGTGCACCTGCACGAACAGCATCATCTGGTAACGCATCCGGATTCTCAATAGGGAAGTAATGAATACCTCTTAAAATAGAATTTCCGTTATGCACATGTTTATCAAAATAATCAATTGGTAAGCTCAGGTAAGTAGCGATAGCTCTTAACAAATGTTTACCATTACTTTCCAGTTTCTGATAAACCTCGTTTGTCACTTCATTAAAGCCTGTGATTTCTTCCAGATATTCGTTGTCAGGATACTCATATTTAATAGGGTCTCCATCAACTACAGTCTGACCAATTTGCCAGAATTCTTTCAAATCTGCTGTTTTAGCACCTTTAGCTGTTTCTTTACCCGGGCTTGTATAACCACGTTGTCCGGCAAGCTCTGGTTTTTCGTATTTTGCTTTCTGATCTGCTGGTAAACGAAAAACTCCCTGGATATTCTGATATAATTTATCAATCAGCTCCTGGCTTAAGCCATGGTTTGTAATGGTCACAAAGCCTGAATCATTGAAGGCTCTGCCTAGTTCATCAGAAAATTTTTTACGGTCGTGTTCTGTTCCGTCAATATAAGAACCAAGATCTAAGGTTGGAATATAAGGTGTAGACATAATATTTGCTTAATGTTTGAATCGAAATTATAAAACAATTGTTAATAAAGTTGCCTGCGGTGGATTATTGAACCATAGTATTCTAATTTACAACATTTTAAGTTATTAACATTTATTACTATGAAAAGTTTTACAAAGGTTATCAGCTAGTTGTCGGCTGTTAGACAAGATCTTTTGAGGGAGCTGAATCAGATCGCATATAGCAATCTGCAAAACCATTTTATCAGCACACTGTCAATTTAGATCAGATTAACCTGATTACAAAACCACAAGCTTCTTACGTACGTATAATTGATATCAATCAGGTATTTTTTTTAAAATAGTTTACTGATTAAAAATTCATTTATTCTTCATTCTAAATCTCTGTCAAAATGAAATATCTAGCAATTATGGTTTTAACCCTATTATCAGTCAACAGTGCAAACGCGCAGCAGAAAAAGCTACAGAAAGCAACTTTTGGTATGGGATGTTTTTGGTGTTCAGAAGCATTTATTTCAGCGTTTGGATGGAGTAAGTGCAGTAAAATCAGGATACGAAGGCGGCAATATCCCCAATCCCACTTATGAGGACGTTTGTTCTGGCACCACAGGACATGCAGAAGTTATTGAATTGACCTATGATCCTGCTAAGATCTCTTATGATGAATTGCTCGAAGTGTTCTGGAAAAGCCATGACCCGACAACGCTGAACCGTCAGGGAGCTGATGCTGGCACACAATACCGTTCAGTAGTGTTCTATAATTCTCCGGAACAAAAAACAGCAGCAGAACATTATAAAGCCGAATTAAATAAAACAAATGCCTTCGGAAAACCAGTAGTTACTGAAATAACAAAAGCAGAGCCTTTTTATGTTGCAGAAAGTTATCACCAGGACTACTTCAGTAAGAACTCTAATCAGCCTTACTGCAGATTAGTCATCCTGCCAAAGATGGAGAAACTGGAAAAGATCTTTAAAGCCAAACTAAAACACTAAGTGATTCATTCACATTGAACTGATAAATTTTAAATTTCTCACGAAAGCTATGCACAAAAAAAAGGTAGCCTGATATCAGGCCACCTTTTTTTATATTATTACAGCCAAACTAAGGGAATTTTACTCCTCTGTATTTAGTCACATCTACAATTGGAATACTTGAACCATATTGTGCATTGATAGATCTGATAAATTCATTGGCAACAATTGAATAGCCTAGTGGAGTCAGGTGAATCCCATCCAGAGAGAAAAGGTTTCCTGTAATATAGGCCGCACTTACCAATGCACCATTTACCGTTTTACCAGCCGCATAGCTTTTAAACAAAGCATTTGCATCAACTAAAGCAAGACCATTCGCAGCAGCTACAGATTTGATCGTAACATTATATGAATTCGTGTAATCAACAACAATTGCTGCTTCAGCTTTATCCAGTACATATTTACTTTCAACCGGATTTAATGGATGTAAACCATAAGGGATACCTGCTGCATTTGGCTTCCCAATTACGTTAGCAGCTTTAAAGGAAGCAGAAAGTAATCCTCTGCTGTAGCTGGTCTTGGCGCTCCGCTGCCAGGCTGAATAAATATAGCCTGAACAGTTGGTGCAGAAACCTGAACAGCTGCCAGCAATGCTTTTAATGTAACAGTCGTAAAATATGGTGTACTTAAAACATCAGGGATAGTAGCAACTACACCTTTAGCACCAGTACCGCCAGCTCCCCCTTTCACCATAGTACTGGCGGCAAGGTTATATAACTGAGTAAAAAGTGCCTTATCAGTAGGGAAACTTGACGCTATTGCCCCTCCCTCTGATGCATAACCCAAAACATCATTATTTCCTAACCACATACTGAAAAAGGTAAAAGGCTTAGCCGTTACAAAATTAAGATATGGCGTAGTGTTTGCTGGTGAAGTATTAGGAAGCATACGCTCAAAATATGGGTTTACATTTCCATAATAAGTAAGCGTAATATTGTTTAACCTGATTCCCGGTACACCGTAATTGTTCAGGTCACCAGTATATTTTGCAAAAAGAGGCACTGTACCGAAACCTGGTACAACTGCTGAACCAATTACTGCATTAGCTGGTACATCAGTAATTACAGGATCTCCTGTAGCCGTAAAGCTTGATAATTTTTTATAACCCGATCCATCTGATTGGTTGGCATTGAAAAAAGGTGTACTGAAAGTACCACCGCCAACTGTTTGCATTTGCGTAGCAATCATTAATGGAAATGAATTTTGCTGTCCTTCCAAATACAATCCGCCATCTGCGAACCCTGATGTTAAGGAGTTTCCAACAGCAATATATCTTGAAAAATCAGCATTTCCTTTGCTGGGGGTTATGGTTTTTAGTTCTGGCTTGCAGGATGCTGCTGCAACAACAGCGACTGCAAGAATACTTCTGAATATAAATTTCGAGTTCATAATGTTTTGCTGAAAGGTGATTACCATTTATAAGATAAAGCAATGCCAGGGATATAAGCAACGGTTTTGAAATCACCGCTTAAATTGGTTTCAATATTGGTTTCATTTCTTGATTTGATATTTTCATATAAGAAAGATAAATCAATACTGAACCGCTCAGATGCTTTGTAACCTAAACCTGCGCTTAAAAGGATACGATTAGCATCAGGAACTTCTGGCGTTACATAACCTTTTCCAACTGGTGTAAATGCATAAGCCGCACCTAATCTTAAAGCCAAACGTTCTGTAGCCATGTTTTGAATACCTATACGCACCGCACCACCATCATGGTAATTTCTTGGAGAACTTGTATTTGGAATTCTTGAATTGTTGTTGTAATCAAAGGCCAGTACTTTGTATTTACTCCAGTGAACCCAGTTTGCATCAACTGCAATAATAGTTTTTGAAGTTGGATAAAAACCTAAACCAATAGAAGATGTTGCCGGCAAAGGTAAATTAGCACTGAATTTTGTAGGAAATCCGTCCTGTAATGCACCAGGAACTTTAAATATAGCATCTCCGTCTTTTACCTGTGCAGTTACCTGTGAACGGTGTGTAACACCAATGGTTATACCAGATACAGTTTCTACATAAATACCCGCATTCCATCCGAAATCATTTGAATTTCCTTTAAGTTGTGCGGTAGCCGAAGAACCATCGTTTAAAGTAAGCGGAACAGCTCTTTGTAAATCAACTTTTCCTCTTGAATATACAAGCCCTGCACCGATACCGATATGGTCTGTAATTTTATAACTCAGTGTAGGCTGAACAAAAATAGCCTGTAAGTCTAATGAAGTCACTGTGTATTTACCAGTCCAGTTTGGATCCCAGTGTACAGCCCCACCAAATGGTACGTAAACACCCAGACCAAAACGAAGTCTGTTATTAGGATTACCAAATACAGCATAAGCTGATGGATCTACTACAGTTTTGTCTTTTGTGTACTCTGTGATGTTAGAACCATTCTCTTTAAAAGCTGCTTTCAGGAAAATTGCACTTCCACCAGCCTGTACTCCATTTTTCTTGAGAAATGATACAGCACCGGGGTTAAAGAATACAGCTGCTTCATCTAAAGCAACCCCTGTACCCGCACCGCCCATAGCGGTCTGCTTTTGTCCCTGAAGGTTAACCTGGTAGGATTGGGAGTAGCCAAGAATAGGCACTGCCAGTAAAAAACTTAGTAGAATCTTTTTCATATTTGGTTGGTATTAAATTGATATTGTGTCCGCTTTTTAAAATTATTATTTTATGCAAGCATAACAATTAACGATTTTACTAAAAAAAGAAAACTTATCCAAATCTTATGACAGTTTTCTTTTATTCATTTAATTCAGAGCCTGTTCCATAATATCATACAAAAGTAAAATCAGAAGCCGTTTTCATCAAAATTGAATAACATACTTACATTTGTTAACACTGTTATTAATTAGGTGTTATAACAGCTTTACACCCTGAAACAAGAAAAATATGAGCTTAATAGATGCGCTTAAATGGCGATACGCAACAAAAAAAATGAACGGAGAAAAGGTCCCGCAAGCTAAGGTTGACCAAATTCTTGAAGCTGCACGACTTGCACCTACTTCATCTGGTCTTCAACCATTTAAAGTAATCGTGGTTACTAACCCCGAACTAAAGGCAAAAATCCAGACCGTTGCATTTGGACAATCTCAAATAGTTGATTCCTCACACCTGCTCATTTTCGCAGCATGGGATAACTATACTGAACAGAACATCAGATCTGTTTTTGCACGTACAAATGCAGAACGCGGTCTGCCAGATGAGACTCCGTCAGACTACGAAATCCAACTGAGCTCAAACTACACGACAAGAACTGAAGAAGTCAACTTTAACCATGCTGCAAGACAAGCCTATATTGGTTTTGGTGTTGCACTTGCAGAAGCTGCCTTGTTAAAAGTAGATGCTACTCCAATGGAGGGATTTAATCCTGCAGAACTGGATGAGCTATTAGGTTTAAGACAAAGAGGTCTTCGTAGTGTTACTTTATTGCCATTAGGTTACAGAAGCGAAAGTGAAGACTGGTTGGTTAACTTGAAAAAAGTACGTACACCAAAAGCTGAATTCGTTATTGAATATAACTAAAATAATACTTGTTTAAATTCAGACAATCAATGAAAAGGAGCCAGGGAAACCCGGCTCCTTTTTTTTATGGTAAAAAACCCGGTTCTGCGGCGTAATGACTTTGGTAAGATAGTATAAGACAAGCGTACCACGTTCGGACGAACATGCGTGTGAGTCCACGTCAAGTCCACGTCGGGTCCACAGTGAGTCCGCCTTTTGCTGAAAATAGGTGGATTCACTGTGTAACTCCTATGGATCAGAACTGGATTCGTACAGAAGTTCCTCCGAATGCTTCATAGCCACCCTGCTAACCGTCTGGAAATGTCAAAATATGTTAAACGTTCCCGAAGGTTATGGAACCTCCTGCTTAATTCAATATATTAGCAAGATTAATCTTGTATCATAAGCAATTCATGAACTACTTTAAATTATCATTTGCACTATCTATACTTTGCTTTTCCCTGAATTTCCAGCATCAGCTCAACAGGATACCGTTATTCTAAGCTCCATTCTTAATAAATCCAAGATCATTGCTGAACAGCATCCTGTAGAAAAAGTTTATCTCCATTTCGATAAACCTTATTATAGCGTAGCAGATACCATGTTCTTCAAAGCTTATCTCACTTTTGAACAAAACATCCCTTCTCCGCTAAGTAAAGTAGTATATGTAGATGTTCTGAACAGTCAGGATTCACTGGTAAAATCACTTAAATTACCAGTAACCAATAGCATGGCATACGGAAGTCTGGAACTGGACATGGTGAATTTTAAACAAGGAAACTATTATGTCCGGGCATATACAACATGGATGCTCAATTCAAGTATAGATTATTTTTTCACTAAAACTATTCTTATCGGAGAGGCAATTGATAAAAAACTGATCACCCATTTAACTTATAATAACGTACAGACCGATAAAAGCCAGGTTATCAATGCGCAGATCCAGTTTAAGAATCTGGATAAGGCTATCCTATCCTTGCCAATAAACCAGTCAACTGGAGTGTAATGTCTAACTACGAGGTAGTGAGCAAAGGCAGAGGAGTTACTGACCAGAATGGGATCTTAAAAATAAGTATCAGTCCGCGTAAAAATGAATTTATCACTAAAGGTGATCTGACAACTGAATTAAATATGGGCAACCAGGAAGTTTTAAACTCTTCCTTTGTGCTAAAGCCAAAAACAGGAAGCACTGATATCCAATTCTTCCCTGAAGGTGGCGAACTCATTAAAGGTATCCCAACTCAAATAGCTTTTAAGGCCATTAAACAAGATGGCCTTAGTATTGAAGTCAAAGGAACTATCGCAGACAGCGATGGTAATCAGATTACGGCTTTTAACTCAACCCATGCGGGTATGGGTACTTTCTACCTGAACCCTGAAGGTGGAAAAACCTACAAAGCAACGGTTACTTTTAGTGATGGCACTAAAAAAGTAATAGACTTGCCAAAAATTGTAGAGTCAGGAGTTTCAGTACAGGCTAACTCAGCAAATCCTGGCCTGATCAATTTTAAAATTGTAGCCAGCGATACCTACTTCCAGCAAAACCAGGGTAAAAGTGTGTATCTCGTAGCACAAAATGCTGGTCAGGTTTACTATGCAGCACAATCAAAATTATTGACACAGGTTACCGCAGCTAAAATACCGACTGACAAATTCCCTTCAGGAATTATTCAGTTAACACTTTTCAATGCAACCGGAGAACCTATCAGTGAACGCCTGGTGTTCGTACTTCATAAAAATGCGATGAACCTGACTTTAAAAACAGATCTTCCTGCTTATAAAGTCAGACAAAAAGTAAGAATGACTGTATCTGCTAAAGATTCAACACAACGTTTGGTTGGAAATTTCTCAGTTAGCGTAACCGATCAGCAGAAAGTACCTGTAGATGAGAATACAGAAACGACTATATTAAGTTCTCTTTTGCTTACCTCTGACCTTCAGGGTTTTGTAGAGCGTCCCAATTATTACTTCGTTAAACCGATGAGAAAAAACGTGCAGAGCTGGATGTATTAATGCTTACACAGGGTTATCGCCGTTTCTCATACAAAGAGATCATGGCCAGCAGATTCCCTGCAAACACATTTCTTCCTGAACAGGGAATAAGTGTGACAGGAATTCTTAGAGATAGAACAGGAATGCCGGTTAGAAAAGGCGCTTTGCGTTTAACAAGTCCGGGCAGAACACTTTCATCAGAAACACTGACAACAAACTCAGGCCTTTTTGCTTTCCCAAATCTTGTTTTCGAAGATGGAGCCGAACTATTGATCAATGCAAAATATAATGCAGCAGGAAGCAATATGATGATTGTATTGGATAACCCTCCGTTTCCTGAGATAACGAATAACCCTAACCTGGCTACTGAGGTTGTGAATATTGACAGTACATTATCTGCTTACCTGGATAACAGTAAAAAAAAATACAGTAACCTGCGTACACTGAAAGAGGTGAAAATTACAGGAGCAACAGTTAAAAAAAAAACTAGTCACGCACGCATCATACAGCTTTAACCGGGCTTAGCATGATGGCTGATCACCTGATAGATGGCGAACGGTTCTCTGGGTGCAACGATATGTTAATGTGTCTTAAATCAATGGCAATGGGCCTTACTTTTGATACGGACAGATTTTTCGTTACCCGCGATTATATGCAGGGCAACAAAAGCACACCGGTACAGGTATTCATTAACGGAAACGCAGTAGACGCAATCAACTTAAGCAGTATTCAACCAACAGACGTAGAATCTGTAGAAATCTTCTTAAAAGATCAGCTGGGTCTTGTTTTCAAGAACTACAACTGTAATGGTGTATTGGTTGTGAATACTAAAAAAATACCTAAATCAAATATGAGTCTGGCTGACTTAAAGAAAATGATGCCTCAAAGCAATATGCTTAAGTTTACTCCTAAAGGGTATAATAAAACAAGAGAATTCTATGCACCTAAATACCTGACTCAAACAAGTTCATATACTGGTAACGATTTAAGGACAACGATTTACTGGAACCCTAAAATTGTAACCAATGCCACAGGCGATACAGTTCTTGAATTCTATAACGCAGATGGCAAAGGAACATACAGAGCCGTTATTGAAGGCGTGGATGTAAATGGTAATGTTGGCCGCTACGTTTATCGTTACACTGTTAAATAGAAAGGTATTAACGGTAAATTAGCTATTGATATAACCTTCCAGTTGGGAAATGGTCTGTTTTTGATCTTCGATGATGAATTTAACCACATCACCGATCGAGACCATCCCAATCACCTGGTTATCCGATACGACTGGTAAGTGCCTGATATGCCTGTCAGTCATTGTTTTCATGCAATGATCCAGACTGTCATCATTTGAAACAGTAATAGGATTTGCAGTCATGACCTCACTTAGGGGGGTATCGGCCGAAGTTTTTCCCTGAAGAACGATCTTCCGCGCATAGTCCCGTTCTGTAAATATCCCTGATAGTTGACTGCTTTCCAGAATAAGCAACGCACTGATGTTCTTTTCCATCATTACGCTAAGGGCATCAAGAACAGATGTTTCTGCCGTAACCGAAAAGATCTGTGCTGATTTAGTGCTGAGTAGTTGTTTTACGGTTTTCATAACAGGTTAAGAATTAGCTAATTAAATTTACTAAAAAAATCTTAAATAGTATATTCCTAACCTGTATTTTTTATCAGCGTAAAATTTCGGGCAAACAACCTTATTTCTTTTCCAGCTGACATTTTAATCCATCATCCGTCATCACCCCTTCATATCTGTCATCTACGAAATTATCATCATCACAATCCCATAAAGAGTATCCATTCAAATAACGATCAAGGTTTTTGTTAATCCTTAGTTTAGTACCTACCGGCAGCTTAATCAACAATTCTACACGTTGATCTCTCCAATAAGCATTTTTTTGAAGGTGAACTTCCGGGCTGAATTTCAACAGGGAATCTTTCTGTATAAAGTCATAACGAATATTTTTTGCCTGGCTTAATGCGATTGCAAAATCTCTGCCTTGTGAACTGTAGCTCTCTGTAACTGACGGTATATTACCCTCACTTTTCTCTATTCTGATCGTTACACTTCTAGGTGCTGAGTTAGATCTTTCAGGATCTTTTTGAATAATTTTCCCTACATAATCCGTTGAATTCAACTGTAGGCGTAAACTATCTTCTTTACTAAAAAACATAGATTTATCTATTTCAAGCGTGTATACAGGGTGGGTCTTCAAAGGTAAAACCTGTGTAAAACTGGCTTCTTCTTTAAACTCACTTCCAATTTTTGCCACAAAGAAAACACCAACTGAAAGCGCACATAACCAAATTAACAACAGACCGTAAGAGACCATCTTATTAATCGGACGACTGTTAAAGGCTACTCTCACTGAAAGTAAGATCACTCCCAAAAGTGGGATACCTATAGTAATGAAAGCAGAAATACTGAAAAGCGTTAAATAAGATCCGTTAACAATGTTAAAAGGAAAAACCTGTGTCACTCCATACCATACACCAAGAACAGCTGCCAATGTAATAAAATCGCTCAGCAGCAATACCGACCCGATAATCAAAATGATGACTGCGATAAACTTAAAAATGATCTTCCCTGATCCTTGCAAAAAACTCCCTAAAACTGCAATAAACTCAGTAATGAAATTACCCGACTGTTTAACTAAAGGCTGTAAGTGCTCGTTCGCATTTTTAAGGTTCTCTTTTAAATTAGATAATTCCTCTTCAAAACTTCTCTTGAAACCTTGCAGGTTAGCAGCCTCTCCTTTCATAGCCATTTTCTCAGCTCTGGTTGATGCTTTTGGTATCGCAATCCATAAAACCAGATATGCGATTAAACCAGAACCACCCAGCAAAACTGACAACACCGCAACGACACGTAATATGCTGACATCCATTTTAAGATAATGGCTTAAGCCGGAACAAACTCCCGCGACCATTGCTTCATCTGTATCCCGGTAAATTTTACGTTCTGCAAATGCAGAAGAATAAGGATTGTTATAGTCAGCTGCTGGTTCTTCGTCAGCCCCCTCTTCAAAATCCTTAACAGATCCCATTAAACCAATTACAACCTGAACATCTTCCAGTTCGATAACTTGCTTTTGTTGTGTATGCAAAATCTCGGTAAACATTTCAGCTATCCTGTTTTCTATATCAGAAACAATTTCAAAATCATCTGCACTTTTCCCAAAATGCTGTTTAACCTCGATCAGGTAACTGGTAAGCAGTTCATAGGCATCCTCTTCAATGTGAATGATAGAGTTACCAATATTTATATTTAATGTCTTCTTCATGGTTTTAAAGGTTAGTTTGGTTCTTTGATTTCGCTATAGCAAAAGAGAGTTCTTGCCAGGTTCCATCCAGCTGGGCCAATATTGACGTCCCCAAAGGCGTTAGCGTGTAATATTTACGAGGAGGCCCTGATGTAGATTCAACCCAGTTATAACTCAACAGCCCATTATTTTTCAACCTGGTCAATAGTGGATAGAGCGCGTCCCCTCTACAACCAGTAATTTCGCCGACTTTAATTCGGCAATAATATCAGAGGCATAGATTTCTCCCCGTGATATAATCAGGAGCACACAATATTCCAGTATGCCCTTCCGCATTTGCGTTTGTGTATTTTCTGCTATCATAATTCAAAGTTATGTGTTTTATATAGTAATATGCAATACATAGTACTGTATAAAATATAAATAAAATTATAACACGCTGATTTATAGCAGTATAATTTTATTAAAAAATAATTTAAGACGATATATTTTAATGATTTTTGGCCAATATAAGTCAAAGTCCCTATTTTGAACGGAAGCTATTGCTCATAAAAACAGGTACAGAAACGTTTTTATTCTCTGTATTCTTTTCCTGTACACGGATTAATATAAAATGAAATCTGCATCCCGTTTTCTGTTTTTCCAACCCGGCAATCATAGTTGATTGTATCATAAACCGGAGGAGTAATGGGCGTATTATTTTCAATACCGATCAACCCGTACCATTCTTTTTTGGATCCGTTCTCTTCTTTTGTGATTGTATAAATAGAGACTCCCATTACCACCTCATCTCCTATATAACTGTAAGCTGGTGTTACCTGCCATTTCTGTTTTAAAAAATCATAAATACCATACTTCTCAGAAACTGCGTCTTTACCACTGAACATATTCTTAGAGAAATTATTGGGATGCGCAGTACGGGCAAAAGGGAATGATATAAATTTCAAATCACGCGTTAGAATACCCTTTGTAGCTGAACGGGTGAACAGCATTTCTCCGTTATCGAGCATCTGGTCCAGACCTGTATAAGCCGGAATTTCAGTATTCCAGTTTCCGTCACTGTCCAGCAGTAAAGTTCTGCGTTCGCGTATCTTTCCAAATATAGCCAATACTAAAAAATACTTACTATCAGGAACAGAAGCAATGGTAATCGCATTTTCCATTATTTCTGTAGCAGGAATTGTCTCTTCGCCTCTTTTGTAATCCTGAATATGGGATGGGATGACTTCCTTAAATCCGGGAAGAGATAGGTTTTACCGTTACTGCTTTTAAAAATAAAATCAGCTATAGTACGGAATGGATACATGCCAGGATTCTGTTGTCTGATATAAATGCTTTTAGCTGGATTAGCAGTTACAATGATACTATCAACCATCGTAAAATTCTCCTTATCCTGAATACCTCCTTTGATATTCATCTTAAAATATTGTTCTTTCTTAAAAGCAAGAACTGAGGTTTCATCGATCAGTTCCAGGACATTATCTGCTATCTTTTTCAATTTATTCTGCGCATTTAACAAGAATAATTGGTCCGCTATTTTTAAAGCCTTCCCTTTAGCGGATATCTTGATGTCCCTCGGTACATTACGTTCAGGAAGCCAGTCTTTACGCCAATATTGACTCCTCTCCAGACTTTCTTCAGTTCTGTTCGTGTTGTAAAGAACCTTTCCATCAGACAAAGATTTAATCGTCCATACCGCTCTGGGAACTCTGGTTGACAGAAAAGGGCCCTTATAACTTGTACTTAAGACATTCCAATCTGGCATTACCCGCCATTTCCAGAATCTCGCCCTTGCAATGTATTCTTTTTTGTAAATCGCCAGCGTAAATAATCCGCTGTTATAAAGCCGAACTGTTGGATATTTAAGCGGGATGATTACTTTTCCAGATCGGTTAATTACTCCTTCCAGCCCATTCTTGCTAACTACAGCGTAACCGTTTTTAAATGGCTCTCCATAATCAAATTGGGGCTGAATGACAACCTTGCCAGCACTATCACAATAACCAAATTTACCTGATTTAGCCAACCAGGGATATTGTGCTGCAGTTATTTTATCCTGGGCTATCCCAGCATTGGAAAAAAGCATAGCGATGAATAGGGAATAGATAAATTTCATTATAAAATTGTCTTCTAAATAGTACACAGACAATAAGTTGACTGCTAAATATTATTCAAAAAAAAAAAAACTTTTCTATAAAATAAAAAAGCTATGTCAACAGAAAGAAAATAATTACTAACATTTTAACATTATCCAGGTTTTTGGCGCAAGGTTTGTCTTAAACCAAGAGATCATTAAATACTCAGATATGCTAATTAAATTGAATCTGTTAACTCAAACCTTTGCCAGGCCAGAGCGTGTGAGACAAGAAAAAGCAATAACTCAAAAACAATGGGTTAATATCGACAGAGTAGTTATGATTTTGCTGTTCCTTGGCGTTATTGCCGGAGCAATTATCTTTTCTTAAAGGCTTTAAATAATATAATTAATTTTTTTTTAGCGTTCGCCTGAGGTGAACGCTTTTTTTATGTCTATAACAACAGCGTGTCTATCCGGTGTGCCATAACACGTTCCTGTACCGGAGACCACGAATAAATAGTAAAGTGTCCATCCTGTGAAGCAACCAGTGCAATTGCATCATTCTGATCCTGTATAAACTGCGCAGCAGAAAGGTGACGTGTACCCCCTACTTTTGCAGGATGCATCACAATGGCACCACCACCGGCAATCGGTTCAATAAATGATAATTCTTCAATCAGATCTTTACCTTTTGCACGTCCTATTTTAGCACCGAATGCCAATAATTCATAATCATCACTGATCACCGTTGCGCCATCAATAGCGGTTAACCCGGCAAGATGCTCAACTTCCCTTTTCAGTACAGTTTGCCAGAAAATCTGGCTCGCCTGTTTTCTATCTTGTTTCAATAAATTAGACAAACCGCAAAATGCAGGCTGTATACCATATTGAATTGGTTTAATAATGGATTGCAACCAGTTTTTGGTACCGTTAGGAACTACTAATAAAGTTCCTCCACGCCCATGGGAACGCATCGAAACGGCAAGCTGGATCAGCACATTAACGGTATCATTCCAGTAAGACGGTGCTGTAAGATCTAAAAGTGAAAGCAACATTGGCGGACAATCCGGATGTCTTGCACTGTTTACATCGACAATCTTAATCTGGTCCCCTTTGAGTACTGCTATATTGGTAAACTTTCCAAAAAACCATAGATCCTGCGGTGTTTAATCACCAGCAGCGCAGGTTCTGACACATCTAATACAAAACAAAAATTAGGAATACTTGTAGTAGTTCCCCAGATATAAAGCTCCCCATCTTCCTGCCAAACCCCAATATGGATACCCGCACGTTCAACACCGGGTGCAATCTTGGTTAAAATAGTTGGGTTAAGTGGCAGGCGATTTTTAAAAAGTAGTGGACTGCCTCCTTGTGCGGGCGGCAAAAAGGCCAGTGATATTTTAGGGGAATGCCCTTCTTCTTTACGGATACTCGCCCAAAAGGTAGCGTCAATAATAGCCTCAACAATCTCTGCCGAAGGCAAAGGAGCAAGATCTTCCTCACCACTTTCTCTGGCAGCAGCAAGATGCTGTGCAAAAATAGCTTCAACCTTAGGAGCGATGATTTGTGCCGCCTGATAAGTGGGTTTATAGATCATGGCTTAAAGTTAAGATATTAAATTATTTTTTCCATCGCTTTTTACTCCATTCCGCCTGCTCATCGGCAGACAAAAATGTCCAGGCAACAAAACGGCTCTGTTTCTGACCCTGAGCCATCTCTACAGTTTTCACACCTTTAACACCCACCTTATCCAATGCGTAATAAACTGTCGAGAGATGTGCACTTTTAGAAACTAAAGTCGTAAACCAAACGCATTGTTTGGCAATTTGAGCACTTTCTTCAACCATCCTGCGGATAAATTCTACCTCACCACCTTTACACCATAATTCAGAATTCTGCCCTCCAAAATTAAGGACAATCTCTCTTCCTTTTTGTTTACCTAAATTGCGAACCTTACGCTGACTGCCCATTTGCGCTTCTTCGGCAGAGGCATGAAATGGCGGATTACATAAGGTTATATCAAATAATTCTCCGGGTTTCACTACGCCTTTGAATATACTTGAAGGAGAGTTCTGCATTCTGAAAGTCAGGTCATTGGCTAGCGGAGGATTAATTGCAGCAATATTTTCTGCAGAACTAATCGCTCTTTTTCTACATCAGAGCCAACAAATGACCAGCCATATGCCTGATGTCCGATAATCGGGTAAACACAGTTTGCTCCTGCGCCGATATCCAGCGCTTTCACCGAATTACCTTTTGGAATCTCATTTCCATTAGAAGATGCCAGTAAGTCTGCCAGATAATGAATATAATCGGCCCTGCCCGGAATAGGCGGACAAAGATAATTTTCAGGAATATCCCAGTCGGATAAGCCATAAAAATGGATCAGTAAAGCTTTGTTGAGTGTTTTTTTACCGCTTCGGGGTTTGAGAAATCCACAGACTGATCACCATAAGGGTTAATAAACACAAATGGCTCCAGTTGTGGACAACTGTTAATTAATTGTGGAAAATCGTACCTCGAACGGTGCAGATTTCTTGGATGCAGGATTTGTTTTTCAACAGACATAATTTAACGCTTACCTCAAAGATAAGCGTTAATTGATAGATTTTGACAGATAACCTTAGGATTTAACCACAGGAGCCAAAAAACTGCTGACATTTCTGCCGCGTTTAACATGAAATTATGCAGCTCGTAATTCTTAATGAACGGCTTTAACAACTCACTTCCAGGGCCAAACATAGTCAGTTCTACATAGTCTGCAGTATGGTTCATTCCAGCCCATTGTACCAGTGTATATTTCCCCTGGATTTTTGCCAGCTCATTAAACGGGAGATTAGCGGCATTATATAATTCGCCAGGAATGATATCCGAGAAATGTGTAAGTAATTGTTTCGCTTCGGCGGATGTAATTCCAATTCCTGTTCCGGCCTCAATTAATTCGGTTACATTTTTTTCGCTCGAAGAATTGTTCAGCTGATTTAAAATCCAGTCATTACTATGTTTAAATTGCTGAATACGGTCAAAGTCTTTATTGCTATCACCATAAAATAAACCTGGATTTGAATTTCCATGATCTGTCGTGATAATCACGAGTGTTTCGCCATCTTTTTCTGCAAATGCAATAGCCGCCCCAACAGCCTCATCAAAAGCAAGCTGATCAAAGATCAATCCACCGGTATCATTACCATGGGCTGCCCAGTCTACCTTACCACCTTCTACCTGAAGAGCGAAACCTTTAGGATTATCTTTCATCAGCGAAATTGCTTTATTCATCATTTCAGCTAACGAAGGCACACTTTTCATCAGCTCAGGGGAGTTCTTACGGTCTAATTCATAAGGTAACCCATCAGCCGCAAAAAGCCCTATTACCGGCCCGGAGTTTTTAAGGTTTAACATTTCACCCCTGTTCAAAGCTAACTGGAACCCTTGTGTCAGAAACTGGGGTATAATACTTCCGCCTTTTCTTTTGGCATTAAAATGTTCAGCACCGCCGCCCAGCATCACATCAAACTTCAATTTCAGGTACATTTCTGCAATTTCATCCTGCCCGTCACGGCTGTCGATATTAACGCAGAAACCAGCCGGGGTAGCATGTGTAACCGGAACAGTAGTCACACAACCTACCTTTTTACCTCCTTGTTTGAATTCTGTAAAATTGGCTGAGGCATTTCTCCTTTCGGGCCTACGTTTAAAGATCCGTTTTTCACGCGCATCCCTCCGCCCCCCCACGAAGAACTCGCAGCAGCAGAATCGGTAACCACTGAACTTGCCGATGCGGTATCCATCAGTGAGCGGGTAACTTTAGAATCTTTGTATAGTTGTATCCAGTTCGTTCCTTTACCAAAGGCACGGTTTGCATAAATATCGGCCATGTTCAGCGTACCTGTACTCATTCCATCGCTGACCAGTATGATAATGTTCTTTGCCTTTTTAGCAAATGGCTTTGACTGGGCTAATAATTCGGATGGCGATAAAAAAGGCAGACCTAATCCGGCAAGCAAACCTCCTTTTAATAATGATCTTCTGTTCATATTTCTAAGCTTGTTCAATTAATAACAGGACAAAAGTATCCTTCGGCTATGCGCTTAACTTGAAGCAGGCATTACCATATTGTTAATAAAAACATAAACCGCCTGTTTAATTAAAAACAGGCGGTTTATAGCTTAGATAAAGCGATTAATGATTTGTTCTTACGGCCTTTTCATTCTCCCCATGACCACGTTTAGCACAGTATACCCCGAAAATCAGGATATAGAGATAACATAATGCAGGCAGAATGAATGAGCTTTGAATACCGTTAGAATCGGCAATGCTACCTTGAATTAAAGGTAGTATTGCACCACCCAAAATAGCCATAACAAGTAATGAAGATCCCTGGCTTACATATTTTCCTAATCCGGAAATTGACAGGGTATAAATATTAGAGAACATAATAGAGTTAAACAGACCGATACCTAAAATCGGGTATAAGGCCATACTGCCTTTGCTGAAAACTGAAAGAAGCAATAATGCAATGTTCACACCTGCAAAGATCACCAGTGTACGTGCCGGAGCAGATTTACCGACTACAAAAGCGATAATGTTTAATACAATAAAGACGATAAAGAAGCTCGTTTGTGCAAAAGTAAGATCAACGATACTGAATACCAGAGCAAATATACGGCTGCCGCTGTAAGGATCATGTAAATCAGCTTTTTAGTCTGCGGTAATTCACTCAGTGAAATCGAGCCTAAAAATCTTCCGATCATTGCTCCTCCCCAATACAGGGCAAGATAATTTTTACTAACTACTTCTGTCAGGTTGGTTACATCCGGCTGTTCCATAAAAGCAATCAGTAAACTTCCGATACCTACTTCAGCCCCTACATAACAGAAGATCCCAAAGATCCCCATTTTAAGCTGAGGGAATTTCAAAGCACCCAGACCTCGCTCTGATGACTCTTCACTGCTGAAAGATGGAAGTTTCACCATACTGATCACTACCGCTAGTAAAACTAGAATACCTGCAAAAATCAGGTAAGGAATACGGGTAGAATCTGCCGATGCTGCTCCGTCTTTTTCAAGAAACAAAGTAAATATTAAGTGTCCGCCAAGAATTGGTGCAATGGTTGTACCGAATGAGTTGAAAGCTTGTGTCAGGTTTAAACGGCTTGTGAAGCACTTTCTTCCTTCCGGCCCTAATAAGGTCACATAGGCATTTGCAGTGATCTGCAAAATTGTAAATCCTAAGCCCAGAACAAACAAGGCGGCCAGAAAGACCCCATAAATAGATAGCGTTGCCGCTGGATAGAACAAACAGCATCCGACAGCAGAAAGCAGTACTCCTGCTATAATTCCTTTTTTATAACCAACCTTATTAACCGGATCACCATTAAAATAAGAAATCAGGAAGTAGATTAATGACCCGATAAAATAAGCACCGAAAAAAGCAAATTGTACCAGCATTGACTGTTGAAAGTTCAAATTAAACTGCACCTTTAAATGCGGAATTAAAATATCATTCATGCAGGTAATAAATCCCCACATAAAGAAAAGAAGAGTCATTGTAACAAGAGGGATAATAGAACTATTTTTTTTAACGGGATTAATGGTTTCCATGTTTGATTAAAATATCTGAATTGGTTAATTGCTACGAAAGAACCGTTTTAAATGGCTTCTAATCGAATCAGCAAATAAAGGAAAATAAACTGTTTCTTAGACGGAAAATTGTGTTGATTAGGTAAAAATAACATTGTAACAGGGTATTAAACCCAAATATTTATTTAATTCAGTAAGTTTGATTGACAGCTCATGATATGCGAAGATTAATAAAGAGTTTTGGATATGCGTTATCCGGGATTGCTTACACCATAAAAACGCAAATGAACTTTAGGATCCATATGGCGGCTACGCTGCTGGTTGGAATTTCAGGATGGTATTTACAACTATCTGGCAATGAATGGCTATGGATTGTCCTGGCTATTGGTCTTGTCCTGGTTGCCGAACTTTTAAATACTGCAATTGAGCTTTTGGTTGATTTAGTATCTCCGGATTTCAATGCACAGGCGGGAAAGGTGAAGGATGTTGCCGCCGGAGCTGTTATTGTTGCTGCTTTTATTTCGGTGATTATAGCTGCTATTATTTTTATTCCAAAACTGATCTGATATGCTCCACAAAAAACCCGTGGGATAGTCTTAAAAACAACTTTATACAGTGAAAACAGTGTAGTTGTACAAATCTTTACAGCTAAATTCGGTATTCAGTCTTATATGATTAATGGCGTAAAAAAACCAAAGGCTAAGATCAGAATGAATATGTTGCAGGCTCTTCACCTGGTGGATATGGTCGTCTATCATAAAACCAACTCCAGTATACAGCGTATTTCTGAACTCCGGCCCTCTCCTGTATTCCGCACTATTCCTTATGATATTATAAAAAGTACAATTATAATTTTTCTCAATGAGGTCCTTTATAAGAGTATACGCCAGCAGAACGCGGATGAGAATATTTTTGATTATATCTTCAATGCTGTTTCATGGTTTGATGAAACGGATCAGGCAAGTGCAAACTTTCATCTTGCCTTCTTATTAAAACTATCCCGGTTTTTAGGTTTTGCACCTAGTACGGAGACGAAAAGTGATCAGAGTTATTTCGATTTACAGGAAGGAGAATTCAAGTCGTTAACACCTGTTCATCCTTATTTTATGGAAAAAACTGCCGCTGAATTATTTATTCTGCTCTTCACGACGCCCTTTGAAAAATTAAATGAAATAAAAATAGATAACGCAACAAGAAGAATAGTTCTTGATAAAATACTGATATACTACACCTTACATACCGCTTCTTTTGGAGAAATAAAATCTCACCAGGTATTGGAAGAGATCTTATCTTAAAAATATTAAAAAAGTTTTGGAGTTTTGGTTTAGAGGTGTATATTTGCACTCCCAACAACGAAGAAGGCTACACAAATAGCAAAAACGAAGTTAGGAAGGATCAAGGGAAATTAGCTCAGCTGGTTCAGAGCACCTCGTTTACACCGAGGGGGTCGGGGGTTCGAACCCCTCATTTCCCACCAAATAAAAAACCTTCAGATATATTGAAGGTTTTTTATTTAAACCAAGCCTGTCAAGGCTCTAAACTGACCAAGACCAAAGGGAAATTAGCTCAGCTGGTTCAGAGCACCTCGTTTACACCGAGGGGGTCGGGGGTTCGAACCCCTCATTTCCCACTTCAAAAAGCCTTTCAGTGATACTGAGAGGTTTTTTTTCGTTTACAAGGAATTTTCTGCACGCCTATATTAAATTTAGTTTTCCACAAACACAATAATTAATGTTATACTAACATCAGCGCCTTTTTATCCGTATATTTTTGTTTTCTAAACAAAAATCTCAGATATGAAAAAAACTCTACTCTTAATCTTATTGTATTCATGCCTTTTTCTGCCGGCAAAGATCTTTGCTCAGATCGCGCGATGGGATTTTACGGGCCCAGGACTCTTAACAACTTCTACGGCAGTAGCCTCTGATCCGGGTCTGTCTGCAACTCCTGTATTGATAAGGTCTGCCGCTGCCGCCGCCAGTGCAGGTGGCAGTTCATTTAGAACGGTCAAATTTGGAAATCTATCCATTGCTCCTGGAAACCCTGTCTTTTTTGAATTCGCACTTTCCGCAGCAAGCGCAAGGCAAGAAAATGTCCTTATCAACCATAGATGCAGCCTATCAGGGTACTCCTACTTATTTTGCCGGCGCCGGTGCTTCAAATCAGTTTGCCTATAGCCTGAATGGCGGCCCTTTTACGCTGATTGGTTCACCTACTATCATTACAAAAACAGGTGCACTTCCTGCCGTGGTATATCCCACAATTGACCTTTCGGGAGTAACTGCATTACAAAATGTACCTTCAGGAACCACAGTTACCTTCCGTTATTTTGCCAGCGGACAAACTACAACCGGCGGATGGGGGTTCTTTTCACCGGATCCAAATCAGGGACTTAAAGTAGGCGGCACAATTACAGATATTGGAGGGGGTACTGACCTGACCCCACCAGTTAACACTTCAACTTATCCTAAAGTCAGTAATATCACTTCAACTTCTATTGATCTGTTAAGTAATATCAATGAAGCGGGAACTACTTACTACATCTTAATTCCTGCTACAGGAACTGCACCTTTGACTACTGCACTGCAAAATTAAATCTGGTCTGGATGGAAATTCAAACCCAGCCTTTAAATCAGGCTCCTTAGCCAATACTGCGAATTCAGATGCAGTCTTAACACTAAATGGTTTAAGTTCTTCCACAGCTTATAAACTTTATATAGTATCGGCCGATGCCGCAACAACTCCAAATCTTCAATCCACTTTCGTTACCATTAATGCAACAACAATGGCTGCTGGTGATTTAACTCCTCCGGTAAACACAGCGACTTACCCAAAGTCTAATAATATCACTTCAAACTCTGTTAACCTGTTAAGTAACATCAATGAAGCAGGAACAACTTATTATATATTAATCCCGGCAACCGGAACGGCACCGGCTACTCCGGCCCAGGTTAAAGCCGGCCAGGATGGAAATGGAAATCCCGCTTTCAAAGCTGGTTCTTTCATCAATACAGCAAATACTGAGGCATCGGTTAGTATAGCCGGCCTTACTGCATCAACTGCCTATAATATTTATGTTGTCGCTGCTGCTGATGCAGCAACAACCCCGAATCTTCAGACTACAATTGCGACACTAAACACCACCACTACCGGTACTCCGCTACTCAGTGCACCAATTATTATCAGCCAGTATTATGAAGGTTCATCTGTTAATAAATGGATCGAATTAACTAATCTTGGAAATACACCGTTAAACACCGCTTCTCCACAAATCAAATTAGCTTTATATAATATTTCGGGAGATGCAGGAACAATCAATATCACCTCCAGCCCTTCTCAAACGATGGATCTGAATGTGATTATTCCTGCTCAGGGTTCTGTATTGATCGGGAACACAGGAAATGGGAATGAGGTACCCTATTTAAAACCCACCAGTGCTGCTCAAAACAACAATGCTGTCATTAATTTCAATGGAAATGATGGTGTAGCTATACTGGATGCCGCCAATAATATTATTGATGCTTTTGGCCAGGGTGTAAATGCAAAAGATGTTTCTTATGTCAGAAATATAACGGTAACTGCTCCCAGCCCCCTGCTTTTATTGCTGATGACTGGACAAGGCTGCCTTTAGCTACTGTTCAGAATGCTATTGACGATGATGACCTGAATAGCTTAGGTGTACATTTCCCACCTAATTTATCACCATGTACAGCGCCAACCATAGCTGCGACTGCTTTAATTTTTAGTGCAGTAACAACAAACAGTATCACAGCAGCCTTCACAGCCTCAACTGATGCGAATGAATATCTGATTATCCGCAGTACCAGCAGCAGCCTGACTGCATTGCCTCAGGATGGAACAGTTTATAATGCGGGTACAGCAATAGGCGGAGGCATAGTTTCCGGCCGCATTGTGAACAATACCCTGACTGACATCAATCTGAGCAGTTCTACAAAATATTATTATTTCGTATTTCCATTAAATAATGTTTCCTGTACGGGTGGGCCAAAATATCTGACAACAAACTACCTGACGGCAGATGTGACCACCAAAACTTTAGCGGTTTGTGCTACACCAGCAAGCCAGCCGATAAACTTTACCGTTACCTCGTCAAATTACAATTTCATCCAGGGCAGTTATCAGCCCGCTGCCGGAGCAGATGAATATCTTGTCGTGATGAGCACCAGCAATTCACTTACAGCAAATCCAACCAATCAGACTATGTACAATACCGGTGATCAGATTGGCGGTGGAACTGTCATTAAAAGAGGTACAGGTAATAGCTTTATCAGAAGCGGACTCGCACAAAACACTACTTATTATTTCTATATCTTCTCCGTAAACAGCAGTTGCAGCGGCGGCCCCTTATATTTAATAGCAGCACCACTTACCGGTGTTCAGAAAACAGGTGTACTGGATGCTGACAATCTAAATTTCTATTACGGAAACCTGCATAGTCACAGCAGTTATTCTGATGGAAATAAAGACAACACAAACAAAAAACCAGAGGATGATTATGCTTTTGCCAAAAACTCCATGAAAATGGACTTTCTAGGTATTTCAGAGCATAATCATACACAGGCAGGTATGTCGCTGAAACTGGAAACCAGGTATTGATGCAGCAAAAAATGCAACTACATCGACATTCCTTGCCCTTCATGGTATGGAGTGGGGAGTAATCAGTGGTGGTGGTCACGTGATTGTTTATGGTATAGATTCTCTGATTGGATGGGAACCTGGAGAGAATCAGATTTATGTTCCAAAAAGCACTTACACTGGTAATGCAGGGTTATTCAAAGTCATTAACCGCCATGGTCTGAATGCTATTGCAACCCTTGCCCACCCCAACACAACCGATTTCAATAATATTTCCTCAACTTACGACAACAGCGCTGACAGCGCTATCGTAGGGGCTGCTTTAGAAAGCGGACCTGCTTTTTCTACCAACCTCACTTATTCGGATCCGGCAAGTTCGATGAGTTATCTGAGTTACTATAACCGGATGCTTGCCAGAGGTTATCATCTTGGTGCAACAATAGACCACGATAACCATAACATGACTTTTGGCCGTCATACACGGGCAAGGCTAGTTGTTTAGCAGCACCAGCACTTACAGAGAATGATTTGCTTGATGCAATGAAGAAAATGCGTTTTTACGCTTCTGAAGATTCAGCAGCAAAAGTCACATTCCTGGTTAATAAAGAGCCTGTTGGCAGTATATTTACCGGAGCAGGTGTCCCGGATATCTCTTTGAATACAGCAACAACCAGCCCTGTTTCCAGTATAAAACTACTTTACGGTACGCCAGGCAGCGGGACTACTCCTATCCAGATTACAAGCAGTTCTACAGGAACCTTAAACTTTACGCATAATGATTTAGCCAACCTGACAACGGGTTACTATTATGCCGATATCATTGAAACAGACGGGAGCAGGATCATTACTTCACCAATCTGGTATAACCGCGATGATAGCTATGTTAAAAAAACACAAACGATCACTTTTGCTCCGGAAAGAAGCGCTACTTATGGTGATCCTGATCTTGAAATAGGTGCAAGCAGTGACAATCCAGCTATTAAACTTACATATACCAGCAGTGACACAAATAAAGCCACAGTTACAGATGGTAAAATACAGTTGCTTAAACCAGGAAAAGTTACGATTACTGTCAATCAAAAAGGAGATGCTTACTTTAGCGATGCAACCGGGCAGCAAATACTGACTATAATTCCAAAGTCTATTTTTGTTAAAGCAGATGCTAAACAGAAATTAACGGGTATTGCAGATCCGGTACTAACCTATACTACGACTTCAACATTGGTGGGTACCGCTGCTTTCACAGGAAACCTGACCAGAGATGCAGGAGAGATTGCCGGAAGCTATACAATCAATCAGGGAACACTGGCATTGGATTCAAACTATCTGATCAGTTATTCACCTGCTGCTTTACAGATTATCGAAAGACCTTCAGGTAATATTAGCGGAGACATCAAAACGAGTGTCAATGCACCGTCACCCGTAATTACTTTCATAGCAAAGACCGGTACAGGCCCCTTTACTTTTACATATCAGATCAATGATGGTGCCGCGCAGACTTTAACAACTACAGGAAATACGGCTACTCTGGAAGCGCCAACTACTACAGCAGGAAGCTTTACGTACACACTGACCAAAATCACAGATGCGAACAGCAGTGAAATCCAAAATGTATCCACAACAGTTACAGTTTTCCCATTGCCTGCTGCCACGATTTCCGGCACAAAAAACGTATGCTTAAATTCTACAGATGCGGCTGTTATATTTACTGGTGCTAATGGAACAGCCCCTTATACTTTCACTTACAACATTAACGGAGGTAATTCATTAACTGCAACAACAACATCTGGTAACTCAGTCAGCATCCTGGCGCCGGCAAGTCAGCCTGGTAAATTTGTTTATAACCTGATGTCGGTCGGCGATGCAAATACTGCTCAGGCTCAAAACAGCCAGGCTACGGTTACAGTTAATCCTCTGGCCACAGCAAGTATATCGGGTTCAGCATCAACAAGTCTCAATGCTGTTTTACCTGTCATTACATTTACTGCTGCAAACGGAAGCTCCATACACCTTTACCTACAATATCAACGGTGGAACAAATCAAACAATCTCTGCTGTTACTGGTTCAACAGCAACAATGCAGGCTCCGACTAATACAGAAGGTACATTTGTCTATAATTTGGTAAGTATAAGTGATGCAAACTGTGGTCAGACACAAACAGGGTCGGCAACAGTAATTGTACACCCGCTTCCCACTGCCAGCCTTACCGGGTCTGTACAAATTTGTGTAAATGAGAAATCTCCTGTACTAACCTTTACAGGTAATAATGGAACTGCTCCATACACTTTTACTTATACACTGAACGGAAGTACCAAAACAATTACGACCAACACTGCTATCGCAACACTAAATGTATCCACAAATAACTCAGGCGTATTTACCTATACCCTGATCAGTGTTGCAGACGTTTTTGGGACTCAGTATCAGAACGGAATAGCTGTAGTTACTATTAATGATTTACCGGCAATAAGAATCATTAGTGATAAAGGTGAAAGCATATCCAAAGGAGAAGTAGTACAGCTTACTGCAACAGGGGGCTTAAAATACAACTGGACCGGGAATGAAATACTTGCAGGACAAAGTAATCAGGTTTTAACAATCAGACCAAAACAAAGTGGTAGCTACAAAGTTAAAGCAACCAATATCAGCGGATGCAGTTCAGACCAGACAATCTATATTACTGTTATTGATGATTATAAACTGGAGGCAGGCACCCTGGTTACACCAAATGGTGATGGTATCAATGATAAGTTCGTGATTAAGAACATAGATTACTATCCAAACAACACGTTGAAATTATTTGATAAGGCAGGCCGCGTGTTTTATACTAAACGATCATATGCAAATGATTGGGATGGTACTGTAAATGGGCTTCCGCTAACTGAAGGTACCTATTACTACATCCTGGAACTTGGCCCTGGCTTAGGAACGTTAAAAGGTTATATCAATATTTTAAGAGACTAATATTAAGCAGACATGAGATTAATTATATATAGAAAACAGATTAGCCGCATAACTGGATGTTTACTTACTGGTACCGTTTTACTTACAACTACCGCAAAAAGTCAGATATTACCACTTAATGCTCAATATTTTCAGAATAAATATTTTGCAAATCCAGCTATGGCGGGGATCGGCAGCGGTTTAAATATCAATGCCAGTCTACGAAAACAATGGTCTGATATTCCTGGTGCACCACTTACCCAAGGCATTACCTTAGATCAGCAGCTAGACAAAGTTGGCCTGGGTATTAACGTGTACAATGAAAAATCCGGAGGCATACAGATCACCAAAGCGATGGCCACCTTTGCTTATCACTTACCATTAAATGATGACGACCGGAAACTGAATTTTGGTATTTCCTTTGGAACAAGCAGAGAAAGGTTTGATATGAGCAGCGTACATAACAGTGACAGCAATGATCCATCGATAGCCCGCTTTAATGACAGAGGTTATTATTTCGATGGAGATTTCGGCGCATCCTATACTTCTAACGGACTAAATATCGAGGCTACATTGCCTAATATGCGGTCAGTTTTAAGAAAGGATGATATAAATTATGCCGATAAACCTACATTCTACACTGCGATCAGCTATAGGCTTGCATTTGGCAACGGTATGGACGGCGTCAATCTGGAACCTAAAGGTGTGTTCAGAGGTATCAGGAACTACAAAAACCTATGGGACGCAGGTGTAAATGCCAATTTTGCAGATGATAAATTAACTGTTATGGGTATGTATCACAGTACAGAAAATGCCACAGTCGGATTTGGTATAAATTACATGAAGAGTTTATACATTATGGCCTATTACAACACTGCAACCTCCGCATTAAAAGGTTATACCGGTGGTGATTTTGAGATTAACCTTCGCTTTAATATAGGAAAGAAATAAACATTTTAATGTGATGACCTGGCTGGGTATTTATTCAGCCAGGTTTATTGCGCTACAGAAGTTACCTGGTTATAATCCTTAACTATCGTATTCAAAAAAGCAAGTTCATGCATTCCTGCTGGTAAGCTTACCCCAAGACGCATCTTGATTTTATCAGCCATTGCATAAATAAGCTCATAGTGTGCTGTCTTATAATAGGTAGTCAGTACTTCATGGATCAGTTCCATATCCTGATCGTTCAATTGATGCACATTGGTAAAAACAGGAATATATTCTTCTTCTACAGGTTCAAAAGCAATTTGTTCAAGCGTGGTACGTCCTACAGTCTTAATCACAGTAGTTCCCGCCACCAAATCTCCAATCCGCTGTTTACGTTCAGATAGCGTGATGCACAACAACCCTCCCACCTGTCCTGATAGCCAAAAGTCTACCAGCCTGAATAACCAGCGAATAAAATACTGACCTATACTTGCCTGACCGCCATCTAGGCTGATGACCTTTATCTTCATTAATTTTTTTTTTCCCGGACTCTGACCATTGAAAAAAATCTCACAAATCAGATGATAAAAAACATAAGCCACAGCATAGATAATCATCAGCCCGATAAAAAGACATTCGTCTTTGGATCTGAGACCAGTCCTGCAAATAAGAAAAATAATAAAAGTACTGCGATCAGCAGACCAAAATCTATCATTCTTGCTGCTATACGTTCGCCCAATCCTGCAACCGGATAGTCTATATCTACGTGCTGGCTGGTATTTACCTTTATTGTTTCCATTAAGTTCAAATATAATATTGATATTTAATTTTTTTTTTGCAAAATCACTTTTTGTCAGTATTTTAACAGAAAATTAGATTCGATATGAGGGAGGCATTGTTCGTTAAACAGAATTCTGAGAAATGGAAGGCCTATGAACGCTCACCCGCAACAAGCCCGGATGAGGTTGCAGACCGCTTCATTGACATCACCAACGATCTTTCTTACGCCAAAACCTTTTACTCCAAATCTAAAACCACAGCCTATCTGAATGGTCTAGCTTCAACCCTGCATCAGTCAATTTACAAGAATAAAAAGGAAGATAAAAACAGGTTTATCAATTTCTGGAAGTTTGAATTGCCTGTGCTTTTTCATACTTATCGTCAGCAAATCTTATACGCCTTTTTGTTTTTTACAATTTCGGCATCAATAGGTGCACTTTCAGCAAAATATGATGATAATTTCATCAGGCTAATCCTGGGAGACAGTTATGTAAATATGACCAATGAAAACATTACCAAAGGTGATCCTTTTGGCGTATATAAAAAGAGTTCTGAACTCCCGATGTTTTTCTCCATTGCAGCAAATAACACCTATGTATCTCTAATGATGTTTGTAAGTGGCATATTTTTATCCATCGGCCCGATTTATCACTTGCTGCAAAACGGGATTATGCTGGGATCATTTGAATATTATTTTTTCAGTAAAGGATTGGGTATAGAATCCATCCTGGTCATCTGGATTCATGGTACCTTAGAGATTTCTGCAATCATTATAGCCGGAGCTGCGGGACTGGTACTGGGCCATGGTCTTCTTTTCCCGAAAACATATACCCGTTTCCAGGCTTTTAAACAAAGTGCTAAAGATGGGACCAAGATCGCAGTGGGTATCATACCGGTTATATTAGTCGCTGCCTTTTTTGAAGGCTTTATTACCCGCCATACAGAAATGCCTGTATGGTTAAGTATAAGTATACTTGGAGCATCCCTGATCTTTATCATCTGGTACGTCATCATCTATCCATCAATTCTTTCAAAACGTAATCAACTCAATAAAAATGTCTGAAAAAGTAGAATTCAAAAAACTCAGAGAGTTTGGAGAAATAATTAATGATACCATCCGGTTCTCTAAAGAGAACTTTAGGGCTTTACTTAAAGTATTCGTTTATTTTTGCGGGATATTTATCCTGGCTGGAATAGTTGCCTCAATTCTACAGCAGACTGGTATGCAAAGAGCATGGAGAAATATTGATCCCAGGGATACCTTCGGCAGACTTGCAGGCTATGCTTCTATCAGCTATTTTTTCGTAGCCTTAATTGCAACAGTAAGCTATGCTGCATTAAATGTTTCAATCCTGAGTTTTATAGCTATATATATAGAAAAAAGGGGAACACAGCACCTACAGTAGATGAAGTCTGGGGATATTTTAAATATTATTTCCTGCGGGTATTTGGCAGTGGACTGGTGTTAAGTTTATTGATGATCATTAGTTTTTCAATGTGCCTTATTCCGGGTTTTTATATGTTTCCTGCGATCTCGCTGATGCTTCCAATTATGATTTTTGAAAATGCCAGCCTGAGCTATTCATTCAGCAAATCTTTCAAGCTATTGAAAGAACAGTGGTGGACTACCGCAGCGACCATACTTATCCTGTGGGTCATTACCTATGCAACTTCTGCTTTCGCCTCTTTGCCAGCTACTATTATGGTTATGGTCAGCTCACTAACCGGAGGCTTTAAGGGATTGAGTGATGGGGTCATCATTTTTTCTGCAATTCTGCAGGAACTCTGCAAGATTTTTATGATTATACCAATTATAGGTATATCTCTTTGTTATTTTAATTTGTCTGAACGTCAAAGCAGCAGTGGTCTGATGGATCGCATTCAGAAAATGGGTCAGAATGAAAACCCCTTCCAGAGCAAAGAAGAATACTAGTATGTTTAAATATCTGTTCACTTTCCTGTTTTTGTTTTTAACAGTACAGTCTTTCCCTGTTCTTGCTGATCAGGCTGTGCCTATAAAAGTAAAAGCCAAACAACTCAAAAGTGACAGCAGCAAACTACAGCTCAGACACTTTGATACGCAAAAAATCAACATCTATAAACAGCAGCCAGAATTCAGATATAATCAGACACTACCTATAGATAGTAGTTTATGGGATAAATTCTGGGCCTGGTTCTGGAGACAATTCAGGGGTATTGCTACAGCAAACTATTCGGCCAGTATGTTCAGGTATATTATTATTGCCGCCTTCATCGCATTAATTGTTTTTATCGTCATTAAATTCACCGGCGTTGACTTCAAGCTATTTAGTGGAAAATCGAAAACAATAACTGTTCCTTATGCTGAATCTTCTGATAATATCCATGAAATAGATTTCAAAACGGAAATAGATAAAGCAATCATGAGCGCAAATTACAGACTTGCAGTTAGATTGATGTATTTGCGCTCACTGAAGACATTAAACAACAACAATCTGATAAACTGGCAACCGGAGAAAACTAATCAAACTTATATCAAAGAGATTGCCGATCCGCATAAAAGAGAACAATTCAGTCAGCTTACTACGCAGTTTGAATACATATGGTATGGAGAATTCTTTATTGATAAAGAGAACTTCAAACAGGTGAAAAATAATTATGACCAGTTTAATACTGAAACACGATGAAGGGTATGAAATTATATCTTATCGGCAGTGCCACAGCATTAATCTTGTACCTGGCTGCACAATATTATAAGCCTAAACCAACTGACTGGTCTCCAAGTTATTTAAAGGAAGATAAGATCCCTTATGGCCTTTATATCTTAGACCACGAGAAGACAGCTGTCTTTCCGGAGGCGATTATAAAAAATCAAAGCTGCCTGTATATAATACGCTGAAAGATCATAACTATAAAAACACTGCTTATCTTTTTATAGCGAGCAGCCTTAATTTTGATAAACTGGATTACCAGGAGCTTGTGAAATTTATGAACCGCGGGAACCAGGTATTTATTGCAGCGTTCGATCTCGGAAAACTACTTAATGACACCCTGAAGCTAGAGGTAAACAACAATTTCGCACCTAAGCTACGATCTGAACCTGTCTACTTTGTCAACCCTGCTCTCAAATCAAAAAACGGTTATGTCTTTGAAAAAGGTATCGGAGATCAGTATTTCACCAGTGTTGACTCTTCACGCTGTACTGTACTTGGAAAAAATGGAAAAGGCGATATCAATTTTGTAAAATATACTTTTGGTAAAGGGGCATTGTACATTTTGCCAAATCCGCAGTTATTAACTAATTATAGTTTGCTAAATCCTGCGGGCGCAGACTACGCATCTAAAGCCCTTTCTTATCTTCAAAAAACTGAAACGCTGATATGGGATGAACATAGCACCAGGGGAACCTCCAATAATGAATCTTTACTCAGAGTATTCCTCAAATACGGTCAGCTGCGCTGGGCCTATTATATCTCGCTAATTGGCCTGCTGGTTTTTGTCATTTATGAAATCAAACGCAGACAGCGGATTATCCCTGTTTTACTGCCTTTAAAAAACTCTTCTGCCGATTTTGTAAAGGTTGTCGGAAAGGTATACTATCAGGAGCGTGACAACAGTGATATCGCACAAAAGAAGATCAATTATTTTCTGGAATTTATCAGATTAACTTATCGTCTGAAAACTTTAAAAACAGACGAAGAACTGATATCTGCTCTAATCCTGATTTCGGGCGCACAGGAAGAAACCGTCAGAAAATTATTTATCTTAATCAATGGGATTCAAAATGGTAATAAAGTTACCGACAACCTTCTCATAGAACTGAACAAACTCATAGAGAAATTTTATAATCAAGCGAAATAATGGAAGCTGAAATCTATCTAATCAAAGAACCGACCTCACCCAGCTTAATCTGGCCGTAGAGCAAATCAGAGAATCAATTGGTCATATCATTGTAGGTCAAAAAGATACTATTGAATTTCTGATTGCAGGCATTCTGGCCGATGGCCACCTTTTACTGGAAGGTGTTCCAGGAGTCGCTAAAACATTAAGCGCTAAATTAATAGCAAAAAGCATAAATGCTGTCTTTTCAAGAATTCAGTTTACACCTGACCTGATGCCATCTGATGTTTTAGGGACGTCTGTTTTTGATCCCAGATCAGCATCCTTCGAGTATAGAAAAGGTCCGGTTTTCGGTAATATTATATTAATTGATGAGATTAACCGGGCACCTGCAAAAACACAATCTGCATTATTCGAAGTTATGGAAGAGCGACAGATTACTGTTGATGGCCATACCTACCCGATGGATGAGCCTTTCATGGTACTTGCAACACAAAACCCAATTGAACATGAAGGAACTTACAGATTGCCAAGAAGCTCAGTTAGACAGGTTTTTATTCAAGATAGAGATTAAATATCCTACACTTGAAGAAGAGATAATGATCTTATCCGGACAGCATCAGCATAAACTTGAAGATGAACTAAAAGAGATTAAACCCGTTTTAAGTATCGATCAGATCAAGACCTGCCGGGCAATGATTAAAGCATTACATGTTGAGCCTAAATTAATTGAATATGCGGCAAAGATTGTACATGAAACACGTAATAACAAATCACTTTACCTGGGTGCCTCTCCCCGTGCTTCTTTAGCCATCATCAATGGCGCAAAAGCTATTGCTGCAATGCAGGGACGTGATTTTGTGACTCCAGAAGATATTATTAAAGTAGCTGCACCAGTACTTGCACACCGGATTATGCTTAGTCCTGATAAAGAAATGGAAGGGTTAACCACCGTTGACATTGTAGCTCAGATCATTCAAAAAATAGAGATCCCAAGATAAATCACCAAGAGATTGAAAGACTTGTTCACCATTTTATAAAGACCTTTTTCTGGGTAGAAGACTGTTTGCCAGTTTAGGCTTATGTGTAAGTTTATTTCTGTTTACATTTTTCCTGCCCTGGCTGGGTGACCTGCCTTATATCTGCTTTGGCGTATTGATTTTACTGATCTTTATCGATCTGGGATTATTATTCAGGACTAAAGGTATCTTTCTTCGTCGCGACCTTCCGGAAAGACTAAGTAATGGAGATGACAATGAGCTTCATATTTATGTGGAGAGTTTTTTTTTTACCTTCCCGGTCGATATCGGAATTATAGATGAAATCCCCTTCCAGTTTCAAAAAAGAGATCTATGGTTCAAAAGCACTTTAAAAGCAGGTGAACATAAGACTATCACTTATACACTGAGACCAACAAAAAGAGGTGAATATGTATTTGGCCAGACCCGTTTGTATGTAAAATCGCCAATTGGACTGATTTCCAGGAGATTCAATTTCGGAAAAGAAAACACCGTACCTGTTTACCCTTCCTTTCTCCAGCTGCGTAAATATGAATTGATGGCCATATCAAACAGACTGACTGAGATGGGAATCAAAAAAATCAGGCGTATTGGCCATAGCATGGAATTTGACCAGGTTAAAAACTATGTACAGGGTGATGATTACCGTACAGTGAACTGGAAAGCAACAGCCAGAAAAGGTGAGCTCATGGTTAATTCTTTTGTAGATGAGAAAGCACAGCATATCTATTGCATCATCGATAAATCCAGGGCTATGAAAATGCCTTTTGAGGGATTAAGTCTAATGGATTATGCAATCAATGCAAGTTTAGTACTTTCTAATGTAGCCTTGTTAAAAGATGATAAAGCAGGATTAATCACATTATCAGAAAAGATAGGAAGCATAGTACCAGCAGATCGCAGACCCGGTCAGCTTGGCAAAATAATGGAGGTTTTATATAAAGAAAAGACGCAGTATCTGGAAAGCAATATTGAGGCGTTGAATCTGGCAGTTCGCAGGGTCATCAAACAACGCAGTTTACTGCTCTTTTTCACTAATTATGAAAGCATGTCTGCATTACACAGACAGCTTCCGTTTTTAAAGCATATTGCTAAGTTTCATTTATTAATGATCGTCTTTTTTGAGAATACTGAGGTCAAATCGATGAGTGAAATACCCGCACAGAATGTTGAGGGTATTTACATTAAAACTATCGCTGAGAAATTTGTCTATGAAAAGAGGTTAATGGTCAAAGAACTGGCCAAACATGGTATTCTGAGTATCCTTACCCCACCAGAAAAGTTAACCATCAACGTGGTTAACCGGTATCTGGCGATAAAGGCGCAGCAAAAAATCTAATCCTTGCTCAGCTTGAGTTCCATTTGAATATTACAACGTTCATATGGAGTAATACGTCCGGCGACTTTAACAAACCCTAACTTATGGTACAAATTAATTGCGGGTTTCAGAATCGTATTACTTTCCAGATATATTTTCTTAGCCCCCAGTTCTTTTGCTTTCTGAGCGATCGATCGCACTGCCCAGTAACCAGCCAATACTTTTTCCTTGTACTGCCGGGGATACAGCCATTTTAGCCAGCTCATAATCGTAGTCCGGATCATCCATTTTGATCAGGGCACAAACCCCAACAGGTTCACCTTCATATACGGCTACCAGTATATAGCCACCTTTATCCAGAATATAACCCTGAGGATCGTCAAGCGCATTATAGTCTGCCTGCTCCATTTTAAACCAGTTCGATATCCACTGCTCATTCAAAGCCCTGAATGCCTGCTGATAAGCCGGTATGTAATTTACAATGCTTACTTCTTTGCTTTCTCTCTCTTTTTTAATTTCCTGTACCCGGCGTAAAAGTGTTTTCTGCCCTAATAAGAACTCCCACTCTTCCATCGCTTTCCAAAGGTCATTCCTGGACTGTGAAGCTATATCGGCCACTGCCTTATCCAAATCAGCATACTGATGTTGTATTTTTACAGTTATTTCATCCCCCTTTGCTGAAAGGCTAACCATATTTCTACGGCCGTCAGCTTCATCTTTCTTTTCGTCGACCAAACCCTTTTTTACCATTTCTCCAATAATTTTACTTACCGAAGGATGAGAATGGCCAATCTCCTTGGCTATAGCTGTAATAGTCATTGCTTCCCCCTGTGAAAGCACATAAAAAACAGGAAACCATTTGGGCTGCATATCAATATCATAGAATTTATAAATCTGAGCCGCATCTTCTGTTATTTTTTCGGTTAACATCCGCAGTCTGCTTCCTATTGCTTTTTTACCTACCTGATTGAAGAATTCCATTATATACACTTATTTACGTAACCGATTACGTAAATATAGCAAGTATTTTTATTATTCCCAATATTTAGTACTAAAAATATTTTCATGATGATGAATATCATACCATAACGTGATGATTATCACAGTTAACCAATAGAATTTATCAGAAATTTATAGCAGTAAAATTAAATATTCTCAGCTATGAAAACTATAACCGTACTGACTGACTGATTTTTTCGAAAAAAGAGCAGAAAATGCTGCAAAATATGCCATACACCTGGCTCAGCAGCTGCACGCAAATATTATACTTTATAATTCCTTTTTAGTACCTGCTGCAGAGCCATTAGGAGGCCAGGTATACTGGTCAATGGAGGATTATAATGTGTTGCAGCAAGACAGTGAAAAACAACTGGATTTACTAGCTGACAGACTGAGAGAGGAATTATCAACTTCTTCTGTGAATACTTTCCGGCCAGCAATATCCTGTAAAAGCCAGGAAGGCCCCTTGTATATGTACATCAATAAAATAGCAGCTAACAGAGATGTGATGCTGCTGGTGATGGGCACACATAGAAAAGGACTTGCTTCATTAATCATGGGCAATCATATGCGGGATATCATAGGATCTGTATCTCTTCCTGTTCTGATCATACCAGAAAATCAATCTTTCAGAAAGCTTGATAAACTGATTTTTGCCACAGACATGAATGATAGTGATCTTGACATCATTCAGTCGCTTACAGCGCTTTGCAAAACCTTCTCATGCAGACATTACGTTAGCTTATATAGAAAACCCGGGAACACCGGAGAATGAAACCAAAAAACTGGTCACTAATTTTCTGGAAGAAGTATCCAATAAAATAAACTATCCTAAAATATATTACAGAACAGTAAAAGGAATCCCGCTTAAAGCAGGATTAAAATGGCTCACTGAAAACGTTGCCTGTGATTTATTTGTGATGGTACATCGTCATAAAAGCTTTCTCGAAGAGCTTTTGAACCTGAGTAACACCCAAAAGATGGCAGCGAATACTAATTTACCACTTTTAGTTTATCCTTCCAGGGAAAGTTTATCCGGGAAATTAAATTCAGCTTTAGAATTGGGTTATCAGGAAAATATAATTGCCTCGGCCGTTATTTAACGCAAAAAAATATAACTAAATAAAAAAGGCCGTATCATAATTAAATGATACAGCCTTTAAAAAATAAAATACTAACAGTTATTATGGAAGATCCCAGAACATTCTGCTAGTTACAGCATCACCACCCATTGCAGCAGCTGCTGCTGAATAGTTAGCTCCGTTCAATGTCTGTTCTCCGATTGGATAGATCAGACGTAACGGTATAGTTAAACCAGCAGGTACAGTTTGTCCCGCAGGAGCAGTAGCAGCTGTTGGCGGTGCCAGTTTAGGAAAATCTAAACGTCTCCATTCTGTCCAGCTCTCGAAACCTCTGTTGTAAAGTGCAATCCATTTCTGAGTACCAATTTTCTCTTTGTAATTTCCATTAGCTGTTGCATAAGCAACATCCGGACGGGCAAGATAGGTTGTAGCTTCATCTGCAGTTCCAGTCCAGTAAAGAATAGAAGCAGTTACCGCTTTGTTATAATGGTCAGCAGCTGTACCACCAACATTGAATCCTCTTTCGACAGCTTCTGCAAGCGCAAATTCGGTTTCAGGGTAGTCAAGCAACAATGCTTCAAAATCAAGAGAAATGATTTTGTCAGTCATCGTAGAGCAATTCCCAAAGAGTTAGAGAGAGACCCCCGTAATTTCCTCCGACAAAGTTACCACCGATTGTCGTAAAAAATCCTTTACGTCGCGGATCCTGCAACACGTTTAACCTATCAATGAATGGTTTAGCTCCAACATAATCTTGTCTTTTTGTCAATAAGCTATTCGCATTTGTTGAAATAGGGTTATTATTCGGCGAGCTGCCAAGGTATTTAAAAACTGCATTATCAGCTGCGCTTTTGAAAACATTAGCTGCTGCAGACTCAATTACAGTTTTAGCTTTTGCCGGGTCTTTATCTGCAATGATTAATCCTAGTCTTAATTTTAAGGAATTACCAAATTTAACCCATGCATTGATATCACCTTTATAGATAATATCAGCTGTTCCCAAACCACCGGCAGCAGGTTTTAATTTCGCAAGTGCCGCATCTAAACGTACCAGCAGATCATTATAAACCGTTGCAGCGTCATCATATTTTGGATTAACGATATTAATATCCATTGCCTGGCTGGCTATAAGAACATTTCCAAATGCATTGACTAAAGTAGACCATGCCATTACTTCCAGGATCTCTGCCTGCGCAACCTGATTGGCTTTTATATCTGCATTAAGCAGCGCATCTGCCTCTATAAGTTTTTTACCTTCCCTCAGGTTGACAATTACTTTCTGATAAACTGCATCCCAAAGTGCTGCAGGTATAGCCCTTGCTGTTAAATTATATCTTGGCTCATCCAAATATTCAGTACTGGTCCAGTACTGTACATAAAAAAAGCGGAACACATTACTGTTTACGTTTGGAGTGGTCAGGATATCAGTAAAGTTTTTCTCCGCATTGGAGACAAACATAACACCAGGAACCGCAGTTGCCTTCTTCTGGTCGACGTTGTAGTCTCCCATATTTTTAGCACAAGAGCTGAACAATGCTGCTGCTACTAAAATGATATATATTTTTTTCATAATCTTCTTATAATTTAAATCTAACATTGAAACCAAAAGTTCTTACCGCCGGGTAAGACCCACCTCTGATAGCCCTGAACATTACCAGAACTTAAACCATCTTCAGGATCTGCGTAAGGAACATTTTTATGGATGATCCAAAGGTTACGTCCGATCAGGGAAACATCGATACCTTTAAATGCACGCAGTTTACTAACCAGTTTAGCAGGTAAAGCGTAATTTAAAGCCAGCTCTCTTAATTTAATATAACCTGCATCATAGATCGCTGAAGCACGTGGTGGATTCAATGGATAACCATAAGCAGAACTACCAGAAGTAGACACGTCGATACGTTTCGTATTTGGTGTACCGTCAGCTAAAACACCAGGTAAAATAATACCGCCACCATTAGCCAGTGAACTTCTTATCGGATTACCCAAATCGTTTGATCCTACAGAACTAGCATACAAACCAGTTCCCTGACCATACCACTGATCCAATGACCACAGGTCACCACCTTTACGGATATCGATCAGGAAGTTTAAGGAAACATTTTTATACTTGAATGTGTTTCCAATACCACCCATCCATTTTGCATTAGGATCACCAATAATTTCTGATGCACTTGATGTAGCTGCATAGTATCCATTGGCATTCACAACAGGTTTACCGTCCTTATAAATATAATTTGTTCCGCGGATTATACCGTATGGCTCTCCAACTGCGGCATTATAGGTAACAGAACCTGATAGCGTAGTAGCACCAGTTGCAGAAGCATAGTTAATAGGTATGTTAGATACCCCCTCAAAAAGAGAAACAACTTTACTGCGGTTCATTGACCAGTTCAAGTTCAATGTCCATGAGAAATCTCTTGTTTTTACTGGAATAAAGAATGCAGATACCTCCATCCCTTTATTCTGTACCTCACCAGCGTTCACAAATTTTCTCAGATAACCAGTTGAAGAAGATACCTGAACCGGTGTAATCTGATCTACAGTATTTGTTTTGTAGAAAGTCAGCTCAAATCCTAAACGGTTTTTCAGGAATGCCGTTTCCAGACCCGCCTCTATACTTTTAGTACGCTCAGGTTTTAACTCCCCGTTATTTTTTGTATCCGCCACAGCAAAAAGTGGAATAGTACCAAATCCGGTTGGTTTAGAATAAGTATCAAAAATACTTAAAGGAGGTGCATCATTACCAACTTCAGCATAGTTTAATCTCACCTTACCATAAGATAACCAGGTCAGATCTTTCAATGAATTAGAGAAAACATAACTTCCTGCTACTGATGGGTACCAGAAAGAATTTTTATTAGTAGGTAAAGTTGTAGACTGATCTCTGCGGATTGTTGCATCTAAAAAGAACAGATCTTTAAAGCCGAATGTAGTACTCGCAAAATAACCATCTACAGCTCTTCTTTCCAATAACTCCAGAGGAGCTTCAATCGGACTCACTGAATTAGATAAAGAGTAAAGGTTTGGAACAACCAGACCTCCATTCGTTTTAGCCGTAATGCTTGTTAATTTACTGCGGCGTAAGTTGGCACCCAATAAACCTTTGAATGAAATATTTTCAGAAATTTTTCTGTTTAAGTTCATCAACAGGTCAAAGTTGGTTTCTGCAAATGTTCCGTTAGTACGTGAATAAAGAGGAAGTTGTGTACTACCAATAGCAATATGTTCTTCCTGCATGCTGGAAGTCCCGTCAAAAGATACGCGGCCAATAACATCAAACCAGTCATTTACTTTATAATTCAGACCAGCGTTACCGAAGTAGTGATCCCTTGTATCGCCTGCAACGTTTTGATAACGGTTAAAATAAGGGTTATCTGCATAGATAGGACCTTTTCCAGTTGCATCTGACCAGTTCCAGCTAATATTTTTATTGTTTCTCTCATACGCAGTTTTCAGGTCCTTGATATCAGCAGCTACGTTCCACCACTGACGGAAACCCTGCATAGGATTTAACCCGGTATAACCAGTACCATAACGGCCTAAACCATCTACTTTAGAGTAATTTGCAGAAGCATTAACGGTAAGATTTTTTGTAATTTCATAAGTACTACCGAAGTTAAACAGGTTCTTAGTGATCTTACTGTTAGGCAGGATTCCTCTTTCATCGTTACGGGTGTAACCAATTTTAAAGGTACCTTTCTCACCACCTCCATCAATGCTCACACTCTGGTTAGAGGTAACAGCGGTCTGGAAAAAAGTTGAAGGGTCATTAGCACCCGCTACCCATGGTGTAGCTGTTTTGTACTTTGGAGAATAAGGATCCAATGATTCCCATTGATAAATCAACAGGCCCGGATCAAATTTAGGACCGTAAGAAGCATCAGCACTAAACTGAGGAGTCATTACTTTACCTGTACCAAAAACGTCCCTGTACCAGAAACCTGGTGTTGGAACAACATTACCGTCTCCATCTGTAGCCGGAGAGCCATATCCCTGACCATATTCTGTCTGATATTTTGGAAATGTAGATTTATCGATTTTTCCGAAAGTCACACCACTGTTTACAGTAATATTGGTTGAATTTTTGCTTCCTTTCTTTGTGGTGATGATAACTACACCATTGGCATTGCAGCTCTGGATCCGTATAGTGCTGTAGCAGCTGCACCTTTCAGGACAGTCATTGAAGCTACGTCATCAGGATTGATATCTGATGCTGCATTACCATAATCATAACCAGCACGGCCCGAATTCTGATCGGCAGTGTTGGAACTTGCATTTGACACGGGAACACCATCAATTACGAATAACGCCTGGTTATTACCAGTAATGGATTTGGCACCACGGATAACAATATTTGTTGATCCACCCATGGCATTGCTACGTTTAACATCTAAACCAGCAACTTTACCACCTAATGAGTTTACAAGGTTAATATCTCTTGTTCTGGTAATTTCCTCAGCTTTCAATTCCTGAGCAGCAAATGGCAGCTCATTCTTTTTCCGGGAAATACCCATTGCTGTAACCACAACCTGTTCCAGTTGCTTTGAATCTTCAGATAAAGAAACATTTACAATATTAGACCCCGGAATGGTTATACTTTGAGCAACATACCCAATGTAACTGATATCAATAGTAGTTGACTCTTTTGGAACAGACATGGAGAACTTTCCATTTGTAGAGCTCATTGCTCCTTGTTTCGCTCCTTTAACACGGATGGTAACACCTGGAAGTGGCATTCCATCGGACTTTGAGGTTATAGTCCCCGTTACTGTCTTATCTTGCGCGTTTACTTGTATAGCAAACAGCAAAAAGACACAGAAAAATAGTAGTCTTTTTTTTTTCATAAAAAATTTAGGTTTTAATAGTGATTCGTCCGTAAGGTAAAATAATTTAGCAGTCAAAAAAAAAAAATTTAAAATTATTTTAACACAAAAGTTACATATGTAGTACAAAAAAAAACCCCGATTACTTATTAAAAATTACATTTTTCACTAAAAAACATCAAATAATATATGAAAAACGCAATAATTAGAGAATTGCCCTTCTTTAAATAGTCAACAATTTCACATTATGTCACTTTAAAGAGAAATACTACTATTTCTTACAAACATTCGTGCATTTTAGTTGAACTACCTCATAATTTGTAAATCTGCTCTAAAATATCCCTTAGCATTTGTCTGCCAAATCTCAGAAAACATCATTAACAAAATAAATACTATAGATTTAGTAGTTTATTTATATATTTGCCAAAGATTTAAAATGTTCATTGATTTTTACTTATCCAGAAAGACCGAGGGAAAGGCCCTATGAAGTCTTAGCAACCTATACAATATAACGTAAAAGGTGCTAACTCCTATCCACATGAAGCGGAAAAGATAAGTGACAGCTATAATCATATAATAATTTGGTTTACTGTCATCTGTTTCCTTAATCATTTCTGGGATTAAAAACCTTCAGGGGATATCCGGATCATAAATACAGATGAAATAAACACAACAATTATATAATTCGATGAAAACACAATTACACACCCATTTTAAGAGCAGCTCTGCTCCAATACATCTTCTATATATGCAGTCTTACAGCTATATGCAGAAAACCTGCTGTTGTTAACGCATAACAAATAATCGCTGATCAGCTGATCAGCGATCTTAAAATAACACACCATTTTTTAAATCCGGAACATGATTCCGCTATTCAATTAGATATGTATAAAACTTACAAATACTTATTTGGGATAATACTATCCTTTCTAATCGTACAGACTGCTGCGGCACAATCCTCAAAAATCTCTGGAGTGGTCACAGAGAAATCTAACGGGCAACCTATCCCTGGGGTAAGTGTTACCGTTAAAGGAACAAATATCGGTACCCAGACAGATGGCAACGGTAAATTCAGTATCACCGCTAAACCAAACGATATACTAAGAATCGTATCCATTGGTTATAGCAATCAGGAGCTTAAAATAACAACAGCAACTTCGTTTGCTGTTCAGCTGGAAGAATCTTCAAACGCCTTAAGTGAAGTTGTTGTTACTGCTTTGAACATCCCTAAAGAAAAGAAATCACTGGGTTATTCAGTACAGGAGCTAAAATCAAAGGATTTATCTGAGGCAAAAGAAACGAATCTGATCAATGCTTTATCAGGTAAGGGTAGCCGGTGTACAGGTAACCAATAGTCAGGGCGATATGGGTTCATCCAGGATCATCATCAGAGGAGAAACTTCCATATCAGGTTATAATCAGCCATTATTTGTTATTGACGGGGTACCAGTAGATAATGCACAAAATTTAGGCACAGGTGGATCACGCGATTTTGCCAATACAATTTCAGATATCAATTCTGAAGATATTGAATCTATGAGTGTCCTAAAAGGGCCTAATGCGGCTGCCCTTTATGGGTCCAGAGCTGCTGCTGGTGTCGTATTGATTACAACTAAGAAAGGTAAAAATGCACAGGGATTGGGGATAAGTGTAAATTCAAATGCTACATTTTCAACTTTATTAACCATCCCATCGTACCAGAATTCATACGGACAGGGTGCTAACGGGCAATTCAGTTATGTAGATGGTAAAGGCGGAGGCATTAATGATGGTGTAGATGAAAGCTGGGGACCAAGATTAGATGGACGTTTAATTCCGCAATTTTTTCTCTAATGGCACACCAGTTCCATTTATCGCACATCCAAGTAATGTACGCGATTTCTTTAATACGGGTCGTACCCTTAATAATGGCATCGCTATTTCAGGATCAGGAGATAAATATGATTTACGTTTCTCCTACAACAATCTGGATCAAACAGGTGTTATTCCAAATTCATCACAATCAAAAAAAACTCCTTCCTCCTAAATGCAACCTATAAAATAACGCCAAAATTAACTTTCAATGCCTTAGTAAATTATGTAAACAGCAGTGCTGCTAACCTGCCTGGTTCAGGTGGAAAAAGAGCAAGCAGTACAATGTTGCAGTTTACCTGGTTCGGTCGTCAGGTTGACGTAGACAAGTTAAAAACCTATAAAGATGCCTTTGGAAATAATATCAACTGGAATAACAGCTATTATAGCAATCCATATTTTGTTGCTTACGAGAACACAGTTGGCCAGGTCCGTAACAGGCTGATTGGAAGCGCGGAATTAAATTATAAAAAAAAATAGATGGTTTATCTGCAAACTTCAGAACAGGAAACGATTATTATACAGACCGCAGAAAAATCAAAATCGCCTATGGAACAAATGGCACCCCATTTGGTTCTTATGAAGAAGATGCCTATACCTTCAGCGAAAACAATACCGAAGGAAGATTGGATTTTAATAAAAAACTGAACTCAGATTTTAACCTTGACCTTTTATTAGGAGGAAATATACGTACAACTACTTTTGAAAATAATGACCAGAAAGCACCCAAGCTGGCCATTAATAATCTTTATACTTTAAGCAACTCGCGTGATCCGCTTATTTCTTCTAATGTTTACACCAAACAACGTGTATACAGTACATTTGGCTCTGCACAGCTAGGCTTTAGAAACTACGCTTACTTAAACTTAACTGCACGTAATGACTGGTCATCTACTTTGCCTCCTCAAAACCGCTCTTATTTCTATCCTTCAGTAAATGCAAGTTTAATCCTTACCGAAGCATTTGACATTAAGAACGATGATGTCCTTAATTTCGCAAAACTTCGCGGCGGGTGGTCTAAGGTTGGTAAAGATGCTGGCCCATACCAATTATATAACAATTATTCATTTACTGCACCATTTGACAGTAATCCACAGCAAAACCTTAGCGATACAGATCTGAACCCCAATTTGAAACCAGAAACGACCAACTCGACAGAAGCAGGTTTTGAACTGGGCTTTTTTAAAAACAGGTTACGCTTTGACTTCAGTGTGTACAACACAAACAGTTTTAACCAAATTTTAAGTCTGGATGTTAGTCCGACTACGGGTTTCCTTAAAAAGCTGGTTAACGGCGGGACAATTAATAATAAAGGAATCGAAGCGCAATTAGGAATTACACCCGTTAAAACAAAAAACTTTACCTGGGATATCAATGTAAATTACTCGATGAACCGCAGTAAAGTAAAAGACCTTTATCAGGACTTAAAAAGTTATCAGCTGGGATCAGACGGATCAGTTCAGATACTGGCTACTGTTGGACAGCCAGCCAACGGAACAATTTTCGGCACTGCTTATGAAAGAAACGCAACCGGAGATATTATTGTTGGAGCAGACGGCACACCACAGGCAAGCGCCTCTAAAAAGATTCTTGGAAAATACACACCAAACTGGTTAGGTGGTGTTACCAATAGCTTCACTTACAAAAACATCAGTTTAAGTGTATTGGTTGACGCACACATTGGTGGACAGATTTACTCAGGGACCAACAGTACAGGAACCTACACAGGAGTATTAGCTTCTACCCTTCCAGGACGTGGGACTGAAAATGGTGGAATAAGTTATTATATCAATTCTACCGGAAAGGCGATACAAGCTGGTGCGGGTACCCCCGCAGGTGCAACCATATATGACGACGGAATGATTTTTAAAGGATTCTTAGCAGATGGCACAGCGAACAATACAATCATACCAGCCAGTCAGTATTATAAATCATTCAATAATATAGATGAAGCGTCAGTTTACAGTGCAACCTATATTAAACTGAGAGAAATAAAATTAGGCTATACCCTTCCATCTCAATGGATAAAATCTATAGGCTTGCAAAGTGCCACTATTTCTGCGGTAGGCAGAAATCTATTTATCCTGCATAAGAATGTTCCTAACATCGATCCCGAGTCCGCTTTTAACACAGGTAACGGACAAGGTCTGGAAGATCTTGGTTTACCTACTGTCCGTACTATTGGTTTCAATCTTAATTTCAAATTCTAATTTCCATGAAAACAAAATATATACCTCTATTACTGTCAGGATTGTTACTTATTACAGCTACATCCTGCAAAAAGGCATTGGACGAAACAAATGTAGATCCAAATGCCTCACAAACAGCACAACCAGAATTTCTGCTAACAGCGGCAATTAAGAACACTTCTGATACTTATTGGGGCACGACCAATAATATGAACTCAAGTTTACTTTTTGTACAGCACTGGGCTAAAATCCAATATACAGACCCAGACAGATATATCTTTAGTAATACAGCTTTTCAGGAACTATGGACATCAGGGTACCGTCTGGGAGTTGTCAACCTGAATCAGCTGATTAAACTGGCAGACGGCCAGGGAAACACAAATTACAAAGGGGTTGCACTTGTGCTCAGATCATGGATCTTCGCGTTGGAAACCGATGCTTACGGTGATGTTCCTTATTCACAGGCTGGTGACATCAGTCAGTATCTGACACCTAAGTATGATGCCCAAAGGGATGTATACCTGGGCATATTAAACGATCTGAAAACTGCACAAGCCAATTTAGATCCAGCCGGGAAACCGATTTTGGGTGATGTAATTTATGCAAACTCAATTGCCTCATGGAAAAAGTTCGCAAACTCTTTACGTTTAAGAATCGCACTGCGGATTGCAGATCGTGAACCAGAACTTGCAAAACAGGTTATTACTGCTATACAAACCGAGGGTGGCACTTATATCAGCTCAAATGCTGAAAATGCACAGCTGAACTATAAGGCTTCTCCTAACCAAAATCCGATCAGCAATCTCTTTGACACCCGTGACGATTACCGGATCAGTAAAACAGTTGTAGACCAGCTTACTGCTTTAAGTGATCCACGTCTCCCGGTATACGCAAGTAAAGCAGTTAAAACACAGCTTTATACTGGTGTACCTAACGGATTACTGCCTGGTGATGCTTCTGCTCTTGGATTAACCAGTACTTCAAAACCAGGTGCTTATTTTATTGCCCCTACTGCACCTGCCGTAATCATCAGCTATGCAGAAATATTATTTGATCGTGCAGAAGCTGCGGCCAGAGGGTTTACAAACGAAGATGCTTCAACACTTTATAACCAGGCAGTAGAAGCTTCCTTGTTACAGTATGGTATTTCTACGGCAGACATTGCAACTTATCAGGCAAGACCAGATGTTCAGTATGATGCTTCAAATTATAAGAAATCAATTGGGAACCAAAAATGGATAGCCTTATTTGGTCAGGGTTTAGAAGCCTTTGCCGAATGGAGAAGACTTGATTATCCAATATTGACACCAGCAATAGCTGGTTCACTAAACGGTAAGATACCTGTAAGATTTATCTATCCTGGAACTGAGCAATCATTAAATCCTGACGGTTATAAAGCAGCAGTAGCTCATCAGGGAGCAGATGCCTTAACCACAAAACTTTGGTTTGATGTAAATTAATTAACGTCCCCCCCTTATCTTATCATCACATTTATATATGTTTTATTGTGATTATCATTTGATTAAATATTCGGAATCATATAAATTTATCATATAAATCATTGATATTTAAGGGGGACTTTTATGAAGCCCGGGTATTTAGCCGTTAAAAAAGAAGAACATGAGAATTCTACTAACCTTAATGACCTGCTGTATCCTGCTTTTTTCTTGCAGAAGAGCCCACTCATCAATAGATCAGGCAGCAGCACAACAGGAAACGACAGCAGCAGGTACAGCAACATCAACGGATACAGATGCCGAAGATAATGTAAAGGTAGCCGGAGTCCCTCAAAAGGCTTATACAGTTGCTGCTTATATTGCTAAAAACAACAAAGCCCCTCAGGGTTATGTTGGCGGAACAATCTTCCAGAACAGGGAAGGGCGATTACCACAAGGTGTAGCTTATAAAGAATATGACGTAAACCCCAAAGTCAGAGGACAGAACAGAGGGGCAGAACGAATTATCATTGGAGCCGATGGCGTTCGCTATTATACGGGAGATCATTATAGAACATTTACAAAATTTTAAAGATATGAACGGATTTTGCCTCTTTGAAGCTGGAAAAGAAAAGGACCTGATTAAGGACAACGCACGTATTGTACGGATAGACGGCCGGGAAATTGTAACTGTGGATGAGTTTATTCACGAATTAGCCAAACAACTGGACTTTCCGGATTACTATAGCAGCAGTCTGGATTCACTGGAAGAATTGCTGAACGATTTAAGCTGGCTCGATGAATCGCGGTTTGCTATTATAGTCCGTAATTACTCTTTCTTCTTATGTGAAGAAAAGAACCTCGCCCGGAAAACCAATTTACTGAGTTTGCTGAATGATGTAGCCGAACAATGGGATAACGTTCCTAATTATCCCGGAGAAGAAGATTTCAGAAATAAAGCTGTCTTTAACATCTATATTGAGAAAGCCGCAGCAGCGGTCTCAGAATTGGAAAAACTTAAAATCAGCTATAACGAGGTTAAATAGGCAAACAGCGTAAATACTATACTAAAAGAGGGACGCCCGATATGGACGTCCCTCTTTTAGTATAAACTAATGAGATTGAATATAGCAGTGCATTATTCAGCTCCACCAGACTTAGGCCGGTCTGCCTCAATCACACCCCATGTAGCAGACGGCTGATCACCCATATATAATGTCAGCATCCCTCCTGCTACTATAGCTGCGTGTCTCAGATAGCTTTTGGTATAAGGCTTACCATTTAATACAGCCTTTTGGATGTACTTATTTTTCGGACTGTTACCAATCACCTTAATTCCAAATTTCTTACCCTCAGGCAGGCAGATTAATAACCGCATTATCGATTAGCGGAGAACCAAATACATATTCTCCGTTAGCCGGATTAACAGGATAAAACCCTAAAGCCGAAAACACGTACCATGACGACATCTGTCCTAAATCTTCGTTGCCACAAAGACCATCAGGCTTAGAAGTATACAGAGAATCTGTAATCTGACGTACTACCTGAGCCGTTTTCCACGGTTTCCCGGCATAAGCATATAAATAAGGAGTATGATGATTAGGCTCATTCCCTTGTGCATACTGACCAATTAAACCACTGATATCAGGAGAACCACCCGATTCTACTACTGAACTAATACTAAACAAAGAATCCAGTTTTTTGGTAAAACCACCTTCACCGCCAAATAAGCGGATCAGACCTTCCGGGTCCTGCGGAACCAGCCAGGTATATTGCCACGCATTTCCTTCAGTATAATCATCCTCGCGGTGTTTAGAAGCTACAGGGTCAAATGGTTTGCGCCAGCTGCCATCAGCCAGTTTGCCACGCATAAATTCTATCTTCGGATCAAAATACTCCGCATATAGCTTAGCTCTTTTACTAAAATAAAGGTAATCCTCTTCCTTATGCATCGCTTTTGCCATACGGGCGATACACCAGTCATCAATGGCATATTCTAATCCTTTTGCAACTGCTTCATTCACTTTATCAGCAGGAATGTATTTCAATTGCTGTGCATATTCTATACCATCCTCTTTCTGCATTGCAGAATGTTTGATCGCTTCGTAAGCAAGCGCCGTATCATATTTTTTCTGAAACCCTTCAAATAAGCGTCTACAATAATCGGTACTGCATGATACCCAATCATCGTATTAGTTTCATTACCCATTAACTCCCATACAGGCAATTTCCCCTGCTGTTTATAGATGGCCAGAAATGAATTGATAATGTCTGATACTTTATCAGGATGTACAATAGTATACAAAGGATGAAAAGCCCTGTAGGTATCCCATAAAGAAAAAGTAGTATAGTTATTAAATCCCGGTTTCTGATAAACTTTCTTATCCGTACCACGATAATCGCCATTTGCATCATTAAATAATGACGGAGCGATCATCGTATGATATAAAGCGGTATAGAAAACTTTTTTAGTCTCCTTACTCCCCTCAATCTGAATTTTCGATAATTCTTTATTCCATTTAGTATTTGCTGCTGCAACTACTTTCGCAAAATCCCATGCCGGAATCTCTGCGGTTATATTAGCCAGTGCATTTTCATAACTTACCGGAGAAATCCCCACTTTCATTTGCAGGACATTTTGCTCAATAGCTTTGAAATTCAGTACAGCTTTCATCTTTCTGCCTTTAGCTTCGACACCAGAAGCTACCGCTGTGCTGTCGTAAAGTGAAATGCTGCTTAAAGGTTGTGACAACTTAACAGCAAAATATAAACGCTGATCTTTAGCCCATCCAGTAGACAAACGGTAGCCTACCAAAGTCGTACTGTTTACCTGTTTGATATAAGTTTCTACCGGTTTATCCCAGCCTATCCCATCACTCAAATCCAGCATTACATGCGGGTTACCTTGTTTCGGGGCAAAAGTATAACGGTGAAAACCAACTCTTTCAGAGGCAGTAAGTTCTGCCTTGATCTTATATTTATCAAGCACAACACTGTAATATCCTGGTTTACTTACTTCATTCGCATGAGAGAAAGTAGATACATAACCATTTTTCTGATCAGTTTTAGTCCCCTTGTCCAATTGCACCTTACCTGTAGCTGGCATAACCAGTACATCATTCAGGTCACCAATTCCGGTACCACTCAAATGCGTATGTGTAAAACCGACGATAGTACTACTGGAATAATGATAACCACTGCACCAGTCCCAACCCTCAAAAATATTTTGCAGGACCTAATTGCACTGCTCCAAATGGCACATTAGCACCAACAAATACGTGTCCATGCGCACCCGAACCGATGATCGGATCTACATATTGACTCAAATTATTCTGTGCACTCAGATTAAAACTAAAAATGAAACTGCAAATAAGATCAGACCTGTTTTTTTTCTACTCATTTTAATTATATAATTTGTAAAAATAAAAAAACACCGGCCTTTCTATGCCAAAAACAGGCGATAAAAAGACCGGTGTGTGTAATTTTATTGTTTTAGAAATTTGGACCGATTACATCCCACCATAATCTTGTACCACCATTATCAGGTCCTCCTAATAATTGAATACCTTTATCTAATTCAGTACTGTTCGTGTTACGTTCATTTTGTGGAAATGGCAATCTTCTGATCTGAATTGCAGTACTGATAGTACCTCCACTGTTATTTTGAACAACAGGGAAAAGTTTTGGATATCCGGTACGACGGAATTCAGACCACGCTTCCTGACCTTCAGGGAAGATAGCTAACCATTTCTGAGTAATGATACGTTCAAAATTCTGCTCATTAGAAGCTGCACCATCCCATTTTACAGTCACATTACTTGGCGACGGTGCATTGTTCAATGCATTTCTAGGATCTGCATAAGGCGCAGGACATTCGTAGAATTATTGATATAAGCAGTCGCATCACCCAGTCCATATTGCTGGAATGAGGTACTGATACCCAATTCATATAAACTCTGAGCACTTCCACCTGCATTGGCCCATCCTCTTAAGGCAGCTTCAGCACGTAAGAAATAAACCTCCGCAGCAGTCATTAACTGAACAGGGCTTGATTTTGAAAATGTAGGTGTTCCATCACTTACATTAAGACCAGAATAACCAGAATAATCATCTTTCGAAGCAATATTTGCTCCGATACGGATTCCTTTATACTGACCTGCTACTTTAGCATCAGTAGCTTTATCAAAATACTTAGGTAATCTTGGATCTGCATAACCAGATAAATAAGATTCTATTGCAGCACCCATTCTTGTATCCGCCCAATCCTGAGAGATAAACACCAATGGGTTACTAAATCCTACTCCAACTACTTTAACTGACATGTTATCAGCAGGGCTTGTCAACAATCCGCCGTTTGCAGGATTCATTGCTTTTTCTGCTTCTAATTGTGCTTTTGCACGATCAACCTTCACCAGGCGCAATGCCAGTCTCAAACGCAAAGAATTTGCATATTTCAACCAGGTAGCCAGGTTACCATTATAAACCAAATCAAAGTCACTGAATTTGAAAGGAAGAGTTTTGCCAGTCGATACGAAGTCATTAATTTTCTTCTGAGCATCATCCAGCTCTGTGAAAAACTGATAATAAACATCCTTCTGACTATCATATGGATTATTCACCTTTAAACCAACAGTGCTATAAGGTATAGGCCCATAGATATCGGTCACTCTGCTCATCGCAGTAACTTTGATCAGCTGAGATACTGCCCAGACTGATGGATAAGTCTGATCGATTCCGTTGTTCTTTAATTTTCTAACGTTGGCCATTATATTTAAATAGCCCACTTTAAATGCCTCACCATTCCAACCCTGAACCATGAAATAGTTGGTATTATTATTACCACCATTAAATGGATTAGGTGCCATAAAGTAGCCAGAAAAGTTATCAGCATTTAAACTTTGCTGAACCTGGTAAGAGTTTGGATCACCACCGCCAGAGAAATTAACAATTGATCTTTGCTCCATCTGGAAGAAAAACTTCAGGTCATTATAATCTGAGATTAATTCTTTATCAGAGATACCAACAGGATCAGTATTTATATTTTCAAAGCTTTTTTTGCAGGAAGTGATTGTCAACACGGCCAGACATAGTGCACCCATTACACGTAGCCTGCTTGCCGGAATTGATATATTGAATTTCGTTTTCATTTTTTTTATCTTATTGTTAACAGAACAACTGATTACTAAAAGTTAGCATTTAAAGAGAAGCCATAATTACGCAACGCTGGCGGCATAAAGATATCTACACCTGAAAGCCCATTTGCTGTTGACATACTCAATTCAGGGTCGAATGGAGCTTTCTTATACAGATAGAACAGATTTCTACCAGTAACAGATAACTTTAAGTTTTTAATGAAACCTGGTTTCATAGGTACATTATAACCAAAAGACAATTCTCTCATACGAACTACAGTAGCACTGTACATATGCTCACTTGAGATACCTTCTCTACCACCAACAACGCTGTACCATTTCTGTGCATCTACTTTTGAAACAGGATTTCCTGCCTGATCAACACCATTCACAGAAACACCTCCCTGATCACGGGCATCACCAGTAACTTTAGCAACTCCATATTGTTCAAGCATAGATTCAGTAATAGACATTACTTTACCACCAAATTTACCATCAAGCAAGAAGCTTAAAGAGAAATTTTTATAGTTGAATGTATTACCCCATCCTAACTGCCATCTTGGATTAGCATTGCCAAGGAAAGTATTATTACCTCCATCAGCTGCCGTAGGTTTTCCATCAATGATCAATACTCTTCCCTGAGCATCACGTTTTAATGAAGTACCATAGATATCACCAAATGATCCACCCTCTTTGAATTTAGAAACATAATTAGCCCCCGAAGCACCACTTAAAGTAAAATTCAGTGATTTTTCTGGAGAAAGAGCCAGAATTTTATTTCTGTTCATTGAATAATTAACCGTTGTTTTCCATTTCAAACCATCTCCGTTTAAAACATCGTAACCAAGAATAACCTCTATACCTTTATTCTGAACATCTCCAGCATTGAAATAGTATTGGTTATACAGAGAAGCCTGAGAAGCATCAGCTGTAAAAAACTGGTTCTTAGTATTCGTTTTATAAAATGTAAAGTCAAAATTCAAACGGTTGTTTAAGAATCTCCATTCTGTTCCAAACTCAATAGAGTTAGTACGCTCAGGTTTTAAATCCGCGAAAGACGATTTAATTGGAGTTGAAATTCCACCACCTGCACCAAAAGAGTTCAGGATGTTAGTCACATAGTTTGGTACATCATTACCAACCTGCGCATAAGAACCACGAATTTTCGCGAAACTTACCCATTGAGGCAGATTCAGCTTCTCGTTAATAATAAAGTTAAGACCTACCGAAGGATAAGAAAACGGATTACCTGTAGTAAAAGCTAAAGCCGATGACCAGTCAGTACGGATAGTTGCATCTAAATTGATCCAGTTATCAAATGCAACACTTGCACTCGCAAAAACTGAACGGATCTGTTTGTGGTTATAAGTATTACCAGAATTTAAAGGATTTAATGCTTTAAAATTCTGAAGCACGAACTTATTCGGGATATTCAACCCGTCTTTTCCTGAGTTAAAAGTAACTCCGTTATCATAAAAATCCTGAATACTGGTACCTACAGTTCCGGTAATTTTAAACCGCTCTAAAGGAACATTGATATTCGCAATCACATCGGCGTATTGTTGTCTGGAATTATTGTTCGTATAAACATACCCACCATTTTTATCTGTTAAGGTAACAGAGGTTCCAGCATAGTTTTTCTGATCATAAGTATCAGTATAGGTATCCATACTTCCACGTGCCTGAAAATCTAACCATGGATTTACTTTATATTTAGCACTTACACTCAGCATCAGACGATCTCTGTTCAGCTCATTCTGATTTCTGTTGTTAATCCACCATGGATTTTGTTGAATGTCTTCAGATAAGAAAGGCCAGTTTTGTGTATTCAGGTTTCTTGTCGGATCAAATTTCTCAAATCCAGATTTGTATTGTTGTATATCATTGCCCCTTGGAAATAAATATAATCCGGTTAATGGATTAAAATAAAGACCGATCAATGGAGAGTTATCGATTTTCTGTCTGATATAGTTTACATTTCCTGAAATCGTTAACTTGTCATTAAAGAAACTACCTGTCTCTTTCAAATTGATGTTATGACGGCTTAACTTGTTACCTGGTTGAATTCCTGATGCAGTAGTATTGGCATAAGAAAAATAGGTCTGTAATTTCTCAGAACCCGCAGACAGACTGATTGAGTTCGTATAGCTTTGTCCTGTTTTGAAATAGGAGTCTAAATTATCCTGACCATTAGTTATTGCAGGTCCCCAGCTTTGAGAAGAAGTTCCTGAAGTCTGTCCGTAACCATTTTGAAATTTCGGTTTAGTTGCCGCCTGATCAAGACTTAAAGATGAAGTGAAATTAACTTTCGCTTTTCCTGCCTCACCAGACTTAGTCGTTACGATGATTACACCGTTTGCCGCCTGACTACCATATAATGCAGCTGCAGAACCACCTTTCAGTACAGATATGCTAGCGATATCTTCCGGGTTTAAATTTGAGATCGGGTCACCGCCATCATACGAATTACTTCCGCCGTAAGCAGAATTTGGCTGAGTTGAAGCACCGTTCCCCGTGCTTGAAACTGCCTGAGTCGAAATACTGTTATTCATCGGAACTCCGTCAATAACATAAAGAGCCTGGTTACTTCCCGAAGCTGATTTACTTCCTCTCAGAATTACTTTTGCAGAACCACCCACACCAGATGAACTGCGTGAAATTGTTAAACCGGCAACTTTACCATTTAATGAGTTCACCAGGTTGGCATCTTTAGCCCTTGTTAACTCATCACCAGCAACAACTGCGTAGCATAAGTTGTAGAACGGCTCGTTCTTTTAATACCCAAAGCTGTTACTACTACAGTATTCAACTCTTGTGCATTATCTTTCATCACTACATCAACAGTAGTCTGACTGCCTACCGTGACTTCTTGTTTATCATATCCAATATAAGAGAAAACGATGATATCCCCTGCTTTAGCAGTAATACCATACTGTCCGGACGCGTTGGTTTGCGTAACCAGCTTAGTTCCTTTCACCTGAACTGATACTCCAGGTAATGTAACGCCTTTAGCATCACGTACCGTTCCTTTCACTTCATCTGCAGCAGAGAAGCCCGGAATACTCAATAAAGGCGTTAATAGTTTAGGATGATCTGACTTTACCGTTGCAAAAGCATGCGACGATGCGTAAAGTAGTAAACACGTCAATTGTAATGTTTTTTTTTCATTTTTGCTGATTACAGTTAAATATTTTGGTTAGCTCTTTTGTCTTCAAAAATCGGCGATGACAAACCCGGTACCTAGTAAAAAAAATACGCGTTAAGGTAGAGACCCCTATAACGCTAAAATTGCCTACAAGATTATCTCTTTTTTTTCAATAAAATCGAATTAGCAAGCATTTAAACTATGGTTGATTTATTATTTATATTATTTATCTTGCCTTTTCTTATAACTGTTATTAATTCCCAAAGGCCTTGAAACCTGACTTATCTCCCTTATGGACAAAGGTTTGCGTAGAAGATGATGTTAAAGCTTTTGAAGTTTTATATTATCTTTTATTCAATCGGCTTATCAAATTCTGCATTTATTATGTAGGAAAAAAAGAAATAGCCGAAGAGATTATTTCTGACATTCTGGTCAGGTGCTGGGAAAACAGGAAGGCAGAAACAGTAATTCTCAACCTTGAAACCTATCTTTTTACTGCAGTCAGGAATCAATCTCTAAAATATATTAAAAAACACGCCAGCGTACATTTAGTAGAAATCGAACCATCTAATGAGTTTCAGTTTCTGGATCATGCAGATCCGGAAAAAGAATTGGAGAATAAAGAACTACATCATAAATTAGATCAGGCGATCGACAAACTTCCAAAGCAAGCCCGGATTATTTTTAAGCTAATTAAAGAAAACGGCATGAAATACAAAGAGGTGGCAGAAATTCTGGAGATCTCGCCAAGGACAGTACAGACACAATTATTCAGGGCAATAGATAAATTAAGGATAAGCCTTAAAGCTTATCACCATATTTATACACAAGATACAAAGAGCGACAACTCCCTCAATTTAATAGTTTTAATATTTTTTTTTTTTTTACATATTTTTCAATTCTTGTAAGCAATTTTAACAAAAAAGGGTACTACTATATACAAAGTATAAATATTGTCCAATGACTGATCAAAAATTCACTGAATTACTTAGCGAAAAATTATCGGGAGAAATCTCCACCGATAATGATCAGTATTTTATGGCAATGCTTGCAGATAATGAAGATTACAGACGCGAATACGAATCTTTAAGTACTTATTTTATTTCCAGCAGCAGGATCGTCCTTATGACAACATCGATGGTATATTTCAACAAATAAAAGAAAGAATTAATGTTGTTGGTGCCCAGCCTAAACTGATTTTTAGTTCAAAACCTTCTGCACAACCTTTTAAGCAATGGTACCGTATTGCAGCTATTTTTGTTTTCGGACTTTGTACCTTTTTCGCTTATCAATTCTTCGAAGCAAAAAATATTGCGGATACAGGCACAGCCATAGCCTGGAAAAAGACAAATACTCCAGGCAGGCAAACCTCAACAGTAGTACTTGCTGACGGAAGTAAAGTTACTTTGAATGCAGAAAGTGAAATTAAATACCCTGACACCTTTAACGGTCTGACAAGGGAAGTCTATTTAAGTGGTGAAGCTTTTTTTGATGTAGCAAAAGATCATCAGCACCCTTTTATTGTACATACCAAAAATATAAGCATCAAAGTTCTTGGAACCGCATTTGATGTCAAGTCCTATCCTGAAGAACATTTAACTGAAACTACTTTACTGAGAGGAAAAGTAGAAATTACACTGAATAATAGACCGGCAAAACACATCCTGCTAAGTCCTGCTGAAAAATTCACATTAATTCATGCTGCAGACAGTAGTGTGGAGCACTTGAACGGAGATATATACAGCATTACACCAATTAGTTATTATAATAATGACAAGAATACTATTCTTGAAACCTCATGGATGAATAACAAAATCCTGTTCAGAAATGAGACTTTCTCCCTGCTGAGCCTGCGTTTATCCAGATGGTACGGCGTAAATTTTATCTTTGAATCAGATAAACTGAAAAATGCTAAGTTCACCGGAGAATTTGAGAAAGAGAGCTTATCGGAAGCATTAAAAGCGTTACAAGCCATTACCCCTTTTGAATATAAAATACAAGGAAAAACTATCTATCTTTACGCTGTAAAGTAATATCGCTAAAGCGATATGGCTTTTTGCCAAGCGTAAATGTTATAGATGAAGACCGTAGTAAAAAACTGCTGATTTTTTTTGCGCTGCAAGTTGCCCTGAATGCTCATTCACAAAGTAAGGTAACACTGAAATTGAAATCTGTAGATTTTGAAAAAGTAATTGATGCCATACAAAACCAGACTCCCTACCACTTCATTTATAGCGAAGCCCGGATACCTTCAAAAAAAACCACTATTAAAGTTCAGGATAAAGATGTCTTTTCTGTGCTTGATCAGCTCTTAAAAGATACTGGCTTTACCTATAAATTATTAGAGAACAATCTGATTGCTATAAGACCAGCAACAGAAGACAAGAATATAAGCCTGATTAGAGGAAAAATAACAGATGAAAACGGGATTTCCATAACCAGAACTTCTGTTAAAGTCAAAGGCACCCGTTTAGGGACAAAAACAGATGATAAAGGTGAGTTTTCGATAACCGCAGCTCCAAATTCAATTCTTGTGCTCAGCCAGATCGGCTATCAGCACCGGGAATTTCCTATAAAAGAAAACACGTACGTCGAAATTTCCATGCGGCCATTACAAAACGATCTGGACGAAGTACTGATTACAGCCCTGAATATTCCCAAAGAAGAACGAAAAATTGGCTATGCCATATCTGCAATCAGCGGTTATTCATTAACAAAAGCAAGAGAATCAAATATCATGATTGCACTCGAAGGGCAGGTAGCGGGTTTGAATATCAGCGGAGTAAATGGCGGACCAGGTTCTTCCGCAAGAATCTTACTCCGCGGTGCAGCAAGTATGACTGCAGGCTCCCCACTATTTGTAGTAAACGGGGTCCCTCTTGACAATACACAACGCGGAAGCGCAAATGAATATGGAGGCCCGGATTACGGAGATGGCATCAGTAATATCAATCCGGATGATGTAGAAACAATTACTATCTTAAAGGGTTCAGCAGCTTCGGCACTATATGGTGCCCGTGCTGCAAATGGTGTAATCCTGATTACCATTAAAAGTGCAAGAAAAAACTCAGGTATCGCAATAGAATATAATACTAATTTATCATTTGATAAAAGCGGTTAACAATACGGATTTCCAGTATGTATATGGTCAGGGTACACAAAACCAGAGACCTGAGACTGTCGCTGCGGCTGTAGCTTCCGGACTTTATAGCTGGGGAGAAAAACTGGATGGTCAGCCGGTAATCCAGTTTGATGGAAATAAACATCCTTATTCGGCGGTAAAAGATAATATTCAGAAATTCTACAGAACAGCTCCGGCTTTTACGAATACCGTTTCAATAAGCCATGGCGGACAAAACGGGACTATTCATTTATCAGCTTCCAAGCTCAACCAGCAGTCTATTATCAGGAATAGCAGTTTAGACCGAAAAACCGTCAACCTTTACGCAACCCATGAGCTGAGCAAACAACTAAGCGTTACTTTTAATGGAAATTATATCCATGAGTATAATAAAAACAGATCTTACCTGAGTGATGGGCCTTTGAACACCAATTATGGTATCGCAGCACTGGCCACAAATATTGACCAGGCAACATTAGCCCCCCCCCGGATTTAACCCAAATACAGGAGCCGAAACTCCCTGGAACAACGATGAGTATAAAACCAATCCCTATTTCATACTCAATAAACAGGCTGATTATTCAAGTCGCAACCGTTTTATTTCTTCAGCCTCTGCTAAATACAAATTTAGTGACTGGATTTATCTGCAGGCCCGCCTGGGCTATGATGTGAGCAATGATAATATATTGAGTGTTATTCCAACTGGTGCTGCCTTTTCTGTAAATGGAGAGGGGGGTATCAATTCGATGAAGAAGTCCAGCATATCAGAATTAAACAGTGATTTCTTACTAGCTGCAAACAGGAATCTTACCCAGGATCTTAACCTTGATGTGTCTGTAGGAACGAATTTCCGAAAAAGAGAAGTAGAATCTAACGGGCTGATGGGGTCAAGATTCATTGTCCCTTATTTGTATACCCCATCAAATCTTGTCACGATAATTAACAATAATACTTACGCCAAAATTGTAACTGAATCTGCTTATTATACTGCTATCTAAACTATAAGAACTATCTGAATCTTTCTGCAACGGGCAGATATGATGTTTACTCTACCCTACCACGAAACAACCGGGGCATCTTCGTTCCGGGTGTCTCAGCAAGTTTCGTCTTTTCTGATCTGTTGAAATTGAAGGGCATTGATTATGGTAAATTAAGAGCAAGTTTTGCCAAGACCAGCGGAGAACCGATTCAACCTTATACGACGCAAACTTATTATTATACCACCAGTGATATAAATGGAGTTCCATTGGGCAATTTCTCCAGAGATCTGCCTAATTATAATCTGAGGCCTTTTACACTTAATGAATTTGAAACAGGGATTAACTTAAAAATGTTTAATAACCGTCTCTTCTTTGATTTTACGTATTTCCACCGGGTTACTCATAATGAAATCATCAATGCGAAACAGTCGGTTACTTCTGGCTTTACTTCTGCATATGTTAATTTAGGCAAAACACGCAATTCTGGAGTTGAGGTACTTTTGCAGGGTATTGTTATAGACCATAAGAATTTCAAATGGAGAGCAGGTTTTAATATCAGTCATATTGATAACCGCCTGCTATCAATTGATGGTTCCAGTAAATATGCATTAACAGGTACTTACAGACCATTAAATGCTTATACAGCCATGGTCGTTGGGAAACCAATTACGCAAATCATGGCTTACGACTACTTAAGAGATGCTGGTGGGAATATGGTTATTGGTTCTGATGGTATACCTGCACGCGGAGAATTAAAACCGATGGGAAGCACCCTTCCAAATGTTTTTGGCGGATTCAACAACAACTTTTACTATAAGAACTTCAGCTTTTCCATGCTGATTGATTTCAAATATGGGAACAAGATTTTATCAGCTACAGAAAATTACTCTTATGTGTTTGGGCTGAATAAAGCAACGCTGGATGGCAGAGAGACGGGTATCATTGCACCCGGCATACATCCTGATGGTACAGTAAATACGACCAGTGTGCCTGCCTATAATTATTATCCGCAGCTGCGGCGACTAATATCTCAGCGCTATCTGTTCTGAATGGTAGCTTTATCAAATTGAGACAGGTTACTTTAGGGTATACAATTCCCGCTCATCAATTAAAGAGAACACCTTTCAATGCTATTTCTATCGACCTGGTCGCTAGAAATTTATTTACACTGGTTAAATACACCAGGAATATTGATCCTGAATCTGAATTTGCTTCCAGCCTGAATTATGCAGGTATAGAAGGAGCTTCTTTTCCTGCCACCCGGACTTTCGGTATAAATGTCAATTTCAAATTTCAACAAACAAAGAAATAATGAAGAAGGTTTGCTTACTCCTGCTGAGTTTTTTAATAGTCATTGAATTGGGTTGCAGCAAGGCACAGCTGGATAAAATTAATACTGATCCGACAAAATTACCCGGGGAGTCTTATAACCCGGACGAGCTGCTTTCGACAGCACAGTTCAAATCTTCTAATAAAGGGTACTATCAATTGCTTTATCAAAGTACCATGATGCAGCTGCTGGCCTCTACTTATCTATATTATAACAATGGTGATAAATATGTGAACGCGGGTAGTTTCACGGATTACCAGGGCAGAATATTTGAGGAAGGGTATGCTGACGCTTCTACAATCAGAGAGATGCAGCGTCTTGCCAGGGAGAAAGATCCTGAGAAGTATTCAAACCTGATTAATATCGGTGATATCATGTTTGTACTGATCTTACAGCGGATTACGGATACTTATGGAGATGTACCTTATTCGCAGGCTTCAAAAGCAAGAGAAGGAATTAAGTACCCTGTGTATGATAAACAGGAGGATATTTATAACACAATGCTGGCTGATCTTGACCAGGCGATCAGTGGTTTAGATCCCGCAAAACCGAAACCGACGGCAGATTTGTTTTATAAAGGGGATATTGTGAAATGGAAAAAATTCGGATACTCGCTAATGTTAAAGGTGGCTATGCGTTTAACAAAGGTTGCCCCCGACAAGGCTAAACAATGGGTAGAGAAAGCAGCAGCAGGAGCATTTTCTGATATTAGTGATAATGCGCTGATCATGACTGACGAATCAAATCTGGATGGTCAGAATGGTACTTCTCTGGCACTAAGGACGGTCTCTGATTACAGAGAAGTAAGATGGAGCAAAACTCTGATTGATGAATTGAGAAAAACCAATGATCCCCGGCTGGAAGTAATTGCCGAGGTTCCACAAAATGGTTTAGCGAATAACATCAATGAGAATCTTGCAGGGAATATTGATCCTTCAGTACAGATTGGTTTGCCTAATGGTTATGATTTATCAGGTGGCGGATATGATATTAGTAAATATACAGGATATCCGGGAGGCACGGGAACGGGCTCTGATTTCGCCCCGCTTGGAAAATATTCAAGACCAAGAACTTCTGTTTACCTGAAACTGGGAGGCCCGAATTTTATCATGACTTATGCAGAAACAGAATTATTGCTGGCTGAAGCCAAAACAAGAGGATGGAATATTCAGGGCACGGCAGCAGGACATTATGCGAATGGTTTACGTGGCGCGCTAAAAGGAATGGAGCAACTGGATAAACTGGCGGTGATTCCTGACGAGGTGATTAATGATTATGTGACAAAACATCCGCTGGATGAATCGGGTAATGCGAAAGCTTTGGAGATGATTAATACGCAATACTGGATAACTACAGGTACTTACTTTAACTTTATTGAAAGCTGGCTGAACTGGAAAAGATCTGGGTACCCAATACTAACCCCAGTTAATTATCCTGGAAATGTAACGAATGGAACCATTCCCAGAAGACTTATTTATTTATCGACAGAGGTATTGAACAATACGGATAATTATAGGGCGGCCGTGGCAAGGCTGCCTGGAGGAGATTTACTGACATCGAAAACGTGGTGGGACAGGTAGTTTCTTCTCTATTTTTGAAAAAAATTGATCATCCATGGGGATATCTACTGGATGGCGCTTTATTTTCAGGAGGTCTATGTGGTTTCTTCTAATTGACAAATTATTTCATCAGTGTTCACAATGATTGCAAATTCTTTATTCAAATGAGATAATGCAGTTAGATGTGTGGTCTCCGCATCATATCGCTCTCCATTAATCCCTTTTTTCGCAAAAGCAGCTGTAGCATCAGCTGCAACAAAGACGTTATAGCCAAAATTAGCGGCCATTCTTGTTGTTGTTGAGACACAATGTTCCGTGGTTAAACCTATGATAACTAAAGTATCAATGTTTGCGACATCTAATCTTTCTTTCAGATCAGTACCAATAAAAGCACTGTTTACTGATTTTTTGATAATTGTCTCACCAGTCAGGGGTCTTACAATATCTTTATGTTCGTTTCCAGGGTTGCCCTCCGCAAGTAAAGAGTCGGGGTGTACGGAGCAGTGTTGAATATGAAAAAGTGGAAGATCATTTTTTCTCCAATAATCTAATAATTTCCTCGCATTTAACTCAGCTTCCGGATTGTTCCTTTCTCCTCCCCAATGGTCAATGTGATCAAAAGCTTTTTGAATATCTATCAATATCAATGCAGGTAATGTGTTTTTTAATATTTTCATAACCCGAAATTGCAATTCCCCGCATTACCAAACTTTGCTGAGAGGCTTTATTTGTTTGTTTTTTTATCACGCGCCCCCGAGTGGGTGACACACCATATTTTTTGCTTGTATACTTTTGAAAAATGCGACAAATTTTCAAATCCACTGGCATATGCAATCATAGAAACTGTATCACTGGAACTCTTAATCTGGTATTCTGCATATTCTAAACGCCTGTTTGTTTGCCATTTTATTGGCGTAGTATTAAATTGTTCTACAAACTCCTTCTTAAAGGTACTCACACTTCTACCCGTTAATTTTGCCATATCATTTAATGACAGCTGTCTGGAAAAATTAGCTTCCATAAAATAAGCGAGGTCAATTTTCCTTTCACTCACCAAATATTTCAAAAAGGACGCAAACGTCCTTGAGCTGTCGCCCGACAGAATCTGCAAAAGAATCTGATGGGTAATAAACCTCAAAATGCATCTTGAATATTCCTGAGGATGCTGAATATGCTGAATAGCCTCAGCACGATTGACTGCAATAAAATCTGTAGTTTTAAAAAGGTAAGGAGCTAAATCCGCATTAAATTTCTCCTCCTTGCGCTCAATTACGTGAGTTTCAAGAAAATTATGAACAAACTCATTTTCCATAAAAACGAGTACGCTCTTATAATCATCAGATGGAAATAGCTGGTAATTACCCCGCTTCCTGAACTGGATATCATTCACAGAAAGACGCTGAACATAACCGCCAGACCTAATGTCTATTGAACCAGTTAATACAAGTTCAAGACAATGACCAGTTTGCAACACATCCTCAGATTTATGTTCGCTTTCAATAATCACCGCGTACATGTCAGCCTGTCTTAACTTTAGATATGAATTATTGCTTAGTATATCTTTTGGTATTTCTATCATAATTTATAATAACATATAGAATGGTTCTCAAACGTATATAGCAGGTTAGCAGTTTTCAGTAAAGATCTTAAAAAATTAGAAGGAAAACTTGAAAAGAGCAGTAAATAGAAAAGCCTTCAGATGATGATTTGAAGGCTTTTCTATTTAACATAAAGATTTTATTTGCCTAGCAGTGCTTTGGCTTTCGCAACTACATTATCGATTGTGAAACCGAATACTTTATAAAGTTCTTCTGCTGGTGCGGATTCTCCAAAAGTATGCATCGCAATGATGTCACCTTCGTCAGTTACATATTTATGCCAGCCCAATGGAGAACCAGTTTCTACAGCAAGACGTTTGCGGATTGCCTTAGGGAAAACTTTTTCCTTGTAGGCTGCATCTTGTTTTTCAAAAAGCTCCCATGATGGCATACTTACTACCCGGGCGGCTATTCCGCTTTCTTTTAACTTCGCCTGTGCGTCAAGGATCAGCGCTACTTCAGAGCCGGTAGCAATCAGGATAAGATCTGCGGCCTTGCCTTCGGCTTCGGACAGAATGTATGCACCTTTTCAAGATTTTCTGCTTTACCGTATTTCTCCTGATCAAGTACAGGTAAACCTTGTCTGGTGAACACCAGAACAACTGGCCCGTCTTTATGCTCAAGGGCTACACGCCATGCCTGAGCTGTTTCATTGGCGTCAGCCGGACGGATCAGGGTAATGTTTGGTATAGAACGCAGAGAGATAAGTTGTTCTACAGGCTGATGCGTGGTTCCGTCTTCCCCCAGACCAATACTATCATGGGTATATACAAAGATAGGCCTGATTTTCATAATGGCTGCCAAACGGATTGGCGGACGCATATACTCTGAGAACATCAGGAAGGTTGCTCCAAAAGGAATAACCCCTTTAGTTAAGGCCATTCCCACAAGAGCTGAGCCCATTGCATGTTCACGGATACCAAAGTGGAAGTTACGTCCGGTACGATCCTCAGGAGTAAAAGAGGTATATTCTTTGAGGTTGGTATCGGTAGACGGGGCCAAATCCGCAGCTCCTCCTATCAAAACCAGGTAAACTTGAAGCTATTGCATTCAATACTTTTCCGGAGGCCTGACGGGTAGCCATTTTATCTTTTGAAGGGGCAAATACCGGTAATGATTTTTTCCAGTCTTTTGGTAATTCTCCGTTGTATGCTTGTTCATATGCTTCAGCAAGCTCAGGGTGTGCTACCTTATACTGTGCAAAAAGCTCATCCCATTTTTGATTAGCTTCTGTTCCTTTTTTACCCGCAGCCTGATAATATGCATCAACCTCCGGTGGTACAAAGAATGATTTCGCAGGGTCAAAACCAAAAAATTCTTTGACCAGTTTAATCTCATCAGCACCCAGCGGAGAACCGTGGGAACCAGCAGTATTTGCTTTATTCGGACTGCCATAAGCAATCTGTGTACGAACCTTAATTAAAGACGGACGATGGATTTCTGCTTTCGCATTTCTGACGGCATTAATAATTGCAGTAATATCATTACCATCACTCACTTCCTGCACGTGCCAGTTATAGGCTTCTTCAAAGCGTTTGGATACATCCTCTGTAAAGGCAATGTCGGTATCACCTTCAATAGAGATATGGTTATCGTCATATAAATAGATCAGATTACCAAGCTCCAGATGACCTGCTAAAGAGGCTGCTTCGGAAGTTACGCCTTCCATCATATCACCATCACTGCATATTGCGTAAATTTTATAATCGAACAAATCAAATCCTGGTCTGTTAAATCTTGCTGCAAGGTGCTTTTGCCCAATTGCAAAACCTACCCCGTTTGCAAAACCTTGCCCCAATGGCCCTGTAGTTACATCGACACCGTCAATCAAACCATATTCTGGGTGACCAGCAGTTTTACTGTTTAACTGGCGAAAATTCTTAAGATCGTCAATAGTGACATTGAAACCAGTAAGGTGCAATAAGCTGTATTGTAACATGCAACCATGCCCCGCTGATAAAATAAACCTATCCCTGTTTGCCCAATCCGGGTTTTTCGGGTTAAATTTCATGTAATGAGCATAAAGCACATGTCCCATTGGTGCAGCACCCATAGGCATACCCGGATGTCCGGAGTTCGCTTTCTGTACAGCATCAATTGATAAGGTACGTACAGTATTAATTGCTAATTCTTCAATGTTAAGATTTGAATCCATTTCTAAGTATTTATTGTGATACTTTTACTACGATCACCAGGGCCAATTTGTTTTAAACAATTCGTTTTTTGACAGAACATAAATATAAACAAATAAGCGTCTTTTAATAACCGGAATTTTGTGTTAATACCGGATTCTTCGCCACCGGCGATCCTGGCAAACTTTTAGCCGTTTCGGTATTGGCGTAATTTGACTCGTTGATCAACGGTGCATCTCCAAATAATCCAGCTACATAATAGTAAAAAAAAGCTCTTGGTTAGGTTTATTTTGCTACAATCACTGGCTAGCACCTCTATTGAGGTCGATATTTATTCTTGTAATTAACTGAAAAATAGTGAATTAAATTTGTCTGACTGTTTAGCGGTCAAAAGTTGCACACAAACGTTTGTTCAAGATGCATATCTGCTAAGCCACCTTCTTTAACAAAAATGATTATTTCTGATGATAAGGGTCTTAACAGAAGTGCATAAAAAAGGAGCGCTTTTGGCGCCCCTCATTCATTTTGGTGTGTAGTATATGATTAAATACTATGGGGTATAAGTTGTTGCCTGACCACCATAAAGTGCTTTTGATATACTGGACAGATAAGTAGCCTTATTAGTGCTTGTCAGATTATAGTACAAGTAAACACCATAACCATCTTTCACAGTTTTAGTTGCATTAGTTGTTGCTGTAGAAACACTTGTTGCCTGAATATCAGTTGCAGCGGGGCCTAACTGGCTTTTAGTCAGACCTGGAATATTAGGTACAGAATATGAACCATAGTAAGGGTTCCATGCATAATTCACTTTAGATCCTACAGTTACACCGTTATAAGACAAGTTAGAAGCTGATGGGCCAATGTTATAAAATGATATAATTTTATTAGGCATTAACTGACGAAGAGCAGTAACAAGATATACGAAAGAACTTGAATTTGGTTGTCCCGTTCCATTGTTACCATATTCTGAATATTCATCATCAAAATCAATACCATCCAGTCCGTAAGTCGTTACTGCATCACTCAATTGCTGTGCAAAAGCCTGTGCAGCTGCCTGGTTAGGGAAATTAGCAAAACCAGCACCCTGGTGATTACCCAAAACAGACAGCATTACCTTAATACCTTTATCCTGAAGTGGCTTGATTTTAGTTGCTCTATTATTTAGCACACTAGTTACCTGTGGATTGAAAAACAGCTCCGCCTTTTGTGTAGTCGTATTATAATTAATGTTGGCAGCGAAGATTATCCCGATATCAAATAATTGCTTGCCATTCGCTAACTTATACTTACCAACTTCTAACATATCATTACTGTTCACTTCTACATAACAAACCCCAACCGGGCCTGTCTGGCCGATAGCCTCTGTTTTAGCCCCTGAAAGACTTTGATCTGAATTTTTGAACTGGCTGATCTTTTTTACAGGCTGAAGCCATTAAAAGAACAAGACTCACCGAAGTGATTGCAGTCTTTTTTAAGATTGCATTGAATTTTGTGTTCATACTAATTAATTTGGTAGATGATTAATTGTTGTTTAATTATTTGGTTGCTTTTAAATTAAACCCCCGCAATTACTATATAAGGTAAAACGTTTAAGCAAGTCTAAGTTAGGAGATTGTTTTGAACATATCAATACCCTGAAATCTTTTATATATACCAGCCTCTCCTGGAAATATCAGCCTCCTGACCAGAGGTTATCAAAACATTTTGACAGCTCCGATAAATAACTATATTTATCTAACTATCAACACAATACGTTAATAGGTTTTAGCAAAACCAAAAACAAACCCAATCATTTACAGCTCATCAACAACCAATTTCACTATGTCTAAAACAATTAAAATTCTATGTTTTGCCTTGCTGATACAAACCGCAGCCTTCGCAAAAGACTACACTTTAAGCTTCCCGATAAAAAAATAACCATAAAAATTTCAATTGGTAAAAACATCACCTGGTCAGTCATGAAAGATCAGGAAATCCTGATTAAGCCCAGTGCAATGAGCATGGTTTTAAAGGATGGCAAAAATCCAGGTATTATACCGGTCGTTTCAAAAGCTATCAGTAAATCTGTTAATCAAACTATCGTTTCAATTGTTCCTGTACGTAATAAACTAATCCCTGAAATCTATAATGAGCTTAAACTCCAGATGAAAGGTAATTATGGCTTAGAGTTCAGAGCCTACAATGATGGTGTTGCTTATCGCTTCGTCACCGAATTAGGCTCACAGCCAATTGAAGTCAACTATGAAGAGGTGACTTTCAATTTTAATGAGAATTGCCAGATCTATCTCCCTAAAGAGAATAATCCTGAATTACAGTCACATTATGAAGGTGATTTCAAACCTATGAAACTTGAGGAAATCCCTGTTGAACAATATGGTTATCTACCCCTATATATAGCTACTCCAACTGGCACTAAGATGGTTGTCACCGAAGCCGATCTTCACGACTATCCAAATCTCTTCCTCTATGGAACAGGCACTAAAACACTTACGGGCCGTTTCCCTAAAGTTATCCTGGAGGCAACACCAAAACCAAATTCAGACCGTGCAGAAATCATTGTTAAAAAAGCGGACTACCATGCTAAAACAACAGGAAACAGAACATTCCCGTGGAGAACGATTATTATCAGTCCAACTGATAAAGGATTACTGGAGAATGAAATGGTTTATAAACTCGCAGAACCAAATGTACTGACTGCTACAGCATGGATCAAACCAGGTAAAGTAGCCTGGGACTGGTGGAACGACAACAATATATATGGCGTTAATTTCAAAGCGGGCATCAATACTGAAACGTATAAATATTATGTCGATTTTGCCTCAGCCTATGGTCTGGAATATATCATCCTCGATGAGGGCTGGTCACGGGCAACAACAGATCTGCTCGCACCAAATCCTCAGCTTGATATCGAAGGCCTAGTTAAATATGCAACTGCCAAAAATGTAGGCGTAATTTTATGGGCACTTTGGAAACCTCTGGATCAAAATATGGACGCCATCCTCGATCAATATGTCAAATGGGGCGTTAAAGGAATAAAAGTAGATTTCATGGCAAGGGCCGATCAGTACATGGTCAATTTCTATGAAAGAGCAGCCCTGGAAACCGCTAAACGTAAATTACTTCTCGATCTTCATGGAGCTTATAAACCAGTAGGTTTAAATCGTCAGTATCCTAACGTCATCAATTATGAAGGAGTCAAAGGAATGGAAAATAATAAATGGGAAGAAACCATTACCCCCGTTCACAATACCACTTTACCCTTTACCAGAATGGTGGCAGGACCGATGGATTACACACCCGGTGCTATGCTGAACAGCAATAAAGATGAATTCCATGTAAGTATGACTTCGCCAATAAGCAGAGGGACAAGAGCGCATCAAACCTCTATGTACGTACTTTTGATAGTCCACTGCAAATGTTCTGTGATAATCCTTCCAACTACTTAAAAGAGCCTGTATACACGCATTACATAGCCCGCTTTCCAACAATATGGGATAAAACAATTGCATTGGAAGGTAAAATATCAGAATACGCAGTTGTAGCCCGTAAAAATGGGAACAACTGGTACATAGGTGGAATGACCAACTGGGATGCCAGGGCTTTTGATATCCCCCTGACTTTCCTGGAAGGTAAAAAGTATAAGATCGAAATATTAAAAGATGGAATTAATGTCGGCAAACATGCTGCCGACTATCAGATCATCAGTAAAGAAGTTAGTGCCGGAGAAACCCTGCATATCGATATGGCCGCTGGTGGCGGCTATACAGCGATTCTAACCCCTATCGGTTAGCATGGACCTCTTCTAATGTCTTAATCAGCGGGGGGCCTAAAAGACGACTTCCCGCTGTAGTAATTAAGTAATCATCTTCTATTCTTATTCCACCAAAATCTCTGAAACTGCTTCACTTTTTCATAATTAATAAATTCGGCATGTTTATTTTCAGCAGACCATGAATCAATTAATACAGGAATAAAATACAGCCCCGGTTCAACAGTAACGACAAAACCTGGTTCAAGTTCTTTACCTAAGCGAAGGGATTTTAGACCAAAATCCTTACTCTTTTTGAGCTCAGCTGTATACCCTACGTATTCTTCCCCCAGATTTTCCATATCATGTACATCAAGTCCCATCATATGGCCTAAACCGCATTGAAAAAACAAAGTATGTGCGCCTTCAGCAACTGCCTGTTTCGGATCGCCTTTCATCAAACCTAAATCAGTTAATCCCTGTACTAAATGTTCACACGCAAGCAAGTGAACATCCTTAAATAATATTCCTGGTTTAAGAGCTTCCACAGCCTTTAACTGTGCATTTAAAACAATATTATAAACATCCTGCTGTAATGGTGTGAAAGATTTACCAACCGGAAAAGTACGTGTTAAGTCACCGGCATAGAACATATCATTCTCAGCACCACAATCACATAAAACCATTTGTCCGTCCTTCAGGATAGTCTTACTTGCATGATTGTGAAGAATCTCTCCATTTACCGTAAGGATACTTGCAAAAGAAAGCTGACCGCCATTTGCGATAGCCACCGCCTGTAACTGCGCTGCGACTTCAAATTCAGAAAGCCCCGGACGTGCAATTTCCTGTGCCTTTAACTGCATCAGGGTACTAATCCGAACCGCCTTTTCAATCTCCTGTATTTCCTGTTCACTTTTGACTTCCCGCTGTGCAACTATCGCTTTAATCAGTTCAACCGATGGTTGTCCTGTCAATCCCCAATCAATCAGTTTCATAGAAGTTTCCGCTCTGTAAACCGGCAGAAAATGAACTTTCCTGTTCCCGGCCAAAGCATTGATCACTTCCGTTTTCTTTCTTGTAAAGGCAATTCCGGCCTTTTCAGCCTGAGCTTCAATCGTCTCCAATGCACCCGTCCATACAATATCATCTACTGTAAGTTCATCCCCAAATAAAATCTCCTGATCATTATCAATATCAATCACCAGGCAAAGCCCTGGTCTGCTGATCCCTGTAAAATAAAGGAAACAACTATCCTGACGAAAATGATAAGTATTATCCCTGAAATTCATCCCGCTTTCTTCATTTCCCGGCAAAAGGATAATTCCTTCACCTATCACTGACTTAAGTTTATTTCTTCTTTCCTGGTAGATTTCTTTAGCGAACATATTTGATTATTTATAGAACCAAATTTATCAAATAAATTTAATCATCTCCCTAAATCCCGGCAGATAAACAGTGCAAATATGTTAAATGCGGACTTTAAGACTTCAGACATCCTGTATGACAAAGTGTACAGAATGACTGTAAACTAATCTCAGTATAGGACACATGCATAAGACATTTATGTTGGAAGGGGGTTGGAAGGGCGATTAGCCCTTCCAACCCCCTTCCAACATAAATGTCTTATAGAACTGAACCTCTTTCACTTCATACCTTAACTTATTGACAATACCCCTTCAATAACAGGCGAACCGCTAGTAGTATATACTTCTCCTTTTCAGGCAAAAGCAAAATCAACGCTAACAAATAACAATCTAACCAACCAGCAACTCACCCCCCAGTCTGACATTGGCGAAAAAAAACAATCAGATAATATAATGACATCAGGGCCCCGCAGGGGAACGTAGTCATTATATTATCTGATTGTTTTTTTTTCGTAACATTAAGACAACACCAATACTTTACTTTTGCAAAAAAAAACTAATAACCATCACAGCTATGGATCTCATCACTTCCTTAAAACAAGGCGATCAAACAGCAATGGAAATTATTTACAAAAAACACTGGGAGCACGTCTTTGATGCTGCCTACAAACGTATTGGATCAGAAGACATTGCACAGGACATCACCCAGGATATTTTCATATCCTTATGGGAAAAGCGCGAAACCCTTGAAATCAGGGAATCATTAGCCGCATATCTTCAGGGATCAGTGAAAATATCGGGTAATCAACTACTTCAAGGCCAACCTTACTAAAGAAAAATATACCGAAGATCTCCTTTCTCTGATGGGCAACACCTCTACTCTCCATGCAACCAATAATCTAGCAGTCAAAGAAATACACAAAGAGCTTGACCAGGCTATAGCAGAGCTTCCAGAACGGATGCGCCTGATTTTTTCCATGAGCCGGAAACAGGAAAAATCAAACAATGAGATCTCCACAGAACTCAACCTGTCGATACAGACGGTAAAGAACCAGCTTACCGCAGCGTTGAAAATTATCAGGAAAAGATTAGCTTATCTTACTGTATTCTTCTTTTAACACAAACGTAACCTAACGTTAACACACAGACCCGGTACTACTTACCTTTTTAACTGACTGGTTTGTAGATGGAAGATAAAAGGCTTGCAGAAGATCTGCTGAAAAAATATTTAGACGCTAAAGCTACCCCAAAAGAAATTGAACAGGTCGAAAACTGGTACAATTCCTATGAAGGGGGGGGAACAAGGTGTTAAGTCAAAACCGGAAAGCAGTTATAGAGCGCCGAATGCTGATTAACCTGCAACAGCACATACATGAGAATGCAAAACCAAAGATCTCTTTTATCCGGAGAAATTCTTTTCTTCAAATTGCAGCATCAACAATTCTGCTTTGCAGTATTGGTTTAGCCTGGTGGAAAATCGCTCCCCACCCTATACAAAAAACACTTCCCGCTGCATCTTTATTAACGAGTACCAAACCAAACGAAAAAAAGACGATCAGACTGGGTGACGGTTCAGAGGTTATCCTGAGTCCATCAAGCCGGCTGTCCTATCCTGCAAAATTCACTTCCTCACTAAGACAGATTTCCCTTGAAGAAGGAGAAGCATTTTTCAAAATCGCCCATGAAGAAAAACGCCCCTTTACTGTACAGCTACCCGGCAAACTTTATACAAAAGTATTAGGGACCTCATTTACCATCCGCGCCTTTAAAACTTCCAACTCCATGAATATCTCGGTAAACACAGGAAAGGTAGCTGTCGGAAATAAAAACCAGGTATTCGGAACCCTGATTAAAGGTCAGCAGATTACTTATGACAAAAACAAAGAAACGGCCATCATCAGCCAGACTCCTGTTCCCGATACCAGGATTGTATTTGAAGGGATAAACCTGAAGCAGGCATTGCAAAAACTAGAATATATCTACACCATAAAAATTAACCTGAACCCTGCCCTTCTTGGAAACCTCGGCTGCACAGCAACCTTCCACAGTAAACAGCAGCCAGAAGAAATCATTGGAATCATTTCCAGTTTATATAATCTTAAATATGAGACAACCCCTGATCATAAATCATTTAAAATCTATAAGTAATGAACAGCTAGCCCCCATTCATCAACCGGCGCCGGTCAGATCAGCGCCCGCTTCTACATTTAATTCATCATTCAATTAACGCGCTAAAAACAATTAACAATATGAAAACACCCTCCTATAAGAGGTTAACAGCCCTTTATAAAAAGCCATGAAGTATTCATTATTAATCTTCTCGCTCATTTGTACCTTTTGCGGAACATTGTTCGCCTCGGCAACAATGGCCCAGAAATTAGATCGTGCGACCGTAACCTTAACAATTACAAAAGAGAAATCACAACAAGCAATTCTGAAAGAAATAGAAGCCAAAACAGGCCTTCATTTTGTTTACAATCAGGATCAGCTATCCATCAACAAACAAGCATTGAACGAGACTTTTAAAAATGAAAAAGTTGAATTTGTGTTGCATAAGCTTGGATTTGAGTGTCTGGAAAAAGGTGATTATGTGATCATCAAAAAAAAAAAAACCTGCACCTGTAAAAAAAGCAGACCGTACGGTTTCAGGAACAGTCAAAGATTCTACCGGACTGGCTATGCCGGGTGTATCGGTAAAAGTATCAGGAACAACTCAGGGAACAACAACAAATGCCGATGGAAAATACAGTGTTTCTGCACCTGAAGAATCTTCTTTGATTTTTTCCATGATTGGTTATAAAACACAACAGGTAAAAATTGAAGGAAAAGGCACTATTAATATTATGCTGATAGAAGACAACTCTCAACTGAATGAGGTTGTAGTTGTAGGTTATGGTACACAAAAGAAAATTACCGTTTCAGGGGCTGTAGCAGAAGTATCACTTGATAAATTAAATTCAAGATCAGTGAGCGATATCGGTAGTATTTTACAAGGAAAAGCACCCGGTGTTGTTGTTGTAAATGAAAGTGGGGACCCTACGGCTACGGCAAAAGTAAATATCCGTGGTCAGGGTGGTATCAACGGAGAAAGTCCTTTATATGTAATCGATGGATCGCTGTTTTATGGCACACCAGTACTGAATCCAAATGATATAGAATCTATTTCTGTTTTGAAAGACGGGGCCGCAGCAATTTATGGAGCAAGAGCTTCGGGCGGGGTTATTCTGGTAACCACAAAAAAAGGAGCTAACCAAAAATTGAATATCACATTCGATGCAAAGGTGGGCACACAAACTGCCCTGGAAAAAACTTAAATCATTAAACGCAAAAGAATTTGCTGACATTTCAAACCTTGCTGCTGATAATGCAGGGATCCCTAGAAAAGAAGCTTTTGACGCAATTAAATATCCTGATGGACAGATTACCCGCGCAGACTGGGTAGATGAAATTTTCAGAACAGGATTAATTCAGGATTACAATATGGGGATAAGCGGTGGAAACGACAGGTCGAGCTTTTACCTGAGCTTCAACTACCGTAAGGCAGAAGGAACGTTATTAAACACTTATGGCAACCGCTATAATTTCCGTATCAATTCCGAACACCGTATCAATTCGTGGATGAAAGTAGGAGAAAATCTTTTCTACGATTATACCAATGGAAACGGATCGAACTCTAACAGCCCTACAATCAATGGTGCGAATACAAAAAGCGCCTATACAGGTGCAATTATATCAGCTATCTTTTATCCTTCAAATGTAGCGCCATATACACCAGAAGGTGGTTTTTCAGGTTTACCTTTAAAATATGCCGGTGCTTATGGAGATATTATCAATCCGGTTGCTTATTTACAAAGACTGGATGTAAGCAATCCTGTAAATACCATTGTGGCTAATCCTTATGCAGAACTTGATCTGTTAAAAGGGTTGAAATTCCGTTCTAACTTATCTTTCACTAAAACGTTTAATAACAGTAAAACCTTCCAGACTAAAGTTCCTGAAATTGGTAAGATCTTTGATTTTAATCAGCTGACACAGACTTCTAACAACACAAATGACCTGTTAGCGGAGCAGGTACTTACCTATGATAAGTTTTTTGGTTCACATCACTTAAATGCAATCGGCGGTTTCTCTTACCAGAACAGACAGGCAGAATATCTGACTGTTTTTGCACAAGGATTTGATGATGAATCTCCTAAATACCGTTATATGGTGAATGCAACTATCCCATTCTTACCAGATAGTTATGTATCTACAGAAGCTCTGACTTCGTTTTTTGCCCGTGCAAATTATGATTACAAAACAAATACCTGCTTTCATTAATTGGAAGAAGAGATGGTACATCTTTGGTCGCAAAGCAAAATCGTTTTGCTAATTATTATTCTGCATCCGCAGGATGGGTAATCAGCAGAGAAGATTTTATGAGTAAAATTGACTGGATCAGCAATCTGAAAATCAGAGGTAGTTACGGTCTGCTTGGGAACCTTGCCAGTGTAACCGCTCAGGCAGTTAACCCGACCCTTAAAAAAACAACTATTTACATGGGATTAAATCCGGGTCAGTACCAGGGATATTATGAAAATGTATTGTCAAACCCTGAATTAACCTGGGCTAAATCTAAACAGACAAATATTGGTCTGGATTTAAGCGTATTCAAAAACAGGCTGAGCCTGGTTGCTGATTATTTCATTAAGGATACTAAGGATATGTTAATCTATCAGCCTTTATCAGGAACTACTGGTGTTGACGGACAATGGAAAAATGGCGGTTTATCAAGAGATAAAGGAATTGAAGTTGATTGGATTAAATTACAACAATAAACCGGAAGCGGCTTTCCAATACAGTATTAATGCAACCTTCACTAAAATGAATAACAACCTGGTTTCTTTACCAGCAGGCCTGACCAGTCAGGCAGTAGATTTTAATGTTCGTGGTACACTGACCCCGGTTCGTTTACAAGTTGGTGAACCATTATATTCTTATTACGTAATACAAACTGATGGTATTTTCCAGTCAGATGCAGAAGCTAAGAGTTATAAAAATGCAAGTGGAAATATGATTCAGCCAAATGCAAAAGCTGGAGATTTCCGTTTTGCAGATAGCAATAATGATGGTAAAATCGATAACAATGACCGCGTATTCAGAGGCAGTGCTTATCCGGATTTCTCTTACGGATTTAGTTTCAATGCAAGCTACAAAGGTTTTGATCTGAACTTATTTGCTCAGGGTGTGAAAGGGAACAAACTTTTCAACGCACTAAAATATACAGGATTGAATGCAGGTAGCGGTCAGAATTACAACCTGCTGAAAGGTGTGTTAGATGCATGGAGCCCAACCAATACAGGAAGTAGTTTACCACGTATTTCGGCAAGTGATGCAAATGGCAATTTCTCTACGACTTCAGATTTTTACCTGGAAAGCGGCTCTTATTTAAGATTAAAAAGTGCTACACTAGGTTACACATTCTCCAAAGATCTTTTGAAAACTGCTAAAATCAGTAATCTGCGTCTTTATGTAACTTCTAATAACCTGTTCACCATTACTAATTACTCTGGTTTCGACCCAGAAGTAGGAATGGATCAGTATGGAGTAGATGTAGGCCGTTACCCACAAGCAAGAACATTCCTGTTTGGTGCAAGTCTTAATTTATAACCCGTATTTAATCAACGATAATGAAAACGAATTTACTCCACATATTCATAGCTGGTTTAACCCTTGTAACGATCAGCTCTTGTAAAAAACAATTAGATATCACGCCCGAAGGCGCACCTTCAAAAGGTAACTTCTGGAAAACCAGTACCGATGCAGTAAAAGGTGCAAATGCCATGTATGACCTTTATGATGACGAAAACTTCTACGGCCGTGGTTTCTTCTGGTTCATCAATGCAAGTGATGACATGATTACCGGGCGCGTAAAGGCTCAGGGCGATAATGTAAGAGACTTCAACTCTGCTTATATTGGTGGAGATTATACCGAAGGACAATGGAAAATGAGATATGCAACCATTAAAAGAGCTAATGATGTAATCCGTTACGTTCCTGCGATTGAAATGGATGCTAACTTAAAAAAGAGACTAATCGGAGAAGCTTACTTTACCAGCGGATATATGTATTTCCAGTTAGCCTCTAATTATGGTAATGCCAAAGCTGGGGTTCCTATTGTTGGCAGAGCCAATATGGACGATCCTAACCCGACACCAAGAGCAGCAAATGTTAATCTGAATTATGATTATCTGATCAGCGAATTACAGCAGGCAGCAAATTATCTTCCTTATTTTGATCAGCTGGGTGCAGTAGATTATGGGCCTCCGCATAAGGTAGCAGCATGGGCAGTATTATCTAAAGCTTTCTTATATAAAAAAGACTATGCTAATGCAGAAAAATATGCAGATTCTGTTATCAATTTCGGAAAACGTGACCTGATGCCAAACTTTGCTGATGTCTTCAAAGCAACAAACAACTGGGGCCCGGAATATATCTGGTCGGCAGTTTCTACTCCTGCAGGTGCAGGTGGCTGGGGAAGTATCCTTCCGGGTGTAATGCTTGAAAATAAAGGATGGGGAAAATACAATGGCTGGGGCTATTATGTACCAACTAAAGAATTATATGATTCTTATCAGGCAGGTGACATCCGCCGTGAGGCAACCATCTTAAAACCTGGCGATCACTTTATGTTCTTTGGCGAAGACAACGTCTATTCGTCTATCAACAGTTTATCTGGCTTCCAGTTCAGAAAATATATGGACCCGTTTAGTTTTGCCGATCCGGTAGGTAAACATATCAGCCAAAGCGGCGATCACCCGACTCAGATCTAAATCTTCCACTACTACGTTTTGCAGAAGTTTTACTCATTAAAGCAGAAGCGGCGATTATGCAGCGTGGTGCCGGAGCTGGTGATAAAGAATTAAACAGGATTCGTGTACGCGCAAAACTTGCTGCTGTAAACGGAATGACACTGGCTGATCTTAAAAGAGAACGTCGTAGTGAGCTGGCGGGTGAATGGGCAGACAGACACCGTGATATGGTACGCTGGGGAGATGCCGAGGCTGCTTATGCGCAACCTGCACATGGATTCAGCGGAGTTATAGTATGGCCTGCAAGAAGATTTAATCCACAGGTACATGATGTATGGGCTGTTCCACAAAAAGAAATTGATAACAGCGGTGGTGTAATTACACAAAATGCTGGCTGGTAAATGAATAAATTTAAGCACATGAAAAAACTATCGCGTTATTCCTTTTTTGCACTGCTGCTAATGGCTGTGAATGTACAGGCACAACAGTCTTTATCATTTAATTCAGGACATAGCCACAATGATTATAAACAAAATATCCCTTTGCTCCGCGCTTATTATGCGGGCATGGGATCTATTGAAGCCGATGTCTTTTTGAAGAATGGTCAATTATATGTGGCGCATGAATTAAAAGAGATCAAGCCGGAAGCGACACTTTTAAAACAATATCTGGAACCGCTTTACAAGTTGTATAAACAAAACGGGAATCACCCTTATGCTGACCCTAAATTAAAGTTACAACTGGTTATTGATGTTAAAGAAGATTATCAGCATGTTTTACCCCAATTACTGAAAGAATTAAAACCTTTCCAGGATATGGTAAACAAACCGGTTAACCCTGATGCGGTAAGTATCGTGATCAGCGGGGATATGCCAATACCGGATAACTTTAAAAACTATCCTGCTTTGATCTCTTTTGATGGCCGCCCTACAACTGTTTATACAAATGAACAATTGGAGCGGGTAGCCATGATCAGTGAAGATTTAAAGAACTATACGGTTTGGAATGGTAAAGGAACGCCTACAGAGATTGATACAGAGAAGCTGAAAAAGGTAATTGAGGATGCGCATCAAAAAGGTAAGCCTTTTCGCTTCTGGGCAAGCCAGGATAGTCCGAATACCTGGGTAGAACTGGAGAAATTCGGGGTAGACTGGATCAATACTGATGTACCTGAAAAATTGCACGAATTCTATTTACGTAAGGATAAACTGACTTATACGAACCCGGTTGCTTATCCTGTTTATCAGCCGACTTATAAATCGGATGGTTCAAATAAAAAAGTTAAAAACATCATCCTGCTGATTGGTGACGGAATGGGTTTAGCTCAGATTCATGCGGGATGGATTGCTAATCATGGAAACCTGAATATCACGATGCTGCGTAATAGCGGTTTTTCACAAACCGCAGCTGCTAATTCGGGAAATACAGATTCTGCGGCAGGTGGATCGGCTATTGCCATGGGTGAGAAAAAAACAAATAACCGTTATATCGGGATGGGCCCGGATGATAAAAAAAACGACTAACCTGGTAGACACTTTAGCAACTTATGGTTTGAAAAGCGGCATTATCAGTGTTGGCGATATTACCGATGCTACTCCAGCTGTTTTTTATGCACATCAGTTAGATCGTTCTTATAGTGAAGCTATTGCGAAGGATTTTCTGGATAGTCATGTAGATATTCTGGTTGGTTCTAATCAGAAAAGCTTTTTTCAGAATCCGGATGCTGGTTTAATAAAAAAGTTAGAGAACAAAGGTTATACTTTAAATAAATCGCTCTCAGATTTCCAACAAAAAACTAGTGGCAAACAATTGGTTTTATTACCGGATTCGGCAACCCGCCCTGTAAAAGACGGCAGAGGCGATATGCTTGCTCAATCTTTAAAACATACGATCAAGTTGTTATCAGCTAATAAAAAGGGATTTTTTGTAATGACTGAGGGTGCTCAGATTGATTACGGAGGCCATCTAAATGATCTAAAATATGTAGTAACTGAATTACATGATTTTGATAAAACAGTAGCTGAGGCTTTACGTTTTGCAGATCAGGATGGTGAAACGCTGGTTTTAATCACAGCTGACCATGAAACCGGCGGGCTTACTTTACTGGATGCTTCTGCTGCTGAAGGCAGAATTCAGGGAGAGTTCAGTACAAACGATCATACCAATATTATGGTACCTGTTTATGCATACGGTCCGCGTTCTGGTGATTTTACTGGTACTTATTCTAATACTGAAATTTTCAAAAAAATTATGAAATTATTTACAGGCAAGTAACAACCAACTGTTGAAGTTTGTTTATAGCTCATTTTTAAACCGCTCATAAAAGAGACTGTATTTTAAACGATACGGTCTCTTTTATGCCCGGTATTTTTTTTATTTTAGGCCTTCTAAAACAATCCGTAATCGCAGCTAAAATTATTAACATAATGAAAAGAATTCTCTTTATAGCCTTTGGATTAGGCGCAATCTTCTCTGCACAAGCGCAGGAAGCCACTTTAAAACCCATTAAAGTCAATGCTGCTACAGCAGTTAAGAATCAGGGACAATCAGGAACCTGCTGGAATTATTCTGCTACTTCTCTTGTCGAGTCCGAAGAACTGCGTAAAGGATTAGGAGAATTTAATCTTTCTGAAATGTACATTGCACGTAACATCTACGTAGAAAAAGCAAAAAACTATATTTTACGTGAAGGCAAAGCACAGTTTAGTGAAGGTGGCCTTGGTCATGACCTGATCCGTGGTATTTCCCGTTATGGCGCAGTGCCGCAAGAGGCTTTCCAGGGAGTAACCGGTGAGATCCCTGATCACAGAGGTTTAGCAGATACACTTAAAAACTATCTTGATGAAGTATTAAAACACCGTCCTTTAGCTGCAAACTGGTTAAAGGGTTTTGAGCAGATCCTGAATCAGAAAATTGGTAATCCGCCAGCGAATTTTGATTATAAAGGAAAAAACTATACCCCACAGACTTTTGCTAAAGAAGTACTAAAGTTTGACGCGAATGACTATGTAAACATCACGTCGTTTACACATCATCCTTATTATGCTCCGTTCATTCTGGAAGCTCCTGATAATTTTGCAAACGGATCTTTTTACAACCTGCCTCTGGAAGAAATGATTAATATGACTAAAACAGCTGTAAAAGACGGATATACTGTCATGTGGGATGCAGATGTGAGCAATAAAAACTTCCAGCAGAAAAAAGGTTATGCGATCTTATTTGCAGATACTGCTGATGCTAAATTACCTGTATTGAATCCGGCTATAAAAGAAAAGACTTATACTCCTGAATTGCGTCAGCAGCTATATGAAGATTTAACTACACAGGATGATCACTTAATGCACCTTATTGGTCTGGAGCAATCAGCAGATGGAAAATACTTTTTTAAAGTTAAAAACTCATGGGGTGAAGTAGGCCCGTTCAAGGGCTATATACAAGTTTCTGAACCTTATTTTGCCATTAACACGGTTAGCCTTGTACTGCCAAAAAAGCACTAACTAAAGAAAGAAGAAAAAGAAAAACTGGGATTATAAAATCCTCACGAATAAGAAATGGCTGTACTTTTTAAGATACAGCCATTTTTTTTATATATAGACTTTCTCAATCTTCGACAGGTTTCGCAGTTTCAACTGGTGCATCAGGATCAAGTTCGACACATCCTTCTTTATCTTTTCTTGCAAATAATATAGGATAAAGAAAAAGAAGTGCGCCCAGCATCAGGAATAAGCCGGATGTTTCCAGCACATATTTGCTCCATACAACCCCGTTAGCACTCAGAATGATATAAGCGACAAGCGCGATTATAGCTAGAATTATGGCGATTACCGCCCTTTGAAGTTTCATTACTTTGATCATAACTTTGAGATTGATGTTGTTAATTTATGTCAGTTAAAAAACTGTTTAAGTATGATCATCAAAAACCAAACCAATTTAAGTTTTTGAAGATCAATGTATTTCCTTTATATCTACCTTTTTTTAATTCTTAATACTTAACTTTGCATCCTCATTTTTTTTAAGATATGGATTGATGTATAGGGAATTTAAACAATTAGAACTACCTAAGATAGGCGAAGAGATACTGGAGTTTTGGAAGGCAGAAAATATATTTGAAAAAAGTATTTCTTCTCGTCCGAAGTCCAACCCATTTACTTTTTATGAAGGCCCGCCTTCAGCTAACGGCATGCCTGGTATTCACCATGTCATGGCTCGTGCTATTAAAGATATTTTCTGTCGTTACAAAAACCCTTAAAGGCTTCCAGGTGAAACGTAAAGGTGGATGGGATACACATGGTTTACCTATTGAGCTTGCTGTAGAAAAGAAACTGGGTATCACTAAAGTTGATATCGGGGTTAAAATCACTGTTGAAGAATACAATGCGGCGTGCCGTGAAGAAGTAATGCGTTATACCGATATATGGAATGACCTTACTGAGAAAATGGGTTACTGGGTAGACCTGGAGAAACCTTATATCACTTACGAAAACGAATATATTGAGTCTCTTTGGTGGATCTTAAAAGACCTTTTATGATAAAGGGCTTTTATACAAAGGATATACAGTACAGCCGTATTCTCCTGCTGCGGGAACGGGCTTAAGTTCACATGAACTAAACCAGCCAGGTACGTATAAAATGCTGAAAGATACTTCGATCACTGCACAGTTCGCTATTAAAAAAGAGCAGCAGCACCCGGCAATGTCTTTATTATTTGAAAACGATACAGAAGAAACAGCCTTTATTGCATGGACAACTACACCATGGACTTTACCGTCGAATGGTGCACTAGCAGTTGGCTCGAAAATAAATTATGTAAAAGTTAAGACTTTCAATCAATATACTTTCCTGCCTGTTAGTGTAATATTAGCTAAAGACCTGGTTGGAAAACATTTCAAAGCTGAGGCTAAAGACCTTTCTTTTGAAGATTACAAAGGTGGTGACAAACTGATTCCGTGGACGATCACAGCTGAGTTTACAGGTAAAGACCTTGTTGGTTTGAACTATCACCAGCTGATGCCTTATGTGACTAATGCCGAATTAGAAGCAAAGGCTTTCCGTGTGATACCTGCAGATTACGTGACCACAGAAGATGGTACTGGTATCGTGCATCTTGCCGCTGTATTCGGAGCGGACGATTTTCGTGTAGTAAAAGAAAATGACATGCCTTATGTCATGGTTAAAGATGAACAGGGCAATGAACTTCCTTTAGTGAATAAACAGGGTAAATTTGTGGACGAAGTCACTGATTTTGCCGGTTATTATGTAAAAGAAGAATACTATAGTGATGAGGAACGTAAAGCGGCTGATTTCAAGCCTACGGACGTCCTGATTGCAATTAAACTGAAAGAAGACAACAAAGCATTTGACGTAAAAAAATACGAACACAGCTATCCGCATTGCTGGAGAACTGACAAACCTATTTTATATTACCCTCTTGACAGCTGGTTTATTAAAACAACTGCTGTTAAAGATAAAATGGTAGCATTGAATAAAACTATTAACTGGAAACCGGAAGCTACAGGAACAGGCCGTTTTGGAAACTGGCTGGAAAACCTGGTAGACTGGAATTTATCACGCTCCCGTTATTGGGGAACTCCTTTACCAATCTGGAGAACTCAGGATGGAACGGAAGAAAAATGTATCGGCTCTATCGCTGAACTGAATGCAGAGATCAAAAAATCTGTTGACGCTGGTTTCATGGAAGCTGCTTTTGAATTGAAAGATATGCACCGTCCTTTTGTGGATGATGTCATCTTAACTTCTTCAAAAGGTGAGAAAATGACCCGCGAACTGGATCTGATTGATGTATGGTTTGATAGTGGTGCAATGCCTTATGCACAATGGCATTTCCCTTTTGAAAATAAAGAAGAGTTTGAAAATGCTTATCCTGCAGATTTTATCGCTGAAGGTGTAGATCAGACACGCGGATGGTTCTTTACTTTACATGCGATTGCCGTCATGTTAAGCGAAACCAGCGACGAGATCAAAGCGATCAATGAGCGTATCGGCAATAAAGGTATTGCTTATAAAAATGTAGTTTCCAATGGATTGGTACTGGATAAAAACGGCAACAAAATGTCTAAGCGTTTAGGCAATGGCGTTGACCCTTTCCATACCATCGATACTTACAGTGCTGATGCAACCAGATGGTATATGATCAGTAATGCATCTCCATGGGACAACCTGAAGTTCAATACCGAAGGTCTGGATGAAGTAAGACGTAAGTTCTTTGGTACACTGTATAACACTTATGCTTTCTTCGCTTTATATGCGAATATCGATAAGTTTGAGATTGACGAAAGCAATGAAACGCCTGTAAAAGATCGTTCTGAACTGGACAGATGGATTTTATCGCTGTTACAGAACCTGATCAATGAGGTGGATGAAAGTTATAATACTTATGAGCCAACGAAAGCAGCGAGAGCTATTCAGACTTTTGTAGATGAGCATTTAAGTAACTGGTATATCCGTTTGTCACGCCGCCGCTTCTGGAAAGGAGAAATGACTGACGATAAAAAGGCTGCTTAGAGACGCTGTACACTTGTTTAATGAGTGTATCTCAGTTAATGTCTCCGGTTGCTCCTTTCTTTGCAGATTGGTTATACCAGAACTTATCAGTCAATAAAAAAACTGCAGAACAGTCTGTACATTTGAGTTTGTGGAAAGAAGGTGATACTTCACTGATTGATACAGAATTAAATGAGCGCATGGAACTGGCACAGAATATTTCTTCAATGGCCCTTTCGTTAAGAAAGAAATCAAGTATCAATGTACGTCAGCCTCTGGCCAAAATATTAGTACCGGTACTGGACAAAACTTTCAAAGAGAGAGTGGAACTTGTTAAAGAAATTATCCTGTCAGAAACGAATATCAAGGATATTGAATATATTACTGACGCGGCTGGTTTCATCAAGAAAAAGATCAAACCTAATTTCAAGGCTCTTGGGCCAAAGGTTGGTAAAGATATGAAATCGGTGGCTGAGACAATTACCGGCATGAGTCAGGAAGATTTAAGCAAATTTGAAGCAGAAGGTTCTTATCTTGTGCCGGAGACGAGCTATGTGATTTTGCTGGAAGATGTTGAAATCATTGCTGAAGACATCCCTGGGTGGCAAGTAACAAATCTTGGTAACCTTACTGTTGCTCTTGACGTTACCATAACTGAAGAGTTAAAAGAGGAAGGTTTATCACGTGAATTGATCAACAGAATCCAGAATTTAAGAAAAGAACTTAATTTTGAAGTGACTGATCGCATTACCGTGAGTTTACAAAATCATAATTTGATCTCCGGCGCGGTAGCACAGAATAAAACATACATTTGCGCTGAAATATTGGCGGATGATATTAATTTGATAACTAATTTAGATAAAGGAAACAAAATCGTAATCGATGAAGTTGAACTGCTGATTCTGATTGCAAAACAATAATTAATATGGAAAAACCTACAAAAACCCGTTACTCAGATAACGAGCTACAAGAATTCAAAGAACTGATCCAGGATAAACTGCGTATGGCGAGAGAGAGAGGAATTTCTCAACTTAACGAATTCTTTAAGCAGCCCGAACTCTAATGGTACTGAAGATACTTCAGGTACTTACAAGACTTTGGAAGATGGGTCAGCCACGTTGGAAAAAGAACAATTAAATCAATTAGCTGCACGTCAGAAAAAATTCATCGAGAATTTAGAGGCTGCACTGGTACGTATAGAAAACAAAACTTATGGCATCTGCCGTGAAACTGGTAAACTAATCCAGAAAGAACGTTTACGCGCTGTACCTCATGCAACTTTAAGCATGGAAGCAAAATTGAAGCAAGCATAATGAAAGGCTATTCTAAACCTTTGCTGGTTATCTTCCTTGTCCTCCTTGTGGATCAGGTGTTGAAAACCTGGATTAAAACTAATATGTATATCGGCCAGGAATTCAAGATTATTGGAAACTGGTTCATTATACATTTTACGGAGAATAATGGAATGGCCTTCGGAATGGAATTTGGTGGTGAATTTGGGAAACTGGCTTTATCATTATTCAGAATAGCTGCGGTTGCAGCGATTGCAGCGATCGGATATGGTCTGTACTACCTGGTTAAACACAAATATCACAGAGGACTGGTATTGAATGTGGCATTGATCTTTGCCGGTGCATTGGGGAACATTATTGACTCTGTTGCTTATGGTAAGATATACGGCTATTCATCGCTGTTTCATGGCCGCGTAGTGGATATGTTCTACTTTCCGATAATGGAGGGCGTCTTTCCTAAATGGGTGCCTGTATGGGGCGGGGAAGACTACATTTTCTTCAGACCGGTTTTTAACGTCGCGGATGCTGCCATATCTGTTGGGGTAATCGCTATTCTTATCTTCCAGAAAAAATATTTCAAGGAAGAGGTTAAGGAAGAGATTGGGCCAAATAATGAGGTAGTAGAAGACTAGCTGATTTTAATTCATTTAAAAGGCTTTCTCGAAAGAGGAGGCCTTTTTTTGTGCTGAAGGACGGGGATCAAAAACAGTGTGTATAGTTTTCTGGCTACGTTCCCTCTGCGAGGGCCCTGATGCCAGAAAACTATACACACTGTTTTTGATTTCACGTCTGGGGATTGCTTTATAAAAAACTCCTCTTTCGTGAAAGATATTTTTCATGAAAATGCAGCTGGTTTGTTTGTTGGTTGATGTAAAAATGACAGAGTGGCTTGCTGAGTGGAGTGCCGGTTGAATTTGATTGAATGACCAGACAAATAATAATAATCAATTGTGAATGAATTATTGGAAGATCATCAGCCTGCAATACGATCCACCGAGGCGTAAAGGGGCTCATTCTCAGGTGTTTTTTATGAAAAAAAATAAATAAAGGCTTGCTCCGGGAATATTCTTAATTTGCAGGAAATTAAAATTCCTGCATTTTTGTTATGGAATCGGCATGGTTTTTACATCTAATCTGTAAATACACACAAATTGAACATTATTATGAGAAAGTTATTATTATTTGCCTTTGTTACTTTAATCAGTGTTAGCGCTATGGCCCAACAAGTAGATTTACGCAAAAGATCACCGTTAGCGGAACCGCTGAAACGGAAGTTACTCCGGATATTATTTACTTGAGCATCTCGCTGAAGGAATATCTGAAAGATGGTAACAGCAAAAAGAAAGTTGATATTACTGATCTTGAAAAACAGTTATACAACGCGATACAATCTGCTGGAATCGCCAAAGAAAATTTAATGATCAACAGCTTATCGAGCTTCAATACTGCTCCTGAGAAAAAGAAAAATCCTGATTTCTTAGTAAGCAAACAATACCGCCTTAAGGTTACTGACCTTAACAAATGGAACGAAATCATTGGTTCAGTAGATCCTAAAGGTGTAGCTTATACAAATATTGATAGCTACGATTACTCTAAAATTGAAGCTTTAAAGAAAGAATTAAAAATTAAAGCACTACAGGCTGCAAAAACAAAAGCAACTTATTTAGTTGAAGCTTTAGGAAACCAGTTAGGTGGTGTAATTGATATTCAGGAACAAAATAATGAAAACTATCCTATCCTGTTTACCGTGCAAGCGGTATGATGATGAAATCTGCTATGGCAGAAGATTCTGCTGGTAGTGCTCCTGAGATTGACTTCAAAAAAATTAAGTTAAGCTATGTGATGAACACAGTTTTCGAAATTAAATAATGACTACTACTGTATACATTTCATGTGAATGAATCGTATACAGCTTATGAATACGACTGCTAGTGCTTCAGCTAAATAGCTATCAATCAAACACTAATACTATTCAAACGAAACCTACCAACAATTTGGTAGGTTTTTTGTTATGCTGTTAATCTGTCAAACCCACTCAATTTAAATTTATAACCATGAAAAAATTAATCTACTCTTTTCTGCTAATCTTTGTCTTAGGATTAAGTGCTAACACTGTCTCTGCTGCCACAGTTAAAGACAAAGTTGAAATGACTACTGAACAAAAAGTTCAGTTAGAAAGAATTACTAACAGGGTTGAAGAAATCAGAGCAATGGATAAGTCTAATCTATCCAGAGCAGAGAAAAAGAGAATTGCGCAAGGAACTTAGAACAATGAAAAAACAAGCCCGCGCTATGGGTGGAGGTGTCTATCTTTCTGTTGGTGCAATTATCATCATTATCTTATTATTGATCCTGATCTTGTAATCAAACACAAGACAAACTCACATAAAAAAGCTGATATTCCTGAAAGGAGCATCAGCTTTTTTTATTGCTTATAACTTCTAAGGATTAATCTATACGGTCAAATCCTGTATATTTCACTAAAACCTCAGGGATGTTAATCCCGTCTTCTGTCTGATAGTTTTCCAGAATAGCTGCTACAATACGTGGTAAAGCTAATGCACTACCGTTTAAAGTATGTGCCAATTGTGTTTTCCCTGTATTTCCTTTGAATCTTAATTTCAAACGGTTAGTCTGAAAAGATTCGAAGTTAGAAACAGAAGAAACTTCAAGCCAGCGCTGCTGTGCTGCACTCCACACTTCCATATCGTAAGTCATTGCCGAAGTAAAGCCCATATCACCACCCACAAACGCAATACGCGGAAATGTAAACCAAGATCCTTTAAAAGATCTTGCACATAAGCACTCATCTCTTCCAGAACCTCGTATGATTTATCCGGGTGTACAACCTGTACCAGCTCTACCTTATCAAATTGATGCAGTCTGTTTAAACCACGTACATGCGCGCCGTATGATCCTGCTTCACGGCGGAAACAGGGCGTATAAGCTGTATTTTTAACTGGTAATTCTTCTTCTTTTAAAATGACATCCCGGTAAAGGTTAGTCACAGGAACTTCGGCAGTAGGGATCAGGTAAAGATTATCTACTGTAGAATGATACATCTGGCCTTCTTTATCAGGTAACTGTCCTGTTCCAAAACCAGAAGCTTCGTTGATCATCAAAGGCACCTGCATTTCTCTGTAACCCTGCTCTGTAGCACGGTCTAAGAAGAAATTAATCAGGGCACGCTGTAAACGTGCTCCTTTACCTTTATATACTGGAAAACCTGCACCGGTAATTTTAGTACCCAGTTCAAAATCTATAATGTCATATTTCGCAGTCAGTTCCCAGTGTGGTAAAGCTTTACCATGTAGTTCTGCCGGAGCTCCATGTGTCAATACAACCTCGTTTTCTTCTGGTGTAGCACCCGCAGGAACCAACTCCCCGGGTAAATTAGGTAATTGTACTAATGCATTGTATAAATGCTGTTCTACCACATTCAATTGGTCAGACAGCGTTTTGATATGTTCTTTGTTAGAAGTAGTCTCTGCTTTAACTGCCTCAGCCTCCTCTTTTTTACCATTTCGCATCAGTTCACCAACTTGTTTGGCATTGGCATTGGCGATAGCGGATAGGTTATCCAGCGAAGTTTGAGTCTGTCTGCGTTCTTCATCTAATTTGATAATTTCATCAACCAGTTCAGGTTGCTTGAAATTACGGACGCCTAAGCGTTCTAAAACTTTCTCTCTATTTTCGCGGATATAGTTAACTTGCAGCATTATTTAATTTTTTTAACAAATATAACAAGAGTTTGGAGAATATTATGGGCGGTAAACTATTTCTGGTTCCTACACCAATCGGTAATCTTGAAGATATGACTTTCAGGGCTGTCCGCGTTTTAAAGGAAGCAGATGTTATTCTGGCAGAAGATACCCGTACAAGTGCCCCTTTACTGAAGCATTTTGGCATTGATAAAAAGGCCTACTCACATCATCAGCATAATGAGCATAAGGCTACTTCAGAGATTATCAAATTTCTAAAGGAAGGTAAAAATGTAGCACTAATCTCGGATGCAGGAACACCTGCAATCTCCGATCCCGGCTTTTTCCTGGTCAGAGAAGTGTTAAAAAATGATTTACCTGTAGAATGCTTACCGGGTGCAACTGCCTTCGTACCGGCATTGGTCAACTCTGGCTTACCAACAGATGCATTCGTATTTGAAGGTTTCCTGCCTGTTAAAAAAGGCAGACAAACCCGTATGAAGAAACTTGCGGACGAAGAAAGAACAATCGTCCTTTATGAGAGCCGCACCGCTTATTAAAAACACTCGAAGAGTTTGCCCAGTTTTTTGGTGAGGAAAGACAAGCTTCCGTAAGCAGGGAATTGACTAAAATGTATGAAGAAACTGTTAGAGGAACATTAGTAGAAATAAAAAAAAACGCACTTTGAAAACAATATCCTTAAGGGCGAGTTTGTTATTTGTGTGGCTGGTAAAGAAGAAACTAAAAAGGAAAAACGCTCTTACGAAAAGGACTAAGAGCTTAAAATAAAACAATATGATTTTAATAGATAGATTTTTGAGCGATGAGCAAGATCCTAAAGCTGTTGAAAAAGTTTTAGGTAAGCTGAATGACATGTTAACGACCAATGAAGAGCTGATCTACCTTGCGGTACAAAAAAGACCCGCAGTAAATCTTCTTCCTGATTGTATTGTAGTCAGTAATAAACGCATTTTTTATTGTGAGCCCGCAAACTTTGGTATCACGATGAACTTCAAGGACATCTCCTGGAAAAGCATTAAAGAAAGTAGTATCCTTCAAAGAAGAGATCTTCGGTTCTAAATTCATTTGTGTACCGCAGCATGGAGAGAACATCATTACAGAATACATCCCTAAAGTACAAGCCAGAAAATTATATCAGGCAGCATACGAGCAGTTAGAAGCTTATAAAGAACAACTAAGACAGGCCGAGCTTGAAGATAAAAGAGCACAGCAGCCAGCTCCTGCAGTTCCAGTTATAGAAACCATAGTTCCGGAAAGCATTCCAGCAGAAGAACCAGTAGTTGA